>JAKFCV010000029.1:0-69955 GCA_036676435.1 Pedobacter sp. | reverse complement strand
CTCAATGAGATGGGGAAGATCTTAACTTCCACTGAAAAGGATCTCATACTTTTTTCCGGAAAGTATCTGATTTATATGCAGGCTCTGAGATTTTTGACCGATTATCTGAACGGGAGTATTTATTATCCTACATCTTATCCCGGGCAAAACCTCGACCGGGCAAGGAATCAATTCAAATTACTCTCAGAACTAACAGATAATGAAAAGATTATGCAGGATATTGTGGATAAGTGTTTAAAAAAGATTTAGTCAGGAATGCGTGTTCTTATTGGCTGATCAGCCTTCAGAGCCCTTTTTACGCCCAGCATAATTTCTATAGAACTTCAAAAAAGCTTTTAAGAAATTTATAATTAAAATATGCAATTATTTAACTAATTTGCATAACACTTAACTATTTAATCAACTAAACAATTAATTTAAATGGAAACCGGTACTGTAAAATTTTTCAACGAATCCAAAGGATTCGGATTTATTACCCAAGAGGATGGCAAAGAAATTTTTGTTCACGTAAGCGGACTTAAACAGGACATAAGACAAAATGATAAAGTTGAGTTTGAAGTTGAAGAAGGTAAAAAAGGCCTTAGTGCCGTAAATGTAAGACTGGCATAACTCATTTCTAACGCTATCAAGGAAATTCATCCAAAAAGCCGTTTTGATTTAATCAAAACGGCTTTTGCATGCAGGATAGTTATGAATATTATACTGCGGCTTCTTTGCTTTCCGCTGCATTTATGAAGACAAAATGGTTGTCGAACACATCCAGTCTGATCTTACTGTCTTTATCAATTTTTCCTGAAAGTATTTCCTTTGACAACTCATTAAGAATCCGTTTCTGGATCACCCGTTTTAAAGGCCTGGCTCCGAACTGAGGGTCATAACCCAGTTGTGACAGCCAGTCTAATGCTTCCTCTGAAGCATCGATCTCTATTCCCATTTCTTTCAGAGTATCCTGAACGCCTTTAAACTGAAGGGAGACGATTTCTCTTAATTCACTGCGGTTAAGCGGTGTGAACATAATAAGTTCATCTATGCGGTTCAGAAACTCGGGTCTGATCGTTTGTTTAAGCAGGTCAAATAGTTCGTTCTTTGTTTTAGCAATGATCTCATCCCTGTTTATTTCATCCAGATCTTTGAAGTTATCCTGTATAAGATGCGAACCAATATTGGAGGTCATTATAATGATTGTATTTTTAAAATTTACTACCCGGCCCTTGTTATCGGTTAATCGTCCATCATCTAATACCTGGAGCAGAATATTAAATACATCCGGATGTGCTTTCTCAATCTCGTCGAGCAGTATTACAGAATATGGCTTTCTGCGCACAGCTTCAGTTAGCTGACCGCCCTCATCATAACCAACATATCCCGGAGGCGCACCAATAAGCCTTGAAACTGAATGCCGCTCCTGATATTCGCTCATATCGATACGGATCATGGCATGCTCATCATTAAACAAATAATCCGCGAGGGCTTTAGCCAGCTCCGTTTTTCCCACGCCTGTAGTGCCCAGAAAAATGAAGGAGCCAATCGGTTTCCTTTTATCCTGCAATCCAGCCCTTGACCGTCTGATCGCATCAGAAATTGCCTCAATGGCCTCATCCTGTCCGGCCACCCGTTTATGCAGCTCAACCTCCATATGCAGCAGTTTCTCACGTTCACTCTGGATCATTTTAGTTACCGGAACTCCTGTCCATCGCGAAACAACCCCCGCAATATCCTCTGAAGTAACTTCTTCCTTGAGCATCCGGTTATCTACCTGAGTTTCCGAAAGCTGTTTTTTCAGCTTTTCAACCTGATCCTGGGCTTCCTTTATCTTGCCATACCTTAATTCTGCAACTTTTCCGTAATCACCTGCACGTTCCGCCTGGTCAGCTTCCAGTTTAAAATTTTCGATCTGTTCCCCCTGATTATTGATAGCATCCACCAGGTCTTTCTCAGCTTTCCATTTTGCGCGGAGAGAATCACGTTCTCCGGATAAATTCGCTATTTCTTCGGAAAGCTCCTTGACTTTTTTCTCGTCATTTTCGCGCTTTATTGCCTCCCTTTCAATCTCCAGCTGCATAATCTTCCGATCCAGCTCATCAACCGCTTCCGGGACGGAATCCATCTCCAGTCGCAATTTTGAAGCGGCTTCGTCCATTAAGTCAATGGCTTTATCCGGCAGGAACCTGTCGGAAATATAACGCTGGGATAATTCAACAGCTGCAATAATAGCCTCATCCTTTATCCGCACCTTGTGGTGAGTTTCATAACGCTCTTTCAAGCCCCGCAGGATTGAAATGGCATCCTGAGTACTTGGCTCATCAACCATAACTTTCTGGAAACGGCGCTCAAGAGCTTTATCCTTTTCAAAATATTTTTGATATTCATTTAAGGTGGTAGCACCTATAGCCCTTAACTCACCTCTTGCCAGAGCAGGCTTAAGAATATTGGCGGCATCCATGGCCCCCTCACCGCCACCGGCGCCTACCAGGGTATGAATTTCATCAATGAACAATATGATTTCCCCGTCACTTTGGGTAACCTCTTTAATTACTGCTTTCAGTCGCTCTTCGAATTCACCCTTGTATTTTGCACCGGCAATTAAAGCACCCATGTCAAGCGAAAAAACGGTTTTCGACTTTAGATTTTCCGGCACATCGCCCTGGATTACCCGGAAAGCAATGCCCTCGGCGATGGCAGTCTTACCTACGCCTGGTTCCCCGATTAGAATGGGGTTATTTTTGGTCCTGCGTGAAAGTATCTGAATAACTCTCCTGATCTCTTCATCCCGACCGATAACCGGGTCTAGTTTGCCGGATTCGGCGTATTCATTTAAATTCCTTGCATATTTATTTAAAGCATTATAAGTTGCTTCTGCATTCTGATCAGTAACACGTGTATTTCCGCGAAGTTCAAGAATAGCCTTTTTTAGATCAGCCTGATTAACTCCAGCATCTTTTAAGACTGAGCTAACCTTATCCCCGGTAGCCAGGAGACCTAAAAGAATATGTTCTACTGAAACGAATTCATCCTTAAATTCCTTAAGATAGGATTGTGCTTTTTGAAGTGCTGTATTCGCTCCGGAGGACAGATAAATCTCACTGCCGCTAACTTTTGGAAAACTCTGAATCTGAGCATCCATAACTTCATTGATACGATTCAGGTTTACATTCAGCTTTTTCAAAAGATAGCTGATCACATTTTCATCAACCGTTAGCAAGCCTTTTAAAAGGTGTGCAGTTTCAATGGCTTGCTGCTGATTTCCTGTTGCTATTTCGGAAGCCTTCTGAACTGCTTCCTGTGCTTTGATGGTAAAATTGTTTAGATTCATAGTATATCCTTAAGCTCAAAACAGTTGCCATTCCGATTTGTTGCCGATAGCCGGAAATTTTGTCTTTAATTTTTTAAAATTATTGACTAATTGTCTGTAAGGCAATAAATTAGACTGAAGTTTTGTCGCAGAATATAGAAATTATGATTTCTCTTATTTTAGAACTTTCTTTAAAGCTGAAGTTTGATGATCGGCAAGTTTTTGAAGCGGCCCGGCGGCCAGCATCTTCATCATCATATTCAGGTCTGCAGAAATGATATAGTTAGCTTCGGTTTTTTCTCCGCCAAGATCAGTCAGCAACCATTTTAATTCGATCGCAAAAGGAGCCTCTTCGGATGGTACAGCAATAATTTCTTTATCCTTTACTCTGGATGACACCTTCAAAGCCAGTTTGGCCATGTTTTGAATAGTGAACTTCGCTTCATCTTGTGTAGACGACCAGTTATAGATATTTTCAGGCATAAGCTGCTGATGGTTATTCAGGTCGCTTAGAAATGAATAAACATCCTTTACCGGGATATTTAAGGAAACTTTACTTTCGATGATAGTCATTGATATATGTTTATAGTGTATTTCCCCATCCTTCCGGATCTTCACGCCATTGCCTTAACAATTTCAGATCCGATGCAGAAACAAAATTGTGCTGAGCAGCATAGTCAATTAATGCATTATAATTAGAAAGTGTCTCAAAACGGCATTTTGCCTCTTTGAAGTTTTCCTCCGCCTTGTCGAAACCGTAGTTAAATATTGCAACTAATCCGGCTACCTCACATCCGGCATCTCTTAGGGCACTTACGGCCTGTAAACTGCTTTTACCTGTAGAAATAAGATCTTCAACAACAACTACGCGCTGACCAGGAGAAAATTCCCCTTCGATCAGGCTGCCCGTGCCGTGCTCCTTGGCTTTAGCTCTAACATAGATGAACGGCAGTCCCAGCTCCTGGGCTACCAGAACGCCCTGCGGTATACCGGCAGTGGCCACTCCGGCGACGACCGATACAGAACCAAATTCTTCCTGAACCAGGGAGGTAAGTTTCTGGCGGATATACGTACGGATTAATGGATGGGAAAGCGTGATCCTGTTATCGCAATAAATAGGCGATTTCCACCCGGAAGCCCAGGTAAAAGGATTGTTTGGTTGTAATTTAATTGCTTTAATTTGTAACAAAAATTCAGCTACTTTTTGTTCAATCTCACTTTTGTTAGTCATGCCCCAAATTTATAAAATATATATCAACGAAACAGCTCTAATCCTTACAGACTCACTTCCCATCGATCTTGAAGATTATCAGGAAGTTAAGTCTGAAAACTTTAAATTTTCCAAATTTTATGACCGCGTAAGGCCTCAGGAAACACCTAAGACCTATTTACTTTTATCCAGGGACTATAAGTCTGTTTTCAAGGAAATTAAAAAGTCCGTGAGGTTAATAAAAGCAGCCGGTGGCCTGGTTAGTAACGAAGAAAATAAGTATTTGTTTATTTTCAGAAATGGGAAATGGGATTTACCAAAAGGAAAACTTGACCCAGGCGAATCCAATAGAAAGGCAGCTATACGTGAGGTTGAGGAAGAATGCGGCATCAGTATCAGCAATTCAGGGGATAAGATATGCAAGACCTACCACATTTATGAGATGAATGGCAGCCTGGTACTGAAACAGACTTCCTGGTATTGGATGCGGGCTGATAATCAGGCCGAACTTAAGCCGCAGGCAGCTGAAGGAATAACCGATGCACGCTGGCTTGCTCCCGGCGATTTTATGCTGGTAAGGGAAAATACCTACCCCTTAATAGATGACCTGATTAATGTAGTAGCAAACTAGCGGATCAGAGAAGCTCAAATGCTTCTTTTGGAATGAACTGCCTTACATCCCCATTGTTCCTTAAAATGTCGCGCACAATGGTGGAACTTATAGATGAGTAGCCGGGCTTGCTTACGATAAAGATGCTTTCAATTTCCGGGACTAATGCGTGGTTCATCTGTGCAATAGCTTTTTCGTATTCAAAATCAGATACTGTACGAATTCCTCTTATCATATAAGATGCGTGGATCTTTTTGCAGAATTCTACCGTAAGTCCTTCGTAGCTTGCTACCTCGACTTTAGGATCATCAGAAAAGACGGCCCTCAGCATATTTTGCCTGGTGTTAAGATCCAGATATGCAGCTTTGGTGCTATTTAAACCTATTCCAATAACTACTTTGTCAAACAAGGGGAGGGATCGTCTCAGGATATCAACATGAGCTTTGGTAACCGGATCAAATGATCCTGGGAATAGGGCTATCTTCATGGTATAAAGTTAATGGATAAATGCGCTAAAATCCAACAGGCTCAGATTTTGATTTTAGCAATCCATTTGGCCCGGGTTTCGGGAGCTGCAATGATCTGCAATAAAAAAACACCGACCCTTAGGGCCGGTGTTTTAAACTTAATAGTTTCAGTATATCTTAAAAGGTACCCACGCTCAATCTGCCGCCTGTAACCGTTTTCCCTGATAAAGACGGGGTCGCTTTTGCATTGTTCAGAATTGCCGCTTTAATATCAGCAGCAGAGGCTAAAGAATGAGTAGCAGCATATAGAGCGGCAGCCCCGCTTACGTGCGGAGTAGCCATAGAAGTGCCGTTATAAGAACCATAAGCAGATGAACCGCTTTTTTTGCCTGGTAACGTGGAATAAATTCCTGACCCTGGTGCCCCGATATCAACTGAAGCGGAGCCATAGTTGGAATAACTGGCCAGGGCGCCGGTAGAGGTAAGCGCAGCTACCCCAATAATATTCGTGCTCGTATAGGATGCAGGATAGCTGGGAGTAGTAGTAAGATTTTGGGAATTATTACCGGCGGCCGCAATAAATAAGATATTATTGGTTCCTGCACGGTCAATTGCATCCTTCAGGAGTTGGGAAAAGCCTCCGCCTCCCCATGAATTATTGCTCGCTACTATGTTTAAGCCTACTTTAGTCTTTAAATAGGTCATATAGTCTACTGCTTTGATTGCATTGGCTGTTGTTCCTCCTCTGGGACCCAGGAATTTTCCGGAAATCATCCTTACCTGCCAGGTTACTCCGGCAACACCTTTTCCATTCCCGCCATTTGCACCTATAGTGCCTGCAACATGAGTACCATGATCATCCGCTGCACCATCAAAAGTGGAATTATCATTCGAAACAAAATCCCAGCCATAGGTATCGTCGATATACCCGTTCCCATCGTCATCCATTCCGTTACCAGCAATCTCTAAAGGATTTCCAAAATTTCCGGCCAGATCTTCATGGCTGTACATGGCACCTTCATCAATAATACCGACATAAACTGCTGATGATCCTGTATGTCCGTTTGCCCAGGCTGCTGCGGCCTCACTGCCATATTGATTGGATGGGGTTGTGGTTTGACCGTACATTCCCCATAATGATCCATTCGTAAAATAGGTATCATTAGAAGTTGCATGGTGCTGATAAATATAATTGGGTTCGGCGAATTCAATTTCAGAACCTTTAATTTTTCCAAGCGCTTCAAGTACAGCCAAAGGGGTACGAACTAATACGATCCCTTCCCTGTCACCAGCTGCCTGCATCATTTTGGTTAATATTTTTTCAGTTACATCTCCGTTTATGCGTGATAAGGCACTGTTTCTGGCTGTCTCAGAGATCCCCGGTTTAAATTTCACCAACAATTCATTAGGCACAATTTCCGGGCCTCCTGCCTGAAGCGGGCCAATACCTGCATTCATATCAGTGATTGCTTCTGATGACAACAAGGAGCTTTCCGGATCTTTTTGACAGGATACAAGAGACACAAGGGCAAAAGCTGTCGCAAATGTCAGTCTCATAATTGAAGTAGATTTTTTGTCCATTACAATGAGTTTAAATAATCTGATTGATTAAGATTTAAGAAATGATTTTTTAATAAATCGTAAATAGTGGCATCCCTTTAACGAATAACACTATCTGACTAAAATAGTTGTTGAAAGCTATTGCTAATATAACAATGATTATTTAACCTTCTGATAAATTTATTATTAAACTTTATCAGAAGGTTTACATCAAAAAACTGCTTACAATGGATTATAGCCGAAAAAACTGAAGGAGGAGGAACCATACTTTCTTTGTTCCAGAAATAAAGGATGATTATTAAGTCTTTTCATGCTGGGATGCTCTATGATCAGGTACCCTTCAGGTTTTACCAGGTCTTTATCAAATACAAGGGATGCAATCTGATTAAGCTGGGGCAGATCATAGGGGGGATCTGCAAAAATGAGATCATATTTTTCTGTTTCCGTTTCCAGGAATTTAAATACGTCACTTTTATAAGCCTTAATGGCTTCAAGCCCGTGCAGTTTGGCGGTAGATTTCAGATAATTATAGCATCCATAATCACGGTCAACCGAGATCACTGCCGGGACCCCCCTGGATGCGAATTCTAAGGAAATATTTCCTGTTCCGCTGAAGAGGTCAAGAACAAGGATTTCTTCAAAATCAAACTGATTATATAGAATATTAAACAGCGCTTCTTTGGCAAGATCTGTTGTTGGCCTTACCGGCAAATTTGAAGGGGGATTTATACGTAAGCCTTTTAGCTTTCCGCCTATTATTCGCATTGACTCAAACTGATTAAGGAGAAATAGGTATGGGATGATACATCTTCAAATTTCGCAGGAAATCCGGTGAGCTTCCTGGCATCGGCAAATCGGATACGATTGAAATATTTCTGAACCCGCTTATAAAGTTCGTCGTCTTCCATGATCTTGCCTGAAAGAACAATTTCCGTTCGCTCTGTATCCATATCAAACTGCTCAAGGGCGTTAAGCAGGTAATAATTGAATTCATCCGCATTAATACAGTCAAAAATATTATAAAACATTAATTCTGATCCCCGGAACCAGGCCATCTGTAAATGCTTGCTGTTTACCTCAAGGAAGAGGGATGAAGCATCACCTTCTGAGCGGATTTTTTTTGTTCCTTCAATGAACGGACTTGCCTGGTTAAAAATACGCGGATTATAAAAAATGCGGTTCAAAGCTTTTTTTAGCTCCGGATCAATGGCTATAACATTTTTAATTTTAACTGAACGGATGGTATTCACCAGAACTTCGGTTTCTGATCCGGATTGTATGAATTTAGAATACTCCCTCTCATTTTCTTCCTGATAAAGTTCCTGAGGGATAAATGTGTAATGAAAAGTGTCAAATGAAATCTTTACCCTGTTGAAACTGTATTTGAATTCACGGCTGCTTTCGGGAAGGTTTTCAATAGCATTCAGAAGTTCTGTCTGACTGTGGATGGCAGGGATTTCAAATTCAGCAAGAGCTTTAAGCTCTTCTCTGCCATTATCGATAACAGCATATTGCAATGTCTCCAGGCCAATGTGTACCAGCAAGTCGCATTTGGCGGCTTGCTGAGATTGAAAGCCATCGTCTGTAAGATAGAGAAGTTTGTTCATCTGAAACAAAAGTATTGTTTCTGCGCAAATATTCTATTTTTTATAAAGTTTTAGATCCTGCAATTATTTTCTATCCTTTTTAGGCTTTAAGGGATGAATAAGATACAGAATTTGCAAATTGCAGAGCAATGGACATTCAGGATTTAATGGAGGAATATTTTGGGAAAATCCCCACATCTCAGCAAAGAGAAGTATTCAGCCTGTTGGGAAAATTTCTGCCTGCTGGTGAAGGGGATGAATGTTTTCTGCTTAAAGGGTATGCAGGAACGGGTAAAACGACCCTTATAAGCGCTCTGGTGAAGGTTCTGCCTAAAATAAAGCTCCGCTCCGTTCTTCTGGCACCTACAGGTAGAGCAGCAAAAGTGATCAGTAATTATTCAGGTAAAAAGGCCTATACCATTCATAAAAGGATTTACAGGAAAAAGGTGGCTGCAAGTCCGGATATGAATTTTGTTTTAAGTGATAATATTGCTGAAAATACACTTTTCATTGTCGATGAAGCCTCTATGATATCAGATCAGGTTCATGATTACAGCAGGCATAGTTTGCTCCAGGATCTGATTAGTTATGTCTATAATGGTAAAAACTGCAAACTCATGCTGGTTGGAGATACCGCACAGCTGCCTCCTGTGGGTTCAGCTGAAAGTCCGGCGCTGGATACCAGGATACTTGCCGAACAGTTCGGACTTCGTATTTTCCATTATGAACTTACCGACGTAGTGCGCCAGGAAAAGAAATCAGGGATCCTTTATAATGCCACAGAATTGCGCGATCTTATCCGTAAAGGGAAAGAGATATTTCCTGAATTCCAGCTGAAGGGGTATACCGATATATTTAAAATGACGGGTGAGCGCCTTGTTGAAGGTCTGAACTATGCCTACGATAAATATGGTATAGAGAATACAATCGTTATCTGCCGCTCAAATAAAAATGCCAACGCCTATAATCAAAACATACGCAACAGGATCCTTTACCGGGAAGAAGAAATAACGGGAGGCGATTTTATTATGGTGGTCCGCAACAATTACTTCTGGCTAAAACCCGAAGACAACAGCGGTGAATTTATTGCAAATGGCGATATCGCCCGTATCAGGAAACTGAGAAGCGTGGAAGAGCAGCATGGTTTCCGCTTTGCAGATGCGGTGATTGAGTTGCTTGATTACCCTGATGCAGAACCGCTCAGCTGCAAGGTTTTGCTTGATACACTTTATTCCGAAACTCCCAGTCTGTCCGGCAGTGACAGCAAAAGATTATTCGAGGCTGTGCTGGCGGATTATGCCCACATAGAAAATAAAAAGCTCAGGATGGAGGAAATAAAAAAAGATCCTTATTACAATGCCCTGCAAATAAAATTCGCATTCGCCGTTACCTGCCATAAGGCACAGGGAGGGCAATGGCCTGCTGTTTTTATCGACCAGGGTTATCTTACGGATGAAATGCTTAATACCGAATTTTTAAGATGGCTATATACCGCTGTTACCCGGTCTACCAACGAATTGTTCCTTGTCAATTTCAGCGAGCAGTTCTTTGGCAGGAAACCTGAACAATAGGCCAGGAATAGTGTTGGATTAAAGTATAAATTCCAATTTATGAAAAGTATATGTATCCTACTGGCAGTCCTGATGACCCTGGCTGCCTGCACCGGCAAAAATAAAGGGGGCAAACAAACACCGGAACTAAACGATTCCGGAAAAGCCGTCCGGATCTTATGCTTTGAGAAACTTGGAGGTACGGCTAATCAGGATACCAGTTCAGTCCGGCTGCACCTGGCGGGAGATAAGGTGAGCGGTGAATTTTCCATTAAGCTATTTGAAAAGGACTCCAGGGTTGGAACTGTTCAGGCTGTCAGGGAGAATGACCTCATCAAAGGGCTTTGGTTCTACATGCAGGAAGGGATAAAGGATACGCTCGATATTGAATTCAAATTAAGTGATGATAAATTAGTGCAGAAGAATTATACTGTTGATCCTAAAACAGGCAGAGAAGTATTCTCGGAAGGGTCGGTGTTTAACATTGTATTTCAAAAAGTGGACTGCCGGGAATGATTAATTGTGATTGACTTAATTCCGGATTTCTAATTTCGACCGGTCCGTCCGGAAATCTAAAATATAGGTAAGTTGTAACATTAATTTTACCGGACCATCTTTAACAAAATTTAACATAGCTGCGTCTTATCTTTGAATTCAATTAATTAAACACAAAATATAAGGTCATGAAATCAATTTTGCAGTATTCATTTGTTATACTTATTTATGTAAGTACTTACATAAGCAATGCTATTGCTCAGGAAAGTTCCTTTCGGATTAGCGGAGTTTTAAGCAGTTCTGAGAAAAGAAATCTGGATGATGTTACGATCCAGTTATTAAAGGCCTCAGACAGAAGCCTTGTCAAAATGGAGTTTGCTGATGCATCGGGCAGTTTTATTTTCGATAAGATCCCGGGAGGCAATTACCTGCTGCTAACCCAGAGCTTAAATTTCCAGAAGTATGAATCAGACACCATCCGTCTCTCAAATAATATTGATCTGGGTAATTTGAATCTACTTCCATCGAAGAATGCCCTGAAGGAGGTGGTGGTAACTGCTTCCAAGCCCCTGGTACAGCAATTATATGATAAAACGGTTGTCAATGTTGCTAATTCCTTAACCGCAGTTGGCAGCACTGCACTCGAAGTTTTGGAGAAGGCTCCCGGGATAACTGTAGATCAGAATGATAATATCTCTATGCGCGGAAGGCAGGGTGTCCTGGTTATGATCGACGGGAAACTGGTTCCTATGTCAGGTCAGGACCTGGCAAATATGCTCAGGAGCATGTCTGCAGAACAAATTGACAGGATTGACCTGGTAACTAATCCTTCTGCCAAATACGATGCTTCAGGTAATTCAGGAATTATAGATATCAGGCTTAAAAAAGGGAGCAATTCAGGCACAAATGGCAGTGTCGCATTGAGTTACGGACAGGGAGTTTATGCTAAATTCAATCCTTCAGTGAATCTGAACAGCCGTTCAAAAAAATTGAATATTTTCGGTTCGTACAATTATGGAAATCGTGAAGATTTCAACGATCTGGATATTTTCCGAAGTTTTTATACCAATAATGGCCAGCTAACCGGCGGAAACAATTATGAGAATTATTTCAGGTTTAATTTTGATAATCATAATCTGCGGGTCGGTGCCGACTATTATTTAACTCCCAAAGTGATCCTGGGCTTTACGGCCAATGGGATTTTCAGTGCAGGAAATGTGATTTCAGATAGCCAGGCCAAATCATTTAATTCAACAGATCAGAATACAGGATCCTTTATTACATCGGGGAAGAATAGCCCTGAAAGAAGCAACAGCAGCTTCAATTTAAATTACAAGCACACGCTGGATACTTCAGGCAAAGAGCTTAGCGCGGATCTGGACTATGCCCGTTTCCGCTCAGATGAGATCCAGAATTATGTAACCAATTATTTTGATCTGGCTCAGAATCCAACCCGCAGTCCTTACCATTTATTTGGGGACCTGTCGGGGCAGCTGCAGATTAAATCAATAAAGGTCGATTATGTTCAGCCTTTAAAAGCTATAGGAGCTCGTTTAGAAGCAGGGTTGAAAAGCAGTTGGGTCGAGACGGATAATGATGTGAGTTTTTCAGACCGGAGTAATGGAGGAAATGTTCCTGATGCAGGGAAGAGCAACCATTTTATCTACAAAGAGAATATAAATGCAGCCTATATCAACGGGTCGAAATCCTGGAAGAAATTAAGTATGCAGTTCGGACTCCGGCTGGAAAATACCATTGCTGATGGATTGCAGCTGAAGGATAATACCTCGTTTGATAAAAGGTATACCCAGCTTTTTCCCAGCGGATATCTGGGATATAAATTCAGTGAAAATAATAATTTAGGCATATCCCTGAGCAGAAGGATAAACAGACCATCTTACAGGCAGTTAAATCCATTTAAGGTGTTCCTGGATCCGGCAACCTCATCCTCCGGTAATCCTTACCTGAATCCGGAAATCACCAATTCATTTGAACTAACCCATACGTTTAAGCAGAAGTATACCAGCAAAATCGGCTACAGCCGTACAACTGATAATATTCTGAGTGTTTTATCGCCGGATACGGAGCCTAATACCGTTCTTCAAACAGGCATGAACCTGGCCAAATATAATTATTACAATGCCAGTTTTGGTTTCCCGATCACCATAGGGAAGTGGTTCAGCAGTACCAATAATGCGCTTGCTTACTATGGCAGGTACACCGGTAATCTGGCGAATACCAATCTGGATGCAGGGAGACTTACCTTTAACTTTAATACCAATAATAGCTTTATAATTAATGGAACCACCACGGCGGAGCTAACTGCCGATTATCAAAGCAAATCCACCTACGGGTTCCTGGAAATAAATCCGATTTATTCAATGGGACTTGGTATTCAGAAACAGTTCTTAAATAAAAAAGCTTCCCTTAAACTGAATGTCACTGATGTGTTTTTTACCAACAAGGTAAATGCAGTGACCCTTCTGAGCGGATACGGGGAAACCTTTTTTCAGAACCGGGACAGCCGTGTTGGAACTTTAAGTTTCACATACCGGTTTGGTAAATCACAGGTTCCAGGTGCAAGGAAAAGGAATGGAGGTGCTGAGGATGAGAAGCGGAGGGCAGGCTGATCATTGATTTGATTTATTAACTTTGGTTCATGAACCTGGTAAATGAATTAGGAGAACTGGCGCTCGCAACCCGGTTAAAGAGGCTTAGTGAGCGCCTTTCTCAGGATGTCAGTAAGGTGTACAAGGAATCAGATCTTGATTTCGAAGCGAAATGGTACCTGATACTGGAACTCCTCAAGCGGGAAAAATTACTGGGTATCACAGAGATTTCCGAAAATCTTCAAATGAGCCATCCGGCAGTAGTACAGTTTGTTGACCAGCTATTGAAACGCAGGTTTATTAAGGCATCAACCGATAAGAATGATGCCCGAAGACGCCTGGTCTCCCTTACTGCAGCCGGCAAAAAAATACTGCAGCAAATAGATCCGGTTCTGAAAGTCATCAAAGAGGAAAACCGTCAATGGATAAATAGCGCCAGTTATAATTTATTAACCATTCTTGATGAACTGGAGAAATCGCTCGATGAGAAAAGCATGTATCAGCGGGTAAAGATAAGCTTGCTGCAGGGGCAGGATAAAGATTAGCATTAATAATCCTTGCCACAGGCTTAAGCAATCCTTAATTTCTTTTAGCTATACCTTTGGATCATACGCTACCATTTCCCTGGTACATGTGCCATCATTGAAAAATTCAAAAACGGCATAAGCCGGCCCGAATTCCTGGAATGAGCCATTCCACCAGTTACCGCTTACAGCCCCATTGCAATAATAAGTCTGATTTAGATACCGGACTTCATCCTGAAGGTGAATATGACCGCTGAGACAGGTTTTCAAATTTGGATACTGATTGAATAATGCTTTAAGCCTGAAAAAATCAGTATGCATCAGGTTTCTCTGGATCTTCAGATCTCCGTTTTCTTCGGTCTTTTTAAAGAATAAGCCCGCGCAGATGGAAAGTATGGGGATATGGGAAATGATACAGATAAATCGATCGGAGGGAATTGAAGCAAGTTTGTTTTTAAGCCAGTCGAATTGTTCCTCGTCCAGTTTTGCGATATAGCCTCCGGCGGGATTCAATTGTGTGCTGTCTAAAACCAGAAAATCCCATTTATCTTTCTGAAAATGGTAATAGCGGTCAGGGATCTGAAGTTCTTTAACTGCCCAGGCTTTTCCGTAAAGAGGATCTGAGGGATCGGGGGATTTCTGAAACCATCCATAAATATCATGATTGCCGATGCAATGATAGACGGGCAGGCTATTTTTTTCTTTAAGGATCTTATGATACAGGTCCCATTGAGTTTGAGTTGATTCTTTGGTGGCGGCCAGGGCGTCCATTATGGCATCACCTCCATTTACAATAAAATCAACTTTTGGCTTTAAATTCTTTACATGGGTCAATGCTTTCGCCATCCCGGCTTCAGGAATGGCGCCGGGCTTAATATGAATGTCAGTTATAAAAGCGAAGCGGGTTGAGCGCTTTGGCTTTAATTCAGTTGAAACAGCCAAATCCGGCAGTAAGGCAAGGCCGGCGGCTATAACCCCGGATTGAATAAATTCTTTTCTTTTCATTGGATTCTAATTTTCCGGCTATCAAATGCCCTATGGCAAATATTAGTAAATAATTTAATTTTCCAAGCCTGTAAAGAAACAGCCTGTTTTCCCGGGCTATTTGGCGTTCGATAAACAAATGTATAATTAAGCTGTTGACCTAGGAACAAATTGAATAACGATGGATAGCATAAACAAACAGCAATCAGAAGAAAACTACAAAGACCTGCATGGTACCGAGGCCGGAAAAAAAATTAAGGAACTTGCAGGAAAAACCAATACCTGCTTTTTCTGCACCGGGATTACCACAGGCAAACCATTAACAGTTCGGCCAATGGCAGTTCAGAAGATGGATGAGCAAGGCAATTTCTGGTTCCTAAGCGCCAGCGATAGTCATAAAAACCAGGATCTGAAGACTGATAATGCCGTCCAGCTTTTATTTCAGGGTTCCGCTCATTCAGATTTTTTAAGTGTTTACGGTACCGCAGCTGTTTCAACAGACAAGGAACTGATCAAAGAACTCTGGGAACCTATTCTCAAAACCTGGTTTACCGAAGGCCTGGATGACCCCAGGATAACGGTTATAAAGGTTGAAACTAAAGAGGCCTATTATTGGGATAATAAACATGGCGATGCGGTTGCTTTAGTCAAGATGGCTGCCGGGGCGATACTTGGAAAAACGATGGATGATTCGATTGAGGGAAAACTGAAGGTCTAGGAATTCCTTCTTCCTCATAAATCATTTTAAAAAAGAAAACCCCTTGTAATTAGTACAAGGGGTTTTTCGATGTGTGGACCCGGAGAGATTCGAACTCTCGTCCAAACATGGGACAAATTATGCTTTCTACATGCTTAGCAGTTGTTTAATTGTCGGGAAGGGGAAGGTCAACCGCTCACCTGTACCTTCTTCCGTATATGTTTTTTCTCGCCGGGTTATCACATCATTAAACCCTGGCCAGTCCTGTTGTTCGATGCTCCTGATGCCAGATTACAGAACAGAACCTGGCGGAACAAAAGCTAGCTTAATTCTAAATTAGGCAGCTAAGGCGTAGTTATTTTCGCCAATTGTGGTTTGAAAGTTCAGATTAGAGCGCTAATACTTACAATGCGCTGCATGCTTACATACCTATCTCCATCCTGTCAATTCCGGTCGGGCCCATATAGGGTTATAATAGATATACAAAGTTACGAAATATATCCGGATCCTTCTTTGATCTGCAGCTCAACCCGGCCCGGGTATACTTTCAGGGCTTTCTCGAGGCAGATCATCGCAGTCTCTAAATCTTCCTTGTTCAAAACATATGCCAAACGCACTTCGTCTGTTCCTGCTCCCTCAGAACTGTAAAAACCTGTCGCAGGTGCCATCATGACAGTCTGATTCTCATATTCAAACTCTTCAAGCATCCATTGGCAAAATCTGTCGGAATTATCAATCGGGAATTTTGCCACTACATAAAAGGCACCGCCGGGGTTGGGGCAAAAGACTCCGTCAATACTGTTAAGCCTCTTCACAAGCGTATCCCGCCGGAGGGTATATTCCTTATTTACCTTTTCAAAATAACTGTCAGGAGTATCCACCGCGGCAGCGGCTGCTATCTGTTCTACCATCCCCGGACTTAATCTGGCCTGGGCGAATTTTAAGCCGGCTGCTATCAGATCCTTATTCTTGGTTATCAGACAGCCCAGTCTCGCTCCGCAGGCGCTGTAGCGCTTGGAAACCGTGTCCAGTACAACCACATGTTCATCCAGTCCTTCCAGATGCATAGGAGAGATAAACTCCCTTCCGTCATAACAAAATTCCCGGTAGGCTTCGTCTGAGAAGAGAAAGAGGTCATATTTGACACAAAGCTCTTTCAATGCAAGCAGCTCTTCCCTGGAATATAGATATCCTGTGGGGTTATTGGGGTTGCAGATAATTATCGCTTTGGTTTTAGGGCTGATCAGTTTTTCAAACTCACTGATCGGCGGTAAGGCAAAGCCATTCTCAATATGGGAAAGAATAGGTTTTACCACTACATTGCTCATGCAGGCAAACCCATTGTAATTCGCATAAAAAGGTTCAGGGATAATAATCTCATCGCCCTCGTTTACACAGGCCTGCATAGCGATTGTAATTGCCTCTGAGCCCCCTACAGTGACCAGGATCTGGTCAGGACTGATCCCATAACCTAATTTGTTGTAATATTCGGTGAGTTTAGTGCGGTATGCAAGCGTACCTTCAGAGGGGGTATATGCCCAGACTTTAAAATCTATATTCTTTATCGCATTGAGCATCCCTTCGGGAGTTTCTATATCCGGTTGACCGATATTTAAATGAAATACCTTTTTACCGTCGCGTTTAGCCTTATCGGCAAAAGGAGTTAGCTTACGAATAGGGGAGGCGGGCATCTGCCGGCCTTTACTTGAGATCTCTGGCATTCTGCAAAAATAAAAAACCTCTCCGGTTGGGAGAGGTTTTTTCATAATTAAATAAGAGTTTTATCGGGTTGTGGAAGCAATGACTTCCCCTTTGATATAAAGGACCTTAATCGGAGTTCTGGCATTAGACTTAATTGTTACGGCCTTTGTAAAGCCAGGCTGCACCGATGCAGCATTAAATGTAACGGTAATTGTGCCCTTTTCGCCTTTCTGAACGGGTGTAGTCGTGTATTTTGGCACTGTACAGCCGCAAGTGGATTCCACATCTGATATGATCAATGGTCCGTCTCCTATATTGGTAAAGACAAAATCAAAACTCACAGGTTTTCCCTGTGGGGTCTTGCCGAAGTCATGAGTTTCTTTTTCAAACTTAAAATCCGCTTGAGCCAGGGCTTGTAAAGAAGTCATTGTAAGGAATGCAACAATAACTGCAAATAAAGTTGTGATTTTTTTCATTGTAATTTTGTTTAGCAAAATATAAGCTAATATAAACAATTCAAAAATCATTCCAACAAGGGCAATCTTAACTAATTACCGGTGATCCTTATTTAAAATATTGTAATATTCATGAAAAACAAATTATTATTTCGCTCAACCCTTGTCATTTGATGATGGGTTTTCTTATTTTTGACCATTAAGCAGAGCCAATGAGTAGCAACCCGGTGACAGTGAATATTTTGCAGGAAAAGGAAGAATTAAGCTTTGATGATTTCAGAGGGATTATAATCGCAGATTATAAAATTGCCTATGAAAGCCGGCAGGCAAGTTTGCTGGGCCGTAAGGAAGTCCTTACCGGAAAGGCGAAATTTGGGATCTTCGGCGACGGGAAAGAAGTTGCACAGCTGGCAATGGCCAAATCATTCAAAAATGGTGACTGGCGTTCCGGATATTACCGCGACCAGACCTTCATGCTTGCTGCAGGAATGCTCACTATGCCTGAGTTTTTTGCCCAGCTCTATGCTAATACCGATCCGGATGCGGATCCTGCCTCTGGTGGAAGACAGATGAATTGTCATTTTGCAACCCAGCTTTTGGAAGAAGATGGCAGTTGGAAAGATCTTACTTTAATAAAGAACTCTTCGGCAGATATATCCCCCACAGGCGGCCAAATGGCCCGACTGGTTGGTTTGGCTCTTGCCTCAAAATTATACCGCACTAATTCTGAACTCGATTATTTAAGTAATTTCTCAGTAAAGGGAAATGAGGTAGCGTTTGGAACCATAGGCAATGCCTCCACCTCGGAAGGAGTTTTCTTTGAAGCCATCAATGCTGCCGGTGTCCTTCAGATCCCGATGGCCGTTTCAATATGGGACGATGCATACGGGATATCCGTTCCTGCCGAATATCAGACCACCAAACAGGATATTTCAGAGATACTGAAAGGTTTCCAGCGCAATGAGATGGGTGAGGGGTATGAAATATTCAAGGTCAGAGGCTGGGATTATCCGGGCTTATGCGAAACCTATGAAAAAGCCATAAAGATTTGCCGCGAAGAGCATATACCGGTAATGATCCATGTTACAGAAATGACCCAGCCTCAGGGACATTCCACCTCCGGATCTCATGAAAGATATAAAGACAAAGCCAGAATCGGCTGGGAGAATGAATATGATTGCATGCTGCAGATGCGCAAATGGATGATCGAATCCGCCATTGCATCTGAAGAAGAATTAAACGATATTGAACTGACGGCAAAAACCTATATCCGTGATTGCCAGAAAAAGGCATGGGCCGATTTCAATGCCGGGATGAGGATCGAACTTGAAACAGCGGTTCAGCTGATAGAAGGAAGTCAGAATGCAGAGCTTATACATGCGGCCAAGGCTTTAGCGGCGAGCGTTGATCCTTCCAGGAAAGATGTTATCGGACTGGTTCGTAAAGCGATCCGGAATCTCCGGAATGACAATTCTGATGCAAGAGCGAAGCTGGTATCCTGGTATGAGGAACAGGCTGAAGCTATTTTTGACCGGTATAATTCAAAACTTTTTACCGGATCAGCCGAATCACCACTGAACATTCAGGTGATCCCTGCGGAATATAATGAGGACTCGAAGTTTGTAGACGGCCGGGAAATTCTCAATGCCTGCTTTGATTCCAACTTTGCACGTGATCCCCGGGTTCTTGCTTTTGGTGAGGATGTGGGAGCTATCGGAGATGTGAATCAGGGTTTTGCCGGCCTGCAGGCTAAATTCGGTCGCCACCGGATCACAGATACAGGGATCCGCGAGATGACTATTGTTGGCCAGGGAATAGGCCTGGCGATGCGGGGACTAAGACCCATTGCCGAAATTCAATACCTTGATTATCTTCTTTTTGCTTTAAATATTCTCAGCGACGACCTGGCTACCTTAAGTTACCGCTCAAAAGGAAGACAAAAAGCGCCCCTTATTGTAAGGACACGCGGTCATCGCCTCGAAGGGATCTGGCATTCAGGTTCACCGATGGGAGTGATCATCAATTCGCTTCGCGGAATTCACGTTTGTGTTCCCCGCAATATGACCCAGGCTGCAGGGATGTACAATACCCTTTTAAGGGGTGATGAGCCCGCCTTAATTATTGAATGCCTTAACGGATATCGCCTGAAAGAGAAATTACCCGCCAATATAGGCGAATTTACAATTCCACTGGGTGTTGCTGAGCTCCTGCGTGAAGGATCAGATATAACAGTTATTTCCTATGGCTCTACACTGCGCATCGTCCAGGAAGCTGCTGAAGAACTTGAAAAAATGGGAATATCTATTGAGATCGTAGATCCTCAGACCTTCCTTCCTTTTGATCTGGATCAGCTATGCACCCAGTCCTTGCGGAAAACCAATAAATTACTAGTTGTAGGGGAGGATGTTCCGGGCGGTTCATCAGCTTTTATATTGCAGCAGATCCTTGAACACCAGAATGGATACCAGTTTCTGGATGGCAAACCCCGTACGCTGACTGCAAAAGCGCATCGTACTCCTTATGGCTCAGACGGAGATTATTTCACTAAGCCTTCCGTTGATGATGTCATTGAAGTGGTTTATGAGATGATGAATGATACCAGTCCCTCAAAATTTCCAAAGCTGTATTAAGTAGGGAATGAATTTCCTGGCGGCTTAACTTGAAACAATCAGGTGCAAGCCCCGGATAAGAATGTTTAATTCCCTGGTTTAGCCAAAACGATTCCCCGGGAGCTTAAATTCCACAGGGGTAAAACTGCTTTTTCCGCCATAATCCTATGAATCAGGAGGCTATCTGACCGGTTTATTAAATTTCTATCGTATTTGTTGTAAATTCAGTGCTTAAAGGGCAGATAAGTTGAGCTGTTCAATAAAACAGCAGATTTTAATGCTTCTTTAGTAAAGCTTAAACCACCATATGAACATTGCAGGTAAATCCCAATTCAAAGACGAAAAAAATGATGTGGAATATTTTGAAAAGTGGGTGAAGCAATTGGAAGGGGCCAATGGCAGAATATACGAAAGAATTGAGATCAGAACTTCATTGGGGAAGACACATATCTGGGGTCTGAATACCAGCGATGATACCCTGGAAACGCTTGTTATTTTCCCGGGTGCAAGAACAACTTCCCTTATATGGGATTTCGATAAAGGATTAGATAATCTGAATCATAAATTAAGGATCTACCTGGTAGAAACGAACGGACTTCCAAATTTAAGTGATGGATCCACACCCGATATTAAATCTTTGGATTATGGCTGGTGGGCGTCTGAAATATTTGACCAATTAAAAATTGACCGGGCATTTATAGCCGGGGCCTCGTTTGGGGGATTAATCTGTATGAAACTGGCCATTGTAAAGCCGGAAAAAGTAAAATCGGTTTTTCTGCTGAATCCCGGTTGTCTGCAGCCATTTTCACTCGGCTTTAAAAATCTCTATTATAATCTCCTCCCCATTATTAAACCGAATGAAAAAAATGTTCTTAAGTTTTTAGACAAGGCGGTGTTTTCAAAACCCCATCATCAGCTATCTCCTGAATCAGAGAAAATGCTGGTTGACTATGAGGTCTTTGCTATAAGCCGGTACACTGACAAAACTCAAAAGCCTTATTATATGGATAAGCAGCTAGCAGATGTGGCCGTCGATACCTACCTTCTTGTGGGCGACAGGGACCTCCTATTTCCCTATCTGAAATCAATTGAAAATGCAAAAAAGCACATTAAGACTTTAATTGATTTCAAGGTTTTCAATAATGTAGGCCACGGTATAGAAACCTTGCCCAAAGCCATGAATTATATCGGCAATAAAATAAAAGAATATTGTTAAAGTTTCTCAGCCAGGTTTTCTAGAGTCTGGTTACTTTATCTCTCAAATAATGGTCTGCTAATACAAGTGCGGCCATTGCTTCGACAATTGCCACAGCCCGTGGAACAACACAAGGATCGTGTCGGCCTTTTCCCTGAACATTAGCGGCATTCCCCGACGAGTCAAGGCTGGCCTGATTCTGCATTATGGTAGCCACCGGCTTAAAGGCAACCCTGAATGTGATATCCATTCCATTGGAAATGCCCCCCTGTATGCCGCCTGAAAAATTCGTTAAGGTTCTGAAACTCTGTTCCTGCGAGCCGTCGGGAGGTGCAAAAAGATCATTATGTTCAGATCCGCGCATTTCTGAACCGGCAAAACCTGAACCATAGTCAAAGCCGTGCACAGCGTTGATACTGAGCATTGCCTTGCCAAGATCGGCATGCAGTTTGTCGAAAACAGGATCACCAAGGCCGGCCGGACAATTACGCAATACGCAGGATATTTTACCGCCTATCGTATCGCCTTCTTTTCGAATACCATCAATAAGATCGATCATTTGATTGGCCGTGGCCGGATCTGCGCATCGTACGATATTACTTTCACGGATCTTAAGCAGATCGCCCAGGGAATCCAGCTCCAGGTTGGGCGCTTCAATAGTTCCCACAGAAGAAACATGGGCAAAGATCTCTATTCCGGCCTGTTTCAGCAAAAGCTTGGCAATTGCACCCGATGCTACACGGGCAGCGGTTTCTCTGGCCGAAGATCTCCCCCCGCCGCGATGGTCGCGGTGACCGTATTTCACATCATAGGTATAATCAGCATGGGATGGCCGGTACGCATCTTTAATATGAGAGTAATCCTTAGATCGCTGATCCTCATTCGGAATGATCATCGCAATGGGTGTACCTGTGCTCTTTCCTTCAAAGACCCCTGAAAGGATCTGTACGGTATCACTTTCCTTCCTTTGGGTAGTTATCTTCGACTGACCCGGTTTGCGTTTATCAAGTTCCGATTGTATGAACTCCGTGTCGATTTCCAGATTTGAAGGACAGCCGTCGATGATAACGCCGATTGCCTCGCCATGCGACTCTCCAAAAGTTGTGATACGAAATAATTGTCCGAATGAATTGCCTGCCATTTTTAGAGATGTGAGATATTAACTCAAATTTACATTAAAACCTAATACTTCCAGATGTGACCAGAAGTCGGGGTATGATTTTTCAACCACCTGGGGGTCCTCGATCTCCAGGCTGTGCATTTTTAGTGCTAAAGGCGCAAAGGCCATGGCCATCCGATGATCGTCATATGTACTGATACGTATATTCCTGTCCAGGTCGAGGTCTGAACAATCAAGCTTATAGGTTTGGTTTTTTTCTATCAGCCCTACGCCGATTTTTGCCAGTTCAGTTTGAAGGGCAAGTATACGGTCGGTTTCCTTGATCTTTAAAGTTTCAAGTCCTGTAAAAGTCGCATTATGACCCAAAGCGGCACAACAAACGATCACTGTTTGCGCAAGATCCGGACATTCCTTAAAATCGAAAATCTTACGTTCCAGGTTTTTGAATTCCTTTTTGATATAAACACCGCCATCCTTAAACTGGGAGGTGATGCCAAAATTCGCCATGATCTCAGCGATCTTACTATCCCCCTGAAGGCTGTAGCCATTTAATCCGGGAAGGAAGAGCTCAGCTTCCTCCGCTAAAGCAGCAATGGCATACCAGTAAGAGGCTGCACTCCAGTCAGGTTCAATACTGATAACAGCGGGTCTGAAGTTCTGCTTTTCGATTCGGATGATGTTCTCATTCCAGGAATGCCTGATCCCGGCCTGCTCCAGCATGGAAAGGGTCATTTCGACATAAGGTCTGGAGGTAAGTTCGCCATCTATTACCAGTTCCAGCCCTTTCTCCAGTTTTGAGGCAATCAGCAGCAGGGAAGAAATATACTGGCTGCTGATATCCCCTTTAACGGTTACCCGGGAAGATCTCTGCTTTAAAGGCCCCCTGATCTTTAAAGGAGGGAAGCCCTCATTTTCTGTAAATTCAATATCTGCTCCTAATTCTCTCAGCGCATCCACCAGGATCCCGATGGGTCTTTGTTTCATTCGCTCAGAACCGGTAAGAATGACTTCACCGGATTGAAGCGAATAAAAGGCGGTCAGGAAGCGCATGGCGGTTCCTGCCGGACCAATATTAATGACTTGCGGGTTATGAGTTGCGGCTTGTGTGTTGCCAGATAAGAGAATATTCCTTAAAGTAACTGTATCTGCAGCTTCAGAAATATTCTTTACATCTACGGCTCCTTCACTTAAGGCCTGCATGATCAAAGCACGGTTACTTTCGCTTTTTGATCCGGTTAGGGGTACAGTTCCTGAAAGGCGTTTTTGCGCAATTGAAATTTTTATGCCTGCTGAATTCATTTTTCTTCAACAGCAACTTTATCATTCATGATCTCGGTTTGCTTGCGGATCGATTCGCTATGGATAAGTTCCAGTAATTTTCCGGTAAAGTTAAGGTCAAGCTTTAATGCACTTGCAAAAGCGCTTCTCTTATGCATGATCTGGTCCCAGCGGTTTACCTGAAGGATAGTCACGCCATTATCGCGTTTGAATTCTCCGATCTTCTGAACGATCTGCATTCTTTCTGCAATCTTCTGAATGATCTGATCATCGATCTTATCAATATTGGAACGCAGATCGGCAAGTTTATCCGTAAAGGCCTTATCCTTGATCTCAGGCTTACGTAAAGTAAGGATATCCATTAAATCAGCCAGGGCAGAGGGTGTTAATTGTTGCTTCGCATCAGTCCAGGCAACAGAAGGATCAAGATGTGATTCGATCATTAATCCCTGCATATCAAGGTCAAGCGCTTTCTGGGCTACATATTGTATAAGCTCCCGGTTTCCGCAGATATGGCTCGGATCATTAATAATTGGAAGCTCCGGACAGATCGTCTTCAGCTGAATGGCAAGTTCCCACATGGGTTCATTACGGAAGGCTGTTTTTTCATACGATGAAAATCCACGGTGTATGGCGGCCAGCTTTGTAATGCCTGCATTGTTGATACGCTCAAGTGCACCCACCCATAGCTGCAGATCCGGATTAACCGGGTTTTTAACCATTACCGGGATATCGACCCCTTTGAGTGCATCGGCTATCTCCTGAACAGTGAAAGGATTAACAGTTGAACGTGCTCCAACCCAAAGTATATCTACGCCGGCATTTAATGCTTCCTCTACATGTTTTGCAGTAGCTACTTCCACAGCCGTAGGTAAACCTGTTTCTTCTTTAGCCCGCTTTAACCAGGTTAAACCGATGCTGCCAATCCCTTCAAACTCTCCCGGACGCGTACGCGGCTTCCATATACCTGCTCTCAGAACAGAAACCTTTCCGGTTTTTGCCAGTAAATGAGCTGTAGCCATCAGTTGATCTTCAGTTTCAGCACTGCAGGGACCAGCTATCAATAGGGGCTCGCTGGTTTGCTTTAGCCAGGTGCTCATTGGCTGTAATTTCAAATTTAGTTTCATTGTTTTTAAATTTCGCGATGCACTTTCCTACTGATTATAGAAGAGCAGAAGGCATGGGTTCTTAATTGTTGTTTTTAATTTTTGGCGTTAAATTTATCAGACCTTATCATTTTTCTTGTATTCACCCATGATCGTAAAGTTGACCGTGTGCTTTAATACTTTACGGATGGCGGAATCATAATCCGGCTGGTTTTTCCATTCTATATCTACATAGAAGTTGTATTCATTTCTTTTGCCCAATACCGGCATCGACTGTATCTTGCTGAGATTGATCTGATGATCGGATAAAATATTGAGTACTCCTGCCAGCGAGCCAACAGAATTTCCCACCTGGAAACTGAGCGAAGCTTTATTGATCTCAGTGCTTTCTCCGGGCTTGTCTGTCAGGATCAGAAAGCGGGTATAGTTCTTTTTATTCGATTCTATTCTTCTTTCCATAACCTCCAGATCATATAATTTGGCTGCCAGCTGGTTGGCTATTGCAACCGTGTCGGTCAGGTTCTCTTCGCGGATCTTTTTTGCGCAGGCTGCCGTATCGCTACTTTCTATAACCTGTAAATGCGGGAACTCATCCAGGAAGTCGCTGCACTGACGGATAGCTATCGGATGCGACTGCACGAATTTAATATCGTCAAATTTCACTCCCGGGAGCGCAAGGAGATGCAGCTGGATAGGCAGATAAACCTCGCCCACGATGGAAAAATTATATTCCCTCAGCAGGGTATAATTCGGCAGGAGACTTCCGGCAATTGAATTTTCAATAGCCATGACCACATGATCAGCTTTTTTCTGCCTGAGCACTTCACAGGTCTGCTTGAACGAATCGCATTCAACTGTTTCGATATCGGTACCGAAAAACTTAAATGCGGCTTCTTCATGAAAGGAAGCCCGTATACCCTGGATTGCTACTCGTTTTTTTTGCATTTTAATATAAAATAAAAAAGTCCCTGCTGGTGGGCAGGGACTTTTTGCTAATTTCTTATGTAAAGATTATCGCATATTTTCCCCGCTTTTACTGTGATAGTAAAAATATGCGAAGTAATATGTGCTGTTGATTTTCATTTTGCTTTCCCAAATGTAGCACAAAATTTAATTTTGTAAAGAAAAAATAATTTATTTTTTTCAGAACATAATTCCGGGCATTGTATTCTGGCAGCTAAGATGCCTTTATAAAGTGCTGTAATAATCCAGACTTTCAAAAATATCCGCTTCGGAACAAAAAATATCGAAGTCACATTTACCGATCGCGGATAATAAGGAGAAGCTGATCTGACCCGCATTATTTTTCTTATCATTCTTCATGATCTCCATCAAAGCAGGATAACTCTCAGAACGTAGGGTATATGCAGGATATATTCCTTTCAGGCTCTGAACAATTTCAGAAAGCTCCTCTTCTTTCAGGGTATTATACTTTACAGAAAGAAATGCCTCAGAGATAAAACCTATCGCGATAGCTTCTCCGTGCAATAGGGGCATTTTATCATTGCTTAAAGAATAACTTTCAACGGCATGCCCGATAGTATGCCCAAAGTTGAGGATCTTGCGTAAACCTTTTTCAAAAGGATCCGCCATCACCACTTCATTTTTTATTTCTATAGAATGGTAAATGATCTCCGGACTGATCTGATCAGGAGTGATTTTCTGAAGCTGTGTGAATAAATCAGCATCATATATCAGACCATGCTTAATGACCTCGGCATAACCCGACCGGATCTCACGCTCACTTAAAGTTTTCAGAAAAGGAGGATAGATGAACACCGCTTTGGGCTGGGTGAATGTTCCGATGATATTCTTGACATGATCCATATCAATCCCTGTTTTTCCTCCAACGGATGCATCAACCTGGGATAAAAGGGTTGTGGGGACCTGGACAAAATCGATCCCTCTCTTGAATGTGGATGCGGCGAATCCCCCCATATCCGTAAGTACACCTCCTCCCAGGTTTATCAGTATGCTGTTTCTGTCAGCTCCGAAATCGAGGAGCATTCTCCAGATCCCGATGCAGAAATCAATGTTCTTGTTCTCTTCTCCCGGGGTGATCTCAATGAGGTCGTATTCCCTGTTCGTTAAGGCTTTTTCAAGCAGGGGCAGGCAATGGATCTCCGTATTGCTATCTACTAAAATGAAAATTTTACTGTACTTATTCAGCTGAAGAAACCTGTCCAATTCCTGAAGGCTGTTTTCAAAATATATCGGGTATTCTAAACTTTGGATGGGTATCATTTTACATTTATTTTTGTGCCCCGGAATTCAATAATATCACCCCGTTTTACCTTTAATCGTTTGCGGTAATCCACCTCGCCGTTGTGTTTTACCTGTCCTTCGGAAACCACAATCGGGGCTTCGCCGCCGCTTTGAACCAGGTTGGTAGCTTTGAGCAATTGTATCAATTGAATATACTCTCCTTTTAATATAAAATCCAGCATGAGGCAAACTTACAAATTTTAAGTTTCGTATGTTAATATCTAATAATTTCTAACTTTGCCTGATGCAGGACACCACTTTCACGACCCATCAGGCAAAAAGCAAAACCTTGTCTTTTGATGATACAGAGATAGCCTTCCGGGGGAAAACCAATGCCGACCTGGAGCGTTCTTACTGGCTGTTTAAAATTATCAGTATTAATTTTCTGACCAAAATAGGTCCGCCTCTGACCAGCTTTGCAATGAAGCTCGGTCTGCCCATCAAACCCCTTATTAAAGCTACCGTTTTCAGGCATTTTTGCGGAGGCGAAACCATCGAAGAATGTGAAGCTACCGTTAAACAGCTCGATGCCGGCGGTGTTGGTTCAATACTCGATTATTCAATTGAAGGAGAGGATGACGAAAAGGTTTTCAATGCAACCTGTGAAGAGATCATGCGGACCATCGTACGCGCTGACGGAGATAACCGCATACCGCTGACGGTGTTTAAGCCAACGGGTTTAGGCAGGTTCGCCCTGCTTGAAAAAATGGATGCCGGAAAGTCCTTAACTCCGGAAGAAAAAGCAGAATTTAAAAGGATGGAAGACCGGGTGAACAGGATCTGTGAACGTGCTCACCGCATGGGAATCAGTGTGATGATCGATGCCGAGAAAAGCTGGATCCAGAATACCATTGATTCGCTTGCCCTGGACATGATGCGAAAGTATAACAAGGATAAGGCAATTGTATACAATACCTACCAGCTTTACCGCATAGATAAACTCGCCTCCCTGAAGTCAGATCATCAGGCGGCTGTAAAGGGGAATTTTATGCTGGGTGCCAAGCTTGTTCGCGGGGCTTATATGGAGATAGAGCGCGAGCGGGCCGAGGATAATGATTATCCTTCACCCATACATGAAAGCAAGGAAGGTACAGACAAGGATTATAACGAGGCTGTAAGTTTTTGTATGGATCATCTTGATTCCATAGCCTTTCTGGCAGGCACGCATAATGAGGATAGCTGCCGCATACTGGCTGAACTTCTGGATAAAAAACAGGTCCCGCATAACCATCGTCATGTATATTTCTCCCAGCTGCTTGGAATGAGTGATAACCTCAGTTTTAACCTGGCTGCAGCAGGATATAATGTAGCAAAGTATGTTCCTTATGGCCCCGTTGAAGCGGTGATGCCTTACCTGTTCAGAAGGGCAGAGGAAAACACTTCCGTTGCCGGGCAGATGGGCCGGGAGCTGAGTCTGATCTCCAAGGAAAAGAAGCGGCGAAAGCTGGATTAATCCGGGGCAGGGGTATCCAGTTTTCTTAAAAGATCTTCTGATACATCATCTGCATACATTCCATAGGCATTAATGAAAGTGCCTTTCACATCATGATGAAGGGATCTTATGGCATATAATACAGAATTATCATCCGGATCGCTCATGCCCTCAAAGCGGTAAACTTTTACTATTTCAAATTCTTTCGGACTTAAAGTAATATCTCCGCTTTTAAGCTGGTTATTGTGGATGTTGAAATCGTGAGTATAACCTTCCGCTTTCAGTTTATTCAATGTTTCTACAAGAGTGGGTTGTTCAATTGGATTTGCCATATTGCTTTAACAGCCTTGTGTAAAGAATGTTTTTCTCACCTGATTGGAAAATCAGGATGATTTCACTTATTTCTCCAATAAACCTGAGGAATACATATAGTTTTCCAGGGTTTCGGCAGAGGTCAGTAAATGGGTCTGCAGCCCGAGCATTTCTGCGGTCCGGATGTGCTGCGCGCTGTCATCAATAAAAAGGGTCTCGGCAGGATCAAGAGCATTTTCCCTCAAAACAAATTCAAAGATATCCGCATTGGGCTTGCGCATTTTCATCAGATGGGAATAGTAATCCCTTTCAAAGAAAACGGAATTGGAACTCAGGTGAAACTCATTTTTCAGATAATTCATTATCCATTCGTAATGGATCTCATTATTATTACTTAACAGAAAGGTGCGGTATTTCTTTTTTGCTTCCAGCAGGATCTCATGATTAACCGGCGGAACGCCTATCAGGAGGGTATTCCAGGCATTATCAATCTGGGCATCACTCAGTTCCGGGGATTCGGTTATTCTCCGGATCCCATCCCTGAACTCCCCGGAAGAAATTTTACCCTGCTCAAATTCATCAAACAGCGGATCATGACCCGTATGGGCAAAAAATCGTTCTACATTTTTTATTCCCAGTTCCGTAAAGGTATGCTGTGTCCGTTTAAAATCGATCATGAAAATCACATTCCCATAATCGAAGATTATATTTTTAATCTTATTCATATATTTATTGCAGAATAATTAAATTTTATGAACTTTTAACCTCTTAAATCTGCTTGTTTATCACTAAAATGAAAAGTTCAACAAATAATTCATGATTTTCAACCCCAATATATACTCCATCATCCTTATCCTGAGCAGTCTGGTCACGCTTTATGTATGTATCCGTATTTTCCGGGGATATGAAGTAATTGTCCGCTGGTTTGGATTCATGGTATTAGGGATTGCAATCTGGGCGCTAAGTTATGGATTAGAACTTTCAAGTACGAGCCGGGAACAGATGTTGTTCTGGATCAGGATCGAATACCTTGGGATTTCTTTTTTTCCTGCTTTCTGGGTGCTCTTTATCATGAAATTTACCGGGAAAGATAAATGGCTGAGCACAAGAAACCTCGTACTGATCTTCTTAATTCCCTGTATTACCCTGGTGATGGTCTGGACCAATGAACTCCATAATCTCCACTATAAAACGGTGTCCCTGGATACCTCAGGAAGCATCCCGCTGTTACGTATCATAAACGGACCCTGGTACATTATACACACCGCTTATTTTTATGCGATGCTAGGCTGGGGGGTGATGGTTCTGTTTTTCAAGTATAAAAAATCCGATCCGCTCTTTAAAAAACAAAAGCTGATCATCCTGGCCGCCACCTTCATTCCCTGGATCACAAATATAGTGTACATGCTGGGTTACAGGCCATTGGGTCATATAGACAGTACCCCGTTTGCTTTCAGCGCCTCAGTTCTTATGGTCAGCGTAGGACTTGTCCGGTTCAGGCTTCTGGACATTATCCCCATTGCCAGGGAAAAGGTCCTTGAAACCATGAACGAAGGATTAATAGTTACTGATTCCCGGGAGAGGATAGTCGATTTTAACCCTGCCATTAAAAGAATTCTTGCCCTTGAAGATAAAAATATCGTTGGCCGGGATCTTACTTTGATATTTACTGAACAAAGCGAACTTGATGCGCTGATCAAAAAAAGAATTTCGGGGCAGGTGCATATCAATATGCAGATGTACGGATGTGTTAAATCCCTGGAGATCAATCTTACTCCCCTTTTTGAAGAGCATACCAATTATAGCGGCCTGATCATACTTGTACGTGACATCACGAAAAGGACCCTTATTGAAGACCAGCTGCGTATCCAATCGGCTGATCTATGGACCTTAAATAAGCTGAAGGACCGTCTTTTTTCAATTATTTCGCATGATCTGAGGGGCCCGCTCAACAGTATAAACGAAATAATGAAATTGCTTAATGAAGGGATCCTTACCGAAGATGAATTCAGATCAGTGGTCCCCAGGTTGTCGAAGCATATCGGTTATACTTCCGGCTTGCTGGAAAATCTTCTTTTTTGGTCAAAGAGCCAGCTCCAGGGAGAAGTTGTAAACCCGGTTCATTTTAAAGTGAGTGAAGTAGCAGACAGCATTCTTCCGCTGTATGAGTCGGCTATTAATGAAAAAGAACTTCGTGTTGTTAATCATATTGATGAGGAATGTATGGTCTATGCCGATAAGGATATGATCCAGCTGATCATCAGGAACCTTATTTCGAATGCGGTTAAGTTCTGCAGAAGGGGCGGAAATATTACACTGAGCTCTCAATCAGACGGCAATGCTTCAATAATCAGCTTTACTGATACCGGCATCGGCATTTCGGAAAGCGACCTTAAGAGATTATTTGAGATGGATGCCTTTACAACCAGGGGCACTGATAATGAACGCGGTACAGGCATCGGGCTTCTCTTATGTAAGGATTTTATTAAAAAGAATAAAGGTAAGATCTGGGTGGAAAGCGAGCCGGGCAAAGGAACTATATTCTTTATTGAGCTGCCCTGTTCAGAAGGCATCCTGCTGAGGGAAAGTATTCAGCGGAATCCCCAAATTACAACAGCATCCTTTTAAGATCCTCCTCCAAAACCCGCTGCATCTTCTGCAGGCCTTCTGCTAATTTACTTTTTTAAGCGCAGCAATGGTATGAAGAAGCTCCGGCCGTTCCGGATCCTTTGAATTTGCAATACTCCTTAGTTTGCGGTAGTACATCTTTTCTTTCGCAGGATCATTGCTTTCCTTTGCTGCGGCTGCAGCACCGTAAAGGCCGTTAAAGCGGTTGGGGTGTTTTTTCAGACTGGTTTCAAAGGCGATCAGCGCCTCCCCGGGCCGGTCCATCTGAATTAACATCTCTCCCAGAAGCTCCCTTGCCGGCACAACTTCACCGGGAGTTACGGGATGTTTTTCCGTTCTGTCCTCCGTATCTGCGGCCAGGTTCATAAGCTTTAATGCTTGATCATTTTTCCCTTCCCTGAACAAGATCCAGGCTTCGGATGATTTCAGCTGAATTTCCACCTGGTTTGCCTGGTAAACTTCTCCCTGTTTAACTAAAGTATCATGAAGGGCGCTCAAATTCTTAAATTCAGATTTAGCGGCGGCAATATCGCGGGTATTAGCCAATCCCAGGATCCGGGTGAAGTGGACAATCGCTTTCTGCCATGGAAATTTCTGCCATGGAAATGATTCAGGGTGCAGTTTGAGGTTTGCCGCTTCCTTCCAGTTTTTATTCTCCAGCAGGTAACGCGAGGGAATTGCCGCATAGGCGTAAGCCACTTTAAAGTTTACCGGACTGACCTCGTTTATGGATTTAAGATAATCCCACTGGGCTTTTGCGAGCTTATTGTCCCCCATTTGCAGATAGGAATAAACGAGATAATCCATGCCATGCAGCTCTTCATCCCAATGCCCTTTAATGCCTGCATTTTCAGCATAACATTTAGCAGCCGAGGTTGCAGCCAGGTTAGATCTGATATTTTCGTCCCACAGACCTAACCTGGTGAAAATATGCGAGGGCATATGCTGGGCATGGGCTGAGGAAGGGGCTATGGAAGCATATTTTCTAGCTGCGGGTAAGGCAGATTCCGCCAGTTCAGGATAATCATAACTATGGATGATGTAATGAACTATCCCCGGATGATCCGGCTGTCCGGGATACAGGGAGCTCAGAATCCGGAATGCTTTCTTTTGATTCTTAAAGGTTTTATCCGTGGGAAGGGCTGAAGCATCAAGTGAGAGGGCATAAAAGATTGCCGCCTCCTTGTCTTTGGGATATTTAATATGGATCTTTTCCATTTCCTTTTCAAAGGCCAGGCAACGGGTTTTATGGTCCTTTTTATCCCATTCATTATAGAATACGCCGATGGCTTCAATATATTCTGTTTCACGCCTGGAAGTTTTTGTCAGGCTTTTGGCAATTGCAATGGCTTTGGATCCCTTCACAAGTTCGGCCTGCGAGGGCGGAGCCCAAAGCGGATGATAATTAGACATGGCAACTCCCCAGTAGGCCATGGCGCATTGCGGCTCCTGCTGAATGATTTTCGCAAAAACCTTTTCTGCTTCATCGTATTCAAAGGAATGCAGCAGGGTCATAGCCAGATTGAAATCCTTTTTTACCTTATCGGAACAGGATGTTGAAAATTCAACCGATCCAAACTCCTTTTGTGGCGGACCACACCAGGCAACGTCGCCGTTCTTGAGGTTCAGTCCGTTTATCGATGCCTGAACAGGAGCGGAGTTCTCCCTCAGACATGCGCTCATGATGAGCAGCATCAGTGAAGGAAAACAGAGAAGAATTAAATGCCTTGGATCTTTCATTATCAATGTTTAATGGTGTAAATATTAATACATGTTCAGGTAATGAATAAAATATGGTTCTCCTCATCGGTTCTGAGAGGAAGGCCTGTATCCCCGGATGCCTTGCGGGCGGAAGCAAAAGATTCTGTTCTTTTTTCTAAATTAAAAATACCTTAATGGTATTCTAATTCCAAATCGGTCAATTAAAGATTAATAATTTGCTTCCCATGGATACTCCCCTGATTAATTCCACCAGTAGGTAAATTTAAGCACCAGCGCCCGGTTACGTATCGACCATGGGGAAGGGTAGTAATTATCCGTAAATACCAGGAACAGATCACTGGCGGGTTTATAGCGCCATTGAAAACGGGTGTTTATATTCAGATTTTTTTGCTGGTTGTTGTATTGAATAAAGGTGGTAAGAAATAATTTATTACTGAAGGTGAAATCCGTTCTTGGACCGACAAGCCAAAAATTTGTAAGACCCCAGGGCTGAGGCAATACAATCCGGTTATAGCTTGTACTCAGGGCGATGTTTACAAAAGGCTGAAAGCGGTAGCCCAGATCAGCACTTAAATTCAACCGGTTGCCATCAGCGAAGTAACCCCCATACTGTGCGGAAAAACTATACGTATATAACTCCTGAGGTTTCGATGCATAATTAAGCCCTCCGGTTATCCATGAATGTTCCGTTCCGGTATCCAGGGTGTCTTTGCCGGTATTCACCGGGTCAAATGGTTTCAGCAGCCTGATGTAATTATCCGAACCCCAGACTTCAAACGTACTTTGGTTGCGGTGCGTGAATTTATAATTTAAAGAGGTTTCATTATCGGTCTTTCGCAGTGATTTGTTAAAAAAGTAAGCCGAGCTGAAAACGGGTCCATGATTTAATATTTTTCCGCTTTTCGGGAAGAATAAATAATTTAATTTAGGATTAACTTTAATATAATTAATGCGGGGGACATAACCAGCTTCGGCAGTATAATTTTCACCGACATATTCATGCTGCCAGCTCATGACCAGTTTTTTACGGGTGTACTGCACATTAGCGGCATGAACCAGGTCATCACTGTTCTTTACAGGACTGAATGATTTAACCAGCATCGATTTTCCTGTCCACCGGTTATCTGCCGATGCCAGGTTATACTCAAGACCTATATTCCGGTTGTATAAATTAAAAACCGGTTTTGAAGGATCCTCCTGGGGCTGATAATTAACCGACTGTTTATTTACAAGTAAGAGGCGGATATTTGACCGGGAAAACACCCGTCGCTGCAGGGCCAGAACAGCAAAATTCTGTACAGGCAAACCTGTGCCATCATTGCCTTTTGTCTGCATATCCATCGCCCCGATACGCCAGTTTTTGTTGAGACTTCCGCTCATGCGTGCCCCGAACTCGATGGGAACGCCAAGTCCGATCCTGCGGGAGAAAAAAGGTCTGATCGTGGAATAGCCGAAGTTTGCAAAAAGGTCTGCATTCTCCAGGAAGAATTGCCTCCGTTCAGGGAAAAATAGTTCAAAACGATCCAGGTTGGTCACCTGTTTATCCACTTCTATTTGTGAAAAATCCGGATTTACCGTCAAATCCAGGTTCATCGAGGAAGTGATGCCGATCTTTACATCAGCGCCTATTTCTTTTTTAAACTTGGTATCCGTATTATTCCGGTAATCTTTAGTTAATCCGCTGAGTACATAGGGAATGACTGATACATTAGTCCCGGCATCCGGCGGTGGCTTATCCCAGATAAGCGTTCCGGTATAGGCCAGTGATGCCACATTGAATTGTCTCGGAATTTTGGCCCATGCAGATTTTTCAGGCACCTTAATATCCAGTCTGCTGAAGTTGATCCCCCAGGTTTTGATGCCTTTTTTATACCGCATAGTTTTGAAAGGGATGGCTGCTTCGAAGACCCACCGGTCATCATAATGTTTTACCGCCGTATACCATTTATTGTCCCAGCTCAGATCATAGGCATTGCTGTTAAAAACAAGTCCATCCCATTGAGCTCCGGCAGCATTAACCCCGAAAAGAAAACCATTAGTCTGATCATCGAAGGGGTCAATAATTACTATGAAATTGTCGTTTTTAGTATAAGCAAAATCACGTCTGAGAGATTCCACAGCATATGATTTTGCATTGGGCTGGAAGCAGGTGGCAGCGATGTACAGATTATTCTCATCATAGGTCATGCGGACTTCGGTCCGTACTTTGGCAAAGCTGGTATCCATCGGACCAACCATGAAGAAGTTAGCTGCAGAATCAGTTTCTCTCCAGGCTGCTTCTTCGATTAGTCCATCGACGGTTATGGGAGACTTTGATCCAGAAATGCGCAGCTTGTAATCGCTGTTTATTTTTTGAGCATATAAAGGAAAAGAAATAGTGAGGAAAATGAACAGGAAAAAAGATCTCAAAACAGCTTAATCATTAGAGTGGGGGAGGATTTTCTTAATTGAGACCTAAAATAGGGAAAATAGCGGCATCATATCAATTAAATTATCGGTAACGCTATCGGGGAGATCGGGAATTGGAATCCCGGGATCTTGCTGTTCAGGCAATTAATAAACAGGATTGATTATTTCCTAAATTCTATTTTAGAATTCAAAGGGATTTGTGTAAAATTGCAGGCGCAAAATGTTGTTAGCAGCGCCCATAGCTCAGTTGGTTAGAGTAGAAGACTCATAATCTTTTGGTCCCTGGTTCGAGCCCAGGTGGGCGCACAAAAAAGCAATCCGAAAGGATTGCTTTTTTGCGTTTAAGCCCCCCTGGGCGAGAAGCCTGTCCCGACGACAGAAGGGAACTCCAGGTGAACATGGATTTTCAGCATTATTTACAGGCAGAATTTCCATGGCAGCTTTATTAATTTCTTAAATTTTCCTCCTTGATTTTCGCCATCACGAAATGCGCTATACGGTCACACCGGATAAGGTTAAACTCGAATAGCTGATCGGTTTTATAGCTGCTTAGTTCATTTCTCAGCATCTCTTTAGCTCTGGTTAATCTCAATTTTACATTCGATTCGCCCAGGTTCAGTACTTCCATCGTTTCGCTGGTGCTTAACTGTTGAACCTCGCGCATAACAAAAACCATTCTATACTTTTCTGGTAGGCTGGAGACCGCTTTTTCCAGTATGAGTTTAAGTTCCTTGTTCATAAATGTTTTTAATGGAGTTTCGTTATGAGATTCGCTAAGCCTTTGCTCTGCCAGGATTTGCAGGCCTTTAACCTTTCTTTTCTTATGAAGTAAGCTCTCGTTAATTAGAATCCGGGTTAGCCAGGTGCTGAATGCTGATTTATTCTTGAAGTTTGACAAATTCAGAAATGCGTTGATATACGCGGTCTGCATAATATCTTCAGCTTCCATATCATCATTAATGATTGACATGGCGATCCTATACAAACGAGTATTGTACTTTCTCATTAATCGTTCGTACCAATCGTGTTCACCAGCTAAAATTCTAGAGATTATTTCTTCGTCCGTTAAATCACTGTTATCTATTTGATTAGCTGCATTCATTGAAAATGGGGTTTGTATAAATGTCTGTATAGTAAAGAGTACCGGGGACTTAAAGGGTTACAAAAAATTTACAATTAGATTTATCCGGAACATCCCGGAGAAGCCACATTAAAATAACGCTTTGAGGGTCTTTTTGTGTATGCATCCGAATCCTTGGCAAGCCGGTCCGGAAGGGTGGAACCCGTATCCTTCCGGTACTGTGTGAGTACATAGCGGATTCCATTCAGAAAATGTTTGTAACCCTTTTCACTGAGTTCATCTCTAATTAATAAAAACCCCGAATATCATGGACAAATCAATAAAAGACATTCAGAGATTACTTATGATCACCTATGGTGCTATCCCAACCCTTGCCGGTGCAGACAAATTTACAAACCTTCTCACGCATTGGGAGAAGTATTTGAATCCCGTTTTACGAAGCAATTTGCCTTTTAGCAGCGGCACGTTTATGTACCTGGTTGGACTGATAGAGATTATCGCCGGTATTTTGGTTTTCATCAATCCTGAAAAAGGTGCTTATCTTGTCTGTATGTGGTTAGTCCTGATTGCATTGAGCCTTATTGCCAGCGGAAGCTACCTCGATGTGGCTGTGAGAGATTTAGCAATGGCAACAGGTGCGTTTTCCCTTGCAAGAATTTCATCCAAATCAATAAGTTAATATCATGGGCAAGCATATAGTCAAAGTATTAAATACAGAATTCCTTACTCATAACGTCAAACGTTTTGTTGTAGAAAAGCCTGCAGGATTCAGTTTTATTCCTGGTCAGGCCTGTGATGTTTCTATTAACCGGCCCGGACTTGAGGAAGAATTGAGACCATTTACTTTCACATCAACTACAGAGTCGGATACCTTAGAGTTTATCATTAAAATTTATTCAGATCATGAAGGCATTACCAAAAAGTTGGGAACTCTTGGCCCGGGTGATGAATTGATCCTTCATGATGTATTCGGAACGATCACCTATCAGGGCAAGGGCCTTTATATAGCAGGTGGAGCTGGAATTACGCCTTTTATTGCGATCCTCCGGGACCTTAAATTAAAGAATAAATTAGAGGGAAACACCCTGATTTTCGCGAATCGTACTGCTAAGGACGTGATTCTGAAAGATGAACTCAGCGCTTTGCTGTCTGATCATTTTATAAGTGTCGTTGAAGCCTCAAATGATCCTGCAGAACCGCCAAAATTTATTGATCGGGAATTATTGAGGCCTTATGTGGGCGAACAGGATCAGTTTTATTATATCTGCGGGCCTGAGGGATTTACGAATAAAATCACCGGATATTTATCCGGTTTAGGAGTCGATAAATCACAAATTATAATCGAAGAGCCATGGTAGCAACAATCTGCCGGAAAATGCATTTTAATGCCGCCCATCGGCTGAATGTTCCGCTTTGGGATGAATCGAAGAACAAGGAAGTTTTTGGAAAGTGTAACAACCCGAATTATCATGGACATAATTATGAGCTCATAGTTAAGATAACAGGGGAGATTGATTCGCAAACCGGTTACGTGATGGATACAAAGCTTTTGAAAGACCTCGTCGAAAAGGAAATTATTGAAAAGTTCGATCATAAAAATTTGAATCTTGATACGGAGGAATTTGAACTGCTAAATCCTACAGCTGAAAACATAGCTGCCGTGATCTATCAGATTTTAAGACCGGAAATTCCGGCATACCATAAATTAGGAATTACACTTTACGAAACAGAAAGAAATTATGTTGAATACAACGGATAAAAACAGCCTGTCACAACTTGAAGATCTACTGGGAGAGGAGCATATTGGTACTTCCTATGATACGCCCTTACGCATTGACGCATTTGAAATTAGCGATGAGGAAAAAATCGGAGCTATCGCAGGCCATTTTCGCGAAATAATGAATATTTTAGGCCTGGACCTGACGGATGATAGTCTGAATGGAACGCCGGGCAGGATTGCCAAAATGTATGTAAAAGAAATATTTTCAGGATTAAACCCTGCCAATAAACCGAATTTAGCACTGTTTGATAATAAGTATCAGTACAATCAGATGCTTATTGAGAAGAATATTACTCTTTATTCAAGTTGTGAGCATCATTTCGTCCCAATAATAGGCAAGGCACATGTTGCTTACATTTCTTCCGGAAAAGTTATTGGACTTTCTAAGCTTAACCGTATCGTTCAGTATTACTCCCAAAGGCCACAGGTACAGGAAAGGCTGACCATTCAAATAGCCAATGAACTCAAATCCATCCTTGAAACAGAAGATGTAGCTGTTGTAATTGATGCTGTGCATTTATGTGTTTCATCCAGGGGTATTAAAGATACGAGCAGCACAACAATTACCGCCGAGTACAGCGGAGCTTTTAACAATCCAGATACAAGGAAAGAATTTTTAAGTCACGTTTCGAATGTTTAAAGCAATTGGCAATATCGCGTAAGGATTCATTGCGCTTTGTTTGAAATCTACTTTCAGCATCAGAGCCTGTTTTCTTTAATCAGTTCCTGCGCCTCGTCGATGCAGCAGATTGCAAACCGGGCAAATTCATGCTTGTAAAAAAAACCAGTGGCTTTTGGCCACCAGGTTTTTTAAAGGTTAATTGGTAAAAAGTTTATATCAAATGCTATAGTATCAGGTAAATCATTCCAATGACTCTTTTTGATTGTAAATCAACTGAAGGAGATATTTCACTGAATTAAATACATTTTAAGTATTTCGCTTAACCAGATAAACTACAAATCCAACGGTAAATTTTATAAAATCAGTTATAGCCTTCATTGTTTTATTCTATTCATATATAATTATTTTAAATGTGTCACTCGCTTAACATTAAATAAATCTATTATTTCTCATGATGCCTATTCAGTCTATTAGGGGGTTAGTACTTGCTTTTATTGTTCAATTGAATATTTTTTCCAATTGATGATATATATTAATAGTTAATTGAACCTTCCCAGTTAATTGAAGTACAACCATAAATACTTGAAACAATAATACAAGTAGCATAATTGTACATGCTAAGTAATGAAATGCCTGAATTGCATCTTCTTTATATTTTAATACGAAAGCCTTAACATCTGACATAATAAGTAGTATTTAAAAACAAACTTGTAATTGAGTTTTCTCAACTCTTCCAGAAAAGTAAACTTGATTCCAACTCCATGGACACGCTGAGAAGTATTGAGCTATTTGATACAAAGCAAAGAATACAGCTAAACATCCTAAGAGTTTAATGATTCGTACCGCGTTTCCCATTACCACATTCTTTGTTTAACTGAACTTGAAGAAAATCCTCCGCCTACGGGGACGCTTATATTTGCCCTGATAATGAAACTGCTGCTTTTATGAGGAGATTTTAACTCCTTATTGTATTTGGAAGGATCGTAGTCTTGAAAAACTGCCCCCGAATAAACACTGACATATTCATTAAACGCATAACCTATTCCTAATACCCCTCTACTATAGTGGCCATTTTCCAGTTCTACTTTCCCATTCTCCAGGTAGTTATAGTATTCACCCCAAACCATATCATAACTTAGAAAAGTAAGAACGCTCCAGATACTTGACTGGGCGAAAATTCTTCCTCCTGCATAAGAATTTTTATGTCCCACTTTTTGTAGAAAGGATTTATAAACCGGTCCGATTAAGGCTTGATTTCCATCGTCAGTTTTTATTCCAAATAAAACAGATTGGGTATGGTAAGGAGTATTGATCGGCATTCCCTCAGTCTGGAATGCGGCAACAAATGAATTGTAGTCCTGCGCTTGGCAAGTGCCAGCAATTAGTAATAAGAGAGTCGTAATTTTTTTGATCATTTGACTATAAAAAAATCAATTTTTGATTTATGAGTTTAAGTGGATTCTGTTTTTAAATTTTTGTGTCTTCTGCATTGGCAATCGAATATCTTTTTAATTAATAATAATAACTTATGGGAAACCGTAAACAAATTATTTGTTAATAAATAGTCAAGATAATAGCCCTATCAGCATCCTGTCATAAATAAATTCCTGCTACGGAATATTAACTGGTAATAATGATAAGGTACCTACGACATAATTTTGTGCTCCCCAGTGTTGAGCCACAGCTTCCACATACACAATTGTTCCCTCTTTAATAATTCCAACCTGATGGCGCTTGGGAGATCCAGGTATCCTGTATACTCTACGAATGATACAGGAGGAGCGAATGGGCAGATACCACCCCCGCCGCCGCCCCCTGACACCAGGGATCCGGGTGCTTAAAAAGGGGAGATATTGACGCCAAAGAAACCGGGATAAAGTTCAAATGAAGAAAGAAATTAAATGTGCGCTTAATTGATTGCTTAATTATTAATTTAGTAGAAACCTACTGAGTTGAAACAAGCCATATTTCTTATCTTTCTTTTCCTGTTATACTCTTCCTGTAAGGACAAGCGACAACCCAATACCCAAAAACCAGCTAATCCGTATTATCAAACTGCCAGTGACTATCGCGATAAGGGGATAAGGGATTCTGCTTTTTTATATTTCAATAAAGCAAAAGATGTGTATCTCCAGAAAAAAGACAGCGTGGGGGCAGGAGTGTGTCTGACTAATATGGCCCTCATTTCTACTGATTCGGGTGATCTGTTCGGGGGGCAGGAACTTTCTTTAGATGCACTATCTTATTTCGAGGAGTCCAATGCCGCACATCATGTTTATCTTTTATCTAATTATAATAACCTGGGCATTGCCAGTTACAGCTTACACCAATATCCGAAAGCAATAGAATTCTATACAAAAAGCCTGAAATTTATAACCGACAGTGCCTATACCCGTATTGTTAAGAATAACATAGGCAATGCCCAACGGAAAGCTGGAGATTTCAACAAGGCTATACTGACCTATGAATCTATTCTGGATAAGGAAACCGATACCATTAATCAGGCGAGAATTCTTTCCAATTATGCCTACGTAAAATGGGTTGCAAACAAGAATTACGATCCCGAAGCCGCTCTTAAGGAAGCCTTAAACAGCAGGATGCTGGCAGGTGATGTATGGGGGCAGAATTCCAGTTACTCGCAGCTGTCTGATTATTATATAACCAAACGTCCGGACAGCGCGCGCTTGTATTCGCGGAAAATGTACGAGGTCGCGAGCTCATTGAACAGTGCCGAAGACCAGCTGGAATCTTTACAGAAATTGATCCCGCTGAGTCAGACGGAGGATGCTCAGCGATATTTCGCGCGTTACCGGTTCCTGCAGGACAGTCTTCAGAATGCCCGCAACAGCGCCAAGAATCAATTTGCTCTGATAAGATACGAAACCGAAAAACATAAGGCCGACAATCTTTTACTACAGAAAAAAACTACAGTACTGAATGCGTGGATAATCTCGCTCGCAATCCTGCTTATTACGGGAAGTGTTATAGCGAACTTATGGCATAAAAGGAGGGAGCGGTATCTGGCATTGCAGGCCGTAAATGCAGTCAGGGAAAGCCAGTTTAAGACTTCTAAAAAGGTTCACGATGTTGTGGCTAACGGCCTGTACCGGCTAATGTCTGAAATGGAGAACGATATTAAAATTGATCGAGACAGAATCCTTGATGATATGGAAGTCCTTTACGAACGGTCACGGGACATTTCATACGATGATATGGCAATGGGTTTCCCGGGTAACGATTTTCAAAATTCCATCAGCAGCTTACTTATGTCTTTCGCTACGCCCGAAACCAGGGTGGTGATTGTAGGGAATACCAGCGAATTATGGGCAGGCCTGACTCAGGAAGCAAAAGATAACCTGTACTATGTGCTCCAGGAATTAATGGTGAATATGACCAAACACAGTGAAGCAAGTTCAGTAGCAATCCGCTTTGAGCGGAATCAGGACAATCTCAAAGTATTTTACACCGACAATGGATCTGGCATTTCCAAGCAGGTCATTTTTAAGAACGGGCTCACGAATACGGGAAACCGTATAAGAAGCATCCATGGCAGTATTACTTTTGGAGAAGGCACAACGGGGGGACTCAATATTCAGATCAAATTCCCTGTGAACAATAGCTATGTTTGAAAAAGTATTGATTGCAGAAGACCACGAAAGTTCCAATATTTCTGTCCGGAAAGCACTGGAAGATTTCGGCATTGCGAACAGCGACTATGCCTATTACTGTGATGATGCCCTGGTGCGAATTTCCAATGCAGTGAAGGACAAGGCTCCATATGATCTGCTCATAACAGACCTGTCTTTTGAAGAAGACCATATACCTCAGAACATTACAAATGGCACCGATCTCATCCGTGCTGTAAAAGATATTCAACCCCGGATTAAAGTGCTGGTGTTTTCCGCAGAAAGCAAACCTGTTTTGATTGACCAGTTGTTTAAAGAATTATCAATCGATGCCTTTGTCAGGAAGGCCCGCCGCGATGTGACCGAGCTGAAACTTGCACTGGAAGCAATCGGAAAAAACAGAAAATACCTGAGTACCGGTTTGCGACAGTCCATCAAAGAAACCAATACGTACGAGTTCAGGGAATATGATATCGTGCTGATCACTTTGCTTTCAAAAGGGATGCTTCAGAAAGATATTCCTGACTATCTGGTGCAGCAGCAGATAAAACCTTTTGGGTTGAGTAGTGTAGAAAAGCGGTTGAATTATATAAGGGAGGCGCTGAATTTTACTAAGAATGAGCAGTTGGTTGCTTTTTGTAAGGATGTTGGGGTGATATGATGGAGATCTGAATGCTCGATCTCCGAGGTCTTGATGGCTTCAGCGACCATAGTATCAATAAAAGCGGATAACTATTTATCCTCCGGATTGCCTTTAAGACACCACTTACGACCCCAATCTTTTCCGAAAACCGATACAGTTTCTCTTCTACTTTTGTAAGGTCATAGCTAAAGCCCGGCCAGTTTTCCTGTTGCCAATTGTAAGTCATGAGCCGATTATCGATTTTATTCGGCTCATATTTTCGTTTTCCTAAACTCTTTAGAGCGATCCCGGTACATATACAGATCATGCGGATATTTACACATACCCGGCAAATGTTGAGCGAAAACAAAGGTGTAGCTGATTTTATGCGATATAAATCATTTATGGTTTCCCGTACTTCTGAACACATGATAAAATTTAGGTTTGAGTTAAGAAGACCAATAAGGGTTTTTGTAACCAAACGATATGGAATTCAAAGATTCAGTCCTCCAATTCTCCTCCCGGGTCGAGAAATTATGCTCTCAAATCCAAACTGAAGAAGACACAAAGAATGCATTGATCATGCCTTTCATTCAATTGCTTGGATATGATGTGTTCAATCCTTTCGAAGTCAATCCTGAATTTGTTGCCGACCTGGGCATAAAGAAAGGGGAGAATGTAGATTACGCTATCATGAAGGAGGGACAGGCTATCATGCTGATCGAATGCAAGCACTATTCCGAAAAGTTAGATCCTCATAACTCACAGCTATTCCGCTATTTCCATACCACAGCCGCAAAATTTGGTCTTCTCACCAATGGAATCAATTTCCGTTTTTATACCGATCTGATCTCAGCGTATAAGATGGATGAAAAACCTTTTTTTGAATTCAAGATCACCGAGATAAAAGACAAAGAAATTGCGGAACTGAAGAAGTTTCACAAATCTTATTTCGATATAGAGAATATTACGAACACTGCAAGTAAACTTAAATACCTGAATGAAATTCGGACTCTACTAACCAACGAACTAACAGCGCCATCTGATGAATTTGTACGATACTTGCAAAAAAGGCTTACCCGTCAATGATCACGCAGAAAGTGTTGGAACAATTTACAACACTTACCAAGCGTGCTTTTAACAAACCGACGCGTTCCTGATCATTAAGTCAATCCTTCGAAAAGATACTGATGTGAAAAGGATTTTCCTGAGGGACGCTCAATCGTATTGCGCGATACTGCTTGATGACAATAACCGGAAGCCGATTTGCCGCCTGTATTTTAATGGAAAGAAGAAGTATGTGGAGATTCCGGAAGGGGAGAAGAAATTTGCGAAGAAAGAGATAGGGGGGTGGATGATTTGTATGGGTTGGGTGGGGAATTCGAAACTGTGGTGGGTCTAAACAATTAGTATTTTCTTTAAATAATACTCCATGTTAATAAACAATACCCACGGCACTTATGGTGCTGCTTTGTTCGATCCGCGTTGGAAAGCTAAACGGAAGATTATTCTGCAGAGGGATAAGAATCGGTGCGTGATCTGCCATTCTTTGGAAAAACTCCAGGTTCATCACAGACAATATCTTTTCTCAAGATCTTCAAACGCCTTCCGGCAGGCATGGGAGTATCCAACAAATTATTGATTACACTTTGTTTTGGATCAAACTGGTCAGCCTCTGATGATGTTTCTGATTGCTTGCAACGTATCAGGTAGGCGAAGCGGGACACTACCTGGTTCATCTCCTCTGGTGTTAGATCTATTTTGGGCAGAATACTCGGCTGAAGCAGGGGGTAGAGATCCCCGGCTATTCAAAATAGTAGTGTTGTAATTTATACTAAAATGAGTGTCGGAATAACTAATGTTACTACGCACGTCAGATACAATGGATTCTTCTGTTGGCTGTTCGACACTATTGGGAAAAAGGCTGCCAAGAACAACTCAATAGTAGAACAAATAAGGTTTAGCAGGCGCGCCTTTCCTACTAAGGAATTGCAGGACTTAAACCCGATTATGAATCCCCATTTATTCGTTTTCTAAATGATATTCCCTGTCAATTAATACGATAAGTTCAGTTGCTAATTTTTTTGCTTGAATCACATTTCTTTTATAACCCGTATTATTAGCCTGGTAGTTTATAAAACTATTCGCAAACTCATTAAGTTTAATTTGATTTTTTTCTATCAAAGCCATTGAATAACCTGTAAAATTGATGCTATTGGCAGGCTGCTCTTCACCGGAATCGATTTTCCGGAAATTAGTGTAATCACAATATGCATCTTCAAAAGCATAAACTTTTGCAGCCGCAGCGCTAACATTGTTGTTGCCTCTTTCCAGGTGGCCTCTTACTAAAGCCAGGTACTCTGATATTTTTTTTCCTACTTCCTGATTTAAAATAAGACGCAAATTGCCGGAGCTTTGCATCTGCTGTATTGTTGGCAAACTGGGACGATATTCAACACTGCCCTGGTTAATAATACTCTGCCATTTGCCTTGCATGATATTATTAAGGCGCGCTGCCTCTTTTACATTTGTATATGAAGAATCCAACGCCGGATTTAATATATTGATGTCCTTAAGGACTCTCTGGTAATTGCTTGTGTCAAATTTTAGTTCCTGTATCAATGAATACATATAGGCTTTTTCCCGATGCCGTTCAACATAATGCTCTCTTATATTCTCAGCAACAAAGCCGAGAAATACAGCTAGAAATAACATTAAAAATTCCAACAGGTATTCATTCCATTTCTTTTTATGTGTCAGGTGGTGTGGATGATGTACTTCCATATTTGAACTTTGTGATGGGTTTTTTGGGATTTGTAGTTCCACGGCTACTTCAGATGGAGTTTTGCTTACTTCTGATATAGGTGAAGAATGATCTTCAGGCTGACCACTGTGCTCAGTCGTCGATTTTATATTGTCTTCCAGCTCTGCCGGTATTTTTATTTTTTTACTCATTTAAATGGATCCAGCCAGTTGGAAAGAGCAGCGCTTCTTTTTTAAACATTGGTTTAAATTTTCCATTGTCTGGAATTTAAATTGAATTTTGTTAATAAAGTCGCCCTTTCTATGAACTTTGAAAGTTTAGGAAAACTCTCAGTTTTTATTTGTCCAACCGCGGTACAGCCTGAAACTGTACAGAGAAATAGAATTAATATATATATCATAGTTGTATGAAGGTTGCGGTACAATTGTGCATAAGGTTTTGCAGATTTAAACTTGTGCGCTTACGAAGCATCACCTGTATATACTCCCAAATGTTTGTATGAAGATACAAAAAGGTTTTTAGCGGCCGCAAATAAAATGTCCCGAAGGGGCCTTAATGTCTGCGCGCCGTGATGACCGACCTCGTCCCCGCGCATAAGTTAAATGTGCTGTTAGGGCGTCGTTTTTTTTGTCCCGTAATACATACCGCGTCCGATTAAACCTTTTTTGTCAAAAGTCACCTCAAAGTCTGCCTGTTTGAATGCCTGAAACATTTCTTCCTCTGATTGTCCGAATTATGCCGGCCGGTTCTTTTTCATAGTCTTTGAAATATAAACTAAGTCATATATGTCGGAACCGTCTGTAAACATGGTCTGTCCAAAAATGGCGGTATGGCCAGTAAGGGATTGCGGGCGATTTCCTATCAAGGTACAAGAAAGAATGAAGCGGACTATACCCTTCATAAACCACTGAACCCTTATTGGCTATACAGCGTGTTAGCGGTTCGTTGTTTTATCTTGGTTATTTACATATTCCAAAATGTCACCCGGTTGGCAGTCTAATGCTTTACAGATTGCATCTAAGGTGCTAAAACGAATTGCTTTCGCCTTCCCTGTCTTTAAGATAGAAAGGTTAGATAATGTCAAATCAACTCTTTCAGAAAGTTCATTCAGAGAAATTTTTCGCTTTGCCATCATCACATCTAAGTTTACAATAATTGGCATAGTTTAAACTGTTAAGTCATTTTCAGATTTCATATCTACGGCATTTTGCAATAATTTTTCAAATATTGCCGCAGCAGTTGCAACTACGATAGAAGCAAAAGATGTTACAATACAAATGGCAAGAAAACCCGCAGGGTCGTCCTCTTTACTATGGAATATACTTATGTACAGCCCTGCCGCCACAATTAAAATACTTAGTACGATTGCACAGTACTTTATACTCTTTAAAGCCTTAACAGAGTTTGATGAGAATACTTTATTCTGTCCGATGTAGCCAAGTAATTTGAACGCCTTGAATAACGCAACAAAAAAAGCGATGGATGCAGCATATCCATACAAGATAAACGGGTCAGAGTAAATGCTGAACAAGTCTAAGTTTATGGCTCTTCCCTCAGTTAAGGGAAACCGAATCAAAATGGCAAGTGCTACAATGCCGATAAGCACGGTGACTGCCTGAAGAAATACCGTTGAGATCCTTTTCATAATGATTTTAGAATTATAGTGTAAACATAATAAATTATTATTGATAAACAATAAATATTTAGCGTTTTATAAGTATTGGAAGAGAAAATATCTTTGTCTTATCAAACAGATTTACAAATTAATAATTTGAATTGTCAGACAGTTAGGATTAGTTGGTTTGTCCGCTACAATGACCGCTACATTGGACTCGGCGGCTCTCGGATTGCCCTTATACTTCTTTAAGATTTCTACTGCTTGGGGAAGCAGCGGGGGTATTAACCGGAATCTCCGTCTTCTGCCTGCCGCAACAGCAACAAGCCTAACCGTTAGCTGGCGGGGGTAGGGGGTGGATTAAACATGTTGTAAGACTTAGCTTGATTATATCAGCCAGATAGGTATCTTACCTAACGAAATTTTTCCAATAGTACCCCGATCGAAATTTTTATGAAAACAATTTTACACAGATTGACCAATACCTTTCATCGGCATCGCATAAAAATTATAGCCCTGAATCTGCTCCTGTTCTTTTCCTTAACCTCACTGGCTCAGAGTTATCAGCAGCATTATAAAATATATGATACCAGGAAAAAAGAGCTTATTTCACTTCAGGATATAGTCAACGATGCCGGAAAAGCCGATGTCTTGTTTTTTGGCGAAGAACATAACGATTCTATCGGTCACCTGCTTGAAAAGGAGATCCTGCTGCGCCTGAATGAGACGTACCCGGGGAAAGTCACCCTGTCACTGGAAATGTTCCAAACTGACGTACAATCCGTGTTGAACGAGTATCTATGGGATGTGATTGGTGAAAAGAACTTCCTCAGTGAGGCAAGAGCATGGAAAAACTATAAGGATTACCGGCCCCTGATCGAATATTCAAAATTGAACAGGCTTGATATTATTGCAGCCAATACCCCTGCACGCTATACAAATAGTGTTTCCAGACTCGGTTTGACAGCGCTGAATAAGCTTCCGGCACATGCAAGGACGTATCTTCCGCAACTTCCAATTGACACTGCCACCGGGCGCTATTACCAGAAATTTATAGACTTGCTGGGAAAACACGGCATGGGAGCGTTGAAAATATACCAATCGCAGAACCTGTGGGACGCTAGCATGGCCGGGTCAGTCTTTACCTACAATCGGAAACACAGGAAGAAAAAAATATTCCATATCAACGGACGCTTTCATAGCGATGAAAAGCTCGGAACGTATGCCCGCTTGAAAGATCATTCGCCAAAATTGCGTGCGCTTTCAATTTCCTGCCTCTATGATGAATCTTTTAAGAACCCCGACTGGAGCAAATTTGCCGGGCTTGGGGATTATGTAATTATTACGGATCCGGGGGTTAAGAAGACGTATTGAGGTCGGAGGCCTGGAGTCGGTGGTATTAAGCAGGAGGTTGGAATCCTGGCTTGTCTTTGCGGGCGTAAGGAAGCAATCTTTGGCGACCTGAGATTGCCTGCCTGACCGGACGGGCAGGCTTCGTCGTACCTCCTCGCAAAGACAGCAATGTTCATTCCAGCCCTTTTCCCGGGTCGAATGTTGGGAATACCCACGTGAGATTTCTTCGGCGCCAATATCGATGCCTTTGGCGAAGCACTGCATATCGGGATCAGCAGGGAACAGGCGGATAGCTGGGACGCCAGGGGGAATGGAATGGATGAGATGATTAAGAAAATTGGGGATAGGGCGAAGGAGGCGGGGGGAATAATTAAAAAGGGGGGTAAAATGCCTGTACCTTCGAATGTATTGTTCAGATGATGAGAAAAATCAGTATTTTAGTATTAGCCTAAATACCAGGGACCTATGCGTTTATTACTGTTATTATTCCCCTTCTTAATTTCGCCATTAATTATGGACCCTGTGGAGTATGCGCTCAAAACTTTTAATGCTAAGGAAAGGTTCATAGCAAGTACTCCTGCCAATAGACAAGTTAAAGCGTTTCTGAATATTCCGCTTGCGGATTCTGTTGATTTTATCCGGTGGGATATAACATTTGATGATAAACAATATAAGCTGAGCTGCCGCTATGGGCTCAGCAAACCTAATACAAAGGATTTTATTAAAGGAGGTCATCAAATCGAAATGACAGACACCTGGGTGAAATCAGGAAGCGAACGTGTCCTCAAAAACGGGTCGAAGTCGATCAAACTGATGACTCTTAATCCTGCACTTCTTCATTTTGTCGATGAATCCGGGAAGTTTATGAGAGGGAACGGTGGATGGAGTTATACGCTGAACAGTCCTGATGCTAAGGCGGCAGACAATATCTGGACCAGCAGATCATCGGGTGTCCTGAAAGATTCTACTAAGTATGAAGGGAGAACGCCTTCAGGTATTCCTGGCATCCCAAATGAACCGGTACACAATAAGTTAAAATGGCTGATTGTTTTATATGCTGATGCGAAAACCAATACGCCTACCACTTATCGTGCTATATCAACGCCGTGGCGCAGCAGGGGTGGTAAAAGAGGGTCCTGGAAAATCATTAAAGATGCACATGGTGGAGTGATCTATCACCTGTTAAATGAGGATAATACCCTGTTTGTTAGCTTATTTAAGCCTGATGATCATGTTTTGCTGTTCACTGACGGGAAGGGCAGATTACTCATTGGTAACGAGGATTTTAGTTATACCTTGAATAGATATCTTTAGGAATCTTTAATTCAATCATTGATTACCCATTTTGATCACCTGCTCATTCCACAAGCCCCTTTTATGCGCTCTGGCCTCCCGCTGCAGTTTGGCAAAATGATCAGCAAAGGCAACGTTCGGCGGGACAGTCATGAGCACAGCGTAGCCATTTTTTAGTAGTTCAGCATTTACAAATATTCCGTTTTCGAGATAGACATAAGATAATGTCCTGCCATATCTGTCAAGGGAATCTACGTCTGAAACAAGGCGGACTTTTTTACCAGTCAGCATTTTTGTGAGGTACATTTTAGACTCAATGCCGTAATAGCCAGCATCCCTGTCGAAGGTTCTTTTTGCTTCAGGGGCGTCGATTCCAATGATGCGGATTTTGAGACCTTTCGAAGTACCGTTTTCGGCCCAGAAGGTATCGCCGTCGACAATTCTGATAACGGGGAAGGTTTTGGATTGGAGTAGGGAGGCTGCAGGTAATTTGGGCTTGGGTATTTGGCAGGAGAGACTTGTGGCTATGAATAGGGAGTAAATAAGGTATTTGGAAAGTCGGGTCATTTAATATGATATTGGATATATGAGCGGATGCGAATATCGCCATTATTTTATACTGGAGAAGCTCTTTGTTGATCTTAATGTCTTTGCGAACTATAGAACTTCTTACTAAGTACGGTCCGGATTTGAAACGCCCGCCTGGCTGAAGCCCTCCGGTCAGGCGGGCAATTTCGGTATGCCTGATTTGGAAAAATGTTATTTGCATGCTGCTCTGAATAAGACTTAAACACAATAGCGAAAATGATGTCGATATCCCCATTTTCAGCCCCCTCCCTCAATCCTCCTTATCCCAACCCAGATACCTCCTGAAAGCCTTCCTGAGCTTATACCCCTCCGGGCCGAATTTGGGATAGATCTCAGCCATCTTCAGGATCATTTGTAAGCGGGGTCCCGAGCGTTTCGGGTATTTTTCCCTTCATTTCCTCTTCTTTCAGTAAATCCATTATCTCGTCAAAATGTGTGTCGGAGACATCACAATCATGTATAAAATCCATCAGGAAGTCAGCATTGTTCTCGGGGTCAATCGGCTTGAATTTAACACACAGCTCGAGATGGCCTGCCTTGCCCCTTCAGGGTCGGTTGGACAAAGATGAGACAGGATAAAATTTCTGGATTGGCTTTAGGGCAATCAGGGCTTAGCCCAAAGCCAAACCCAAAATGCCGGGCCACTTTCAGCAGCCGCCTGACCTGATTGTCAATTGTCCATTTCAATAAAGCTTACTGTTGCTATAAACACAAATACTGGTGCATTACAGTTATTGGGTTCGATTCCCCAATGGTGCCGTTAGTATGGTGAAGCCGGGCCCGGCAGTACACCGAACGCGAAAGAGGCGGTAAGTATAAAGACTCTGCTAAAAGTTTTATTATTATTCACGGCCGATTAGCCGAAATTTTTTAAAAGTTCGCTTTTGGAATAATCCGGTGCCGATTTTTGCTCTCCGGCTAACAGTATATGCGGAAGGTAATATTTTGAATTAGATTACTCCTGTTCCCTGACGATGTGTATTTTTGCAGCACTTCTCGTTCAAACTAGTACAGCCGGTAGATTCCAGGGCAATTGTCAGCTTATTAAGAAGAGGATTTAAAAACAGATTGATGGCTGCAAGCCTGCGAACATGCCGACTATATAATGGGAAATACCATAAACCTACCGCCTAAACATCTTCTTATTGTCCTTTCCATCGTGTTGATCTGGGGTGTCAATTTCGTTGCAGTTTATATCGGACTTAAAAGTTTTCCTCCTTTCCTCTTAAGCGCTCTTCGATTTGGCTTTTCAGCCTTGCCCTGGGTTTTCTTTATTCCCAGGCCTAAGGGTCCGCTCAGGTTGATCGTTTATTATGGCCTCTTTAATTTCGTGCTGCAGTTCGGACTTATCTTCACCGGGATCCATCTTGGCTTATCTCCGGGACTGGCCTCACTTGTTCTCCAGGTACAGGTATTCTTTTCAATCGGTCTTGCCTTTCTCTATTTTCAGGACCGTCCAAGCATTTTCAAGATCGCCGGATCACTGATCTCTTTCATCGGGATCGGGATTGTGGGAGTTCATGTTGACGGCGGGGGCAGCTTCCTGGGTCTGATGCTGATGGTGCTTGCTGCCTTATCATGGGCGGCAGGGAATATATTCACCAAGAAGATCCATTCCGAATCGCCCCTTGCACTTGTGGTTTGGGGAAACCTGGCAGCTTTTCCGGTGATGGCGCTGATCTCTTTCATTTTTGAAGGGCCGGTTCTTATTCTGAGTTCGCTGCAAAATGTGTCATGGCCCGCCATAGCTGCTGTAGCGTATATTGTTTATTTCTCAACGCATATTGGTTATGGTGCCTGGGGATTTCTTATGAAGTCTTATTCTACTTCGGTTGTTGTTCCCTTTACGCTCCTGGTCCCGGTTGTCGGGTTCCTGAGCTCAGCATTATATTTAGGCGAAGAACTGCCTTACTGGAAGCTTGTAGCCTCTTTATTCATACTCGGCGGACTGATCTTTGGCTTGCTTGAAAAGCAGGTACGGGGCATTATAAACGGAGTCCGGTTAAGAATTTAAGGCCGCCGGCTCCTAACTGCATTTTTCATTTAAAAAATCAGTTATTTGTTGTTCAAGTAAGTCGGTATTGTACTCCGTATTAAGCCCGTTATTGCTAAGTTCTATTTCATCCTCATTAACCCTTATGGTAAATACAGTATCCTTAATATCAGGGAAATGAATATTGATCACGTCATAAACGTGGGCATATTCTATGTTCAGGCTCGAATCGAGTTTGCTGTTGACAGCATCGCCAAAGTCACTTTGCAAAATATGATAAAGCTCTTCTGCACTTAAAGATTGTACATTTTTAAAAGTTTTCATCTGTTTATTCTTTTGTTTTTTAATGGCGCTGAAGTGATCAGACATCCAATACTATTTTCCGCTTACCCTTAGCCCCCGGTCACTTCCCGGATCACACGGAGCCAGTTCAAGCCCAGGATCTTTTTGATCCGCTGATCGCTGTATCCCAGCCTTTGCATCGCCATGGTGATCTGCGGATAATCGCTGATGTCTTTAATTTCCCGCGGCAGTTCCGGTCCGCCATCCAGATCGGAGCCCAGGGCCATATGGTCCTCGCCGACTAATTTTACACCATAGTCTATCACTTTAGCCAGCTGATCGACCTTCATCCAGTACTCTTCAGGTATGGTCCCTTTGAAGCTTAGCGGTACCTCCTTAAGTACTTCCCGGTCTACTTCTTCAATGGTCTTCAGTGGAGCTGCCTGTACTGTGCCGGGCTTGGTCTCGTTGGATTTTTTCTGCCCTTGCTGCCAGACCCAGTATTTTGGATTGTTAAAAAGACTTCCGAAGTGGATACCGATCACTCCTCCTTTTGCTGCGACAGCTTTTGCTGCTTCGTCGGTAATACAGCGGGGATGTGGTACAATTCCGTAAAACCCGCCATGACTGTAGATCACAGGATGCCTGCTTGCCTCCACACTTTGCAGGATGGCAGCATTAGAGGCATGGGCGATGTTGATCACCATCCCCAGGTTATTCACTTCGGAGATGATCTTTTTTCCAAGATCGTTAATTCCGCCCCAGCGACTGACGTCATTGCAGGAATCAATGAAAGCATTGGTCGTATTATGTGCGGTGAGCTGCAGGGATCTGAGACCGAGGCGATGAAGCGCCCGGAGCAGGTTTATATCGCCGTCCATATCCCAGGGACCTTCAAGATCGAGGAAAGCGGCCATTTTACCTTTTTTATTAATACGGTGGATATCCGAGGCATTTAGCGCCAGTTCGATCTGCGACTTATTCTTTTCGATCTGGTCCAGGGCAAGGTTCACAACACGAAAGGTGTTTTTTGTCTCGAACCTTCCGGGATAATAATGCTCTGGCGTATACACTGTAAAGAACATTGCGTCAACGCCGCCTTCCTTAGCCCTTGGCAGATCGACGGTCCCATCCGGGTAACGCTGCCCGATATCGGTTCCCATTAACAGCTCGCGGGTCATGACATGGGTATGTCCGTCCATCACGAAGGCTTTGCGATGCAGATCAGGCATCGGCTTATTCTGCAAATTAAAAGGCACACTGTTTCCAGCCACCGGAGCGGCTGAAAGGTAATCCATTGGAAAACTTCCGGCCAGCGGAAGGAGTGTTAAAGTCTTTATTAAATCTCTTCGTTTCATGTCTTGATTATTCGTTTTTTTTTATTACCCGCAACCTATAAGCTTGTTGCCTGTTGCGAGTTGCCTGTTGCGTGGGTAGCAGAATTCAATCCGTAACCCTCAACTCCTGTTGCCTGTTACGAGTTGCCTGTTGCGTGGAAGGAATTTTCCTATTCAGCAGAATTCAACACGCAACAGGCAACCCACAACCCGCAACCCCTGTTGCCTGTTGCGAGTTGCCTGTTGCGTGGAAGGAATTATCCTATTCAGCAGAATTCAACACTCAACTCGTAACCCACAACCCGCAACCCCCTGTTGCCTGTTACGAGTTGCCTGTTGCGTGGGTAGCAGAATCCAACCCGCAACCCGCAACTCACAACTCAAAACCCATACCCGCAACCCGCAACCCGCAACCAAATTACTGATCAAACCCCCTAATATAACCCCTTTCAGGCGGCCGCTGGCCTTTGTTAAATTGCGCTCCCCGTGTCGGGCGGTAGCTCATGTTCATGAACGGCGTCTCGATGCGTCGACCGACGGCTGAGTATTTTCCGTTCTCCCAGTTTGATTCCATATAATTGTTCGTGATCCCGGTGGAGAGCAGCAGACGTTCCGCGTTAAAAGGTTCCTTTTTGGTCACCATCATTTCCGTGATCCAGTGCGGCTGGGCATTCCCGGCGTGATACTGGCCAAAAGCGCCTGCAAAACCGAGCAAAGAAACGATTGTTGGCTCATTACGCCCTTCAATTTCACCGGCATAAATCCATTCGGGTCCCGTTCTGCCAATAATAGCCGCTTTGGTGCCGTCTCTGTATTCAATAATACAAATGTTTGTGCGGGGATTATCGAAAACACTGGCTCGCGTAAAATTCAAACTCGCCAGGGCTGAATTGAGCAATCTGCTTGCCCAAACATTACTCTCGATCCATTTCAATGCTTCCGGTCCGCGAATAGATTGCACCGATTTTACACCTGTTTCACCTCCTTTACGGCGCTCTGCAAAAGCCTGAAGCAGCTCAATACAATGGAAAATAGCTCCCTCATCCGGCGCCGCTCCAACCACTATCGAGTTCTTTATCGGCGTGTCATTTTCCAGTTCTATTTCTGGTTTCCGGTAGTAGACCGGAAGGAGGGATCCCCCGGTTAAGGGAAAGCCAAGCTCGCGGGATTTGTCAAACATCCATTTAGCTTCATCCCAGTTATAGGAGAAGTGTTTGTCGTTAAATACGGGAACCGAACGTTTGCTTTGCTCGAAAACACGGATAACCTGATTGTACATCCACCAGCGCGGCAGGAGCCAGTGCCCCTTGAGATCGGTTGGGTAATCCCCGTGTTCAGCGACGATCACAACACCATCCACAGCAAGTTCCTTGCCTCCAAGTGTCAACGCTTCTGTAGCTGTTTTAAAGACTGGAATGCCTTTAGCTTTAGCAACTTTTTGCCCGAGCTGGCTTGTGTCATGCTGGTGCAGATAGATAGACACTATTTCTATACGGGAGGGGGTATGAGCGCCCTGCCACCAGTAACCATCGATCAGCTTGTTTACCAGCCAGTCGGCATGAGATTTCGTTGCACCCCAATAGGTGGCCAGAACGGCTATGCGAGGCTTCCTCTGCTGAGTATTTCCGGCAGCATCTGTGGAGATACCCGTTAAAGCCGCTAAACCGGCCATGCCTGTTATGGCCAGCATTTCACGCCGGCTGAAGACTGGGTTTGACTCTAAAATTTCATTTATTGGAAGTGAATCCGGCTCCATTTTTCCTGATCAGTTTATTTAATGTTTAAGTATGTATTAATCTCTGCAATTTTTAAAGAGCTGGGTACTTGGTGCGCCCAGCCAAATAATCAACGAAAACCCGGCGCAGGCCTACTGCTCAAAACCCCGTATATATGGCTTTGCGGGCGGCCGCTTGCCCTTGCTGAATTGTGCTCCCCGTGTTGAACGGTATTTTATATTCAGGAAGGGGGTTTCGACACGGCGGCCGACGGCAGAGTAACGCCCGTTCTCCCAGTTCGAATCCATATAATAGTTCGTGATCCCGGTTGAGAGCAGCAGCCGCTCTGCATTGAACGGTTCCTTTTTGGTCACCATCATCTCGGTGATCCAGTGCGGCTGGGCGTTGGAAGCATGGTACTGGTCGAAGGGGCCAGCCCAGCCCAGCATGGAGATGATCGTTGGATCTTTTTGCCTTTCGATCTCACCGGCGTAGGTCCATCCCACACCACGGCCGCCAATTACCGCCGCTTTTGTTCCGTCGTTATATTCTATGAGACACATGTTGGTCTCCTCGCTCTCCTGAAAATGTCCCGGCTTCAGATCAAAACTCTTCGCCACGGCATCGATCAGTTTTCCTGCCCAGGGATTGCGTTCCACCCACTTCCAGGTTTCAGGTCCGCGGATGGACTGTACCGACCTGACGCCGCTCTCTCCGCCCTTGCGGCGCTCAACGAAGGCCTGGAGCACGTCAATCGCATGGAAAATAGCTCCTTCATCCCCCGTGCCTCCCAGCACGATCGAATTCTTTATCGGGGTATCTATTGGAATTTCTATCTCGGGCTTGCGGTAGTAGACCGGTATCGAAGAACCTCCTGTTAAAGGAAAGTTCAGCTCGCGCGATTTATCATACATCCACTTGGCTTCATCCCAGTTGTAGGAGAGGTGTTTGTCGTTAAAGACCGGCACGGAGCGTTTGCTCTGCTCAAAAACCCGCACAACCTGGTTGTAGATCCACCATCGGGGCAGGAGCCAGTGACCCTTGAGATCGGTTGGGTAATCCCCGTGCTCAGCTACTATGACCACGCCATCCACTGCGAGTTCCTTCCCGCCCAGGGTGACCGCTTCGGTTACGGTCTTAAAGACCGGAATATTTTTCGCTTTAGCTACTTTCTGGCCCAGCAGGCTTGTATCATGCTGATGGAGGTAAATAGAGGCTACGTCCACGCGTGAGGGAGTATGAGCGCCATCCCACCAATATCCGTCGATCAGCTTGTTCACGATCCAGTCGGCATGTGAACGGGTAGCGCCCCAATAGCTGACCAGTACGGCGATACGGGGGCGGGTTTGCCGGGCATGCGAAAAAGCAGCAGCTGCATTGCCGGCCAATGCCGTTAAACCTGCCATACCGGTTATTCCCAGCATCTGACGCCGGGTAAAGAGCGGGTTCGCCTCAATGATTTCATTGATCGGGAATGAGTCTGTTTCGGTGCTTTTAATTACTGCTGGTTTTTTAGCCATAGCGTTTTAAATCATGTTTTAGTATGGAAAATTGCTGCCCTGCCATTCAATCTGATCCGGAATCTAAATTAACAATACATTCAAAGATTAGGAATGATTAAAAGCCCCGGCATGTAACAAATGTGGTTGACGAATTTAATGATTTCCTATTGACCTGCAGTTTGCACGGATATCTGAATTTCTTGCGCCTGAATTCATTACACCTAGGTATCAAAACCCCGCAGGTAGGGCCTGGCCGGCGGCCGTTCGCCCTTGCTGAATTGTGCTCCCCGTGTTGAACGGTATTTTATATTCAGGAAAGGTGTTTCGACACGGCGGCCGACGGCAGAGTAACGTCCGTTCTCCCAGTTCGAATCCATATAGTAGTTCGTGATCCCGGTTGAGAGCAGCAGCCGCTCTGCATTGAACGGCTCTTTTTTAGTCAGCATCATCTCGGTGATCCAGTGCGGCTGGGAGTTGGAGGCGAGGTACTGGTCGTATCGGCCGGGCCAGCCAAGCATGGAGATGATCGTTGGCTCTTTTTGTCCCTGGATCTCCCCGGCGTAGGTCCATCCCACACCCTGTGCGCCAATTACCGCCCCTTTCGTTCCATCGTTATACTCGATGAGACACATATTGGTCTCCGTGCTTTGCTGAAAGTGACCGGGCTTGAGATCAAAACTTTTCGCCACAGCATCGATCAGTTTTTTTGCCCAGGGATTGCGTTCCACCCATTTCCAGGTTTCAGGTCCGCGGATGGACTGTACCGACCTGACGCCGCTCTCTCCACCCTTGCGCCGCTCTGCGAAGGCCTGAAGCACGTCAATCGCATGAAAAATAGCGCCTTCATCTCCGGCGCCACCTAGCACGATCGAATTCTTTATGGGGGTATCTATTGGAATTTCTATCTCGGGCTTGCGGAAGTAGACCGGAATCGAAGAACCTCCGGTTAAAGGGAAGTTCAGCTCCCGTGACTTGTCGAACATCCACTTGGCTTCATCCCAGTTATAGGAGAGGTGCTTGTCGTTAAAGACCGGCACGGAGCGTTTGCTCTGCTCGAAAACCCGCACAACCTGGTTGAAGATCCACCAGCGGGGCAGGAGCCAGTGACCTTTAAGATCATATCGGTAATCCCCGTGTTCAGCTACTATGACCACGCCGTCCACGGCAAGTTCCTTGCCCCCGAGGTTAAGGGCTTCGGCTACGGTTTTAAAGACCTGAATATTTTTCGATTTGGCTACTTTCTGACCCAGCAGGCTCGTATCATGCTGATGGATGTAAATTGACACCACGTCCACGCGGGAAGGAGTATGAGCACCTTCCCACCAATAACCGTCGATCAGCTTGTTCACGATCCAGTCGGCATGTGAGCGGGTAGCGCCCCAATAACTGACCAGTGCGGCGATGCGGGGGCGGCTTTGCCGGGCCTGCGGAAAAGCAGCGACTGCATTGCCGGCCAATGCCGTTAAACCTGCCATACCCGTTATTCCCAGCATCTGACGCCGGGTGAAATGCGGGTTTGCCTCAATGATTTCATTGATCGGGAATGGGTCTGCAGCGCTGCTTTTAATTACTGCTGGTTTCTTTGCCATATCGTTTTAAATAGAATTGGATATACTGCCTGACCGATATCCGGAATCTAAATTAACAATACATTCAATGATTTGGAATGATTCATCCCCATGGCATGTAACAAATGTGGTTAAGGGAGCTTTGAGCATTTCGTCCCGGCCCTAAGCCTATCCCGGTCTAGGAATCAAAACCCCGGATATAGGGCCGGTTGGGCGGCCGCTCTCCCTTGTTAAAGAGAGGCCCATGTGTCGGGCGGTAGCTTATGTTCAGGAAGGGCGTCTCGATGCGTCGGCCGATTGCAGAATACCGGCCGTTCTCCCAGTTTGATTCATTGAATTGGTTTGTGATCCCGGTTGAGAGCAGCAGCCGCTCTGCATTGAAGGGTTCCTTTTTGGTCACCATCATCTCGGTGATCCAGTGCGGGAGGTCGTTGGCCGCATGGTACTGCGAGAAGGGGCCGGGCATGCCCAGCATCGAAACCACAACCGGCTCCTCGCGGCCCTCAATTTCGCCGGCGTAGGTCCAGCCCACATCCAGGCCTGAGATTACAGCCGCTTTCGTTCCGTCATTATACTCCACGATTAGGACACTTGGCCGGGTATTCTCCTGAAAGTAACCCGGCTTCAGGTCCAAACTTTTCCTCACGGATTCGAGAAGTCTGGCAGCCCAGGGATTCCGTTCTGTCCACTTCCATGTTTCAGGCCCTTTAATGTTCTGCACCGACTTCACGCCGGTTTCTCCGCCCTTGCGGCGTTCTGCAAAGGCCTGAAGCAGATCGATACAGTGGAAAATCGCTCCCTCATCCTGAGCAACACCAACCACAATAGATGTCTTTATGGGGGTATCATTATCCAGTTCAATCTCTGGCTTGCGGTAGTAGCTGGGAATGGAGGAACCCCCGGTAAGAGGAAAGTTCAGCTCACGGGATTTGTCGAACATCCACTTCGCTTCATCCCAATTGTAGGAGAGGTGCTTGTCGTTAAAGACGGGCACTGAGCGTTTACTCTTCTCGAAAACCTGGATAACCTGGTTGTAGATCCACCAGCGGGGCAGGAGCCAGCGCCCCTTGAGATCGGTCGGATAATTCCCGTGTTCCCCGATGATGACGACCCCATCCACGGCAAGTTCCGTCCCGCCAAGCGTAACAGCCTGAGCTACGGTTGAGAAGATCGGGATATTCTTCGCTTTGCATACTTTCTGGCCCAGCCCGCTTGCTTCAAGCTGATGAATATAAACAGACACCACTTCCACCCGCGAAGGTGTGTGGGCGCCATGCCACCAATATCCGTCCAGCAGCTTGGCAATGATCCAGTCGGCATGGGATCGGGTAAAAGCCCAATAGCTGACAAGACAAGCGATACGTGGGCGGGTTTGTGCAGACTGTGCAAATGTACCGGCTGCATTGCCGGTCAGAGTCATTACCCCCGCCAGGCCGGCCATACCGAGAACTTCACGCCGGGTAAAGGTCGGGTTAGCCTCTATAATTTCTGTGAATGGAAATGAATCTGCCGCCCTGTCTTTATTTGCCATAATGTTTAATTTACTTAATTATGAATCTGCCGCTCAATTGTTCAGAATAAACCCCGCAAGCATTTAAATACTAATGCAGAATAAGCCCTGATTGTTCAAATTTTTACTTCCGTATCCGGCTAATTATCACGGTATGATCTGTTATCTAAATATATTAATAATTTGGAGCGGGAACTTACAGGATTTGTAAAAAAGGCATCGGGTTAAATGAACTCATCAATCAGATTATCATCCGGCATACGCAAGCGGAGAATGCTTTACCCCTGATTAATGCCAGCAAAAAACCCTGTAAGTTTTGGGTTTACAGGGTTTTTTCTTTCTTATGATTCAATGCATAAAGGTCAGCTATTCTGTCTGCCTTCAGCTGCCGGTTATTTTATTTAAACCCGAATATCAGCGGAAATATAAAGGTCACGATAATGGTCCAGATGACATAAACGGGAAGGAAGATGGCAATGGTATTTCCGACTTCGCTGATGGCGGCCTTCTTTAAAAGTACCTTATAGAGTTTTACGGTCACCAGCACCAGGTTGATTAAAATTAAAGCGTTGCCACCCAGAACCGCGGCCCTGTTGGGTGTGATTCCCCATTCTGCAATCCGGAACAGAATGGCAGACATTGCAATTCCATTTACAATGATGGTTGCTATAGAGAGCAGGAAGAGAACCCAGATCTCCGCCTTGCTTTTAGGTGATTTCGAGGTTTCCGCAACGGAAAAGAAAATTAAAGCCATAACCCCGATCAGCAGGGCATTGAAGATCAGCAGGAAGTCCCGGTCGTTGTAAGGGTCTTTACCGGAATAAATGATTGCCGTGAGGTAAATTACTAGCATCACTAATACCAGCGGACTGAATATCCGGGCAATCACCGGCGATACCTTACCGACTAATTGCGGATTGGTCTGGGTAAGGTAGGTACCTAAAATGGGTGCGGCGGCAAGCCCGAAGATGCCTACATAATCGAAATAGAACTCCTCGATCTTTATGCCGATCAGCATAAACAGATTAATGGTCAGGGCCGTCATCAATGCTCCTGATATCAGGATGAGGGTGGTCATGACTACCAGATCGCCGTTATACCTTAAATATCCAAGCCGGTTCTCACTGTTATTCCCCGCCCCTCCGACAAAAGAAAAACCTAAAACGGCCCAAAGGAACAGCAGTAAATGAATGCATGATAAGATCAGGGTATCGCTCTTTTTAAGGTCGGGAAAGAGATTGATAAAGATCACAGCGACCAGGATCGCCCCGGCAATGATGGCCATCTTGCCGGCAGATAATTTATTCTTCCAGGCAAAGTATGCCGAGAGCACAGGGAAAACGATAAAACCGACGTTCCGGGAGTAGAAAAACTCCTCGTCGATACCTAAAAGCACAGGCAGCTTCGCGATCAGCCCAGCCAATACCGCGGCAATTATTATAAATAACAATTCCTTCCGGGTACCCCAGTTAATCTCTTCAGTTTCGTATTTCAGCCTTTCATGCCAGAAATCCGCGACTTTATCGCCTTTTATTTCCGGGTATAATGCATTGAACTCCCGTTTAAAGGGAAGTTTATTGGTTCTGTACATCCTTTCGAGCTGCTTTGGTTCGTTCAGATGAGCGAGGATTTCGTCTTTCATGTTTTATATTTTTAAATTTATTTATTTTATCGTTTCCTAAGAAAATTTTAATCCCACATTGTGCCGTCTAATCCCAATACAATGCCCAGCCAGAGTCCAACGACAAATACGATCACGCTTAACACTAGAGCCAAAGTCTTATTCAATCCCCTGCGGCTCAGCTGATCCATTAAATAATAAAAGGCACCTCCCATGGCCCCGGCCATCGGAGCTATTATTAAAGGTCTGATCATCCAGTACCTGCCCCAGTCATGATCGCCGTTTGCAGACGTTACAAAAAACAGGATGACAAGCAGGCCAATTCCTGCACCGATCAGCATTGGTGCTGCCAATGATCTCTGTTGATCAGGTTCTGTTGTTAAATGGTTTGATTTCATGATAATTATCTGATTTATTAATATAGTTCATAATGTGTGTTCTCCTGCTTTACTCATTGAAAGAACTTTGTTATTCAAAGTATCGGTACAAAAAAAAGCGTCTGATCTGTACATTTTCATGCGGAACAGGAGAATCATTGAATTTGCTGTCTGTATTGCCATTGATTAATATTTATACCTTTTTCTGCGCCAGGATCAGCTTTTCCAATGCTTTGAGATGATCATCGAATGCTTTTTTTCCCTCTTTGGTTAAAAAATACCTGGTATTGGGTTTTTTGCCTACAAAGGATTTTTCAACACCAATAAACAATTCCTTCTCCAGGGCTTTAATATGGCTGGCCAGATTACCATCGGTCAGATCCAGGTATTCCTTCAACGAATTAAAATCAAGCGTCTCGTTAACCGTTAGGACCGACATGATGCCGAGCCTGATCCTGCTGTCGAACGCTTTGTGTAAACCATTTATTAAAACTTTCACTTTTCGTACCTGTAATGCATATAAATACCATAAATAATATGGGCGACCCCAAAGCCCAGCGCCCAGATCAGTAATCCATAGGAAACAAAGTAGGTGGCCGTCAAGCCTAAAAAGATCTGAACACAGCCTAAAGTTCTTACTTCCTGATAGGTATACCTTCCGGCATTATATAGGGCAAGGCCATAAAAAATCAATGAAAATGGAGCGGCCAGGACCATCAGACCTTTTGAGATCAGAATGAGGATCAGGATGCCTCCGGTAAGAAAGGGGACGGCCATGCTTACCGAAAGTCTTTTAGAAGTCGAATTCCAGAGCTTCTCACCCCGTTTATTCGCTTCCCGGAAGGAAATATATACCGCCGTGATCAGGGCCAGTGCCAATACGGTAATGGCCAGGATAATGATTTCAGGCATACCGGATGAAAAACTTCCCGTGCCGCTGTACCCGGACTCCCCGGGATTGAAATCATAAACATTATAGGCTATATAGGCTCCGGCCAGGCCGTAAATTCCTGCCATGATACCTGCCCAGCCCGAGAGCGAGAGAAATTTGGAAGAACGTTCCATCATGGAGCGTATCTCAGCTATATCCTGAATATAGTCTTTTTCTTCTTTCATCTAAAAGTACTTTTTTTTTCAAAGTTGATATTAATATTTTAATTATACAAGAGCTGCAGTATTTTTTTTTTAATCCAACCACCCAACCACCCAACTAACTAACCAACCACCCACCCAACCAACCCCTTTTCTTCTATATTTGCAGGACACCCTGTGTGTGTTATCTCATTTTCATATAGGATCTAATTTGTATAATGATTGAAAATACCTTCGGAATGAATATCATTCCTGAGAATGAATCCGAAAGGTTAGTTGCCCTGAAGCGCTACAGGATCATGGATTCGCCCTCTGAATCCTCTTTCGATAATATCGCAAATCTCTGTACCCAGATTTTTAATGTTCCCATTTCGCTGGTTTCGCTTGTAGATGCGGATCGTGTTTTCTTTAAAGCCAATATCGGGATGGGTAAGGCCAAAGAAACCGACCGCGGCAAAAGTCTTTGCTCACTTGCTGTACTGCACCCGGAAATAACTGTTTTTGAAGACGCACTTAAAGAGCCCTGCCTGATCGCCAACCCGAATGTAGCCGGAAATTTTGGATTGCGCTTTTACGCCGGAGCACCCCTTATCACTCACGACGGATTTTTGATCGGAACTTTATGCATCATCGATAAAAAGCCAAGGAAATTGTCCGAACAGGAAGGAAAAATTCTTTCAGGAATGGCGCTTGCTATCATGGATCAGATTGAACTTCGCATTTCGGCGATCGAAGAGATTGAAAACTACCAGAAGGCCAGTACGCTCATTGGCCAGCAGCAGCATGAAATGCAGGAGATTAATGAAGAGCTGACCGTTTCCAATGAAGAAATCCGGCTGTCACAGGAAGAAATGGCAAAGATCCTTCAAAAGCTGGTATTTTCAGAAAGCCGCTTCCGTAAACTGGTCAGTGAGGCCCCGGTAGCCATCGCCACCTATTCGGGAAAAAATCTGGTGATCGAACAGGCCAATGAGCAGATGCTTAGGCTTTGGAACAAAACAGAATCGGTTATTGGTTTACCGCTGCTCCAGGCCAGGCCTGAGATGAATGGTCATCCCTATCTGAAAGTACTGCATGATATCTTTGTAACAGGTGAGGAGCATAGGGGTTTAGGTATAAAGGGACCTGCTTTTAATAATGGTGAGGTCATCGAGGGATATTTTGATGCTGTTTACAGACCCCTTTTCGATGAGAAAGGCCTGGTAACCGGAATTATGGCAGTAGCCTCAGATGTCACTGAAAAAACGCTGATCCGCCTTCGTGAGCAGGGTTTGCTGGAAGAGTTAACCGCCATAAACGAAGAGTTGTCAGCATCGAATGCCGAACTTGAAGCATCCCAGCAGCATCTGATAGAAATAAACGATATCCTGACCGACAGTGAATCCCGCTTTCGTAACCTGATTAAAGAAGCCCCGGTAGCGATTGCCACGCTAAAAGGACGGGAGCTGGTAATTGACTGTGTAAATGACATGATCTTAAAGATCTGGGGAAAAGATACTTCAGTAGTTGATAAACCCCTTTCTATTGCATTGCCAGAACTTCTGGGGCAGCCTTTCCTGGATATTCTTGATGAGGTATATAGAACCGGGAAGCCCTATTACGGAAATGAAGTTAAAGTTGCCCTGATGCAGGATGGGATACTTAAGGACATGTTCATAAATTTTACTTACCAGCCCATCGGTGCTGCCGGTAAGAAAAATGATATCATGGTAGTGGCAATTGACGTAAGCGAACAGGTATACTCCCGCAAAGCGGTGGAAGGAGTGAACCAGCGCCTGGAGATCGCGCTGGATGCGAGCCGGCTGGGCTCTACGGAAGTTGATCTGGATACCGGGATCATGCAGTGTAATGAGCAGTTCAAAGCCAACTTCGGCTATAGCAAAGACCAGGCTTTCAATTATCCTGATCTGATCAATACAATTCTTCCGGAACACCGCGACAGGATAAAAGGCCTGGTGCAAACGGCCATAGAGAGCAATTCAGTTTATCAGGCAGAGTATCCGGTCAAATGGAAGAACGGTTCTGTTCACTGGATCAGTGCACACGGACGCCCGCTTTATGATGATCATGGGAAAGTCAGGGGAATGGTGGGAATGACCGCCGATATTACCGAAAGTAAACTATTCGAACAGCGCAAGGATGATTTTCTAAGCATTGCCAGTCATGAACTAAAAACTCCCCTGACCAGTTTAAAAGCTTCTTTACAGTTATTAGACAGGATTAAGGGAAAGCCGACTTCTGCAGCCCACATCAATCTTATAGATCAGGCAAACAGGAACATGGGAAAAATGAATGTACTTGTTAATGATCTTCTGAACATGAACCGCATGACCGAAGGTCAGCTCAAGCTCGAGAAAACTACTTTTACGGTGTCGGAGATGCTGGGATCAACCTGTAATCATGTTCGTATGGAAGGCATACATAAACTGATCATTGAAGGGGATAAAACACTGCAGGTTCATGCAGATGAACACCGCATTGAACAGGTGGTGGTCAATTTTGTAAATAATGCAGTTAAATATGCACCCAATTCAAAAGAGATTTACCTGAAGGTTGAAAAGTCGGGAGATTCTGCCCGGGTATCTGTGAGGGATACAGGACCAGGCATTGCAAGTCATATTCTGCCTAATCTGTATGACCGCTATTACCGGGGAAATTATGAAGGCAGGACCTATTCCGGATTGGGGTTAGGGTTATATATCTGTTCGGAGATCATAAAAAGACATGGTGGTAAGGTCGGGGTGGAAAGCGAGGTAGGGAAAGGGAGTATATTCTGGTTTACAATACCGATAAATATATCTTAGTTTTCTGAGCAATTGGTTCTTTCACTGGTTCCATTCATTGGTTCCCTTCATGGGATCACTTACTTGTCCCTTCCCGGACCATCCCGCACTCTTCCCGTACCTTCCCCGACTCTTCCCGTACCTTCCCGGACCCGATCCGGGATCCCCCGCCAAAAGGTAGCGAAGGTTTAGTACTAGCTTATTTCATTTTATTAAGTGGAATTGCTTGGTTATGGCGGGGGGGGCCGGATCAGGTCCGGGAGGGGAAATGTAGTTTTATAGATGTAATTGCTTCTTCGCCGCCAGAGTAATTACAAAACCCAATCTTCTGCAAGATCTTTCCAGTTCGGATTTTCCTTTTCTACAAGCTGGTTTTTCCAATCTCTCAGCCAGTTTTTTAATTGCTTTTCCCTTATTAAAGCTTCATCACAATCGGAATGTTCTTCAAACCATACCAATTTATTGCAGTTGTATTTTGCTGTAAATCCTTTTGCTGCTTTATTCTTGTGTTCACCAACTCTGCGCACAAGATCGTTAGTCATGCCTATATAGAGTACATTATTATATTTATTACACATTATATAAACAAAGAAGATATTCATGAATAAATTTAAAAATTCAGTATTAATAAGTGTTTGGTAATGAGGGAACGGATTCCTTCCGGACTTTTCCCGGACCTGATCCGGGATCCCCCTGGCGATTGTTTAGTTTTAGATTATTCGTATTATTAAGTGGAATTACCGGGTCATGGCATGGGGTCCCGGATCAGGTCCGGGAAGGGGAAATGTATAATGCAGATGTAATTTGCTGGTTATGGGCATGGGGTCCCGGATCAGGTCCGGGAAGGGGAAATGTATAATGCAGATGTAATTTGCTGGTTATGGGCATGGGGTCCCGGATCAGGTCCGGGAAGGGGAAATGTATAATGCAGCTGTAATTTGCTGGTTATGGGCATGGGGTCCCGGATCAGGTCCGGGAAGGGGAAATGTATAATGCAGATGTAATTTGCTGGTTATGGCATGGGGTCCCGGATCAGGTCCGGGAGAGAGAATTCCAACCAATTAAACAACCAATTAATTAATCAACCAACCAAACCAACCAAGCAACCAACCAACTAACCAACCACCCACCCAACCCAACATTTTTTTATAGCTTTGTTTACTGATCTAAATACCTTCATGCATTACGATCAGAAAAACAATATTTAATTTGAACCTTCATGTATAAAATAGTTCTTGGTGCTGCCTTGTTTTTATTTGCACTGGCCGGCTTTACCACTTTATCAGTTCCCGGCAAGGATAAATTCCCATATAAAGCTGATCTGAAGCTTCCATCCGGTTTTTCTGCAACAATCATTGCCGATTCCCTGGGGCGGGTAAGGCATCTGGAGGTCAATAATCAGGGTGATATTTACGTGAAATTAAATGCCCTGCAGGACGGAAAGGGAATTTACTTCCTGAGTGATAAAAACCATGATGGCATAATTGATAAGAAGACGACTTTTGGTGATTATGCCGGCACAGGGATCAAAATCAAAAATCAGTATCTCTATTCTGCTTCCAATACGGGTGTTTTCAGGTATAAACTGAACACTAACGGGGAGGTGATTGCTCCAGATAAACCAGAAATTATAGTTCAGGGACTGGTGGATAAAAAGCGGGATAATTCCAAATCGATCGCGTTAGACGATCAAAATAACCTCTATGTAACCATTGGCTCTTATTCGGATGCCTGCAGGGAGCCTAATTCCGGAAAGGGGATTCCAGGCTGCCCTCTACTGGATTCGGTAGGAGGAATATGGAAGTTCAAAGCTGATAAGCTTAATCAAAGCTATAGCGATGCGGTTCATTTTGCCAGAGGGGTGAAAAATGCTGTTGGAATTGACTGGAACAGCAGTACTAAGTCACTGTTTGCCACTCAGCATGGCCGGGGTGCTTTTGAGGATAAGTTTCCTCAGTATTATACTGCCAGACATAGCGCTGAACTACCCGCCGAAACACTCTATGAATTAGCTCAGGGTTCAGATGCAGGCTGGCCATTTGTCTATTATGATCATATTCAGAAGAAGAAAATACTGGCTCCTGAATATGGCGGGGATGGAAAAATTGCGGGCGACAAGAAATACATCGATCCTGTTGTAGCTTTTCCGGCGCATCTTGCACCGAATGACCTATTGTTTTATACCGGTAATATGTTTCCTAAAAGGTACAGGAACGGAGCTTTCGTTGTTTTTCACAGTAAATCCGCTGAACTCAAAAAAGGATACCTGGTGGCTTTCGTCCCATTCCTGAATGGTAAGCCTTCCGGAGCCTGGGAAATATTTGCTGATAATTTTTCGGGTGTGGATCTTGAAAAAGCGACAGGGCCTCTTCAATATCGCCCAGCGGGAATAGCCCAGGGACCTGACGGTTCTTTATACGTTTCGGATGATTTGAAAGGTGCGATCTTCCGGATTACGTATTCAGCCAAGGACGCGAAATAATTTTACAGGCATCCCGCCGGCGAATCATTTATCGCAAAGAATGCAATTTGTGTTTTTATCTCAATGATCCTTCCTGTACCCTTCCAGGATCTTCCCGGACCCTTCCCGGACTTCCCGGACCCGATCCGGGATCCCCCGCCAACAAGTAGAAATGGTTTAGGAATAGCTAATTTCATATTATTAAGTGGAATTGCCGGGTTATGGCATGGGTCCCAACTCTTCCCCGTACCTTCCCGGACCTGATCGGGGATCCCCCCGCCAGAAGTAGGGATGGTTTAGGAATAGCTAATTTCATATTATTAAGTGGAATTGCCGGGTTATGGCATGGGTCCCAACTCTTCCCGGACCTGATCCGGGATCCCGTGCCAAAAGGTAGCAATGATTTAGTAATGGCTCATTTCGTATTATTAAGTGGGATTGCCTGGTTATGGCACGGGGTCCCAACTCTTCCCCGTACCTTCCCGTACCTGATCCGGGATCCCCCGCCAGAAGTAGGGATGGTTTAGGAATAGCTAATTTCATAATATTAAGTG
>JAKFCV010000028.1:0-97602 GCA_036676435.1 Pedobacter sp. | reverse complement strand
GACGCAGGCACGAGGAGAAATCTCAATATTCGTACTATTGCAACAGATGTCTCCACACTTCATACCCCGACTAACGAATAAACTACGTGTAGTGTGTTCGACATGACGGCGGAGTGTATAACAGGAAATGAAGCCCCCGTCATTTCGACGCAGGCACGAGGAGAAATCTCATTAATATCCCGGGCACTTCACCTGAGGGGAAAAGTCTCCATATGTAGCCAATTATCGATAAATTGTCAAATAATATATAGTTTAGAACTTTTTCTCAAATTAGCCTAATTTCGTGCTCAATGAAGGCAACCTATATTGATTACAGTGAAACCAATAGTTTTTCACCGGGGATAATACGCTATCTGGAAAATGATGAGAAATTGAGCCAGTTTCAGTCTTTCCATGCCAATATCGAGGGCTTCAGACAATTAATAAATACAAAAAAGAACAAGATATCCAGGGATATACTCACAGAAGTTCTTAAGGAACAATATTCCCGGCTCACCACTCCCATTGCTGCGGAGGTTGAAAAAAACATAAATCTCCTGCTCGGCGAAGATACCTTTACGGTTTGCACAGGCCATCAGCTTAACCTCTTTACCGGTCCGCTCTATTTCATATTCAAGATCGTTACAGCCATCAATCTGGCCAAAGATCTCAAAGCCAGTTTTCCTGAAAAGAATTTTGTCCCCGTTTACTGGATGGCCACGGAAGATCATGATTTTGCTGAGATCAACCATACCTACGCAGCGGGAAAAAAGATCAGCTGGGATGCAGAAGCCGCAGGTGCGACTGGAAGATTAACCCTGACAAATATTGATAAAGCATTAAAAGAATATCAGGGGATTCTGGGTATTTCAGAAAATGCAGATTACCTGAACCAAATTATCACAAGCGCCTATACTGAAAACAAAACCCTTGCTGATGCAAGCCGGAGCATGGTCAATGCTTTATTTGAAGAATACGGTTTGGTGATCCTGGATGCAGATGATAAAAGGCTGAAAAAACAATTTTCGGGTATTATCACCGATGATATCATACAGCAAAACAGCTTCAGGTACATAGGCGATACGAGTAAAAAACTGGCAGAGCTGGGAATTGAGGCACAGGTCAACCCCCGGGAGATCAATTTCTTTTACCTGCAGGATGGGTTGAGGGAACGCCTGGTATTTGAAAATGAGACCTACCAGGTATTGAACACTGAGATCAGCTTTTCTGAACAGGAGCTCAGGCAGGAAATCAATGAACATCCTGAAAAATTCAGTCCGAACGTGGTCATGCGGCCCCTTTATCAGGAGCTTATCTTACCCAACCTGGCCTATATAGGCGGGGGAGCGGAAATCATTTACTGGCTGCAGCTAAAACAGTGTTTTGATCATTACAAGATTGACTTCCCGATTTTGATGTTGCGCAATTCAGCAATGTTAACCTCCCATAACCTGGAAACAAAACTTACAAGGCTTGATCTCGACTTTAAGGATATTTTTAAAAAAACAGGCGATCTCAAAAAGGAATGGGTGCTCAATCATACCGAACACCAGCTTCAGCTTACGGATGAATGGCAGGAACTAAGCTGCATTTTTGAAAAGATCAAGCTTCGCACCTATAAAATAGACCCTACCCTTGCTATCAGTGCCGATGCTGTTAAAGCCCGGCTGCAAAGGGCCATTAAAAACCTGGAAGCTAAATTGATCAAGGCCGAGAAGAGAAATTTTTCCGATGCACTCTCACAGATCGATTCAGTTAAAGCCAAACTTTTTCCCAGGGGAGGCCTGCAGGAGAGGACCGAAAACTTCGGACTTTTTTATGTTAAACACGGAAAAGCCTTTATAGAAGCGCTCATTCAAAACTTTAAACCGCTTGATCTGAAGTTTACGATCCTGGAACAGTAAAACCTTATGATCTATCATACATTTTCCGAAAAAAGGCTGAGGGATTTTACAAGATCCGTATTTGAAAAAATGGGATGTTCTGCCACTCATGCTGAACTGGCCGCCGATGTGCTGATCAAATCAGACTTGCGCGGGATCGACTCCCATGGAGTTGCACGCCTTACGGGCTATGTACGTTTATGGGAGAAGAAACGGATCAATACAAACCCTGATATCCGCATCGTGCATGAAACCCCCAGCACGGCAACCGTTGACGGAGATTCAGGGCTGGGACTGGTTGTTGCTCCGTTTGCCATGAAAGTGGCCATAGAAAAAGCAGAAAAATATGGTTCAGGCTGGGTATCCGTCAGAAATTCAAATCACTTCGGGATAGCCGGCTATCACACCATGATGGCACTTGAAAAGGATATGATCGGTTTTGCTATGACCAATGCAAGTCCGCTTGTAGCCCCAACCTTTGCAAACGAACGTTTACTTGGTACCAATCCGATGTGTTACGCATTTCCTGCAGGGAAATATCCTCCGGTAATCATAGACATGGCTACCTCGGCCGCTGCGAACGGTAAATTAGAGATTGCTCAGCGTTCCGGAAAACCTGTCCCTGAAGGCTGGATACAGGATAAGAACGGTCAGCATTCTACCGACCCTCATGAACTAAAGAAAGGGGGCTCTCTTTTGCCCCTTGGAAGCGACCGGGATCATGGGAGCCATAAAGGCTTTGGCTTAAGTGCGACGGTCGATATCTTATCTGCGGTCCTCTCAGGGGCGAATTATGGCCCATGGGTGCCCCCTTTTGTAGCTTTCCTGGATCCTTCTGATGATCCGGTAGGAAAAGGCATTGGTCATTTTCTGGGCGCTATGCGCGTGGACGGCTTCAGGCCGGTGGATGAGTTTAAATCCCATTTGGATAACTGGATCGAGCGGTTTAAATCAGCAAAAACGATTTCTGAAGATCAGAAGGTCATTATCCCGGGAGAACCGGAACTATTGGCAGAAGCCGAACGCAAACTCGGAGGCATCCCCCTGATCGATGAAGTTTATCATGATCTTAACGGACTCGCAGAAAGGTTTGGAATTGAGAGACTGCATCCGGACCTGTGACATCTTTGACGGGCTGCCTGACATCCATACTCCTGTAATTAAATGTGTTAAAACATCTCCCATTTGTCTTTCTAAAAAGCTACTATACTTATATTAGCAATTATTACCTACCTAATTCACCGGATGAGAGTTTTTAGTTATCTATTAATTTCAATACTTATTACTTTTAACGCCTCTGCCCTGTACGCACAGGACACGATCAGCCTTAACACGATCATAGTAAAAACCCAAAAGTTAATTGCAGAATACCCAACCGAAAAAGTTTACCTGCATTTTGACAAGCCTTATTACGCTCTTGGCGATACGATCTGGTTTAAGGGCTACCTGGCATCCGGGCAGGATCTCCCCTCAGATCTGAGTAAAGTTCTTTATGCAGATATTATTTCGGATAAAGATTCGCTTATCAGATCCCTGAAAATGCCTGTTGTAAACACTTCCGCTTATGGATATATCATACTGGATCCGCAGAAATATAAGGCCGGTAACTACAGGATAAGGGCCTATACCTATTGGATGCTGAATGGCAGCGATGATTATTTCTTTTCGAAAAATATCCCTGTTGGAAATGCTATAGACAGGAAGATCATCACAAATATCACTCTCAAGGGCGATTTCCGTGCCGGCTCTCCCGGCATTACTGCAAAGATCTTGTTCAAGGACCCTGAAGGAAACCCCTATTCCAACAGGAAGCTAAGCTGGAGGGTGATCTCTAAATTTGAAACCATAGCCAAAGGCAGGGAAACTACCGATGCATCTGGAATGGCTTCCCTTCTGTTAACTGCAAACCAGAAGGCTGCCTTAGATACGGGCGTTCTTGAAACGGTGCTTGAAGCATCCCCGGAAAGGCAGATTACATCCGTTTTTCCTTTAAGAAATTCCTTCACGGAAGCTGATATCCAGTTCTTTCCGGAAGGCGGGGAATTAATCGCTGATATCAAATCGAAGGTAGCTTTCAAAGCGATCCAGGAAAAAGGCCTTGGCCTTGGAGTGAAGGGTGAAATAACCGATAATTCAGGAAAAGTGATCAGCACATTCGAATCACAGCATTTGGGAATGGGTTCATTTTCATTGCTGCCCGAAGCGGGTCAGAACTATAAGGCTAATCTCAAATTTTCCAACGGCATACAAAAAACAATAGCGCTTCCCGCAGTAAAAGCCTCGGGCATCGGCTTAGCCATTATCAATTCCTCTTCATCAAACCTGATCGTGCAGATCCTCAGCAACCAGCAGTACTTTTCTGCCAACCAGGATAAAACCTATTACCTTATCGCCCGCAGTAAAGGGGTAATCTGTTTTGCGGCTCAGACCAAATTAAACACGGCTCTTATCGGAGCCTCCATTCCTAAAAATAAATTTCCTGATGGAATTGTTCAGCTTACGCTGCTTTCAGCTGCAGGAGAACCTTTAACAGAACGCCTGGCCTTTATTAAACATACGGATGTTCTTGCTTTGGCATTAACTACAGATAAAAAGGTTTATGGAATAAGGCAGCCGGTTAAAATGACTGTAAACGCTAAAACAAGGGAAATTCCGGTAGAAGGCAATTTTTCGGTTTCGGTGATCAATGAAACTAAGGTTCCTCGTGATGAAGACCAGGAGGTAACTATTCTGAGTTCTTTTTTACTTACATCAGAATTACAGGGTTTTATAGAAAAACCCAATTACTATTTTAATAAGGTCACTGAGAAAAAGCTTGCTGATCTGGATATCCTGATGCTTACCCAGGGTTACCGTAAATTCTCATACCGGGAGATCATAGCAGATAAATATCCGGTAATCAAAGTCCTTCCCGAGCAGGGGATAGAATTTACAGGAACCCTGAGATCTTCGAACGGAATGCCGGTTTCAAGAGGAATTTTAAAACTGGTGGTTCCTGATAACCGATTTTATGCTGAAACTACCACCAATGTAAAAGGTGAATTCAAGTTTGAGAAAGTGAATGTTCCGGATTCGGCTGAAGTAACGCTCAGCGCCAGAAGCTCTTCTTCAGCCGGAAATATGATGATCATGCTGGATGGCAGCGCGTTTCCTGCAATTAACCGGAATGTTAATATTGCAGAAGAAGAGATCAATATAGACAGCCTTCTAAATCCTTATCTGGAAAACAGTAAAAAGCAGTACCGGATGACCTCCCAAATGCTGCAGGAAGTTGTTGTTAAAGCAACCGCCCTTCCAAAAGCAAGTCATGCGGATTATCCGGCCTTATCGGGATTGAGCATGGTGCCGGATCATTTAATAGAGAGCGACAGGTTTAAGGGCTGTACTGTTCTTCTCAATTGTCTGCAATCGGCAGCCACCGGATTAACCTATGCAGAAAATAACTTTTTTGTAACCCGGGTCTATAATTCAGGTCTTAAAGTGCCGGTTCAGATCTTTTATAATGGAATGCCAATTGATCCATCCTATCTAAACACTATACAGCCATCTGACATTGAAAATATTGAGGTCTTTTTAAAGGATGATCTGGGTCTGATAAACCGCACTTATAATACAAACGGTATCCTGGTCATAAATGGCAAAAAGACGGCTAAGTCGACAGTAACTGCAGAAGACCTGAAGAAACTGTTCCCTCCGAAAAACGTACTTACATTCAATCCCCTGGGTTATTTAAAAAGCAGGGAATTCTATACCCCGAAATACACGACAGCCGCAAGCCGCACTGCGGGAACCGATTTGCGCACAACCGTCTACTGGAACCCAAAGGTCTTTACAGATAAAGAAGGTAAGATGTCTTTCGATTTTTATAACGGAGACAATAAGGGTACTTACAAGGCAATTATCGAGGGAACTGATATAGAAGGGAATTTAGCAAGGTTCATTTACCGGTATAAGGTTGAATAGCTGTTTGAATGCGTACCGGGAACGAAATTAAAACCTTTCATGCCGAATGAATATGAGGGAAATATTGCAAAAAAGAAAACAAAGTTTCCATTGAAATACCTGATGAAGAGCTTCGGACACCAACGGAGAGTTTCTGGAAAGCAAGTACCCCCTGCTTCGCCCAAACAACAAACAAACCAATAACCAACCATCTAGAGTGGCCGTGGCGGGGGATCCCGGATCAGGTCCGGGAAAACAACTAACCAACGGCTTTTAGCGGCGGGGGATCCCGGATCAGGTCCGGGAAAACAACTAACCAACGGCTTTTAGTGGCGGGGGATCCCGGATCAGGTCCGGGAAAACCAACCACAAAAGAGTTCTGCACCGAACAACAAAGTCGGCAAAGAAACTCCTATTTGATCCCGTCCAGTATCCTGCTCCAGCGAACTTTATTAAGGAAGGTTCCGTTTGTATCCCAGCTCATCCATACGAATAAAGCCTTCCCGACAATATGATCTTCAGGAACAAAGCCCCAGTAGCGGGAGTCCAGTGAATTATCCCTGTTATCGCCCATCATCCAGTAATAATTCATCTTAAACGTATAGCTATCCGCCTTTTTTCCATTGATAAGAATGTCGTTTCCGGAGCGTTCAACAGTATTTCCCTCATAAATCGAAATAGCACGTTCATATAATGGGAAATTAGAACTGTTAAGTTTTACGGTCCATCCTTCTTTAGGCACGATAAGCGGTCCGAAATTATCGGCATTCCACTTAAAATCAGGGTTATGCGGGAAGATTTGCGAATCAAAATCATTTGCCGGGCGCACAAACAAGGATAAGGTTTTCACGTTCGCCCATTTCTTTACTGTAGCCGCATCTTCGGCAGACATATTAAATATATATTCATCCGCCGAGGATCTCTGCGCTTCAATATGCATATCTTCAATGGTCTGGGGATTGAAGTCAGTGCCGTCAGTTTTCAGGTAATAATACTTTTCGCCGGAAACAGGAATTTCTGCAGGTTTGCCGTTTATATGTACCCTGGCATCAATTATTTTTAAAGTATCCCCTCCGATAGCCAAACAGCGTTTAATATAATTTTCCCGCTTATCAACAGGCCTGGATAATGGAGCGTCCGCATCCAGGGGAAAATTAAAAACTACTACGTCATTTCTCTTTACCTTTTCTATTCCAGGTAAACGACGGTATTTCCATTTCACACCTTCCCAATAGGCTTTGGTTCCCGTAATGGGCATGGTATGGTGAGCAAAAGGAAAAGAAACCGGTGTTATCGGCATCCGGGCGCCGTAATTCACCTTACTGACAAACAGAAAATCCCCTACAAGCAAGGTTTTTTCCATTGATCCGGTTGGGATGGTATACGCTTCAATAAACAAACCGCGGATCAGGGTTGCCGCCACTACGGCAAAGAGAATGGCATCAAACCATTCACGACCAGCGCTTTTTTTGGCCTTTGTTTTTTTCTCTTTTGACTTATTCTTACTCCAAAACTTTAAGTTCATGCTTTTATTCTACAAAGGGTTTAAACGCTAAAATCAAACATATCTGTAATATTAAAAAATCCAGTCTTATTCTGCAGCCACTCGGCAGCTAAAATAGCTCCCAATGCAAATCCTGCCCGGCTATGTGCCGTATGCTTGAATTCTATCTCGTCAACTTCCGAACTATAAATTACAGTATGAGTTCCCGGAACATCCTGTATCCGGTGCGATTCGATAAGTAACTGATCCTGCTTTAAAACCAATTCATTACCTGAGCCCACAAGCTCATTTATCCATTCATTTTTGCGGTCCAGCCCAGCTAAAATACCTTCAGCAATAGTCATTGCAGTTCCGCTTGGAGAATCAACCTTTTCAGTATGATGGATCTCCTCCACCTGCACTTCGTACTGGGGGTAACGGTTCATAATTTTAGCCAGTACCTGGTTCACGTAAAAAAAGACATTTACTCCAATACTGAAATTGGATGCATACAGGACGGTATTGTTACTGCTCTCGCACCTGTTTTTTATTTCCTGTAATCTGCCGTACCAGCCGGTCGTCCCGATAACAACCGGTACATGAGCTTCGAAACACAGATCGATGTTTGCTAATACCGAGTCCGGATGACTAAAATCTATAGCTACATCTGCCTTTTCAAGATTGGAGATGGTTAGATCTTCAATATTATCAAGATTTACCTTTAATACGATCTCATGACCTCTTTCTAATGCTAATTGTTCAATAATGCGGCCCATTTTGCCGTATCCAAGGATAGCTATTTTCATGATATTATTCTTTGTGTCCTTATGAGGACTGCGTTCTGTCCTTGCGGGACTGCTATACAAACACCATAATTCCTGACTGGCATTTAACCTGCAATGTTAAGAAATCTCCGGACAGTAATAAACCCTTTTGAATCAGAATTATAGCATGTCTGAGTTTCTGAAAAATCCTGCGGGTTAAGTGGCCCTTGCATTGACCTGATCATAGGGAAAGGCTGAGTTTTATTCCGACCGCAGGTTTTCCTGCCGATGCATTGATATAATCTCCCTGCTGTATCACCGGATCAACTTTCAATGATAATTCATCCGAAATATCGAACCTGAAAAACTTGGCGTCGACATAGGCATCAATAATGTTGATAGCATAAAAACCAAGTCCTGCCAGAATGGTCAGATCACGGTTCCTCCTGTAGGAATCCTTAATTGAGATTATTCCCGAATTGCTGTAGGGTGCAAAGCGAGGGTCCTTGGTCTTGCCGGGATTGAGTTCACGGTATTGCGCTTCCTCCAGGAATACTTTATAATTGCGCTGATTGAATTCAAATACGATACCCAGTCCGATAAAGCCCCCGTAAATCAAGGGCACTTTCCACCAGCGCCTGTTGGCGATCTGACCCAGACCAGGTAAAATAGCTGATTTTATGGCAGCCTTACGCGGCAGACTTTCAAGAACCAGGCGGGCAGAATCTTTAACAACAGCAGGTTTTTCAACCGCGGCCTTACTGGTATCTGTGCGCACTTTTAAAGAGTCCCTGTTCTGGGAGAACGCCCTGATCTGTGCTAAGCAACACAGAAAAAAGATGACCGCAAGTGTTTTTTGAGTCATTACCAGTCTAACATTTCCAGGATACGGTTAAGGTCGTCATCAGACATAAATGAAATTTCGATCGAACCGGTCCCTTTATCCTGAAGTTTCAATTTCACATTGGTACCAAATTTCGAAGCCAGATCGTCCTGTATCTTCATGTACTGAAAAGATACGCCTTCTTTTTTAGATTTGCCGTTTTTTGCAGGCACACCCTTCTGGATCTGGCGAACCAGCTCCTCTACCTTGCGTACCGAAAGACCACGGTTCATGATCTCCTGATAGATATAGAGCTGTTTATCTGAGCTTTCGACGGAAACAAGCGCACGTGCGTGTCCCATAGAAATTTCTTTATCACGTATAGATGCCTGAATAACCGGAGGAAGCTTCAGTAAGCGCAGATAATTGGTAACCGTAGAGCGGTTCTTACTTACCCTGTCACCCAGTTCATCCTGCCTTAAATCGCATTCATCAATCATACGCTGAAAACTTAAGGCAACCTCAATCGCATTCAGGTTTTCGCGCTGTATATTTTCAATGAGTGCCATTTCCAGCATCTGCTGGTCATTTGCACTCCTTACATAGGCCGGAATTTCCTTAAGGCCGGCTAATTTTGAAGCCCTTAATCTCCGTTCACCTGAAATCAGCTGGTAGGAATTCTGCCCGGCCTGACGAACGGTGATGGGCTGAATCAGGCCCTGTAATTTTATTGAATCTGCAAGTTCCTGTAAAGCATCGCGATCGAAATCAGTTCTCGGCTGAAATGGATTAACTTCTACCTGAGATATTTTTACAAAACTTATTGAACCCAGCGATGAACCCAGTGAGGAGCTTTCATTATTTGTTTGCTGCCTGTCATTCTCAGGAAGATCGGAATCGTCTAATAATGCTCTTAATCCCCTGCCTAGGCCCGTTTTCTTCTGATAGATCATATATTATACTAATGCTTGTTTTGCAATCTCCTCATTTGACACCATTCCGTTTTTACGGATGATTTCCCGTGCTAAATTAAGATAATTAATAGCCCCTTTACAATTGGCATCATGCATAATTACAGAGATGCCATAACTTGGTGCTTCGCTTAAACGTGTATTCCGCTGAATGATCGTATCGAAAACGAGATCCTGAAAATGCGTTTTAACCTCTTCCACCACCTGGTTGGATAACCGAAGTCTTACATCGTACATGGTCAACAGGATGCCTTCAATCTGCAGACCCGTATTAAGGCGGTTCTGAACGATCTTTATGGTATTAAGCAGCTTGCCCAGACCTTCGAGTGCAAAGTATTCACACTGAACCGGAATGATAACCGAATCGGCAGCCGTTAATGCATTGATGGTAATCAATCCAAGGGAAGGGGAACAATCAATAATTATGAAATCGTAATTATCCCTTATCTTGTCCAGGACCGCTTTCATTTTATATTCCCTGTCGTTGAGATTGATCATTTCAATTTCAGCTCCTACAAGGTCAATATGCGCTGGCAGCAGATCAAGATTGGGTGTATCGGTACTTTGAATAGCTTCAGAAGGGTCTATTTCATTGATGATACATTCATATATACTGGCTTTAATTGTTCGCGGGTCAAAGCCTATGCCGGATGTTGAGTTTGCCTGCGGATCAGCATCTACCAGTAGGGTCCTATATTCCAATACAGCTAAACTGGCTGCCAGATTAATGGAAGAGGTTGTCTTTCCAACACCACCTTTCTGGTTAGCTAATGCGATGATTTTGCCCATTTTTTATTAAATAATTACAAATATGTGATATTAAACAGCCTTTAGGGTACTATCAAAGCAGATGAAAATACTACTTTTGATGGGTTTTAAATGGGCTTTTCAATAAGGTCCAAGATACAAACTTAAAACTATTTAAACCGCGGGGCGATTTTCGTTTTGCACATCTTATTAACAAATGACGACTATTATTTCGAGCACGAACCGCGAATCAAGTAACACATTGAAACTGGCTAATTACTATCACCGTCAATTATCGGCTAAAGGATATGAATCCGAAATCCTTTCGCTTACCGAGCTGCCCGACGATTTTATTACCACTGACCTGTACGGAAAACGCAGTTCAGGGTTTCAAAGTATACAAAATAGAATTACTGCTACCACGAAATTCCTGTTTGTAATCCCGGAATATAACGGCGGGTTCCCTGGTATTTTAAAGACATTTATAGATGGTTGTAAATTCCCCGATAGTTTTTATGGAAAAAAGGCTGCTCTTACAGGCTTATCCTCAGGGAAGTATGGAAACGTCCGTGGTGTGGAACATTTTACAGGCATCTGCCATTATATAAATATGCATGTTATGCCCCTGCGCCTCCATATTCCTGCAATAGATAAGGAATTTGACAGTGCAGGTGACCTGTTTAAGGAAGATACTATAAAATTTGCAAACCAGCAGATCGACCAGTTCATCGCTTATTAAACTTTAAGAAGGTTAGCATCATTTAGAACCGGTCTGGTCTAGATCACATTAAACCGGATCCAGCCCTGCCCCTCATATCCAAAAATAAATGGTTTCGGATGAATGATCTCGGCCAGAATTTCAACACTATCCGTTATACGGGGCCCTGAACGGTTGAAATATTGGTTTCCGTCCGCAATATATATATGATTATTCTGAACGGCCTTTAGCTGCTGCCAGCCCGGCTGTTCTATGAGAAGATGAATTTCCTGCAATGTACGCTCAATCGAGAAACCGCAGGGCATCAGCACCAGGATGTCGGGATCTTCAGTCAATAATTCTTTAAATTCAATAAAGGGCGAATGTTTACCGCTTTGAGCGATCACCGACCTCCCTCCCGCTATTTCAACCAGTTCGGGGGTCCAGTTACCTGCAACCATTAAAGGCGAAAGCCATTCTATACAGGCAACTTTTGGTTTATCTGAGATAAATTTCAGCTTATGGCGTATGATATCTATCCGCTCTTCTGATAATTCAAGGAGCTCCTCACCCCTGGACATCACTCCAAGCTGGCCGGCAATGCTTTGAATACTGCTGTATATATCTGCCAGATTATGCGGTTCCAGGGAAATAATCCGGCATTCCTTATCCAGAAGATCTTCCAGGGCCTCTTCAACATCTTTTAAACTGACCGCACAAACCTCGCACTGGGCCTGAGTGATGATCACATCCGGAGCAAGTGATCTGATCAATTCCTTATCTATGGAGTAAATCGATAATGAGTCAGACAGGATCTGTTTTACCTGCCTGTCGATTTCAGCACTATCCGAACCGGGCAGAAACTTAGCCGAAGAACATACGGGGAGTTTTTTTACGCTCAGCGGGAAATCACATTCATGTGAACGGCCGATTAACGATTCTTCCAGTCCAAGGGCGCAGACGATCTCGGTAGCGGCAGGTAAAAGGGATATTATTTTAAGAGCGGGCATGACTATAATTCGTGCAAATGTACAAATTAAAAAGACCGGCTGAATTTTCAGCCGGCCTCATTCTAACCTCGAACATTTATTAAAAAAACTTATTGATTTCCCGTATTCTGCTCGTTCTGTTTAAGATCATCATTGGTTACCCCGCGTTTTTTCTTCGGAGCCTGCATGGTGAGCTTTCCGAAACGATAACTGAAGCTCATACCGAATGAACGGAATGGAACGGAGAAATTACTTGACTGAGTAAAGTTGGTACCGGCAATGCTCTGACGGAAATTTTTATTCTCATTAAAGGGATCGATAACCGTAAGGCCGATACTTCCTTTCTTTTCCATGATCTCTTTTTTCAGACCCAGGTTCCACATATTGAACGAGGGGTTTTTACCCTGTGAAGTCCGGCGCGGTGAATTAGTGATAAGAAAGGTTTCAAATGTAAGGCCTTTCGGGAATGCATATGAAGCCATCATAAAAGCATTATAAACCAGGTGCATATCAGAGTTCTGAGGAACCACTATCGTGCTGTTGGTATTTATATCATAGGTAAACACGTTGAAATTTCCGCGGAGCGTTAAAGGCTTAACCGGATTGATCTGACCGAAGAAGTTAAATCCAACAGAATTATTATTACCTACGTTTCGGAAGGTTGTTCTGGAGCCGGTGGCGCTTGAACCTGTACTTGGATCTGTAACGGTTATCGGCAGCACAAAACTCTCAATGATATCATTTGTCCTGCGGTAATAAACCGATGCATTAACTACAGATGCTTTTACAAACATGGAATAGTTAAACTCAATATTATGCGAAAGCTCCGGTTTTAGAGATGGATTCCCCTGCGACTGGTTGAAAATGTCCGCGCTGTTCAGAAAGGGGTTAAGATAAAATAAGCTTGGTCTCTGTAAACGCTGGTTATAACTCAGTTTTATTGAAGAATAATCTTTAAATGTTCTGGAAACGACCAGGCTCGGCACCAAATTATAATAATTACTGCTGAAAGGCGAGGCACCTGTTCCCGCGCTTCTTGCATCCCCCTGAATTTCGGTAGCTTCATAGCGGGCTCCGGCTCTGATACCGTATTTTTTAGCTAAGGTCAATCCAAAGGTTGCATATGCAGAATACACATCCTGGTTATAATCGTACACATAGGTACGGGATGGAATTTCTGAGAAAGAGGTATTTGATGAGTTAAAGTTCCGTGTACGGTTATCGCTAATGATATCCCTGAGAATGGCCTTCACACCGGTTTCAAGTGTTACCTTTTTAAAGGGGTGGGTATAATCCACCTGGATTGTATTCTCGGTATTATCTGCATCGTTATTGCCGTACTCATCAATAATGGTATTAGAAAAATCGGTTATATAACTATTCTTCTGGTTGCTGTTGGTCGTCTGGTACGCCAGGGAAATCTGCTGATCCTTCTTTTTGAATTTATGGAGAAAATCACTGCTCCAGTCATATCCATTCATTTTAAAAGAGTTATCGCTTAAGCGCATAAACTCTACTGCGGAGCCATTGAATAAATTCTGGTTAAGGCTGCTTCCATCGGCCTTATTATTAAACCCATTTATCCTTAAACTTGAGCTCAGGGAATTATAGGTATTAAAATCATAATCAGCCCCGATAGAACCATTGGCTGCAAGCCTGTCTGTTTCACTTTTTCCCGTCTGGCTGATCACCTGGGTTCCGTCCGTATTGCTTCTTTTGAAAGAAGTGCTGCTCACCTGCGGCCATGAATAAAAACCACCTCCGTTAGCTGTTACTGCCAATCGCCCGGTTTTAGCATTCAGGTTCAGGTTTCCGCTGTTCTGCCTGGTACCTACGCCGCCGTTAACGGAACCGCTTACCCCGGCCAGGTTATTTTTCTTGGTTATTATATTGATAATTCCCGAAGTTCCTTCGGCATCATATTTTGCTGAGGGTGAAGTTATTACTTCCACATTTTTAATCTGATCTGCAGGAATTGCCTTAAGTGCATCGGCCATATTATTAGCCATGGATCCGGAAGGTTTACCGTTAATCAGGACCTTTACATTCTGGCTGCCTCGCAGGGATACATTTCCTTCAAAGTCGACAGATAGAAGGGGAACTTTACGTAAAACATCTGTTGCGTTTCCACCCGCTATGGCGACGTCCTGCTCCGCATTATAAACGAGCTTATCTATCTTGTTTTCTATGATCGGGGTGGTTCCCGTTACAACCACCTCGCCAAGCATTTTTAAATTAGGCGAAAGTATGATACGGCCCAGGTTAAGGTCGGGTCTTTCAGGAGTGGTCTTCACGGAATCAATGATCTTAGTTTGGTAGCCCAGAAATGCGATGGTTAACTTATAAACTCCTGCAGTAATGTTCTCAATCTTAAAAGAGCCTTTGGTGTCTGTTAAGGCCCCATTGGTGGATTTTGTTGAACCGGCACGTGATAGTGCTACAGTAGCATAATCAACCGGTTTCTGGCTTATGGAGTCAATGATAGTTCCTGATATTTTCCCGGTAATGGATGGTGCACCCATCCCTCCAATTCCCTGTGCAGATGCGATATGTATGGAAGAAATTAAGGTTAAAAGTAAAAATATATGTTTCATATAATGGATTTGAAATTAGTAGCAAATTTATGGTCTTTGTTACAGCCAATGGCGGATTTAAAGGGCAGAAATGGTAACATCGGAGTTACATGGTTAACCCTGAACAAAAAAGGGGCCGTAGCCCCTATTGAAATTATTTTAGAAAATATCTATACAACGACGTTAACGATCTTCCCCTTTACAAATATTATTTTCTTGGGGGATTTATTATCCAGATACTTTTGCAGGTCCTCATTTTCCAGAATGATCTGTTCCACTTCCGCCTGACTTAAGCTAAGGGAGATATTCAAATTCATCCTGGTCTTTCCGTTCACAGAAACAGGATATGAAAACTCGTTTTCTACCAGATATTCAGGATTAAAAACCGGATAGGGAGCAGTTGAGATCTCCCCTGTCTCATTACCTAAAAGCGTCCAGAGTTCTTCGGTAATATGCGGGGCATAAGGTGCCAGAACAATAACAAGGTCCTGGAGAATTTTCCTTTTATTACACTTCAGATCTGTAAGTTCATTAACACAGATCATGAAACTGGACACGGAAGTATTGAATGAAAAGCGTTCGATATCTTCCTCAACCTTCCGGATGATCTTATGCAGGGCCTTGTATTCCCCTTTCGAAGGTTCCTCTTCGGATACCAGGAAATTAAAGTCATCATCGTGGAAAAGCTTCCAGAATTTACGTAAAAATTTAAAAACACCTTCTATGCCGTTCGTGTTCCATGGTTTGCTTTGTTCGAGCGGGCCAAGAAACATTTCATACATCCTTAATGTATCCGCTCCGTACCGTTCAACAATATCATCCGGACTGACCACATTGAATTTGGATTTCGACATCTTTTCAACTTCAACGCCGCAGATATATTTACCGTTCTCCAGGATGAACTCCGCATCGGCAAATTCAGATCGGGATGCTTTAAATTTTTCAATATCAAGGATCTCATGCTCTACAATATTAACATCCACATGAAGTGAGGTTGTGGTATATTCTGATTTCAATCCGTATGAAACGAATGTGTTCGTTCCGCGTCCATCCTCACCAATAATCCGGTATACAAAATTAGACCGTCCCTGTATCATCCCCTGGTTGATAAGCTTTTTAAACGGTTCTTCCTCCATCACATAGCCCAAATCCTTTAAGAACTTATTCCAGAACCGGCTGTAAAGCAGGTGCCCGGTGGCATGTTCTGAACCACCGATGTAGAGATCCACGTCTTTCCAGTAAGAAATCGCCTTTTCGGGGGCGAATACCTCCTGCTCTCTGTCTTCCTTCGATGCCATATAACGGTACCAGTACCAGCTGGAGCCTGCCCATCCCGGCATTGTACTCAGTTCATATTCAAGTTCACCCCGGTATTTCCAGTTTTCTGCACGGGCTAAAGGAGGCTCACCGCTTTCAGTCGGCAGGTATTTATCAACTTCGGGAAGAACAAGGGGCAGTTCTGAAAATTCGATCAGGTAAGGTAATCCATCCTTAAAATAGACAGGTACCGGTTCGCCCCAATACCGCTGCCTGCCGAAAATAGCATCGCGAAGACGGTAATTGATCCGGGCTTTTCCTGCGCCCAGTTCTTCCAGTCTGGCGATCAGTACGGAGGTTGCTTCCTTATACCCTAATCCATTGATGAGCGGGGAATTGATATAATTCCCTTCCTTGGTTGGATCGGCCTGCTTATCCAGATCTGACTGAGCATCCGAAATAGCTACGATCGGAAGATTAAATTTTCTTGCGAATAACCAGTCGCGCTGATCGCCCGATGGCACCGCCATTACAGCACCCGTGCCATAACCCGCAAGAACATAATCTGCTATCCAGATCGGTATAGGTTCGGAGGTTACTGGATGAAGTGCATAACTTCCGGTAAAGGCACCCGATACTGTTTTGGTATCTGCCATCCGGTCAAGCTCGGTTTTCTTTTTGGTCTGTTCGATGTATTTTTCGATCTCGGGTTTTTGTTCCGCTGTAGTAAGCGAAGCAACCAGCTCATGTTCGGGTGCAAGCACCAGGAACGTGGCCCCAAATATCGTGTCCACGCGGGTAGTGAATACTTCAATAAAAGCATTCTTATCTATGGAGAACCTCACCAGGGCTCCGACACTTTTCCCGATCCAGTTACGCTGCATCTCCTTCAGGGGTTCCGGCCAGTCGATGGAATCAAGTCCGCGAAGCAGGCGGTCGGCATATGCAGTAATACGCATACTCCACTGCATCATTTTCTTCTGCTCCACAGGATAACCTCCCCTTTCGGAAAAACCATCCTTAACCTCATCATTTGCCAGAACAGTGCCTAAGGCAGCACACCAGTTCACGGTACTCTCACGAAGATAGGTAAGGCGGTATTTGAGTAGTTCAGTTTGTTTTTCCCGGTCAGATTTCCGCTTCCAGTCCTCTGCACTGAAGGGTGTAACATCGTCATCACTAACAGCTTTCAGGCCATTGCTGCCTGAAGTTTCAAATTTTTTGATCAGCTCATCAATAGACTCTGCCTTATCCGTTTCAAGATTATACCATGCATTAAACAGGAGCATAAAGATCCATTGGGTCCATTTATAATAGCCCGGATCGCTGGTGCGCACTTCCCTGCTCCAGTCGAAGGAAAAGCCCATATTATCAAGCTGTTCCCTGTAGCGGTTTATATTTGTTTCAGTTGTAATAGCGGGATGCTGCCCGGTCTGAATTGCATACTGCTCAGCCGGAAGTCCAAAGGAATCATAGCCCATCGGATGCAGTACATTGAATCCCTTCAGGCGTTTATAACGGGCAAATATATCGGAAGCGATATAGCCCAATGGATGACCGACATGCAAACCTGCTCCCGAAGGATAAGGAAACATATCCAGAACATAATACTTAGGTTTCTCAGAATTATTGTCGACCTTAAATGTCTGATTGTCGGCCCAGAATTTTTGCCACCTCTTCTCTATCTCTCTGAATTGATAATCCATCTTAATTGATAATAAGCTGCGAAAATACTAAAATCTACGATTTTTTTGAGCCGGAAGCTTATTCAGATAGCTAATTTATATACACAGCAAAGCGGTCTCCCGGGAGTTTAACATAGTTTAACAGTGATTTCACGGCACTTAAATGCTTATTATTTACGTTTATGGACTGAAATCTTTATTTTCGCACTATAATAATTGCCCATGGAAGAATTTGAAGGAAGCACCTCCTATAGAAAAACTAAGACTATTTATATTTCTACAGTGATCAGCATTGCCCTGGTTTTACTAATGACAGGCCTGCTGGGCTTAATTCTTGTTCATGCTAAAAACCTTTCAAATTATGTGAAAGAAAATATTGTATTGAACATTATTGTGAATGAGGGAGCCAAGGAAGTTGACATCACCGCTCTTCAAAAACAACTCGATGCAAATCCTTTCGTTCTTAAAACTCAGTACGTAAGTAAAGAACTCGCCGCAAGGAACTTGACAAAGGATCTGGGCGAGGATTTCGTTGAATTTCTTGGATATAATCCATTGCTCTCATCTATAGATGTCTATATGAAAGCCGATTATGCAAATAATGAAAGCATTCAAACCTTCACTAATCAGCTCTCAAAAAACCCGCTTGTTAAAGAGGTGATCTACCAGAAATCGCTTATTGATATGGTAAATCAGAACATAAAAGGAATTGGCCTGGTAATCCTGGCCTTCGCGGGGATCCTTCTTATTATAGCTATCGCGCTGATCAATAATACTATCCGCCTTGCAATTTACTCTCAGCGTTTTCTGATCAAGAGTATGCAGCTGGTAGGTGCAACTAAAAACTTTATTCGCAAGCCCTTTTTAATTTATGGCATTCTGCATGGTCTGCTTGCCGGACTGATCGCTATTATACTCCTTCTTCTGGCTTTGTACTTTGCACAAAAACAAGTGCCTGAAATGATCATGCTTCGCAACTGGTTTGAATTCATCATTGTATTTGTAGCTGTAATTGGTATAGGTATTCTGATATCAGGGCTTAGCACTTATTTTGCAGTGAGTAAGTTTCTCCGTTTAAAAATTTATGACCTTTACAGATAATGATTAAAAAAAATATACCTACCGAAACTAAGCAGGAGCCTTTTGTATTCGGCAAAACCAATTACAGGTTAATGATCTCCAGTATTGTTATTGTAATTCTGGGTTTTCTACTTATGATCGGCGAAACTGATATTTACAGTTTCAGCAAGATCGTTCTTGCTCCTGTTGTGGTATTAGCCGGTTTTGGCCTGGGGTTTTACGCTATACTTAAAAAAACCGCCACCAATCACTAATGACTATTTTTCAGGCGATCATTCTGGCCATCATAGAAGGCCTGACTGAGTTTTTACCGGTTTCCTCCACCGGCCATATGATTTTAGGATCTTCCCTGATGGGAATCCAATCCGACAATTTTGTTAAACTGTTTACAGTCGCTATCCAGTTTGGCGCCATTCTATCTGTAATTGTTCTCTATTTTAAGCGCTTTTTTCAAAGTCTGGATTTTTACTTTAAACTTTTTGTGGCTTTCCTGCCGGCGGTCTTCTTCGGTATGTTATTAAGCGATAAGATAGACCAGCTTTTGGAGAGCCCCCTTGGAGTGGCGATTGCCCTCCTTCTGGGCGGAGTTATCCTGCTCTTTGTTGACAAATGGTTCAAGGATGGCAATATTGACAATACGGATGATATTAATTATTCTACCGCTTTTAAAATAGGGCTTTTCCAATGTATCTCCATGATACCCGGAACGTCCAGATCTGCGGCGACTATAGTTGGCGGCATGTCACAAAAATTATCCAGAAAGGCGGCTGCCGAATTTTCTTTCTTTCTGGCTGTTCCAACCATGTTCGGCGCTACGATTAAAAAACTATACGATTTTTATAAAGATGGCTATGTGATCAGTTCGGATGAAATAACCATTCTGCTGATCGGAAATGTCGTGGCCTTTATAATAGCAATGCTTGCTATCCGTTATTTTATAACCTTTCTGCATGTTCGCGGTTTCAGGATATTTGGATGGTACCGAATTATTGTCGGCGGAATTATTTTGGTACTGCTCCTCTCAGGATATGATCTTCAGGTTATCTGATGGACGAAAAAAGCGTAAAAGAATTTCGGGACTTCAATTTTGAAGCAGGTGAGCTATTGCTTATCAATAAGCCCTATAAGTGGACAAGCTTTGATGTGGTTGGAAAGATCCGCAATGCATTCAAGCCACTCAAGCTCAAGGTCGGCCATGCCGGCACACTCGACCCACTGGCAACAGGCCTGCTCATCATCTGCACGGGAAAGCTCACGAAAAAAATCGATGAATTCCAGGCACAGGAAAAAGAATATACCGGAACTATGGTACTGGGTGCCAGCACTCCCTCCTACGACCTTGAGACAGAGGTTGATGAAATATTTGACATCAGCCTGCTTAAGGAAGAGCAGATCAGGGAAAATACCCGCCGCTTCATTGGTGACCTTGACCAGTATCCTCCCGCCCATTCAGCGGTAAAAGTAGACGGAGAGCGGCTTTATATGAAAGCCCGCCGGGGTGAAACCGTGGAACTAAAAACCCGTAAGGTCAGCATCAGCGAATTTGAAATAACACGCCTTGAACTGCCAGAAATTGATTTCAGGGTAGTTTGCAGTAAAGGCACATACATACGGTCACTCGTTTATGATTTCGGACGATCACTGAACAGCGGGGCTTATCTATCCGTGCTGCGACGTACAAAAAGCGGCGATTACGATGTGAATGATGCATATGGGGTAATGGAACTTGCCAATCATATTAAACAGCTCAAAGAGCAGGAAAAACTGAAATGATTGTAAAAGCCTTATTTTTACAAGCTCCCGGGAATGAAGATCTATAAAAATATCGATGAATTCAGAAAGATCCACAATGCTGTGGTTACTATCGGAACCTTTGACGGGGTCCATATCGGGCATCAGAAAATAATAAGCCGCTTAATTGAAGTTGCCAAGCAGAAAAAGGGCGAAACTGTTATTTTAACATTTTTCCCGCATCCGCGGATGATACTCCATCCCGAAGACCTGGATATCAAACTGATCAGTACCCTGGAGGAGAAAGCAGAAAGGCTGGAAAAACTGGGAATTGATCACCTGATCATCACTCCCTTTACCCGCGACTTTTCCAATCTATCCCCTCAGGAATATATAAAGGAGGTTCTGGTTGATAAAATCGGGACAAAACAGATCATTATCGGATATGACCACAGGTTTGGCAAAGACCGTAAGGGCGGACTTGAACAGCTGCAGGAATATGCCTCGGAGTTTGGTTTCGAAGTAGAGGAGATCCCTGAACAGGACATTAATGATGTTGCCGTAAGTTCCACAAAGATCAGGAATGCAGTTCTCAGCGGGGATGTTAAAACCGCAATTGAGTTCCTGGGTTATCCTTTTCAACTTACAGGAAAAGTGATTAAAGGAGACCAGATTGGGAGAACACTTGGTTTTCCAACGGCGAATCTGTTCATTGAAGAAAACTATAAGCTAATTCCAGCCGATGGGATTTATGCAGTAAGTGTGGAAATAAAATCCGGAACCTCAGGCGTCAAAAGCGAATATGGAATGGCTTATATCGGTCACCGGCCTACCCTAAACGGAATGACCAGAAATATTGAGGTTAATGTTTTTGATTTCAGCGAAGACATCTATGGACAGACCATCCGCCTCAGTTTTCTGCATTTTTTGCGCGGGGATGTGAAGTTCAATTCTCTTGATGAACTAAAAAAACAGTTGACAATAGATGAAGCAAATGCCCGGAAAGTTCTTTTTCCAGGTTAAAAGCTTAATTTAACTTATTAAATATACACTGTGGGCAAACTGAACCTGGATAAACAGGAAAGCGATTTCCTGAATAAGTCTATCAGACATTGGGAGACCGAAGGTCTGATCGATGAAGAAACTGCCCAGAAGCTCAATTCATCTTATGAAATAAAAGGTTTCGACTGGCGCAGATTAGCCCAGTATTCCTTCTGGGTGGCCCTGGCCTGCGGCATAATCGCAATGGCATCTCTGATCCTTGATGATGTGGTCATCAAATGGCTGGAGAAACTATACGATACCCCGGATATTATTATCAGTATCATTTCTGCAATCCTCGCCGGATCATTAATCCTTGAAGGCAATAAACGTAAAAAAAAATACCCCGAGCGGGTGTTCAGTAATGAGGCGATCATTTTTTTCGGTGTGCTTTTTACTGCCAGCAGCATAGCCTTCCTTGGCAAAACCTTTGATAATGGCAAAGGACATTTCTCGGTTCTTTTTCTCTTATCCGTTTTTGTTTATTCCTTGCTGGCACTCCGGTTTAAATCAAGCCTCATCTGGGCATTTGCCCTGGTATCCCTGGGAAGCTGGTTTGGCACCGAGACGGGCTATCAAACCAACTGGAGCTACTATTTCCTGGGAATGAACTATCCTCTAAGATTTGTGCTTTTCGGATTTATGCTGGTGCTCCTGAGCTTTGTCATGCTGCGTATTCCAAAGCTTATGATTTTCCGGGAACTCACCTATATTATCGGACTGCTCTATCTGTTTATTTCCCTCTGGCTCCTTTCTATCTTCGGGAATTTCGGAACCATTGAGGACTGGCTCATGATTAAACAAACCGAACTGTTCTATTGGGGGGTCATTTCTTTACTTATATCTGCAGCCTTTACTATATATGGCCTGCGGCAAAAAGATGTCATTGCCAGGGAATTCGGCATCACCTTCCTGCTGATCAATCTGTACAGCCGTTATTTTGAATACTTCTGGGATATCACAGATAAGACCATATTTTTTACGATCCTCGCCTTGTCTTTCTGGCTGATCGGCAGAAAAGCAGAAAAAATATGGAATATGGAATTTTTAAAGAAACAGGAATGAGCATACAAGCTCTTTCATGTTTTTAAAAAAGGCCAGCGATGCTTTAACTTCTTTACTGACATCATTTTTGCTCCACAGGAACAGGCATGGATTGGAAAACTTAATTCCAAAATATTAACAATTTATACTTTTAACTTAAGCGGTCATAAGTATCTTAGTAATACATTAATAGTCCTAAAATCCTTATCATGTTTATACATCATGTTTATTTCTGGCTTAAAAACACAGGTAATGTTGCCGATTATGAGCAATTACATAATGGCTTAAAGCTTCTCACATCAATCCAACCCCATGTTCTGGCCCATATTGGCGTGCCTGCAGGAACTAATCGAAGTGTAATTGATTCCAGTTATACCTTTTCACTTTTAATGATCTTTAAAACTGCGGATGATGAGGCCAATTATCAAACACATCCTACCCATGACAGTTTTCGTAATAATTATTCACATTTATGGTCGAAGGTGTTAGTTTATGATTCAATTGATGAATGAGCTTGAAGCCTGGCAAGGAAAATTGATTCAGGCCCGCATCCCAATGATACAGGGAACGGATAAAGTTTTTATCACCCTGAAGAATTATTAATTTAAACACTAAAAGAAAAAATCTTATGAATACACGCCGTCATTTTTTAAAAGGTATCGGAGTCCTGACAATGGGTACTGTCCTGATGCCTTCATTCGTTTCAGGCCGGGCAAAAGTTAAAAACCCGGGGATACAATTATATACGGTACGTAAGGAAATGCTGGCTGATGCAAGGGGAACTTTAAAACAACTGGCAGCGCTCGGAATTAAACAAATCGAATCAGCAGGCAGCCAAAAAGGATATTACTATGGCCTGACAGCCAAAGAAATGAAACAGGTCTGCAGTGACCTTGGCATGACCCTCCGGAGCGGCCATGTGAACATTGACAATAAATGGCAGCAAACTATGAACGATGCAGCCGAATCTGGTCAGGAGTATCTGATCTGCTCCAGCTTACCCGGCCGAGGACAAACCATAGATAATTATAAAAAAGTATCAGAAATCTTTAATAAAGCGGGTGAAGAATGCCAGAAACTTAAGCTCAAATTTGGGTATCATAATCATGACTATGAGTTCGAGCAGGAACATGGCCAGGTACTTTATGACGTCCTGATGGATAATACAGATCCAAAACTTGTATATATGGAACTGGATTTGGGATGGGTAGTTGCCAGCGGAAAAGATCCCCTTGATTACTTTAAAAGATACGAAGGGCGCTTTCCCCTATGGCACCTTAAAGACATGGATCTGCAAAAAAAGCACAGTACTGAATTCGGCAAAGGAGCGCTGGATATAGAGAAGGTATTCCGGCACCGGGAGCAGTCCGGTTTAAAATATTTCTTTATAGAGCAGGAGGAGTACGCCAATAATCCCATGGATAGCATGAAACATAATATGCAATTTATAAAGAAGCTTAAAATTTAAGCCTTCCAATTTTCTTTAAAAAATATGCTCTAATCTGTTATTTCATTCATTTAGAATTATGTCTCAATACTCCCCGTTTAAAAAACTAATACTGATCCCGGTTTTTTTATTCCTGATAAGCTCTTTTTTTACTGCACAGTCGCAAACTCCGAAAAAACCGGAAGATAACAGGTTTACAAAAGTAGTACTGGCCCGTGGCATTGAAGAACCTATGCAGTTCCAGGTTCTGAAGGATGGCCGGGTTCTGTTTGCAGAGCGGCATGGAAAGCTGGAGTTGTATGATCCGGTTAGCGGAAAAGTGACGCTTATAGCAAAACTTCCGGTAAGTACACAGTATGTAAGTAAAACCGGCGAAGTCAGCGAGGCTGAAGACGGACTGCAGGGAGTGATCCTTGATCCTGACTATGAGAAGAATCATTGGATCTATGTCTATTATTCGATAGCAGGAGATGAAGCTAAAAATATTTTGGAGCGATATGAATGGCATGGAAAAGAGCTTGTCCAAAGTTCCAGGAAAGTAATTCTTGAGGTTCCTGTGCAGCGCGAGCAATGCTGCCATGTAGGCGGGGGAATGCTCTTTGATAAAAATAAGAACCTGTTCCTGAGTACCGGGGATAATACATTTTCAAGAGCATCCGATGGGTTTACGCCTCTTGATGAACGCCCTGGTAAATCCGGTGAAGACTCCCAGAAAGGTTCATCCAATTCAAATGATCTGCGGGGAAAGATACTCCGTATCCATCCTGAAACCAATGGAACCTATACCATCCCTGAAGGGAATTTGTTTCCGGCAGGCACCTCTTTAACCCGGCCTGAAATTTACACCATGGGGAACCGTAATCCCTGGAGACTTAGCATAGACAGTAAAACCGGATGGCTGTACTGGGGTGAGGTTGGACCTGATGGATCCAGAGATGATTTCGAAAAAAGAGGACCTCAGTCCTATGATGAATTTAACCTGGCCAAAAAACCGGGTAATTATGGATGGCCCTATTTTATAGGAAACAATAAGGCTTACCGCGACTATGATTTTGATACAAAAATATCGGGTGAACTATTCGATCCTGCTCATCCCAATAATAATTCTCCCAATAATACCGGCCTGAGGGAACTTCCTGCTGCAGTGCCCTCTTTTATATGGTATGGAAAATCGCTGAGCACCGAATTCCCGCTCATGGGTTCCGGAGGGAACAGCGCTGTTGGCGGCCCTTTTTACCGTCCTGAGGATTTTTCTGATCCGAAGCGTCCTTTTCCTGCCTATTATGAAGGCAAGTGGTTTGTAACGGATTTTGTGCGCGGGTGGATACATGCAATAGAGTTAAATGAAAATGGGGAATATAAATCAATGGAAAGATTTCTCCCCGACCTTAAACTTAACGGCCCTCTGGATATGAAATTTGGACCGGATGGCGATCTGTACATCATTGAATATGGCAACGGCTATTTTAAGAATAACCCCGAGGCGCAGCTGATACGGATTGAATTTAACGGTGGTAACAGAAGACCACAGGTGCAGGCTTCTGCAAATAAAACTGCAGGCGCTGTTCCTTTGAATATCAGCCTTTCATCAGCAGGCACACATGACTTTGATGATGGGGATGTTCTTAAATACGAATGGAAAGTAAGCAGAAACGGGGTAGTCTATAAAACATTCACCCAGCCCTCTCCGGTCCTTACCTTGAACAGTCCGGGTACCTACAAGGCTACTCTGACCGTAACAGACCTGAAGGGCGCCAAAAACAGTCAGACATTTACCATTAAAGCAGGGAATGAACCGCCTGTTGTAGATATGGCTATCCTCAGCGGCAATAGCAGCTACTTTTTCCCCGGCAAAAGCATTAAATATATAGTGAGGGTTAAAGACAGGGAAGACGGCAATCTGGCTAATAAGGGCATTTTACCTTCACAGGTATCTGTAAGTGCTAATTACCTTTCCGAAGGATTCAATCTTACAGAAATTGCCCAAAAGCAATTAAGTACAGATGCTTCCGCCCAATATGCAGGTGCTATGGCACTGATCAATAAAAGTGATTGCAATATCTGCCACACGAAGGAGACCAAGTCACTCGGGCCTGCTTTTGTCCAGATCGCCCAGAAATATAAGGGTGATGCTTCAGCATTAAATAACCTGTATAAAAAGGTGATTAACGGGGGCTCGGGTGTATGGGGGCAAATAATGATGCCTGCTCATCCAACCATGACTGAAAGTGATGCTAAAGCAATAAGCAAATATGTGCTTAGCCTGGCCTACCCTCCCCGGAAAGCTAAAACCCTTCCCGTTCAGGGCTCCTATATTACTGCTATACCGGAAGGGGAAAATACCGACGGCAGTTTTATACTACGAGCCTCCTATATGGATCGGGGCACAAAAGGTGCAGAGGCTCAATCTGCGGAGAAGATCCTTATTTTACGCAGCCCTGTGCTTCCGGTTTCTGAAGCTGATCAGGTGAGTGAAGTGACTTTTAATGCCGACAGATCAACAGCAATTATCGGTGCTGCCGGTGCTTTTTTAAAATTCAGTAAAGTGGATCTCACCGATGTCAGAAAAATGGAACTGCTCATGGCTGGCGGAAGAAACCCTGTTCCTTCCCAGGCTAAAATTGATATCCGTCAGGGCTCACTGGAAGGTAGGCTGATCGGCACTTTTACTATGGGCTCAAATCCCCAGGGCGGTATGAAGGCCGTTCTGAATGAGCATGCGGGACTTACGGACCTCTATTTTGTTTTTGATTCGCCGATGCGGATACGGCAGTTCCTGTTCAGCGACAAGGAATGAGGAGTTTCACTATAAAATACCGGGCATAAAAAAAGGCTATCCGCTTGGCGGATAGCCTTAAAATACTTTATGAATTAGGCCTGCTTGGCAAGCTGAATATTGAAATTTAATTTAATATCGTCGGCTACCACAATTGCACCTGCTTCTGTAACTGCACTCCAGGTAAGACCGAAGTCCTTGCGGTTAATTTTTCCATTCACCTCAAATCCGGCTTTAACATTTCCATAGGCATCTGTAGCTGTTCCGCCGTATTCTGCATTAAGCTTAACTGCTTTTGTAACATCCTTAACCGTCAGGTTACCGGTTAATTCGTAGTCATCGCCGTCTTTTACGAATGATGTGGACTCAAATGTAATCTTCGGATATTCACCGGCATTGAAAAAATCTGCCGATTTCAAATGCTCATCACGCTGAACCTGGTTGGTATCGATGCTATCCACATCTAATGAAAAATTGATGTCCGCATTGTCAAAATCTTCATTCTCTGTTTCCATACTTCCTTCAAATGCTTTGAAAGTACCGGTTACGGTAGAAATTACAAGATGTTTAACTTTAAAATGTACTTCTGAATGTGTGGGATCTATAACCCATTTTGTTTTTACTGCTGCTTCCATTTTCGTATTTAGTTTTAGTTTAAATTTGATTGTGACACAAAGATAAAGGATTAGATGTTTAAACATATAATTTAAAAGTCATATTGCCATAATCATTTATGTACCTTTATTTCACACAATATTACTGATTATGGGAGTTTTTGATCTGTTAATGGGGCATCCCACGGAAGTGTCTCTGGAAAAAGTCGCCAAAGAATTTGAACCAATATTAATAGAAGGGGAGAGTCTTGAAAAAGCCTTTAAACTCATCCGGGACATGTTTGTTTTTACAAACAAAAGACTGATCCTGATTAATAAACAGGGGATTACCGGCTCAAAAGTTGAGTACCAGAGTATTCCTTACCCAAGTATAATCCGCTTCGCGAAGGAAAGCGCCGGCTTGCTGGATCTGGATGCTGACCTCAAGATCTGGGTACGTGGAACATCCGAACCTTTCAAGCAGCACTTCGGGAAAGGCGATAATATTAATGAGGTCTACCGGCTTCTGGGCAAGTACGTACTCAAATAAGACCCGGTAAACTTAAGAATTGATCTTCAGGGAGTAGCTTATCTCTACACCACCGGCTGCAAGCATATCATGCACCGAACAGTATTTTTTTACCGACAGTTCAGCCGCGCGTTCAGCTTTGGCAGGTTCAATATTCCCGGACAGGAAAAAGGTAAGATGGATCTTTGTGAATATAGTTGGGATTTCTTCCCTGCGTTCTCCCTCAACGGAAACCGAAAAGTCCTTCAGTTCCTGTTTTTGCTTTTTAAGGATCGTTATCAGATCCAGCGCGCTGCAGGATGCAAGTGCCATAAGCACCAATTCCATAGGCCTCACGCCCAAAGCCTGTCCACCGATGTCAGGTGAGCCGTCAATATGTACCTTAACCGTTGATGAGGGTGCGCTTGCTTCGAAATGCACCGCATCGTTAACTCTCTTTAATTCTACTTTCAATTCTTCAGATTTTGAGCGCAAATTACAGAATTACCTGCATCAACTCAAATTCGGAGGATGCAGATAATTCAATTTATTATTACTCAACAGCTGCGCGGAACATCAGGGCGCCAACTGTAAGATTAGTCCGGCTATCAATAAGTATGGCGCCGCCATTCAGTTTATTTTCCTGATACAGGTCAAAAGCCAGCTCATCGGCGGTCTTAAGAACAATCCGGCCGATATCGTTTAAATGAAACGTTTCAGCGGGTATTTTTTCCAGCGTGTTTATATTAACCTTATGCAGGATCTCCTGGATACGGCATTTTGTGACTTTGCTGTTATGCTGAACAAGGTAGGTCATTGATGGATCCAGGGGCCGGGTATCCATCCAGCAAAGATCAGCTTCTATCAGCTTAGAAATATGCGGTTCATGGGATGAGTTAACAAGGATATCACCGCGTCCAATATCTATATTATCCTTCAGATGAAGGGTTACGGACATTCCGGAATGAATATCCTCCTGCTCGTTCTGAAAAGTTTCGATCCTGCTTATCTCTGAACGGATCCCGGAGGGCAGAACGGTAATCTTGTCATTTACTCTGAAACTCCCGCTCAGAACCCGGCCAGCATATCCGCGGTAATCATGAAGATCATCCGTTTGGGGCCTGATCACCCACTGCACCGGCATTCTCGCCTGAGGTGATTTCTCATCTTCATTTACTGCAATGGTTTCCAAATGCTCGAGAAGACTTTTTCCCTTATACCAGTGCATTTTTTCAGACCTGTTGACGATATTATCACCTTTAAGCGCACTTACCGGGATATAGGTTACCTCCTTTAACTGAAGTTTGGCTGCAATAGCAGAATAAGCTCTCTGTATATTCTGAAAGACTTCTTCACTATTATCAACCATATCCATTTTATTGATACAAACCACCACATGTTTCAATTCCAGAAGCGAAACCAGAAAAGAATGTCTTATCGTTTGTTCAACCACCCCATTGCGGGCATCAACAAGTATAATAGCCAGATCAGAGTTCGAAGCACCGGTAACCATATTTCGGGTATACTGAATATGTCCGGGGGTATCGGCAATAATAAACTTCCGCTTATCGGTCTGGAAATATTTATAAGCAACATCTATGGTTATCCCCTGCTCACGCTCGGCCTTTAAGCCGTCCGTTAAGATCGCCAGATCAATTGTTCCGTCATCATTTTTACGGTTCGAATTCTGCAAAGCTTCCAGCTGATCGGCCAGGATTGACTCGCTGTCGTAAAGCAGGCGGCCAATCAACGTGCTCTTGCCATCGTCAACACTTCCGGCAGTAAAAAACTTAAGTAAATCCATATTAAAAATATCCCCCCTTTTTACGATCTTCCATTGCTGCCTCAGAAACTTTATCATCCATACGGGCACCCCTTTCACTGATCTTTGAAAACTTTATCTCCTCTATAATATCATCGATCAGATCAGCATCCGATTCGACCGCAGCTGTACAGGTCATATCACCCACTGTTCTGAAACGAACATTTTTTCTCTCAATTATATCATCATGATCCATGTTCAGACATTCAGCCGCAGCCATCAATTGTCCGTTACGGGTGATCACATCACGCTGGTGTGCAAAATATATCGAGGGCAGGTCAATTCCTTCCCGGCGTATATAATTCCAAACGTCCAGTTCGGTCCAGTTACTTATAGGAAATACCCGCACGTTCTCACCTTTATGGATCCTGCCATTGTAAATATTCCATAGTTCAGGACGCTGGCGCTTGGGGTCCCATTGGCCGAATTCATCCCTTACTGAAAAGATCCGTTCTTTAGCACGTGCTTTTTCTTCATCCCGGCGGGCACCGCCAATACAGGCGTCAAATTTATTCTCTGCTATGGTATCCAGAAGGGTAACAGTTTGCAGGGCGTTCCTGCTTGCATTTTTACCCTGCTGTTCAATCACTTTCCCCCTGTCTATGGAATCCTGGACATGTCCGACGATCAGTTTCTCGCCGATCCTCTCGATCATACTATCTCGATAGGTGATCGTTTCGGGGAAGTTATGTCCGGTATCAATATGAACTAAAGGGAAGGGAAATTTTCCGGGCCTGAAGGCTTTTTCAGCAAGCCTGACCAGTGTGATGGAATCCTTTCCTCCTGAAAATAATAATGCGGGTTTTTCAAACTGCCCGGCCACCTCCCGCAATATGAATATTGCTTCAGCTTCCAGCTGGTCTAAATAAGTAGTGTCCTGTTTATTCATAGAATTTAATTATTAAGGGGCCTGTTGAGGGCCTGCAGGCTTATTGGTTCAAGTGAACGGCAAAGCAAAATCAGCATTTAACTTGTGTGTAAGCCACACTCTTTTTTATTCTGGTCTTCCCACCACCATCTTCCGGCCCTGAAGTCTTCGCCTTCTTTAACAGCCCTTGTACAGGGAGCGCAGCCAATGCTGGGAAAACCTTTATCATGCAGCGGATTATATGGAATATTATTTTCCCGGATATAGGTTTTCACCTGATCCAGGCTCCAGTCGAACAGGGGATGGAATTTTACGATCTGATTTGACTCATCCCATTCCACGGAATGCATATGCTCCCTGTTCGGGGACTGCTCAGCGCGGATACCTGTAATCCAGCAGGCATTACCTGCAAGGGCACGTTTTAAAGGCTCAACTTTCCTTATCCCGCAGCATTCTTTGCGGTTCTCCACAGATTCATAAAAACTGTTCGGTCCCTTTGCACTAACCATTCTCTCCACCGCCTCAGTATCAGGATAGTATGCGTGGATCGGCTTGCCGTACATCTCAAGCGTACGATTCCACACATAATAGGTTTCAGGGAAAAGACGTCCGGTTTCCAGAGTGAACACTTTAACGGGCAGATTATTTGAAAATATTATATGCGATAGAACCTGATCTTCCCATCCAAAGCTGGTTGAAAAAATAACTTTACCCGGAAACTGATCCACGATCCATTCCAGTGATTCTTCAATGCTTAATCCTCCAATTGTCTCAAGTATTTTCTCCGCGGTCTTCATCTTTTATTTTGATTTTTCCAGGGCCCCTGTAAGGTCGTCCAATATGTCCTCAATATCTTCCAGGCCTACCGAGATACGTATGCTCCCCGGGTATATCCCGATCTGAGCACGCTCCTCATCACTCAGCTTGGAATGAGTGGTTGTAGTCGGATGGGTGGCGATCGTCCGGGTATCTCCTAAATTGGAGGTAAGCGTGATCATCTCCAGTGCATCCATAAATCTGCAGGCACGTTCAATGCCTCCCTTTATAATAAATGTAACAACACCACCACCCTGTTTCATCTGCCGCCTTGCCAGGTCATACTGGGGATGGGAAGGCAGAAAAGGATAACGCACCTGCTCTACCTCTGCATGCTGTTCCAATGTTTCAGCAACTTTCAGCGCATTGCTGCAATGTCTGTCCATTCGTACCGGCAATGTTTCAAGACTTTTTGAAAAGGTCCAGGCATTGAATGCAGACATAGCCGGACCAGTATGCCGGATAAAAAACATGAGCTCTTTTATCAGGTCAGCCCTTCCTACCAGGACGCCGCCTAATACCCGACCCTGCCCGTCCATATATTTGGTAGCGGAATGGCTCACCAGGTCGGCGCCATACTCAATTGGCTTCTGCAGATAGGGGGTAGCGAAGCAATTATCCACATTCAAAATGAAATTATGCTTCTTCTTTAGTTCCCCGAGCCATTCCAGATCAACCAATTCCAATCCTGGATTTGACGGAGTTTCAAGAAACACCATTTTAGTCTCCGGGCGAAGCGCTGCTTCGAAATCTTCAGGTTTTGAAGCGTCAACATAAGTGGTTGTTATGCCCCAGCGGGGAAGCAGCTGTGTAAACAGCTGATGGGTAGATCCGAATATGGAACGGAAAGCAACGATATGGTCTCCGCTGCGCAATAATCCGGCAATCGAAGCAAATACTGCCGCCATACCGGATGCGAAAGCCAGCCCGTCTTCGGCTCCTTCAAAATCACGAACCTTTTCAATAAATTCTGTTGTGTTCGGATTGGAATATCGCGAATAAATAATTCCCTCAACCTCCTCGGCAAACATGGCCCTTCCGTGCTCGGCATTATCAAATACAAAACTTGAAGTTAAATATAAAGGCACCGCATGCTCCCTGTTTATTGTTTTGGGCGCCTGAGTACGTATGAGCTTGGATTTTTCTTTCATTTTATCGCGATTTCCGCAAAAATACTTATTTAAATAAAATTAATAAGGGTAGTCAGAATTGTTTTGAGACTAACCAGGATAACAATGATACTTACCGCCATCATGATTGCTTTTACTGAAATCTTGTTTGATAAACGGGCTGCAATAGGAGATGCGATAGCGCTTCCAATGACCAGGCCCAGTACGGAATCCCAGTATACGGTATTAAGTAAGGTAATAAATGTCAGGGAGCTCATCAGCGCTATAAAAAACCGTGAAAGCTTAACTGTTCCCAGTGCATAACGTGCACTTCGTCCTCCTGCTATGAGAGTGGAAAGAACAATAGAACCCCAGCCTCCGCCGCCTACCGCATCAATAAATCCGCCACCAAAACCCAGGAACCTGATGTTTTTAATTTTTGCACCTACCCGCTTGCGGTTTATTTTCAGCGCTTTCCTCAGGATGACAAGCCCCAGAATCAGCGTATATAATGAAACCACAGGTTTGGTATACTGTGTATAATCTTCTAAAGATGAAAGTAAAAAAGCACCTAGTACTGCACCTATTACACCCGGTACCAGCAGCAGCCAGAACAAACGCATATTGACGTTTTTCATCCTGAAATGCATCCATCCGGCAATTCCATTGCTGAGTATTTCCGAAACATGGACCGCTGTACTTGCTGAGGCGGGCGGGATACCCATAGAGAGTGAAAAGGTTGTGGAGGTGACCCCATATGACATCCCGATCGCTCCGTCGACCATGGCAAAAATAAATCCAGCAGCCAGGAAATAGTAAAAGGTTGGGTGAATTCCCTCAAGGTATGCCCTGAAACCGGCATCATTTGCCCAAAATAAAAACAGGATCATGGCTATACTGACAAATCCCGCACTCCATAAGATCCAGCGCATTTTCCTGCTTGCTTCCTGCTCAGAAGCAGGGGCCAACAGGACAGCCGTAACTTTATTGAGTTCATTAACCTTATGCGAAAAATCACCGTTCAACGTATTTCTGAATTGATTCATCTGCTGCAGGGTAAGATCCAGCTCATCGGGCAGATTATTTTGAAATAACTCCTTCAGGCGTTTTGCTATAGTCGGAGATTTTCCATTTGTTGAGATCCCTATTTTCAGATCCCCTTTTTTAACAATCGATCCAAGATAGAAATCACAGAGATCAGGTTTATCCGCCACATTGATCAGAAGATGCCTTTCACGGGCCAAATTTCTGATCTCAGCATTTAAGACATTGTCGCCCGTTGCGATGATCACCAGATCATGCCCTTCAAGATCTGCCTCCTCAAAACGTTTGAACCTTAGATTTACCTTCGGAAATTGAGCCGAAAGGTCAATGACAGAGGGCAGAAAATTTTCCGATACAATGGTAACCTCTGTCTCTGGACAATTATGCAAAACTGCACTCAGTTTTTCATAACCGATATTTCCGGCTCCTACTAACAGAACTTTAAGTGCATTGAGTTTCAGGAACACCGGGAAAAGCTGGTTTCCGGTATCCTTCTCAATCGGATTACTGGTTTTACTCAGTAAATTCATAAAATGCCTTTATTGGCTGGAACTTAGAATGCAAACCTACTACTTCACCAAAAACAATGATGGCGGGAGAGTCTATCTTCTCATCCAGGGAAGCCTCAACAATAGTCGCAACTGTACCCACAACGACTTTCTCATTTTCCATTGAACCATTTTGAATGACTGCAACCGGCAGACGGCCTTTACCCTCCGCTTCAAAGATGGCTGCGATCTCCTTTAACTTTTTTATGCCCATCAGCACAACAATGGTTGCATTGGTTTTAGCCGCAGCATATAGGTCATTGGAAACCTTTCCGGAAGTAGTGGTGCCGGTAATAACCCAGAAGCTTTCACTCGTTCCGCGATGCGTGACAGGAATTCCCTGAAGTGCAGGAACGGATATACTGCTGGATATGCCGGGAACAACTTCCGCAGGAATACTGTATGAGGCAGCCATTTCCAGTTCCTCGTAGCCACGACCGAAAACGAAGGGATCACCACCTTTTAAGCGGACCACATGACCATAGTTCAGAGCATAGTCGATCATAAGCTTATTAACAGCTTCCTGCGAATAAGAATGATCCCCGGAACGCTTTCCCACATATACCTTAATGGCATGTTCCGGAGCAAAATCCAGCAGATCATTATTTACCAGGGCATCATATAAAATCACATCCGCAGATTTAAGTATCCTCACCCCTTTTAAGGTGATCAGTTCCGCATCGCCCGGACCGGCACCAACCAGTGTAATTCTTGGTTCTTTAATAATTTTATCGGTAGTTGTTATCATGATTGAATAAGCGCCTCTCTGCTCGCTCTGACTTGTTTAACAAAATTTACTGCTGCTTCTTTATAGGTCCGGGCGAATTCTTCACCCGGTTCATTTTTATTGATCTGCAATACCAGCTCCTGGAAACTGCTGAAATTATATAGTTCCTTATTTTCTCCGTAATGGGTATCAAAATCACGAAGGATCCCGATCTGTGTATTACAGTTTACCCCTTTATCAAGCAGCAATGCTTTGGCAGCGCTGATAAAAACGTTATAGGTATGCGAGATCGAATCAGCATAAGCCCCTGCTGCAAAACTCTCCTCAGACCAGCCCATTTTCTCATCAGCCTCAAAAAGCAGGGTTGCCACCAGATCGATCATAATTCCTGCACATTCTCCAATTCCGATAGCTGTCTGATAAGTATCCTCATGCCCCCAGTCAACAAAATCTGAAGGCTGGAGTGTACTCAGGTCAGCTATTGGTTTAAGCATCTGATAGAAATAATCTTTCCCCTGACGGTCATAATAATCATGAAAGCTTTCTCCTGCCAGAGCATTTTCCGCATAATCATCAAGAACCTTCCTCAAAACAATGGTTGCACGCTTGGAAGGAACCTTAATGACTTTATCAGCTACTCTTCCAATACCATTTCCAACGGTACCTCCTCCCAGCAATACCTGAACCGAGGGAAGCACTTTACCTTCTGCTTTGAGAGAACCGCCATGAAACCCGATATGGGCCAAACCGTGCTGTCCGCATGAATTCATGCATCCGCTTATCTTAATATTGATCTCACGATTATAGATCAGATGATGGTATTCAGCTTTGATCAGATTGCCCAAGACCCTGGCCAGTTCCATACTGTTGGAAATACCCAGGTTACAGGTATCCGTTCCAGGGCAGGTAGTGACATCGGAAACGCTGTCAAATCCCGGATCGGCCATGCCCAGCTTATTCAGATTATTGAATAATAACGGCAAAGCCTCTTTACGGACATACTTGAGCATCAGGCCCTGATTCTGAGTGATCCTGATCTCGTCCGCTACCAGGCCCCTTACCGCATCAACAAATTCCCTGGCTTTATCCGAAGGAATATCACCTACGGGTATTTTAATATAGACCCCGTGAAATCCGGCTTGCTTCTGTTCGAAAACATTGGTCTTCAACCAGTGCTGATAATGTTCCTTATCTGTTATTTCTGTTTCAGGAAAATCCTGCACTGACGGAACAACAGGTACCGGGATAGCATCCCTGTTTACGATATATGACTTTGATTTATTGGCTGTTCTTTCCTCTTCTATTAAGCGGACCACTTCTTCAATTCCAGCCTTCTGAATAAAAAACTTAAAGCGGGCCTTATTTCTGTTATTCCGTTCCCCATAACGGTCGAATATTCTTAAAACAGATTCAGCATATGGAATTACCTGATCTTCAGGAAGGAATTCATGAACCACAAATCCAAGCATAGGCTGTGCTCCCAGACTTCCGCCCATCATTACTTTAAAGCCCCGCTGCTCAACCCCATCAATGATTTCAAGTTTTGGCACAAAGCCCAGATCATGAATATAGGTGAATGCCGTATCAGCTTCAGACGATGAAAAAGCTATTTTGAACTTCCTGCCCATTTCCTGGCAGATTGGGTTACGCAGAAAATATTCAAAAGTGGCATGTGCATAAGGCGATACATCAAAAGGCTCCAGCGGATCAATACCAGCTGTTGGGGATGCCGTTACATTCCTTACCGTATTGCCGCAGGCTTCTCTCTGAGTAATATCATCCAGTGAAAGTTTGGCCCAGAGCTCCGGCGTTTTATCCAAACTCACATAATGGATCTGAATATCCTGCCGGGTAGTTAGATGCAGGTTGCTGCTTGCATACTCGTCAGAAATATCAGCTATCCGGAGAAGCTGCTTAAACGTAATTTTCCCGAAAGGCAATTTAATCCGGATCATCTGCACCCCCGGCTGACGCTGACCATAAATGCCGCGTGCCAGGCGAAGACTTTTAAACTTATCCTCGTGGATGGTTCCATCCCGAAAAGCCCTGATCTTTTGCTCAAGATATATAATATCCCGTTCAACAATTGGGTTTTCTAATTCTGTTCTAAAACTTTGCATATATCCTGACAATCATTTCATAAAAAAAACCTCTTCTGTTTTGCTGAAGAGGTCATGTAATATTCTTTATTCTATTCAATCTCCTCAAGCTTTGAAAATGCCCAGATAACAACAATCCATTGTTATATTCATAGCCTGATGAGTACAATTATTTTCCATTGGTCAAATATAATATAAAGTAGATAGATTTAGTAGTCTTTTTTTAAAAAAAATTTTCTAACCCGGAAATTGTTCAGTTAAGAGGGTCTCACGGCCTATAATATCAGCAATACTTGTCTCACTTAATATTTTTAAAGTGGCATCCCTGACATCAAGGAACACATCCCTCACCCCGCAGGTTGCTTCATTAATGCATTCATCACATTTTTGATAGAAATTTAAACTCACACAGGGAAGCAGGGCTATTGGCCCACCTGTCAGTCTTAAAACTTGGGAAACATTGATCTCGGCCGGATCCTTTACCAGACCATAGCCGCCGCCGGCACCCTTTTTACTGTACAGTAAACCTGCATTCCTGAGATCAAGAAGGATCTGTTCAAGGAATTTTTTAGGAATATGCTCTTCAGATGCGATCCTTGAGATCTGTATCGGAGCCTGGCCAAAATTCTTTCCCAGAACTACCAGGGCTTTTAGAGCATACCGTGTTTTTTTTGAAAGCATCCTGTTTTAAGAATTGAATTAATGTGCAAATTAACGCAAATACTTCCGAATATGATCATGGCCTGTATCTTTGTAAACCAGGCGGATTGAATATTATCTAATAAAAAATCTAAAGAATTTCTTAGGCAAGGCAAATCAGCAATTGACAGCCGCTTAATTCCCTTTACCTTTTCCTGATAATTTTGCTAACCCTGTAAAGCAGGAAAACCGAGATCAGTGAAAGGATAACAATAACAAATCCAAGGGTATCATAATGCTCAAGCGGACTGACTTTATCCTTTTGTATTACGATCATTCCGCCTACGGCTGCAGCTATTCCTCCGGCGATCTGTTGCAGCGAAGAATTGATTCCCATAAAGGCTCCGCGGTCCTGCTTTTTAGGCAGTGCCGAAGTCAGGGCCATGGCTGGAACCATCCGGCTCATAATTCCAACCATAAATCCGATATTCATTACAAGAACAAACCAAAAAGGCACAGGTGTCAGGTTTGTGTAGATCAGAACCATAATACTGAGCCACAGGGACGCGATTGTAAAAATGGTGAACTTATCATACCGGTCGCTTAACTTTCCTGCAATGGGCATTATTATGAGCGAACTGAGGCCGGAAAACATAAACAGCAGGGGCAGTTCGGTATAGGTAATATTTAGATTATTGATCGCAAAGGCACTTCCCCATGGCATCATCATAAACCCTCCGAGAGAAAGAAAAGCAGTTGCTAAAAATCCGATCCGGTATTCCCGCTGCTTCAATGTATGCCAGAGGTGACTTATGGCGTTTCGTTCGCTTTTAAGCTTCAGGTGTTTATCGATTGGATTTAATTTAAACATGATGATCAGCCAGATTCCCATGGCTAGAATAACGATCATTAAAAAAGGAGATTGCCAGCCCCAGATATTTGCCAGATATAAACTAATCGGAATACCCAGCACCTGACTAGCCCCGAAACCCATTTGCAAAAAGCCCATAACCCTTCCCCGTTTTTCAATCGGGAAGAGATCGGTAACGATAGCCATTGAAATTGATCCGATAACTCCCCCAAAAATCCCGGTGAATATTCTGGCTGCCAATAGCATGGGATAGGTAGTTGTCAGTCCGCAAAAAAGCGTGCCTGCAATAAAGCCCACATAAAAGAATAACAGGAGTTTTTTCCGGTCGAAACGATCAGCGAAACCCGCGGTCAGCAGACCTGAAATCCCTGCGCTGAAGGCATAGGCAGAAACCGAAAACCCGAACTCGCGGGTACTGAGAGCCATGGATTTCATCAGCAGATCACCTAAAGGAGACATGACCATAAAATCAAGAACTACGGTAAACTGGGTCATTGCAAGTATTACAATGACAAATACCTCATAAGTTGAAAATTTCTTTATAACATGAGGCTCAGTTTCAAGTTCTGCAACCAGCTCCTTAATGGGGTTATTTTCCACTGGCCCTCCTTCTTTTTTTCTTTAATACCTTCAGATCCGAAATATCTGCCTTATCTGACTGCTTCGGACCATTTCCACTCACGGGACCTTAAGGACATTTATTTAAAGCTGCTCCTTTAAAGAACATGATCATTCCCGGCAAATATAAATAAGCATTTATTAATTTATAAATTTAAACTTCACCGGGATCCCTATCCCTGCCGGGGACCGTGAAACGGCTTTCCATTTATCCGACTTATTTTTTATTGACCGCTTAAATAAATTCCGGTAATTTAGGGTTCAGCTTAAAACAAACCCATGATTAAAAATACCTGCCTGCTCATCCTCTGTTTACTGTGTACTTCGGCCTTTTCACAGGAACCCAAAAAAACAAACAGTATAAAATATTATGGCAAGGATCACTTCCTTATTGAAGGAACCGGCATCCCTGAAAAAGAAAAGGAAAGTCCGTATGACCGGCTTCCCGCCTCCTATAAAGAGAAGGTCAGAAAGCCGGTATGGAATCTGTCAAAAAATTCCGCCGGCATCTCATTAAGATTTAACACCAACTCTGCTTCAATAAAAGTAAAGTGGGCACTACTGAATGATACCAAAATGAACCATATGGCTGAAACGGGTATAAAAGGTGTAGATCTGTATTGCAAGGTGAACGGAATATGGACCTACGTCAATACTGGCAGACCAACAGCAAAGGAAAATGAAGCTACGCTTATCAGTTCACTTACTCCGGTCGAAAGGGAGTATAAGCTTTATTTACCCCTTTACGATGGTACCACAAAAGTGGAGATCGGGATAGACAATGGCAGTATTATAACCAAGCCAGCAGCTGATAAGCAGCTGCCCATTGTTTTTTACGGTACCAGCATCTTACAGGGCGGTTGTGCATCAAGGCCCGGTATGGTATTCACAAGTATCATCTCAAGAAAATTAAATGTGGATTGTATTAATTTCGGATTTAGCGGAAACGGAAAAATGGATCCGCCAATTGCTGAGCTTATTTCCGGCATTAAGGCTTCTTTTTATGTTATTGACTGTCTTCCTAATATGACAGCCAAACAAGTCACAGATAGTGTTATTCCATTAGCCACAGCAATCCGGACTAAAAATCCAAAAACGCCCATCGTATTTGTTGAAAATGTGGAGTATACAAGAGCAATTTTTCAAGCTGATGTGAAAAAAAGCATGGATGAGAAGAATCAGGCATTGAAAACAGAATTCGACAAATTGGTACAAGGTGGCATGAAGGATCTTGTATACATCAGCGCAGCCGGTTCAATCGGAACAGATAATGAGGGTACTGTCGATGGAACCCACCTGACCGATCTGGGTTTTATACGTTACGCAGATTATTTGATTGAGAAGTTTAAAGAGAATAAGCTTAAGATCAGATGACAGGGAGGCATTTGATAATTATTTCCAGCTGCTGAAGCAGGATAGGATTAAATGCTAATATCAGACTGAAAGAACCTCATTTGAAAAGCAAGGCCTGTATTTTCAGGCTTCTTCCATCGGCTCTGCGCTTGTGCAAATAGATTATTTAGACCGGCTCCGTTCCAGATTTGGCAGGATCACATTTATAAAATTGAGTTGTCCGGACATTATACAAATATTGACAGGGCTGAAAAAGTAAATGAACTGTTAAATGAGTATTTTCTAAATAGATTATTCCCTGATAGTTCTATATCGGATGCGCAGGTTAATAGTTCGGAAATACATTCTAATCCTCATTCAAAGAAAAATTGAGGCTTTTCATGTTAATTGAGTAGCAGTAAATATTCCCTTCCGCAGATTTCTGCAGCATACTTTAAATATCAGTCAAAAGTCCGGGGGAGGTGGAATCGTAACCTTTAAATCCTTTTTACTCCCGTTATTATAAACAGATGAACAGCAGGTTTTATGGCTTTAAAATCAATTTTTTAATCTTTCCTTTAAAAAATTGCCAGTATAGGAATTCTTTTCCCTGATCAGATCTTCGGGAACTCCCTCAAAGACTATTTTTCCACCTCTGTCACCGCCTTCCGGGCCGATGTCTATAACCCAATCCGCACATTTGATCACATCCATATTGTGTTCAATTACAATGATCGTATTACCCTGTGTCAGTAAGGCGTCGAATGACTTCAGCAGCTTCTTTATATCGTGGAAATGCAGTCCGGTTGTAGGTTCATCAAAAATAAAGAGAGTTTTACTGCTGTTGTTTCCTTTAACGAGGAATGATGCCAGTTTGATCCGCTGGGCTTCCCCGCCCGAAAGTGTATTGGATGATTGCCCGAGGTGGACATAACCCAGTCCGACATCTGCCAACGGCTTGATCCTGGCAGCTATTTTCGGTTCGTTTTCAAAAAACTCCAGGGCCTCATCAATGGTCATATCGAGTACTTCAAAAACGTTTTTGTCCTTAAAGGTAACGTCAAGAACATGCTGTTTGAACCTTTTTCCATCGCATGCCTCACAGGGCAGAAATATATCCGCCATGAACTGCATTTCTATTTTCACCTCACCCTCACCCTGGCAGACATCACAGCGGCCGCCTTCCACATTGAATGAAAAAGCAGATGGCTTTAATCCGGCAGCCTTTGCCCCGGTCTGTGAAGCAAATAAATTTCTTATTTCATCCCATGCCTTTACATACGTTACGGGGTTTGACCTGGAGGAACGGCCGATCGGGTTTTGATCCACAATTTCCACCTGTTCTATCTTGGCAAAATCTCCCCCGATGGAATCATAAGTTCCCGTTTGTTCGCCGGAATAATTTCCGATGGCTTTCTGAACAGCCGGCTGAAGGATCCGCTTCACCAGGGAAGTTTTTCCCGAACCTGAAACCCCGGTAACAACAGTCAGCACATTTAAAGGGAACCTCGCATCCACATTTTGCAGATTATTTTCCCTTGCGCCTTTAATTTCAATAAAATCATTCCATTTGCGGCGCTGTGCAGGTATTTCAATTTCAAGGCTCCCGCTAAGGTATTTACCTGTCAGGCTTTCCTTATCCTTTAATATTTCATCAAAAGTTCCTGTAAAAACCAGGTGACCGCCATGGGTTCCGGCTTCAGGCCCGATATCAATAATATGATCCGCTGCCTTCATGATCTCTTCCTCATGCTCAACAACTAATACCGTATTCCCTACATCCCTTAATGATCTTAAAACTCCGATCAGCCTGTGCGTATCTCTCGGATGAAGCCCAATACTGGGCTCATCAAGCACATAAACAGATCCAACCAGTGAGCTTCCTAGGGAGGTTGCCAGGTTGATCCGCTGCGATTCACCACCAGACAGGGTATTTGAAAGACGGTTAAGAGTCAGATAACCCAATCCAACATCATTGAGGAACTTGATGCGGTTAGCGATTTCCATCAGCAGGCGTTTGGCAATTTTCTGATTGAAGGCATCCAGCTCGAGCTCATTAAAAAATTCCAAAGCCTTATCCAGCGGCATCAAAACGATATCCGTAATGGATCTTTGGGCAATTTTCACATAGGATGCATCCTGCCGCAAGCGACTGCCCATACATTCCGGACAAATGGTCTTGCCCCTGTACCGGGACAACATAACCCGGTATTGAATTTTGTAAGTCTGAGTCTCCAGTTCCTTAAAAAAATCATTAAGGCCATTAAAGTAACTGTTCCCTGCCCATAAAAGCTTTTTTTGCTCGTCTGTAAGCTGACTATAGGAACGGTGAATAGGAAAATCGAACTTAAGCGCATTGCGAACCAGCTTATTAAGCCATTCAACCATTTTTTCACCCCGCCAGGGAGCTATTGCACCGTCGTAAACCGATTTACTTTTATCCGGTACTACGAGATCCTCATCAATTCCAATGACCTTTCCATATCCTTCACAGCGCTTACAGGCCCCGTAAGGATTATTAAAGCTGAAGAAATTAGGGGTAGGCTCCTCAAAGCGGAGACCATCCAATTCAAAACGGTCGCAAAACAGGTGCATTTCTGAATTTTCCACTACCAGGCAGTCCCCCCTGCCTTCAAAGAAAGCTGTCTGCACTGAATCGGCGATACGGCTAAGAGTTTCATCATCCTGTGCCACAGAAATCCGGTCAATCACGATCTTCACATTTACTTCATTTCCAGACTTTTTATTCTGTGCCGATTTCTCCTCCAGGAGATCCTCAATTTTAGATAACTGATCTTCAATAAGCACCCGGGTAAAGCCCTTTTGCAATAATACGGCGAGCTCTTCTTTTAGGGAACGGTTGTTATGCGCATGCAAGGGACACAAAATTGTTACAGAAGTATCCTCCGGCAATTTTGAAATAAAATTTACCACATCAGTGACGCTGTCTTTTTTTACCTCCATCCCGGAAACGGGAGATATGGTTTTTCCTATTCTCGAAAACAGGAGCTTCAGGTAATCATAAATCTCTGTGGATGTGCCAACTGTGGATCGGGGATTACTGGTGATCACCTTTTGCTCAATGGCAATTGCAGGGGCGATTCCTTTAATATAATCCACATCAGGCTTATTCATACGCCCCATAAATTGCCGGGCATAGGATGAAAGACTCTCTACATAGCGTCTTTGACCTTCGGCATAAAGCGTATCAAATGCGAGTGATGATTTGCCCGATCCGGACATTCCTGTAATAACAACCAATTTGTTTTTAGGGATGGCGACATCGATATTTTTTAAATTATGAACCCTTGCACCTTTAATTATTATAAACTTTCCTGGATCTTTTTCCGCTTCTTTACTCATTCAGTCAACCTCAAATTTGATTTATTACGTATCTTTGTATAAAGGGTAATAATTGATTTGCAAAAATACGGCTATAAGAGCTTATTATAGAAGAATGATTAAACATTCTTTGATATTGACAAAATAATTGTTTCATTTGAAAACAGAAAATTATATAATTGCATAAACTAAATAGGAGACAAACTATCGGATAAACTCTACTTCAATAACTTTTGGGAATTTACATTAAGGGGAAATTAAAGTATGAGTACTATAAAACTTCAATCGAAGAGCGATCAGGATCTGGTACACCAGTATATTCAGGGGCAAGAATCCTGCCTGGAGGAGTTAATCCGAAGGCATAAATCTAAAATATTCACATCCATATATTTATTAGTAAAAGATTCCTACCTCGCGGAGGATATCTTTCAGGATACCTTTATTAAGGTTATCAATACGCTGAAAGCAGGAAAATATAATGAAGAGGGAAAATTTCTTCCCTGGGTTATACGTATAGCGCATAACCTGGTCATCGATCATTTCCGTAAAGAGAAAAGAACTCCTGTGGTTACCACAGTCGAAGGATTTGATATTTTCGAAGTACTGAAATTTTATGATGAAAGCACCGAAGATCGTATGATCCGTGAGCAAACCCATCGCGACCTGAGAGAATTAATACACTTGCTGCCATCTGAGCAGAAAGAAGTTCTGATCATGCGTCATTATGGCGAACTAAGCTTCAAGGAAATATCTGATATTACTGAAGTTAGTATTAATACAGCACTGGGACGGATGCGTTATGCATTAAATAATCTTCGGAAAATGATATTAAGCCGTGAATTAAGTTTAAAGAACAGCTAGTAGGAAGAACTGTAATATTTTTTTGAATAAATAAAACATTCGTGTCATAAGTACGTTAAATCTCCAAAGATTAGCTCGCTTATGATATCAACTTCTACTAAAACAACAAATTCTTTACAAAACATGGCTCAGAACAGCGCAACTGGACAAGACCTCAGTGAGGTAGACCAGTCTTTCTACGCTTTAATCAAACACAGATTAAATGCGATTATCAGAAAGCCCAGCCAAGCTACGGTTTCGAAGATTCTTAATTATTCAAAATCACTGTAAGGATTTAAAAAAAAGGATACACTCATGAGTGTATCCTTTTTCATTTAAAATTTATTCCGCAAACATAATCCAGTCCTTTATATTTGACCTGTGTTAAGAAAGGACAGATATAAGGCTTTTGTTGATTATTTTTCTTCCCATCAGCCCGATGCAGAGACAGAATTAATTTACAGGAATTCCTATGAACTTCTTGTAGCTGTCATTTTATCTGCCCAGTGTACAGACAAGCGCATCAATCAGGTTACACCTGAATTATTTAAACGCTTTCCAGATCCTCAGAGCCTCTCCAGGGCAAGCGTTGCTGATGTCTTTGACTATATCCGCTCCGTTAGCTATCCGAATAATAAAGCAAAGCATCTTGTTGGAATGGCGAATATGCTGATGACCCAATTTAACGGGGAAGTGCCATCCAGCATCGACGAGCTCCAAAAATTACCGGGGGTAGGCCGCAAAACGGCTAATGTTATAGCTTCGGTAGTTTTTAACGCACCCGCAATGGCTGTAGACACGCATGTGTTCAGGGTTGCAAACCGCCTTGGCCTTACCCGGAACGCCACCACCCCCCTGGCTGTAGAAAAACAATTGGTCAACTATTTGCCGCAGGATAAAATATACATCGCGCACCATTGGCTGATCCTGCATGGACGCTATATTTGTGTAGCGCGTAATCCGAAATGTTCCATCTGCCCGCTGAGTTGGTTTTGCAAATATTATGAGCAGAGCCAAACGGAAACGGCACTGAGGAAAGCAGAGCTCCTTAAGCTGAGGAAAAGCAGGGAAGCAGCTAAAAAGCGTCTGGCTAATAAGATCGGGGCAGCATTAAAAAAGCTGGAATAAAATATGTTTCAAACAGACGTTTATGAGGAGCATTTAACAGAACAAAATAATTGATAATATTTTTAGCAATTTCGATTATTTAATTTACTTTTGATAAAATAAACTAAAATAATGAGCAACCCGGACAAACTAAAAGCTTTGCAGCTTACACTGGATAAACTTGAAAAATCATACGGAAAAGGAACTGTAATGAAATTGGGTGATAACGCTGTTGAGGCGATAGAGTCCATTTCAACCGGCTCCATAAGCCTTGATATTGCCCTGGGAATAGGCGGTCTGCCTAAGGGTCGTGTTATTGAAATATACGGTCCGGAATCATCAGGAAAAACCACGCTTGCCATTCATGCAATAGCTGAAGCCCAAAAAAAGGGAGGCATTGCCGCCTTTATTGATGCGGAACACGCATTCGATAAATTCTATGCCAGTAAGTTAGGGGTAGATATCGAAAATCTTTTGATATCCCAGCCTGACAATGGTGAACAAGCCCTTGAAATTGCCGATAACCTGATCCGATCAGGAGCAATAGATATTATAGTTATCGATTCCGTGGCTGCACTCGTTCCGAAAGCGGAAATAGAAGGCGAAATGGGGGATTCGAAAATGGGTCTTCATGCACGCCTTATGTCGCAGGCCCTGCGTAAGCTTACCGGTACCATTTCAAAAACCGGATGCTGCTGTATCTTCATAAATCAGCTGCGTGACAAGATCGGTGTGATGTTCGGCAGCCCCGAAACCACAACCGGAGGTAATGCCCTTAAATTCTATGCTTCCGTACGTCTGGATATCCGCAGGATCTCCCAGATTAAAGACACCGATGAGGTTTCAGGAAACAGGGTTAAAGTAAAAGTGGTAAAAAATAAACTTGCGCCTCCTTTCCGTATTGCGGAATTTGATGTAATGTTTGGCCAGGGTATTTCAAAAGCAGGAGAGATCATTGACCTGGGAGTGGATTTTGATATCATCAAAAAAGCAGGATCATGGTTCAGCTATGGGGATACCAAGCTCGGCCAGGGACGCGATGCGGTTAAACAACTCTTACTTGACAATCCTGATCTGATGGATGAGCTTGAATCAAAGATTAAAGCTACAGTCACGGCTGATCATCTGGAAGATAAAGCATAAAAACTGTTCTAAAAGAAACACATCACATAAAAAAAGCTGCTTCGTTCCGGAGCAGCTTTTTTTATTATAAATGAAAGGATCGATCAATTAACATTTAATTGTTTCCTCAGCCATCCATCCATATTATCCCTTTGTTCGGGATAGTTCCAATGACCTGTATCAACTGCTAAAAACAATGACTTCGGCGCTGAAATTACATTATAGGCGGCATGCATTGAAGTTGGCGGACAGGTTTCATCATTATATCCCCAGCTGTACATTCCCGGTACCTTTACCAGTCTGGCGAAATTCACCACATCATAATAAGCTGAAGTTCTGATCTTCTCTTTGGCGCTTTCCGTATTGACATTATCCTTGTTAAAGAGATGCGGCCAGCCCCCCGCCCTTCCGGCCAGGAAACCTGTCAGATCACTTAATGCCGGATAATAAGCTCCCAAAAATTTAACCCTCTTGTCCAGGGCTGCCGTAACTATGGATAAAGCTCCACCCTGGCTGCCCCCGGTTACGCCGAGGTTAGTCCCATCAAACTGAGGAAGACTTGTGAGAAAGTCATTAGCCCTTATACAGCCCATGTAAACGCGCTTATAGTAATATCTGTCACGGTCTTCAAGATTAAACGCCTGATAGCCCGATAATGGCCCTGCGCCGAGATTTAAATAGATACCGGGATCCATATTTACAGGCACGCCATGTATGCCGATCTCCAGGGTTATAACACCCTTTTCGGCAGTCGTCACATCTCCGTTGTAAGGCCTGACACCCGCTCCAGGTACTCTCAGAAGAGCCGGGTATTTACCTTCCTTCTTCGGAATACTGAGAATCCCATACAGCCTGCTTCCCACACGAAAATTCTGCAGATTTACATGATACACATTTACAGTTTCCGAAGACCGTTCGGGCATCAGGGTCATCCGGGCATCCATAGGGATTTTAGCCAGTTCAGACTTTGCTTTATCCCAGAACTGGACAAAATCAGCCGGCGTTTCAGCAAAAGGCTTAATAAGCTGCGGATCAAAACCAACCGTTGAAAGGTTCCTGTATTTCTTCCCGTTTACTTCAGCACTAACCACGCAGCGAAGAAATCCGGGTGTCCGCATAGTGCCCCCTTCAATCACAAGCTTTCCATCTTTTAATAGCAGGGAATCACTTTTTACAGCAGCCATTCTTTCAGGCCCGACATCATATTTAATGCGGACATTTTTAAGCGGATTTCCATACTGAAGGACCGTGACATTAAATTTTACATTTTCTCCCGTCCGGTAAAGCCAGTCGCTGTGATCAGGTGCAATAATAATTTTGACAATCTGCTCTACCGGTTGGGCAAAGGTTCCCTCAAAAGGAAGAAAAAGACAGAAGAGAACCAGGATACGTGAAAGTTTTTTCATCAGGATATAATTTAGTTTTAAAGTCCCTTATGCAGGATTACATGGGTTTATATTCATAAGTTTTGTATGAACGGCAAGTTCATGCAGGGTTCATAATCATTTAACTTAATACAAGGATTTAAATTGGGCAATTTTGTCGGGGAATTCAAATTTCCAGAAAAAAAAAAGAGTTTGCCATTATAGCAAACTCCCTTAAAAACGGTTTAAGTTTTCTTTATTACTGAAGAGAATTAAAAACTCTTAACTGTTTACACGTTCAAATGCATTCGATGCTCTCTGACCAATATATTCAGTTGCTTCTCTGCCGGCTGAAACTAAAGTTGATCCTTTTTCCTCGCTCATTGCGATCAGTTTATCACTGACATCTTTGGCTATATCAATTAATGCAGACCAGTTTTGTTTTCCGTTTTCTGTGGTCATAAAATACCAGGCGGCCGCACCAGCGGCTACTCCTGCAATGATAGCAACTACCATTTTTGAACTATTATTTTCCATGTGCTTCGTTTTTTGAGAAAAATATCCAATATCCTGCCAAAAAATAGCTGAAGGAAATAATGTTGCCGGCAACTATGGAAAGAACCATCCTCAACTGCCTGAAAAGCAGAATAATAACCAAGAATTTCCTTACTGGCCTTTCGTCATGAGATACATGAACCAAATCCCGACAATGACTATAAAACCTAACACCAGCAGGCCGGTCTTCCCTTTTCGCTTATCCTGCCGCATCACCCATATCAGAAATCCGGTAAGAGGTACTAAAAAGATCAGGAAAAAAATTATGCTTGATGCGCTCATATAATATAAGGTGATATTTGTTTAATCTGGTTTAAAAATCTAAAACTGCATCCTGGCCAAAGGTGCAATATCCTGACCTACGAAATCTTTCTTCAGAAATTTATAATGTCCTGCAATGGCTATCATTGCCGCATTATCCGTACAGTATTCAAATTTTGGAATAAAAACATTCCAGTTAAGTTCCGCTGCTGTACTGTTAAGCCCTTCTCTTAATCCGGAATTGGCTGATACGCCGCCGGCAATGGCTATGTTATTAATATTATGCTCGCTGGCTGCCTTTTTTAATTTGTTCAGCAGGATAGTGACTATCCGCTCCTGCACTGATGCACAAATATCATGAATGTTATTCTTCAAAAAGTCAGGATCTTCCTTAAGCCTGTCGCGAATAAAATACATAATTGAAGTTTTTAATCCGCTAAAACTGAAATCCAGACCCGGAACCTGAGGTTCGGGAAATTTAAAAGCCTTTGGATCTCCCTGTTTAGCATACTTATCGATCAGGGGTCCGCCGGGGTATGGAAAGCCCAGTATCTTGGCAGTCTTGTCAAAAGCCTCACCCGCGGCATCATCAGTTGTCTGACCAATTATCTTCATGTCAAAATAATCGGTAACAAGAACAATCTGGGTATGACCACCGGAAACCGTAAGGCATAAGAAGGGGAATTCAGGCTTAGGCTCATCAATAAAATGCGACAGAATATGGGCCTGCATATGGTTAACTTCAATAAGCGGAAGGTTTCCTGCCAATGCAAATGCCTTGGCAAAGGAGGTCCCCACGAGCAGGGAACCCAGTAATCCCGGTCCTCTTGTAAAAGCTACGGCTTCAATGTCATTTTTGTGTATTTTTGCAATACGTATAGCTTCCTGTACGGCTGGAATAATATTTTGCTGATGTACACGGGAGGCCAGTTCAGGTACTACTCCACCAAAATTTTGGTGGACAGACTGATTTGCAATAATATTGGAGCAGATTTTGCCATCAATACATATCGCTGCAGAAGTGTCGTCGCATGACGATTCGATGCCGAGGATAATTGCCAAACTATATAATGTATAATATGTTCTCTATTTAAAAAAACAAATTTATCAAAAAAGCTCTAAAAATAACTCTTTGGGTACTGGCAACAATATTATTGTTGGTGGGTGTATTAATTTTTTCTCTTCAGTTTAAGCCGGTTCAGACTTACATTGCCAAAAGGGCGGCCAAATACCTTTCCAAGGAATTAAAAACAAGGGTAGAGGTAGGCGGTTTATATATCAAGCCATTTAAATCACTGGTCCTGGACAGCCTCTATATCGAGGATTATGAAAAGGACACCCTCCTGTTTTCTCCGCGGTTCACGGTAGACCTGAACCTGCTTTCCATAAAGCTTCGTAAAATATCCGTTAATACCATTCAGATGGATGACGGAAAATTCAATTTGAAGCAGTATAAGGATTCAACGACCAATGTTGAATTTATCATCAACTATTTTGATACCGGAACACCCACCCCAAGGAAAAAACCAAGGCGTCCCTATAACATTACCTTCGACAAGATCGTCCTGAACAATATTGACCTGAGGTATAAGAACTTCAATAATACTACACCGGTCAAGGGCGTAAACTTTAATGATATCCATCTTCGCAATCTCAGCACCTCCATATTAAACCTGGATACCCGGAGCCATTTAGTACATGCGGGTTTTAAAAATTTAACTTTCCGGGAGAAAAGCGGGTTCTATCTGAAGAACCTAAGCACGAACGCCACCATCGACACCAACCAGATGGAGTTCAAAGATCTCTGGCTTGAGACGCCAAATACCAGGCTTACAGATTACCTGCTGCTGAAGTATGACAGCTTTAAAGACTTCGGCAAATTTGTTAATAAGGTATATATGAAAGCGCATTTTGATGACGCTGTCCTGCATACTCCGGATATTGCTTTTTTCAGTCCGGCACTCGCTAAATCCAATATCTCGCTTCGGCTTGACGGCGATATCAGCGGATATGTAAATAATATCAGGGCTAAAAATCTTGCCGTAAGAAGCGGGCAATCCACTTATATGAAAGGGGATTTCAACATTAAGGGCCTGCCGAATATCGCAGAAACGCGAATGGAACTTAATTTTGATCAGGTCTCTACCAATAAACGTGATCTTGACCGCATCATCACTGCTGCAACAGGGATAAAAAGATCCATGATCCCTCCTATTGCCAATAAATTCGGCAACATCAGTTTTAAAGGAAAGTTTACCGGATTTACCAATAATTTCATCGCCTCCGGGGAATTGAAGACCCGCCTGGGCCGGCTCGTGACCGATCTGAATATGAAGTTTAATAAGGGCGGAAATCCATCCTATAAAGGAATGGTTAAAGCCTATGACTTCAACCTCGCCGATCTTCTTGACCGCTCAGATCTGGGAAGAACCACATTTACAGCAAACGTCACCGGAAGCGGATTTAAAGTCAACAGCTTAAGCGAGCAGCTTAAGGGCAACATCACTTATTTTGATTATAACGGATACCGGTATAGCAATATCCTGATCGACGGTACATTCAGAAACCGTCTGTTTGACGGCAAGGTTGACATAAACGACCGGAATATAAAACTGGATTTCGACGGAAATATAGACCTGAAACCCAGCAGGCCCATCTTTAACTTTAACGCCACTATTGCCGGAGCCAACCTTAATGTACTGAACTTTACCAAAGATACCGTACAGATAGATGCGCAGTTCACAACCAACTTCTCAGGATCCAACCTCGATAATATCCAGGGATCATTCGATATCGAAAAGGTCAGATTAACCAATCCGCAAAACTCCTTTGTAATTGATTCAGTTTCCCTTACTGCTCTCGGTATTGGAAACAACCGCTCATTAAATATAAAATCAGATATACTGGATGCAAGTATCAAAGGCCAGTACGATCTGAGAACCCTGGCCTCCTACTTCAAGTCTGTAGCAAACAGGTATATCCCATCCCTCGGCCTAAAGTATACCAAATCAGGGGTTCAGAATTTTGAATTCAACCTGAATGTCAAATATTTTGAGCCTGTAAGCATGCTGTTCATCCCGGCATTAAAGATCCCTGACGGAGCCAGCTTTAACGGAAAATTCGTATCGGCGGAGAATATTGCGAACCTGAACGGTTTTGCCAAACTCATTCAGTTCAATAAGATAAAAATTAACAACCTGATCATTGATGAAAGCACCAGTCAGGATGCTATGAACCTCTTCATCTCTTCCGACCGGATTGATATCACCGACAGCCTTTATATCAAAAACATCAACATTGCCAATATCCTGAGGAATGACAGCCTGAACCTGAACATCAAACTTTCCGATAAGGATGCTGTAAATCAGCTGGATTTAAACTCACTGGTTGAATTCACTACCACCGGGTCTGAAATGATCCGCCTGAGCGTTCTGCCTTCCGATGTCATTATTAACAATGAAGTCTGGAAGATCCAGGAAAAAGTAAGTTTCAGTTTTGACGAGGGAAGGTCTCCTAACGAAAGTTTCAGTTTATTCCGCCGGACAAAGATCACAGGGTTTGAACTCTTCCGGGATAACCAGATGATCACCCTCGACGGGATAATTTCAAAAAACCCCGGGGATGAATTACTGATAGGTTTCAGCGACTTTAAATTAACCACCTTCAATCCCCTTACCAAGCCCCTGGGAATAAATCTGAAAGGTTCATTAAATGGCAACGCCCGCTTTGCCGGTATCATCGGAACGCCAAATGTGGAGGCGGCTATCAAGATCGACAGCCTCAATTATAATACCGTCGACATTGGGGATCTGAACCTGGTTGCCGGACTTGACAATGCTACCAAACTCATCAATGTAAAGATGGACATTATGAATCAGGGCACTAAAACCCTGGACATAAGCGGCACCTATAATGCTAACGCCGATCAGAACAGCCTGGACATGGATGTGAGAATGAATGATAATGAAGTCGTTCTTTTTCAGCCCTTCTTAAAGAACCTGGTTTCCAATATGAACGGAAAGGTTTCCGCAGAACTGAAAGTCACCGGCAAATTATTTAACCCGAAGATCAACGGCCGGCTCTCGCTTAAAGATGCAGGAATGACCGTTAATTATCTGAAAACACCGTACAAAATCTCCGATGACTTTGAGGTTGAGAACAGTAAGATCAAATTAACCAATCTGCGGCTCAGGGATATCAATAACAGCGAAGCCATAGTCAATGGAACGGTGGATATGTCCACCCCGCTCAACCCGGATATCCATATTGATATTGTGGCCAAGAACTTCATGGCCCTAAATACTACCGCCAAGGACAACCCGCTGTATTTTGGTGTTGCATACGGCACCGGGGTATTCAGTTTTAATGGTCCGACAAATGACATGAGCATTCAGATCGATGCCAAAACCGAAGCAGGTACCGTATTTAATATTCCTTTAAACTCTTCTGCCACAGTCAGCAAAACAGATTTTATAACCTTTGTGGCTAAAGATTCATCTCTGAATAAGCCTAAAGTTACCTCATTCAAGGGTCTGACCATGAATTTCGAACTGCTGGTGGATGAAAATACTGAGGTTAATATCTTCACCGATCTGGGTAAACTATCCGGCCGCGGTAAATCACAGCTGAGTTTGAACATCACCAGCCTGGGTGATTTCGAGATGTTCGGCGACTACCTGATCACCAACGGAAAGTTCGAATTTACCGCACAGGACTTTATAAATAAGATCTTCCGTATAAACGAAGGAGGCTCGATCCGCTGGACGGGTAACCCGGTAGAGGCTGCGATTAATCTGGAAGCGATCTATGATGTAAGGGCAAGTTTAAAGCCGCTTTATACGGCTGCTGGCAGACCTCCTATAGACGAAAGGGTGCTGGCCGAAGCTGTCATGAACCTGAGCGGCCCGCTGCTTACTCCAAATATTGTTTTTGATATTAATTTCCCGGCCAACGCCTATATAAAGGATGAGCTTCAGTCGTATTTCAGTGATGCAAATAACGTTAATCAGCAGGCATTGAGCCTGATAGTAAGAAGGTCATTTGCTGAAGGCTCGGGTGCGAACCTTGACCTGAACCTGGCAACATCCACATTTATTAGCGCAGGTACAGAGTTGTTTTTCAATCAGCTGAATACCATCCTTACCCAATCCCTTAACCTGAATTTTGTGGATTTCAACATCCGCTCTTTAAATGATGCCAGTGCATCCCTGAGATTATTAAATGACCGGCTGATCATTACGGGGGGTGTTACCGACAGACGCAACAGCGGGAAGGATTTTGCAGAATTCAATGTGATCGGGGGTTCGGCCGTGGCCAGGGACTTCGAAGCTTTATATCTTCTTAAAAAAGATGGAACATTAACCATCCGGGCGTCAAACAGGCTGAATAACCGGAATTTTTTAAATATCAATACGGTTGACCAGTATGTGAGCGCACTGGGTTTAGTTTACCGCAAAGACTTCGATAATTTCAACGAGCTTCTTGGCTTCCTGATCGGTAAAAAACGCAGGGAAGAGAGAAAAAAGCAGGAACAGGAAGCGGTCATTAGTGAAAATGCCCTTAAGCCTGAAGACCAGGAACCTAAAGTTAAGAATAAGTAATCAACTGTTCTTCATGATGGTATGTCCCATCTTATCCCGCTTGGTCCTCAGGTATAGTTCGTTATGCTCGTTAGATTGAATCTCGATCGGAACGTTGGTAACCACTTCTAAGCCATAGCCGATAAGCCCCGAGCGTTTCGTAGGATTATTGGACATCAGTTTCATCTTTTTAATCCCCAGGCTTCGCAGGATCTGCGCGCCGATACCATAATCTCTCTGGTCCATCGGGAAGCCTAACTGAAGATTTGCATCTACGGTATCAAGTCCGTTCTCCTGAAGATTATACGCATGAAGCTTATTGATAAGGCCTATTCCGCGACCTTCCTGGTTCATATAGATAACAACACCTTTACCTTCCTTTTCGATCATTTCCATTGCTTTATGCAGCTGCGGACCGCAGTCGCACCGGCATGAACCAAAGATATCCCCTGTAATACATGAGCTGTGAACCCGTACCAATACCGGTTCTTCTTCTTCCCAGTGGCCTTTTACAAGGGCCAGGTGCTGTTCCCCTGAATTGATCTGGGTATAAGCCACCATTTCGAAATCTCCCCATTCAGTAGGCAGCTTAACTGAAACTTCCTTTTTAATGAGGGATTCGGTTTTCAGCCGGTAAGATATCAGATCTTTGATACTTACTATCTTAAGATCAAATTGCCTGGCAATAATGAGCAGATCAGGCAAGCGGGCCATTTCACCATCGCTTTTCAAGATCTCCACCAGAACTCCGGCAGGCTCGAGACCGGCCATCATAGCCAGATCCACGGCAGCTTCCGTATGTCCCGCACGGCGCAGAACACCTCCCTTTTTAGCTATCAATGGGAAAATATGACCGGGACGGCCCAATTCCTCCGGCTTTGTTTCCGGATCTATAAGAGCCAGGATGGTTTTCGACCTGTCGGATGCTGAAATACCCGTAGTGCAGCCATGCCCGATAAGATCAACCGAAACTGTAAAGTTCGTTTCAAATGCGGCTGTATTATTGCCGACCATCAGTTCGAGCCTTAACTCCTGGCAGCGTTCTTCGGTTAAAGGAGCACAGATCAGGCCACGGCCATGGGTGGCCATGAAATTAATTATCTCGGGCGAGGCATTGGAAGCAGCGGTCAGGAAGTCACCTTCATTCTCTCTATCCTCGTCGTCAACGACTATAATAACCTTACCTGCTTTAATATCACTTATTGCTTCTTCAATCGTATTGAACATAGTTATGGGCTTGTAGTAGGGCGGGATCAGAATGGATCATTTAAACCCTTAAATTGATCCCGCATAAAATAGGATGCAAATTTAAGTAATTTTTTGACAGATAATTTTTTACTCCCTTTAAATCCGTCAATGGAGTGCAATAAATAGGGTGTTTAAAACTATTCCGAAGCCGGATGACTGGGTTTGGCTCTTTTAAATAACCTGATGATCCAGCGTTTATAAAAATCCAGGTCGAATAATACTGAATCAACGGTAGCCTTATAGGTCAGGAATGCCCCTAAAGGTGCCAGAACAATTATCGCTATCCACATTCCCATAGCAGGTGAAAGGGTGCCTTCCTTGGCGGATTTCTCTCCGATCGTGGATATGATATGATATAGCAGGAAAAATAAGACCGACATGACCACGGGCAGCCCCAGCCCCCCCTTCCGGATGATTGCTCCCAGAGGCGCCCCGATAAAAAACAGGATCAGGCAGGATACAGCCAGCGTGAATTTCCTGTTCAATTCAATAAAAAATCCCCTTAATCTTACATTATTATCCATGGTATAGAGTTCCTTGCGGCTGATCACATCCTTTATCGTCCGCAGCTGATCTTTTGCGCTCGTGATAGCGGGGATCCGCTGCTCCTCAGGAATAAGCTCCAGAACATTCTTATAACTTTTCAGGACTTTAACCGGTATTTTGGGGCTCAATGAATCGGTGCGGTAAGTTCTTGCCAGCTGGGCCAGGTCATTGTATAATGAGCGGAGATTGCTGTCTCCTTTCATCTCAAAAGAATCCCTGTAAAATTTAAGCTGCCGCATATTAAGCATGGCATAATTGGATTTAAACAGGTCTTCGTCTGTACGCTTCAGCTGAAAGCCCGAAAGATCAAACTTTTGCTCAGTCTCCTTGAATTCGGTTCTCATTAGGCGCTGCCTCGGATTATAATTCCCTGTTGTTCCCGGCGATTCCTCGTAGCGTTTGCCATCCCGGAGCTTCAGTACCAGGAGCTGGTTGTCATCAGAAATGAACATATTCCCTTCCCTGGCCACAACAAGATTCATATTGCCGCTGCTGGTATTCCGCTCATAGATCAGGATATCCCGCAGGGTCTGATCAGAATCTTTCTCTTTTACCCGGATAGAATACCCGGGAATGCTGTTATTGAACACCCCCTCATTAATCAGGAAGGCCGCCTTCTGGTTGCGGACATCATATAACAAGGAGCCCATTTTCAGATTGGCTACCGGCAGCATATAATCGGAAAATAAGAATGCAGCCACACTAAGCATACTAACGACGATGATCAGGGGCAGCATCGCACGCTGCAGGGAGATCCCTGCCGATTTAATGGCAACCAGCTCATAGTTTTCACCCAGGCTGCCGAAGGTCATTATGGAAGATAAAAGTATAGCCAGCGGAAGGGCCATAGCCACATTGGTGGCCGAAGCATACATAAGCAGCTCCAGGATCACATACCACTCAAACCCCTTCCCAATCAGATCATCGATGTATTTAAATAAAAACAGCATCAATAAAATGAACATGACGATGAAAAAGGTCACGACAAAAGGCCTTAGAAAGGCCTTAAATACTAATAGATATACTTTTTTCACAAGGGCAAAAATAGGGAAAATTTAAACCCTATGCGCCTAAAACGCTAACCAAATACTGGATCTGATTATCCCAGATCAATTTTCTTTCCTGAATAGTATCTTCTGCAGCGAAGTCGGTGATAGACAGGGCCACGTCATTGGTCAGTTCATCCTGGACTATCTCCATTTCAAAATAACAATGAGGCTCGTCTTCAATCCATTTAAACTTTACGTGTTTATTTTCTTTTATGGAGAGCAGTTTTGCTTTTTGCTGCTCGCCGTCCCAGGTAAACGTATAAATCTGATCCCTGTAGGTCACATCATCAGCGAACCACTGGGCAAGCCCGTTAGGTTCATTAAGGAAGCCAAACAATATCTTAGGTGACGATTTCACCTCATACTCGACATTAAACTTTTTCTTTTCTGTCATTCCTTTAATTATTTACCATAGCATGGCGACTTTTTTCACCTTTAGTTTCTAAAGAAAAGTAATTTCCTCTATATTTGCAACTCTCATTTAAGAGGGGGTGGACTGAAAGATAGTATAAATTATCAGAACGCCGAAGTAAGGTTCCAAACTATGACCGGATCTTTACTTAAAAATTGAATGGCGGGGTAGCTCAGATGGTTAGAGCGCAGGATTCATAACCCTGAGGTCGGCAGTTCGATCCTGCTCCCCGCTACGGTAAAAGCCACCTTCGGGTGGCTTTTTTAGTTTTAAGCTTCTTGTGCGCCAAATATGCGCCAAAAATGTACACAGAACCAGAGATTAAGGAATCAGCCAACAGAAGCTATATAGAATTCTACTATAATGGCACTAGACTGAGAGAATACAATGCTAATAAGTTAGGTCTATCAATACTTCCTAACAAGGCCAAAACGAAAGCCAACAAGCATAAGCTACTCAAAAAATTAAAATTCGAATTTGACAAGGCTCTTGAGAAGGGTTGGAATCCTTTTGAGTTACCAAGTAACCCAGAACCTATTCTTTCATTGAAACAAGCTGTCGACAAAATCGTAGCTGAAAAAAGTGGAGGTAACTACAGCAGGACTTACATTCGCGACATCGTCGCCACCTCAAAGCAATTTCTAGCATTTCTGACTGAGACAGAGCTTAACAGCCCTTCAGATCGTTTAACTTCTAATAGAATTGCACAATTTCTAGATGGTTACAACACATCCAACAGAAACTACATGAATAAGCGTCAATACCTTAATGTGATATTTCCTGGTACTATTATCAAAACTCATAAGAAGAAGACGGTTGAAAAGCTGCACGAAGTGTACAGTGAGCCTATACTTAAGACTGTACTCCATTTTCTTAGAACTGAATATCCCAGGTTGCACTTGACCGCATTACCGGATCAGACTGGTTACCAAACTATGATTACTTAAAGACGCAATGGACGAGAGCAAAGAGAATTTTGAGAGAGAAAGGTATCATCCAAACTAATCAAACCCTCTATTCATTCAGACATACAGCAGCAGTAAATGTTTATAAGAAAACAAAGGATATCTTCATCGTTCAGCAACTCCTTGGACACTCTGATATGGCCGTCACGTTGAAGTACCTACGTGGATTAGGAGAGTTGAACCATGACAAGCTGAAAGATGTGATGCCAGAATTATGACTTCTTCCTGCAGTTATTATATTCGCGTATGCCTAAAATAGTAAACGCTACTGATAAACCATTTATCGAACTCATCTTAAGACCATCTTTCGTCGAAAACAATCAACTTCAGTCATATCTCAAAAATCCTTTGCCAGAGACCTCTCTTCTTAAACGCCTTTGTAAATATCCCATTCAGACATATATCCTTCAAATATCCTCGTTCGTCCTAACCAACAAAAAATCAATGCATTAATTTCGTTATAAAGTGTATTTTAGGAATAAAAAAAACTTAAATACTATGAACAAAATTAAAAACCTTGTTATTGTAGTGACAGGTATTGGCTTTTCATTATCGTATTTTTAAATGGATGTTCTAAGGAAATCCCGGAAAACAATTCCAAACTTGCTACATCAGACTTGCAGTTGAATGTAGATTATTCTGTCTTTAGTAAGGACCTGAAGCTTAGGCTTAGTCCGGGTTTAAAAGTTACTGTTCGTGGTGAACATACCGAGAACTCTGAGAAAATTCCTAAAGGAATCGAGAAGATGGCTTCAATTCTTAGGGAAGACCAGGCGACAAAGAAAGCTAAGCCCGGTATAGCTAGGACATCGTCTGTAGCTTTCACTACTACATTATCTGGTGGTGGTACCTACTACAACTGCTATGCTTAAGTCGACGAGCCAGGATCTACTGCTTGGTGGATTATCAATACAAACACTTGGGTCATGACACCGTTGGGAACGACCTCAGGCAACAGTATTTATTTCAGCGTCAACACACCTTCCATGTTCGGTAATTATCGGGTTTGGGGAGAAAATACAGTGAATTATATTGGTGGTTATACCGGATACCAGGATCTGGGTGTTCCTTACTCAGGAGTCAGCTTGGTAAGCGGAGTCTTAGAATTTACTGACTCAACAGCATTAAAGTTGCTCGAAGATCGAGTCGAAGCGGCGATGGAAAGCCATCTAGCCAACTTTGCTGATCCTTTAAATTATATGTCTGATGACGATTACAATACTTAAGCTGAAAACGTCGGTTTTGATGAGGTTCTCCCTATGCGCGAATTTGAGGCTTATTTTGGACTTTATTCGCTGCGACAGATGGTTGAAACCGAAGAAATAGCATGGTTAAACAGCAGCTCTGACCCTTGGTTGGTCTCGATTAATCCAGACGATAAGTATGATGTGGATGACATATATGAACGTACTTTTAGAAATCAATACTCACAGATTAAAGTTGGGGGTGTTTTATTTCAGCCAGTATCAGCTACCGAGGGGCCTTCCACCCCAATTCAGTGTTCCGAGAATTCCAGTCGGTGTTTTGAGGATGAAAAAAACGCTGATTGGCAAGATTTACCCGACGGCAGACGTATTCATTATAAAGTTAAGAAGGAGAAGGGGGCTGGCGAATCCGGCGGTGACAATGTCACTCGTAGCTATTTTAAAGGTAAAATCAACTGCTATAAGAAAAAAGGCGCCCTTTTTAGTAAGAGACGCACTCAGATGGCAGTCAGAATTCAAGGAATTGCTTATGTATGGAATCAATATTATGGTTCTTGCTACCAAGTTCATCACAACTTCGATGAGTCTAGGTCTTCCATACGATCATATCATAGGGATCTTGGGCAAAGATGGAGGCGATATACGACAGTACTTGAATGTGAGACACGTGGGACGTTTACCGTTTCAGGCAACAGCCCATTCACGAAGTATATTCAATAAGATTATCAGATATTTTGATGTTTAAGACTAAGTTAATGTATTATGGCTGGCTTACAGCCATAATACTATTTTGTTTTCCTTTTCGGTCGACAGGTCAGAATTCGTTTAGTATACGATTTACACCCAACATGATCGTGGCACCCAGTGTCGATAACCCATCCAGTGCTCTGATATATGGTGAGCAACGTCTTGCTTTTGATGCGGGCTTGGATTATAGTCACAGCCTTAATAAGAATTTCTCCATCACTACCGGACTGAACATTGGCCTGGTCGATTTCAATAAGATACTGATTGCTCCAGTGGATGCTTTCGGTAACGGATCCGGGCAGGGAAAGATCTTTTATAACTCCAGCCACGACGACTTTTTATACACCGGATTGCTGCTCGCTCCTAATTACCGTTTCAAAATCCAACGCTCAACATTTCATCTATCAGCCGGTCCCAATATCAGGCTGTATCACAGTCCTCCGGAACCCGATATATCCAGGTATGCTTTTAATCGATCTACTCCATGGAACCCAGACACCGATCCCGCGGATTTCGAACTCAATATACCATCCACCCGGGGGAAGATATCCACTGATATCACAACATCTTTTACAATCGAACGTAACGTATCGGCGCGCACCAAACTCCTGCTTGGACTGCGGTACAACCTGGGACTTAAACCCGTTTCGGATGGTACAATGTATGTGAACCTGTATAATCAGCGCTATGATGGCCGATTTGCCGTGCGTTCGAATTATATAGGACTTGATTTGCAGCTGAGATATTTGACAAAAATGCCTCCCAGCGGGTATGACAGATTGCCGCCTGTCGCTTCAGACAACCAGGATTTCAGGCGTGCAATCTTTATAGAACTTCTGGGCAGCAGTCCGCTATTATCTTTAAACTACGATATGAGGCTAAAGCGCCATCACAATGATGGACTTGGATTTCGGGCAGGTTTTGGTCTTGGTTCGCTCGTTGAATCCGATTATATCAAGACACCCAGATATTTTTCCATACCAATAGGAGTGAACTACATTGTAGGACCTAAAACACACGGTTTTGAAGCCGGAATAGGTTACACTGCCCAGTTCTTAACGTCTACACCATCAGACGCCTGGAAACCCAGATCACTTGCGCGTCTTAACCTTGGGTACCGGCTGCAACCGCTTAATGATGGATTTCTGTTTAGGTCATATTGGTCGCCGAACTTTAGTAAAAAAGAGTTCTTTCCCGGTTGGGCTGGAGTTTCCTTTGGATACAGTTTTAGATAAAGTGGCTTATATTACACATCAAGGCCTTTTATATTATAAAATGGCACGTTTGACAGTTTCAAAGACGTTGGATATCGCCGATTATTTGTTGCGATAATCAAGTGTGCGTCAGATCTATCATTGTGGAATTAAAGTGAGTAATCTAATATGAAATTTTAAGTTTTAGTAGGCACGAAGCTCAAAAAGGTCAAAGTACGGTAATCGAGTTTTCAATTTGCCTCCATCGTTGAATTTAATTCCTTGATACTTCGCCTTTTGGGATTCGTCCTTAAATATAAATTGGAGACTAGTCCGGTCCTAAACATTACTCACTACCTATCTATAAGAGATCCTGAAGTCATTTCAGAAAAAAAACAATGAACCCAGCTCATGCAAAAAGCACTGTTTGCTCAATTTAGTGCAAATCATCTGTTTAGCGTCATTTGTGACTAAACTAACTGTTTAGACAGTTTTAAAGCAGAATAATGCTTAGGGAATCTGAGTTTGCATTTTTGCTATTTATTTAAAAGTCTATACACATTAGAAAGCTTTTAAAGTAATAAGGTTGAGATTCCACCAATAATTCCCTTTAACAAGATGTCCTAAAATATCACTGACTACTCTTCTATAAGGTAAATGAAAGTCACTCGAAGAAAAAAAGGACAGACTTTCAGAATTTCAACTTTTAAAGTAATAAGTAATAATTAAACTAAAACACTCTCCTACCTACACTTCATAAACTGGGGTATAAAACCCTATATAAATGAAAAAGTGTAGGTGACTCGGAAATCACTTACCTAGGTCAACTATTAAAATAAAAAGATAAAAATCACCACACTCGATAACTTTCACCTACAAAACGAAAACTGGGGTATAAAACCCTGTATTATTAAAAAAGTGTAGGTATTTCAAAGACTTCAAATAGATAGAACTATTTTTTTATTAATAACCACACAAATTTATGCTTCAAGCTCAACACGCTACAAGAAATTCCGGCATAAACGCTCTTTACAACCCACACACCTATTTATTCCGTTGCTTCTTTGCTTAGTTGATCTTAAAGCATGACTTAGTTCCATAATCTAAAAAAATAAAATTATGGACTTACAAAACACAAAAGTTAGCGAAGTACAATTAAGCTACAAAACTACAGTAAAGGCTTCAGATAGGCCACAGATCAATACGTCGGAGGACGTACACAGAGTGCTTCAGAGCAATTGGAATTATGAAATAATCAAGTTTATCGAAGAGTTCAAGATCATTCTTCTCAATCGAGCTAATAGAGTATTAGGAATAGTACCTATTTCTGTAGGTGGTACTAGCGGCACAATTGCAGATCCAAAAATTATCTACGTGGCTGCACTTAAATGTAATGCTGCAAGCGTGATTTTAGTCCACAATCATCCATCTGGAAATTTAAAGCCAAGTCAAGCAGATATTGAGCTTACCAAGAAGTTGAGAAATGCAGGACAATTCTTGGACTTGCCGGTAATAGAACACATCATTTTGACGAAGGAAGGGTACTTGAGTTTCGCGGATGAAGGGATTATGTAACAAGAATTGATAGTGAATTATTAGATTTACGTGCGCCAATTCGTGCGCCAAATTAGAGTATTAAACAGCACATACGAGGCTTAAAAACATTGATAGCGGGCTTGAAAAGCGTATATCGTACCATTCATAACCCTGAGGTCGGCAGTTCGATCCTGCTCCCCGCTACTTTAAAGCCACCGCAAGGTGGCTTTTTTAGTTTAAGCCTTGTCACGTGCGTCAGCAAATGAGTCAACACACACTGAGATCGAAATCAAGCCAGTTGAAGGTAGAGCCTCCCTGCTTTACTATTCGCAGATTCTTCTTAAGAACTAATTTCAAACTTATATCCCTTGCCGCGTATTACAGCAATTTTGATATTCGGATCAAATTCCAGTTTTTTTCTAAGTTTTGATATGAACATATCCAGACTGCGCCCTACAATAACACCTTCATCTTCCCATATCTCTTTTTGCAGCCGACTTCTCTCTATGGTCTCGTTAGGAGATGACGCGAAAATGAGCAATAGACGTGTTTCAGTTCCGGTCAGGTCTATGGTCTTTCCATTTATTATGAGCTTGCGATTCTTCGCATCGAACAAAACCTGGCCCAAAGTGAACATACTAGTATACTGAGCGTCCGGTAAATTTTTTCGCGGTTTAACAGATCTCAAAAAAATAAAACCAACAAATGCTAAAAATGGCAGGCTTCCCAGAAGGTATACTTTCTTTGAAGTGTATGAGTTGATCGGTTTAAGTTTAATGTTGATCACGTAGCATGCAGTGGGTTGAACTCTTCCTCTACAAGGCACAATATCATCTTTTTTATTCCCGGAAATAGCAAATTCATATGCTACACTGGCCTTGTCGCACTTCAGAACGCTAACTACATAGTCACCTACAAGGGGGTCTTTGGCTAAAAAACGACGGGTAGTATTCACCAGGGAGTCTGGTTGAAAAGTCAGCTTATTCTCAAAGCTGATCTGGTATTCATTTTCGGCGATCTTTTTTATCGGAAGAACCCTTGATTTACCGTCGCCCGATTGTAAGAGTAGCTCATCTCCGATCCTGCGGAGTAAAACTTCCCTTCTTGCGATAACAAAGTCGTCATTGCCGGTCATACTGAAAGCTACGAAGATTACAGAAATGATCACGAGTAGTATCAATGCGAACAGGTATATGCGTTTTCCGGAGAGGAGATTAGGGGTAAAATGCATTTGTCAGGTTTTTATTTACAAAATTTACATTTTTATTTACAATCCAGATCACTCAATCCGAAAAATATCAAGCTAGATTCGCTGTATCAATTTGAAAAGGACATGAAACATATGAAAAAAGCCATCTATGTGCTGATCTTACCGCTGGTTGTGCTGAGCGGATTGGTATTTGCTAATCGTGAAATTAAAAGTGAAACTAAGTCATCCCCAAAGCCCTTGTCTATTGCTGACAGGAAAGCCGGCATGGAAGAAAGGAAACTATGGGAGTATTCCCCTGATGGTATAAAGTTTAAACTATGGGAAGCTTCTCCTGAAGGTAAAAAGGTGCATGCCAGTCATGATAAAATAAGGAAGTACCTAAAGGATTTCACTGATATGGAAGCCGTGGTAAGCTCTCTTACTTTTCAGCGCACCGGGAAATCATCAGGAATAAAATGGCTTATAGTCAGGATTTATGGCGAAGAATACATGATGCAATTTAGTCCTAAAGATTTTCAGCAGTTAAATAGCCTGAAAGTTAAGGACAAAATAATTTTAAGAAGCCGCAGCGCAGGGTATTCGCCTAATCATCCATTTTTGATTATATCAGGCGACTTTATTGAGCGAAATAATAAGATACTTTTTAAACGCGACTTTAGTAAAAATAAGGGCTGCTGAGGATTAGTCTTTAGGCCAACAAAGGTATCTCCAGTTCCATTTGGTCCTAAACCTTTCTCAATGGATTTGTGATTATAGAGTCCATCGCCAAAGTCCATTCATAGCAATAGAAGTATATAGCCAGGGCTGATAAAGTTATTCGGAACCGCATCCTTCATAGGTTATATGCCATTTACCGCTGTTCTTTTTTAACATATAATGGCAATCAAGGACGAAATTGTAATGATATATCATGACGTAAGCTGAATCACCTTGAATATTAAAATTCTTAACTTCATATCTCAGCCTATTATCTACTTTTTCATCATGTAACCATCGTCCATTCTTCGAGCGTGCTGAACCCGTATCAAGGATATACCTGATATTAAACCGATCTATCGTTGTCGGCCACATAGCACTTGTAAACCGGTTTTTCAAAACATGAATAGTATCTATTCTCTTCGGAATGTCAGAAGAATAATGGCTCGACGCGAAAATGACGTCAAGAATTGCCGAAGTATCTCTAAAATCGCCTGATCTATACTTTGAAGTACAAGCAGTTGAAAGTGCTATATACATAAGAAGAAGGGGTTTCATGAACTTGTTCATTAGTCAAGATTATAGGGGTAGAACTTAAGCCATCACAGCCAGGCATCGGCTAATGATCAGGCCAGAACCTACTCGTTGATTATACTTCACCCCAAAAGGAGAAGTCCGTCCCTCCCCTCACTTCGGCATGTTAGCCCGATGCAATTTTCCGTATTGCGAGGTTAGTAGCTGTATGGTATTACCCTGAACAGTAACGGCAAATACATAATCATAATCATCCTCACTCAAAGCCGGCAGCGGGCGTTTGATCCCGAAGGCCTCAACAAGTTCCAGTACCGTATTCGAATGACCGACGATCAATACCGATCCTCCTTTATGTTGCCGCAGCACCGTTGCCGCCAAAGCCGCAGGATCGGCCGGATCATAGGTTTCTACGGTGACACCGTGCCCATAAGCCGTAGGTTCTGCGGTTTGCATGGTACGTTTGAACGGAGTAGAATAAACGGCGAGCACCCTTTTCGGCTGCAGCAGGGTGGCCAGATCTTTCGCCCGGTCCTGCCCGTCAAGAGACAGACCCGGATCAGGATCCGAAGGTTTCTTCAGATCTTTCTCTGCGTGACGCACGATCCAAACTGTGGTCTGGGCATATATGCTGATGGGCCCTAAAGCCGCTGCCAGCAACAGGCAGACAATGAATATCCGGCGCTTGCTCATAGATTAGAATTTCTACAGCAAATTAAGAAAAAATCGGCTGCGGTCAAATACCTGTATTATGCCGAATCAGAATAACCGGAAAAATTTCGAGACCCAGCCCTGGCAGGACTTCCAAACCATGAACGCTGATGCACTCCCCTGAGGGTAGTGCCGCTCAGGTTAATTCTATCCTGATTGCTGAAATACCGAATGCTCTTTCCCTTCAATCAACAAATCCGGCTTGAACCCGTTTTTCAACAATGATTTATTAAAAAAACAATTAAACTCCTACTTAACCTATTTGTTTTTAATCAGGAGGTCTTACTCTTAGGGCGAATCCTTAACCAGGAACTATATTGAAATGAAACTAGAGGATTTAGGATATAACGATAAACTTGAAAAATTAAGGAATGAGAATAACCTTAAAGAGTTTGAGATTGGAAGAGTTATATCAGAACATAAAGAAAGATATATTGTAAAGACCGGGAAGGGAGAATTTGAAGCCGAGATAACAGGGAATTTATGGTTTTCTTCAAAAAGTCGTGTAGATTTTCCGGCAGTTGGCGATTGGGTTGCAATAACAATTCATGATTCAGATTTTTCCATTATTCACAGCATATTACCGAGATCCTCTCTTATTTCCAGACGGGAGGTTGGTAAATTCGGAGAGATCCAGATAATCGCAACAAATATTGATTATGCCTTATTGGTGCAGGCCGCTGACAGAGATTTCAATATTAACAGACTTGAAAGATACCTGACGATTTGTAATTCATCAGGGGTTAGTCCCATAATAGTGCTCACTAAGATTGATTTAATAGATGAGCACCGGACTTCTGAGATAGTTGAGAAAATAAAATCCCGGATTAAGAACGTTCCCATTATTGCAATAAGTAACGAATCACAGGATTCCTATGAAAAACTAAAAGCGATTATTGAACAAGGTAAAACCTATTGTATGCTTGGCTCCTCAGGTGTTGGAAAATCCACGCTGTTAAATAATCTTTCCGGAAAATCTCTGATGCGGACAGATACTATCAGCCAGAGTACAAATAAAGGGAAACACGTTACAAGTCATAGAGAATTAATTATTCTTGAAAATGGAAGAATATTAATTGATAATCCTGGAATGAGAGAAGTAGGTATTGCCGATTCAGCAAGCGGATTGGAAATTACATTTGATATGATTAGCAGGCTCTCTCGGAACTGTAAATTCAAGGATTGTACTCACACGAATGAGAAAGGTTGTGCTGTTATTGAGGCCCTTGAAAAGGGAGAAATAGACCGGGCTTCATATGAAAATTACCTGAAATTAGAGCGAGAGAAAGCTCATTTTGAATCTTCGGTTGCTGAAAGACGAAAAAAGGATAAGGAATTCGGAAAAATGGTAAAGAATTACAAAACGGACATCAAAAGGGAAAAATGAATTTCTATATTTTTATTCCATTTCAATTCCAGATGCATTGTATCAATATCTGTTATCCTGGCAGCAGGATAAAATCCCCTCTGTCCGGAGAGTTTCCAGCGATTACCAACATTGGTTTGCCAGCACAACAGTAAAGAATTGTCTTACAGTTTAAGCGCAGCGTCTCTCCGGACAATAAAAAGAAGTCCCCGACTTCTCTGTTACTTGTTACCTACATAATTTGAATTAAAGATATAGCATAGCCCCACCCAGAGTTTTAACAATACTATTTTTTACAACCAAGATTCAGATTTTTGATTATTTATCCGAATAAAGACAAATCATCATATTATTAAAACTATTAGTAATTAGGGTTTTGAATTATTTTTGGATTTTGGTCTATTACTTTCTGAGGAATAGGATGCAAATAATTTTTATTTGCATAAAATGCTCTGTTTCCATTAGGTGCTAAAATAACACTATAGACCTTTTTTCCTCCAACCTTTTCAATTTTCATAGCATGAAATGGTTTATTAAGATTTACTTCAGCCAGCTTTAACCTTATTAAGTCATTCCAACGTCTTTCTTCAAAAGCCAGTTCTACCCTTCTTTCTTTTTGAATTGCTGCCCGCATCTTTTCCTGAGTTAAACCAGGGGCTAGTCCAGGAAGTTTAGAACGTTGCCTAACCATATCAACTGCCTGATAAACCGATGCATCTGGTCCTGAAAACTCATTCTGAGCCTCAGCATAACTTAAAAGAACTTCAGCATACCTGAAGATTATCTGATGCGCACTATTTAGCCTGGTATCACCACTTTGAGCATATACAGGGTTTAAACCTTTACGCAAATAGTAACCTGTATTTGTGGCTTCATTTGCACTGCCCAGATCAAGTGTATTACGGGAACCTGAGCCTAACCATGTCTCCATTTCAAATCCAAGCCAGTTACATCCATCATAAGTTATAGACTGATAAAATCGGTCTTCCCTGTTAGCATAAGGATTATTCGGATCATAACCTGATTGAGGATCAGTAATTGCAAGCCCATTTTTCATAAAATATTCATCAACCAATTCCTGAGTCGGATTCGGAGCACTCCAGGCTCTTTGCAATCCGCCTACCATCCAGGCTCCATGCAATCCTTCTCTGCTTCCACCTAATGTAGTACCTCCTATATATGCTTTATCAAAGATTACTTCAACATTATTGTTGTTCCCTTCATAAAACAAGGTTTCCAAATCCGGGAATAGGCTATAGGCTCCCAAATCCATTACCTGTTTGTTTGTTGCGGCTGCTATCTGCCATCTTGATTTATCATTTGTGGTATTTTTAAGAGGGCTTGCGTAAATTAATTCTATCCAACCTTTTAAGGTAAGAGCTGCTCCTTTACTTGCCCTTCCTGCCTGAGCTTTAACCGGGAGATCATTTGCTATAGCAGCGCACTCATCCCTGATAAACTTATAGGTTTCTTCGTCTGTATTCCGGGGCCTGAAAATATTATCACCCTGAGTATTTCTATCCAGGACATCGGTTATTATTGGAACTCCGCCATAACGTACCCAAAGCAACTGATAGAAATAGGCTCTCAAAAACCTGGCCTCTGCTAGTCTTGTTTTTTTCCAGGTTGCATCTAAATTTGATTTGGATACATTTTCAATAAAAAGATTGGATCTTCTAACTACATTATAATAGGGTTCCCAGTAATCTTTAACAGTACTCGAGGTATAATTAGATCCGGCATATGTAGCGAAACTATAACCAGATGAGCTTCCGCGCATAGCATTATCTGAAAAATTCTCCTCAGGATCATTGGTGTTAAATTGTCCCGGTAAACCTGCATAAATATTATTTAAAAACAAGTCAGCATTTCCTGTTGATTTCCAAACATCAGCATCAGATACCTGACTGGTTGGGGTTACTTCAACATATTTCTCACATGAAATAAAGACCTGGCTTATTGTAAGTAATAGCAAAACAACTTTAAAATTTAAAAATATTGCTTTCATAATCTATAATTTTTAATATTTATCTTATAATATTATAACGTTAAGTTAATTCCAACAGAAACTACCCTTTGTTGCGGATAGTTATATCCCTGACCATGAATTATTTCAGGATCATAGTTTTTTATCTTTGACCATGTAAGCAAGTTCTGCCCGGAGACAAAAATACGGGCATTCTGTATTTTCAATTTCTCTAAGGTCGAACTTGGAATACCAAATGAAAGTGTTGTGCTTTTTAATCTCAGGTAGCTGGCATCATACATCCAAAAGGAGGATACCTGGGTATTATTATTAGTCGGTGCGTTGGTTATACGCGGATTTTTAGCGTTAGTATTATCAGGTGTCCAATAATCCAAATTCTCCCTGATAGGATTTGTTCCACCTGAAAAAGCCCATGAATAACTTCCTGATCCATAAAAACTTGTATTTTCTGTTCCTTGAAATAACAGATCTAAACTAAAAGTTTTATACCTGATATTAGGTGCCAGTCCGTATACAATCTGTGGAGTTTGGGAATATCCAATATTGGTGAGATCATTAGTATTAATCTTCCCATCGCCGTCGATATCATTGTATCTTATATCACCCGCTCTTACTTTACCCCATGGCTGAATAGCAATACCTGATTTCAGGTTACCTGCTGCATCAAAATCGCTTAATTGAAAAAATCCCAGAGATTCATATCCAAATTGACTTCCTAAGGGTCTCCCTGTAAGCCTGCGATTGGGATTATTAAATGTGGTCGGAGTTTCGAAAACCTGTAACAAAGCATTTTTTGCGTAGGTAAAATTACCTGTAATAGAGAATGCCAGATCTTTAGAAACAGCATAATTTGTACCAAGGGTCATATCAATACCCTTGTTTTCCATTATCCCGGCATTAACCTGGCTAAGTCCAACTCCATATTCAACAGGAACAGTTACATCAGGATTTGCCAGCATATTTGCCCTTTTCTCGTAGAAATAATCAACTTCAAGATTTATGAGCCCATTCAAAAATGCAGCTTCTAATCCCACGTTGGTTTTTTTAGCACGCTCCCATGTGATATTTGGATTAGGCTCTGCTCTTTCACTTACGGACTGAACTACCTGACCATTTAATTTGTAAGCAGGACCGTTAACTCCATAACTACTTAAATATTGAAAAGGACTTCCTGCCAGTGCTCCTACTTCACCGTAAGAACCCCTTATTTTCAGATTATCTAACCAGTCAATTTTATCTTTAATAAACTTTTCTTCTGATATTCTCCAACCTAAAGCAACTGATGGGAAAAATCCGAAACGTTTTCCAGGAGCGAAATAATAACTTCCATCGTATCGGCCACTAGCTTCAATCATATATTTTGATAAATAATCGTAAGCTATTCTATAAACAAATCCTACCTGTCTGGCTTTGCCTGAGCTTCCAAAATTGGAAATATCGGACTGACTTGAACTTCCCATATTCAGTTCGTCCAGATCAAGGTTGAAATTATTTCTATTTGCACCGAAATTGGAAAAATCTCTTGCTGTACTTTCAAATAAAGTCAATGCTGAAATATTGCTTTTTCCAAATGACCTGTTATAATTCAGACTAAATTGAGATGTAAGCTGGAAATTATTATCGGTGCTCTGCAAAAGAGCGGATTTAGGTTGCTCTAAATTTCCTTTAGTATAGGTATATGGGGTTGTTTTTGTGTTTATTGCCCATACATCTATTGGGGTTGCCCACCTCTTATAAAGAGAAGTTGTAGGGTCATATGCTATAGTTCCTTTAGCACTCAATCCTTCAACGAACGGAATTTTCTGATCTATGGATAACTGAGAAAATATCTGGGAAGTATTAGTTCTTCTATAACCATCATTATATATAAAGCCCCCTAATAGTCCACCAATAAGTCCATTGCTATATTTTTGATTCCAAAGTGGCTGAGCATTACTAATGGTCTGGAAAATTCTTTCGGTTGTATTATAAGGATACTTGTTAGTTTGTTGCCTTCCATTAATGCTTAGAGATACATTTGTTGTTTTAGTTGCCTCAACATCAATGTTCAGGGACATATTATACCGGTTCTGATTTGTTGCAGCAAATAATCCAGCCTCATATAAATACCCTATACTGCCGTAATATTTTATTTTATCAGCACCACCGGAAATTCCCATACTGTGACTTGTTAATATTGTATTCCGGTTTATTATATCCCAGGGATCGGTATCCGGATAAGCATCAGGGTCAGAACCATCCTTATACTTCTGAAGAACTGCTTCGGAGAACTGAGGAGGCAACCCTTCATTTATAGAAGCTGCATTTTTGAGTGAAGCATATTCAAAAGCATTCGGATAGTCAGGTAATACAGTAGGATTCTGAAAACCAACAAAATTATTGTAGGTTAACGATGGGATTCCGGTACTTCCTCTTTTAGTAGTAACTAATATAACGCCATTAGCACCGGCAACACCATAAGGCGCAACCGCAGCAGCATCTTTCAGGATAGTGATGGTTTCAATCGTATTTGGGTCGAGATTTTCGAAAGGCCGTGGGATGTTATCAACAACTAATAATGGCTGGCTATTTCCTGTCGTGGATACTCCTCTTATATTTATCTTAGAAGCATCCTGACCAGGTTCACCTGAACCTTGTCTGAATATAACCCCAGACATCCTGCCACCTAAACCATTACTTAAATTTGTAATAGGTGTGGATGCAATTTCTGCACCTTTCATCGTAGAAATCGCTGCTGTTACCGAGCCTTTTTTCTGAGTACCGTAACCAACTACAACTACCTCTTCAATGGAGGTAAGATCTTCTAAAAGTCTGACATCAATTGCAGTTCGATTATTTACTAAAACCTCCTGAGTTAAATAACCAATGTAAGTAAACACAAGCGTAGGATTTTCATTGTCAATATTTAAGGAGTATTGACCATTTTCATTTGTGCTTACACCAATTTGTGTACCTTTTACCTTAATGCTTACACCGATTAATGGCTGCCCCTTACCATCGGTTACCTTTCCGGTAACTTTAAGCGGAGCAATTCCATCACTTACTAAACTTTTTGCATTATTATTAACAGCAATCTTATTATCATTACTGAGAACAATCCGATTGTCAAAAACTTCATATAAAATTCCGTTAGTATTAAGAATTTTATCTAATACATTTCCTAATTTTTCATCCATAGCCTTAATGGAAACCTTTTGATCTATTTTGACCACATTTTTACTGTAAACAAATTTGACGTTTACGTCTTCTTCAAGTTGTTTTAGTGCCGTGCTTAGTCGGGTTTCAACAACCGAAATGCTCACAATCCGATTCAAAATAGTCGGGGAACTTATTTTTTCAGCGAAAGAAATTCCGGTAAAAAGAAGCATAATAATTAACTGATACACTGCATTCTTAATAATCCGGCTTGTAGTAAAGTTTTCTTGTAAATAAATTTTCATACATTCAAGTGTTTATTTTGTTAGAAATAAGAAATCCCCAAACGAACCTTAGTTTCTGGATTCCGGAGTGTAAACTCCTGTTTTTATAATTCAGATGTTATTTCTATTTTATCATACCAATTTTTAAGTTTAATAGTAAGTATTCTTTTTATTCAATAAGATTTCCTGATTGTTCATTTCATATTCCACATCTAAGGATTTTTCAAGCATTTCAAGGATTGATGGCAGATTTTGACCGGTAAAATCTGCATTTAATACATATTTAAGAAGCTTTTCATCCCTTGAGCTAATATGTACCTTAAATTGATTGTTCAATACTTTTATAACATCTTCCAGGGGCTCATTATCAAAAGACATGCTTGCTTTTTGCCACATACCCATAACAGAATCAACGCTTTCTTCTGTCTTTAAAGAATTGATATTTTTAAGGTATGTAGCCTTCTGATTCGGCAACAACATTATTTCATAATCCTCCTTCTGCTGCAGCCTTAGAGATACCTTTCCTGTAACAACAGATACCTCAACGGGAAGATTTTGATAGGCCCGTATACGAAAACTTGTTCCCCATACCCGTGTAATTACATTTCTACTATAAATTATAAAGGGTCGCTTAGCATCAGGAGTAACTTCAAAAAAAATTTCTCCGTCCATTTTAATTTCTCTTTTTCCTGTGGTAAACATTTTGGGATACTTCAACTTACTATTTGGATTAAGCCAGGCAATGCTTCCATCTGAAAGTAGTAGTCTATGAATACTCTTTGTCTTATTAACAACCAGTATACTCCCTGCCACTGGAAGTTTTGTATTGATCAAATAGTTTGTGTTGAAGAAAACAAAACCTATAGTTAAAATAAGCATGGCAGCAATTCCTGATAAAGAATAAATAAGAACTCCAGACCTGTTCTTTCTACCAGTAAATTGCTTTGAAGGCGTATCAATGGAAATAATATTCGTTCTTATGCTTGTTAGTAAGCGTTGTTTAAGTTGTTCCTGCTGTACTGAAGAAAGAATATCAATTGGATTTTGATCCTTTTCAAAAGAGTTATACCATTCATGAACGGCGCTAACTTCCTCCGGTGTACAATCTCCATTTAAATACTTTTGTATTAAGTTTCGGAAATAATCCTTCTCCATTAAAGTCTCCTTTTCTTGATGCTTAATTGCGCCTATCTGATAGTCAGTTACCTCGGCACTATCCCTTGCTTTAGAAGAAAAAAAATAACAGAAAAATATTTAAAGAAGTTCCATTAGCTATTCCATGGAGATTCCATTAGCTATTCCATGAATAAAAATGCTTCCGGAGAGAATGATCAGAGGAGCCAGGAGGTTAGTCTACTCTCACTTATGGTTAATTTTAATAATCTTAAAGCCTTTGTCAAGTGGCCCTCCACTGTCTTTTCAGAGATTCCCAGGACCTCTGCAATTTCCCTGTTAGTCTTATATTCTTTACGACTAAGTTCAAAAATATAACGACATTTGGAAGGCAGGTGATTTACTTCCTTATCGATACTTCGATTTAAATCATTCAGGAAAACTGTATCTTCAGTAGAGTTATCAAAGATTTTCATTTTCTGCAAATAGTCTTTGTAACTATTTCTAACCCCTTCTTTTTGAATTTGGTTTATTACCATGTAACGCACTGCAGTGTATAGATATGCTGCAAGCGAGGTATGAATTTGAATACTTTTTCTTTTAGTCCAAAGGAGTGTAAATAAATCCTGCACAATCTCTTCTGCAACTTCATGATGTTTTATACGTTTATAGGCAGCTGCATACAATCCGGACCAATAACGGTTAAAAATTTCCTCGAAAGCACATGTATCATCGTTAAAGAGCAATATGAAAAGTTGTTTATCAGAATGTTTTTCAAATTTTTTCATAATTATTTTGCAGTAGATTTCATACCATATAAAACTTTTATATACTTCTGATAACAAATTAGAGACAAAAACAACTTGTCCTGATAATCCTAAGAGCATAATCCAGCATGTTTCCGGGTCGCTTTACAGATCTTTATCCAAAAAAATTTCTTTTATTTATTCTGTCGTGTCTGAAGATCTTATAGATAACCGAATTTCTTCCAATAACGGGACATACTGAATAATTAACTTGGAGATCAGATGTATCAAACTTTTAAATCAGGATGAGATAACATCTTCAAAAGTGAAAAAATGTTTATTCAAGAGTTTGCAATTAAAAAATCACAGGTATTAAATGCTTTGAAAATCACCTTTAGCGGCTTAATACTGCGATGTCAGTTCCATCCAGAAGCATATTAATATTTTTTGACAATTCACCCTGTAAATCGCTTTAAAATGAATAACCGAAATTATTTTTCATACATCCAATTTAGTTATTTTAGGGATATGTGCACGTGAAAATATATTTATTTTAATAACCTTGAAAAACCCAATATCAAAAGCCCTTCCAATGGCTCATATGGTCAAAAGGAACGCATCAACCGTATTAAGATCCTTTACCTGATCGCAGGCTGTCACGCTGATGAAATTCCTAATATTCTATTTTTCCATTTCAATATTTAAATTATGCTTAGGTATTTAAAGTCAAAATAAAGATATTTAATACAGGATAAGAGGTGTGGCTGCAATGCATCCTGAATTGAATGAGGTGGTTTTATCATCCCTATACAACGCATTGAATGGCGGCATCCTGCACTCCGGGATTTGGACTATAAAAATTAGAGATAAATAATAAAGATTATGGCATTGATCAATCCTCACATTAACTTCAATGGGAATGCCGAAGAAGCATTTAATTTCTACAAATCAGTATTTGGCGGAGAGTTCGCAATGATTATGCGTTTCAAGGATATATCCGGCCCTGAATATCCGGTACCAGAAAATGAGGCAGAAAAGATCATGCACATTGCTTTGCCTATTGGCAAAAATGTATTAATGGCCAATGACGTTCCGGAAAGTATGGGTCGTGTAAATGAAAATGAAAACAGATCGAAAATATCTGTCAGCGCAGAAAGCCGGGAAGAAGCCGACCGCTTATTTAGCGGTCTTTCACAAGGCGGAAATATAGAAGTGCCTATGGACGACAGTCCCTGGGGTTCCTATTTCGGGATGTTCAGAGACAAATTCGGCATTGAATGGATGGTGGATTATGACCCGAAATACAAGGGAAAAGTTTAAGCAGAAAATACCGGAGGCCTGATACCGGCTAAAAAAATCGCTTTATAATAAAACGAATAGTCAACTTGTATAAATATTAAAGCAGAAGAAAATGAGAAAACTAATATTCTTTATGCATACCTCACTGGATGGTTTTGTGGCCGGGCCTAAGGGAGAGTTAAACTGGGCAACTGTAAACGATGAGATCTTTGACTTCGTGGCCACGATTACCGAAAAAGCCGACACTGCGCTTTACGGGCGGGTAACTTATGAAATGATGCAGAGTTATTGGCCAGATGCCGGCAATAAACCAAATGCAACAAAACACGAAAAAGAACATTCGGTCTGGTACAGCAAAGTTCCAAAAGTTGTTTTATCAAGGACAATAAGTCAAGAAGGGCTTGACAATACCAAAGTGATCGGCGATCAGCTTACCGAGAAGATAAATGAAATAAAAAGTCAGGACGGAGAAAATATTTTAATTTTTGGAAGTCCGACCGCTTCCAATTCTTTATTAAGTCTGGGTCTGATTGACGAGTTTTGGTTATTTGTCAATCCGGTATTACTTGGTGAAGGCATTCCCTTATTTAATGGTGTAACCGAAATGACCAAACTGAAACTTTTGGAAACGAAAACACTCTCTGGTGAAGTAATTGCGCTTCACTATGAAAGAAAATAAAATTAACCGGACAATGCGTGGGCTTTCGATCCTGCCCCAGCTACGTTTAAAGCCGCCTCCGGGCGGCTTTTTTTTGTTTAGTATCCGGTGTGCCGGGTAGATGAGGATGATGCATACATAGGACATGAAGCCTGGAATAATGCAGGACATCAATAACAGCCGACCAGCATACTATCTTTTATTAATTTTAATGTTTAGGATCACTTTTTTCACACCATCATATCATACTTTATCCGGTATGGTAAGCTTACCTTTGTAATCAAATAATCAAAGGGTGTGTACAAAAACACTTCCATCAACCCTGTAAATCAGCATTAATTCAGTATAGAATGAAAAGTATCACCATCTTTATTCAAAGGTTTTTAATCATTAATATGCCGCTGCAACGTGTGAAAGCTGCATATTATGGTTCCTTTATCCTTATCTCGTTCCTGATGGCATTAGCACCCGGGCAGGCAAGAGCACAAAATTATATAGTTAATTATTTAGGTTTAAACCTAGATGCACGCGACCTGGTGTATTATCCGAAGGAAAAATTATTCATGATCAATTCCGGGAGTGATGGCCAGCTTGGTTACGTCAACAGTGAAGGTCAGTACAGATCCCTTTTGAAAGACAGTCATCTGATCGGTTCAGTGGCAATGAAAATCCAGGGCAATACGCTTTATGCACTTGTAAATCCGGTCAGCCGGGTAAATACGCTGAAAGGCGGGAACCGGCCCCAATTGGTAAAACTGAATTTACTGACTAAAAAGGTAGAATCTGTCTACGAACTGGGAAAGCTGTTCAGTGGGCTTCATTATGTAACAGATCTCACTATAGATCCTGAGGGAGCAGTTTATATTGTCGACGCTTTATCCCCCGTAATTTACAAAATTGATAACAAGGGCCTGGGTTCAGTCTTGATTGAAAATGACCTGTTAAAAAGTATGACCGGTCAGGTTAAATCCATTGCCTATCATAAGCACGAATATCTTCTGGTATCTATGGGCAGGAATGTTTTAAAGGTTGACCTTAAAACAAAGGCCGTATACATAGTTTCTGTAGAGACAGATTTCGATGACATCAACAGCCTGCACTTTACAAAAGAATACCTGCTTGTCATTTCAGAAGGGAAAAATGCCGGCAGGGTTCATATACTTAACACTTCCAATAGCTGGTTATCCGGCCGGGTGCTGCGTACAGATACATGGCAGTACAAGAACCCGGTAAATATTGAATTTGTGGATAACCGGATTTATGTGCTTGACTCCGAAGCTGATAAAATAACAATGCCTGACTTTTCCGTGAGGGTTATTGATCTGAATAAACTTCCGACCAATAAAAAGCGAAAGGCCCGAATTATAGCGGGAGACGTAAGCATCCTGAAAAAGGATTTTTAAGCAGATAATTAATTAAAAGAAAAGGCATCAGAACATACGCGTTCGGGGCTTGCCCGGCATGGGCTTCATCGAAGAGGCCGTCTTAATTGAGCGGCCTCTGATTTAGTTCAGCAGCTAAAATCATCCCAAAGTTCGGAAGCACTTTCTGGTACACTCCCCTTTGGGGACACTTAAAATTCTTAGCAAAGAAAAAAGATAAGAGTAACTCATTTTCATAAGGAAATAGAAACCGGCGATCTTCTCTTTCAAAATCCTGGTTAGTCAGCCGGAAGCACAAAAAAAAGTATCTTAGTATTAAACAATACTATTATGATATTTGCATTCCTCAACATCTCTCTCCCTGAAGTCATTGTAATACTTTTCTATATATTATTTACTATTGCTATCGGTCATTACGGCCGCAAGACCCCTTTAGGCTACGGAGGTTCAGTATTAATTTCTTTATTAGCGACTCCTTTGCTTGGTTTCGCAGTTGTTCTTTACTACCTCCAAAGCAGTAATGATCTTTCGTCTTAAAACACTGTCTCCAGCTGATCCAGACAAATAATTTAAACCATTCATACTGTCGACCCTGCTGCCTGTCCGCCTTCATAGCCACAAGCGGCTGGCTTTTTTTTGTTTACTTTGCAGGTAATATTCCGTCACCTAACAGGAAAACCTTATGGATATCGTATTCAATGGCATTAATGCATTCCTTCGCGATTCACACTATTTTTATACCGTAGCCTTGCACCTGGATAGCACCTACAGTTATGTAAGTCCGAATTACAATAAGAATTTTGGCCTGGGAAAAGGATCTCTTTTGGGGCAGGTGTTCTCCATCACACTCCATCCCGATGATATTGCAATATGTGCTGCTGCCGGTTTACGCTGTATGCAGAATCCGGATCAACTGGTGCCCGTAACGCTGAGGAAGCATGACGGGAAAGGCGGATTTGTAACTACCAACTGGGAGATGCAGGTCATGATGGGACCGGACAAGACCCCTTATGGTGTCTTTTGTATTGGTTATAACGATTCGGAATTAGTTAATACCCAGGGGAAGCTTGGCCATGCCGAAACACAACTTGAAGAGATCGGATTTATCCAGTCGCATGTCGTGAGGAAACCCCTGGCTAATATATTAGGGCTGGCTGAACTTCTGGAAGCTGACGGCAGTAATAAAGAGATATTAAATTTACTGGTTTCCTCCGCAAAAGACCTGGATAAGGTTGTTAATGAGATTTCAAGAAAGACAAATTAAAAGGGATAAGGCTTAGGGAGTAAAAAAATAGTCAATTGCCAGGCAAGCAGCCAGCACTTTCCGTTTTACATTGCACCCGGGCTATAATTAATCCCAGATGCCGTTCTGTGCTGTAAATATCACCGGATGACCGCCGGTTACCATAATGGTATGCTCGTGCTGCGCCACAAACCCGCCTTTATTCCCGCTTAGTGTCCAGCCATCAGCTTGAGTAGCGGCAATTGTTGACTGTGTTGAAATGAAAGTCTCTATAGCTACCACCGAATTCTTTTTGAAACGGGATGTGTTATACCTGTCGCAGTAGTTCGCTATCTCATGGGGTTCTTCGTGCAGACTGCGGCCGATACCATGTCCGGTGAGGTTTTTTATTACCGTATATCCGGCTTTTTTTGCTTCTGTCTCGATCAGCCTGCCTATCTCCGATATTCTCACACCACCCTTAATCCTGCTGATCGCCTTCCTCAAGATCTCTTTCGATACTTCCACGAGTCGGCCATGACCGTGAATATCTTCGCCCAATATAAACGAGCCGCCATTGTCAGCCCAGTAGCCATTCAATTCTGCCGATACGTCAATATTAACCAGGTCGCCTTCTTGTAAGATCTTATCGACCGACGGTACGCCGTGTGCAGCTTCCTCGTTAATACTGATACAGGTATACCCGGGGAAATCATAGGTTAACTTAGGAGCAGAACGGGCTCCCAACTGTGCCAGCAATTCACCGCCGTACTCGTCAAGCTCCCAGGTTGAAATGCCCGGTTTAGCAAACGCACGCATCTTCTTAAGCGTGATGGCAACGGCATCACTTGCATGCTGGATACCAATTCTTTGATCTTCGGTGCTTATAGACATTTTTAAGTTTATATCTGCTGCAAAATTAACAATTAATATATTTTATCTGTTTACCCGGGCTTAGTTTATGAAAACAGCGTTCCTGCAGACTATGATATAAAGGGCTTCCTCCCTGTGGAGTTTTTGACTAAGATTGCCGGACAGAGTCCTGAATTTTCATTTTAGATTTAAATCGCGGAAGACTTAAACCAAACGGGGGCAATTTGCCCTTGGAACAAAAGAACAAGGTGAATGCGGTAAATTTTAAGAAATCCTTTTCGCAGACTTAGTGTATTGATCCTTCCACCCGGCAGGCACATTTCATCTTGTACAGAATGATAGATTCCGTGAAATTCACATATTATTTCCGGTTTTTTCCCTGAATCATCAAAAAAACCGACAACGCCTGAGCGCAATTAAACGTAGTTTTTATACTAAAACTTAAAATAGTCTAAAACTGAGACTTTGCTGGGTCATTGTTGTGTTCTTGTTGTGTTCTTGTTCGCCCAAAACCGCCTCCTGGGATAATCAAGCCAAATAACTGACCAAGAAGAACACTACGAGAACACTTCCAAGGTCCCGGAAGGTACCCGGATGAGGTTTTTGAGTTATCCTTGTCTCTGAAGTTCATGATTGTCTGCATCCCATAAAAATTTTACCCATGCCAGGCAAAATAAAGCTCCCTGAGCTTGCATTTTGGTTCTGCTGGTACCAGATAGTCAGCAAGGTATATAACCGCGAAAAAAGCGGATTTTTTTTCGATTGTTTTTTTGGGACATTTATTGATTCGAACGTGGGATTTTGAGGATTTTCTCCGGATGAAGTTTCCGGATTGTCGGCCATGAGAATCGGGCTATCTGTTGTTCATTTTAAGTATGGATAATTGAACCTTCAAGACGGCTTAGTGTATTTTTTATCAAACTTGTAAAGGCAATCTTCCTGGCATGGCAGCGGCCTGGAAAAGTAGCCGTGTGATCAAACTATCCGAACAGTACAAATTAGCCAAATATTATATTACAATTTCATTGGATTGCCCAGAGCACTTTTAAAGGGGCATATTGGTCGCCAAACTTTAGCAAAGATGAGTTCTTTCCAGGCTGGGCGGGAGTTTCCTTTGGATACAGTTTTAGATAAAGTTGCTTAGGTTACATATCAGGGAGCCTTACCAAATTAGCTTTTCCGTGTCTCCCCTACAAGCCCGCCCTTCAAAACCAAGAACTTTTTATACCGACCTTAAGTCCGAAAACCTCATGAAAGCGGTTCAGCTGCCGGCGGAGCGTCTGAGGGCCTTGATTTATCATCGGGCAGGGGAATAAATTCCTGGTTGTCATTTGGGGGCAGCAGGATCCGGCCCTGCTTCCAATCCGCTTTGGCTTGTTCGATACGTTCCTTGCGTGAGGAAACAAAGTTCCACCAAATGAAGCGCTCACCTAATGGCTCGCCGCCCAGGAGCATCAGGGTCGTATTTTCTTTAGCCAGGATAAGCGGATCAACACCCCTGGTGAAGACGAGCATTTTCCCTTCAGTATAAATGGTTCCGCCTATTTCAACGCTGCCTTTAACTATATAAAATCCCCGCTCTGAATGCTCTTTCGGGAGGGCGAACGGTGCACCCTTCTGCAACAGTACATGCAGGTAAAATAGCGGTGAATTTGTCTTCACATTGCTTTGGAGTCCGTAGGCGTCGCCCGCAATGAGCCGCATCCAGATTCCTTTATCTGTATACACGGGCAATTGATCCGGAGTATAATTGGCAAAGGAGGGTGCCACTTCTTCGTCCTTTTCAGGGAGAGCCACCCAGGTCTGTATCATTTCCAGCCCCCCGGCCAGGGAAGAAGGATTTTCAAATCTTTCCGAGTGGGATATCCCGCTTCCCGCCGTCATCCAGTTCACCTCGCCAGGCCGGATGATCTGCTCCACTCCCAGGCTGTCCCGGTGTGTTACCTCCCCGCCGAACAAATAGCTGACGGTCGACAGGCCGATGTGCGGATGAGGTAGAACATCCATACTTGATGGCTGTGAAGGAAAGTCAGTTACAGGCCCGGCATGGTCCATAAAGATGAATGGGCCGACCATTCTCCGCAAACGGAATGGAAGGATCCGTTTTACCTTCATTTCCGCGCTTATGGCCGCAGTGCGGGATTCAATGACGAGATCAAGCATAATCTGTTATTTTTTAAAGTCCTGAATCGGATATTTTTCAGCCTGTCATACTTCAGGAACATAAAATTAAAAAAATGGTTTATTAAAAGGAATATCCCAATGGTCCTGTTAGCGTGATTCTATTCCATGCTATTTTACTGCCGGTTCATTTAGAAATTTCATGATTATTGAAACCGCCGCTGCAATCAACATGCTGTCCTGTGCAGTTGTTATCTCCCCTATATACTCACCATGTCCGCCGGGAATGATCGCAAGCCTGGAGTTTGAAATTAAACTCTGCATCTTACCTGCATGTTCAGCAGTTGTGATATCCCTGTCGCCCAGTATAATAAGCGCAGGCGCTTTGATCGATCTCATTTGCCCCTCAGAAATGTCAGGGAATGATTGCATCCTGGCTACATCCCTTTCATACATTTTATGAAGCGCCATTGTATCCGGATTGATTTTCAGAAAAGCGTCCTTATACGCCTGCGGCATTCCTTCAAAACTGGGCTTGGACATCATATCCCAGAACCAGCCGGGAGCACCCTCCTTCTTATAGAACGTGGAAGCTGCAATTATTTTGTTCGTCATTTCCGGATGCCGTATAGCAAATTGAAGCGTGGTACTTGCACCATTGCTGAAACCAAAAAGGTCGGCTTTCTTAATGTTTAATTGCTTTAACAGAACTGCAATATCGTCCGCATCCTGCTCAAAGCTTAAAGGCCTGTCAATGTCTGCGGTATGTCCGTGTGCCTGCATCTCAACCGCAATTACCTTATGAGTTTTTGCAAAATCATGCAGCACCCTCCCGAAAGTCGTATGAATAGTAGATCCCCCGCCATGAATTAAAACCAGGGGTGTTCCTGTCCCGTGAATTTCATAATACATGTTCAGTCCGTTCACGGAAGCATAAGCGCTGATGCTGTCCTCTTTTGTTTCTTTACCTGGATTAGTTTGATTACTCATTCCTTGTATGTCTGAATTGCTGCAGCTTAAAATTAGCAAAGCCGTCAGAATTATTATAATGGTTTGGATTATGCTGCGCGTTTTGGGTTGCGGGTTGTGGGTTGTGGGTTGTGGGTTGTGGGTTGCGGGTTGTGGGTTTGCAATGGTTCCTGCCTGGCCCGGCAAGCTGCTGCCGGTGATAGTTCCGGCCTTGCCGGAGAAGGCTCCATTGCCTCCATTTCTAATTGCTCCCATGTTATCTGAATTTTAAGGGTTAAAAAATATTTCCATCCTGTACCGTACAGCACAAAAATGAGGAGAACCTGGGGAGAGCCCAAATTTTGGCAGGAATTGGCACGAATTGGCACGGATCTGGCAAAATTTTGCCAAAATATCCTTCAAAATACCCCATTTACCGGGTTTCTTCCCTGTTAGGAGGCAGACTGCGCCGGGACTGGCGAGGTCGAACACTTGTCGAACCTGTCTCGAACAAGTGTCGAAGAAAATCACGCCCGCATGCTTCAAATAATTATCTTAATACATCATTCCAGCGGCTGAATAATTTATTCAGGCAAACAACTAAATGATTGATTATCAAACGATCTATTATTCAGGAGCACGAATATTCTCAGCCTGTTCTGTATTACGACTGCTTTTTCGACCTTAGAAAATAATGTGAAAGTGAAAGTGCGATCAGGATAGTTGCCAGGCCTAACATTGTTTTATAATCATCAATTAAGACGTCAAGTGCAATGATCTTATTCGCCAGGGCAATGATTGCGATCTGGACGATCGGTAAATCGGGGATGGCCCGGGAGGTTACGACAATATGCAGCGCTTTAAATAATTCATAACCGATAACAATGATCAGAATGGATTGAAACGTATCAGATAATATCTCATTGATATCAATAGACAATATGGAGGACGCATATAAATCCAGAATTATGGTTTTCGTCAGGCCTATTGTGGCTAATATTAAACAAAAGCAGATCACTCCCATTAAATACCGCAGCAGGATATTGCTTATCCTGACCAGTATTCTATCGTATTTGCTTTGCCCTTCCATAGGAATTGATTTATTGAAATTTTATGAGGAAGCAGATTATGTATTAACAAAAATCAGAAGAAGATTCCTCTGATTTTATAAGGCGACATGAGATTTAATCAGGAAAATCAACAGCGATGATTGAATTGTTTATCTATCTTAATCAATGCCTCAAGAATCCCATTATGGAATTTATCTATTTAGAATTCCAAAGAACAAAGATTAAGCATGAATTAAAATTAAAATAATAGAGGAAATAAGTCGTGATAGATGTTGTCAAAAAAAGGGGATAGTAAGACATTAAATAATAATGGATTATAGATACCATTAAAACCTTTTCATACTATAAAAATGTAGAATTATGAAAACAATTTTGGTTCCTACGGATTTTTCAATCACCGCTGGGACCGCGTGCTGAATAGGAGCATTACAAAGACTATTGCCTATCAAATACCTATTCCTTTACTTTCAATTCCCGGTAAATAAGTATCAAATAAAAAAAAATTATCAGTCACTAATAGTTATAAATGTGGAAGATATAATTACACTTATCAAACCTAAACTTATCCGCTTTTCAAAAAATGCTGCATTCCCTGGTATTGTTTTAATATTTGTTTGTGTCATTTCCATCATTTGGGCAAACTCCTCATTAGGGGAAACTTATTTTGGATTGTGGCAAAATAAAATTACGATTGGCTTTGGGGGAGCAGAAATTTCAAAACCATTATTGCTCTGGATAAACGACGGACTGATGGCGATATTTTTCTTCGTGATCGGGCTTGAAATAAAACGGGAAATAATTGCGGGAGAACTGTCAACCTGGAAGAAGGCAGCCATGCCTGTTTATGCTGCAATGGGCGGAATGCTGATCCCTGCTCTTATTTTTTCCTTTTTTAATTATGAAAAACCTTCTTCAAGCGGTTGGGGAATACCCATGGCAACGGATATTGCTTTTTCTCTCGGCATCCTGGCATTACTAGGAAAACGGGTACCGCTTTCATTAAAAATATTTCTTACCGCACTCGCCATTGTAGATGATTTAGGAGCCGTACTGGTAATCGCATTTTTTTATACTTCAAAGATCATTTTTTCAAACCTTGTATTGGGTGCTATGTTTCTTGGCATTATGATATTAATGAATTGGACTGGTGTTCGAAATAAGCTCGCTTATGCAATACCAGGTATCTTAGGCATATGGCTTGCGTTTTTAATGTCTGGTGTTCACGCTACCATTGCAGGCGTCTTAGCCGCATTTGTCATTCCAGCTAGCACTAAAATCAGTGTAATAGATTTTAAACATACAATGGTTAACCTGGCGAATGGAATCAGGGTCTTTAAAAAAAGAAACAATCCTTTTCTGACCAAGGAAGAACAACATATTGTTTCTGCAATTAAGGTAACCTGCGAATATTATGAACCGCCTCTCCAATCACTTCATAAATCATTGCATCCCTGGGTAATTTTTTTAATTCTGCCTCTGTTCGCACTAAGCAATACTGGAATTGTAATTGGCGACAATATATTTTCTGAAATAAAAAGTGATGCCGGATTGGGAATAACATTTGGATTATTAGCCGGGAAACCCATTGGAATATTCTTGTTCTCCTGGCTTACGTATAAAATGAAAATGGCGGCATTACCCGAAAATGTAAAATGGCAGCATATTTTAGGTGTAGGTTTTCTAGGCGGTATTGGTTTTACAATGGCTTTGTTTGTTTCAAGTCTTGCATTTACTCAGGCTGAACTGATAAATAATGCAAAGATCAGCATCCTGTTTACTTCCCTTGTTGCTGGAATAACCGGCTATATTATTTTGTGGAAAACATTGCCAGAAAACAAAAGTAACATTGATTGGTAAAGAGGAAAAATAACACCAGTGCATCCTTCCATTTTTATAATAAGCCCCTTCTTTTCAATTTCAATCCCTGCCCCAACATTCCGTATAATATCTTAGCTTCGTTTCATAAACCAGAGGCATAAAACCATGCAATTAAAACACGTCCTTTTCGTCCTGATCTTTTTCTGTTCCTTCACAGATGCCCGTTCACAGCCTTTCAAGTTCGCATTCATCAGTGATACGCATATATCTACGGATCCCGGCGATCCGGCGGAGGATCTCAGAAGAACCATCAATGATATCAACCTTCAGAACGACCTCGATTTTGTCGTAATAACCGGGGATATTACCGAGATGGGCACCGACCTGGAGATCAAACTTGCCAAAAGCATATTTTCGGGCTTAAAGCTCCCTTTTCATATCCTTCCGGGCAATCATGATACGGGCTGGTCAGAATCCGGCGGTGTAAGTTTTATTAAGGAATTCGGCTATGATAAATTCGTGTTCGACCATAAGGGCTATCGTTTTATCGGCTGCGCCTCGGGTCCTTATGTCCGCATGTCGGACGGTCATATTCCCAGGGATGCCGTAGTCTGGCTGGATTCCGTCCTGGAGAAAACCTCTAAGGATCATCCCCTGGTCTTCCTTAACCACTATCCCCTGGATAATGGCCTGGATAACTGGTACGATATAATTGACCGGTTGAAAAAGTACAATACCCAGTTTGTACTTGGCGGGCATTATCATTCCAACAGGGCGCTTAATTTTGAAGGAATTCCGGCAACGCTGAGCCGCTCCAACCTGAGAGCCAAACAGCCTGTCGGCGGGTATAATATTGTGGAAGTCAGGGCCGATTCGGTTCTGTTTTCTGAACGGAACCCGGGTATGGAAAACCTGCGCACCTGGCGAAAAATTGCCCTGGGCAAAAGATCCTATGAGACCGGCAGCTATCCGCGCCCTTCATTTGATATCAACCAACAGTATCCGGCAGTTAAGCCCGAGTGGGTCTATCATTCCAGTGCGAATGTAGTTTCAACCCCGGCCTATGCCAATGATCTTGTGATTTTTGGAAACAGCCTGGGGAAAATTGAAGCTTTGTCTGTTAAGAATGGCAAAGTACGCTGGTCGTATCAAACAGGCGGGGGAATTTACTCTTCAGCCGCTATTGAAGGAAACCGGGTTATAATCGGATCGGGAGACGGAAATATCTATTGCCTGAATATAAATAGCGGTAAACTTTTATGGAAGCTCAAAACGGGGGCATCTGTTTTAGGGGCTGTGGAAATAGACAGACATATTGCCTATATCGGCGGAAGCGATCATATTTTCAGGGCAATTAACATCCAGTCGGGAAAAGTTAAATGGTCATTCGATGGGCTGTCGGGCGCAGTGGTCAGCAAGGCCCTGCTTTATGAAGGAAAGGTCATATTCGGCTCCTGGGACACTCACCTTTATGCCCTGGATCAGCAGACCGGAACTTTGGTGTGGAAATGGAATAATGGCAGCGCGGTAAGGAACCTCGCCCCGGCCATGGTTATCCCGGTGGCAAGCGATGGCGTTGTTTATGTAGCGGCACCCGACCGGGTTCTGTCGGCCATTGATGCCGCCAGCGGAAAGACCTTATGGCGCAGTAAGGACGCAACCGTGAGAGAATCCATAGGTATATCAGCAGATAAAAAACTGATCTACGGCAAAACGATGAATGATGAGATCGTAGCGTTTAAAACCAGCAGGACTGCCGGAGAGATTGCCTGGAGGATGAACTGCGGTTTTGGCTATGAGCATGTTCCATCCATGTTGATTGAAAATAACGGACTCGTCTATTTTGGAACGAAGAACGGCGTAACCTATTCAATTGATCCGCAGACTCAAAAAATTGTGTGGGCATACAAACTGGATAATTCCATGATCAACACGGTTAACGTAATAGATAAAAACCGGGTGCTTGTGGCAAGTATGGACGGAAAGGTGGCGGTCTTAAAATCTAAATAGGTGCAGAAACAAAAAAATCTTTCTGCCCTGCTGAACTAAAATGAAAATTCCTTAAATTCATAACCTGAAATACAGAATCATGTAAAAAAAATGGTGATAGTATTCAAACTTTAAATTAACCCGATAAATGATGATACATTTGGGGTTAAACAGGGATAATATTTCAAACAAAGAATGGTATCTTTTGAATACCTCTGCAAGAATAAGGGAAAAACCCAAATATGGAAAATAAGAACGGACTTGAACCAGCATTTTTTTGCGTGCCGGATATTACGGGTTTTACAAAATTTATAGCCACTTCTGATATTAACTTTACCAAAGAGGTCATTCCCGCCCTGCTGCGTAAACTGATTGACTGCAATATTTTAAAGATGAAGATCGGTGAGATCGAGGGAGATGCGATCTTTTTCTATAAAACCGGGAGGCTTCCCTCTGTAGGAAGAGTTGCTGAACAGTGCAAGGCTCTTTATAAGACTTTTTCAGATTTTATTAATTCCCTGGAACAGAATGATCCGGATAACTATAACCTGTACCTGGCCGACAGCCAGCTGGGATTAAAGATCATCATCCACTACGGACATATCAGCACGGCAAATATCAAAGGCCGTATCAAACTGCTGGGCGAGGATGTGATCATTGCGCACAAACTGCTCAAAAACAAAATATTCGATTACAATTATATCCTCTTAACAGATAAATACCTCGGCAAGATAAGGGACCGGCAGAATCTGGAGCAGTGGTTCCATTGGGAGGAACTGCAAACCGGCAGCGAAACTTACGATTATATTGGTGAAGTCGGCTACCGGTATATTACGCTGGATGAAATGGAATTCATGAATGATGTGGAACTTGCTGCGGCTTTAAAACAGCCTAGTAAGAAAATAACATAATCACCACAAAACCCATAGCACAGATCACCATCCCGAACATAAATATATTATAAGACCAGCTGAGGTAATTGTACTTTTTGACCAGTACGCTACCTAAGTAATAGATATCAATAGACATACTGTCATACAGATCATCTCTTTCCTTTTTTAATTCCTTGATCCGGTCAACAAATTCTTTCAGTTGTAACTGAGCGAAGTTCCCAAAGAAAAGAATGCTGCTGTCTTTCTTGTTTAATTCGTATTTCTCCTTGGTGGTAACATTCGGCCTTGCAGAAAGTATAGCGAATACCACCGCGAGCAGACTCGTAATCAGTAAGAAAGCCATTGGAAACACAAAACGCACGCTTCCGAATTCATCCTGGCTGGAAAATGTAAAACCTGTACCGAAGAGGGTGATCACTATGGATATAATGATCGTATTGATGCTGATCATCATGTTCGCTTTATTATCCGCGATAGAGGTCAGACTGATATGATAATCATAAACAGAACGATAGAGAGTTTCAATTCCCCTGCCTTCCTTCACCGGCTTGGCAGTGCTTTTTTCCTCCGCCTTTGATTTTTTTAATTTAAGTTCCTCTATTTTATTCCTTTGATTCAGGATGTTCTGTTCCCGCGTCTCATTATAGTTCAGTACGGCCTCTTCAGTTTTAAAGCTGGTATCAATAAGGAACTGAAGCTGGATATTTGCCCATTCCTCCTCCGTATAGCTCTTTTGAAGAATCCTTTCCCATTCAATTCTTAAAAGATCCGCGCGGCGGTCGAAGCTTTTACGGCCCAGGTTGATATAATCGGCATCATGCAAGATTTCCTGCATGGAACCATCAGGAATAGCCTGATATTTTGTAGATAAAATCAAAGCTGCAATTTCACGGATCTCTTCCTCAGGATAGTTCCCGCTGAGATATTCCTTCATGAACTTGACACTCTCCTCCTCATGATTATCGTATGTGGTAATATATCCTGTATCGTGAAACCAGGCTGCAAGCATTAAAACCTCATAATCACGGTTTGTTAAATTGTAGGATTTTGAAAGCTTCTTGCAGGCCTTTACTGTTTCTATCGTGTGATTATAGTTGTGATAAACATAATCGCTCGGAAGTTTTTCCTTAAACAGGTTGAAGATATATTCTTCAGCATCCTTAACAACGGTATTATTTTTCATGGAATTTAAATTAATTCTTATGCCTATAAGTAAAAACTATGCCATCCTGTGTTAATTTTGTCAATTAACATAATTCTTTGGTATGATTATAGCAAACCTTTAATACAATTTACAAGATATGATTCGAATATCGTTACTTATAATAGGCATTGCCTTTATTTCATGTAACAACCCTATTTCTGATCCTGGTAAGCCAGGGGATAAAACTAATGAAAAACTTATAAGCCCTGAAAAAAAATCGGCTCTGGAGCTGCCGGAAGATCTAAGCGAGATTTCCGGAATTACGTTTTTAAACGATTCTGTATTGGTTGCCATACAGGATGAAGATGGAATACTCTTTTTTTATAATATCAAACAAAACCGGATCTTAAGAAAGCAGTGGTTTGCCGATGAAGATGATTATGAAGATCTTGCAAAAGCGGGGAAAGATATGTATGTTGTAACGAGTAAGGGATTATTGTACCAGATAAAGAACTTTGAATCAGCTAACCCTCAGATCAGGTCTTTTAAAACTCCTTTCGGAGCGAAACATAATATTGAAGGCCTGGCCTATGATCCCGGAACTAACAGCTTGCTTATTGCCCCTAAAGAAGACGGGCTGGATAACGATGAAACAACAAAAGAAATTTATCGTTTTGATCTGAAAACTATGAAACTTCAATCCAAGCCAGCATTTACTATTCTATTGGATGAGATCGAATCACATTTTGAAGGAGATGCTCTTCAGGAAAGTTCAAAGAAGTTTCTAAAGGCCTTAGGGAACAGGAATATGAACAGGGTTTTCAAGGCCTCAGCGCTGGCTGTAAAGGAAAAGACCGGTGAGGTTTACGCCCTTTCTGCGATCAATGAAATAATCCTGATCCTTGATAAATCGGGAGAATTGAAAAAGATCATACAGTTCTCGGGCCCTGAGTTTAAACAGCCTGAGGGGATTGCATTCTCACCAGGCGGCAAATTATACATATCCAATGAAGGCAATAAGTCGGGCATTGGCAACATCATTGAATTAATACATGAGAACTAAAATTTACAGATCTATTGCCTTCCTTTTGAGTGTAACTCTGTTTCAGGCCTGTACCAGCCTGAAACCTTTTTATGATAAGACCCAGGCAGATTGGGAAACCGCGAACAGTCCGGATACACTAAAACTCAAATATTCCGTCTTCCTGATCGGAGACGGCGGAACACCTGAAAAAGACAGGCAGGAGCCGGTATTAAAACTTCTGCAAACCCAGATCTTTTATAAAGACACAACCCGTATTAAATCATATACGGATACCGGTGTAGTGAATAACTCCCATCCCGAGGATATGGTTATCTTTCTTGGAGATAATATCTATCAAACCGGTATGCCTGAAGCTGATGAACCCGACCGCGAGGAAAAGGAGAGGCGGATAAAGGAGCAGATGAATGTAGTGAAGGATTTCCGCGGGCGTAAGATTTTTGTGCCTGGAAATCATGACTGGAATGAAAGTAGAACGGGCGGGCTTGCAGCTATAAACAGGCAGGAGCAATACATTGAAGAGTACCTTAATTCGGGCGATGTATTAATGCCCAGCAATGGCTGCGGCGGACCTGTTGAAATACAAATGAACGGGAATCTGGTAGTGATCGCTCTGGATTCGGAATGGTGGCTGACCAAGCATGAAAAATCACTGGCTCCTGACAATGGCTGTACTACGGCAAGCCGCCTGGAAGTTATTCAGCAGGTGCAGGATATTGTAATCCGTAATAAAGGCAAACATATTATCATTGCCCAGCATCATCCGCTTTTCAGCAATGGCCGTCATGGCGGATATTATACCCTTAAAGACTATTTATTCCCCCTGACCCTGATCAGGGAGAACTATTATATACCGCTTCCGATTATCGGGGCCGTTTATCCACTGATGCGTCAGTACGGGATCTCGCGCCAGGACCTTTCAAATAAAGACTACCAGCAGCTGAAGCGTGGCCTGCTTTCTGTTCTTGAAGATGAGCAGAACGTGGTGATCGCAACCGGGCATGAGCATGCTCTACAGTTCAATAAATACAAGGATGTAAACCATATCATCAGCGGTGCCGGTGCTAAATCGACATCGATGATCAAAGGGAATGAAGCCTTATTTTCATATGGCGGCGGGGGAATGAAGGGTTTCGCAAGGCTGAATTATTACGATAACGGGCAGGCCTGGTTAGAATTCTGGGAGCCAATCGGCGACGGTTCAACAGGAAAGATCGTTTACAGAACTCCTTTATATGCAATACCGGCACCTGCAGACGCTAAAACAGCAGAAGAGAAGGCTATCAGCTATTCAGACAGTTCCAAAGTTGTGGTTGCCGGTGATACCTTTGAAGCGGGGCCTTTTAAAAGAGCGATGTTCGGAGAACATTACCGTGATACATGGGCTATCCCCATTAAAGTCAAATATCTCGATCTGAATAATTTCGGGGGCGGTCTGACACCTATCAAGCTTGGAGGCGGAAAGCAGACCACGAGTTTGCAGCTTCAGGGTAAAGACAAGAATATCTACCAGTTCAGAACCATAGCTAAAAATCCGGCAGCCCTCCTGCCTGAAGGATTTCTTAAAACATTCGCCGAGGATCTGGTTCAGGATCAGATCTCATCCGCTCATCCTTACGGAGCGCTTATGATACCTGATATGGCAAAAGCAATCGGCATCTACCATACCAATCCGGAGCTGGTTTACATGCCTTATTCCACTATATTGGGGCCTTATATACAGCAGGTTGGCGGAAAGCTGGGTATCATCGAAGCCCGTCCGGATGAGGATGTTTCTGACTTCAGCTCTTTTGGGAATGCAAAAAATGCAGTAAGCACTGCCAAGATGTACAAGGAACTTCAGGATGATAATGATAATGAAGTTGATCAGGAAATGTACCTGAGATCGCGTCTATTCGATATGCTGATCGGTGACTGGGACAGGCATGAAGATCAATGGAGATGGGGAGAATTTAAGAAGGAACATGGTGTTATCTACCGTCCTATTCCCCGCGACCGTGATCAGGCCTTTACCAAATTCGACGGCCTCATTCCGCGGATGATAAGCAAAATATTACCTGATATACAATCCTTTGATATGAAGGTTGGAGAGCCGGCTGAGCTTTCTATAGCTGCCAGGAACCTGGACCGGAATCTGCTGACTGAGCTTACAAAGGAAGACTGGCAAAGGATCGCCCTTCAGATACAGGAAGATTTAACTGATGAAATAATAGAAGGGGCCGTAAAGAAAATGCCGGCAGAGGTCTTTAATGATGCCGGACAGGAAATAATAACTAAACTAAAAGCCCGCCGGGGCCAGCTGACCACGGTAGCGGAAGATTACTATGATGTGCTGGCACAGGAAGTTACGGTTACCGGTTCTGATAAAAAAGAATTTTACAAGATCGAGCGCTTCGAAAACACAACGCGGCTTACCATACATAAAATAGATTCCAACGAACAGGTTACCCGGCCCCTGTATAACCGGACCTTCGTGAATTCCCAGACTGATGAGCTGAATATATTCGCCATGAGCGGCCGTGACAGTGTTCTGATCCAGGGTGCTGCCGAAGATAATGGTATAAAGGTCAGGGTTGTAGGAGGCGAAGATGACGACGCTGTGGTGGATCTGTCTACAGGAGGCAGGGCGCTTATATACGACCTCAGCACAGAGGATAATCGTATTATGCCCGGCCCTAATACGGCCTTGAGATTATCTGAACAAACCTATGTGAATGATTATGAAAGGAATTCATTTACCTATGATAAACGGGGTGTTACACCATCCTTTGATTATAATGCAGATGACGGTATATTTCTGGGCGGCGGTTACCAGGTGAAGCACTATGGTTTCCGGAAGTTCCCGCATAGTTACGATCAAAGTCTGACCGGACATTATGCAGCAAAGACCGGGGCTTATACAGTGAGGTACAATGCCAATATCTATTCCATCTTCGGAAGAAATACGGATGTAATATTCAAATCTGAGCTCAACGGGCCAAAATATACCTCCAATTATTACGGACAGGGTAACAGCACCGTAAACCTGGGAGACGATAAGGATTATTACAAACTCAGGACTAAGAATTTAAGCGTAGCGGGATACCTGCAGTACAGGTTTACGAAGGTGTTCAGTGTAGGGGTCGGACCGGGTTATGAATATTTTAAAGTAGAAAGGCCCGAAAACAGGTATGTTAGCTCACCTGCTTTCCCTGACAGAAATGATATCAGCACTCCTTCGCGATATGGCACGATGCGTTCCTATGCGAACATTGATTTTGTCAACAATAAACTATTCCCAACTTCCGGTGTCCGCTGGAAAAATGAGATTAACTATTTCAATGAGTTCGGGAATAACAAGGATAAATACCTGCAGTTAAAAACGGATATATCATTCTATGCGACCCCTAATTTCAGCTTTCCTCTCACGGTGGCAGTTAAGCTCGGGGGAGCGGCAAATTTAGGAGATTACAAGTTCTTCCAGGCCAATTCACTGGGAAGCACTTCTAACTTAAGAGGATTCAGGAATAACCGTTTTTCGGGCAGGTCATACCTGTACCAAAATTCTGAGGTGCGGTTTAAAGTGGCGCACTTTAGAAACTATGTATTTACAGGGGATATGGGGCTGTTTGGATTTTTCGACTCAGGCAGGGTATATTCTGATCTGCCGGATTCAAGCACATGGCATAAGGGTTACGGACCGGGTGTATGGCTGAACTTATATAATAAGATATTGATATCCAGCGGATATGGAATATCCAATGAAGGCCGCTACCTGACCTTAAAAGGCGGCTTATCCTTCTAAACTGAGAGAAGCCTGGGAAAGGTTTAGATTTCAGGCAAAAAAAAATGCACCAGATCCTGGTGCATTTTTTTTATGATATAATAAAATTACTTGCTCTTGGCAGAAGCGGAGGGACTCATCTTTGCTGCAAGAACAAGGGCGTTATAGGCATTAACCACCCCGCCGGAGATAGATAATTCGCTCAAACTTGCCTTTTTCGAACTTCCATCTTCCTTTATCTTAACTTTCTGCTCCACCTTGGTAACAGAATTCATAATGATCTCTTTGACCTGTTCAGCTGTAAACTGGGGATAATAAGACCAGATCAGTGCAGCAAGTCCGGCCACTACCGGAGAAGCCATACTGGTACCATCATTTTCCTTGTATTTGGAATCAGGCAACGTTGAATTAATTTTAACTCCGGGAGCAAATACATCGACAGATTTCAGACCGTAGTTTGAGAACACGGCAACAAGATCTTCATCATTCTTCCAGGATGAGGCTCCTACTTCTATCCAGCCTGCAGCAGTGCCCATGGTAACACCTGTACTGTCGGAAAATAAACGGTTGGGATAATTCTCTTCTTTCTGCGTGTCTTTACCATCGTTACCGGCGGCATGAACTAATAGGACATTTTTAGATATGGCATACCTTACAGCTTCGTCAACGACCTTCTTATCCCATGCATAAGCTTTACCAAAGCTCATATTGATAATTTTCGCGCCATTGTCTACAGCATATCTGATAGAGTTAGCTACATCCTTATCCCGCTCATCTCCATCAGGAACGGTACGGATAGCCATTATTTTCACATGATCTGCAACACCTTTTATACCGAGGTTATTACTGCGTATAGCGCCGATAATACCGGCAACATGCGAACCATGTTCAGCATCAGGGCCCGTAATGTCATTATTACCGTAGATGCGCTCATTACTGTCTGAATAATTATCACCTACTGAGTCTTTGCGTGGGTCAAAATCGAGGTTTAGATGATACTTCACCTGGGTGCCATAATATTCCATTCCCTCTTCGAGCTCTTCCCTGAACTTTTTATAATCTCTTTTTTTAAGTTCCGGCCTGATGAATTTGATAACCTGGGATTCGACATCGTTAGCAGCTTTATAGGCACTGAAGTCCTCCGCTGTGGGATTTTGAATACCCATCTTGGCTACGATCTCATCCAGGTATTTCTTGATCATTGTGGTATTCTGCAGGCCCATCTGGGCAGACTGCAATTTTTCCATGTAATCAGTAACCAGCTTCTGATAAAGCGTGAACTCTTTTCTTTCCTTTTCATTAAAGGGGGTAGAATTAAGGGCGGCTGCATATTTTGGCTGAAGTTTAACGATCAGGCGAACAAGCTCCATATTATCATGATGAATGTTAAGGCCCTTTGAGGATCCTATAAAATTCCACCCGTTTATATCATCGATGTATCCGTTCTTATCATCATCAATCCCATTGCCTGCAATTTCTTTGGGATTAACCCACATAACCTGCTTCAGATCCTCATGATTTTCATCAATACCACCGTCAATAACGGCTACTACAACAGGTTTGGCAGTTTTGCCGCTTAATAATTCCTTATAGGCTTTTTCTGTGCTGATGCCAAAAACTCCGTCAGTTTTCAGATCGAGGTTCTGCCAGTTCTCCCTGGGCGATTCGGCATCACTGCTCTGTGCAGATGAGATGACTGGCAGCGTAAGGATTGCCGCAGTATATATTAGTCCTTTAATAAAATTCATTTTAATCTTATTTATTAGTTTTCTATGTCAAGATAACGAATAATTGTGCCAACGAGTACCTTAGAAAACATCGATCCAAAATATTACAAAACAATTAAAAAGAAAAGCCAATCGCCGCATAAGTAGATGATTTATTGCGGACAGGCATAAACAAAAAAAACCCTCATCCGTTCAGGATAAGGGTTTATAAAATTGGGCACCGACCTACTCTCCCACCTGTTACGGCAGTACCATTGGCTCTGGCGGGCTTAACTTCTCTGTTCGGAATGGGAAGAG
>JAKFCV010000027.1:0-54891 GCA_036676435.1 Pedobacter sp. | reverse complement strand
AAGGATATATTGTAAAGGCGATCGCTGGAACAGTAACAGGCGCTGCCGCACTTGATCCGGGAACGGTACAGCTTACTTCTTCTATTGGTACTACCAATGCAGGGAGCACAGCAGGCAAAACATTTACCTCCAATGTGGTATTACCGGTTTCAGGCGGAACTCCTGCAACCGTGGTCACCTCTTCGGGTACTTCATGGAGTGGCATTAACGCTTCCAATAAATTCAACATCTCATACCTGATCGGATCGGGCGGTACCTTTGCAGGAAAAACAACCGGACTGAATGTTATACCGGTAACTTATACAGTAACACAGCCGTAGTAGTATTAGCCGTAATTTAACGGTAAGTTTGAAGGCCTTAAACGGGCCTTTTTCAATCACCTACTATGAGAAGATATATTTGCTTTTTATTATTCCTGGCTTTACTTGGTTTTAGTAAAAGCATAATGGCACAAGCAGGAATGACCGTTAGTCCGGGGAAGCTGTATTTCAAACTTCCCCCCGGAAGTACTGCAGTACAAAAGATAATTGTTAGCAATCCCAATAAAAAAGAATTGGAAATTGGCGTTTCACTGAATGATTGGGATTATGATTCATTGGGTAATAATCAGACCTATGATGCGGGTACGCTGAAAATTTCAGCAGCAGACTGGGTTCAGGTTATGCCAGGATCTTATTTTACGCTGCAGCCGGGTGAAAAACGTGAACTGGATGTGATATTTAATGTGCCTGCAAATGCAAATCCGGATACCCCGGTTCATACAGCTATGTTGTTTTTAACCCAGCTGAACCCGGGAGATGCAAAAGCAGCGAACGGCGCCTCGATCAAGGTAAGTGTGAGAATGGGAGTAAAGATATATCATTCATTTTCTCAGGCGGAAGAACGGGATATAGAGGTGGTTAATTTTACAGATATCCTGCCGGCTGCCGGTGATAAAGAAGGCAGCGGCTTTCTTGAATTGAATTTGCAGAATACCGGTAAAATGTGGCTGGAAGGAAAAATCAAGTGGGAAATTCTGAACACCAAAACAGGTGACAAGAAAAAACTTGATGAGCAGGTGATCTTTTCGATCCCCGGGGATAAACGGATTATCCGTCAGGCCCTGCCTGCAGATCTAGGAAAAGGAACATATACCGCAACAGCAATCATCAATTACGGAAATAAAGATGAGCTTAAATTGGTTGAACTTGAATTTGAACGTTAAGATATGAAACTGAAGGAGTCGTATAATAAAATCGTCAAATTTCGTATACTGATCCTTACTATCGGTCTGATATTTATTCTTTTCGGGAAAAGCTCAGGACAGAGTATCGGATATTTCAGTGGTACTGGTTGTACTTTTAATACCGCAACCGAGGTGGCCGCGGGTTGTACCAGCACTGCTTATTACACGGTTCAATATACACTTGCAAAAGCTACAAATTACCCTGCTGGCTGGACATTAAAGGTTAAAGCCAACGGAAATTTTACTAATGGAACTACAGTTATTCCTGCTCAATATATTTCACTGGGTTTTAATTCAGCATTAAGTGGTCCCTCAGGTGTCACCTCAACAGGCTATCAGCCTTTAAGTACCACTACACCGGCCGCTTTGTTAAATACTTCAGCTTCCCTGAAAACACCACCCACTTATTTTGAACATACTCTGAACATGAGGGTTCAGGGGGGCAATCACCTTACTGTTGGGACGGGCACATATACCACTACGTTAACTTTAACTCTCGTTGCACTAAATGGCACGGTGATAGCAACCAACAGCAATGTTCAGGCATCCATTGTTGTCAATTACAGTAATACCTGTCTGGGGGCCAGTTTGGCATCCTATTCAAGTAATCAGCATACTTTTGGCTCATACACAGAGCAGATGGCAGGTGCCACCGTTACCGATGCAGTTTCCGTTCAGTACAATCCTAATCAGGCAAACTGTACTGGGTGGAGCCTGAAAGTCCGGGCAGCGGGTAACTTTACAAATGGAGGAAACCTGGTGGCTCCTCAGAATATTTCCCTGAAGTTTAACCGGGTCAGCACAGGTTCTCCATCTGCCGCGGCTATGGGAGTAAGCACTAACCCGGTTCCGCTTAACTTTTCAGATGTAACACTTATAAACCAGTCAAATGCTTCATTCACTTCATATTTATTTACGGAGCATAAATTTGATATGATTATTGCAGGAGGTAACCACCTTCTGGTACCAAACGGCACATATACCGGCAGCCTCATTTTTACATTATATAATATAAATAATGAGGTAGTTTCTACCAGTACGGTATCCGTTGCTTTTTTGATAAACTCCTCCACTAATAGCTATACCCTGGTTTTGCAGAATACAGCCAATGAGGTTGATCTTGTATTCAATACAGTAGCAAATTATACTAATGGGGTATCGGTTTCTAAATTAAGGGGCTTAAAAGTAACCGGCTATAATCCATATCAGGTTCTTTTAAAGACCAGCGGATTGAATTTGGAAGGTTCGCAGACGGGTACTATTCCTGTAGGTGCTGTAAATGTCGAGGTTGCAAAATACACAGCTACTTCCGCCGGAATAGTTACCTATACACGTGCCTTATCGACTGCGGATCAAATAATAATAACAAACCCTTTGTATGATTATAGTCACCAGGTTGTTGAATACGACCTGAGATATTATACAGCTGGAAATGATAGCAGGCTTTTCGATAAGGCCGGGATATTTAGTACCAGTGTATTATTTGTTGTGATCCCGCAATAAATCCGGACCAGATCAGAAAGGCAATAACAGTTAAAAGTGAAAGGCAATAATTCAGCTATAAAATATTTATACCCGTTTAAAAAATCATTAAAACAGGGGATATTCAGCTTCCTTTTGCTATTCGTTTTTCATTCCCTCCTAAACATTTCTGCCGTTTATGCCAACAGGGATTCCCTTTTGACATTTCAACCTTCCCGAACAGTGGTGAGCGCCGCGAATGAAGAGATAGTGGATCTTACTCTCAAGCTGGTCAACAGCCGGATGGAAACCTTTACCGGATTTATTAACATAAATATGGAGGAAAGCCTGGATCTGATCACAAAAAATAAGCTTGCCATCTCAATTAAACCTGGCGACAGTCTTTTTATTCCCGTAAAAATATTTATTACCAAGAAAACTGTTTCCGGATCGGACCATTTCATTAGATTTTTACTTTCTGACCAGAATAATAATATTATCACTACAACGAATACAAAGCTTCAGGTTTCAGTAAAAAGGAATGTGAATATGTTCACCATGGTTTCTAATATTCTGCTGGATGTTTCAGTAGATTCTATAAAGATCCCCATTAGAATTTCTAATCCTGGAAATACTCCACAGCGGGTAACTATTATCAATCGTTATCCCTCCATTTTTGAGGATAATTCCTTTCATGCGACCACCCAATTTACCATACAGGCTTCCAGCGATACCCTTATCACTTTCAGCAAAGCGGTTACCCGTAAAATGTTTAATTCAGGGGGCTTTGATGTTACCTTCAGCGGTTTATATGCCAATGGGGATGTTTTTGGTATGGCTTATATTAAAGTGCAGAGCGCTCAGAGTGACCGTGCATTCAAGGATGAGTCACTAAGCGATTCCTACAACGAAAACAGTCTCACCCTGAGTTCTCAAAATATGTTTTCGGCAAATGAATCATACCTGCTTACAGGAAGGGGCAGGCTTGAACTTCCCACCGGACGGCTGGGATATAATATGGATCTGACCAGCTGGAAGAATACCTATTCCCCACCTATGATGCGGAGCACCTGGATAAGTTATGAATCCCATAATATGGGTGTTATGGCTGGAAATATCAGCCGCAGCATGGATATTAACCTGAATGGGAGAGGTGCCACAGTATTTGTAAATGATACAGCCTCTAACAATCTGTATGAAGCAGGCTTCATTGACGGGAATTATAATCTGCTTGGAAACCGTTATAATAGCTTCCTTCCTCCCGGAAATGCCGGATGGGGTTCCTTTACTCATACTACCGAGAACTGGAGTTTAGCCAGTTCTGCGGTTTATGAATCCAACCCCTTGCTGAATTCCAGAAGTGTACTTGTATCAAATAATTTAGCTGTAACCAAAATCAAAAATCTTCGTTTTCTGGCTAATGTCAGTGCGGGACGTACCAGCGAATATTTGAACGGAACGAGTCCAAAACCCAGCTTTGCGGCCGGATTGGGCCTAAACGGCACCCTGAAAAGCGTAGTGATCAACAGTTCTAATTATTACAGTTCAGGCTATTACCCAGGAATGAGGAGAGGCACCCTTTCCCTGACTGAGAGAATAACATGGATGAGAGAAGCTTCAAATATTTGGGGAAGCCTTGATTTTAATCATTATGCTCCAAAAGCCTTTTCCAGTTATCAGCTTTTCTCACCGGTATTCAGTACCCTGAGAATCGAAACCGGTATTTCAGGAAGGATATTCAACAAGCTCAACATCTCACTCGCCCCTGTATACATAAAAGAAACAAATAATGCCTATAAGTTTGGAGGAACTGCAGAGGAGATTCATTCCATGAGTGCCTGGAACGTGAATTCTTCTTTCAATTATCCATTAAAGGAGGGACAGTATATTTCTGTTAATACGGAAAATGGATTTTATAATTCATCTTTTGATCCTCAAACCCGCTTCCATCACCGTTCTAACCTGAATTACAGAAGGGGCATATTTAATTTGAGCTCAACTTTTCAAATAGGCACCTTCTTTATGGGAGAGGCTGTTAATAATTTCGACAGCAAATTGGGCTCGCAAAGAATACTTAATATCATTCCCACCATCCAGAAAAGTTTCTATCGGAATAAATTACGGGCCGAAGCAGGAATGGCCTTTATGAACAGCAGTTTCTCGGGGAATACCAGTTATTTTACCGGAAGAGCAGAATTTGATGTTATGTCTAAAACAAATATGTTTGCCGCGGTGAACCACAACAGATTCGGAAATTATAATCTAAGTACACTAGAGCTGGGGATTACCCAGAAATTATCACTTCCCAAAGTTGGAGCTAAAAACGGTGATCTTGAGGTTTTTATCTATAAAGACGGTAATCAGAATGGCATATATGATCAGGGAGACCAGGAGGCAAAAGGCCATCTGCTTTATATTAATGGAGCAGCTTTTATGACCGGTACCAACTCAGCAGTCGCCTACAAAAACCTGCCCTATGAAACTTACAAAATTTCAGTTTCAAATATCGGCGGATGGTACGCTCCAGACAAGAATATATCGATCAGTAAGAAGAAGGAACGTATTGAGATAGCCCTTAAAAGAACCGGTGTGCTGAAAGGTACCTTGAGTTATAGCTTTAATGAATTCAGCTATGAGATCAATAGGAATCTTTCCGGAATTACAGTCATTGCAACAGATGAAAATAATATCAAACATCTCACAAAAACTAATTCCAACGGGCAGTTTATTTTTTACCTTCCGATCGGACGATATTCCATGAATCTGGACAATTCAAGCCTTTCGCCTGAAGTGGAGATTGAGAAAAATTTACAGCCTGTTCAACTTGATGCAGAAATATCCCGCTCAATCAATATCAAATTAATTGTAAAAGCCAGAAAAATAGAGACCAAGAAATTTATCTCGCCAAACAGCCCGCAAAAAAGGTGACGATAAAATTTATCGCAATAAATGCATCCTTTTCATATATTTATCGTAAGAGGATAATATATGTGGAAGTTGTTAATCTGCTTTATTTTACTTACAATAGCTACTGAAACAAGGGCGCAGACCCCTGCAGCCTCCCTTTTTATCACTCTGAGTGACATACAAAGCATTAAACTTAATGATTCCCCTGAGCAGAAAAAAACAGGTAATTCCTCTGATTCTGTGAAAAACAGCGAATTTGAAATTTTAAATCCCGAAGGATCCCAGGTTGTATGGTATGATTCCATCCTGATGCCTGGCGATTTGACCAGTAAAGATCTGGCTGCCAGTTCACTATCAGCTCCTTTTGGATCCCTATATCCAAATATTTCTAAAACCAGGCCAATAGGGCCGGACTCATCCGGTACTGAAAAAAGCAGCCAGAACGTTATTTTAAAGGTCTGCCAGATTGTTCCCCGATAGGAAAAAAAGGAAATGCACTAAATAAAATTCCCGTTAATTTTTCGTCCAGGTAATTAAAGAATTACTCTCCTCTTCAATTTTTGGAATAAAAATTGAAGTAGGGCCATAATGAAAAAACGAGTGTTAATATGTGATGATGATCTTGATTTTTTATCCATATATAAATTAGCGTTAGAAGAAGTCGGCATGAAGGTTTATACCAGGTCTCATTGCCGGCAAATACTGGAAATACTTGAGGAAGTAAAGCCTGATTTTATACTTATGGATAATTGGATTCCCGATGCCGGAGGGATTGTTACAACCCGTGTTATTAAAAGCCACCCGGATTTTAATAAAATTCCTGTGATTTATATTTCAGCCAACCCGAATATTAAGATTCTTGCAAAGGAAGCAGGCGCTGATTCGTACCTTGTAAAACCTTTTAATATAAATGAGCTTACAGAAGTTCTAAATCACTTTTCAGAGTAGCAGTTAATTGAACCGGGTCGGAGTGATTTTTCTTATCAATTCAGGAGTGATTGGAGCCCAATGAATAACATTCAGATAATACTTGCAGTACCATTTCGTTTAAATTCAATAATAAGCATCAAAACAAATTGATAATTAATTGTTTTCATGTGGTCAGGAACTCAAAATAAAGACAGAGAATATTAATTATTGATAATGAAGGTTAAAGTTCCTAAGAAAAGCAGTTCCTTGCTTGTTTGTTTTTTGTTCCTTCTTTTTAGTCCCTATGCTTTTGCCCAGGAAGAAATTGAAAATGGCAAAGCCTATGATCCAGTACATGTTAATCCCCTATTAAATCATCTTTATCAGAAAAACGGACTTGTAATAGCTTTCAGAACATCCATTTCGGGTCGCACTGAGCATGACAAAAACTATTTTATCTTAAGCAGAAACGGCAATAAAAATATTGCCTATTCCTTTAATCAGCAGAGGGATAGCCTTATTAATCTCAACTTAACTGATGATGACCTCAATCTCATCTGGAAGACATTTATTCAGAATGACCTGTTCAAAATGAAGAATGAAGCTGATAATCTAAACTTTTGTCCTGAAAAATATCGTATTTTTAACTCCTTTACGTATGAATTCATAATCCTTTCAAAGGGACAAATGAAAATGCTTTCCTATTATGACCCTGAACATTATGATCAGTACTGTTATGGAATGCCGGAAAGAAAGAAGATAATCAATTGTGTTTCAGTTATAAATTATACAACAGCCAATAAATCTTAATATTTTTCGATCTTCAAATATTTGAAGTCTAATTAAAATTGAAGTAATGCAAATACCGAACTTTTATCCATTTGATAATAACACCAACTGGAAGCATAAAAAAGTTATTCCTTCGCTTGAAAAAGTATTGAAAAGTATTATTTTTAATATGAATTCTATCGCCCCATGAAGATGAACCCTAAGTCGAATACCTTAAAGGTACCTCATACCCACAACGGAAGTGCTGAACAGAAGCCGGAAACGCTTGATTTGAAGGAACTTCTGAAAGTTCTGTCACTTGTGAAGAATGGCAATCTCAGCACCCGTATGCCTGTCACCCAGGCGGGGATCAATGGGAGAATATGCGAAGTACTGAATGATATAATTGATATGAACCAGCGGATGCTGGGTGAGATTTCCACTGCCGAAATGGTGATCGGAAAGCGGGGAAACCTGAGTAAAAGGATACAGATGCCGGAGGCCAAAGGTGAGTGGGCTCAGGGTGTTACATCTTTAAATAACCTGATTACGGATCTGACATCACCGGCGATTGAAATTGCGGGTATGATCAATTCCGTAGCCAATGGTGATCTGGCAAAGCAGATCCCACTGGAAATAAACGGGCAGCCGCTTAAAGGGGAGTTTTTGCGTATGGCAAAGGAATCTAATCAGATGCTTTCCAAATTGCGCTTATTTTCCATGGAGGTAACCCGTGTAGCCCGTCAGGTAGGGTCCGAAGGAAAATTGGGAGAGCAGGCAAAGATTAAAGGAGTTGCAGGGGTATGGGCTGAACTGACAGATTCTGTGAATCAAATGGCGGGTAACCTCACAGCCCAGGTGCGGAACGTAGCTGCGGTAACAACAGCTGTTGCAAAGGGTGACCTTTCAAGAAAGATCACGGTAGAGGCGAAGGGTGAGATCCTGGAATTGAAAAACACGATCAATACGATGGTGGATCAGCTGAATTCCTTTTCCTCGGAAGTAACCCGTGTGGCCCTGGAGGTTGGTACCGAAGGGAAACTGGGAGGTCAGGCTAAAGTGCCTGGAGTGGCAGGAACATGGAAAGATTTGACCGATTCGGTAAATCGCATGGCGGGTAATCTTACCTCCCAGGTGCGGAATATAGCGGGTGTAACCACCGCAGTGGCTAATGGTGACCTTTCCAAGAAGATCACTGTGGACGTAAAGGGGGAAATGCTGGAGCTTAAAAAGACCATCAATACGATGGTGGATCAGCTGAATTCCTTTGCATCTGAAGTAACCCGGGTGGCCCTGGAGGTAGGTACTGAGGGGGAATTGGGTGGACAGGCTAAGGTAAAGGGAGTAGGCGGGGTATGGAAGGACCTGACGGATTCGGTGAACCAGATGGGTAGTAACCTGACTGATCAGGTGCGGAACATTGCGGGTGTAACTACTGCGGTAGCTAAGGGTGATCTTTCAAGAAAGATTACAGTGGATGCCAAAGGCGAGCTTTTGGAGCTCAAAAACACGATCAATACGATGGTGGATCAGCTGAACTCCTTTTCATCTGAGGTAACCCGTGTTGCCCGGGAGGTAGGTTCTGACGGTCAGCTTGGAGGTCAGGCAAACGTACCTGGAGTTGGCGGAACCTGGAAAGATTTAACAGATTCGGTAAACCAGATGGCCGGAAATTTAACAGGTCAGGTAAGAAATATAGCAGAAGTAACAACCGCGGTGGCAAAGGGTGACCTTTCCAAGAAGATCACGGTTGACGTAAAAGGAGAGATGCTGGAATTAAAGATCACGATCAATACGATGGTGGATCAGCTGAATTCCTTTGGATCAGAGGTAACCCGGGTAGCCCGGGAGGTAGGTTCAGAGGGACAGCTTGGCGGTCAGGCCAATGTGCCGGGTGTAGGAGGAACATGGAAGGATCTAACGGATTCGGTAAATAAGATGGCTGATAACCTAACCTCCCAGGTACGTAACATAGCCGAGGTAACAACAGCGGTAGCAAAAGGTGACCTTTCAAGAAAGATCACGGTGGATGCTAAAGGAGAGCTTCTTGAATTGAAGGATACGATCAATACCATGGTTGATCAGCTGAGGGGTTTTGCCTCGGAAGTAACACGTGTGGCACGTGAGGTAGGTTCAGAGGGACAGCTTGGTGGTCAGGCCAATGTGCCGGGAGTGGATGGAACATGGAAAGATTTAACAGATAGTGTAAATAAGATGGCGGGTAATCTTACCGCCCAGCTGAGGAATATTGCGGATGTTTCCATTGCGGTTGCAAACGGAGATTTATCCAAGAAGATCACGGTTGACGTGCGGGGTGAGATCCTCCAGTTAAAGGAAACCATTAATACGATGGTTGATCAGCTGAGGGGTTTTGCATCGGAAGTAACCCGTGTTGCCCGTGAGGTTGGTACTGACGGAAACCTGGGCGGACAGGCATTTGTACCGGGTGTTGCCGGAACCTGGAAAGATTTAACTGACTCGGTGAACCAGATGTCCAGTAATCTTACCTCACAGGTGAGAAATATTGCTGAAGTGACAAAGGCTGTTGCGGGCGGTGACCTTTCTAAAACGGTAATCATCGACGTAAAAGGGGAGATGATGGACCTGAAAAACACCATCAACACGATGGTTGATCAGCTTAACTCTTTTGCTTCGGAAGTAACGAGGGTGGCAAGGGAGGTTGGTACTGAAGGAAAACTCGGCGGACAGGCCCAGGTAAAAGGGGTAGGCGGTACATGGAAAGATCTCACCGATTCGGTGAATCAGATGGCTTCAAACCTGACAGGCCAGATCCGTGGTATCTCGAAGGTTGCAACCGGCATCGCCAAGGGAAATCTTAAACAGAGGCTTTCCATTAATGCCCTGGGAGAAGTAGCCCAGTTAACGGATACAATTAATGAAATGATCGATACCCTTGCGGTCTTTGCCGACCAGGTAACTACTGTGGCCCGTGAAGTGGGTGTTCAGGGACGATTAGGCGGACAGGCAAGTGTTCCGGGTGCCTCTGGTACCTGGAAAGATTTGACGGAAAACGTGAATCAGCTGGCCCAGAATCTGACCACCCAGGTACGTTCGATTTCGGAAGTTGCTTCAGCGGTTACAAAGGGTGACCTTACACGTACAATCCGGGTAGATGCCAAAGGAGAGCTTGAAGCTTTAAAGGATACGATCAACCAGATGATTGCCAACCTGAAAGGCACCACTTTACGTAACCATGAGCAGGATTGGCTGAAATCCAACCTGGCCAAATTTGCCCAGATGCTTCAGGGGCAGCGGGACAGGAATGCTGTGGCTAATAAAGTGCTTTCTGAACTTGCCGACCTGGTGAACGCACGCTTCGGTGCCTTCTATATTTTGGAACAGGCGGAGGCCTCTGATGAAGCCAAGCTTATACTAATAGCCGGATATGCCCAAAAAGGGAATATGGTTAAAAATCAGGAATTCTCTTTAAATGAAGGATTGGTGGGGCAATGTGCTTCAGATAAAGAACAGATCAGGCTCAGCAATGTGCCGGGAGATTACCTGAAGATCAGCTCAGGAATTGGTAATGCGCCGCCTATCGATCTGGTTATTTTGCCGGTATTGTTTGAGAATAACGTAAAGGCAGTTATCGAGCTTGCCTCTTTTGAAAATTTCAGCGATACCCATATTGACTTCCTGGATCAGTTGACGGAGAGTATTGCTATTGTACTGAATAATATTGAAACGAATACCCGGACAGAGGAATTATTATCCCAGTCGCAATCTCTCGCCGGTGAGCTTTCCGCTCAGCAGGAGGAGCTTAGACGGGCGAATGATGAACTGCATGATAAAGGACGTTCCCTTGAGGAAAAAGCGGAACAGTTAACGCTTACTTCTAAATATAAATCGGAGTTCCTGGCCAATATGTCGCATGAGTTAAGAACTCCTCTGAACAGTTTGCTTATTCTTGCCCAGCAATTATTTGAAAATCATGAAGGGAATCTTAATGATAAACAGATCAGTTATGCCAAGACCATCCACTCATGCGGAGATGACCTTATTCAGCTGATCAATGACATCCTCGACCTTTCAAAGATCGAATCAGGAGTTATTTCAGCGGATATTATGACAGTTGGTTTCCGGGAGATTGCTTCCTTCGTCCAATCTACTTTTAAGCCTATTTCCGAAGCGAAAAATCTTCAGTTCGACATTGATATCGAAGACGGTATACCTGAAGTTATTGAAACTGATATCCAGCGTTTAAATCAGATTCTTAAAAACCTTCTTTCAAACTCCTTTAAGTTCACGGAAAAAGGAAGCGTTAAATTGCGGATATACAGGCCTAAGGATAAAAAGTTGACGAGGGACGGATCTTCAGTTATTGCTTTTGCAATTGAAGATACCGGGATTGGAATAGCTCCGTCTACCCAGGAGATCATTTTCGAAGCTTTCCAGCAGGCTGAAGGATCAACCAGTCGTAAATACGGAGGCACAGGTTTAGGGCTATCTATCAGTAAAGGTTTTGCTGAATTACTTGGAGGTACGATTTCAGTTCACAGTGAGCTTGGAAAAGGAAGTGTATTCACACTATTCCTCCCGTTAAAATATAATGAGACAGAGGTAGCAATCAATGATTTTAAGGTTAAGGAAGAATTTATGCCGGTCAATCCCCGCGCGACGGCCTTAGAAATTCCTGAACAATTAATTGATGATGACAGGCATAATATAATACCGAATGACAAGGTTTTACTCGTAGTTGAGGATGATGTCCGCTTTACAAAAATTGTGATCGAGCGATCTCATAATTTTGGTGTGAAAACTATTGTTGCTACAAATTACCTGGAAATATTTGATGCTATTCAAAAATATAATCCAATTGCAATAACCCTGGATGTTAAACTTCCAGAATCCAATGGCTGGAAAATTTTAAAGGCATTAAAAAATAATGTGATTTTCCGCCATATTCCCGTACATCTCATTTCAGGAGAAGATGACAGAAATCTTGCTATTAAATCAGGGGCGAAGAGCTTTTATTTAAAGCCACTATCCAATAATTCCTTAGATGAATTGTTTGGGGAGATTATAAATTTCAATCAGAAGGTAAAAAAGAGGGTATTACTGATTGAAGATAATGAAATGGAACTTGAGCGTCTCTCCAAACTTCTGTCAAATAATCATATCAGCGTTGCAGCTGCTACAACATCCAAGAAAGCGATTGGAATATTAAAGAAGGAGATGTTTGAGTGCATTATTTTGGATTACATGCTTCCTGATTCTTCGGGTCTTGAACTGCTGAAGCAGATTAATTTATTGAAACAGCCCCAGGCAGAGGTAATTCTTCACTCAGCCAGGGATTTTACCCAGAACGAGTTAATTCAATTAAAGCGCCTGACTTTTAAATTAATTACCAAGACATCTGTTTCTCATACAAACATATTGGATGAGGTATTAAATCTGCTTCATATTGATAATAAGGTACTAAGTAAAGAGCAGCAGGATGTTCTACGGACTCTCCAGCCTGCCTTTGATGTGCTTGATGGAAAGACTGCCCTGGTTGTTGATGATGATGTTAGGAATTTGTTTGCACTTACAGCAGCCTTTGAACGATCAAGATTGAATGTTATAACGGCAGAAAGCGGTAAGGAGGCACTTGAGATCTTAAGCGGCAACAAAAAAATCGATATTGTCCTGATGGATATTATGATGCCCGAAATGGATGGGTATGAAACAATAAAGTGGATCCGGAAAGAGAATAAAAGTAAAAATGTACCGATTATTGCTGTGACAGCAAAAGCGATGATTGGGGACAGGCAGAAATGCATTTCTTCGGGAGCTTCAGATTATATAACCAAACCGGTAAAAACGGATCAGTTATTGTCCCTGATGCGGGTTTGGCTTTATTAATAAAATAAAAAGGAGTTTGATTTTAATTAGTTGATGTGATTGATCCGATAAAGATTCTTCTTGTAGATGATAATGCCGATAATCTGATGTCTATGGAAGTGGTGCTGGAAAATGAATCCTATTCATTTTCTAAAGCTACCTCAGGCCGGGATGCCTTAAAGATTTTGTTAAAGGAAGACGATTTTTCACTGATTCTGCTGGATATACGCATGCCTATTATGGATGGTTATGAGACGGCCGAACTTATCTATCAGCGAGACAAATTAAGGCATATCCCTATTATTTTTATCAGCGGCCAGGATGATGAGGAAGCTGCCATTTTTAAGGGATATATGGCGGGTGCGGTGGATTATATAAGGAAGCCATTCAATACCCAGATACTCCGCTCGAAAGTTGCAATTTTTGCTGAACTTTACCGTAAAAACAAGATCTTAAAGATTCAGGAGGAAAACCTGAAGGTTATAAATGAAGACCTGAGGAAATTAAACCAGGAGCTTGAAGACCGTGTAAAAGAACGTACACTCGCTCTTGAAAACCTTAATCATGAACTTAAGGATCTTAACCTGTCAAAGGATAAGTTCCTTTCAGTGATATCCCATGATTTACGAAATCCTCTCACAGCCCTGCTGGCATCATCCGCCAGGCTGAAAAAAAACCTGAATGCCACTCCGGAAGAAACCCAGCATCTGGCTACAATCATTCACCGGACATCAAATAAGATACTTGAGCAGCTGAATGAGCTGGTGGAATGGGCTAAAGACCAAAGGGAGAAAACCGCATTTAATCCTATTAGTTTGCAGCTGCGTAAAGGTTTGGATGGTTCATTAGAGCTGTTAAAGACGAATGCGTTTCAGAAAAAGATTGTTCTTGAGAATAATATTCCGCCAACTATTTATGTAAAAGCAGATGTATTCATGCTTCGTTCGATAATCCAGAACGTCGTAATGAATGCAATAAAATATACTCCACAAAGGGGCAGGGTTTGTGTTACTGCCCAGCCTGTGGATACCATGGTTGAAGTCTGCATCCGCGACAACGGGGTGGGCATGACCAGGGAGGTGCAGCAAACCTTGTTTACCAGATTTAGCCCAGGATCTTCATCAGGCACAAACAATGAGCAGGGAACAGGATTAGGACTGCTTCTGGTGAGCGACTTCGTGACGCAGCATGGAGGAGCCATATTTATTGAAAGTGAACCGGGTGAGGGTACTTCTTTTAAATTCACCATTCCGGTTGATCCCAATCCTGCTGCTGAACCAGTATTCTGATTTTTTTTAAGCAGGGGAGCTCAGTTTCTGGATCTTTTTCCTTTCGCCCACAATCCAGACTATATCTCCCCATTCGAAAACTGTGAAAGAATTCGGGTTGAGGATTCGCTTGTTTTTCCTTTCTATCCCTATTATTAATCCATTGGTGCGTTCTCTTATACCGGAATCCCTTACAGTTAAGCCTTTTAGTTTATTGTATTCATTTACCACAATTTTTTGAACTATTATATCTTCAATATTATATTCCTTATTATCAATATTTTCTGTTACATCGAACAAAGGCTTAAATACCTGCATCTGTTCATCAGTTGCAATTACACCAACACGATCGAAGGGTAAAAGCTTATTAAATCTTGAAGGAGCGTAAATTAGTTTATCCCCCCGTTTGATATAGGCGATATTTATTCCATACTGCTCCCTCCATGCGAGTTCCTCAAGGGTTTTACCTATATAATCCGCATTTTGATGAACTTCCAGATCAACCATATGAGCTTCCCAGGGTGAAAGTTCTGATTCGGGAATGAAATGTTTGCTTAAAATTTTTTCGGATTGTGAATTTTCCTTTTCTGCAAGTTCTCTTTCATTCAGATTAGTTAGAAATCTGCCTTCAAGCCTTTGATAAAACTGCTGGAGCTTTTGGGAGAATAAGTTAAGAACGGTTATAATCAGCGGTACAGCTACAAGGAAAGCTACCGTAGTGGAAAACAAGCGGTTTACCCAGAGACTAATTATTATCAGACCAATAAGCACCCTGGAAATTTCCAGAACAAGCAATGGTCCCTTGCTGTATTTTTTATCTAGCCACAATTCCTTATAACCCATATTGTTGGGTCGTTTAGCAATAAGCGCCCATAAAAATGGTGCAGCAGCTCCAAAGGATAGCAGGATGAGAAGTAATCCCCTGAGTATATTATTCGGGATCGAACTTTCTAATAAGGGAAGAAGAAAATTTATTGATAACAGCATTAAAGCCAATAAAATTATTCCATTCGTAATGGCAATGTTTAAATATGCTTTTAAAACTCTGTTCCAGTTTGTTTCGGCTTGGATATATTGGGTGCTGGCTGAATAATTTGTAAGTCCCCTGAGCCAGGTAACGGGTAGTAGCCGAATAATAAATTCGTATAAATTGGCTGAATATCTGATACGGTAAGGGGTTGTGAACGTAGTTATCACAGAGGCGCCGACTGCCACCGGAAATAAAAAATCACTGGTTACACCCAGGGAAAGTCCAAGGGCAGCCACGATGAAAGCAAACTCACCTATCTGTGCCAGGCTCATCCCTACCTGTACGGATTGTTTTAAAGGCTGCCCGGATAATAGCGCTCCCAATGTTGAACTGAAAAATCTGCCAAACAGGATCAAAAGGGTTATCCAGAAGACGGCCCAGCGATGTTCCATTATAGCAAGGGGGTCAATGAGCATCCCCACAGAAACGAAGAACACTGAGCCGAAAAGATCCTTTACGGGTTTAACTAAATGTATAACCCGCTCAGCCTTTGTCGTTTCAGCCAGGATTGACCCCATGATAAAAGCGCCTAATTCAGCTGAAAATCCAGCCTCCCGGGCTACTACCACCATTCCCAGGCAAAGGCCTATGGCAAGAATTAGCAAGTTTTCATCGTCAAGCACAGATTTTGATATTTTTAGAAAAGTAGGTATGAGGAAAATTCCGGCTATAAACCATAAAAGCAGGAAGAACAGGAGTTTGGCTACAGTAAACAACATTTCAGTTCCCTGGAATTGTTTGGTCACCGCTACAGTAGAAAGCAGAACCATTAATAAGATGACGACAATATCTTCAACCACCAGAATTCCGAATACAGTTTGAGCGAACTGTTTTGTTTTAACTCCTAGTTCATCAAAAGCCTTGATAATAATTGTAGTGGATGAACTGGCAAGCATGCCTCCAAGAAACAGGCTGTCCATAACCGACCAGCCCAGGCATTTCCCTGTGAAATATCCCGCGATAGTTATAAAGACTATTTCCACAAAAGCAGTAACAGAGGCCGTGCCCCCAACACGTATCAGCTTCTTAAAGCTGAACTCCAGACCCAAACTGAACAAAAGAAATATTACGCCTATTTCTGCAAGTGTTTCAACGTTTGTGGTGTCAACTACTGTAGGGGTTAAAGAAAAATGAGGCCCGACCAGGAAACCTGCAATAATATACCCTAAAACCAGCGGCTGCTTTATTCGTTTGAATAATAAAGTTGTAATTGCAGCTGCAATTAATATTAGCGCAAGATCCTCTATAAGCTTTGGTAAATGTCCCATAATTGAATTTTACCGGTCCTTCTGCTGGAGATAAAATATAAGAAAAATACCGTTAAGCTTTTTGTTTTTTTTAAGGAAATCGGTTAAAATGAGATTACAAGAGGATCATTATTTTTACATGAAATTGTCCGGTACGGAAATACGGCTCTGCCAGCGAACTCCGTATCTTTGACAGCAGGAAGCATATCATAAATCAAAATAATAGCACATGATACAAGGAATAAATTTCATAACGGATGAGAAGGGAAATAGTAAAGCAATTCTCCTCGACCTTATAACTTTTAAAAAGGAAGGTATAAAAGCAGATGCGATCCTGGAGGCGCTTGCCGGGCTTCAGCAATTTATAGACGAAGCAGCCGTTGAAAGTAAAAGCCTCAATACCTGGGATCAGGCTAAAGAAAAATTGAAAAATTTAAAATCATGATGAGATATATTATTTTTTCATTCCTGTTTATTTTCGGCTATGGCATTAATGCTCAAACGCATAAATCGGATAGCACAAATGAGGTTTCTGCGATTAAAAGCCTATCTGCCGAAGAGGTCAGGGGTTTGAAACAGGGGATGGGAATGGGTCTGGCTAAAGCTGCAGAGTTAAATTCATATCCCGGTCCGATGCATGTATTGGATCTTGCAAAGGAACTGAAATTAAGTCCTGTTCAAAAACAAAGGATCGAAGAAGCAAGGAAAGTGATGAAATTCAAGGCCCTTGAAATGGGTGAATTTATCATCAGTGAAGAGAAAAAGCTTAATGCTCTGTTTGCTTCCGGAAAAGCGGATGAGGGCTCTATAATATACTATACCAACAAGATAGGTTTGTATAATGCTGAACTCAGGAATGCCCATTTGCAGGCCCATCTTAAGACCAGGAGAATATTGACCCCCGACCAGATAAATAAATACAATAAGCTGAGAGGATATTCAGATTAAGGGTATGTTTGGATAGATTAAATTTTCCTAATTTAGCCGACTCATCAAAAATGCTCATGAACACAACATTTGATTTCGAAAAGCCTATTGTTGATCTTGAATTCCAGATCGAAAAGGTTAAGCAGGTGGCCGATAAAACAAAAGTTGATATGTCTGCTACTCTGGCCGAATTAGAAGCTAAGATCGAGGCAACAAAAAAGCAGGTCTATTCCAATCTTACAGGCTGGCAGAAAGTTCAGATATCCCGGCATCCGGAAAGGCCTTATACATTATCTTATATAGAGATGATCTGCGATGATTTCATTGAAATGCACGGAGACCGTACAGTTAAGGATGATAAAGCAATTGTGGGCGGTTTTGCTAGTATCGGAGGTCAGACGGTGATGGTTATTGGTCATCAGAAGGGGGTGAATACCAAGATGCGGCAGTACCGTAATTTCGGCATGGCTAACCCCGAGGGTTACAGGAAAGCCCTCAGACTAATGAAACTTGCTGAAAAATTTAATAAGCCTGTTATTACTTTCATTGATACTCCCGGTGCTTATCCGGGTCTTGAAGCTGAAGAACGCGGGCAAGGTGAAGCTATTGCCCGAAATCTCCTCGAGATGTCGGTATTAAAAGTGCCCATACTTTGTTTTGTAGTAGGAGAGGGTGCCTCAGGCGGGGCCCTGGGAATTGGTATTGGCGACCGGGTTTACATGCTTGAGCATACCTGGTATTCTGTTATTTCACCGGAATCCTGTTCATCTATTTTATGGCGCAGCTGGGACTTTAAAGAACGTGCTGCTGATTGCCTTAAGCTTACCGCAGAGGATATGCTTGGGAATAAACTGATCGATGGTATAATTAAGGAACCTCTGGGCGGTGCTCACCATAATCCTGATCAGATGGCTAAGACCATTCAGGGTCAAATAATTGAAGACCTTAAATCTCTTTGCAATCGTGATATTGAAGAAGTGATCAATGAGCGCATAAACAAGTTCTGCTCGATGGGTGTAGTCGTTGAATCCTAGCAAAAGCCATGGGCTGAAGGACTTCAATCCGCATGATATTATAGGATTATAGTATATAAATAAGGCTGAAAGTTTCAGGGAACTAATTACCCGAAAGTTTCAGCCTTATTATTTAACCTTTTCTTTACCGGGCTAAGCCGATAAATTTACTTTCCATTGCTTTAAACCGCGCCTGCAGTTGTTTGTTTAGAGCTGTTTCGCCATTCTGGGCCGTTAGTTTAACAAGTTCTCCCATTACATATATTCCAAGCTGAATATCGCGGCTGTTGAGATTCTCCTTGGTCTGTGCTATAGCAGAAAGGTAATTCAATTGATCTTCGATATAATCAGCAGTACTTGTAACCAGCTCGTTTGCTTTTTTGGTCTCTTTTAACTTATAAAGCAAATCTGCCATATAAAATTTCCGGATGGTAAAGTTCAGTGAATAATTCTTATCAGGGACCACGTCAATACATTTTAACAAGGCTTTTCTGGCTTCTTCCAAACGTCCTTCCTTGTAAAGGTTTTCAGCCAGGATATTGAAATGATTGATGATCGTAAAGTTCATTCGAACTGACTCTGGATCTAAATAGGTAGCGTTTTTCATATTACCCCATTTAAACTTATTCATCATATTATCGTACATCACATCCGTATTGGTCAGCTCTACCTTTTCCTCCGTACTATCGGGAGCTGGTTTTACCAGCGGCAATAAACGATATGCAAATCCTTCGTTGTATAAATAATTGTCGAGACCAATATAATTATCGCTTGGGACAGTGATGGCAAAGTAAATAGGCCTTTTCCAGTTATTATGCGCCAGGATATCGATCAGCGCCAGTTCGGTTTTCGTAACATAGTTTTTATTATAAGTCCACTCCATTGCAGGGGCGATCTGATCCTTGCGCGCAGCCGGAACAGTTCCGGTACTTAAAACATTTGCGGGATCAATGCTTATCTTAAAATTCTTGGTGGGAAGAAAATTCTCCTTGGAGCCATCCTGGTAAGTGGCTTTATCCGCATCGTTTTCGGAAGTAAGAATGTCGAACAGGTTTTTTAATTCTACCGCTCCGGTAACCTGATAATCCTGGTAACCCATAACATCACGCACTCCCTGCACGAATTTCTCATTGGCCATGGTTATAGGCAATGCATCCGCCTGGTTTACCTTCTTCTTCATCTGACGGATATACCAGTCTGTGCCAAGTAAACTGAGGTTGACCACCCGGACATCCGGTCTGATATTTTCAACTTCCTGGGCATACCAGAGTGGATAGGTATCGTTATCCCCATAGGTGAATAAAATGGCATTGGGTGCGCATGATTCCAGGTAATCGATAGCCATATCTCTCGCAGTGAATTTCGTAGAGCGGTCATGATCATCCCAGCCTTCTTTTGCCATCAGTACGGGTGCGGCGAGCAATCCGATTATAGTGGCCAGGATTGCGGCATTGGGCCCTTTGATCCTTGTCCGGAAAAATTCTGCAATGCCTGCCACACCTAAACCGATCCATATAGCAAAAGCATAGAATGATCCTGTGTAGGCATAATCCCGCTCTCTTGGCTGCAGCGGATTTTGGTTCAGATATAGAACGATGGCTATGCCGGTAAAGAAAAAGAGCAAGCCAACAATTCCGGCATCTTTCTGGTTCCGTTTAAAATGCCAGAATGCACCTATTATCCCCAGTATAAAAGGCAGGAAATAGAAACGGTTGAATGCATTGTTTTTCAACTGGCTTTTGGGCAGATCATTTTGTCCGCCAAGCAGCATATTATCAATGAACGTTATTCCTGAAAGCCAGTTGCCATGAATATAATCGCCATGTCCCTGCTCATCATTCTGCCGGCCCACAAAGTTCCATGCAAAATAACGGGTATACATAAAGCTGGTTTGATAACTGATCAGAAAGCCTATATTATCCAGGAAAGTAGGGGATTCGGTTTCCGACAAGCCCATCCAGTCCCGGTAAAAGCCCGCATGCTGGGGATCATCACTGTACATCCTGGGCAAAATAGTATTACGGTCGTAAACTCTTTCGAACTTCTGACCTGCAGATTCATATTTATCTGCCCCTTTGCGATAGATCACATCTCCTTTTTTATTGTCAATGGGCTTGGAATCAAAATACTGTCCGTACAATAGCGGCCGGTCGCCATACTGCTCACGGTTAACGTAGCTCAATAAGGAGAATGCATTATCAGGATCACTGTTATTTAAGGTGGGATCAGCTTTTGCCCTGATAACGATCATGGCAAATGAACCATATCCGAAGAGTATAAAGACCACCGATATAAGGGCCAGGTTTAAGATCCTCCGTTTTTCACGGATCTTGATCAGGTATTCCAGGGCAGCGAGCATGATACCCGCAATGATAATTCCTGATATTCCTCCGCCAAGGGTCATAAGCAGAACAAATGAAGTAACAGCGATCAATAAATAGGATCTTTTTCCATTTATAGAAAAGAGAATGCCCGAACTGAGCGTGGTGATTAAAAGTATGGCGAAGAACAACACTCCGCTGCCAAATCCCAGCCCCAGGGTATTTACGAAGAACAGGTCTGAATAGGCTGCAAATTTAATGGTGTACTGAACGATACCATACTGGATGAAGGCTAAGATCACAATACCTGCCAGTAAAGCCATAAGCGTTCCTGATGAGGTTCTTGTTTTGGATCTTCTGAAATAATATACGAGTGCAATGGCCGGGATGGCTAAAAGGTTCAATAAATGCACTCCAATTGACAGTCCCATAACATAGGCAATAAAAATGAGCCATCTGTCAGAATAGGGGTCATCAGCATGCTGATCCCATTTTAATATCGCCCAGAATACCACAGCCGTACAAAGTGATGAAAGAGCGTATACTTCGGCCTCTACGGCTGAAAACCAGAATGAATCTGAAAAAGTGTAAGCAAGGGCTCCTGCAAGGCCTGAGCCCATGATGGTGATAAGTTCTGCTTTGGAAAGATTTTCCCCTGTTTTCCAGATCACTTTCCTGGCTAAGGCCGTTATAGTCCAAAACAGAAATAGAATAGTAGCTGCACTTGCCAGAGCAGAGCACATATTTATCCAGTATGCCACATTACTTGTATCGCCGGCGAATAGAGAAAAGACCTTTCCAAGCATTAAAAATAAGGGGGCACCCGGCTGATGAACTACCTGTAATTTATATGCCGAAGCAATAAACTCACCGGAATCCCAGAAACTGGTAGATGGTTCGAGAGTGAGCGTATATACTATTAAGGCTGTAAGAAAACTGAGCCAGCCCAATAAATTATTGGTTCTGTTGTAGTTCATATGTTTTAGGTTCAAAAAATATTTGATGCCGAAATTAGTGAATTTATTATTATTTGATGTAGAAACCCTTTTCCTTTAACACAAATTAACAGGAACGTGGAAACTGAAAACGAAAAAACATTAATTTCAATTTGATTTGCAGGTTATAGTATATCGCACTATATTTGCATTCCATTTCAAAAGGAGCTTCTTTTTGATTTTGATTGCCCGATAGTATAATGGTAGTACAACTGTTTTTGGTGCAGTTTGTCTAGGTTCGAATCCTGGTCGGGCAACCATAAAAATTTCGAGTTTCGGAATTTCTAAGTATAGAGATTGTTTTAGCGGTCTGAAATTTTTCTTTTGTAAGTTTAAATCCGAAATCAATATTTCGATATCCCGAAACTAAAATGCCCCTATCATTTAATCCAGTTAAGTTATTTGCCGGTTCAGGAACTCAGGCCCTGGCTGAGAAAATAGCAGAATCCTATGGGAAAAAACTTGGAGATATAAGCCTTTCCCGGTTTAGTGACGGTGAATTTCAGCCTCATTTCAATGAAACTGTACGTGGCTGTGATGTTTTTTTGATCCAGTCTACCAATCAGCCTAATGATAACCTGATCGAGCTTTTGTTAATGACCGATGCGGCTAAACGTGCTTCAGCTCATTACATTACCGTGGTTATTCCTTATTTTGGACTTGCGCGTCAGGACCGTAAGGATAAGCCAAGGGTTGCCATCGGAGCAAAACTGATGGCTAATCTCATCACCGCTTCAGGCGCTCACAGGATCATGACAATGGACCTGCATGCAGCACAGATCCAGGGTTTCTTTGATATTCCTGTTGATCATCTGGATGCATCAGTGATATTCGTTCCTCATATTAAAAGCCTAAATCTGCCGGATCTTACCATTGCCTCACCCGATATGGGAGGTTCTTACCGCGCCAGAACGTTTGCAAAGTTTTTTAATGCAGAGGTTGTGATTTGTGATAAGCAGCGGAAACGTGCAAATGAGATCGAATCAATGTCAATAATAGGGGATGTATCTGGCAGGGATGTTGTATTGATCGATGATATATGCGATACGGCAAGAACGCTGGCTAAAGCCGCGGAGTTGATTATGGAAAACGGGGCTAATAGTGTCCGGGCAGTTTGTACTCATCCGGTATTATCCGGCGATGCCTACAAGACTATAGAGAATTCAGCATTAACTGAGCTGATCGTTACGGACACGATTGCATCAAAGCAGACAAGTCCTAAGATTAAAGTACTTTCTACAGCAGATCTGTTCGGTAGAGCGATCGCAAATGTAAATGAACACGGATCCATTAGTGACCTGTTCAAAATCGATTAGAGTTCAGTCTCTGACACAAAAAATGAATAATAAATAAATAATAAATATAAATAATGAAATCAATTGCTATTAGCGGTTCTCCAAGAGAGAACGTAGGGAAAAGAGACGCTAAAGGTCTGCGTTACGAAGGCAAAGTGCCTGCAGTTCTTTATGGTGGAAAAAATCAAATCCACTTTTCTGTGTCTGCAGCTGATTTGAAGAGTTTGGTTTATACGCCAGACGTTCAATTCGTTGCTTTGGATGTTGCTGGTGTGAAAGCACAGGCTATCATTCAGGAAGTACATTTTCATCCTCTGACTGATCTGCCTTTACACGTAGATTTTTTAGAGTTGAATGAAAAGAAGCCGGTTATTATGCAGATCCCGGTAAAATTAACAGGAACTTCTCCGGGGGTAAAAACTGGTGGTAAGCTGATCCAAAAACTACGTAAACTGCGTGTAAAAGCATTGCCGAAAGACATGCCGCAGTATGTAGAGGTAAGCATTTCGAAATTAGAAGTTGGAAAATCAGTTAGTGTCGGCGAATTACAATTCGATGCTTTCAAAGTAACCAATAATTCTGACGATACGATCGTTTCTGTGACCATGTCACGTGCCTTAAAGCAGGCTGAGAACGAAGCAAAGAAATAAGCAGCCTTTCCGGTTCTTAAATCATATAGCAGTGCAGGTTTCCTGCACTGCTTTTTTATTATAAATTAATAAGTTTTCAAACCTTTCAACCATATTTGCATCTTAAATGAAATATCTGATAGTAGGTTTAGGAAATATTGGCCCTGAGTATGCGGATACAAGGCATAATATAGGCTTTATGATTGCTGATGAACTGGCAAAACAGGCCCATTCCTCTTTTTTCAATATGCGCCTGGCCTATTACACAGAATTCAGTTATAAAAGCCGTAATATTTATCTGATAAAACCTACCACCTATATGAATCTGAGCGGCAAGGCCGTAAACTACTGGATGAATGAGCTTAGGATCCCCATCGAGAATGTCCTGGTCTTAGTGGATGATCTGGCATTACCATTCGGGACCATCCGGCTTAAGCCGAAAGGAAGTGCTGCCGGTCATAATGGATTAAAAAGCATAGAGGCAATGACGGGTGGAGTAAATTATCCCCGTTTAAGGTTTGGGATAGGGGATAATTTTCCCAAAGGCAGACAGGTAGACTATGTTCTGAGCGGATTTGATGATGACGAGGAAAAGGAACTGCCGGCACTCATAGACCGTTCAATTGAGATGATACAGAGCTTTGTAACCGCAGGAACTGAGTTAACTATGACCCGGTTCAATAAATAGATTTTAAGAGCTTGAGAATTGAAAATGTACTGGATTTTCAATTCTGAAAATAGATACAAAATGATAATTTACGGAATCCCTAATTGCAGTACGGTAAAAAAAACGCTTGACTGGTTTAAGCAAAACAATGTGGATTATGAATTCCATGATTTCAAGAAAAAAGGCATCAGTACCGCTAAGCTTGAAAAGTGGGCTGACCAGACGGGTTGGGAAGCGCTTCTAAACAAGCGGGGCACTACCTGGAAAAAGCTTGATGCAGATCTGCAAAAAAGTATTATCGACAGGCAATCAGCCTTTGAACTAATGATTGAGAAGCCTAGTATCATTAAGAGACCTGTTATTGAAACCGGATCAGGTGATATAATTCTTGGCTTTAACGAGGATAAACTGGCAATTCTACTTCATTGATTTTTGCAGATGCATCGCCGGCTTAGCAGATTTCTGATAATTCTCCTTCTACTTTCCTTCAGGTCGGCATTAGCCCAGAATTCGGTTGAAGTTTCCATGCTTTCGGGATTAAATGTTTTTTCGCCGGGGCATATTCTTATCAATGGGAAAAGTTATGGAGCCGAGGTCGGATATAATTTGTCAATGGCGCAAAATCCTGCCGACTGGGTACGGAGACTTCGGGTTGATGCCCTGGGCATAACTGCTGCTTACAGGAACATGAGTCAGATTCTGATACAGGATAGTTTAGAGAGTAAAGGTTTTTTGGGAAATGTATATACAGTTTCAGCCAAGCTGAATATCTCCATAATTAAATCCTTAAGAACTAAGCTTTTTTTTACTACGGATGCCGGATTTTCATACTCCACTTCCAGTTATTTCGTCGATGGTAATCCAATAGTGGCCAGCCGCCTTAACTTTTCCCCGAATGTCGGATTGAAATTTAAAACTATTCTGTCAGGCTCAACATCCCTGGTGGCTTCAACCAATATATTTCACTATTCGAATATTGCATTGAAAGTGCCGAATAATGGTGTTAACTCCTTTGAGGTTTCATTAGGATTGATGAAAAATTTAAAGGGATTTAGTGTAAAGCCGGATAAAAAGAGGGTTACAACTGATCAAATCAGGAGTTTCTTTGAGTTCGGCGCGGATATAGGCAGACGCGGCTCCTATAAATCTCATGAAGGCAATTGGAAATCAGGTTTTTATTTTGGGTATAATCATAAGCTTAACCCAACTGTTAGTCTGAAAATGGGAGCTGACGCAGTTTATTATTATTCTGTTTATGACGGAAGTCAGGCAAGCGACCAGTATTTTGCAACATCCTTTGATCCATGGCGTTATGGAATGAGCACAGGGGCAGATATATGGTTTGGTAACCTGGCTGTGATGACAAATTACGGATATTACTTTAAGTTCAATGGAAAATATAACATGAAAACCTACTGGAATGCAGGTTTCAAGTATTATTTTACTCCCTTTCTGGGTATTCAGGGAAGAGGATATGTACATAAGGTACAGGCTGATTTTGTGGGTTTGGGATTAATGTACCGTTTCGGAAAAAAAAATCTCCGTCCGGTTCCTGAACTCCCTGATTTTAATTAATCTTATCCATTTATAAAATTGATATCTCCGTTTATAAGGAGTAATTAAATCGTATAATTTATCTCTTAAATATCTTTAAATGAACAAATTGAAATTTTTATCATTGCTCCTGACGATGGTATGTGCATCTGATCTGATTTTTGCACAGACTGCCAATGCTCCTTTGCCGCCGCTAAATACTAAGTATGATTATCATGATGCCTTCGGTCCTGTATTTTATACACAGAACGGAAACGATATTCGCTCTGCGAGCGGGCAGCCCGGGCCAAAATACTGGCAGAACAGGGCTGATTATAAATTAACCGTAAAGCTAAATGATCAGACAAATGAAATTTCGGGTACTGAGGTTTTAAGTTATACTAATAACAGCCCGGATAATATGTCCTTTATCTGGATGCAGCTCGACCAGAATTTATTCCAGGAAGATTCCCGTGGTCAGGCTATGGTACCTCCTTCTGGAAGCAGGAACGGAGCACGTGGTCAGAAATATGATGCAGGATATAAAATTAAATCAGTTAAAATGCTTTCGGCTGATAAAGGAAAGATCACTGAAATGGATGTTGAATATTTTATCGAAGATACCAGAATGCAGATATACCTTCCCTCGGAGCTTTCTGCGGGCGGTGGCCAGTTAAAACTTAAGATCGAATATTCTTTTATTTCTCCCGAGTATGGTTCAGACCGGATGGGTATCCTGTCGACTAAAAACGGTAAAATATTTTCTGTTGCACAATGGTATCCACGGATGTGTGTTTATGATGATGTATCAGGCTGGAATACCATTCCATATATTGGTCCAAGCGAGTTTTACCTTGAATACGGAGATTACGATATCAGCATAACAGCACCGGCAAATCATATTGTAGTTAGTTCAGGGGAACTGGTAAATCCCCAGGATGTTTATACTGCTGAACAGCAAAAGCGCTGGGCAGAGGCTGCAAAAAGTGATAAGACTGTTATGATCAGATCTGCTTCGGAGGTTAACAGCCCTTCTTCCAGACCAGCAGGGAAGCAGGAACTCACCTGGAATTTTAAGCTAAAAAACGCCCGGGATGCCGCATGGGCTTCTTCAGCAGCGTTCATAATTGATGCTGCAAGAATGAATCTTCCAAGCGGGAAAAAATCATTAGCAATATCAGCCTACCCGGTTGAAAGTGATGGTGCTGAGGCCTGGGGGCGATCAACTGAATATACAAAAGCATCCAATGAATTTAATTCTAAAAAATGGCTGGAGTTTCCTTATCCGGCGGCAACTAATGTAGCATCAATTGTAGGGGGTATGGAATATCCCGGAATTGTGTTTTGCGGTGCAAAAGCTAAATCTGCCGGTCTTTGGGGAGTAACTGATCATGAATTTGGTCATACCTGGTTTCCAATGGTCGTAGGCTCCAATGAGCGTTTACATGCCTGGATGGATGAGGGATTTAACACATTTATTAACTCCCTGGCCTCCGAAGAGTTTAACAATGGCGAATACCGCCCCAAACCGAATGATATGCATGCCCTGGGAAAAGTGCTGACAAACTCCATCTTTGAACCGGTTATGAGCAGCCCTGATAATATGAAAGAGTCCAATATTGGTTACCTGGCCTATTATAAACCAGCAATCGGACTGACCATGTTGCGGGAGCAAATCTTAGGTCCTGGCCGATTTGACCGCGCCTTTAAAGAATACATCCGGAGATGGGCTTATAAACATCCCACACCTGATGATTTTTTCCGTACGATGGAAAACGTTTCCGGCGAAAATCTGAACTGGTTTTGGCGGGGCTGGTTCCATAATAACTGGAAACTGGATCAGGCAGTCACAGATGTACGGTACGAAAAAAATGATCCTAAGCTGGGTGCTCTGATCACGCTTGACAATCTTGAAAAAATGGCCATGCCAAGCATTCTAGAAATTAAGACGAAAAGCGGGCAGGTTAAACGGATCAAGCTTCCTGTCGAAATCTGGGAGCGAAATCTTCGCTGGACTTTTCTTTATCCTTCTACTGAAGAAATTGTTTCTGTAGTTGCAGATCCCGATAAAGTCTTGCCGGATTCAAATTCTGCAAATAATATCTGGATTTCGAATTCAGGTAAATAAGGCTTGAATGCTGACAGGCTGGTAAAACCCTGTCAGCATTTTATAGATTGCCGGTATTTTATTATCAGAAGATGTTGATAAATTTTCTCACACTACGCTGAACTTTCCTTGATTTCTTTTTGCTTTCACGATCCGATCTTACATCCCTGTAAAGACGGCCGCCTTTGCGTACAGCCTTCCTTAATTTTTTCTTCTTTAAACGGCGATCACCGGAATTAGCCTTTTCCATTTTACTTTTCAGAAACTGGATAAGTTCTCGTTTGTTATTTTCCCTAAGCGTTTCACTTTTTGCAGCGGGCAGAATTGAAGAAAATAATACGAGAAGGATGATGGTGAATATTGTTTTTTTCATGGCCGGGTATTTAGATTGTTGCTTAAACTAACGCATGCATTTCTTAAATGACGCGGGTTCGCCTTCAACAGTTGCATATCCCAGAGGATTTATCCGGATTATTTTTTTAACTGATTTCTTCCGCCCTGATACGGGCAAGATGATGATGAACTGCGCGAAGCTCATTATAAGAGATCTCTTCCCCCAGGGCATGTTTTAATTCATTTGTTGACAGACCCTTGTTTTGAATGATGAAGGCCATGATCTTAGCCACTTTTACCTTTGAAACTATATCGAAAACTGATATTTCTCCAGTGCTGATGAAATGTGCCAGATGGCCTTCAATAGTCCCGGTGGTTAAACTCCTTTGGATGGCAATTTCACTGATCGTTCTGCCTTCCTTATAAAGGTCAAGGGATATGTGTTTGGTATCCGGTTTTATTGGTTTTTCCTCTGTCCTGAATTCTATAACCTGTCTTTCCACACCCTCATTACCGCAATAATTATTGATTATTTCCAGGAGCTCCATCCCATATTGCTTCACTTTAATTTTACCCAGACCTTTTATATTCTCCAGTTCCTGCAAAGTGGATGGTAATATGTTAACCAGTTCGAGCATTGATTTCTGCGCCAGGACGAGATATACTGGTACAGATCTTTCCCTTGCAAGCTCATCACGCCAGGATTTCAGAGCCGCATAGAGAACGGGATGACTAATGTTTTTACTTACTTTGCCTGCTGAGGATGCACTGGTTTTTATTTTAACATGATCGACCTCTGCATTGGCCTTGGTCTGCAGGTACGATATCGTTGAAAAACCATTGGCACATAGCTTCATTAAGGACTGCTTGACAGATATGTCCTTAAATAGATTATCCAATATTCCGTCAATGCTCGATTTGACCGCACTGTTATCTGTATCGGTATTGAGTTTTGCCAATGGCTGGATAAACATAGAGCTAAGCTTTTCTGAAAAATAAACGGAAGCCTTCCTTACCCTGGTTTGTATCTCTTGATTATCTTCCGGTATATCGTTCTGAGTTAATAAACGGGCCAGCTGTTTATTAAAGGCAGCTGCTATCTCATAGACTTCCTTTTCTGCCGCCGATTTTATTGTGTCCAGGTCATCGCTGATACCCGGATCAAATATGGAATGATGATCCTCGGTGATTTTTTTTAACTGGAACAAATGGCTTTTAATCCCGTTAAGATCAAACAGTTCATACAGCAGGCTCTGCTGGAAAGCGATTCTGGAGGCGGTTAACTGTTCCTCACCGGGCTGGTTATTATCAGCGTTTTTAGTGTATTCAGATACTGTTCCATCCGTTTTAACGCTGTTAAATGAAATAGGTGAGCGCAGAACCATACCCTCGAAACTTTTGCATCGGCTTAATGCCACATAGACCTGACCATGGGCAAATGCCAGATTAGCATCAATTACAGCCTTCTCGAAGGTTAAACCCTGACTTTTATGGATTGTAATTGCCCAGGCAAGCTTTAAGGGATATTGTGTAAAAGTGCCTGCAATCTTTTCACTTACTTCTTTTGTTTGGGAATTCAGTTCGTATTTGATATTGGTCCATTCCACCTGGCCGACTGCAATTTCGGATTCGCCGGGGCATTTAACATAGATCAGGTCATCAGATATTTGAGTAACCAGGCCAATCTTACCATTATAGTACTGCCGTTCACGCGAGGGATCATTCTTCACGAACATCACCTGAGCGCCTGTTTTTAGTTCCAGTTCAGATACCGTGGGATAGGAGTATTCCGGAAAATCATCCCTGATCAGTGCATTGAACCTGCGGACAGGCTTGTCAATTTCCCCGAGCTTTTTATCGTTAATTTCCTGGGCAGATTTATTGTGGGTGGTCAGTGTAATATAACCTTCATCATCTGATGGGTTGAAATTGGGTATATAACGCTGGTTTAGCCGGAGCAGAATATTCTCATCGATCTGGTTTTGCCTTACGCTGTTTAGCAGATCAATAAATTTTGTGTCAGCCTGCCTGTAGATATGTTTCAGTTCAATGCTTACCGGAGAACTGTTTTGCAATGCCCTGCTGCTGAAAAAATAGAGATTGGGATAGAAATCTTTCAGGATTTTCCAGTCCTCATCTTTAACTACCGGAGAAAGCTGATGCAAATCTCCTATCATTAATAACTGAACTCCTCCAAAGGGCTTTCCATGGTTTTTATACCTCCTCATCACCTCGTCAATATGGTCGAGCGTATCGGCTCTGACCATGCTTATTTCATCGATGACCAGAAGATCCAGACTCCTGATGAGGTTTATTTTATCCTTATTAAAACGCTTTTGCTGAGTGTTTCTTTCGGGTGAGCCCGGATTTTGAGGAATATAGGGGCCGAACGGAAGCTGGAAAAATGAATTTATCGTTACTCCGCCGGCGTTGATTGCTGCAACGCCCGTTGGCGCAACGACAACCATTCTTTTGGGGGTATTCTTTTTTAACTGATGCAGAAAAGTGGTCTTGCCTGTTCCGGCTTTACCCGTAAGAAAGATATTTTTATCTGTGAATTGTACAAAATTAAAAGCCAGGTCCAGCTGGGCATTTTGTTCCATGATGAATGTTTTGGAAGGTTGGATGTGCCGCCAAGATAAAAATTAAAAATCTATTATTTTATTTGGTTTATCTAAGGGTATGGGATATGGAATTAAAGGAAATAATAATTCTGTTGTTGCCTCCTACTGATTTTAGTGTACTGAGTAAAGCCTAATGGTTATAGGCCTAAATCCGAGGTTATAGAGGGGCCTTTATTTAAAAATATTTTAGTGTCTAATACTCTTGTTTCGAACTTGGTTACCGGATGCTTAGTTTCTATTAATTTTATAAGCATGTCAATAGCAACCTGTCCCATTTCAAAGGCTGACTGCCGCACATAAGAAAATGATGGCTGCATTAATTCAATAACATCAGAATTTGAGAAACCTGCAATTCCAATTTCCTGAGGATCTAAATTAAAGTTTTTAATTGCCGTAAGGAAGCAGATACTTAAGCGGTCACTGGCAACAAATACAGCATCAGGTTTGTCCCGCATGCTTAAAAATTCTTTTACCACATCTTCAATTTCATGCTGAAGTCTTCCCCCATGATGACAATGTTTTACATACTCAGGATTAAAGTCAATATTATACTTTTCAAGAGCTGCTTTATACCCACTGAGGCGCTCTTTGGTTATGGATAACTGGGGGGCGTTGGCAAGATGAGCAATCCTGGTTTTTCCCGCTTTAATCAGGAGTTCGGTAGCCTGGAAAGAACCCTGAAAATTATTTGAGGTTACTTTATGAGTTTCGATTTCGTCAATAATTCTGTCAAAAAATACTATTGGCAGTCCTTTTTGATGCAAATCGATAATATGGGAAAAATCGGTTGTTTCTGCCGACATAGAAATTAATAAACCATCTACTGCCCTGTTGGCCAGGTGATTCACATTCATCACCTCCCTTTCATAAGAGTCGTGGCTTTGTGATATAATTATATTATAACCTTTTTCATAGGCTATAGATTCTATTCCATTAATGGTTTGCGAAAAGAAATTATTTGAAACCTCGCACAACACAACGCCAATAGAATAGCTTCTTCGGTTTTTCAGACTGAGAGCTACAAGATTACAGTTGTAGTTTATTTTCTTGGCATAATCGTTAACTTTTTTCTTGGTTTCTTCACTGATTTCATACCCATCCCTTAAAGCTCGTGAAACCGTAGATGGTGATAAATTCAGTGCAATGGCAATATCCTTTATTGTAACAGACTTGATCATCTGAAATTTCTTTAATAGTTAATAATTATAGAAGACAGGATTTATGGTTTAAACCACATCAGTAAGTTCTGTACAGCCTTTTGCATTTGACCAAAGGGTTAGAGCTTCGGATGAGGCCGGTAATTCGCTTAAGTAGATTTTTTAGTAAAGTAAATATACAATCTAAATCCTGAAAAAATGCAAAAACAGGAACAGGGCATCCAATTGAAGCCAAAGGATCTTCAATCCTTTTAATTTAGCCGGAAATTTTAATCAGGACTTATTAAGCCCGGCATCGATTGCATAGATTTATATAGCCCGAACATCTTTTTTTAAAAATTAACTTCTTAGACTTGTTTGTTATGAAAGTTTGTCATACGATCTGAAAAACAGAACGTTAAAAGTCAGGTGGGTTTGGGTAGGCGGTTCTTTATACCTAAAAACCTGGTTCCGGACTTTCGTTAAACACCAGTAACTATAGCGCTAATGTGTTTTCTATTCGATTGTCTTTTTCTACTATTCTAATCATAAAAACAACAGGTAATTTTTAAACTATCAATTATGACAAAATTTTTAAGGTTTAGGCAGAGTCGAATTTGCTTTATTCTTTTTATGTGCATGGTTTCTAACCTGGCATTTGCTAATGCAGAGGAAGCCAGGGTCCTGGCGGGAAGCCTCCGGTTCGCTGAGGTTATAACTATGACATGGCCCATATCAGGAAAAGTGATTTCCAAGGGAGAACCTCTTCCTGGCGTCAGCATCAGGTTAAAAGGTGCCGAAATTGGTACTACTACCGGAATTGACGGCAGCTATACTTTAAATGTCCCGGAAAACGGAGGAACCCTGGTTTTTTCATTTTTAGGATTTGTTACACAGGAAAAAACGTTTTCACGGGCCGGAACTGTGAACGTCGATCTGCTTGAAGATACCAGGTCATTGGATGAAGTATTAGTAGTGGGCTATGGAACGCAGACGAAAAGCCAGGTTACAGGGGCAATATCATCGGTTACTTCGAAAGAAATCTCCGAACTGCCCATTACGAATGCACAGCAGGCCTTGCAAGGCAGGGCTGCAGGTGTAGAAGTGCTCAGTGCAGGCAACAGGCCTGGTGATGGGGTGAATGTTCGGATCAGGGGACGCCGGTCATTTAATGCCGGGAATGAACCGCTGTATGTGGTTGATGGAATTCCTCTTTCCGGCGGTATAAATGATATTAACCCCCAGGATATACAATCCATGGAGATTCTTAAGGATGCCTCATCAACTGCTATTTATGGTTCAAGAGGTGCAAATGGTGTTGTGATTATAACAACTAAAAAAGGCGTACCTGGAAAAACAAGTATCAATTTTGATAGCTATTACGGAATTTCCAAACCAATAAATCTTTATAATGTAATGAACGGCGAGCAATTCGCGGAATATAAAAGGGAATCCCGCAGGGCCATCGGAAAATACAACGACGCAGACCCTGTTGCTGCTGATAAAGCATTATTTGAAGCAATTGAGCAGGAATCTTTGTCTCTTGGACGCAGCACGGATTATCAATCTTATATAAGCCAGACGGGTTCAAACCAGAATTACCAGCTTGGTATCTCCGGCGGAAGCGAGAAAACCCGCTTCTCGGTATCGTTTAATCATTTTAATGATGAAGGTGTACAAATTGGGCAAAGCTTTAACCGGGACAACATCCGGGTAAATTTAGATCAGCAGATAAACACGAAGTTGAAATTTGGGGTCTCTTTATTGACAAGTCTAAACAAACAAAGTGTTGGTTCAAACCCCTGGAGTGTCACTTTAAGGGAAAATCCTTTGGGCGTACCTTTTGATAAGGACGGGAAGCTGTTATTCCGTAATACTTCGGATGGTGCCCAAACCAATCCTTTACTGGAAGTTCAGGAAAACGCTCTGATAGATGAAAACCGCCGTACCCGGATCTTTGCCAGTTTATTCGCAGAATATAAAATATTAGATGGTTTAACCTATCGGTTGAATTTTGGTCCGGATTATTCCGTACGCCGTTTTGGTCAGTTTCAGGCCAGCTTAACCAACGCAAGGTCGGCAGGTACTCCATTTGCCCGGAATGATTATAATCAACAGTTTTCCTACACCGTTGAAAATATTTTAAACTACAGCAAAAAATTTAATCAGGTACATGACCTTAACATTACTGGTTTATTTAGTGTACAGAAGCAAAGAAGCGAGTTTTCCAGCATCAGGGCGAGCGGTTTACCATATGAGTACCAGCTTTTCTATAAACTTTCCTCGGCACCTACGATCGAAGGAGTGGACAGTGACCTTAGCGAAAGTGGTTTATTGTCCTATATGGGCCGTATAAATTATGGATTTAAGGATAAATATCTGTTAACACTGACAACCAGGATAGATGGTTCTTCTAAATTTTCCGGCGAAACCAGCTTGTTCGGAGATACCAAGAAATACGGATTCTTTCCTTCTTTAGCTCTTGCATGGCGTATTACTGAAGAACCTTTTATGAAAGGTATTTCAGCGATTGAAAATCTGAAATTACGGGTCAGCTACGGACTTACAGGTAATGAAGGAATAAGCGCCTATGCAACCCAGGGCTCACTTAGCCGCACTACCTATGCATTTGGTACAACCGGCGCCTTTGGATATCGTCCGAATGCACTTGTTAATCCCGATCTGCGCTGGGAGACCACAGCAACTACCAACATTGGTCTGGATTATGGATTGTGGAATAACCGGGTGTCGGGTTCCCTGGAGGTTTACGAACAGGATACTTATGATCTGCTGATGCCAAGAAATTTACCCTTTACCAGCGGGTACGGCAGTGTTTTACAGAATGTTGGTAAAAGCAGGAACCGTGGAGTTGAGTTTTCAGTGTCCACAGTGAATATTGATAAGGGAGGAGATAATGGATTTAAGTGGTCAACCGATTTTAATATTAATAGCAATAAAGAAGAGATAGTTGAAATTTATAGTGGTAAAAAGGATGACGTGGGAAGCCTCTATTTCATTGGTCAGCCTTTAACTGTTTATTATGATTATGAAAAATTAGGGATATGGCAGACTAATGATGCCGCTGAAGCTCTGAAATTTAAACAGTATCCGGGTGAGATCCGGGTAAAGGATCAAAATAATGACGGGTCAATAAACGCCTTGGATAGAGTTCTTCTGGGATCAGATATACCAAAATGGGCAGGTGGTTTCACCAATCGTTTCAGCTATAAGGGAATAGATCTGTCGATCTTTGTTTTCACGCGCCAGGGAAGTATGATCCGCAGCAGTTTATATACGGGCCTGAATACTTTGGCAGGGAGGTATAATAACCTGAATGTAGATTACTGGACGCCTAAAAACCCAACTAACGCTTTTCCTCGGCCAAATCAGAACCAGGAAAATCCCCTTTATAGTAATACCATTTCATATTTTGATGGATCTTTTACTAAAATCCGAAACATTAACCTGGGCTATAATATCCCCTCCAGGTACACTTCTAAATTAAACATTTCTTCCCTAAGGGTTTATACCAGTGCTCAAAATCCATTTATCTTTTCAAATTATGGGGATAATCTGGATCCTGAGCAGGCTCGTGGGCGAAATAATAACCGCGAACAAACGAATGAAGTAGGAGTCGGTACACCTTCGATCCGTCAGTTTATTTTTGGATTGAATGCTAAATTTTAATTAAGGAACAATTTTTATGAAAAAAATAATATTAATTATGTGCTGCATGGCTTTAATTAGCCAATCATGCAAGAAAGTTCTTGAAGAAAATATCGTTTCCGATATAACCCCTGAATATTATAAATCAGCTGCAGGTTTTGAGGATGCAGTTAAATCTTCATATGAACCCCTCCGGACTTTTTACGGGACACAAAGAGGTTTTACCCTTACGGTTTTTGGAACAGATACCTATACAAAAGGAGCGGATGGTAGCTATAAGTATATAAATGATTATACTCCAAACTTAAATTCCCAGGTAGATTATATCCGCGACCTATGGAATGATTTCTACAGGGCAATCAATACAGCCAACACTGTAATTGATCGGGCTCCAACAGCAAATGTTTCGGAAACCTTAAAAACTCAGCGGGTGGCAGAAGCACGTTTCCTCCGTGCACATTACTATTTTATTCTGGTTCAGACGTTCGGCCCGATCCACCTGACTTTAAAGGAAACTACAGATATTCAGACAACTGCCAGCCGGGCTCCTGTTAAGGCAATCTATGATGCGATAGTAGCTGATCTGGAATTTGCTATTACCGCTTTACCGGTTAAGCAAAATGATTATGGCAGGGCAAGTAAAGCAGCTGCCGAACATATGCTTGCGAAGGTGCTTTTAACCAGGGCAACTATTCCTTCAGCAGCAAAACCTGATGATTATCAAAGATCTGCTGTACTTGCAAAGAATGTAATTGCCAATTATGGACTTAAACTTTTGCCGGTATTTGCGGATGTATTTGACCAGGCTAAACAGGAGCATTCCGAAGTAGTATGGGCTGTCCAGTATACAAGTGATTTATTAACTAATGGCGGAGGTAACAGCGGTCATTTATATTTCCTGATGGAATATGATGCCGGAATAAAGGGTACTCAGCGCGATGTGGCCAATGGGCGTCCGTTTAAACGCTTTAAGCCAACAATGTATACACTTGATCTGTTTGACCGGACTAAAGACTCCCGATATAATGGTTCATTTAAGCTGGTGTTTTATGCTAACAATGCGGCAACCCTGGCACCCGGTATGAAATTAGGGGATACGGCTGTTTATGTTTCTCCTGTAAATGTTTCTGCAGCTTTCAAAGCCACTAAAAACTATCGTATTATTGATCGTGCTGAGGTACTTTCATCAGGAAATTACCGTTATTACCCCACTTTAAGCAAGTTTCTTGATCCGCTTCGTCCTTCGGTTCAGGAAGAAAGAGGTTCCCGCGATTTTATGGTCGCTCGTTTAGCTGAATCCTATTTAATTGCCGCAGAGGCCTTATACAAATCAGGGAATACATCCGAGGCTGTAACATTTATTAATGCGCTCAGAAGGCGGGCTGCACTGCCAGGTAAAGAGTTGGCAATGGAGATAAGTGCTGCTGAACTAAATATGGATTTTATATTGGATGAAAGAGGACGTGAATTACTCGGAGAGATGGATCGATGGTTTGACCTTGTCAGGACAGGAACTTTAGTAGACCGTGTTAAGAAATACAATCCGGATGCATCTGCAAATATACAGCCGTTCCATATTCTTCGCCCTATTCCAAGTGATCAGATAGATAGGACCGAAGGGGGTTTTACCAACTTCCCTCAAAATACCGGATATTAATTTAACCCTAAAAAAGTATATGAAATCAGAATTATCCCGTCGAAAATTTATATCCCATTTAGGTTTAGCAACTCTTTCTTTGCCCCTGTTTTCCTGTTCTTCAGTTAATGCTTTAACAGCTGACAGCATTCCCGGATTAAAAATAGGCTACTCTGCAATAACCTGGGGGGGGAATGATTTACAGGCAATGAAAGATATCTCCGCCCTGGGCTTTAAGGGGATACAGTTAAGATCTGGAATACTTAAAGAGTATGGTAAAAACCCTGAAGGAGTCAAAGACCTTCTGAAACTTTATGGTTTAGATTTTCCTATGTTTTCAAGCGGCAATGCCAACATTAATACAGGAAATGATAAAGCAGTAATTCAAATGCATCTGGATAATGCAAATTTTGTGAAGGCAGCTGGAGGCAAATTTATCCAGGTAACTAATTCATCACGCCCAAAACAAGGTGCTCCAAGTCAGGCTGATCTGAAAAAATATGCCGCCTTATTAAATGAGGTCGGTAAACGAACTTTGGATATCGGGGTACAGACTACCTACCATAACCATATGCACCAATTGGGAGAAACCCCACAGGAAGTAGAAGTTATTTTGGAAAATTGCGATGATAACAATGTTAAGTTTCTCCTGGATATTGCACATTATCATCAGGGCGGGGGGGATCCTGTTAATGCGATACGCATATATCAGAGCCGTCTAAAAGCACTACACCTTAAGGATGTCAGGCCTAAAGGAGGCATGTCTGATTCCAATGCCTACACTTTTGTAGAACTTGGACAGGGCAAAGTAGATCTGAAGGGAGTTTTTAAGGCATTGGATGAAATCAAGTTTAAAGGCTGGGGAATTGTCGAATTAGATTCGGTTCCGGAAAAGGAAAAAACTCCCCGTCAATGTGCAGAGATCACCAGGTCCTATCTAGAAAATGCCGGTGTAAAAATTTAAAGGTTTGCATGGAATTTCTTTCCGTGAAGGCTTAAAAAAATTGGATTAGAATTAAAATGTATGGTAAAAATTAAATTTAACGTAATAAGTGGTCTTTTGATTTGTGCAGTCCTGGCCGGTTGTCAGTCGCAAAAGACATTAAGCTCCGGTCAGAGCGCTGATAAACCAATTCAGGCAAAGCTCAATACGCTTACTTCAATGGAAAAAAGGAATGGTTGGGTTCTACTGTTCGACGGCAAAAGCTCTATGGGCTGGCGTGGTGCATATAGGGAAGATTTTCCGGCGCAGGGCTGGAAAATTGAAGGGGGTGAATTAATAGTAATTAAGTCTGACGGTGGAGAGTCGCGCAATGGGGGAGATATTATTACCAAAGATAAATACGACAATTACGAGTTAACCCTCGAAGCCAAATTAACTCCAGGTGCCAATAGCGGGGTAAAATATTTTGTTACGGAAAGATTGCCGAAAAGTCCGGGATCTGCCATAGGCCTGGAATTCCAGATATTGGATGATGATCTGCATCCGGACGCCCGGATGGGAAAAAACGGCAATCGTACCATCGGTTCTCTCTATGACCTGATACCTGCAAAGGATAAAGGGGCCAGATCCATAGGAGAATGGAACCAGGTTCGTATCCTGTCTAAAAATAAGCATGTTGAACATTGGCTGAATGGCAAAAAGGTTGTGGAATATGATCGGGGAAGCCCGGCTTTTCGGGCACTGGTTGCTGAAAGCAAATATAAAAATTACGAGGGTTTTGGTGAAACCGCCGAAGGCCATCTATTATTACAGGACCATGGTGATGAGGTTCATTATAGAAATATCAAACTGCGAAAACTTTAACCGGATTACCAATAGATGCCTGAGCCAATGTTGAAAGGCTAGCTGTATTATAGGATAATCTGCCTCAAATAAGGTTGTATGCCATTTAAATTAATTATATGCAAATGAAAAATCAAACAGAAACTTCCCGCCGTGAGTTCATTAAAAAGGCCACAATAGGAGCTGGGATTGTAGGTTTAGGCGCTATGGGATTTAGTGCAAAAAGTTACGCGAAGATAATTGGATCCAACGATCGTGTACGGGTAGGTATCGTGGGATTCTCCAACCGTTTTAAGGGATCTCTGCTTCCTTCATTCATGAACCATTCCAAGGAGCTGAATTTTGAGCTTGTTGGGGTTTCAGATATCTGGAATCGCCGGTGCGATGAGGCAGAAGCTTTTGTAAAGGAAAAAACAGGGCAAACGATTAAAAAATACCGGAATAACGATGAGCTTTATGCCCAAAAAGACATTGATGCGGTCATAATTAGTACAGCTGATTTTCAGCATGCACTTATGGGCGCCGAAGCAGTTCGTAACGGAATGGATGCCTATGTAGAGAAGCCTATGGCTGAGACATTGGAAGACGCAAAAATTATTTTGAAAGCCGTAGAGGATACAGGCAAGATCGTACAGATTGGTTCCCAGCGTCGTAGTGCTCCTAATTATATTGCTGCCAACGAATATATTCGTTCAGGCAAATTCGGTGATATTACAATGGTAGAAATGTGCTGGAATGTAAACCAGCCGGGCCGATGGAGGGTTCCCCTGGTAAAAGAGATCCGGCAGCAGGATACAGACTGGAATCGTTTTTTAATGAATCGTCCCAAAGTGGCTTGGGATCCGCGAAAATACCTGGAGTTCCGCCTTTTCTGGCCTTATTCCTCTGGTATCCCGGGCCAATGGATGTCGCATCAGATCGACACGGTGCATTGGTTTACCGGCTTGGATCATCCGCGTAGTGTTGCTGCCAATGGTGGCATTTACATGTGGAAGGATGGCCGTACCAATGCAGATACGCTGACTGCGGTATTCGATTACGGACCCCAAAAAGACATGAATAAGGGATTTCAGGTTGTGTTTTCTTCCCGTTTCCATAATGCTGCCGGTGATACCAAGGAACTTTACTATTCTAATGGCGGGATGATTAATTTAGATACCAATAAAATTACACCTGAAGGAGGATTAAATGCTAAAATGGCTGCCGAGATGAATATGAAGCCTAATCTGTTGGAGCCAGCAACTTTAGCAAATGCTGCAAAAATGGAAACCGGGGCAAATACAGGTGGGGATCAGATGACTTCCCTGCATATGCGTAACTGGATGGAATGTGTACGCAGCCGGAAAACACCTAATGCTTCTGTCAGAGCAGGTTATAATCATTCTGTAGCCAATATTATGACCCGTACCGCCTTAGAGACCGGTAAAAAGGTGACTTTTAACGATGCAAAACAAGAAGTCGTTATTGGTTAATTTAGCATCAGATCATTAATAGGCTGCCTTCGGATGTGAGCCGTCCGGAGATAGTTTTAGTTCAGAATTCATTAGACAATTTTAAAAATGAGAAAGAATTTCATGTTCACATATTCGCTTTTTATTGCAGCGATCGTCGGATTAACGGGTTGTAAGGCTCAAAGTGTTCAGGCAAATAAAACGAATCGATTTACTGTTACAGAAAACAGGGAAGGTAAACGTATAGACATCGCAATTGATGGAAAACCTTTTACTTCCTATATATATCCCGATGAATTGATGAAGCCGGTGCTGTATCCATTACGGACATCTCAGGGCACGCTGGTTACCCGGGGTTGGCCTATGGACCCTCGTCCGGGGGAGCGGGTCGACCATCCGCACCATGTAGGTTTATGGTTCAATTACGGAGATGTAAACGGTCTGGATTTCTGGAATAATTCAACCGCTATAGCCGCAGAAAAGAAAAGCGGCTTTGGCACTATTAAGCACCGAGCAGTTCGTAAAATGACTAATGGTAATAATAAGGCCGAACTGGAGGTTACTTCTGACTGGCAGAAACCGGATGGAACGAACCTGCTGCTTGAAGAGACTAAATTTATTTTCAACGGAGAGGGGAATATGCGTACTATAGAGCGTATTACAACACTCACTGCTTTAAGTGATGTGTCTTTTAAAGATAATAAAGAGGGGCTTATAGGGATACGTCTGGCACGGGAACTGGAGCATCCTTCTAAAAAAGCCGAAGTATTTACCGATGCAAGCGGGAAGACAACAAATGTTGCTAAACTGAACAATGAAGGAGTTTCAGGTAAATATCGCAGCAGCGAAACTAAAGAAGGGGACGATGTATGGGGTACCCGTGGCAAATGGGTAAATCTGAATGCTAAAATCGGTGAGGAGGCTATATCTCTGGTGATACTAGACAATCCCCGGAATGTTGGGTATCCGACTTACTGGCATGCCCGTGGATATGGACTGTTTGCAGCTAATCCCCTGGGTCAGCACGAGTTTAGTGCTGGAAAAGAGTCCTTAAACTTTAAATTGCCGGCAGGAAAATCGGTTACGTTTCGATATAAAGTGCTTATTCATTCAGGAAGTAATTTAACAGATGACCAGGTTAATGCAGAATTTAACCGGTTTGCAACAAGCAAATAATAAATTTTTCGGATTCCTGCATGCTAAGTTTTCCCTAAAGGAAATGATAATTGAAACGAAATTTATATTTAAACCTTAATTGTATGAAGTATAAATTCATTATCACATTGCTCCTGGCTTCGGTCTTTTCTGCTGATCTGTTCAGCCAATCAAAAAAGCCTGTTTTTTACGAGATCAAGGTTTATCACTTTCAATCAGATCAGCAGGAGAATTTAATCGATCTATACTTGAAAAATGCCCTTATTCCAACCCTTAACAGGATGGGGATTAAAAACGTGGGTGTTTTTAAACCGGTAGAAGAGAAGAATCCCGCTGACAGGCGGGTATATGTTCTGATACCTTTTAAAACAGCAAAGAGATTTGCCAGCATGCCTGAACTGTTGGATAAGGATCAGCAATATAATAAGGAAGGAGAGAGCTTCCTGGATGCCCCCTATAATAAACCTGCTTTTACCAGGGTAGAATCGATTTTTATTAAAGCATTTGAAGATATGCCCTTCATGAGTGTGCCGATATTGAATAATGAACCTCAGAAGAGGATTTATGAATTACGCAGTTATGAAGGACCTTCAGATAAGGCCTACTTGCGGAAAGTCCACATGTTTAATCAGGGAGGAGAGATCAGTTTGTTTAAGCGTTTGGGATTTAATGCCGTCTTTTATGGCAATGTCCTCTCAGGCAGCCGCATGCCGAACCTGATGTATATGACCACTTTTGAAGATATGCCATCGAGGGATGAGCATTGGAAAGCTTTTTTCTCTTCACCCGAGTGGAAAAAGCTTCTAACCATGGATTATTATAAAAATACGGTATCGAAAAGCGATATTATACTTTTGCATCCTACGGTTTATTCAGGAATTTGATTGGCGGCAGCAGGTATTATATAGGATAATAGGTACGTTTTAAGCCTGTTCAATTAGCGTTTGAAATTTTCGGATTAAATTCTCCCATGAATATTTTGAACCGGATCCGGTGCGGATCCGGGTTTTTAAATCAGAATACCTTAATTCTGATTTCAGTCATCCTTTCTTCAACCCGATTTTTCAAAGGGTACCCTGTCTCCTAAGTCCTGACTAAATAAAATTCTCCGCAACACCTTGAAAATCAAAATAAAATTCCTACTTTTGCAGTCCCTAAATGAAAGCTGTAAAAAGCAGAATGCGGGATTAAAAAAATATAAACACTAAAAGGAAAAAATGCCTACAATCCAACAATTAGTTAGAAAAGGTAGAGTAGCTCTGGTGGATAAGAGTAAATCCCCAGCGTTGGACAGCTGTCCACAGCGAAGAGGAGTGTGCACACGTGTGTATACCACTACCCCTAAAAAACCAAACTCAGCAATGCGTAAAGTTGCACGTGTGCGCTTAACCAACGGAAAAGAAGTGAATGCTTACATTCCCGGAGAAGGTCACAACCTGCAGGAACACTCTATCGTGTTAATCCGCGGTGGTCGTGTGAAAGATTTACCAGGTGTACGTTACCACATCATCCGTGGTGCTTTAGATACTTCCGGTGTAGCTGGTCGTAACCAACGTCGTTCTAAATACGGAACCAAAAAACCAAAACCAGGACAGGCAGCAGCCGCACCTGCAAAAGGGAAAAAGAAATAATTAAACGGAGGAAAGCAACATGAGAAAGTCAAAACCAAAAAAGAGAATCTTACTGCCTGATCCAAAGTTTAACGACGTAATGGTGACCAGGTTTGTAAATAATATGATGTATGACGGTAAAAAATCCATCGCATACTCTATCTTCTACGATGCAGTTGAGCTTGTAGAGAAAAAAACTAGTGAAAACGGACTTGAGTCCTGGAAAAAAGCCCTGAACAATGTAATGCCAGCGGTAGAGGTTAAATCCCGTCGTGTAGGTGGTGCAAACTTCCAGGTTCCAACTGAAGTTCGTCCTGAGCGTAAAATAGCTTTGGGTATGAAATGGCTGATCAATTATTCACGTAAGCGCGGTGAAAAAACCATGACTGAAAAATTGGCCGGAGAGATCATTTCAGCTTCAAAGGGTGAAGGTGCAGCAGTGAAGAAGAAAGAAGACACTCACAAAATGGCAGAAGCGAATAAAGCATTCTCTCATTTTAGATTCTAATAGTAAAACAATACAATGTCAAGAGATTTAAAATACACAAGAAATATCGGGATTGCTGCTCACATTGATGCGGGTAAAACCACAACAACTGAGCGTATCCTTTACTACTCTGGTGTTAGTCATAAAATTGGTGAGGTGCACGATGGTGCAGCAACCATGGACTGGATGGCACAGGAGCAGGAACGTGGAATTACCATTACCTCTGCGGCTACTACCGTTGACTGGAAATACAGGGATAAAACTTACCATATCAACATTATTGATACTCCGGGACACGTGGATTTTACCGTTGAGGTAAATCGTTCATTACGTGTACTTGATGGATTGGTATTCCTTTTTTCCGCAGTTGATGGTGTTGAACCTCAGTCTGAAACAAACTGGCGCTTAGCAAACAATTATAATGTAGCCCGTATCGGTTTCGTCAATAAGATGGACCGTTCAGGTGCAGACTTCTTAAAAGTTGTTAAGCAGGTTAAGGATATGTTAGGCAGTAATGCTGTTCCTTTGCAATTGCCTATCGGTGCTGAAGATTCATTTAAAGGGGTGGTTGATCTGATCAACTTCCGTGGTATTGTTTGGAATGAGCATGATAAAGGAATGACCTTCACTGAAGTTCCAATTCCTGAAGATATGCTTGCCGAGGCAACAGAGTGGAGAGAGAAATTGCTTGAATCTGTAGCAGAATACGATGAAGGTCTGATGGAGAAATTCTTCGACGCACCTGAAACGATCACTGAACGTGAAGTTTTAGACGCCTTACGTAAGGCTGTGCTTGATGCAAAGATCGTACCTATGGTATGCGGATCATCATTCAAGAATAAAGGTGTTCAAACTATGCTTGATTATGTGATGGAATTATTGCCGTCACCTATGGATGTTGAAGGTATCGTTGGTCATCACCCTGAAACCGGAGAAGAAATTATCCGTAAGCCAAGTGAGAAGGAACCATTCGCAGCATTGGCATTTAAGATTGCAACCGATCCTTTTGTAGGCCGTCTGTGTTTTATCCGTGTATATTCTGGTAACCTGGAAGCAGGTTCTTATGTACACAATATGCGTTCAGATAATAAAGAGCGTATCTCACGTATCTTCCAGATGCATGCAAACAAGCAAAACCCTATTCCGAATGTCGGAGCAGGAGATATTGCAGCTGTTGTTGGATTTAAGGATATCAAAACAGGCGATACGCTTTGTGATGAGAAACACCCGATTGTACTTGAGTCCATGAATTTCCCTGAACCGGTTATCGGTTTAGCGATTGAGCCTAAAACTCAGGCTGACGTGGATAAATTAGGTATGGCTTTAGGTAAATTATCTGAAGAAGATCCTACTTTCCGTGTTCAGACAGACGAAGAAACCGGCCAGACCATTATTTCAGGTATGGGCGAGCTTCACCTTGACATCATCATGGATCGTTTGAAGCGTGAATTTAAAGTTGAAGTTAACCAGGGTGCTCCACAGGTTTCTTACAAAGAAGCTATTACAGGAACTACCCAGCATCGTGAAACATACAAGAAACAAACCGGTGGTCGTGGTAAATTTGCTGATATTCAGGTTATCATTTCACCAAATGATGAAGGTAAAACCGGATTGCAGTTTGTGAATGAAATTTCAGGTGGTTCAATCCCTCGTGAATTTATTCCTTCTGTTGAAAAAGGATTTGCTGCAGCGATGGTGAATGGTGTTCTTGCGGGCTATCCTTTACAGGATATGAAAGTCCGTTTGATTGACGGATCCTTCCACGCGGTCGATTCAGATGCACTGTCTTTCGAGATCTGTGCTAAATCTGCTTTCCGTGAAGCTTTACCGAAATGTAAGCCGGTATTAATGGAGCCTATCATGAAAATTGAGATCCTTACCCCTGAAGAAAACATGGGTGATGTTATCGGTGATATGAACCGTCGTCGCGGACAGCTTTTAGGAATGGATACCCGTGCAGGTGCCCAGGTTATTAAAGCAACTGTTCCTCTTTCAGAAATGTTCGGTTATGTAACCCAGTTACGTACCATCACTTCAGGACGTGCAACTTCAACTATGGAGTTTGATCACTATGCTGAAGCGCCTAGAAACGTTCAGGAAGAAGTTGTTGCCAAGGTTAAGGGTAAAAAGGCTAACGCATAAGTTGTGAGTTACGAGTTATGTGTTGTGTGGCTGGGCGTCTAGCCTCGTAACGCGCAACTCGCAACTCGTAACAAACAAAATTTTAATAATTATAAATCTTCTTTAGTAACTAATAGCTCTTACTAAGGAATAAAATCAAAACAATGAGCCAAAGAATCAGAATTAAATTAAAATCTTACGATTACAATCTGGTAGACAAGTCTGCTGAGAAGATCGTAAAAACCGTTAAACCTACGGGAGCGGTAGTAAGCGGACCAATTCCCTTGCCAACTGAGAAGAAGATCTTTACAGTTTTGCGTTCACCGCACGTGAACAAAAAGGCTCGTGAGCAGTTCCAGTTATGCGCTTACAAGCGTTTACTTGATATCTACAGTTCAAACTCTAAAACGGTTGATGCTTTAATGAAACTTGAACTTCCCAGCGGAGTAGAGGTTGAAATTAAAGTTTAAGGCCCCTGATAAAAATAAAAAAAGCTATCCTCACCGGTAGCTTTTTTTATTTAAATCCCTTTTGTAAATTACCGGCATCATTATGTTAACTGCTGCTTTGTTATTAAATCCCGGAAAAAGCCGTATTGCTGTCAGTGCAGTCTTTTTTGCCTATGGTCTTACCTTTGCCAGCTGGGCTTCGAGAATTCCAAGTATTCAACAGAACCTTGCAATTTCAGATGGCGTTCTGGGCCTTGTGCTGTTTGCCTTACCTGCCGGATTATTTCTTTGCTTGCCATTTTCGGGATGGATCATCAATCATTTCGGGAGCCGGAAAATTGTTATCGTATCGGGCCTGATCTATACGGGTCTGCTTCTGCTTATCGGGCTGGCTCAAAATCTGCCCCAGCTGATAGGCGTACTTTTCGTTTTCGGCTTCTTTAGCAGCCTGCTTAATATTGCTGTCAATACGCAGGCGGCCGGAGTTGAGGCAGCCTACAGCAAACCGATTATGGCATCTTTTCATGGGATGTGGAGCCTGGCAGGTTTTGCCGGAGCTGCAATCGGAACTCTAATGATGGGCTTCGGGGTGGAACCTGCCTACCATTTTGTTTTAATCTTTTTTCTAATGCTGCTTATCATCGCGATGAGCTCATCGGACATGATAGCCAGGGATGAGGGACAGAGTTCTGTCGGACTTAAATTTGTCATGCCGGATAAGCCGCTTTTAAAGCTCGGTACTATTGCTTTTTGCTCCCTGATCTGTGAGGGTACCATGTTCGACTGGAGTGGTGTTTATTTTCTTAAAGTGGTAAAAGCTGAACCTGCATGGGTTGGGGCGGGCTATACCGCATATATGATCGCAATGGCTTCCGGACGATTTGTTGCTGATTGGGTTACACATAGGATCGGTGTGCAAAAAGTATTGCAGCTTAGCGGGCTCCTGACCGTTTCCGGGCTGCTAATTTCTGTATTATTTCCGCAACAGTGGCCGGCAATTGTTGGATTTCTGATCGTGGGTCTGGGTGTCTCTTCGGTAGTACCTCTGGCTTACAGTGCTGCCAGCAAATCCAGGACCATGCCGGCCAGCCAGGCATTGTCTACGGTTACCACGATAGGTTTCTTCGGGCTGCTTGTCGGGCCGCCATTGATAGGTATTATAGCCGGTGCAAGTTCTCTCCGTACGGCATTTACTTTTCTTATCCTGATGGGCATTTTAGTTCTGGTACTTTCCTCCTTCGGAAAGTTTAGTTCAACTCAGGAGCCCCTTAAAAACTGAATTATATGAAAAAAGCCCCCCGGTATGGGAGGCTTTTTTTGTATGATTTTATATGATTATGGCTTTACCTTGATGGTATCGTCTTCAACTTTGATCTTACCCTCTGAATCCTTTATCTTCATTTCGTCGCCGTCGATCTTTACCTTATCGCCATTTTCGTATTTGATCTTAAGCTCATTTCCATCACGCTTCACTTTTGTCTCATCAAGCATCCATTTACCATCAGATTTCATGATCGCATAATTTACAACCTGACCTGTTTGATATAAAGTATCACCTGAATTATCGATATAGAATTCAACAGGAACTCTTGTAATGCTGTCAACAGCCCAGCCGGTAGAAGGATCTGAAACGATGTATACAGTTTTACCTGTAGTCAGGTCTTTGTATTGTCCGGGAACAACCTTTACTTCTGTTTGGGTGGTGCTGCTTGTTTCGATTGCTGTTGAATCGCTAGCAACCTCTTTGTTTGCATCACTGTTACATGCCAGGAATGCGGAACTTACTAATACTGCGGATAAAATTTTAAAGGAATTTTTCATTATTCTAATGTTTAAGTGCTTAAATACCCCTGATTCAAAATCAGGAGCCAGTTTATAGTTTGTGTATTTGGTTTAGTTCTTCTGCTTTACTACGCCATCCTCAATCTTCGTCTTTGAATCGCCGTCCTTGATCTTGATGTCACCGTCATTTTCAACCTTCATCTTATAATCACCCTGTTTTACCTTGGTATCTCCATCTCCTTCAACCTTCACTTTGTAATTACCATCCTTGATCTTATAATCCTCACCATCCACTTTTTTCTTGTAGTCGGCGTATTTAATTTTTACTTCTTCATCCTCAACCGTAACCTTTGTATCATCAACCTCGTAATATCCGTCTTCGGTAGCGTAGATCTTGTCATTTACAACTACTCCGGTTGTAAAGATGGTGTCACGGTTGTTGTTAACATATAGATAAACGGGTTTCTTGGTGACACTGTTTATAGCATATCCGGTTTCAGGATCTGCAATAACCTGGATCGAATCCCCGGTATTTAAATCAACATATGTACCCGGTTCTACTTTGCTGCCACTGTTACATGAAGCAAGGGCAAGCAAAGCACCCGCAGTCATTAGTTTGAAAGAAGTTTTCATGATTATTAAGTTTAAGTTGAAATGATAAAAACAATATTCAAGCCAGAAATTATTTTATCAGAAATAGCGGGAGCTCTGAGACTGGATTTTTCAGATGGTTTCTGTTCTTTAAAGGGTTAATTTTTTATATTTAAAAGAACATATTAATTGTATATTGGTTTACTATCTAAGGAGAAGGTGGCCCCTAAAAAACATACTAATTTGTGATAAACTTCTACCCGGTCATGCGTATTCCAGAATGGGTTAGCAAAACTTTGCTTTTCCTGCTTTTCTTTTTCCCGGTTTTTGTAAGTGCGCAGGTGGTCAATCAGGTTTACATTTTCCCTGCTGCCTCAATGTATGCTCATCCGGGTTCCAGCATGAATATTTTTTCAGACATTACTCATGCAGGAACATTCGTTTCCTATGATACTTCACTTATTAATTTTTATGCCCGGGTCTGGCAGAATGAAAACGGAAACCGCCTGCCGGATGAAAGTGCAAGCGGAATTGACGGAACCGGGGGGATTTTCACTTTCTCAGGGCTGAACTTAAACCCTCAGCAGATCATTACCATCAGCCCCCAGCCGAATAATGGCTTCCCGAATCTAAGGCTGGATAATCTATTAAACGTTACAGTACAGACAGGAATGCTGCACGTTAACAATAACCTGAATTTTGTAAACGGACATCTGATACTGAATGGTGTGGATGTCAATGTTGGCCGGCCTGGTACGGGTACAATAACAGGTTACAGCCATACTAATTTCGTGGCTACCGGCAGCTCCATGACCGGAGGCAGCCTTGTTAGAAATATTACCGGTCCGCCGGCTCCCCTGGTTTTCCCGGTCGGCACTGCTCCCGGCTCCTATACCCCGGCCTCTGTATCTTACACCGGAAACCCTCAGAAAATTAAAATAAGGGTTGCCGATAATGTGTATAATAAACTGAACTTTCCTGAGTATGTGAATAAAACCTGGATAGTGGCTTTAACATCTCCCGATCCGGCTGCGAAAATGACTCTGGTGCTTCAGCATAACACTCCCGAAGAGGGAATGGAATACTTCAGGAACCGTACAGAGGCTTATGTCACCCGGTACAATCCCGCCTTAAAAGGATTATGGGATATCATTCCGCCCTCACCTTCTGTTACACCGGGAACGTTCACCACCCGTGCGGCAATCTTTAATGCTTATATGGATACCCGTCTGGACATCAGTGCGCTAAAGCCCATCGAATATTTTTCAAAATCGGTCATTAAAAAGGATATCGATGAAAATACACCGGTAACAATTCCTGATGCAATATCTCCGAACGGTGACGGACTGAATGACAACTATACGATAGCCAAACGTCTGCCTTCCGATGTGGTAAGGTTTGAGGTATACAGCCGGAATCAGGTACTGGTATATCAGAGCATGGATTATCAGAACACATTTAACGGTATTGGAAATATGGGAGGTTTTATGGGAAATGATCTTCCTGACGGGATCTATTATTATCTGATCAGCGTGAACGGCGCAAAAGGTATTCCCGGTTATCTGATCATTAACAGGTAAGTAAATATGAATAATAAGGCAGCCTACATTCTTTTATTTTTGCTTGGTTTTACGGGCTGTCTGAAGCTGAATGCCCAGCAATTGCCCCTGTATTCCCAATACATGTTCAATACGCTTGAAATCAATCCCGCCTATGCAGGATTTAAACAGGCCATTCAATTCACAAGTATTTTCAGGAAACAGTTTAACGGGATCAAAGACTCCCCCCAGACCGCATTGATCTCCGGCGATATGCCAATTGGCGAAACTAAACTGGGAGTGGGTCTGAAGATCGTTGATGACCGGATATCGGTTACCCAAACCTTCGGCGCTCAGGGTTCGTTTTCCTATAAGATTGAAGGGGATAATTCAAACCTTGCTTTCGGGCTTCAGGTTGGGGCTCTCAACTATAAGGCGGATTTCAGCAAGCTCACTCTAACCGATCCGGGTGATCCGGTCTTTCAGCAGAATCTGAATGCGCTGACAGCTAATTTCGGTACCGGGATATTTTTCAATACAGATAAATTCTATGCGGGATTTTCTATTCCTAATCTTGTAAGAACACATTTGAGGGAAATAAGTGAAACCACAAGTGATTACAATGTGAAGCAGAATGCTCACATGTATCTTAATGCAGGCTACCTCATCACCCTGAATGATAACTTCATTCTTAAGCCTTCATTTCTGCTCAGGGGAGTTAAAGGTATTCCATTGAATTACGATGTGAATGCTAACCTTTTCTTTCGGGAGATCGTATCGGGCGGGATTTCCTACCGGAGCAACAGCGCCCTTGTGGGATTGCTTGATTTCAGGTTAGTCCCGACATTACGCCTGGGATATGCATATGATTATAACCTGGGAAGGCTGAACAACTTTTCAAAAGCTTCCCATGAGATTATACTGAGGTATCATATCCCGTTTGAACGAGACGAACTGATGCCTTCATATTTATTTTAAAATTAAACCTTTACATATTACATACTGATATGCGCCCCAAAAACTTACCATCCCTTTCCTTAGGCCTTCTGCTAGCAGGCTTATTTTCTGTTTTATGTATCAGCAGGGCTGATGCACAGATCAAAATAGGCACGAATGGCAGTACCATTTCTCCCTCATCGCTTCTTGAACTTGAAAGCGCTAACCAGGGATTGCTGCTTCCGCGGATGGCAGATACGGTGGCAATAAATGCCTTAAATCCTCCCAACGGGATGCTGATCTACCTGACCAAGGCGCCGGCAGTAGGTTTGTACGTAAGGAAGGTTACGGGATGGGAATTCCTTACCGGATCGCTTGGGGGTAATGGGAATTTTAATTCGCTTACTGTTGCCGGAACGATCACCGCAGGAAATTTCAGCGGTCCTTTAACAGGGAATGCAACAACAGCCACAACTGCCTTGAATTCAACCAACTCCGCTAATTCAGCCGTTACCAATGATATTTCAAACCCCGGAATTACCTATCCCGTATTCGTTAATTCGACTCCCGGAAATCAGCCGCTCCGCACCAGCAGCGGAAACCTGAGCTATATTCCTGCTACCGGTATTCTGACAGCCCGGGGTTTTAACGGCCCGCTTGTTGGCGATGTAACCGGGAATGCAACATCAGCAGTTGATGCAACCAATACCGTCAATTTAAGGATAACCGATGATCTGACGACTCCCACAACCATGTACCCGACCTTTGTGACAGGTACTGCTGGTCCCCTGCCTGCACGGGTAAGCAGCTCAAGACTGGGTTTTGTTCCTTTAACGGGCGAGTTAACAGCCAGCACATTCAGGGGGGCCTTATTGGGAAATGCAAGTTCTGCTACAACGGTAACCGGAAACGTTGCTGCCGTGAACGGGGGAACCGGGCAGTCTATATATTCTCCGGGGGATATCTTATATGCATCGGCATCAACTACCTTGAGCAAACTGCCGATAGGTGTGGCAGGGACAGTTTTAAGGGTAGGAGCAGGTAATCTGCCAACCTGGTCGACAGGAGGCGCCGGAACGGTGATCAATGTATCGGGTGCTGCGAACCGGATAAGTGTTACCGATCCTACCGTTTCACCTATCGTCGATATTGCAGCCACCTATGCCGGTCAGACCTCTATAACCACCCTTGGAACTGTAGCTACTGGGGTTTGGAACGGAACAGCGGTTGATGTTGCCCACGGGGGCACAGGACAGACCATCATCCCGCCGGGGGTGTTAATCGGAAACGGAACCGCCCCTGTGACTTCCCTTACCGGGACGGCCGGATATGTGTTAACTTCTACCGGACCAACAACTGCTCCTGTTTATTCAGCCGTGGCAGGAGGGGATATGATACTCAGTGCAGCACAGACCATTACAGGAAACAAGACTTTCAGTGACGGGACCCTGATCCTCAGGGGAAGCTCGGGCGGATCTACTACGTTGGTTCCTAACGCAAGTTCATCTGCAACGGTGACTTTACCAATCGACGGGATAATAGTGAATCGTGACGGAGTTGAAGTATTAAGAAATAAAACTATACTTTCGCCAGTTTTAACTGGTACCCCAAATTTGGGTACTTCTACCGGTACCAGTCTGAATATATCAGGAAATGTTAACGCAAGCACCTTTACTGGTAACTTAACGGGGAATGTTGCAGGGAATGCTACAACTGCAACAAGATTTACTGATCCACTTGCCGGTGATGTTACTGGTATTCAAGGGAATACCGTAGTAGCGCAAGTTGGCGGTCAAAATGCAGCTCTCATTGCCCAAAGTGCAGTCACAGTAGGAAGCGCCACCCAGGCTAATAATCCAAATACTTTAGTCCTTAGAAATATAAACGGTGATTTTTCCGCAGGAACCATTTCCGCAAATTTAGTCGGGACAGTAACAGGGAATTTGATTGGGAATGCTTCTACCGCTTCAACAGTTGCTACAAATGCAAATTTAACTGGACCTATCACCAGTACTGGAAATGCAACTGCAATTGCATCTCAAACCGGGACAGGAACAACATTTGCAATGAGTGTTTCTCCCGCTTTCACAGGTACTCCAAGTACGCCTACAGCAGCAACAGCGACTAACAACACCCAAATTGCTTCAACCGCTTTTGTCCATGCAGTAGTTGGCATGTTAAAGTTTTCAAACGTCCCAGCAACCACTTCAACGCCTATTACGCAAGGCACTGATGCTGAAGTTAGTTATCCAGCAGCGGGAGCTCTAATTACCGGAACTGCTGTTGTTTCTCCGGTTGGTGCATTAGCTTTAGGATTGGGTATTGCATCTGCTCGCATTAGTGCGGCTAATATTGTTACTGTTAAGTATGTAAATTATTCGACTGCAGGAACCTTAACCCCAAACATAAATCTTAATATAACAGTAATACAATAGGAGCAGCAGATATATTACCTGATATACCCCGATAGCTCGGCGATCTTATTCCGCTCAGTCTGAAGTTCGCGGGCAAGCTTCTTTTCCTTTTCATTGGCCTTGGCCTTATAATCCCGGAATTCTTCTACAAGATCATTGTAGAGGCCTGTACGGTAGCTTGATTCTTTAACAGATGACCGGGTTTTGAACACGGTAAAGCCCAGTCCCGCAGCCAGCAGGAATACCAGTCCCCACATGATGGTATTATAGGTGCCTTTTTTTACTGCAATCCCCAGGAGGCTCACTTCATCCACACTTGCCTTGGCTTGAGTCAGGTTTTGTTCCTTGCTGTTCAATTGTGATTTCAAGCCGGCTACCACTTCATTATGGGAAGACATTTTAGCGCTGCTTTCTTTTAGCAGCTGTCTTTCCTTCTGGAGGCTGTCCATTGTATTTTTCCACAGGGCAGCCAGTCTGTTTTCTTTAATCTCCTTGTGTCCCTGATAAGAACCTGCCTTTCCCACCACTTCCTGGTATTGCTGGGATAAGGTAGCCCCCGGCTGCTGAGCCTGTACATTCAGGGAAAGACAAATAATAAATAAGGATAGGATCTTAGTTGTTTTGGTTTTAAATGGCATCATACAAATTAGGTTTTACCCATTAAGAACAGGATTGAAAGCGATTTATTGTTTTTAAATAGCAGGGTTTTTTAATACCCTCCTTAAGCGGATGGATTTTATCCGGGCATTATGCAGAGCCTCAACCGGTTAAAGCCCGGAGTTCTGACTAATGAAAGGTTAAGCTGGGGTAAAATCTCTTTTCAGAGCGCGAACAGTATCACCTTTTCCAATTAAATCGTATAAAACCCGGTATTCATAAATTATAATGAAAAATAAACTCGCAAGTGTTTGATAATTAATAAGACTTTCCTATCTTTGCCCTCCCTTTAGAGGGGTTTACTATGTCTTGAACGAAGCCCTACTGCTTCGATGGACACAAATTGATTAAAGAAAATGTCAGGAATTATTGG
>JAKFCV010000026.1:0-72977 GCA_036676435.1 Pedobacter sp. | reverse complement strand
TTTATTCGTTAGTCGGGGTATGAAGTGTGGAGACATCTGTTGCAATAGTACGAATATTGAGATTTCTCCTCGTGCCTGCGTCGAAATGACGGGGACTTCATTCAAATCCCTGTTATACCCTCCGCCGTCATGTCGAACACACTACACGTAGTTTAATCGTTAGTCGGGGCATGTAGTGTGGAGACATCTGTTGCAATAGTACGAATATTGAGATTTCTCCTCGTGCCTGCGTCGAAATGACGGGGGAAATTCACTCTGCCGTCATGTCGAACACACTACACGTAGTTTGATCGTTAGTCGGGGTATGAAGTGTGGAGACATCTGTTGCAATAGTACGAATATTGAGATTTCTCCTCGTGCCTGCGTCGAAATGAGAGGGGAAATTCACGCCCCAATTAATTACTCTGCCGTCATGTCGAACACATTACACGTAGTTTATTCGTTAGTCGGGGTATGAAGTGTGGAGACATCTGTTGCAATAGTACGAATATTGAGATTCTCCTCGTGCCTGCATCGAAATGACGGGGGATTAAATTACAGGACATGGGATTTCTCCTCGTACCTCCCTCGCAAGACGGGGTAATTCAGAAATTACTGCCCTGCCTTACTTCCATACAGATCAAAATCCTCTGCACGGTCAATAGTTATACTGGCAAAATCTCCTGTACGTAAATAACTTTCGCCTGCCCCGATCAGAACCTCATTATCAACTTCAGGGGAATCAAATTCGGTACGGCCGATGAAATAGTCGCCTTCTTTTTTGTCAATGAGCACCTTGAAGGTCTGACCAACTTTTTGCTGGTTTTTTTCATAGGAGATCTCCTGCTGTATGCCCATAATGGTATCCACCCGATCCTGTTTGATTTCCTCCGGCACATCATCTTCCAAAAGGTGGGCATGGGTCTTTTCCTCATGCGAATAAGTAAAACATCCCAGGCGTTCAAAACGGGTCTCAGTAACCCAGTTTTTCATTTCTTCGAAATCCTGTTCGCTTTCTCCTGGATAACCGCATATAAGGGTAGTACGCAAAGCGATATCAGGCACCTTATCGCGGATGGAATTCACAAGATCGATAGTTTTCTGCTTGTTAATTCCCCTGCGCATGGAGCTAAGCATATTATCACTGATATGCTGAAGCGGCATATCCAGGTAGTTGCAGATATTTGAGCGCTCATTCATCACATCGAGAATATCCATAGGAAAACCAGAAGGATAAGCATATTGTAAGCGGATCCATTCAATTCCCTCTACATCCGACAGGTTGCGCAGGAGATCGGAAAGCATTCGTTTATTGTACAGATCCAGTCCATAATAGGTAAGATCCTGTGCAATAAGAATTAATTCTTTGGTCCCGTTCCGGGCCAGAAACTTAGCCTCCTGAACCAGGTCTTCAATAGATTTTGATAAGTGTTTTCCCCGCATTAATGGTATAGCGCAGAATGAGCAGGGCCTGTTGCAGCCTTCCGCAATCTTGAAATAGGAAAAATGTGAAGGAGTGGTCAGCAAACGTTCACCCAGTAGTTCATGCTTATAATCAGCCCCGATAGAATTGAGCAGGTTTTTAAGATCATTGGTTCCGAAAAAGGAATCAACATTTTTTATTTCTGCCTCAAGTTCAGGTTTATAGCGCTCAGAAAGACATCCGGTTACGATCACTTTTCCAACCTTTCCCTGATCTTTCAGGTCGCCGAACTGTAAAATGGTATCGATCGATTCCTGCTTCGCATTATCGATGAAGCCGCAGGTATTGATAACGATAATGTCGTCCTTATTCAGTTTTTCTGCTTCATGAACTACCTCCATCTGGTTTCCGCGAAGCTGACCCATTAAAACTTCAGAATCGTGAATGTTCTTGGAACAACCTAAAGTGATGACATTCACCCGCGGTTTTGTCTGCGGGACCGGTTTGCTTATCTTTGTTTTCATTTTTCTCTGTGCTTATTTAAAAAGCGAGTCAACAAACTCTTTCTTATTAAATAATTGCAGATGATCTATTCCTTCACCCACACCGATGTATTTCACCGGAATTTTAAACTGATCAGATATTCCGATCACGACGCCTCCCTTAGCGGTACCGTCTAATTTTGTTAAGGCAAGTGCATTTACCTCGGTAGCCTGGGTAAACTGCTTGCATTGTTCAATTGCATTTTGTCCGGTGGAAGCATCCAGAACCAGGAGGATTTCATGAGGAGCTCCGGGGACAACTTTTTGCATCACCTGTTTGATCTTTGTCAGCTCATTCATAAGCGCCACTTTATTATGAAGTCGTCCGGCTGTATCAATAATCGCTACATCATCGCCGTTAGCTACTGCCGACTGGAGCGTATCAAAGGCTACGGATGCCGGATCAGAGCCCATGGGCTGTGCCACTATCCTTACGTTCACCCGTTCCGCCCAAAGCTTTATCTGATCCACGGCAGCTGCCCTGAAGGTATCTGCCGCGCCAAGGACTACCTTATTGCCCGCCTGTTTGAGTTTATGAGCTAATTTCCCGATGGTAGTCGTTTTACCCACACCGTTCACACCCACAACCATGATCACATAAGGCTTATGATCTCCATATTCAAAATTACGGAAATCATTGCTGTTGTTTTCAGAAAGGAGACTTTGGATCTCAGTCCGGAGAATACCATTCAGCTCGGATGTATTAACATACTTATCCCTGGCAACCTTTTCCTCAATCCGTTTGATTATTTTCAATGTGGTCTGAACACCCACGTCAGATGTAACCAGGATCTCTTCCAGTTCATCAAGAACTTCTTCATCCACGGTCGACTTGCCAACTACAGCCTTGGTGATCTTGGAGAATAAACCTTCTTTGGTTTTCTCCAGGCTCTTGTCAAGTTCCTGCTTTTCCTGAACTTCGTTCTCTTTCTTTTTGAAAAAATCAAATAATCCCATAGGTGTTAAATTAACGATACCTGTATTTGCAGTCCCTGGCAGAAAGGCTTAATCATAATAAGAAATGAATTAATCATCTCTCCGGGCGGAAGCCTTTGAATAATTGAAATCACCTGATACCTGCATGTTATTACCGCTTACGATAAGAAAGAAATAAGCTCATGCAATCCCGCATTGCGGGACTTAAAAACAAACCGTATTCACATGAAAAAAGCCACCCAACGATTTTACGCGGGCGGCTTCTTGAAAATTCACTTAATATTTACTGAACGGTTTTAACTCCGGCTATAGCGTCTTTCACGTGATCGTTATGAACGATGATTTCTTTGAATGAATAGGCACCGGTCTTTGGCGACTTATTCATAGTGATCACTTTTGAATATTCTTTACCAGCACCTGTTTTCAGGGTTGCAACTACTTTCTTTGCCATTTCTGTATGTATTTATTCTATTGTTTTTTGAGCTTGAAACACAAACCCTGAAGACAATAAATATTATTTAATTTCTTTATGAACAGTCACTTTTCTTAACACCGGATTGAATTTCTTCAATTCAAGGCGTTCTGTAGTGTTCTTCTTATTTTTTGTTGTTACGTAACGGGACATTCCAGCCATGCCACTTTCTTTATGCTCGGTACATTCTAAAATAACCTGAACTCTATTACCTTTCTTAGCCATTGTATTATTTTTTTTGTTGTAAGTTTTAGCTTATAAGTTCTAAGTTTTAAGAGCTGTCTGCTGCTTATAACCTCCCACTTATACGTATAAACCTATATGTATCCTTTTTTAAGGAATTTGTTAATTACAGCAGAGATGCCATTTTTACTGATGGTTTTAATGGCTGAAGTAGAAACTTTCAACGTAATCCATCTGTCTTCTTCTGGAATGTAAAACTTTTTTACATGCAGGTTAGGAAAAAACTTACGTTTAGTTTTAACGTTTGAGTTAGAAACGTTGAAACCGTTCATTGCCATTTTTCCGGTTAAATCACAAATTCTCGACATGACTATATGTGTGTATCTTAAATAAAAATTGATCTCTCTAAAGAGTTTGCAAATATCAGGAGAAAAAACCAGATACACAACACTTACTGAATAATTTTAGTCATTCTGAAAAAAAGATGCTTCGGATCGGCCAAAGCAATAATTTTTTTGTTTCATTATTAGGCTAACAGGCCAGAATACAATATTATTGTACTATATAATTTTATAATTTATCAGAGCAAATAATAAAAATGGATCTTCGTATTAAATCTTTTGACGATTACAAACGTGTTTATGAGTATAGTGTTGCAGAGCCGGAAAATTTCTGGGCCGGAGTTGCCGATACTTTTTATTGGAAGAAAAAGTGGGACCGGGTTTTAGACTGGAATTTTACCGAACCCGATGTTAAATGGTTCGCTGGTGCAAAATTAAACATAACCGAAAACTGCCTTGATCGTCACCTGGAGAAAGATGCTGAGAAAACCGCTATTATTTGGGAACCGAATGATCCAGAAGAGCATTACAGAAAATTCACCTATAAGGAACTTCATTTTAAAGTTTCCCAGTTTGCCACGGCCCTTAAGAATAATGGCGCCAAAAAAGGAGACCGCATTTGTATTTATATGCCTATGGTTCCTGAACTCGCAATTGCAGTTCTGGCCTGTGCCCGTATAGGTGCTATTCACTCGGTTGTATTTGGAGGATTTTCTGCACAGTCTATCGCCGACAGGATAAATGATGCCCAATGCAGCCTGGTCATTACTGCAGACGGTGGTTTCAGGGGCAATAAGGACATTCCTCTAAAAAGCATCATTGACGATGCCCTTGTTCAGTGCAAATCTGTTAATAAAGTGATTGTCCTTACCCGTACGCGTACCCCGGTATCCATGATCAAAGGACGCGATATATGGTGGGAAGATGAGATCAGAAAAGTAGAGACCCAGGGTAATCCCGAGTGTCTTGCAGAAGAGATGGATGCTGAAGACCCCTTATTCATTTTGTATACATCCGGTTCTACCGGTAAGCCAAAAGGGGTTGTTCATACCTGCGGCGGATATATGGTCTACACTGGTTATACCTTCAGCACCGTTTTTCAGTACCAGCCGGGAGATGTTCATTTCTGTACCGCTGATATCGGCTGGATCACCGGACATTCATACATCGTTTATGGTCCCTTGTCCCAGGGAGCAACTTCACTTATGTTCGAAGGCATTCCAACCTGGCCTGATGCAGGCCGGTTCTGGAGTATCATAGATAAATACAAGGTAAATATTTTATATACCGCCCCCACAGCTATCCGTTCCCTGATGAGTTTTGGCCAGGAGCCTCTCAAAGACAAGGACCTGAGTTCACTTCGCGTACTCGGATCTGTTGGAGAGCCTATTAATGAAGAAGCCTGGCACTGGTATGATGAAAATATCGGCAAGGGTAAATGCCCGATCGTGGATACCTGGTGGCAGACAGAAAACAGCGGGATCATGATCTCGCCGATAGCCGGAATTACACCAACCAAACCCGGTTATGCTACCATGCCCCTTCCGGGGATTCAGCCCTGCCTGGTTGATGAGCATGGAACAGAACTTACAGGCAATGATGTGAGCGGGAATTTATGCATCAAATTTCCATGGCCGGGTATCATCCGGACCACTTACGGTGACCATGAACGCTGCCGTACAACTTATTTTGCCACCTATCCGAATATGTATTTTACAGGTGACGGATGTTTAAGGGATGAAGACGGGTATTACCGGATCACCGGCAGGGTTGATGATGTGATCAATGTATCCGGACACCGGATCGGTACTGCTGAAGTTGAAAATGCGATCAATATGCATGCTGATGTGATTGAAAGTGCAGTGGTAGGCTATCCGCATGATATTAAGGGACAGGGGATTTATGCCTATGTTATCCTGGGGTCTTCAATGCATGATCATGAGCTGACACGTAAGGATATTCTGCAGACCGTAGCACGTATAATAGGTGCAATTGCCAAGCCGGATAAGATCCAGTTTGTTTCAGGACTGCCGAAAACCAGGTCTGGAAAGATCATGCGGAGGATATTAAGGAAGATCGCTGAAGGGGAAACATCCAACCTTGGAGATGTATCTACTTTACTTGATCCCAATGTAGTTAATGAGATTAAAGAAGGAGCAGCAAGTTTATAGTTCTTCCCGGATCAAACTATTTCAGCTTAGGCTTGTTTTAGAAATAAGAACAAAATATTCACCTAAAATACAAGCATTATGGATAAGTTAGAATTAAAAGGGAATTGGAATCAGTTAAAAGGAAAAGTAAAACAAACATACGCGGATCTGACTGATGATGACCTGAAATACGAAGAAGGTAAAGAAGACGAATTATACGGACGTTTACAGGAGAAAACCGGTAAAACCCGCGAGGGAGTTATCGATTGGTTGAGAAGCCTGTAGAATTATAGAATTTTGAAAAGAGGCTGTATCATTAACAAAATGAACAGCCTCTTTTTATTGTTCTGTTTTTTTTAAATTCCCCAGATACACACCATAAGTTGTGAAAAGCTCCCTTTCGGGCCGTTTACCTTTGGATTTTCTTCAGCCGCCAATAACACTCATTAGGTTTCAATTTTTTCCTCCCTGCCTTCCAGGAGCACATTGTGTTCCGGCCAGGCATAGGATTTCCTGTTTTCGGGTTTCTGATCCAGGTGCTTTTTATTTCACTTCCCAAAGTACACTTAATCAGCCCTTCATTCAAAGCGGATTTTTTTGAATATGAAAAAGTGCAGGCAATACACAGGCTTATCTACTGCTTAAAGAAACCGGAACTGGAGGCAGAAATATAGTAGGGAAACAGTGACTAAACAGGGACCAAACAGGGATCAAACGCGGATTAAACACGTAGATGTTCCTGTTTTCTCCGTGTTTCCTCCCTGTTTACACCTGCTTTGATTTCCGGTTTATTAAAAAACCAGACCCGAACCTGACCCGCAGACAGGCTTATCCAGCGGAGGGTGAACGCCTTTTATTTTTGATCCGGGCATCGGTCTGGTAAGGAAAATTTAGTCTGGATAATATAAATTTTCGTCCCGGGGATTCCTCCGGGGCGCAAGCTTATTTTCTTTTTGTAATTTCGTTGCAATGAAAACAGTAAAACCAACAATTTTAGTAGTTAATGATGACGGCATCACTGCCCCGGGGATCAAAGTGCTCATCGAGACGATGAAAACCCTGGGAAATGTGGTTGTCGTAGCACCTGACGGGCCCCAGTCAGCCACGGGGCATGCGATAACCATCGCAAAGCCGCTAAGACTTGACCGGGTGGAATTATATGAAGGCGTTGAAATGTACACCTGTTCGGGAACCCCCGTAGACTGTGTTAAGCTGGCAGTAAACCAGGTGTTCAAAGGCAAAAAGCCGGATCTCTGCGTTTCGGGAATAAATCATGGTTTAAATAATTCTATCAATGTACTGTACTCCGGTACCATGTCTGCTGCAGTTGAAGGGGCAATAGAAAGTATTCCATCGATCGGATTTTCTCTGGATGATTTTTCACTTCAGGCTGATTTCAGTCATTGTGTAAAATACATCGATATCATTACCCGCCAGGTTATGTTGAATGGCCTGGCTCCGGGAACCTTGCTGAACGTGAACTTCCCTCAGGGCAATGGAATAAAAGGGATTAAGGTTTGCCGGCAGGCAAATGCCAAATGGGCAGAGGAATTTGATGAAAGGCTTGATCCTCATAAAAGGAAGTATTACTGGCTGACCGGAGTCTTCCAGAATAATGATCATGGTGAGGATACGGATGTTTGGGCCCTTGAAAATGGTTTTGTATCGATAGTGCCTGTACAGTTCGATATGACCGCACATCATGCGATACCCCTGTTGAATACCTGGAATTTCAATTCTTAACTTATACCTGATTAATGAAATATTATTTAATCGCCGGCGAAGCTTCGGGAGATCTTCATGGATCGAATTTGATGAAAGCAATCAAATTGGAAGACCCTGAAGCAGAATTCCGGTTTTTTGGCGGCGATCTCATGAAGGCAGAAGGAGGAGTACTGACAAAGCATTATTCCGAAATGGCTTTTATGGGTTTCGTAGAAGTAATCGCAAACCTGAATACCATTTTAAAGAATGTAAAAAAGGCCAAAGAGGATATACTGGCCTTCAGGCCTGATGTTCTTATCCTGATTGATTTCCCGGGCTTTAATCTTAAAATAGCTGATTTTGCAAAAAAGAAGGGTATTAAGGTATTCTATTATATATCTCCTAAAGTCTGGGCCTGGAACCAAAAAAGAGTTCTGCAAATAAAGAAGAATGTCGACCGTATGTTCTGTATTCTCCCATTTGAGGTCGAATTCTATAAATCCTGGGGTATGGAGGTCGACTATGTCGGAAATCCGATACTCGATGCTATTGAGGCAAATACTTTCGATGAACAATTTAAAGTTAATCATGATCTGGATGTAAGACCCATTATTGCCTTGCTTCCGGGCAGCCGTAAGCAGGAGCTTGACCGGGTATTGCCTGAAATGATAAAAGCCAGCGACCGCTTTAAGGAATATCAGTTTATTATTGCCGGAGCCCCCTCATTTGGTAACGAAGATTATCAGCCCTATCTGGGGGGCCGAAGGATTCCTGTGATCTTTAATGAGACCTATAATTTATTGCTTAATTCAAAGGCTGCCGTTGTCACGTCCGGAACGGCCACTTTAGAAACAGCCCTACTGAAAATCCCCCAGGTTGTGGTTTATAAAGGGAACCCTGTTTCAATAGCCATCGCCAGAATGCTTGTGGATATTAAATATATATCACTCGTTAACCTGATTATGGATGATACGGTAGTTAAGGAACTAATCCAGCAGGATTGTAATGCCACAAGCATCGCCAATGAACTGGACATGATCCTGCACGATCACCTCTATCGTACCGGAATGCTGATCAACTATGATGAACTCGCTGAAAAAATGGGTTCGCCCGGTGCTTCGGCACGTGCCGCAAAGCTGATGGTTGAGGCGCTGAGGGAGTAAGGTAGAGGGGAATTAACTTTGTTGCTTGTTGCATGTTGCATGTTGCGAGTTGCCTGTTGCAGGGGAAAATCATGTTATTCAGCACAATTAAACTCATAACTCATAACCCACAACCCACAACCCGTAACCCAACACGTGTTGCGAGTTGCGTGTTGCCTGGAACCGATTATCTTATTCAGCACAATTCAACTCATAACCCACAACCCGCAACCCACAACCCGTAACCCAACACGTGTTCCGAGTTGCGTGTTGCCTGTTGCGTGGACCCCATTTCCTATTCAGCACAATTCAACTCCTAACCCCGTAACTCATAACCCCTAACCCAACCTTTGTTGCGTGTTGCGTGTTGCCTGTTGCGGGGGGAATTATCTTTCAGCAGAATTCAACCCACAACCCGTAACCCAGAACCCGCAACCCACAACAAACCAAGTACTCAGGCAACCAAACTCCCCAAAATCCGGTATGTATCTGTGCGAAGTACTCATAAATTAATCTGTGGTAACAAATTCAATTGAAGCTTGTTAGGGATTTAAGTGCTTAGGCCAACCGGATTTTTTTTAACTTGAAGTATGTTTGGGAGATTGTTGTTGATTACCTGTTTGTGCCTTGCTGGTTTTGCTGGCATCGGGCAGGTTGTAACAGAATGTCCGCAAAATATCGGGTTCGAAAGAGGGAATTTCGACAACTGGGAATGCTATGCCGGCGAGATATCCCAGACAGGGGATCGCTTCCCTAATGCTGTGCGGCCTCCGGTAGTTGATCTTTTAATAAGCGGTCCGTTGATTATGCGCCATACCCTGATCCCTCGTTCAGCGGCTCTGGATGATTATGGAGACTTCTCGCTTAATGCGCCAAACGGCAGCGGAAATGTGGTCCAGTTAGGTAATAATTTCACTGGCCGGGGTTCAGAAAGGATCAGTTATACCATTAATGTCCCGGCAAATGTCGATACCTATTCAATCATCTTTAGTTATGCAGTCGTGTTTCAAAATCCTAACCATGATTATGATGAGCAGCCACGGTTTACTGCCAAGGTATTTGACGTGACGACAAATGCCGCCACTGCATGCGGATCCTTTGAATTTGTTGCTCAGGGTGGCTTACCCGGGTTTCAGGTATCTGAAAAGGACCGGCTGGTACTGTATAAGCCATGGTCGCCGGTTCTGGTTAATTTAACCCAGTACCGCGGTCATACTATCCGCCTTGAATTTACTACAAATGATTGCACCAGGGGAGGCCACTTCGGTTATGCCTATATCGATTTTAATGAAAATTGTTCGATCCCGGTGACTGGAAATATAACTTGTCCGGAAACGAAGTCCATCACATTGAAAGCCCTGCCGGGTTTTTTCGGTTATCGCTGGTTCAACCGGGAGACTGAAGAATTATTAGGAACAAATGACAGCCTTGTACTTTCCCCGGCGCCCCCCATAGGAACCAAGATCGGTATAGAGCTGGTGCCCTACCCGGGACTGGGATGCACGCAAACCCTGTATACGGAAATTCTCGGTATGGAAATGAATATCCGTGATCCTTTACCTGATTGCAGAAGCGTTGATATTACGGATATATCTCTGAAAGTGGGGAACAGTTCTGATCTTACCTATAGCTACTGGATAGACAGTCAGGCCAGAAAGCGGATTGTCAATCCGGAAAATATTACGGTGAGCGGGGTATATTATGTCATGGGAAGAAGCTCCTCGGGTTGTACTAAAATACTGCCGGTTACAGTTACCATCATCCAGGTTCCGGAAATTATACTTACCCGGCATATGCGCGTTGTATATCCTGAAACGATTGACCTTACCGAAGCCTTCAGCCGGCAGGCGGAAATGGACTATACGTTCTGGATGGATAAGGCGGCTAAAATATCCATACCGGATCCCACTAAGATAGGCAGGCAGGGAATTTATTATATAAAGAGCGAAACGGTGGACGGCTGTATCAGGATCAGTCCGGTTGCAATAGATATCATAATACCTGATATAGTGGTCCCGAATACATTCACCCCCAACAGTGATGGTGTAAACGACGAATTAACGGTATTAATTAACAGCAATGTGAAGGTAAAAGCCTTCCGGATCTTTAACCGGTGGGGTGATGTGGTTTATTCGACCGCGGATGTTAATACGTATTGGAGCGGCTTTAAAGAAAGCGCCCAGGTGCCGGTTGGGGTTTATTACTGGGTTCTGGACGGGGAGTTGTACCTGAAGAAATATGTGCGTTCAGGTTTTGTTACCGTGCTCAGGTAAAGAAGGGTCCCGGTTTAACCGGAACCTTTCTAAAATTATTTTACACTGAAATTAACCTGATGATCGCCCCAGATAAGGGATACCAGGCCAGCTTTGGAAATGGTAAATGTCATTCGTTCTGTAAAGGCAGCTGATTTTACAGGCTTTACTACAAAACGTAATACATCTTCTGCCTGACTGTATTCCGAACCTGACTGATTCCAGGTTTTATTGATAATTATCGTCCATTCCTTTTCACCCGGAATGCTGTAAAGGCTGTATTTACCCGCAGCTAATGATTTGCCCTGGATCTTTACATTTTTGCTCACTTCGAAAACGGTAGCTTCATTGGCTCCGGTACGCCAAACTTTACCATAAGGGGCAATATCTTTACCGATGGTCCTGCCTTTAACACCGGGCTGACTGTAATCAATACTGATCTTTACACCAGAGGCTGTAGTTTGAGAAACTTTAGCCGCGGGACTGGGTCTTTGGGCACAAGCTGTAAAACCTGAAAACAGTCCGGTAATAACTAATAATAGAATTGTTCTTTTCATACTTTAAGATTTTAAACAAATATATTGATCTGCAGCTATTTTACCCGACTTCAACCAGATTATTACAAGGCACGGTTTTTTATTTTAATCAATTCATCCTGCATACGCTTTACATTAGCGTTTTCAGCTTTGGCGAGCTCTACCGCTTTCTGCTGAGTGCCCTCTGCTTCTGAATAAAATCCCAGGCGGTAAAGCAAATGGGACAGGGTATCATAATAAGCTGCTAAGGGTTTTAATTCAATTGAGCGTTTGCTCCAGACCAAAGCCTTAGTGAGGTAGCTATTGTTCCTTGTTCCGGTCTGGTAGACCGAATATGCCCCGTTGTTTAATTCTGTGGCGAAATTGCTTTCCGCATACCGGAAGGAAACGGATCTGATAGCCCCGCCCGGAGGAATATTGAGAGCAGCCTGTTCATTTGCATTGCTTTTTGCCTTTTCTAAACTTAATTTATCCATCTTTCTGATCGAGTCTGCACTGATATGCATATAATGCTGCTCATAGAATACACTTGCCTGTTGCAGATAATTCGTAGTGTCTTTTATAGCCATATAGTACTGAAGCATTTTTGAACCATAGGTTTTATGGCCCTGCATAAAGTCCCTTCCCCAGGATGTTCTGGCAAAAGATGCTGCCGCGATTGCTCTCTGCTGGCTCTTATAGGCTATTGCGCTGGTCATGGTATTTTCAATTATCCGGTCATTTATCATCTTTCTGACATCAAAAAGCTCATGTTTGTAAATACTGTCAACTATTTTCCGGTTTGTGCTTGCTAACTTGTAAGCTCTGCCATCCGCAAGAGGACCTGATTTCATAATAAAAAGGACCTGTCCATAATTGTCCAGATCAGCTATGCCAAGAGAGTCTACGTATTTTTCGATCATGTATGAATTATTGGTTATCCCGGCGTTCATTCTCCTCGTTATATATTCTTTTAAAAACTGCTTGGTATAAATGCCTGAACGGTATTGAAGATCCAGGTCTGTCATGGATCTTTCCTTACTTGCAGCAATTGCCCTGTCTGCCATACTCAGCAGCCGCGGCGGAGGCAATGCTCCCCATTCCTTGAACATCAGTCCTGCTTTGCTGTCTATAAAAATATATGAAGGGAAAGAATTTACATTGTACTGCCTGATGATCTTCAGGGAGGCGCTGTCTGACCTGTTAATTGAATAGGTGATAAAGCTTTCGTTGAACTTCTTTACCACTTCAGGATCCTTTAATCCGCTCATAAAATCCGTAACATAGGCAGGAGGATCTATGGTAATTATAATCAGGAGGGGCTTATTCTTTTCACGGCTATTTATCCGGGCTTCCTCAAATGATTTTTCATATTTGATTTTTTGTGACCATACATTTCCACAACAAAAAAGAAGTGCCGAAAGGAGCAGGGTGAATTTTTTCATGTATGAAAATACATAAATATTCGGTTTTTATGTATTCGCTGAATCCTGTACTAATGGGGAATTATGCAGGTTGGAAGTATTGAATAAGAGGAGGGCAAAAAGTTTATAAAAAGTAAAAGCGGCAAATTGCCGCTTTTACAGTGAAATTGAGATCTGTTTAATCTTCAAAATCACAATCACCAAATACATTAAGGTTTGCTTTTAGCTTGTTATAAAGGTTAATGTTTGATGTTACAGAGATAATAATGACGCCATTAGTCTTTGTCGCCTGATCAAGATCAGCAGAACTAACATTGGTAAGGAATTTATTAAGCTGAACGTTTATCAGGCCTAAGTAATCCGTAGTACCATCTACTACAAGATCCTCTGCTTCAACTTCAATTTCAAAGTCTTCGTTGAAATAAAACTCCACAGGGGATTTAAGGCCTGCAGAATTTATGTATTCACCTTTTAAAGTTAGAGGAATTGTAGAGGTAGTTGATTTTTTCATCGCCAGTTTTAACTCTACTTCATCATAAGTTCCATTTGGAATACTGATGTTTCCAAGTACCGGACTTAAATTCAGCAGGTCGATATTGAAAAGGTTTTTCAATTCATATTCTATTTCGAGATTATTGTTCTCAGCTTCGAAATCAATTTCAGAAACATTCATCTTTCCGGAAGACCAGGTTAAACTTGAGTTTGAATTAACGTTTACTACTAGTCCGCTGCCGGACGCAGTTGAAGCAATAGATGCCGTGAAATTAGCAGGCTTCACCTGGTAAGAAAGCTTTCCGTCACCGGAACTATCCTTTTCACAAGAGGATAGAATAAGCGCTGATCCGATTAAAACAGCTCCGAAATTGAATAGGTAATTTTTCATTTTACTTTAGTTTGGGATTAATTGCCTTTGTATACGCATCAATCAAATTAATGTTCTCAAATTCAATTTGACTTTCTCGAACTGCCAGCAATGTTAGAACAGCAACATGAAGATTAAATGAAGTTTTGAAAAAATTCGGGATCTCTTAAAATGGGATCAGAATTTCAATGCTATTTAAACCTTTTCAGTTAAAAACCTAACAGGCTTTTTTTTTCGGGTAATGAACAGGAGGGAGGTCAATAGTATTACCAGGATCATCCCCAGGAACTGATGAGCAGCCCCAAGCCAGATCAGGCGGTTGGCATAGGGGGAATTTAATACGGTTAAAACTCCCAGGATCACCTGAAAGGTAAGTGTTAACATGGTAATCAACCATAAGCGGCGGAACAGAAGACCGGCTTTTATTTTCCTGGCTTTTATCCACCCGATGATCACCAGTATAAAAAGGAAATAGGCGAGGCCGCGATGAATAAAATGGAGGGCTATCGGATTATTAACCGCATTGTTTAATGTACCCGGCAAGGAATTCAGGCTGTCCGGGAAAAAATATCCGTTAATATCGGGCCAGGTGGGCGCCATTACGGCGGTCCTCATTCCGGCCATAAAGCCCCCGTAGATCAATTGAAAAAATAAGACCAGTGTAATGACCAGGAGGAGTTTTTGTAAGGGTGGATTGATAACCCAGTGTTTTGAAGGGATCTTCAGTTTTAATGCAAACCATAAGGTGTAGGCTAACAGTAGCAGCGCCATCATCAGATGAACAGTGAGTTCGATATGTCCAACAAAGTATTTTTGAGGTACCAATCCGCTTTTTACCATCAGCCAGCCAATCGCACCCTGCAGACCGCCAAGGATAAACAAAATTACCAATGGCCTGATGAATTCCCTTTTTAGTTTTTTACTGATGATAAAATAGACAAAGCCGGTTAAGAATACCATTCCCAGAAGCCTTGCCCAAAGCCGGTGAAACCATTCCCAGAAAAAAATAAACTTGAAGTCAGTTAATGAAAAATCCTTGTGTATATACCTGAACTGATCAGTATTCTTGTATTTATCAAATTCTGCCTGCCATTCAGTTTGATTAAGGGGAGGTAAGGTGCCGGTGACCGGTTTCCATTCTGTTATGGAGAGGCCGGATTCAGTAAGACGGGTGATGCCTCCCAGTAAAACCTGTATGACGATCATTGCCGCTCCAAGCAGCAGCCAGTTGGCCACCTGTCTTTTCGCTTGATCGTTTTCTGCAGCATTCGCCATGAACCGCAAATTTAAAACAAAGAATAAGATTTAGTATAATTACCCGCAGGTTAAATATTCCTGATAACCTGCTAATTAATCTTATCTTCAGTTATGAATGAATTTGACAGACATAACCACGATCTTTGGAAGTGGGGGATCATTTATGTCAATCCGAATGATCCTTCAATTTGGGTAGAGAAGCGCTCTGGGTTAGGCTGGACCTTGAATTTCGCCCATCCCGTTTCGTATTTTTATATCTTCCTGATGTTGGCCCTTCCGCTTGCTTTAACAGCTATTTTTGCATTCTGACAAATAAACCATGATCCTAGGCTCCGATTTCAATCGGTTATAGTGGCTTCTTCCTTGCCTGATATTTCACCTTTATCCTTCATTTTGTCGGTCTCTATTTTTGGTATAGCTTCGGTATAGATAAGTCCGGTTTTAGCAGCATGCTCTGCAGCCTCCACGGTATTATCTACGATCACCAGTTCCACATCCTCCTGAAGTTCCCTGGAAATGTCAACAGCTATTTTTTCCCTGTCGGCTAACTGAACATCCCGGATATAGATCGCCAGTATCCTGCCGGTGTATTTCCTGACGATTTCGCGATAAATCTTGGGATCTTCCTGCCCGCTGTCGCCGATCAGAACAAAATTTAAGAGGGGATAGGTGAGCAGGATATTTTCAATTTCCTTGAATTTATGACCCATATGCCCTGTGCTTATGAATTTATTGTCCTGCAAACCAAAGTCGCGAAGCAGGAGCGGGCCTGCAGGTATCTGGTTGAGATCCAAAAAGTCTTTCAAAAGATCATACATATTCCAGGGGCTGCTGGAAACATAGAAAAAGGGATTATTCCTTTTTCCGTTTCGGCCGAGCTGCAATGCTTTATAAAATTCAGAAACTCCTGCAAAGGGCATTCTTGTGCGGGCATTGTGTAAAAATACCCGTCTGGACATGGCCAGGATATCGGTTGCGCTGGTATGGATAATTGTATCATCAATATCACTGATAATCCCATATTCAGCATCTGCCGGAGGTACCAGCACTTCCGCAGTACATTTTAAACCCGCTTTAAAGGGAACAGGAGCTTCTACCAGTTCGATTTCAATTTTATGCCACATATCTGCCGGGTCAATGGGGGTACCGGGTTCCAGGTTCAACATAAAATAGCCTTCTTCATCCGTAATAACAGTATGCTCCTGATCCTGGAAATTGACTTTTAAGCTGGCGCCATGAATTTCATCACTTTCAAAGCGATAGTACATATTAGCCAGGTTATTAAAAATGGTGTCCTTATCCGCAGCCGAAGAAATGCCCTTATCTTCAAGAACCCGCCCTTTTATGTAGAGGCGGTTCACAGTTCCGTAACTGCGGTAGGTAATGATCTGCAGCGGATCATTTAATTTTAAACGCTTTTTTAAATCGAAAAGGAGGGTGTCAAATTCTTGTTCGACATTTGAACTTACATTGTTGAAGAGTTTCTTCCAATCAGGCATAGGAGTTTTTATATCTATGCTTAACGTATTTTTACATGATGTGTTTGGATCGGAAAGAATGAATGAACTCCTATCCGGGTCTTATTCTTTCCTTTTGTTAATATACTCCTTTGTGAAATGTTCCTTGTGTTTTGGGCTTGAAAATTTCTCTGTGTTGTAGGAGTTCGATTTTCCCCTGGGAATTGACAGGGTGTTCCAGTCCTTTCCACAGGCCATTTTTCCAATAAAAACAATTTGTCCGACATGATAGGGATAATGTGCCAGCTGCCTGTTAATGGCTTCTGTTACTGAGTGCCCCTGATTACGAATGTAAATTTCTTTTTCGAGGTCCTCTTCCCCTAGGGAGTTTAAGGCTTTAAATAAACAGTCCCAGCCTTCCTGCCATTTCTCAAGAAGCTCTTTTCTTGTGAGAATATCGTTTATAAATTCTTCGTCCCTGTTTCTCCAGATTTTTTCTCCATCCGAGGTTAAGAAATCAGTCCAGCGGGATAACATATTACCACGGAGGTGCTTAACGATCATAGCAATACTATTGCTGTCTTCATTATACTGCCAGAATAATTGTTCATCCTTAAGCTGTACAAAAGTTTTATCTCCGAGCATTTTATAATACTCAAATTGTTTTATTACACTTTCTAAATAGTCATTTTTCATATCAGAGGATCATTTATCCGCCAGCCTGAATTTCACAGGAGTTGATTCTGCTATCCGTTCTATTACTCTTTCAGCTTCCATATCGAGTTTTACCCATTCCATATGCCATTCAACAGAACCTTCAAATTTTGTTTGATTAATCATGAAATCCTGGATTATTTTCTGCAGGATTTCTTTATGAGTTGATTCCCCCTGTGTTCTCAGGCAATTGAAAAGAGCTCTCCTTAAAATCTCATATTTGTCCTTATCCATTCTTATGGCTTTTTTGCCTGCGGGATGTCTGAGCTGAATTTTTTCCAAATTTATTTATTGTGTGTGATTAATTTCAATAGTCAATCAGGCTTAACGGAATATCTCCAATTTAAGGAAACCAGTGGTTTAATTCTTATTTTAATTTTAATAAGCAGTATGCTTTTTCGATTCATTCAGTTTCTGCTATTCCCGGGGTACTGCTATCTTCCGGCCGGGTTCCTATCCCTGCGTAAAAGAATTATTGCCAGTACAATTACCCAGAGCATATACACACCGATATTAATACGTTCCCAAACTCCTATAAGAGGAGTAGGCAGGTTTGCCTGCATTTCTGGGGCGTCCATTCCTGTTAAAACGCCGAACACAATAAGTATAAAAAGGGTCAGGATCGAATAGATGCGGAAGCCTTTACCCAGTGCCGCTGCGCCGAATCCAATGGCCAGCATAAAGAGCAGAACGGTTATTGCCGAAAAGACGATATGCAGGGTATCTGTCATCGTACCTCCGCCTGCTGCCAGGACTTCCCGCTGATGCATCGGCGGCCAGAATATGCTGACCAGTCCATTGATCAGCATGCATGCTCCTGTGAGCCGCAGAGGACGGTTCCCGGATCCCGAAAGCCAGACACCCCAGCCGAAGGCGGCGGCCAGCAGGGAGTATACTATGCCCAGGGGAACCCAAAGTGATCTAGTTGGAGCGTCTATAGCAGAGAGTTCGCTTATTGTCTGAGAGGCGATGCTGTAGCCTTCCCATTGCAGCGGTACATAGATGTTTATAGCTACATAGTACAGTGAGGAGAGGATGCCGCAGAGGAGCAAAATTGTTTTCCATGCCACGTTTCCTGACAGGCCGGTTGATTTTGAAATTGTTGTTTGCATGTTTTCTATATTAATTTCTAATTTTTATTTCTCACACCATCAATGCTATAAAGTGGTCCACATCATAAATTGCATTATGAGCGGCTGGAGATATTTTTGGAAGCATCATGTCAAAAGCATGGTCTGTCTGCGGTAAAATGTGAAGTATCGCCGGGACTTTTGCTTCCCGCAAACGGGAATGTATAAGGCGTGTGGTTTGCACCGGAGCCATAATGTCGTCCTCGCCGTGTATCAACAGGGTTGGAGGACATTCACTATGAACATGGTTCACCGGTGAGAAAAAAGCGTAGGCTTCAGGGCGCTCATCCGGATGTCCGCCTAACAAGGGGGCTAAAGCTCCAGCATTTTCCAGGCCTTTGTCCATACCCAGGCGATGATAATCTTCCCCCATCCATTTTTTCAGCCAGCCGGGTATTTTAGTTGGGACTGGTTTTTTGGGCTTTCCCTCAAATGCCCGGGTGGTCAGATGCTGGTTAGTATGATAATAAACTGCTTCCAGATCGGTAGTACCGTATATGGAGATCACAGCGCATACACTTAAATCTTTCCCTTCAAATTCCTGGCTGATAAACCGGGGGTGACGTCTGGTATAGGCTGTGAGCAGGGCCAGGTGTCCGCCGGCAGAACCTCCGCCGAGAACGATGCGCTCAGGATCTATTCCGTACCTGCCCGCATTTTGTCTGATCCAGACGATCGCCCTTTGAACATCGTTAACCATACCCATTATATCGGTTTCCGGAGAGAGGCGGTAGGCCACATCCATGACCAGATGTCCCTGAGCAGCCAGATGCCTGAAAAAGGGACGCGTGCCAAGATCTTTATCCAGAAAATAAAATGCGCTGCCGTGCAGATAAATAAAGGCCAGACCTGAAGGACAAACAGCCGGTGCAGGCTGCCAGACATCACAAAAAAGATTCCGATCGCTGCCGGGTACCCTTGAAAATATAATATTTTGTTCCAGCATCGGTTCGGGAACCACAGGCAGGCTGAGTATGAAACGGTTTGGAAGCAGAAGTTTCTTTTGTGCCGGAGCTATGCGGTTTTTCCAATCCGTACCGAAGGCCTGCTCAAAGCTGCCAGGGAAAGGGGCGGGGCGGCTGACCCGGATGATGTGGATAGAGAAGACCATGAAAACATACAGGCCAATTAAACTGATGAACACGGAGCCGCTTGTTAACCCGGCAATGAGGCAGATTAATCCAATCAGAGCAAGCAAGGGGGAAATGGCGGAGGCAAATAACTTTAAGCCCCACAGCATTGGTGCGGGCCAGTGTAACTTAAGGAAAAGCGGAATGCTTAAAAACGCGGCCAGGCAGCCTGAAACAGCTGCAAGGATCTGAACGATTGACCTAATAATGTCCATCTGGATACCGGTTATTAAATAAGGATCTGAATATGCTTAGGCCTATTCAGATTTTTGTCCTGATTAATTTGTTCTGTGATCGGATAGGGTAGGGATCGTATTATAGAAACAGGGGGATTCTCTTGGTTTAGTTTAAATAGTACAAGAGGAAAGGCTAATTGTTTCGATATTTTGGGATTAGGAATGAATCAATGAACTTCCTTTGAAAAATCGTGGTGTAATGGTCTCAATGTTGATAACACCATAAAAGGCTCGTATATTCTTATATCATCTGATTTAATCTTGTCCTATTATCTTACTTCTTCGTTCCAATAAAACCGTATCCCTCCAGATCCCATTCATCTTGCCGATCCTTTCCCTGTAGCCGATTGTTCTGAACCCATGCTTCTCATGCAGACCGATACTCGCTTTATTCTCCGGAAATATACCTGATTGAAGAGTCCATATATTCTGATTCTCGCTTTCAGTAATCAGCTTTTGGAGGAGAGATGCGCCAATGCCTTTTCCCCTATAATCTTTATGGATGTATACGCTTACTTCAGCAACTCCTGCATAAACACATCTTCCCGAGACGGGGGTTAAAGCTGCCCAACCTGCCACTACTTCATTAATAAGGATGATATATCGGAGCGTTGGAAGATGACTTTCGTTCCATTCCTGCCAGGAGGGTGCTTCCGTTTGGAATGTAGAATTTTTTGTGGCAATGCCCTGAAGGTAGATTTCTTTTACAGCATCCCAGTGATGAGGCAACATTTCTTGGATCTCCATAGCGTTAGTTTATAAACATCCTGAACCCGGAGTACAGCAATCAACTGCTGTCGCGAGACACTCTTCGCTTGTTGATAAAATTACCAACAAACAAAATGTATTGGATATTTAGTAAAATTATAGAAACACTGAATAATTTCCATATTTAAGCACTGAACCACCCCTTTGGAGTAGGTGCTGTCATGCATAGTCAGGTTAAACCCCCTTAACCTGATTTGCAATTTCAAGAACATGTTCCTCGTCAGTGCCGCAACATCCGCCAAATACATTTAGCTGATTAAAAGTATGTTTTAGCCTTTTATGTTCATCACCTAATTCCTGTGGATTGCCTCTATCTAATTCCGTAGCCTCATCTAACTCAGCATGGCTTTTGCAGGACGCATTTGCTCTGATTCCTTTTATCCGCTTTGTCCATGGTTCATTTTGACCTTCCTGCAATATGATTTCAAAGTGAGTGGGGTGTGCACAGTTAATCATAAAATATAGCGGAGGTTCGTTTAAGCTTGCATCAACTTGCTCAACTGCTTCCTTTAAGCTCATTCCTGTAGGTAGTTTACCATTGGTTTCAACTGTAAAAGAAACGACCACAGGAAGCTTAACAGCACCCGCTGCACGGGCAATGCCAACAGCTTCTTCTACATAATTCATAGTAATGGCCGAAATAATATCAACAGGGGTATGACTAAAAGCTTCTATTTGCTCTGAATGATATTTTTGGGCTTCGCCAAACGTCATTATATTTTCAGCTCTATAACCATCACCACGGGGTCCAACACAACCACTGACAATAATCGTATTAATTTCATTTTCAAACTCACTTTTCAATTCAACCATCAGTTGGACTGCTTTTTCATTAATTTCCGATACTGATGATTTTTGGTAACCAATTTTCTCAATCCAATCGGGATTTGCCCTCCAGGTCGGGCTTTCCAAAATGAAACCAGTTTTAAAATCCTTTGCAATTTTTAAATACCGTCTGTAATAACTTTTAATCGCATTATATCCTTTCTCGTTTTTCAATAAATCAAAAGCTGCAAAGTAAGGAAGCTCAAAGCCTTCCAGGAAAATCAAAGTCGTTTCAAGTCCACCATCGGTTAAAAATAAATCAGCAGACTCGTGCGGTAGATTTGTTTTACTTTTTGTCATTATGAATTTTTGACGGGTGGAAAACCTGTATAAACTGATGACAAAACCACCCGGATCCACAAGTGTTTTGGATGTTTTATAATCCTTTATTAAATATGGTCATTGTCAGCAAGAAATCCTAGCTAAGGATAAAATTTTCGGGATCGGTTAACACGATTTCAAATGTTTCCTCTTGCGACCGTCTGGGCCTGAACAAACCATCTGAGGAGAGAAGCGCATGAGTTCTAATTTTCCTGATACTTTTTAATGAAAAGCTTAAACATCCCTGTCTTTTAGGAGGGTTAGTACACTTTTATCTAAAATAATTTTAATAGAGACCATAATGAATTTTTTATGGTCAGTAGCAGGCATTAATCTACTTACTCTGTGCATGCCCCGTGCGTGCATTCAACATTAAGAATTATCAATAATCTTTAACACTCCACTTGAAAAAGTCGTTTTAAATGCTGATTATTGCACTCCGGCAAAAGGGGGATTAGCTCAGCTGGCTAGAGCGCTTGCATGGCATGCAAACTACAATATGCTCCCTTTATATCAATTTCCATTTTTTTTACGACAACAAATCTATTTACGTGCAATTTGCGTGCAACCTAACCTTGTTAATACTTTTGTTAATTATTTAAAGTTAATTAATTGTGTTTACATCATACCCTCATCTGCAAAACTATAAAATCCATCACTACTTAAAATGATGTGATCCAATACCCCTATATCCAATAGCTTTCCTCCTTCTTTTAGTTTCCTGGTCAACTCCAGATCTGCATTACTTGGTTGTAAATTCCCACTTGGATGATTGTGAATTAATATAATTCCACTGGCAGCTCCTTTTAAAGCTGCTGCAAAGATCACTTTGGGATCACAAACGGTACCCGATATTCCTCCTATACTAATATCAACAAGTCCTAAAACTCGATTAGCTCTGTTAAGAAGCATAATTTTAAACTCTTCGAGAAAGTCTATCACTTCATAATTCCAGTGCTCCTGAAGGACCCTGAAAGCATCTGCAGAAGTTGTAATTTTTGGTCTGTCGCATGCTTTGACCTTTGATTTGTAGATGAGTTGCACCTCAGCAACTATCATGTTTGTTTTAATGTCCATAATATTTTTGATTTAATTATGGAACTCAGTCATGCTTTAAGGTCTACTAAGCAAAGAAGCAACGGAATAAATGGATATGTGGGTTGTATGGTGGGTTTATGCCGGAATTTCTTGTAGCGTGTTGAGCTTACAAGCATAAATTTGTGTATTACATTAAGAAAAAAATAGTTCAATCTATTTGAAGTCTATGAGTTACCTACACTTTTTTAATGATACAGGGTTTTATACCCCAGTTTTCAAAGTGTAGGTTTTTGAGATGTTGAGGAAGAGATTCAAACTTATTTATTTAAAGGTTACCTTTTTAATAATCATGAAAAAATGGGAGTTTTAAAATCATAAACTCAAACAATCATGATAAGTAACCCAAGAGATAAACCTGAAAAGTTTTTAAAACTTCAAAATGAGATTGAAAACCACCTTGGTGATTTGACTGTAGTTCCTACAAAGTTAATTACTTCTGACCCATATATCGTTAAGGCTAAAAACACAATGGGGATTAAAAGAAACCATTATCAATGGGACGGATTTGTATGCTCTGGTATATGTGAGCCGGATATTAAAACCACTCCAAAACTTGCTAATCGGGCATTAAGAATAATGGATACCTTGTTGAAATGCTTTAAAGCTCGAGGATATCGAATTGAACATGAGTGCTCGTTCTCTAGAGTTTATCTAAAAAAGGATTACATACAAGTCAAAATCAGAGAAATCCGAAAGCAGTTACTGCAGAAAGGAGATGAAAGTCCAAAGTATTTACCCACTGGAATCTTAGAATTCTCATTAGATAACTATCGAAATTGTAGATGGAGAGATGGTCGGGTTAAACTAGAGGATCAAATTTTGAAGATTTTGACAACTATCGAGTTTGGTGTAAATGAATTAAATGAATTCTGGGATGCTAATGTCCGACGAAAACAGCAACTTGATGAAAGCAATTACTTAAAAGAGCTGAAGGAAAACTATTGTAAACAGGACATGAACGACTTCAAGAATCTTCTCCTTACAGCTAAAAGATGGAAGGATGCTCAAGTGCTTCGCGAATATTTAAAAGAAATCGAAGTGAGTAACACGTCCTCTCCAGAACTTGATTATTGGCTTCACTGGGCTAGGGATAAATTGGCTTGGTATGAACCCAGTAATAATATTGAAGATGGGATTTTAAATAACTCCGATCAAAATAGCTTGTAAATCATTTAGTTTTTAGTTCTAAACATAAATTTTTTAATTATTATTTTATGAGGGTTATTATGGCTTTTAAATTTTAAATAATGTAAATTGTAGTAACTCAGATGGTCTAGTACTTTTTCAGCCAGTATAATGGGTAATTGATTAGATTTTGCACATCGTTACTAAATATGTTTTTATGAGACATATTTGCTAAAGACTTTAGGAGTGAGAATAACACCCAGATGAGTTAATATATAGTTCTCAATCAACAGTATTAGAGGCTTTTTAATTTAATGTTCTATACTATCTATAGTAGAGACTCGCAGAGCAAACTTTTTGAAATTTCGATGATTCATTACTTTTTGGAAAAAATCATATCTTCGCAAAACGACTTAAAATTATGAAAACAGCAGAACAGTGGTTTGAGACATTACCTAAGGAATATCGTATAGAAGCCTTAAAACTTTTGGATATTTCTGACACAGAAACGCAATATAATAGTCTACATGAAGCAATCTCCGGAAGTATCTCGTTTTGGGACGCTCCAATAATCGTCAAGGGGAAAGAAAGGTTCTGGAACAATATTCATAGTATAGTAAAGGACTATTCTTTATTAAGGCAAGAGTATGGAGTAGAGATGGATAATTATATGGACTTGGAAGTATATTTAAAAGAGGGAAATAGAGAAAATGCTTTATCATACCTAAAAAGAAAAAGGTAAGTTTAGGCAGTTCTTTGCCAACTTTTACTAATGATTAGCAATCTAATTAATGGCTAAACTTCATTTTCTTCAATTTGACGCATAATTATTTCTATATCCTCTTCCTTGGTCATAATTCTGCCAAGGTCCTTTAATGATTGATCATCATAGTAGGTTCCATTAGGGTCATTCAAAGCCAACCACTCAATTAGCCTGACGAGACAACGTCTGAAGTAAATAAACCAATTGGTGGTTGTCCAAAGTTAATAGATCCAGGTACATGTATTTTGAATTATTCCAAAAAGTTTTCATATTTATAATTTGATTTTTGTTTAATAAAGAAGTATACTTTTACGACATGCTAGAGGCGATCTAATCCAAGGAGCAAACGAATAAATAGTGTGGCCTATGGTAGTGATGTATTTATGCGGGAAGTTCTAGGATTTCATTCAGCGGAGAGGTTAACTTTTGTTAAAGGATCTATTCGATCAATCATCTGAAGTTTTCGACACTATCCGCGCCTTTTAACTGGATACTCCCCCTGAGTATTGAACTAATGAATTGCTCAATCTCGTCATCTTTGAAAGGGATATTATTAATATATCTGTTAAATGCTTTATCTGGGTCTATGGAGATATTATATATAGGATTATTAATACAATCATTTTCAATTTCCACAACTCCTTCAAATTCTAACTCTTGCGTATTAGTTGATCCATTTTTAGGAAAAATAAGTATGTTTATTACTCTTTCAATTTTTTTCTCCCATTTATGGGAAACCTGACCTCTCATCATTGAAATTTGATAGAAGTATTGTTTAACCACATCTTGTACACCAGGAAAATTTAATATTTTATCATCATTGCCTCTAAAAATATAATATTTCGCATCTAAAATCAAAAGACAATTGTTACTAGCAATAGTTATAAGTTTAAGAATATCAGGTTTTAAATTATTTCCATTAATGATTTCAGGCATTTTACTGTCAAACCATCTAGGACCGTTTAAAAAAAATTTATAAATTGAGTATTGATTCGTAAAGATTTCATTCAGGCAATCTTCCCATATCGAATCGAATTTGTTCTTGCCATATAGAGAAAAGCCTATTTTTGTACTGCTTTCAGTGTTTATGACTAATTGTTTTAATGCTTTTAACAAACTGATTTCCGAGTCCTTATAGGTCATTCTTAATTGTTTGTCAATTATATAAACCAAATAAGTAGTCGAACCTAGTTCCGTAAGATCACTAACAACACCCTCGTCAATATTGATTTTAATATTAAGTAATTCTGAATACTTATGGCTACAGTACTTTAGTGAGGCTAAATGAATCTGGGTTAAAATATTACTATTGTCTACTTGATCAATTCGATTGTAAGTTTCATAGTAAATAGGGTATGATTTTTTAAAAATAGGGTTAAGTTCATCAATAGTCATTTCCCAATTAATTTCCCCTTCTCCATCAAGTATTGTCCTTGAGTTCACAAATGACCATAAGCCATGCGAAAGATAATGTTCAAATAGAAATTCTGCTAAACCAAGTTCGTTATTATCTGCAAATTCGAATTCTCCTTCATCAAACCTATACCTTAGATTTAAAACTATTTTTGAATGATATTTTCTTAAAACCTTTATCAGTTGAATTGCTTGAGAAATTAAATAAGCCTCAGGATTTTGTTTGATAACCTGTACTTTATAAAAGCAGTGTTTAGGTAAAACGCATATTGTTTTATCTTCATAGGTTATCAGGCCAACATAGCTAATTTGAAACCCTTTATTCGTTTTTTTTATAAAAGATTTTTCAATAAAATGTTCAAATATATCGGTGCCAATAAGATACTTTAGATCTACTTTTTCATAAAGTTGAGCAGTTTCGAATAAAATAAATATTCCACTAGTCGTTTTTATCAAAGTCGGTGTTTTGGAAGATTTCTACACTATTAGTTAACTCATCGATTATCTCAGCCCGGAGAATTTTGCCTTGGCCGTAAATCTTTGATATATCATTGAATGTATGAAGATTTGCATTAAAAAATTTGTCATAATTATGCCTTAGCACATCATCCTTTATGTAAAGAAGCAATTTATTTTTAATTGCATTCTTGTCCTGTAATTCATTGACAGATAGGAAAAACGGTCCTATCAACTTATCCTCTGACACTTTTATAGATGAAAGAAAACTATTAATTGTGTTTCTGAATTTATTCCAATGATAGCTCCTTCCGTCGAAGTCTATTATTACTTTATCCAAGACGTATTCGTACTGATTCAAGGGTAAATATTCAAAATGCCATCTCCTTTTGAATGCTGAATCTAAGGGAAAAACACCTTGATCAGCGCTATTCATAGACGCCCATATGAATAAATTTTCGGGCAAATAGATACCGTCTTTTAATAAATCAAATTTCGAAGAAATCTTAGATTTTAAGTACTCCATTGCTTCCTTTGACAGTAGTACAGTATATTTACTTTTCCCCTCTTCCCGATCAAGTAATTGAAATATCTCACCGAAGACAGAAGACGAATTTGCACGATTAATCTCTTCAATTACTAACAGATATGGCTCGGGGTTTTTTAAAGCCTCCTCAAGTGCAATTAAGAAAGGACCGGGTACAAATCCATAATCAATTACTGGTTCATTAATAACAGACGACTTAGGTTCATCCGAATACTTCGTTGAATAGTAACTTGGGGTATTGATATCCCTCTTATAATAGGAGATAGGTTTATAACTACCAACAAATTTTGAGTAAGAGTAATCTGGATAAAAGGTTATACGCAACTTTCTGTTTCCAAAAAAGTGAGACTCATCTTCAAGTAGAGCACTTTTTCCAGTTCCGGGAGCACCATAAACTATTCGGTTATGATAAGCAGGAAAATTCTTTTTGTCAGTTTTAACTGATTTAATTACTTGATATTGTTTCGAGAAATCAAACTTCGTTAGTATAACACATTCTAAATTGGCTTGAGCGGAATATAACGTTTGGATAAAGGGACCGCGGGTGAATTCAGATGGATGGGAAGTTACTGTATAAGGAGATTCAAAAGTTACTGTTTTTTCACTATTATCTGAGTTGATTCCGAGTTTAGATTTAAGTAAAGTAAGAAGTCTTCTTCTGTCTGGTTTGTTTAGGGAATAGCTAATTATATAGCCAGAATTTGATTGGTCAAACCAGTTATCTAAAATTTCTTCATTTAGATGAAGTTCTGACTCTATTTTTTTGGAAAGTTCGGAGCTGCTATATTCATGACTAAATCCACTATTTTGGAACGTCATAATTGCGACGGAGGAAATGTCGACCTTATTCCGTTTGAGAAATATTTCCTGAATTTTAATAATCCAGTCGTTTGAGAAAGTGATCCACCAATCTGACATGCCATTGTGCCTAGAACTATCATCAAAATAGAAAGTGGATGCTAGCTCTTGAGATAAGTCAGTAACGTTTATTTTATAAGTTCCAGGTTGAATTATAGTATTTAATGGAATATCTAAGGTTTTTAGGATAAACAATAGTCCCCAAAATTTATTTGGTGTGCTATCCTTTAAATTTACCCAAGCATTAGCAATTGTCTCTTCTGTGAAATAAATCATATTAATGAACAGCGTCTAAAATTAATTCTTTATCGTTGATTTCGGTTAAAGATAAAAATTTTATCATCGCAGTAATTATTTCTTTTATGACAGGTACACTTACCGAATTTCCCAACTGTTTATACGCCTGCGCATCCGAAACCGGAAATGAAAAATCTTCCGGAAACCCCTGAAGTCGTTTGGCCTCTAATACAGATAACTTTCTTCCGATGTCCCATAGTTTAGGCACCCGATTCGCTATTATAGTTGGAGCATATGTATTTACACAGGCATAAAAAGCCTCTTGAATTTGAGTTTTTGAATAGTCTCCAACATGGAACCTTAAGGATCCATCTAATTTTTGAAAGGAATATACTCCATGTTTTCCTTTTTTTGTATTTTCGTTATATTTCGAATTGTCATGCTTCACTCTTGGAATCAAATGGTGGTTTTTAAAATGATATTCAATCCTGTCCATTTCGAAACGACTAATTTTGAGTTTTTCATCGTTTGAATCTAAGTCGATAATTTCTCCAAGTGTTGTTCCTCTTTTTAACCCTTCAGGAAATTCAAATTTTACGTTGTTCTTGAAACCCACACAGTACCATCTTTCCCTGTATTGAGGTAACCCAAAGTCATAAGAATTTAAAATTTTGGTGTGAACATTATATCCTAATTTCTCAAGAGAATCAATTATAACTGACATTGTTTCCCCTTTTTTGTGTGACTTTAAACCCTTTACATTTTCTAACAAAAACATTTTTGGTTTATGCTTTTCCAATATTCTACATATATCAAAGAATAATGTACCCCTTGTTTTGTCTTCGAAACCCTCATTTCTGCCTGCATAACTAAACGGTTGGCAAGGAAATCCAGCTGTGAGAATATCGAAATCTGGGATGACATCAGCCGAAATATTAGTAATATTTCCTGATGGAACCTCACCAAAGTTATGGGCATAAGTTTTTTGAGCGAATGCGTCAATATCTGAGGAAAAAACACAATCAATATTATTTTGTTCCATAGCAATTCGAAAACCACCGATTCCACAAAAAAGATCAATTCCTTTTAAAGTATTCCGTTTTATATTATCCATGAATGTATTTTTATGAGTGTTTTTTTAGATTTAAAGTGATAAGTTAGGCTCTGTATTTGCATTATGATTTTGAATTTTTTCTTGAGCGACCTTTAAAATTCTTTCAGAAAATTCATCTTTCATAATAGTATTTGCAACTAAGTCACTTAAGTAAGCAACTCTAACATCCTCTACGTTAACCTCAAAATAATCGGAAACTTTTTCAATCATCCCCGCTGTAGGCTTTCGTATATTTTTTTCGATTTTGCTTAATGAGGATGTGTCAATATCTAGAAATGCTGCAACCTTTCTTAGAGGCAATCCTTTTTCTAGGCGTAACCTTTTCAACAAGCTGCCAAAGCTTTCTTTAACAAGATAGGTCATATGTGTGTTTTGGAGAAATAATGTTTGGACTTATTTTGTCAAATATAGCATTAAGTGTTATAAGTACTAATTTATTGCTAAATATATTAGTTTTTATTTTTGATTTGAGTGCTGATTACGTTTTTAAGGAGAGACCTTAAATAACCTTCCAAATCGTTGCGATGGGTATAAATTTGACATTCCCATATTACTAACACGTTCCAGCCCATTTGAGTTAATTTATGCATATTGGTTTCATCCCTTAATAAATTCTTAGCTATTTTGGTTTCCCAGAACTCAGTATTTGACTTAGGTAATTTAGCTTTTTTGCAATTTCTATGTGCGTGCCAAAAGCAACCATGTACAAGAATTATCGTTTTAAAACGATTTAAAACTATATCCGGACATCCAGGCATTTTTTTTTCATGTAGCCTATATCTAAAGCCTAAGGAGAATAAAGCTTTTCTCACTAGGATTTCAGGTTTGGTATTAACTGATTTTACCAGTGACATTATATTTGACCTCTTCTCTTTTGAAAATATATCTGCCATAACTTTTAATGTCCTGAGTGATTATATTGTAATAAGTTAAAATTACCCATTTAGTTTGCTAACCTAGCCCTTGGAGCTGAGGGAACGTGGATTTTACGCACCTCTCTCACGAGTGGAATGCAGGTCCTAGAAGTAAATTCCGATAAAAGATTTACCAAACAGCAATTCGATAAAACATATCGATTATTCAGTTAAAATGTTCAGCTTATCTGGATGTTTTATCTTGTGCGTATCATGCAGAATTGTCCTGTTGATGGATATGTTTCATTCACTTTTGAAATACTAAGCCAGTGTGGAGTTGAAGGAGTTAAAACTGTAAATTTTTTGATTCTTGATTCAAAAATTAAGTTTCAAGGAACTGTAGAAATTGTTCCGAATAAGAAAGGTGTTAGAAGCATTACTATAATACGGATAAACACTAATGAGCTTGTTGGATATGCTTACTATGATCATCCGATGGTTAAGTATGTTGTTAAAACTTCGGTTCTTTCTGATAATACTTAAATACCTTAATTGAAAATTCATGTAGTCTTTCTCTCAGCTCCTCCATCTTAGTTGATTGCAGTTTCATCTCCTTGTGTGCAGCATTGATCCCGGCAATTGGATCTCGAATTACAAAGTGCTCTAGATCTTTAAAATGCTTTGATTGACCACCATATAACGATTTAAACTCCTTTGGCGTATACCAAACATGTTTATTCTTATCATATATCCATAAATTCTGCTTTGAAGCTTCTTCATGAAGTGCATCTGTAGAAGAGAAACCGAAACCCATAGAATTGAAATTTGACCGACAATAATACTAATATTTTTAGTATTTCTATTAGGTATTCTGAGTGGTTTGGTAAATTAAGTGATACTTCAAACTATTCTTCTAAAAGTTAACTAATAAATGTAGCCTTATAAATAAATAGCTTAAAATATTAACTCAGATGGTCATGTACATTTTCCAGTCAGTATGTATAAATAATTGGAACGGATCATGTTTTGTACGTGATGTATGTGTTTATGCAACAAGAAGAGGTTGTTGGTAACATTTTAGGAAAGGTTAAGTTACCTATTATCTTTTCTTTCTAGAATTTCTTCGATGCGCTGGACATAACGATCTCTTTTACCGATTGCTTCTCCTGCATTTATCTTACTTTGATAACCCTTCACAATTCTAGTTTCTATGTCAGAGTAATGAACTACCAAGCTGTTTAATGCTGTTAATTTAGCTGATATTTTAAGATTTTCAGCTTGTCGTGTCAACGCTTTTTCTGAGTTCTCCTGTGCAGCAGCTGATCTTTTCAGTTCTTCTCTTGTGTCCCTAAGTTCTTGCCGTTGTAAGGCTAACTCCTTTCGCTGAAGTAATATTGTGATGATAATACCAGTAAATGCCAATCCCGAAAACAAAGCATTCGCAGCACCAAACATATCACCGAACGTTCCTCTGTCGCTGGGGTCAAGATTGTTTAATCGATAATAAGTGAGATATAATATGCCAACTATGAATCCTACAGATATGAACGAAATAACAATAAGTGTGCTGTCATTCGATTCTTTTTTTAACTTCTCTTTTTCCATATGCTATATCGTTAAGGCTTGTGATCTCTCTTCATTTTCTATAAAAACAATGAAAATGATACCACCGCTCATAATTCAAACCAGATTGCACCAACAAAGTTTATGTAGTTGTAAAGGAATAAGATGCAAATAAGGATGCAAATAGTAAAAATCGTATCCCTTAGTTTAATATTTTATTCATTTAATGGAATTTTGATTCCCATCTCTGTGATCAAGGTTCAACCTCACTTTTCTATTACTAGATAAACCTCTACTCCTTAAATATGAATCGTTAATTGATAGCCGTTGCCTGTACTACATCACACTCAATACTGTTGACGTCCTTATAATTGTCAACTTTGAGATCGAACTTAACCTCTGAGTGAGGTGGGAAATTATCGTAGATATTGTGGTCGTTGCTTCCCAATTTTGTTTTTGTTTTGGTAAGGTATGTTACTCTGAGGACGACATCCTTGAATGAGGCAACTGTAGCAGTACTTCGGATGATACCTCTTAATCTGATCTTATCACCCCAAAAATTCTCATTGTATTTACCTTCTGCTGTTAGAAACTTCGTTGGTTCAGAACGTTCGATCTCCTCTACTGTCATGACCTTCTCTTCATTGGTCTGTGTAACTGTTTCTGGCTGGACGTTGTCACCATCACCCATGTTGGCCTTGACAACCATAGTAACAATAAGGATTGCGCCAGCTACACCGAGCAACTGAAGAAATGTACCAACGGAATTCTTTTTCTTTGGCATAACCTGCGTCGGAACCGAAGGCGCACTAGAGAATGGTGGTGGTGTAGCCTTACTGAATATGTCTCTTAATGCTTCAATTTGATCTGCTGTAGTCCAATCAGAAAGTCCTTCATACCAAACTGGAGTACTCTTAATTACATTTCTATTCTTTAAGTCGTCGATGTCAAAAGGTCCTAATTGATTAGATCCATCATGCAGGTAATACTTTTTCATTGTTTTTATTAATATATAAACACGTGGAACTGATTTGGAAGCCCTATTACTCTACGCAACATCTGTCATCTCAGCAAATTGATCAAACTGTAATTAAACTTAAGGAATGTTTCTTATAAAGCAATAGATTGTTGTTCTAAAATTTGATGAGTATCTTGAACTTCCTTTGAGTAAATAGCTTTAGCAAATTTTTAGAAAATATTGGTAGGGGTAATTTTGAATGCGTATCTCTACTGCATTCATTTAAAAGGAAAACAGTGCTTTTAGACTTATATAAAGGTAACTTGAAGTAACGACTCAATGTCTTATTTTTTATAAGGCATTTTTCTTAAATTTAAGGACACTTATTCCTTGTAATTGTGAATCATAAGCTTAAATTATTACCTATCTGGTTTATTTAAATAAGTTAAGTATCATTTGTTTTATTGTTCCATTTTCAAGTTTAAGCCCTAATGGCTTGGAAATGTCTTGTGTTTCAGATAGGTGTAATGATGTATTATATATTATTCCTAACAAAAAATATGTCTCTGGAATGTGAGTTCCGATACTCTGAGCAAAATGTAGTTTATTCTTAGTGCCATTTGTTTCTTCGATGAATATTCTTTGGTTTTCAACATCATAAATTTCGTTAAATACAAGTTTTTCAATCTGAATTCTCACCCCAAAGCAAACCGCTAATGGATCAAATTTTTCCGTCTCAAATAAATATCGTCTTACTTCTCTAAATATCTTTTGCAAGAATATTTCAGGTTTGGCCCAATCTAAATTTAGTTTAAGGGCTTTAAATTCATTGGTTAAATCTACATTATGAATTCTTGGGTGGAAATGAAAATAATATGTATCAACTAAATTTTGAATACTCGGATCTGCACGTTTATAAATTAGTTTTAAAATATTTTGATTCGATTTTATGCTAATTTCTTTAAGATAATTGACTTTAATTTTCGAGCCGTTGAAGCAAAAATGGTTGAAAAACAATGGGTCTAAGTGAGTCAACAAGATTGGAAATATTCTACGCTTTTGCCTTTTCATTTCGTCTATAAAAGTTGAAATGTAGTATTGAAATGTAATTAGGTTGGCATCGTCCATGTAATCGAATATCTCATCTATTACCAAAATGCAATTTTGTTTTTTAAAATTTCTTCTTGTTTTTAAAAGCAAGGCAATAAATGTCAATATATCTCTTTGGCCATTAGAAATTTCATGAGCTTTAGGCCATTTCACGACAAGGCTATTCCCTTCTGCTTTTGGCTTTATATCAAATCTATCTATAACGGGATTGAACGAAGCGATTGTTTGTGTAAAGTTGTCCTTTTCGTCAAGATAATAAAGATACTTGCAAGCCTTTTTAAAGTTTGCACCCATACTATTTCTGACTGATATTATTTGCCAAGCTGACAAATAAGCATCGATTTCATCCTCTATTTCGGAAAAGCCAAATGATCGAATTATGCTAGAAATTTTTGCAAATTCTTCTAATGATTGAAATAATGGTAAAGTGTTCGTAATAATCCATTTCTTGATTGCATTTCCAGTCCCAGTTAATAAGTTAATTTGAGGAAACGAAGAATCAAAAGTTGTTACATAATTTTTCAATGTGAATCTTGAAAAATCTACTTCATTTTCAATTCTATGAAATAGTGCACCGCAGGCAAATAATTTTGAAATGTTGTTCAATAATTTACCATTTGTACCAAATTTAGCTTTCATATTTACCAAGATATATTCAAAATCAACTTTGGCAGGTATAGTTTGAATTAAGACAGTTGGGACAATTTCAAGAGAAGTTTTTGCAAAAGTATTACCACCGAATGATTGAACAACCGATTTAGGTTCGGTTTGATTTTTTATTACAAACACATCAAAGTGATTTGAAATTGTGTTTTGTGTATCATCAGCTGTGAGTGTTACTCCATTTGTCAAGGAAAGTGAAAGTACTGGGCGATTCCCAACTTTCTTGTGAAAATAGTGCTTATCATCCAATTCTATTTTGTTGCTTTTTAATGAATCAAAGCCGATCGCAAAGGAACTTTTGCCAAAGCCATTTGGCGCAACTAAAATATTTGGTCGGTTTGGTACTAAATCTAGCGTAAAAAGTCTGCTTCCAATGCCTTTAATATTAGTGATTTCAATAGTACTTATCTTCATTTTGGAATTACTTCAGTTTATTTTTTTATATGAACTAGCAAATATATTTTACACCCGATTTCTAAGATATATTATTTATCATTCAAACCATTTTAAGTTTAGCTGTAGAGTACTTCCCAAACGTCACACCAGCTATCGCAAATAAATCACATAAAATGTTTATGTGGTATCGTGATTGTAAGTTCGCGATTATCTTATCCGCATGCGTGTTTGCCTTACCCGAAATCATTAAGGTTGTAGAGATATGTGAATTCCCAATGTGCTTAGTCTTTTTTAGTAGTCTAGGTCTTAACTCATTCACCACACCTATGAAATTAAAGATAAGTTCAGGAAATGGATTGAAATTCTTAACCTCACAGAATGATATTAGAGATCTGTTTTCTATAAAATGATATTTCATCTTAGTAGTGTAAAAGCTATGATCAACTTTTAAAGAATTGATTTTAATGATTGAGATGTCCGGTGTTGTGTAGGTGTCTGGGCAATGGGACGATTGAACATTAATATTGTGCCTTATTTCAAACTTAGATGTACGTTTCCCTACCTTACGAGACACTTCAAAAAATGAATACTTATCTGGATCGCCAGCCGTAGTGGTTTTATAGTAAAACTTGCTCTTTGTTAGGTTCCTAATCTGGATTTCATAACCATTGTTCTCATAGAACCTGACAATATTATTGTAGCATGACATTTCAAAGAAATCACTTATCCTTTTGGAGTTATTATAAATTGTTGCTCTGTTTATCTTGAGGTAGCTTTCAATTTCTCTTTTGAGCTCGCCAAGATCCTTGAAAGGATTAGCCATTGTTACTGTCTTTGTTAGACTCTCGATCAAGTCTATCTCTGTAGACTCTGACATTTTTCAGAAACTCCTTTGTTTCGAGATATTCAAATAGTTCAACAGAGATGCTATATTTAGACATTAGCTTACGGAATATTATAACTGTCCTCTCCATCCGATTCAACACAACAGTAGAAAGCTCGTAAGTACCAAGCTGAATAGAGGTTCCTCCTCCAACTATGTTTATTCTAGAACTGAACAATACTGCCGAATTGAAGTTGGTTAAAACCCTTTTATAGAAAATCGACATTGCCAATAAAAGCTTGATCGTTTCGATATCTTGCTTTAAAGGAGAGTAATAATCGTAAGTACCAAAAACGAAATGATTTATATCACTCATTCTTCTATTATACTCTATAGTTAATTGCTCACTCAGCTTATAAGGCAAATGAGGTGTAAATAAGTCGATCATCAATTTATCACGTTAAGGACTATCAAACGCGTCTTAGCAATTCCATTTCTGGCATTTCGTCGTAAGTTCTACCGTTAAGCAGTCGTCCAGCAGCTTTTTTATTTTTGCCACCCCATTGTTTGAAGAAAAAAGCTACTGCGTTTCTTTCGCATTGTTCTTTAATATCAATCACCCAATCCGAATTCATAGGACGTGGATCATGACCACTTTCCCCGCCAACGATTGCCCAATCAATTCCAGCTAGGTTTAAGTTAGGGAGTGGCCCAATCAACGGTTCTAGGGATAGAAATTTTACACGTGATTTGGTCTGCCTTAAAAAATCTATTCGATCTATTACTCGCTCATCCTCGACTGAAACACCCATCCAAATATTATGCGTCCATTTGAATTCCAAATGCAAATCAAGCAATCTATCGGCTCTTTTCGTAAGCACTTGAAACACATGTTGTGGGTTTTCGTTCATTACTTTGAAGACCTTTTGTATAAATTCAAGAGGTACATCCTTATGAAATAAATCGCTCATGGAATTAAGGAAGACAACTTTAGATCCTCTCCAAGTGTATGGTATACCAAGTGCTTCATCATGAGTTCTTACTTCAAAGTTGTCCTTATACTTTTCGATCCCCATTGCCTGTAATCTTTTAGACATGATCTCTGCATAACAGAATTTACAGCCTGCTGATATTTTATCGCAACCTGTTGTTGGGTTCCAAGTCATCTCTGTCCATTCAATATTCGAGTGTGCCATACTTATTTTATTTCCCAAATTGGAGGTTCGAATAATGACGCTTGTCTATTTTCCTTTTTTTTAGACTCTTTGAATATGCTCTTCATAATTTCCGATGCTACTGATTTTCGCGTGGAAAACAAAAGATAATAAATCAATTTCTGCCGCTTAGTATCTTTCATGTCGTATACGATAGTTTGGAGGCGATCTGTTTCGTTTTTCAACTTGTTATTCGCATGTAACACATTACCAACATATTTTGAGAGTGCGTTTTTGTAATCGTTATTAGTTTCTTCCAAAAATTTTGCAATTTCCATACCGGTAAAATCTTCAAGTCTCTCGATAGTTTTAAAAGCACCCTCTAATCGATTGCCTTTATAAGTGCCGTCAAATATACTTTGAGCCAAACCCCCGATTCGTATTTGTCCATCGACGACATAGTTAAGAAGGATATCGCGTGCGCCTTTCTTCATCACAATTTTTTCTACAGATTCTTTTCGAAGTTCTTTAATTCCACCCGCATCAACGAAAAAAAAAGTTGGGGAATATCGAGTCTCTTGTACAACACCTTCAATTAAATCATTGAAGTCTCCGCATAAAACTTTTATATCGATTTCACTTTTATAGGATTCTACAAACTTATCTAGCTCTGAAGCATATTCTGGAACAAATTCAATTAATCTGAACTTTGGTTGGATTTTAATTTCATATTTTTCTTCAAAGATTCTTTTCTTTTCTATAAATTTTTCTATAGCAACAATCGGTGAACCTTTCACTGAATCAAGTTTCCCGTTTTTGTGGTACATTCCCCGTCCTGAAAAGCAATCAACAAAAAACGGGGTCCTCCATGCGGACCATGATGGATTGAACTGATAGTATTTAAAAATTATATCACACCAAGCTCCTAAATATTTGTCTAAAATTTCGAGTTTCCTTTCTGTATGCGGTTTTATATTCCAGTAATCTGATTTTATCATGATTCTTTCTTTGTCTCAGCAAGCTTTGATTTTACATAATTAACTGTAAGTTAACTAATTTTAATCAAATTACCATAAATGGTAAAAGCGATTATAACAATTTCAGTTGCGACCGTCTACGACCGAGCGAAGGTCACTGGAGTGAAGCTCGTAAAGCGATCCAAACGAGCAATCACAATGAATTAGATTATCAACTATCAAACTAATATTGGGATTGGGTGCACATTTTTCAATCAATGGGTATAACTATATAGGTACTGTATAAATTTTGTGCATTCTTAAAGCTTTCGGAATGACTTTGACTTTCTTACAAGAGCTATAAGTCAATATATCTTTAAGTCGGGTGGATCACTAGATGTTGAGATATTATCTCAAACTCATTTTTTTACAAGTTTTACCTTTTAATAGTAGCTTAAAATGAACCGCTTTTTACATAACCGTACGTACAGAGATGGGAGAAACAGACCTTGGGCTTACGGCTCAGGGGCCGTCTAGTCAATTATCGGCTGACTTTCTTTTCTTCATTCAGTTGCTCCTAATAAGTAACCAGTTGTAAGTCCCTTGTCTTTGAAGAATTTTTTCACTTCACTTTTGTTGTCTGCCAACACTCTGTCAACGTCTGAATTTAAAGGTGTTTCCCAAACGCGCCAAACAACCAATCGTCTGAAAACCTTTTTGATTTTTTCAAAATTATCATCTGATATGTCTCTGTAAAATATTTGTGCTTTTTCATCTTGATCTGTTATGTCAAGCTTTGCAGAAACAGCATCTCTCAGTAACTCAGACCAAGCCATAATTGATTTGCTTCTGAACATCCTGTTCATTTTGTTTTGTGTCAAATCATTTTCGGTTTTTGAACTGTCCCATGTATGCAAAATTTCTTCATCAATTATGTTGCAAAGTCTTATTGCATTTGCAATTTCCTTATCACGTTTATAGTTCTCACTCGTCAAGTCATCTTCTGTGGGATAACGATAAAGGAAATTTGCAAAGAGGGATTTACTTAACATATCAAGAGTTAGCGGGTGGTCTGCAGAACTTCTGTTTGCCTTTGAGATCAGTCTCACAATTTTGTTTGTTGTTTCGTCAAGTATTGAGTCATAAATAAAACTTGTAAACCGTTTGTTCACATCGGCATTAGTCAATTGTTCGCTTAATCTTACAAATTTTACAAAACCCGATTCTGTTTTCTTTTCGCCATCTTCGACATTTTTATATTCTTCAAACTGTTTACCAAATTGGCTGCCAAGCTTTGCAACCATAACTGATGAAAAAAACCTTGTTTGAGCAAACTTATCATGTGCTGAAATATTTGTTTGGTTTAAACTTTTGGGGTCAGGGTTAATATATATTTTAAATTCAAAATCTTTGCGTTCATTCCAAAGCATTGATGCGATTTTATGCTGTCCATCGAATACCAAAATTTTGTTTTGGTATAGTCTTGCAATTGAAGGGTGTAATACTGTATTACGTTGAAAATGTCTATACAAATCAAAGACTTTGTCTTGTATTAAATACCTTGGTTGCAGACCTATTTTACCATCTTCATCATCATCACTATTAATTACATTTACGGGAAGGGTAGCATAAAAATATTTCCACTTTGTCGTGGGGCAAGTATATAGGCGATAAGTTTCTTTTTTATTTAAAAATTCAAGTTCAATGTTTGTGTCTGTAATAGTATGATATACCGTTTCACCAAAACTTGAAATAATCTTTTTCTCTTTAAAATGTTCAAGCTCGTCTTTTAATGTCAATGCTTGACCTTTTTTGAAAAATTCGTCTAACCGTAATTTTATTCTAAAGTCTTCTAACGGAAGGCGACCCTTTTGAAGGTTGTGTTTTTGACACATCGGGGCAATATTGTCAGTTTCAGAAGCACCATCATTTACAAATGCTTTTATATGGTCAAAGTGAATTTCTTCTGTGTCAAGGATGTCGTGTCCTGTTGCATAACATTTCCTACCAAATTGGACAATGATTTGTTCTTTCTCGTCTTCTGTAATCTGTCTGTTTAAGATTATTGCCATAATTCTTTATTTGTCGTTGTAAGTGTTGTGTCGTTTTAAGATTGTCGATAACATTTTTGCGGCAACAAAACTACCTCATCAAATCCAGCCGTATTGTTGCAGTTCTATAATCCTTTATTAAATATGCTCATTGTTAGTAGGATATCCTAATCCAAACTTAAAATATTAATTACAGGTTGATTTTATTTACAACTATTCCTTAAAGCGACCGCACCGCGACTGAGCATAGGTCACTGGAGTGGAGCCTTATAAGGCGGTCCAGTGTTATGTTCCTCATCGGAACACGAGATTTGGTCGGAATTGTTGATTATATGGATAGGAGCATTTGGTAGCTCAACAATTGTGACAGAACGAAGCCTGAGCGATTCGCAGGTCGCCAAGCTATTGAAGCAAGAAGACATAACAGGATATGGTGAAACCATCGTGGAATGGATTTAGGAGCTTCTACAAAAAGTGCTGAAAGCTGTCCGCGATGAGAATGACAAACTGCGAAGGGCTGGGTTTGCCCTGGTTGATTAAACCAAGGCAAGAAATGGGGCATAGCGCATCTATTTGTAGCGAAGCACAAATGGGAAGCGTGGTTTGGCAAAGCATTGCAAGCTGAGTAACTTTTTGTGCCGATCTTCCTGTGTCTAACACTCATAACCCACTGAACCCTCATCAAGGCACCTGCAGGCAGTACCTTTTAAAAGAAGCACTGAAGAACATAATCCTCAACACTTCAGACAACACTATGCCTTTCCTCGGCTAAGCCACCCTTTTGAGAAAGGCAGAGTTGGTGGATGAACGAATTATTGTATAGTATCTTTATTTCTTTTGCCAAATATTCGTTTTAATAAGCCTCTTCTTTTCGGCGTAGACTCCTCTTTAGGAGGTTCAACACTGTCAATTGCTGAAGGTAGATATGTAGAGCCATTATTTTCAGGAGATGGTTCAGATTTAGGTTCTGCAAAAGGAGTGTTATTTTCTTGAGGACCATTGTTAATAAACGTATCAACCACACTTACCTCATTTGCTTCTTCTTCGACTTCGCTTTCTTGAATATAAGGTTCGACTACTTCTTTTGCAGGCGATTGTTCAAGATCATTGTTACGCTCAGACGGATTACTGGAGGATGCTCTGGGCAACATAAAAATAATCAATACGAGACCGACATTTATTAAAGCCGCAATATTTCTCCTTTTCTTCCAATTCTCAACGCTTGTCCAAACGGTGACGGTGCCTGTTCGCTTAACTGGTCGATCTTGCGAATGAGCAACGGGTTGCTCGTAGCGGAATGCATTAGCGCGTGGTTGAGAATTCTCTCTTTGAAGTTTCAGATCATATACTGCCCTTTTATCTGCGTTGATCAAGACTCCATATGCTTCCAAGATTTGTTTAAACATATCAGCGAAGAACTCTTCACCATCATTTTTGTCCGGGTGGAACTTATGAGAGAGCTTCCTATATGCAGTACGGATTTCGTCAGACGTCGCATTACATTTGAGACCTAATATATCATAGTAATTTTTCACAACGTTGATAATATATAATATGACAGGCCTAAGGCAATTAAAGATAATATGAACGTCGAGACCATATAACCGGATCGGTCAATGTTGGCAGCACAATCTTCACAGAATGACCTTTTACTATATGTTGTCCGTGAACTCGAACCATACGATTTCTTACTCGTCCAAGAATTTACTGAGTGACTAGTCGCTGTTGTTCTCCTATAGTTTGCGCCAGACTCTCCACAATTGTAACATAAGGCCATTCTACGACTCTTTGGTAAATATTCTTAACATGAAGTTAATTAAAAAATCAGAATTCCAAAATAGAAAGCATACGCCAGACATTAAGTTCTTTCGTGAGCTTATACCTTGTTAAGCCGCAATTAGAGGGTGGGCTGAGGATTGGGATTTGCTAAATATTCTTAAATTAATCATGCGACGTCACTTTGTCGGGTAACCCAGATATCAATTTAATGGCAAAATGAAAGCCTTCAAACATGTAGATGTGCTGTATGAACATAGAAGGTTATAAGTCTTTCTCGGGTTGAAACAATTCAAAGGTCAGCATTAACATGAACATGCCCTATGGCTCCCAATAGTGTTATCCTTTTAGAGTGAAATTGAGTACTGTGAATGGTCATTCTATTATATAAATGTAATAGGGACGTTTAATGTGTGCACTTCCGGTTAAGAAATTTTAGATTTGCAATCCTTCAATTGTGCAAGTAGCTTCTGATTGTTTTGCCAAATTTCTTCGCTTTTTTTTTCAAGATCGTTACTCTTTTCACGGAGAACCTCAATTTCCCAAAGTGCTGAAGGAAGCGAAATGGTGTTACGTTCACTAAAAGCCTTTATTCGCTTAACTACTTTGGCGAAATCTTCAATTCCAATGTAAAGATTTTCGACATGAGTAAATTGTTCAGGGTCTGATGGACTGGCAATGCTGCAAGTAAACGTCCTGTATTGATTAAACCGATCCTTATCCATAATAGGGCCACCGAACTTTAATTTCCACCCATTCATTTCTACCTCCTGGATCTTATCACCGTTAATGTTAAAGATTTCAAACCGAAAGTAATCATTGCTAAAGCCTAGTAGCTCATAGGAGTTACGATAGATACTCACGGCAATCAAATCTGTCGCTTGGATTGCTGACTGCAAGGTGAAATGTTCAATATACTTTGCATCAGTTCGTAAACTAAAATATGATCTATTTTTACTATCTACTATTTCTTCGGGTCTTAAAGGCATATTAATTGATTGGGTAACAAAATAGCAAATAATTAATAATCTTAAAAATTGACATATTGAAAATTAATCCTAATGAAAACAAAAGGGTTGTGCTTTGGTTAAACTGGATCAGAATTGATTGAAAAAGGCAGCTAATTAAGCTGCCTTAATCGTAGTTACCTTTTAAAGAATATGGTTAGCACCTACCCAAAACAAGCTTTAAACAGAAAAATCATCAGTATCAGAGGTAAAATAATCTGTATGATTGTTAAAAAGAATGCTCCTCCTGTAACTGCTCCTTCAACTGCTTTGTCTTTACTCCCGGTCATAAAGAAAGCTACTAAGCCTCCTATGACTATGAAAATTAATAACCAGGTTATCATATCTTATTTGGATTAAGTTCGTAAACACTTGTTGGATGGTCCTGGCAAATAATCGGAAAACAGACATCTAAATCTATTGGTTTGCATTCCCTGATATGATAAGAAATGATTTCTTTTTCCAGAATTGCTCTTACTTTATCCTCAAACGGACACTTATAAAACCCGAATTCTATTAAGGTGCTTTTATCAAATTCACAGATGAGGTTTAGTTTGAGATTTGTGGTATAGAAACTCCACATTGAAGTGCAGTCTGTTCTATCTCCTTTCTTGTTGCGTTCAAAAACTGTTAATTCCCAAGGATCAGCAAACTCTATTATGAGTGCTTTAAGCTTTTTTAAGATCCGGAAGTAGGACAGTTCAACACTGAACATCTGCATTTCTTTATTGGGTTCACCAGATTGCTTTACTCTGAGATAGTTCTTTCTCAAGGTTCCTTTGAAATTAATTGGTTTTAGCTGGCTAACTACTGTAGCTATTGGCTGTGATAATAGTTCTTTTGACATTTTCTTTTAAAAGTTAAGATTTATAAAGAGAGCCTACTGATAGCAGGCTCCTTTGAATTAGTTCGGTGATTGGAACTCAACTTCAGTGATGGTTATAAAGTCATTATCCCCATTTGCCAGACGGCTTAAGAAAAAGCTTTGCACCTTACCAGGATTGTTGATCCTGATGCAATCTTCGGTGTTTGGTTTATTTTTCTCCTGCATGGTGCATTTAAATAGCTGCCTCATGGCTCTGTTGGTTAACCTTTGTCCGAATTTGGAGATCGATTCTTCATCAGGACAGAAATAGATCATCTTATAACCCATTTTGTTGATTGTTAAGGTTATGTTCCAAAAGAAACAGATAGATTCACAGATCAGATTTGTTTCTCTTCCACTGTCTGAATGATTAATTGTGATAATGGCTCTGTACTTTTTACCTTCAAATGGGCTGAGCAAGTTTGAAGCTCCTTTGATAATTTGATAAAAAGCTTTTTCTACAGCTTCATTTCTTGCTTGTAATTCTGCAGTCTTTACTGCTTCGTCTTGAGTTGTGACATTCATGATTTTTTGAGTTTGAATTGTGTGAATAATAATGGATTTGATGATCAGAAGGATTAAACAGGTGTTCAGGAGATACTGAAAGCTCGAAACCTTATAAAATAAATAGGTTGAGTGCCATGAAAATGATGGATAATGGATTGACTTAGGGAAAGTCAGGCACTAGTCTTTGGATAGTTTAGACAGGAATTAAAGATTTCCTATTAGAGGAGGATTTTGGCTTTTGGAGTCAAGCTTCAGGAACAAAACACGGATATGTTAAATCTTTCAAATCAAGATAGGGTCGGGCGGTTATTCTAACCGAGCTCCTCCCGGTTATCTCCCACAGGATATTATAAGCACTTTGAAGCCATATTTTCGAGTGGGAGGGGGTATCTATTTGGGAGGGGGTATATTATTTAATGCTGAAATTTGAGACACTAGAGCAATAGGGGGTATAAAAAGAGACTATTCTGTCTTTTGGTGTCTCACTTTATAGTTTATAAAAAATCGTGTCCTGACAATGTAAAAGCTCATATTCTGCTAGGAAAATCGTAGTAATTTTAGTATCTTTAATACACTTCGCGAGATACTATCAGCATCTCAGCTATTCCAGATCCACTTTATTTTTACCTTATTATTCATTTTAATTGAACAGCAATTTTTGCTTCATACTGAAGCCACGTTTTAATAATATGGCTGAGCTTGGAACTCAGCTACAAAGATCAACTCATTTAACTTGCTATAAGCTCCCATTACAATACAAAAGATAAATACTGTTACCCGAGCTATAAAGCCATAGCAGGACGAGCGGGTGTATCGGTCAAAACTGTTTTTATTCATGTCGATAAAAGTACCTTGTCAATTTTTTAAAGACAGATAGGGTCAATAGACACTTATGAAGTAATGGTTTAATGTTCTAAATGGCAAAGTACACATTCCTTAATTCCACCCAGCACGCCTGCATCAAAACCGTAGGACATCAAGCATGGCTATTACTTGGTTAAGATTGGTAAGTTTTCTGGCACCACGCCACTTAATATGTTACTCTCTATCTTGTAAGGGATTTTATATAAATTTATATAATATTCAGGAACAACAACTTGAAAAGTGTATGGTATACCAAGACCTCCACTGATATGTTGCACCACCTTATAATAATAATAGTTAACGTCTTCTGTGCGATTATACATTGAGAATGTACCATCTGACATTGTTAATCCTCTTACCTTTGGATAAAAAGATCTCCATCCGGCCATATTCATTAGATTTTTACTAATTTTCATTTTACACATGATATGTGTAGAACGTTGTGCCCTATGATCACTTCCATACAATCCAATAATAGGGTCTGAAATAATTATTTCACCTACTGAATTATCACAGGAGGTTATTTTATCGTTCTGCAAGCTGTAACATAAATCATAAGAATGCCTTGCCGCGTTTAAATGAGCAAGGTGAGTAGTATAATTCAATAAAGCCCCGGAAAAACCTACACTTTTAATAAATTTTAAATATGATAAATAACCTGTGAGATATTTATTACTGGATTTGGCAAGATTTTGATTTCCACATTTTTCCAGTATTTCCACAATGGTAGTACTTGAGCTTGTAAAAAGTTCATGAAGTAGATTTCCATGATCAAATGTCTTTTTTTGATTCAAACGAGCGTAATTTCGAGTTGAGGAAAAAATATCTTTTGCAATCTGTTTCCCTACATTAAGACAAGTTGGAGGAATAGGGAGAATCCCAAGTATGTGATTAACATAGGCTTGAGAAATATTCTCATCTATGGCTTCTTTAAACTCGATTGTGCCATCCGGATAATCGAACCTGCCTGATCTTATTTTTATTTCAAATTCTCCGTCACCCTCAAGTGTATAAGTCTGTTGTGAAACGGTTGTATCAGGAAAAAGGATTGGGTTAATTATATCTCCAATGGAAGCTGAAAAAATATTTATTCCATCAAGAACTAATTTTTTAACTCTAGTTTTATTCTTATATATTCCAATTACATAGTAATTGGCTACCCCCCGATTTACAAAAGTTATTTTCCTTCCATTTCTGTAAATTCCAACAGGATCATCAAAACCTGTGCTATTTTTGATAGATTCGCTTCCTCTTGATGGTTTGGAAAAAGCAATCAACTTTGCGTCAACTTCCCCAATTATTTTTTTATAATTTTGAATTAGATTGACATTATTGGTATCAGCAAAAGATTTACCCGCTTTTATACTATTAGAAATCTCAGCTATCAAGGCTTTAAAAGCTGGTTTTGTAGGTAGTAAATTTAATAATTGTCGCTTGCCTTCTTCGTTTAATGATTGAACCAGAGGAGTATTCATTACCATTGCTAAAGCTGTCGACTCTACAGTTATATCATAGTCGGAATTCTGAGAAGAATTGTAACGCATGAGGATTAATTCTCCATTAGCATTTAAAACTAAGTGATTCTTATTGTTATTAAAAGAGGTATCTATAACATAATTTCCGTCTATTACTTTTGATTCTGATACAGGAGATAATATTTGCAAATTGTCTGCGAATGGAGTACCGGTAGGCAATATAACCTTACCTCTGATTTGTCCTGCAGAAACCGGCGAAATAATATGATCTTTCTTATCCTTTTTACAACTATTTAAATAGAGCGCTCCTGATACTATCATGATAGCAGCAAGGCAAAAAGTTAACTTTTTCATAGATTTTTGATTATGAATATGCAGAATTATTATACTTTAAATAATCTTCAAAACGCTATCCCAAAACTAAACCCCCAATTCCCTCACCCCCAGAAAGGGGCCATCAAGCTTCGTAGTCACACATTGATCATTCACTGTTGCAGAAACATACCTGTTATTCCCAATCTCAAATCACAGCATGCCTAAGCAAAGAGTGCTGATTGGCTTTTTTGGAAGTTTTTTGTGTTTTCATGGCAGTATTATTTGATAGATACAGTATTAAATACTTTGTAAATATCTGTCCATTAATTACTTTGATAAATAGTGATAAATAACTAATTTTAAGTATCTGTTTCTGCCATGAAAACCCATCTTCCGACCACCTATTATGACAGCCTTTCCAGGGCACAGCATAATGCTGACGTTAAGTTTCCCAAAATTGACGATCTGTTTAGGGTTCTTAAATTAAACTCTTTTTCACCCTCCCTTAACCCATGCAGATATTACATAGTAGATTATGTTCAAAAAAAGTACTTGTATGTAGATCCTTCATGTAATACCTACCTTGGTTATCCAATATCTTATTTCCTGGATGCTGGCCCAATGTTTTATACTTCCTTATGGCATCAAGATGATTTCAAGACCTATAATGAAGAAATCTTCCCGGGTAGCTTGAAGTTTTTAAAAGACTATAAATGTGAGAAGCCCGGCCATTTGTTTATAAACTTAAATCATCGGATAAAAGATCGTAAGGGTAATAAATTAATTTTGCTTCAGCGTTCTACCATTATCACTTCAAAAGAGGGGCTCCCTTTATTGAGTGTCGGTATGGTTTCCAACTTGAATAGTCATTTAACCGAAAACCGCATTATTTTCTCAATTGAGTCATATGAAGAAAGTCCTGATTTTAGTCCGTCAAAAATTTTAGTAAAACGGGTATATTTCCATAGGCAGGAGGACAGTCTTCTTACTAAACGGGAAGTTGAGGTTCTGAAATGGATTTGTGAGGGGTTAAGCAGTAAGCAAATCGCAGATAAAATGAATATCAGTATCTACACAATAAATAATCACCGACAAAATATGCTGGAAAAAACTGCTAGCAAGAACACAGCAGAGTTGTTGAAATATGCCACGCTTCAACAAATCCTATAAGTAAAGCGGCTTCCTTTCAACAATTATTCGGGTAGCTTATTTCTTGGATTAATGAAAGATGACCATAAATTTATTTACGGATGAAAAGGAAGCACATAAAAACTAATGAGGTTAAACTTGCATACATCGAGAAAAATCCGAAAAAGTCTAGAATCATCTTTTTCATCCACGGTAATTCATCTTCAGCAGATTTTTGGGATTTACAGTTAAAATCAAAACAACTAAAACAATTTCGTCTTATCGCTTTTGACTTACCGGCCCACGGGCATTCAAATGACCTGGGAAGTGATTATGTAAATTACTCATTCATTAACATTGCTGGTATTATTTCAGAAGCTGTTTATGAATTAGCACAGGATCAGAAATTTCTGTTATGCGGGTGTTCATTGGGGACAAATATTATTGCTGAGATCCTTAACTTTAATATTAAGCCATTTGGTATTGTTTTAATAGGTCCAACAATTACAGGATCAAACCTTACCCTCGATAAAGTCTTTATTGAAAACCCGTCAGTTGATGTATTATTTACAGATTTACCGGACCTTGAAAATTACAAATTATGCATTCGTGATGCATTAATGATTGAAAATCCAGACATAGAGGCAATGTTGATTCGAAATTATGTTCTGGTTAAGGCACCTTTCAGGTCATCGATAATGCCAAATTTTCTGCAGGGCAGAACTTCTGACCATATAATTTTATTGCAAAGATCGAAAATTCCAGTTTTAGTGATTTTTGGTAAAAATGAAAAAAATGTACAAATAGATTATTTAGACCGGGCTCCATTCCAAATTTGGCAGGATCACATTTATAAAATAGAATTGTCCAGACATTTTACAAATATTGATAGGGCTGAAAAAGTAAATGAACTGTTAAATGAGTACTTTCTAAATAGGATACTCGCTGATAGTTCTGTATCTGAAACGAAGATTCAAGGTTCCGAAACACGTTCTAATGCCCATTTAAAGAAAAATTGAGGGTTTCTTGTTATTAAACATAAGTTATTTTTCAATCCATATTTTCAGCATTGAAAAGATCCGATCCATTTCTTAATTATCATTAATGTTCAGTTAATAAAGTCTCTGTTTTTACCTATTACTTTAAAAGTTAAACTTTTAAGAGAAAATGGTTAAATTCCCTCAATTCAGGCAAAACACATGACATTTACTGAAAAACAAGCAAATTGTGCTGTTTTGCTCAAATAACTGCCAAAACTGATGTTAAACAACAAAACCTGCACGAATGCAGGTTTTAGTTCAAATTTGTCCTTTTTTTATGCTCACCACTTTGGGGTTCTTATAAACAGTATGCCTCGAACATTTTTACGACAAATGGATTTCTAATGCCAATCTCATGCGGCCTGTTTAATTTTATACAATTCTCTTACTATTCTGAATTTATCAATTCGTGTACCTTTATCACTCTCCCCTTTGAACAGGTCGATCTGGAACATCCCCAAATCTTTTAGGTCTTCTGCTTTTGCTACTTTTCTCTTCCCGTCCAGTTTCTTAATTTCTAAAGTATCATAAATGATCTGTAATATATTCTTAATCTCTTTCTTGGTGTATTCACCAATCTTGATTCTTTCAACTATCATTTTTCTAAGCTGTGCCTCTAGGTTTTTATTGCTTCTGTCAACTAATGCTGCTTTCATTTTGTCGTTGTTATAGGTAAGTCGTTCTACCTCATCTGTTCCAAAAATCATATAAGTTTGATAGAGGATGCTGTGTTTATCTTTTAATTTCTGAATATCTCTTTCTGCCTTTCCAAATTGATACAAATCCGGATTTTCATTGAACTTTTTGAACTCGGCAATAACATCCCTGTTGATTGCCTCATCTGATCTTCGTGATTGCTTGATCTTGCTAAGTCCAAATTTCGCTATTTCAGTTTTGCGATTACAACTTTGCCATATAGTATGAACATTCTCAATGTTATCATATTGGAGTGGTATCGATTTCGCATAAACGATCTGATCAATCTTTGCATGGCTTATCTTTGCTTTTCCGTTCTCAAATTCACATACGTTCTCAACGAACTTCCCCATGTCTAAAATGTCAAGCATTCCATTTTCCGATCTAATCCGGTTAAAGGCGTTGTAGTGATTAATATGTTGTTGTGCACTGTATAACACATTCTCTTCTATTTTGATTCTGTATGTTTTCATCGTCGCTTTTGTATTTGTAATGTGTATCATCTGGTAAGCTTGTTGGCCTATATCAAGTCTTAATCTTCCTAGAGCCTGAACACCCCTGTAATTAATGCCAACCATTGTGTGGGGTATATTAACATCAGTGACCAGTATCATTGTGGCTGAGGCATCGTCACGCAAATCGCATCCCTCATTATAGCGACCAGTGTAGAAGTTGAATTTCGCAAAATCAGCGCCTCGTATAGAATCTCTAAAATACTTTCCTGCATTCCCCAAATTCTTCATATTATCTTCCTCATCTCTGCAAAAGATGCACACATCAGTCAATCCCATTTCATTTATGAGTTTCCCCGTTGATGTAACAGACCCAAAGAAGATATGAACCTTACCTGGAAACAATTCAGGGTGTTCTAACAAATATCTTAACACGTCTAAAGGCTGTTCTTCATGGACGATCTTAACTGTTCCAAGGCTTTCAGTAAATCTGAGCTTATAGTAGTCCAGTTTCTTGAATTTTGGATCGCTGAACGGATAAGGAGTAGCTGATCCCATAGCTTTCTTCTTAAATTTCCAAAAATAGTTAAAAGGCGTTAGGATGTCCTCTCGGAAAGCATCACAAGCATAGCAATGAAATTCATCCAGAAAACAGAAGAACTCATCGTATAACCACTGTTCCTTACCGATCTCTTTGGCAGCTTTGATAACCTTCCAAAAGCTTTCAGGTGTAACCGCTATCTTTTTGTACTTAATCTCATCATTTAACAGGTAATCTTTAATTTCCTGAAGTTTTTCATCTGTAAACTCTCCGTATACTCGTAACGGTCGCATATCTATATGTTCTTCATATTTATCATCTATGGTCGGTGTACACGGTATTGCAATTAAGCTGTGTCGTAAGGCTCGGAACTCAGAGTATGTTAAACCGAACCCCATGTAAAATCCCTTATCCAGTATTGAATCAGTTGGTATAAGTCCGTTAGGGTTAAATTGATCTGGGAATGTGCTTCTGAAGGATGCAGTTATCGGCAAATCCAGAGTAATAATTTTTTGTAGCATTAGGCATCATGTTCATTTGGGTTTTAATAAGGTGAATCTTGTTTTGAGGTATCGAACGACGATAGTTGAGCAGATCTGCAACAGTTCAAGAAATTTTTAGGACAGTAGGGTCAAATAAAAAGATCAGTCCGGAAACTGATCCTAAAAACCCTTACATTTCGGTGATGCCTAATCCCTTGATGCTACCATAAAGATACGAAAAATAGTTGGTTTTTTTTATATAAAATATTGAATTTCAATATGTTAATATTTTAGCTGAATTTCATTTTAAGGATTTTGTAACCTTTAACATCTTTCCTATGGGAGCTGCGTTCAAGTGTTGTCCTTGGACCCAGGTCAAAGAACTCCCTTAATAGGTTTATTGAAGGTTTTAGAGAGAGATTTAGCTCGTTAATTATCATGCGAAGAACACGTATAATAATTTGACTTGGGTATCCGCTTCCTTCTGCAAATTCAAGCTTAAGTTTATTTAGTAACTGAATGTTTCCTTTTTCTTCCTCACTTTTAAGCTCGTATATTTCCTTCCTGATTTTATATTTGTTATAACCAAGTTCGAAGATCTTTGAATGCCCCAGCGTCCTGAATGCTTCTAATATTTCTGGAAATGATCTATCTATTTGTTTATAGAAATACTCGATATTTTCTAACGTGTAACTTGTTGAGTTATCGAATACCTCCTGTAGTGCTTCACAAACCTTTTCCCAGGTTTTTTTCTCCGAAATCTCTTTTGCTAATGGATTAAGAAGCAAATCAATGTATGGATACTGCTCTGGACTGTGTTGAACACGGAAATGTTTGCAGTACTTATAAGCGGTTATTAGTCTTTCTTTACTTGAATAATAGGCTTTTACACGCTCTTCATTTACATAGTTATCCCACATGAAATAATTTTTGGAACCATCTTCATAGATAAACTGCGCGTATTCCACCCGTTCAAGTGCTTCTTTTAATGTTGCTTTACCTCCTTCACTGGTTGCAGCTTTATGGAGCATCTTTAGTTCGATATAACTAGCTTCACATCCTTCAAGGTAAGCTTTAGATACACAAACAGTTTTGGGTTTACGGATTTGATCAATATTAGTTATGTGAACAGCCTTTTTAAATCCGTTTCTAAAGCGCCCTAATATTTGTACGGCCTCTGTTGTCGGGTCAAGAATGCTATGGAAAGCAAAGTTTACCTCTGTTAGCATAATAACAGTTGGTTTATAAGGCAACATGATATCTACTGCTGAAAAAAACCTGCTGGTGAAAAAGTTGAATTTCTTGAAAGGTCCATTTTTGCCCTCAATCTTTGGTAGTCGCTCAGAGCAGTCTGGAATATCATTTATTTTTAGTTCTATAACACTTTCACGAGAGCAGTAAACTGCACTTTCGTCTTTTATGTCAAGTGCTTTGATTAAGGAGGCGATGACTTGAGTCGAATTAAGGAATATAAAATAGTGTTTATCGGGTGTTTGCTCAATGTATTTTCTGAGACTTATTAAAATAGAGTTAGTCGTTACCAGACTCAGCGACTTCTTGTAATTGAACTTAGGGACAACTTGAATATGCTTAAATTTCTTGAATCTAGGATCTGAAGGCATTAATGGTGTCGCGGAAATCATGGCCTTGTTCGTATACTTGAAGAAATCATCAAATGGAAGGATTATCTTTTTACGATATACACAATCCTGGATAATCTTTTCGCACTCATCAAGGAGAATAAAGAAGTCTTTGTATAAATTGAAACTGGTATTATTTATTGCAGACCGGACCTTAGGATATGATTCAGGAGTTGTGATTATTTTTTTAAAAGGTACATCAGAATTAAGATAATCAATAATATCATTAAATTTTACGTTCTCATAAGCACCTCTAACTAGTAATACGTTTTTGTTATACAAATCCTCTTTTCCGATAATTACCGGCACATTTGGTTCTATGATTATACTATGGCGTCTTGACTCCAACTCTAGCGTCGTTGCGCGAGTGTTAGGAAGGAATTTATTAATGTAGGTATTAGTAGGTATTACCTTAAATATTGAGCTTAGGTAAGATTTTTTATTTTTAAGTGCTATTTTTTGTATAGGCGAGTTCATAATTCTGCGTGGTATAATGGATGTCACCCATCGGTGACATCCTGGTTTAATTGTTTATTTAACTGAGTTATAGAGTTCCTCGAATGAGAAATTGCATTGGAATCTAAGTGACTTGTAGTGACTAAGGAACTTTGCGACGTTGTCAACCGCAGGAATTTTAAAATTCTCTCTTCCGCGCCATCCACCGATATAAGCATAGAGCATCGGGATAGGGCCTGTTCCATTTGGAACAGGTGAGAATTCAAAATATTCACTAGCGTTGAGTTTTCCGATAACTAGGTGAAGCTCTTTAATATTGCGCTCCGAAAGATTGTCCATTAAATACTTAAAGGTTTCTTTTGTCATAAGTCCATGTGGATTGTTGTCGAGGAAGAAATCCGGGGTAGTAAATTCTTTGGGAACATCTACTGGTATTTTTTTTGCGGACTTGTCATCGGCACGAGCATCCAGGATGGTTTTTATTATATCTTCTGATTGTTTTATATCTTGATTTTTCATTGTGTTTAAAATTGATTTTTTTAAATATTAAGGTCCAATTGTTTATTCAACTCCAGTTAGGTCTAAATCATCAGTATCGTCGCCTACTCGTCTGTGAGAGGGTTTTCATCGAAAGATGATTGTTCGCCTTCATCATAGGTCGCATTCTGAATGGCATTTAGGGAGTTTTGATCTAGAGATTCAAAGTTTGCTTCTAGTAAATTTTCCAGGCTGTCGAAGTTTTCGAGCATGGAAAGGAAGTTAACGTGCTTAGGAGTGTTGTTCTCGGGAGTGACTTGCTTAGCAGAATCAATGGATATAATTGGAATATTGATATGTACCACGCTCCATTGCACCCAATAGCTAATGATGCTTTGGGTGTCGTTTTCGATAACATCAGTTTGGCCCTTATGAATCTGAATGACACAATTTAATAGTTGATTGTATCCAAGAAAGGTATCACCGATTGACGAGGGTTGAAATAGGCTTAATAACTGAATTTCAAATATGCCTTCCTCAAGAAATGCCCTGCCATCCTTGCTCCAGAGTGCTTTTGCCACTGGAACATCATTGGTTGCACCAATTGAGGTTGTGTTAATTTCTTTTATAAGATAAAATCCCCTTCTTGGAGCAAGATGCCCATTCATAAAAGGCTTTGCATAATTATAGTCAGCCTTTAAATTGTTTAATTGATAATTGTAAGTTTTCATTTTTTTTAATTTTAACAGCAGCTTCATTGCTGACTGCCATACAAATGTTGAGAGGGCATCTAAACACCAATTAAAACCTCAAAAAAAAAGTCAAATAGTTTATAACTACTTGACTTAGAGTGAGAAAAAATGAAAATAAAATATTATTGAAGTTTCTCTTGCATTTTAAAAATAACCTGTTATTGGAATGCCTTTAAACTTGAGCCTTATCGATTCTTTGGTGATTTTTTGGTTTCTATAGAACTCAGCGAGCTCGTTATAATTCGCTGGTAACTCCAGTTCCTTCTTTATTTTATAAGCTTTAAACAAGGCAAAGTACTCCCAGAGGAAATCTGTAATTGCCGACTTTGGTAGTTTCGGATACTTAGCTTTTAAATAATCTTGAATAACACTTCCTGTTTTAATTATAGTTGCATCCTCACTGGTATTTCGCTTTTTTTGTTTACTAATTGTTTTAAGATGCTTCAGGTTGTGAGATTCTTCATTGAATATTTCAAAGTAATCTGTTTTCATTTCTACATGTTCACTTATCAGCTTTTTGATCATCGGGTCCAATATTCCAAACGTAAAGGGTCTGGGAATATCGATTGGATCTCGATTTTTTTCTGAATTATTGAAAACAGTACATTGAAAGGTATGTGGTATCCGAATTTTTGATTTACCTATCTGGTAGGACTGGTAAATCACGGCGTCTGCTGAATAAAGCTCGTCCAGGTCTTCACAATCTTTTGGATTTAACTTCGAAAAGAATTCTTCTTTTGTGGTTGGATCATAAACTTTGTAATAGTTGCTCTCTTTTAACATTTTATCCCACTCCTCACTTCCTTTGATATATAAATCCAGTAAAAACTGACCGGAATCGTTGTGATAATTGAACTCATTGTTCACAATAGACTGAATTTCTAAGTCCATATATTGAAATGCAGCGAAATAAAGGAGAGGAGCTTCGTGGATACTATCAATTTTATTATTCTCCAAGATATTTTTAAAAGCCGACCTGAATCCAACAATGTCTTCAGAACTATTGAATTGATTGCCATTCCAGCCTCCAAAGGAGAAGTCAACTATATCCGGTTGTTTAGCCCACATGGAAATATAAAAAGGATCATCGACTGATGACCCTTTAATATCTGCTAATAATGGATGGGCATGAACTTTCATCATGAAATCTTTAGAAAGTTTGATTGGTATACTATAAGACATGAAATCAGGATTTGTCGGTTAAATTACAAATTATTGAATTTATCACCTTTTCATTAGCTTCATCAACCACCTTTTTTTCAAAGTTATCCAGATACACATTGGTAATCGGATTGCCATACTCATGACCTAATGACTCCGCAATCACCTCATTGCTAAAACCTAGTCTTTTTGCGATGGTCGCCCAGGAATGGCGGACGGAGTAGGTAGTAATGTCTCCATCATACTCAATTTCCTCCCCTAATTTCTTTATGTACTTGTTTATCAGTTTAGTGCGACTTTTTACAGTGCGCATAATCTTTTCCTCATTTTCCGTCCTATAATTGATGATTGGAAGTAAGTATCCTGTATTTGATTGGTATGAGTTCAGATAAATCTCAATTATTCGATCTGCTTCAGGGAATACTTTTATATCGTACCATTTACCTGTTTTTCTTCTTTTATATTCAATCCTACCATTGATATAGGACTTGGGTGTGAGGAGGGCTAAATCAATTATTGAAATACCGATTAAAAAGAAAGACAATAAAAACCAATTCCTAACATGCCAGATCATTGTATCTTCTATTAGTGTAAGTTCTTTAATCTTTTTAATAAGGTCCTTATCTATTGCTCGTTTTCTCGTTTTCTCAGGCTTGAGTTTAAAATCATCAAACGGATACGATCCCTTATCTACGAGTTTTAACTTTATTGCTTTGTTATAAAATATTCGGATCGTCCTTATATATAAATACACAGAGTTAGGTTTAATATTTCGAGTATTAAGATGCCTTTGATAGGCATCCAGGAATTCATAGTCAATATGTTCAAATTGAATATCATCCTCGGGATGAAATCCTTTTAGAGCATTGACGGTAGCCTCATATACCCAGGCATTCCCGAACTTATTTAAACTTTTTAAATCCTGAATAAGTTTTCCTGCAAATTGGTAGACAGTTAAAATCTCTTTTTCAACCGGTAATTGCTTCTCGGCTATTTGTTTAAAAGGGTGCAAATACTGAATAATCTTCTCCTCGTTTGCCAATAATAATTCTGATTGAATATCTGCAAACATTTTATTTAGCTTCTGATTTAGTTGCTTAGAATGAGGGTGGCTCTTTTTGATTTCTTTCTTAGAATCATCCCAATCTTCAGATCTGACATAGATCTTACTGCTTCTTGTACGAGTCTTTCTTTGGAAACAGATTTGAAAGCTTATTGGGTAGCTGCCATCATTTTTACTTCTTCTTTGGTCTAGAATTACTTTTATTGATGATACCATGTCCACATATTTGTGGTTAGGCTACAGAAATTTGCGTGCGATTTGCGTGCATTTGCGTGCAGTTTCTTCCAAATTCTTTCAAGAACTCACATTTCACACTTGAAAAAGTCGTTTTAAATGCTGATTATTGCACTCCGGCAAAAGGGGGATTAGCTCAGCTGGCTAGAGCGCTTGCATGGCATGCAAGAGGTCACCGGTTCGACTCCGGTATTCTCCACATTGATAATCAGGCATTTACATTAGATTGTAGGTGCCTGTTTTGTTTGTCACCACATACAATTCACATACAAGTAGCAGGATGTAGGAATTATCCACGCTGTTTTTATTGTCAATGACATGGCTATAATCGATTTACCTTTTGAGTTTGAACAACTTTTTGCAAAGGATATAATTTCAAAGCCTTATAATGGAAAACTTTCAATAATCCAGGCCTTAGACCTTATTAATAAATCATGCGAGAACGTCTTTAGCCTTTAAATGTAAAAGAGCAGTACCTCGAACATGATAAAATTTAAAACAAAAATGAGAGACTTTAAAATAATTTCACTGCTTTTTTCAATAATAATTCTTATTACCGCCTGCTCAACTTCAAAAAATAAATTCAAGGGACATTTAAAGAATTATCATCCGGTATCTAAGGAGTTGTTTGACACAATTGCCCATATGGATAGTGTTTTGTTTCAAGCTTTTAATACTTGCGATATTGAAAAATTTACCAATTTGCTAAATAATGATATTGAATTTTATCATGACCAAAGTGGACTTATACTTTCATCAAATAAACAATCTGAGGGATTAAGAATTAGATGCGAAGAACAAAATAAAAATGGTGTTTTAAGAAGGGAACTTGTAAAAGGAAGCCTTGAAGTATATCCCCTGAAAAATTACGGAGCAATCCAAATCGGCGTTCACAGTTTTTTCAGGACTTTGCCGGGACAAAAAGAAAAGCTAACTACAGTTGCTAAGTTTATGAATATTTGGCAGCTAAAAAATGGGCAATGGAAAATTTCCAGAATAGTTAGTTATGACCATGAAGAAATGAAATAGCTGATAGCAGAAAGGGACGCCCAATGGCTAACATCGGACATAAATTGCAGGTTAATGTAGCAGGTACATGTTTGCATTGGAAAAAGTTTAGTCCATTATATATAGTCCGGAAGCCTGAAAACACGTAAATTTCAGAGCACCTTTCGGGACAAAATTCCCATCGCATTATTGCTTTATATTGGATTTAAGATTTAAATATTCACCAATAAGAATTGCGGCAGGAAAAAAAACTTCTTCTTCAGTATCTGCATGTTTGCTAAGTTCACTTTCAAATTCAATTATTTCCGGGTGCTGATCTTTAGCTGCGGCTAACAACAATTCGCCTGTAAAAGCTTTAATCAATTGATGCTCAACGTTTATATGAGTTAATTGAGATTTTAATTTTTCAGTCAATAGCCTAACTTCTTTACTTTGTGCGGGTATTTTCCCGCTTGCTAATGAGGGTAATAATCCCAAAGGCGGCAATACATAATCTTCTTCCTCTTTAAAGTGATGTTGGATCAAATAATAGAGTTTTAATGCTACATGTCCGGTGCTGTCCTGAAATAAGGTTATTTTGTGAAGTTGCTCCAGAAGGGATTTGTGTTCCTTTTTTATCGAGGATGGAATTGCCGGCTTTCCGGGAAATTCGGTCACCGTATTTTCCTCTTTAGGTCTGCATTGGCTGATAAACAAAACAAATAAGAGTAGGTACCTGAAATTTTTCATTATTTTCTACTTTTTTTTCCGCTTATGCAATCCCGGTAAAAATTTACTTACTCCCAGCCCGATCATCCAGGTATCATAGGCTTTCTTGACATCATAGGTCAGGGTACTGACCAATTCCCAGTTCTTTGGCAGTTCCCAACCATATTCCAGTCCGGAACGAAATACCATCAGATTTTTTTCCCTGCTTAACTCAGGCCCGATGCCCCCGATCAAACTGAGATAATGCCAGGGTTTATAGAGTAAAACAGGAATGACCGCTATGGGATACTGGCGCTCCAGAATATCATATTCATCATTGCCCAGATGTTCCTCTATCAGAAAATTTTCCAGCACAATATCGGAGTGTATACCAAAGGCCCATTTTTTTGCAAACCAGTAATCAGCATCCAGAGCATAGGCTGCCGCAGATATTCCATAATCACCTCCCTGATGCTTTGCTTTCCTTATATGGGCATGGCCCTGACTGGCGATAATCCTGAACATTCCGCTTTTGGATTCCTCCTCCGGTTGATGAGCTTGGTCCTGGCCGTAGGAAGTACATGCCAGCAGGATACATGCAGATAATACTTTTAAATAGGGGTGCATTTTAATAGAATTTGTTATATCAAAGTTTGAAGTTTTACTGAATTATAAGCTGTTGATTGTCAATGGGAATTATGATATTAATCATATTTTAACAAGGCTAAACGACGCGATTTGACTGGCTGCAATACTAACTGGATCTTAGATAATCCGGTACTGATCAGAAATTGAATTTTCTTTGGTATATTTAAATAACATTCTTAAACTCCCTGACATGAAAGCATTCAAATTCTTTGTAATTGCCTTAATCACAATGTCTTCCCTGGGTCTCGCTGCACAGCCGAAAGCAAAAGCCGAAAAAGTTTTTATTGTACACGAGAGAGGTCCGTATATGACAAAAGTGGATGTCAGAAAAGATACCAGAGGAACTGAAAATATTGTTCAGATCGAAGCCTTGAATACAAGCGGGGGCACGGCCCTGATCCGCGGGGGAATACTTCCCGGAGCTGATATTTCATCCGTGCTGGCTACCCAGGGAAGCTATAATTTAACCCGTGTATTATCACAATCCGGGAGAGGCATGTCGCTTCAGCTTCTTGATGTTATTTTTCCTGTCAGGCTTAATATTACAATTTCTAACCAGATTCTGGATGTGGAAATTAAGGAAACCGGTTTCTGGAAGATCTCTGTAGGCCTGACTCAATAATTTTATTTCTATCCTCTCCATTTTCGAATGGAAGATAAATTTTTACTGGTGTATCCGTCTATAAATTGCATTTTCCCCAGTTTAGATTTATAATTGCAGTATGAAGGATTCAGAAGCGCAAAAATCAGATATTTTCAGGGAAGTTAGAGAGGATTTACAGAAACAGGGCTTCCGGGTAGTTGAGGAAGATCCTTCTCGGCCATGGGGCGGTTTTTTCGTGATCGACGAAGATCAGGCTCAGAAATTTGCAGACACTTACTTTAATGGTGACATTGTAGATGACTTAAAGATCTCCGGAAAATTAAGTCCGAAGATATTGATAGTTGCCCCCCATATGCGCCTATCCTGGCAGTATCATCACCGCAGGGCTGAGATCTGGCAGGTGATCAGAGGTGAGGTTGCTGTAAAGACCAGTTTAACGGATGAAGAAGGCGAACTTAAAAGATATAATCCCGGTCAGCGGATCATTTTAAAGCAGGGCGAGCGTCACAGATTGATCGGCCTGGATGACTGGGGAATTATCGCCGAGATCTGGCAGCATACAGATATTAACAGGCCATCTGACGAATCGGACATTATACGGCTCCAGGATGACTTCGGCCGCTAGGCCCTTCCGTGTTTGATGACATTGCTATTATTTCTATACGGGGAAATTTGCTTAATTTCGTGATCTTATTTAATCCCTCCTTATTTTAATATGGCTGTACTCATTTTTTTTCTTTGTCATTGGTTCTTTTCTTTATTTTTCCAGACATTCTTTCTTCACCGCTACGCTTCTCATAAAATGTTCAAAATGAACCCTTTCTGGGAAAAGGTTTTCTATATGCTGACTTTTTTAGCGCAGGGTTCATCCTTCTTAAACCCGCGTGCTTACGCGATCATGCATCGCATGCACCATGCCTACAGCGATACCGAAAAGGATCCTCATTCCCCGCATTTCTTTAAGGATGTGTTCGGATTGATGATAAAAACCAAAAATATTTATCTCGATTATGTAAAGTTTAAGATACAACCGGAGCCTGCGTTCCGCGACAGATATCCTACCTGGCCTTTGATCGACCGTATCGGAGACATGTGGATCACCCGTTCGGTTTTTATTATGCTCTATATTACTTTCTATATTTATTTCGCCGAATACTGGTGGATGTTCCTGCTTCTTCCCATACATTTCTTAATGGGTCCTATCCATGGTGCAGTTGTAAACTGGTGCGGACATAAGTACGGATATTCCAATTATGATAATGATGATCACAGCAAGAATTCATTACCCCTTGATTTTCTGATGATGGGTGAGCTTTTTCAAAACAATCATCACAAAAGACCTAATAATGTAAATTTTGCCAGCCGCTGGTTTGAATTTGATCCTTCGTACCCGATCATTAAACTGCTGCATGCTTTACGCATTATTACACTTCGGAAGGTTTAGAATTACAGAATTGATGGATAATAAAAAAGAGCCCGGGAGGCTCTTTTTTTTGTTTTAATTGTGAGGTTTGGTTTAGGTTGATTGTGATATCAGGCGATCATACGATCGGTCTGCCCGGTTTTATAATCTATATTTTTATAAATTCTGCCTTTGTCTGAGCGCATCGCCAGAAGATCTGACATTAACAGGTCATGTAATTGCTGATCGAATCTTTTGATTAATTTAATTGCGGAAGTATTGCTGTTCTTTTTCATGATCAATAGGTTTAAGGTTAATTTTTTAGTTTTCGTCGTCTGTTAGGTTTTCTTTTCTTCTTTTAGCCTCTTCCATCTGGCGCTCCACCTGCTCAATATCCCTTTTGTCTTCTGTGCCTTCCGGATCTTTAGGATTATCCCAGTCTTTCTGTTCCTGAGGTTTAATTTCCTTCTTTTGATTTCCGTTGCTATCTGATTGAATATTCATAATACATTGTCTCTGGATTGTTATTTACTATTTCTGTTCCAAAAGATTTTCAGGAGCAAAAAAAAATAATAGTCAGCTAGTATTGGGATCAAAAAGGGCTTTTATTGGACGGAATGCAACTTTATGCCTTTTCTTTGATTGGAAATGGATTGTATAGAACAGTGTACAACTGTCATAAAAATGTCCTTAACTTCAGGTCGTTTATGTCTATTAAGACCTTGTCCTTAATACGAAGCAGCCGGTCGCAATCTCCAGGTCACGGAGAGTTCGCAGGAAATTTTAGCGGATAATATCAGGAGTGGATTGCCTGTATATGAATAAATGGAATGAAACCATCCCCGCCTTCAATTATCTTTTGTTTAAATGTTGAAATCTTTCAATCCTGGGACGGAACTAAATTTTAAATTTGTAATTTGAGAAAACCTAATTTCAAGCATGGCAGAAGTAGATTATAGTGATGACAGTATACGGTCCTTAGACTGGAAGGAGCATATCCGGCTCCGGCCGGGAATGTACATAGGTAAACTCGGAGATGGTTCGGCTTATGATGATGGTATCTATGTTCTGCTGAAAGAGATCCTCGACAACTCCATCGATGAATTTGTAATGGGTGCCGGCAGGACTATTGAGATTACCGTTACAGATAAAAAGGTTTCCATACGGGATTATGGCCGTGGAATTCCACTGGGTAAGGTTATAGATTGCGTATCAAAGATAAATACCGGCGGGAAATATGATTCGAAAGCATTCCAGAAATCGGTAGGATTAAATGGTGTAGGTACCAAGGCGGTAAATGCATTGTCTTCCAGTTTTGTGGTTCAGTCATACCGTGACGGCCGGACTAAAAAGGCCGAGTTTGAGCAGGGCGTGCTTGTGAATGATATGCCGGAAACGGAAACCACTCAGCGTAATGGAACTGCAGTTACCTTTTATGCGGATGACACCATATTCAGGCATTATCATTATATACCAGAATTTGTTGAAAGCATGATCTGGAACTATGTGTTTCTGAACTCAGGTCTGACCATCAATTTCAATGGCACCAAATATTTTTCGGAAAGAGGCTTATACGACCTGCTGACCCGCAATACGGATGCTGAAACAGTGCGCTATCCCATTATTCATCTTAAAGGCGATGATATTGAAGTCGCCATGACCCACGGTCAGTCATATGGAGAGGAATACTATTCATTTGTCAACGGTCAGCATACCACCCAGGGCGGAACGCACCAGGCAGCCTTCAGGGAAGCAGTGGTTAAAACCATCCGCGAATATTATAAAAAGGAATTCGATGCTGCGGATGTCCGGGCATCGATTGTTGCAGCCATCTCTATCCGGGTACAGGAGCCTGTATTCGAATCCCAGACTAAAACCAAGCTGGGTTCCCAGAATATTGCTCCTGATGGTCCGAGTGTAAGGACCTTCATAAATGATTTTATAAAAAAGGCATTAGATGATTATTTGCATAAGCATTCTTCTGATGCGGACGCCCTATTAAAACGGATCCTTCAATCTGAACGCGAGCGTAAGGATATTGCCGGGATTAAAAAACTCGCCAATGAGAGGGCAAAGAAAGCCTCCCTGCATAATAAAAAACTCCGCGACTGTAAGATCCATTTTGAGGATACGCATGAGCGAAAGCAGGATACCACTTTATTCATTACCGAGGGAGATTCAGCCAGCGGATCTATTACCAAATCACGGGATGTGCAGACCCAGGCCGTTTTCAGCTTAAAGGGAAAACCCCTGAACTGCTATGGCCTGACCAAAAAAGTGGTATATGAAAATGAGGAATTCAATCTGCTTCAGCATGCTCTGAATATTGAAGACGGGCTGGATAACCTGCGCTATAATAATATTGTAATTGCCACAGATGCGGATGTCGACGGGATGCACATCCGGCTGCTTTTAATGACCTTTTTCCTTCAGTTTTTTCCGGATCTTGTCAAAGCTGGTCATGTTTCCATACTTCAAACTCCCCTGTTCAGGGTGCGCAATAAAAAGGAAACGATTTATTGTTACAGCGATGAAGAAAGGCAGCGTGCAATTCAGAAACTGGGGAATAAGCCTGAGATCACCCGTTTTAAGGGTCTTGGAGAAATATCTCCTGAAGAATTTGAGCTCTTCATCGGCAAGGATATCCGGCTTGATCCGGTGATCTTATCAAAAGAACAGGGTATTAAAAACCTGCTTGAATATTATATGGGGAAAAATACGCCCGACAGGCAGCAGCATATTATCCAGAATTTGCGTGTTGAGGTTGATTTTATCGGAGGAGAGGAGGTGCCGGTGGAACCTGTTGTGGCCGAATTATTGGTATAGACTTTCGCAATCAAGCCTAAACCGTCAATAGAAAAAACATGCAGAAAAAAAGCCTCTCCATATCCTATGAAGAATTTTCATCAGTAGAAGAATTATGCAGCGCTGATAAGGATCTGTGCCTGGAGGCTGTTAAGGCCATGGCCAGTTCGCACTCTCCCTATTCGGAATTTCGGGTAGGTGCAGCTGTCACGCTCGAAAGCGGTAGGATCGTCTACGGCAGCAATCAGGAGAATGTAGCTTACCCATCAGGCCTATGTGCAGAACGTGTAGCCCTGTTTTCAATAGGCTCAAACTATCCGGGAGAGAAGATCCTGAGTATGGCTATTACGGCTCATACGGATCACTTCAAAATAATGCAGCCTGTCACTTCATGCGGAGCCTGCCTTCAGGTGATGGCCGAATATGAAAAGAAACAGGCACATCCCATTGAGGTGATGTTCTATTGCCAGAACGGAGCGGTTATAAAGACTGTAGGAATAAAAAGTTTGCTTCCTTTCGCTTTTGCAGAAACAAGACTCGAAAAATAATCGTAAATTGTATTATAATAAAGTGTTTTTATACACGTACTGTTGAATAAGGGCCATTTCTGGGCTGATATCTGATCGGATGGTCCCATGGTTTCTCAAACCATAATTTTTGAAATGAAACCTGCATAAGCATGCTGCTTATGAACAAAGAACATAAGTTTATCCGTGGTTGCGGATAGCCCTGTAAAAGCAAATTACGCTCAAATGAAACCTGCATAAGCTTGCCGCACACAAAACAAAATGAATAGGCTTATGCAAGCTTCATTGCCGTTAAAGACAATTATATTCATATGAAAAAATATATTTATTTTCTTCTGGCGATCGCATTGTCAGCAGACAGCAGTATGGCTCAGATCAGACTGTCTTCAATTAATGTAGATGACTGGATCAAAAAGAATTTCAGCGGTCAGGGGGTTGTCGTTGGAAATGTCAGCCATAAGGGGTATCCTCTTGCAACTTTATCCTTTACCAGCGCGGGGAATGTTTTACAGGTTCCGAAAGGACTGATCCTTTCCTCGGGGAATTCGTTCAATGTAGCCGGGTACAACAATTCTCATAACCAGAGCTCCACTTTCGGTGACATCACTGCTCCGCAGGAGGATAAGGACCTTGCCCTGATCATAAAGGACAAATTATTTGATGTCTGCAGCATAGAATTCGATTTTGTCCCTATGGATAATAGTATTCAGTTCAACTACCAGTTCGGCTCGGATGAATACCCTGAATATGTGGGCTCGCTTTATAATGATGTATTTGCCTTTATTGTTTCCGATGAAAATTCATCAAGGAATATTGCTCTAATCCCGGGAACGGATGTGCCGGTAAGTATCAACACAATTAACTTCAAGTCTTATCCGGAACATTTTATTGATAATAATCTTTATAAGCAGGTTGTAATTAAAAGGCAGCAGCCTGCTAAATCCACCTACCGCAGGAGTTTGCCGGGAAGGATCTGGCAGGGCTTCAAATCCATATTTACCTCCAGTGCTTCCGGGGCTGACAGGGTGGTTATTCAGGCCGATCCCGAATTACTGAAAACAATGGATGCCAATTTATACCGCAATCTCAGATACGACGGCATTACAAAAAAGCTGGTTGCGCAGATGTTTGTGGAACCCTATAAGAAATATCATCTGAAAATAGTTATTGCCGATGTATCGGATAATATTTACGACTCAGGAGTATTTATTGAAGACCGGAGCCTTACTTCAAAGAAGGATATCCTGGCTCCCGGATTTGTGGATTATCCTGACCTGAGCAAAGTAATTGATCCAAACCTTATCCTTCAGGGAAAAACGCTTAATGAAATCTTGCCTGATCAGTATAAAAAGGAAGTTCAGAAAACTGCTGAACCAGCTCCGGCAAGGCCAGAGTTAAGTTCTGAAAAAACTGTTTCGGCTCCTGCCCCGGTGAGAACAGCGGTCCCCGTTTTAAATAATGCCGTTATTTATTTTGACTTTGATCAATCGGAGATCTCTCCTTCAGAAATGGAGAAGCTGAAACAGGTAATGGAAACTTTTAAGCAGGTTAAAGACCAGTACACATTTCAGCTTTCAGGTCATACAGACAGCATTGGAAGCATGGCTTATAATGTTGAACTCTCCAGGCGAAGGAACCAGTCTGTAAATGCCGCGGTTAATGAACTGTTAGGTGAAGAGATCCGCCTGAAAGCGGTAGGTAAATCATTCACGGAGCCGGCCGCTCCAAACAGCACCGATTCTGGACGACAGGCTAACCGCCGGGTTGAGATTGTTTTTGTGAAAAAGCAATAACTTTACCTTCCTGATTTGAGTAAAGACTGTTTCTTTTTGAGCGAATAATTAAGCTGGAAACCCACTCCGTATGATTTCAAGTTTGTTTCGCCCTGTCCGATACCAGACAGGGGTATTTTTGCATAAGGCTGAATTACCAGGCTGACTTGCTTTGATACAGGTTTTTCAAATCCTACAGCCAGATTGACAACACTTAGAATATGCTTATTCTCATTTTTGATAGTATACTCACGACCTTTTGAAGGATAGGCCGGAGTGGGGTTATAAATAAAATTATAGGTTTCAGAAAGCATTATATAGGACGATACCCCTGCTGAAGCGAGAATCTTCCCCTGCGGTCCGCTTTTTACAAGCATATTCAGGTTTAAAGGAATATCAAGCACCCTGCAATCGGCCTCAATCTTCCTCGAGTAGCTGGTCCAGGTAGAGAATGGTTTTACGGTTGTTTTATAGGATGTTTTATCGGAATCATATGCTTTTTGTGAATAATACAAACCCGTTCCAACAGACAGGGACTTTCCGATCTTATAGCTCAGGCCCATCCCCATGCTGATTCCCAGGCTGCTCTTATCAATTCCTTTAACTGAATTCAGATCGGGCGAAAGCGCTATACTCAGGCCCCATCTGCCGGAAGGGTTATCTGCGGATATTTTTTCATTGGTCGGCGGGTTTTCAGATTCTAATCCGGCGCTGCTGCCTATATCTGAGCGGCTTATTGTTACTCCGGGAGCTGCCTTTGTGAGGTCAGCCTGAGCGATCTGGCTGTTGCTGCCTATAGTTAAGCTCCCTGCGGATGGTAAAAGAGTGAAAGGTTCCCTCAGGTCTGTGATTAATCGTGGTGTATCGTAATTCTGGTTATCGTTAATATAGTGTTCAGAACCCGAATATTGCGGCTGATTGCTAATGGTAGATTCTTCGCTGTTAATTGCGTGGTCATTCTTTTGCTTAATCCCGATCCCTGGATTTTCATTGCCTGATGCCCCGGTATTGCCGGCCTGATTATTTTGAACAGTTTGTTTTTCTGACTCTTTTTCAGACTGATTCCTTTTAGCCTGCTGCATCTCAGTCATGCTGGTTTCCTTGGATAAAAACAGGGCAAAGAAGATCAGGAGGGCAGCAGCAATTCCTGCTGTCCAGTAAACCCAGCCAATAATAGGTCTGCGCTGAGGTTCAGGCTTTAGGCGGCGTTCCATTAATTTCCAGTCGTTCTCTGAAGGAAATTGTTCGGGAGCCTGATTAAGTGCCTGCCTGAAAAAGTCGTCCGTCTGGTTTTGGTTCAATTTGTTCATTATTCATTTGTTCATTATCATTCCGCACCTGCATGTTTGAAGTCTGATTTTGCTCCTCAAGCATTTTCCTTAGTTTTTGTCGCGCTTTAAACAGGTTTGATTTGGATGTGCCTATAGAAATGCCCAGCTGAGCTGCAATTTCTTCATGCGTATAACCATCAATCGCGTACAGGTTAAAAACCGTACGATATCCGTTTGGCAGTTCCTGTATTAATTTAATTAAATCATCATAATTCAATTTACTGTCAACAATAGCCTCCTCGCCATAAATTTCCATTTCGCTGATATCGCTCGTTACAGGATGGCGCAGCTGGCTCCTGTAATGATCAATTGCGGTATTCGTCATAATCCGTCCCAGCCATGGTAAAAATGGCTTTGCAGTATCATATTGAGCCAGGCGGGTAAGTGCTTTATAAAATCCATCATTCAGTATTCCTACTGCCTCATCCCGGTTCTGAGCATAACGCAGGCAAATTCCCATGGCAAAGCCATAGAAACCATAATACAATTTCTTTTGACCGGCCGTTTCACCGCGAAGACAGGCCGCACGAAGGTCATCGGGCAATTGCTGCAGCGAATTATTCAATTTCTATAGCTATAATAGTATACACGATGGATTCTGGTAATTGGTTGCCTGGGCTATGAATTTAAATTTTTAATTTCTTTCAATCAAAAAGGCAGGGAATTTTGTGAAATTAAATTTACATAAAAATGCGTAGAATGAACCATGTTTTCGCAAAGAAACTGGCTCTCTGCGCATGGCCATATCTATGATGGATCAGCTGTAATAAATAAGGATCAGGGATTTCAAAAATGTTCATAATCTCCCCTTGAAAACTCGCTGAATGGCCATCATTCTGAAACATCTCTAGATATTTTCAAGCCTGTTTAAAACTTCCCGCTAAGTTTTTCATGGTATGACTTATATTTACCCATCGATAGAATTTCTTTTTAAGGATGAGTGAAGAATTAGACAATACAGACAGTGAAAATAGTCCTGAAGAGGACAAGCCAACTACAGTACACAATGTGATATCACTTTCGGGTTTATACGAGAACTGGTTTCTGGACTATGCTTCGTATGTTATACTGGACCGTGCTGTGCCTCATATTCATGATGGATTGAAGCCTGTTCAGCGCAGAATTCTTCATTCCCTGAAGGAAATGGATGACGGACGTTTTAATAAGGCTGCCAATGTGATCGGTAATACCATGAAATATCATCCGCATGGGGATGCCTCCATTGGTGATGCCATGGTTCAGATCGGGCAGAAGAACCTGCTTATCGATACCCAGGGTAACTGGGGTGATCCAATAACCGGCGATTCTGCCGCGGCTCCGCGATATATTGAGGCGAGGCTTTCAAAATTCGCAAATGAGGTGGTTTTTAATCCGGATACAACCGAATGGCAATCCAGTTATGACGGGCGGAACAGGGAGCCGGTTACTTTACCGGTAAAGTTTCCATTGCTGCTGGCCCAGGGTGCTGATGGTATTGCTGTGGGACTTGCGACTAAAATTATGCCTCATAATTTTATTGAGCTGCTTGATGCTTCTATTGAAGTGCTGAAGGGCAACAGGCCTGATCTGCTTCCTGATTTCCAGATGGGAGGGATGGCCGATTTCAGTAATTATAACGAAGGGATCCGGGGTGGTAAAATAAGGGTGAGAGCTAAGATCCTTGAACGGGATAAGAAGACGCTGGCAATAACCGAGATCCCCTATACCACCACTACAGGCGGTTTGATTGATAGTGTAATATCGGCCAATGATAAGGGTAAGATCAAGATTAAAAAGATCGAAGATAATACCGCCAAGAATGTGGAGATCATTATTCATCTGGCTCCGGGTATATCACCGGATGTCACCATTGATGCACTGTATGCCTTTACAGATTGTGAGGTCTCTATTTCTCCCAATACCTGTATCATAAAAGGTGATAAGCCTTATTTTATGAGTGTGAACGATATCCTTACGGAGAGCACTCATCATACTAAAAGTTTGCTGAAACTGGAGCTGGAGATAAAACTTGCAGAGCTTAAGGAAAAGATCTTTTTTAGCTCACTGCTTAAGATCTTCATTCAGGAGGGCATGTACAAGAATCCGGAATATGAAAGTTCGGCTAATTTTGACATGGTAGTTGTGGTATTGAATAAACTTTTTGAGCCTTTCTTTACCCAGTTCTACCGTGAAATTACCCCGGAAGATTTTAAAAGACTGATTGATAAACCGATGAGCAGCATTACGCGCTTCGACCTTAAGAAGTCGGATGAGCAGATGAAGGCTCTTGAAGATGATATTAAAGAAGTAAACAAGCACCTGAAGCATCTTACAGACTATGCTATTGCATGGTTTGAAAGGCTGAAAAGCAAGTATGGCGCCGGACGCGAGCGGAAGACGGAGATCCGGCAGTTTGACCGTGTTGAAGCCAGCAAGGTAGCTCTGGCCAATGTTAAATTGTATATGAACCGTGAAGATGGCTTCATCGGGACGGGGCTTCGTAAGGATGAATTCGTCTGTGATTGTTCCGATCTGGATGAGGTGATCGTATTCCGGGAGGACGGGAAATTCAATGTTTCCAAAGTGGCAGAAAAAACCTTTGTAGGGAAAGGAATTCTGCATGCCCAGGTATTTAAGAAGAATGATGAGCGGACAGTTTATAATATGATCTACCGTGATGGGGAAAGCGGAACCTCGTATATCAAACGTTTTTCGGTCTTAGGGGTGACCCGCGAAAAGGAATATGACCTCACCAGGGGAAGCAAAGGGTCGAAGGTTTTATACTTTTCTGCCAATCCGAATGGGGAGGCTGAGATCGTAAATGTGCAGTTGAAACCTCATTCCAAACTCAAAAAATTGCAGTTCGACCTTGATTTTGCTGAACAGGTGATTAAGGGAAGAAGCTCCATGGGAAATATTGTCAGTAAATACCCGGTTAAGAAAGTTGTTTTAAAAAGTAAGGGGGTTTCTACCTTATCAGGCCGGAAAATTTGGTTTGACGAGGTGCTTAAGCGGCTTAATGTGGATAACCGGGGTAAATACCTGGGTGAGTTTGACGGGGATGACCGGATTCTCACCGTAGACCGCAATGGGGTCTATGAGCTGAGCAGCTTTGATTTGAGTAATCATTTTGATGATCATTTGCTGATCATTGAGAAGTTCAGGCCTGAGAAGGTGTTCACTGTGATTTATCTGGAGGGCAAATCATCGAGTTATTATTTAAAGCGCTTCGTTTTTGAAAACACATCGATTGGTAAAAAGACCAGCGTGATCAGCGAAGAGGCCGGTTCAAAACTGGTTCTGATAACCGGATTGCCAAAGCCAAAGGTGAAGCTTGAAATTTTAAAAGGTAAAGCCAAGGTGCCTGAGACACTGGAACTGAACCTGGCAGAAGAGATTGAGATCAAGGGTATGAAAGCCATGGGCAACCGGTTGAGTCCGCACGAAGTTAAGGATGTGGAATTACTGGTTTCTGCTTTAGAAGAGGAAAATACAGAGGAGATCCATCTGGAAGGAACTGAGGAAGAAAGTCCTGATGCAGAGCCTCCGGGCCAGCATACGGCAACCCCTGTATCCTCACTTGCAATTGATCTGCCTGAAGCTAAGGAAGATCTGCCCCCACTGCAGGCTGAAGAAGTGGAAGAAGTAGAAGTGTCCGAAGAAGAAATAGAGGAAGAAGAGGAGGAACCTGTGCCGCCGGTTATAGAACCTGCGAAAAAGCAGGAAGAGACTAAGCCCGCTAAAAAGATTGATTTTGAGATCACCAATCCGGATGATGTGGACATTGATGATAAGGGGCAGCTGGGATTGTTTTAGGTATTCCCAGCTATTCTCTTCCTGTCATTTCGAGGAGTTCGTTCAGACAGTTGGACCGTCATTTCGAGGAGGCACGACGAGAAATCTCATGCATGTGTATGGTAATTGTCACCAGATATCTCCACACTTCACCTTCGGAGTAATTCAGAACATGCGTTTTGTGTGTTCGATATGACGTGCTCCCCATTTCCGTCATTTCGAGGAGGCACGACGAGAAATCTCATGGATGTCTAAAGTAGCACCAGATATCTCCACACTTTACCTTCGGAGTAATTCAGAAAATGCGTTTTGTGTGTTCGATATGACGGGCTCCTCTTCCCGTCATTTCGAGGAGGCACGACGAGAAATCTCATGGATGTGTATGGTAATCGTCACCAGATATCTCCACACTTCACCTTCGGAGTAATTCAGAACATGCGTTTTGTGTGTTCGATATGACGTGCTCCCCATTTCCGTCATTTCGAGGAGGCACGACGAGAAATCTCATGGAAGTCTAAAGTAGCACCAGATATCTCCACACTTCACCTTCGGAGTAATTCAGAACATGCGTTTTGTGTGTTCGATATGACAGGCTCCCCATTTCCGTCATTTCGAGGAGGCACGACGAGAAATCTCATGTATGTGTAGTAGTAGTACACAGATATCTCCACACTTCAACTTCAGAGTAATTATACACATGCGTTTTGTGTGTTCGATATGACGGTTTCCTTTTCCCGTCATTTCCAGGAGGCACGACGAGAAATCTCATGTATGTGTATGGTAATTGTCACCAGATATCTCCACACTTCACCTTCAGAGTAATTAAGAACATGCGTTTTGTGTGTTCGATATGACGGGCTCCTCTTCCCGTCATTTCGAGGAGGCACGACGAGAAATCTCGGCCATCCCCGTTCCTACATTCATTTAGTATAATTTTCTGTGAAAGTTGAATTCTGATTAGTTTAATGATATGGAACATGGCGGTTGTGTTTATATCATGACAAATAAAAATAAAACAACTCTGTATATCGGAGTAACGTCTGATTTATATTCAAGGATCGTCCAGCATAAAGAGCATTACTATCCTTCCAGTTTTACGTTTCGCTATAACTTAACACTATGTATATATTATGAAAGCTTTTTTTCCATTGAAGAGGCTATAGACAGGGAAAAGATTTTAAAGAAATGGAATCGGGTAAAGAAAGAAGAACTTATTAATCGGTTGAACCCGGAATGGAAAGATTTGTGGGAAGAGATTAAAGAATGGTAGATTGTTTGGATTATGCATGTCTAAAGTGCACCAGATATCTCCACACTTCAACTTCAGTGTAATTAAGAATATACGTTTGGTGTGTTCGATATGACGGGCTCCTCTTCCCGTCATTTCGAGGAGGCACGACGAGAAATCTCATGGATGTCTAAAGTAGCACCAGATATCTCCACACTTCAACTTCAGTGTAATTAAGAATATACGTTTGGTGTGTTCGATATGACGGGCTCCTCTTCCCGTCATTTCGAGGAGGCAAGACGAGAAATCTCATGGATGTCTAAAGTAGCACCAGATATCTCCACACTTCACCTTCGGA
>JAKFCV010000025.1:0-25607 GCA_036676435.1 Pedobacter sp. | reverse complement strand
CTCTTCCCATTCCGAACAGAGAAGTTAAGCCCGCCAGAGCCAATGGTACTGCCGTAACAGGTGGGAGAGTAGGTCGGTGCCCAATTTTATAAACCCTTATCCTGAACGGATGAGGGTTTTTTTGTTTATGCTTTTTTGGCAAACAGGATTTACCGCAGCCCTGGACTAAGGGATATAGTATCCTTTAGATGACACGAAATTTTTTTAATTCGGTTTTAAATCCCCTAAACTGCCGGTGATGTCGCTTCAAGGGTCATTGCAGGGTATTTAAACCCTCTAATTGTAATTAAGACGTGGTCAAATAAAGGTTTATGCGTATATTTGAACACTTAAGTAAATTATATGAATATCAATATAGGATCCCGTAGAGAAGTATTAATGCATATTGAAAAATATATGCTCGAAAAAATGCATGACTACCTGAAGCCTATTGAAACAAATTGGCAGCCATCTGATTTTCTTCCTGATTCAACCCGGGACACCTTTCTTAGTGAAATTAAAGATTTAAAAGAGAATGCACGCGATTTATCCTATGATCTGGTAGCCGTTCTGATTGGGGATACCATCACCGAAGAAGCTTTACCTACATACGAATCATGGTTAACCATGGTGGATGGAATTTCTAAGGATGAAGAAGGTGGTTGGATGAAGTGGGTTCGCCATTGGACCGCCGAAGAAAATCGTCATGGTGATCTCTTAAACAAATATTTATATCTGTCAGGTCGGGTGGATATGCGTCAGATGGAAATTTCCACTCAATATCTTATTGCCGATGGTTTTGATATCGGCACTGGCCATGATCCTTACCGCAACTTTATTTATACAAGCTTTCAGGAATTAGCGACGAATATTTCCCACCGCAGAGTGGCATCGCTTGCAAAGCAGGATGGTGATGCACTTCTTTCCAAGATGTGCGGTGTGATTGCATCTGATGAAGCACGTCATGCCAAAGCATACAAGGATTTCATGATGCGAATTTTCGAGGTTGATCCGAATGAGGCAATGATCGCTTTTGAAGATATGATGCGTAATAAGATCGTTATGCCTGCTCACTTCCTTAGGGAAGTTGGTTTGAAAATGGGACAAACATTTGGGCATTTTACCGATGCAGCTCAACGACTTGGCGTTTATACTGCTGTAGATTACGTCGAGATTATGAAACAGCTCATCGAAGACTGGCAGATTGATAAAATGCGTGATCTTAATGAAGCGGGCGAAAAAGCCAGAGATTATGTAATGAATTTGCCTGACCGTTTAATTCGTGTAGCTGAGAGGATCAAAAATCCTACACTGGAATATAAATTTACCTGGATAGCAGGTTAAATAGTAGAAGATTATAAAAAAAAGGCGTTCCGGTTTATCCGGAACGCCTTTTTTTTATAATTCCTTAATCAGAATATTTTTGAAATAGGCTTTATTTCCATGATCCTGTAATGCGATCCGGCCTTTTTTGGCAGATCCATAATCCGGATAATCCTTCCATTTTCCTTCTGCTTTTTCCTTATTCCATTTAGCATCCCAGGCCTCAAATTCAACAATCTTTTCCCCATTCAGCCAATGCTCAACATGACCTTGGTTAAAAATGATCTTACTTGAATTCCACTCACCCGCAGGATTAAGCTTCTTCTTGTCGTTAGCCAGGTTCATTGCATAATCAGCACCTGTTAACTGCCAGTTCTCCAGTTTACCGGGATAGCCGATATCATCAATCATCTGATATTCCGGGCCTGTTTCATAAGGACCTTTATATTTGGGATCCTCAACCACATGATACATTACACCACTGTTGCCGCCTTTATCGATTTTCCAGTCCCAGCTTAATTCAAAATTCTCATATTCTTTGTCGCTTACAATATCACCGCCTGTATCACCTTTCGCCGCACCAAGACATACCAGAGCGCCGTCAATAATTGTCCAGTTTTTTACTTCTCCGGTTTTATTATAGCCATGCCAGCCGGTGAGGGTCTTCCCATCAAATAAACTTTCGGCGGCAGTTAAAGCCACTTTACTGCTATCAACTGATGTAGAATCACTTGTTTTATTATCAGATTTGCCATTTGAGCATGATAATACAGCCAGCGCTGCTAATATTAAACCAGAATTTTTAAAGAGTTTCTTTGTCATATCTTTTTATTTTTTTACTAATTGCATTTTTTCAGGATTCCATAGAATTGCTTTATCGTTATTGTAACTATCATTGCACAATAGTGCCGGTGCTGCAGCCCTGTATCCGAAAACAGCGTCTTCTGCAACTTTTCCATTGGTCTTGATCGCGTTGAAAAAATTAACGAAATGATCATACGGACCGCCTAAATATCCGGGTTCTGCTGCAAAAGTGAATTCTTCAGGCGCCAGGATTCTTTTACGTCCGGAAACAGGAGTACCCGCCTTTTTCATCTGCTCAATAAAGAAGGGATCATCAGAAGCAGTGGTCTTATTTCTTTTCAATGTTACGCTATCCCATCCAATATCCATGGATCCTTCGCTGCCTACCAGTTTTAAATAGGTGGTACCGCTTGTGCCATCTACGAAATTACATCTTAATGAAAGATTGAATGCCGGATGGGCTTTTATCTGTTCCGGGTAATCGAAAATGCCCAGTAAAACATCTGGAACTTCCCGGCCATCTTTCCAGTATCGTAATCCCCCGGAAGCATATACTTTTTCCGGCCCGAATGAATCGGTTATAAAATGCAGACTGGAGAATAGATGTACAAACAGATCACCAGACATTCCGGTTCCATAATCACGGTAGTTTCTCCATCTGAAAAAACGTGTCGGGTCAAAAGGACGTTTAGTGGTATTGCTGATAAATGTTTCCCAATCTACAGTTTCAGGAGAGGCGTCAGCTGGAATTGGATATTGCCAGGCTCCTGTCGGAGAATGACGCGCCCAAAAACCTTCAGCAAAATTAAGCTGACCGATAGCCCCGTCCCTTAATAATTCCTTTGCCTTTTCATTTCCTAAGGAAGATACTCCCTGGCTGCCTACCTGAAATACTTTCCCGGTTTCTTTCTGAGCCTTTATTACTGCAGGACCCTCCGAAATATCATGAACCATGGGCTTTTCGCAATATACGTGCTTACCAGCCCTCATCGCATCAATCGATATCTGCTGATGCCAGTGGTCAGGGGTTGCAATGATCACCGCATCGATATCCGGACGGTTTAATATTTCCTTATAAACACGGGTAGTATAAATATCCTGTCCCCAGCGTTTTTTCGCATCATTTAAGCGGCCATTATACAGATCACACACGGCCACAAGTTTTGAACCCGGTACTTTAAGGGCAGTTAGGGTATCCTGTGTACCCATTCCCCCGGCACCGATCAGTGCAATATTAATATTATCATTTGCACCTGTGTATTGTCTTTTGTGAATTTTGAAATTTGCTGTATTGCTTTCTTCTTCGGATTTGGCAAACACATTTGTTCCAACTGCTACGGCGGCTGTAGAGGTTGCAAGCTTTTTTATAAAGCCCCTGCGGGATGATTCCTGACTATTTTTCATCTAAGGATTTAAATTTGATTGTTTTAAATGTTAATCTGTGTAATGCTAAACCTTAATTAAATTTTGGTGGTTTATTTCAGCTCTTTGATTTTAATGTTTTTCCATCTCACTTTTATTCCTCCTCCATCATGAATCTGAAGAGCTATGAAACCATTTCCAGCTCCAATTTTAGAATCTTTTAGATAAACCATTTGTTTTCCATTCAACCAGGTGGTTATTTCATCATTTATAATCTGGATCTTGCCTCTGTTCCATCCATCCGGCCTTAAAACCTTTTCGGCTTCTGCGCTTGGCTTTATCAGCCATCCTCTGCCGTAGGATTCATAAATTCCTCCAGTGCTGTTTCCCGGGGGCGCAACTTCTACCTGCCATCCGCTGATCTTGGTCCCGTCAATGTCAGAACGAATGAAAACACCGCTGTTTCCATTGGCTTCCAGCTTAAAATCGTACTCCAGTATAAAATTTTTGTAATTCTTATCTGTAGATAAGTACCCATATTTCTTGTCGGGGCCGCTTTCACAGATTAAGTTTCCATTTTCAACATACCATTTTTCTGTTCCATGAACAGTCCAGCCGGATAGATCTTTGCCGTTAAAGAGTTTTTTAGATCGCTGTGCAGTCGCACCATCTGCGATAAACAGAAGCGTAAAAATGATTAATAAATATTTCATAAAAGTTTCGTTGATTAAATAATAAATATAGTTTTAATATTATGAATTCAAAAATGCACTGGTCAAATTAAACCTCTAGGTAAGCTCCTTTTTCTGCCCAGCCCACCAACAGACCAGCAAAGGGACATAATAGCATATTCAAAAAGCAGTAGTCCTAAGTGACCAGTTACCAATAGTTGAAATTTTGATTGAAGAAGGGATGCTAAGTCAGGGCCTTACATTAATTATATAAATCAGTTTGCATACTGAAGATAAATGAACAGCGGGTTTTCCCAAAACCAGTCCATGGTAATATGGCCAGGAAAATAGTTTAAACAAAAAAAGCCCCTGAGGGGCTTTTTGAATTATAAAAAAATCTCTACATATTTCTCCGGTACTGTCCTCCAACCTGGTATAAAGCATTGGAAATTTGACCAAGTGAACAAACCTTGCAGACTTCCATCAGGCTATCGAAAATATTCTGTCCTTCGACTGCCTTTTTCTGAAGATCCTTCAGTAATGCTTCCGAAACGTCTTTATTTCGATCCTGGAATGCTTCCAATGCGGCTATCTGGAATTTTTTTTCCTCGTCAGTAGCGCGTATAACTTCAGAAGGGATTACAGTGGGCGAACCGTTTTTATTTAAAAAGGTATTAACTCCTATAATTGGAAAAGTTCCGTCATGTTTCAGGGTTTCATAGTACAGGGATTCTTCTTGTATCCGGCTTCGCTGATACATGGTTTCCATAGCTCCCAGAACTCCACCCCGGTCATTGATTCGTTTAAATTCTTCAAGGACGGCATGTTCAACCAGATCTGTAAGTTCCTCTATTATGAATGAGCCCTGTAAGGGGTTTTCATTTTTTGCCAGACCAAGTTCCCTGTTTATGATCAGCTGGATTGCCATTGCCCTTCTTACTGATTCTTCGGTAGGGGTAGTAATAGCTTCATCATAGGCATTCGTGTGCAGGGAATTGCAATTATCATAAATGGCGTAAAGCGCCTGAAGTGTTGTACGTATATCATTGAAGTCTATCTCCTGCGCATGCAAAGATCGTCCGGAGGTCTGAATGTGATATTTTAATTTCTGAGACCGGTCATTTCCCTTGTATTTATATTTAATCGCCTTAGCCCATATAAGCCTGGCCACACGGCCGATAACTGAATATTCGGGGTCAATTCCGTTAGAAAAGAAGAAGGAGAGGTTAGGCGCAAATTCATCAATATGCATTCCCCTGCTTAAATAGTATTCAACAAAGGTAAATCCATTACTCAATGTAAAGGCCAATTGGGAGATGGGATTTGCCCCTGCTTCGGCTATATGATATCCTGAGATTGAAACTGAATAGAAGTTTCGGATTTGCTTATCTATAAAATACTTCTGGATATCACCCATCATTCTCAGGGCGAACTCAGTAGAAAAAATGCAGGTGTTTTGTGCCTGATCTTCTTTAAGGATATCTGCCTGTACCGTCCCTCTCACACTTGCAATAGCCTGGGCTTTTATTTTATTATAAATCTCAGGGGCTAAAACCTGATCCCCCGTAAGTCCGAGTAGCATAAGACCAAGACCATTATTTCCCTGGGGTAATGATCCCTGGTAGACGGGGCGTTCAATACCCTTTTCTTTATAGATCTTTTCAATCTTCTTATTTATTTCATTCTCCAGTCCGTTTTCAATAATGTATTTCTCACATTGCTGGTCAATAGCGGCATTCATAAAGAAACCCAGCAACATCGGAGCAGGCCCGTTAATTGTCATTGAAACCGAGGTGGCCGGGTGGCAGAGGTCAAAACCGGAGTATAATTTTTTCGCATCATCCAGGTTTGCAATGCTTACTCCTGAATTGCCGATCTTTCCATAGATATCAGGCCTTATGTGCGGATCTTCACCATAAAGGGTGACCGAGTCAAATGCGGTTGACAAACGATGAGCGGGCTGATCAAGGGATACATAATGAAAGCGTTTGTTTGTTCTTTCCGGACCTCCCTCGCCTGCAAACATCCTTGTAGGATCTTCCCCTTCCCGTTTTAATGGAAATACACCTGCAGCGAAAGGAAATTCTCCTGGAACATTTTCTGTTAGCAACCAGCGCAATATATCGCCCCAAGCTTCATAACGCGGAAGTGAAATTTTAGGAATTCTGAGTTTGGATAATGATTCGGTATACAGGGATTGTTTTATTTCCTTATCCCTTACCTTAAAAATGAATTCATCAGCCTTGTATTTTTTTATGGTTTCAGGCCATTCCCGTAAAAGTCGTTTACATTCTTTGTCCAGGCTTTCTTCAAGCTGATTATAGATCTCTGTCAGCGGTTTGCTAAGGTTTTGATCCCGGGTATGTTCGGTTTCTGTAAGGCTTATGGCTCCCTTTATCTGAAACATCTGCTGGGCAATTTTACATTGTTCATTTACCCAGGCCATATACTCAGCATTCCCTTCGACTATTTCAGCCAGATATCGTGTCCGGTCGGGAGGGATAATATAATTTTTCTCAGACTGGTTGCCGCTGAGTTCCATCCTGGCCTTAAAATCAACCCCTGTTTTTTTCAGTATACTGTTCATCAGGGAAGAAAAAAGGGAATTCATTCCAGGATCATTGAACTGGGAAGCCATTGTGCCGATAACCGGAAGATCGTCGTCCGGGGTATCAAATAACTGGTGATTTCGTTTAAATTGTTTGCGGACATCCCGTATGGCATCCAGAGCGCCTCGTTTGTCAAATTTATTGATCGCAATCACATCGGCGAAATCAAGCATGTCGATCTTCTCGAGTTGGGTTGCTGCACCAAATTCCGGCGTCATAACATATAAGGAAACATCGCAATGATCTGTGATCTCTGTATCCGACTGTCCGATCCCGGAGGTTTCGACAATGATCAGTTCATATCCAGCTGCTTTGCAAATGTCTATCGATTCCTGGACATATTTGGAAAGGGCCAGGTTGGCCTGCCGGGTTGCGAGTGAGCGCATATATACCCTGGGACTATTGATCGAGTTCATGCGGATCCGGTCTCCTAACAGAGCTCCTCCGGTTTTACGTTTGGAGGGATCAACCGATATGATAGCAATACTTTTGTCTGTTTCCACCAGAAAACGGCGGACCAGTTCATCGATAAGCGATGATTTTCCTGCCCCTCCTGTTCCGGTAATACCGATAACAGGGATGTTCTTGCCCGAACTCATTTTGTTGAGCTCCTTCAGGAATTCAGTTGCCTGCTCAGGATGATTTTCTGCAAGCGTAATTGCAGCACCTACAGCTTTCATTTCCTTTTTCTGTATACCTTTCAATTCACCGTTAAGGGTGCTCCGGGTCAGGAAATCACACTGTTTCATCATGTCATTTATCATCCCCTGCAGTCCCATTTTACGGCCGTCATCGGGAGAATATACCTGTGTTATTCCATAATCTTTTAGTTCTTCGATCTCATAAGGAAGAATTACACCTCCTCCGCCCGCGAATATCTTAATATGACCGGCGCCATTTTCATGAAGCAGATCATACATATATTTAAAATATTCAATATGGCCTCCCTGATAGGAGGTCATGGCAATACCCTGCACATCTTCCTGGATAGCGCAATTGACAACTTCCTGAACCGAGCGATTGTGTCCCAGATGAATTACTTCGGCTCCGGATGACTGCAGAATGCGCCTCATGATATTAATGGTAGCATCATGCCCGTCAAATAATGCTGCAGCGGTAACAAACCGTATCTTATGCTTTGGTTTATAAACTTCTATCATTGGTTATGGTCCTTGGAAAAGTAAAGGTAAGAATAATTGCTTTTGCAGAACCAAAAACCAGGGGCAGGCAAATAGATTGGATATTAGACTGAAAGCCTGGATCCAGGCTTTCAGTATTTAGTGTTTTAGACTTTTTTTAGAGGGATGGCCGCCCGGAACCCGGGGCGCCTTTTTCTTGCCCTGAACAGCCGGATTTACATTTCCTTTATTTACAGTTGCCTGTTTATTATCCGTCTTATCCGACATTTGTCCCCCGCTGTTAGAAATGCCCCTTTGCTTCTGTTCTTCCGACGCAGATTTAAATGCCAGGTTTGATTTGGAATTTCCCTGCTGATCTTCGTTCGATTTGTTCTTGATCGGTGTTTTCATGTTATGCTAGGTTTTATAATAATGCTTTCCTATATAATAATGATTATCAGATTTTGTTTTACCTGACCTGCCTATAACCAGTTCCGCTTCTTAAAATAAATCAGGGTGATCAATGATGACAGGATCATCAGAAGTAGAGCAAAGGCATATCCAAGGTCCCAGTCCAGTTCAGGCATACGGTTGAAATTCATTCCATAAATGGTTGCTATTAATGTCGGAGGCATAAAAGCGACGGTAGCTACTGTGAAAATCTTGATGATCCGGTTCTGTTCAATATTTACAAGTCCCATAAACGTATCCTGCAGGTACTCCAGTCTTTCAAAAGCGAATTTATTGTGTTCTATCAGTGAACTGATATCCTTGATCATTATACGGAGTACATCCATATACTCTTCCGGAAACAGATTGCTTTTCATTAAAGAGGAAACCAATCGCTGCTTATCGACGATGTTTTCACGCATCAGGATATTGTTATTTTGAAATGAAGCGATCTTTAATAGGATCTCTTCGTCAGAACGTTTTCTGTTTAGCGTTAGTTTCTTGTTAAGATCTGCAATATCCCTTGCCAATGCTTCAATGATATCTGCATCCTGTTCAATTCCGGTTTCAAGTAATGTCAGTAATATCTGATAGCCATTGGTAAATGAGCCGGGATTTGACTTGATCTTTTTTACCGATTCTCCGAAAGTCCGCAGGTCATCGTCCCGGTAGGTAAAAAGTATGCCTTTTTCAAGCACCATTGATACGGGGCAGTAATCGAATCCCTGCTGTGTTTGAGATAAAAAATTAGAATTGATGATCAATTCATCATCAAACTCGTTAAACCTCGATGAACTTTCGATTTCAGTGGATTCCTCTTCCGAGGAATACTTAATATTAAAATAAGTTTCTATCGTAACCTTCTCCTCAACGGTTGAATTTTGAAGATCCACCCATACCAGATCATTAAGGGGTATAGCCCGGAGTAAATTTATGTCGCTTTCCTTAGCGAGCCGTTTATCTTTTTTATAATAAATGCGCAGCATAGAGGTGGTTTAAGGGTATGTTTGAAATTTGTATCTTTGCAAAAATAAAGTTTTGGGAACACCATTAGATTACGGACATAAGAATTATAACCATTATGGCGCATACCTTAAAAAAAAGTATGACGGTCAGCGTGTTTATAAAATAATTGCAGATGCAGGATTCACTTGTCCTAACCGGGATGGTAGCAAGGGTTACGGAGGCTGTACCTATTGCAATGTAGATTCGTTTACCCCTGAACTTTCCAGAAGACTTCCTACTATAAAGGAGCAGATAGAGCAGGGGATGGAACGTGCCTTCAAAAACTATAAGGCGGAGAAGTTCATTATTTATTTCCAGCCGAATACCAATACCTATGCCCCGACGCATTATCTTAAAATGCTTTATGACGAAGCTCTGAGTATAAATACCTCAAATATTGTAGGCCTTTCTGTTGGCACCCGGCCGGATTGCATTGATTTTGAAAAGATTGCGCTTTTAGAAAGCTATGCGGATCGTTTTGACGTAGATCTGGAGATGGGGATGGAATCAATTTACGATGAAACGCTTCAGAAGATCAACCGCGGCTGCACTCACCAGGAACTTGTAAATGCACTTCACCTGGCGGATAGCAGCAAAATCGATATTTGTGTCCACACTATCTTTGGATTCCCCTGGGAAACTCATGAAATGATGCTTCGCTATGCGGATGAAATAAATCGTTTTCCTCAGATCAAGTTTGTAAAACTGCATCATCTGCATATCGTTAAAGGATCTATTATGGGTTCCAGGTTTGCACGTGAACCATTCAAGGTATTTACAATTGATGAGTACACGGATTTTATCGCGGAATTTATCCCCCTGCTCAGGCCTGACATAGTCTTGCAGCGCCTCTTTGGCTTAGCTGACTTTGATCTGCTGATCGCCCCGAACTGGGGAATGAAAAAATCGCAGATCCAAAGCTATATTGACAAAAGGTTAGAGCAAAAAGGGGTTGTACAGGGCAGCAATTATATTGCGGAGCCGATTCTCCTATAAGTTCCTTCTATTTCTGAAATTTTTCAGGCTTCAGGCTTCAGCTTGACTGCCGTATCGCCTATTTTTCTATTTTTTTAATAATTCCTCTTCCTGACTTCTGAATTATTCAAGAATTTGCGACAAAACTCTTTTGTAATGAATAATATTCTCGTATTATTTTCTTGTTTATAACAGTTCATACTGTATTTAACGAAATTTTATGTTAATTGAATATTTATTATTAATTATATAATAATAATCAATATTGTTTTTGTCTTTTTCAATAAAATACTAATATATTTTGGATATTTAAAGTAAATTACATTAGATTTGTGTTAATGTATTAATTTATTTACTTTATTTGAGTCCTTTTTAACATGAATATCGATTTTAAACGAATAGCTCCATTCGCAATTCTCTGTATCATAGCTATTGCTTCAGTTTTCGTAAGTACTGTGCCAAATTTTAACGATACAGCTCAGTATAATGGAGCCGATATTGCCTGGATCCTTGTTGCAACTGCACTGGTATTTTTAATGACCCCAGGTTTAGCATTTTTCTATGGTGGAATGGTTCACCGCAAGAATGTTATTTCTACAATGATAAAAAGTGTGGTCGCAGCGGGTGTAGTTAGTATTCTGTGGGTCACTGTTGGTTTCAGCCTTGCATTTGGTGAATCTGTAAATGGATTTATTGGAAACCCTATGACCTTCTTCTTCTTTAAAGGAGTTAATTCCGGGGCCCCGTGGAGCCTGGCTCCCACCATTCCCTTAACTTTATTCGCTTTTTTTCAATTGATGTTTGCGATAATCACGCCTGGCCTGGTGGTTGGGGCGGTCGCTGAGCGCATCCGTTTTACCTCCTATATCCTGTTTATCTGTCTTTTTAGTTTACTGGTCTACTCGCCGATTGCACACTGGACATGGCATCCGGATGGGTTCCTTTTTAAAATGGGGTCCTTTGATTTTGCAGGTGGTACGGTAGTTCATATCTCAGCCGGTATGGCTGCTCTGGCAGGCGCTTTGGTTTTAAAACGCAGAAGGGTGCATCAGGAGCGGCGTGAAATTCCGCCCGCTAATATTCCCTATGTACTTATCGGAACCGGTTTATTATGGTTTGGATGGTTTGGATTTAATGGGGGTTCTGCATTCGGAGCAAATGACCTTGCAGTATCGGCCCTTGCTACCACAAATATCGCTGCCGCTGCCGCCGGTTTATCATGGATGTTCTTTGATGTATTAAGAGGGAAAAAACCATCTGTCCTTGGCTTTTGTATCGGGGCGGTTGTAGGATTGGTTGCCATTACCCCGGGCGCGGGTTATGTAGCGATCCCCCAAAGTATTTTTATTGGGGCATTTACTGCAATAATATCAAATCTTGCGGTTTACTGGAAATCCAAAACCAAACTGGATGATACACTGGATGTTTTTCCCTGCCATGGGGTGGGTGGAATAGTCGGAATGCTTTTAACCGGGGTATTTGCTACTAAATCGGTTAATCCTAATGGTGTTGATGGCTTGCTTTACGGAAATCCCGATTTTTTCTTTACTCAGGTAAAGGCCCTGGCCATTGTGATCGTGTTCAGCTTCACCGCTTCATTTTTAATTTTCAAATTCATTAACCTTATTCAGCCCATCCGCGTAAGTTCTGAGGATGAGGAGGAAGGCCTGGACGCAAGTCAGCATGATGAAAAATACTCGCAGGGAACTCTTATTGTAAGCGATAATGGCTCGGTATATGAAACCGATGCAGAAAACGTCCGCCAGATAATTTAGGCATTTCTTAACCTTTTCTCAAACCTGATCTGCAATAGATCAGGTTTTTCTATTTTCAGAGCTATTTTATTGGACTATTTTATTTGCGCAGGTGGAGCTTGCAAATGCTTCGGGCTTGGCTTTAAAGACGAAGCCCATACTTAAAATATATCCCATAGCCTCGTGCAGGGCCTGGTTAGATTTGAAGTGAGGATTGGTATTTATATCGGCGTGGACCTCCAGATCTACATCATACAGGTCCAGCAGATCGCATAAAGAATAGGCGCATTCTATTGATTTTTGCACCTCGGATAACATTCTTTCCTTTATACTCATTTTTTGAGAGGTGTGCTCCTGATGGATGAACATAAATCCTCCCTTCTGCTCCCGTAAAAAAACAATTACAGTAGCAAAGTCTGTTATTGTTCCCTTCACCTGAGAATCAGTTCCAATACAGACTTTAAGTTTATTCCCAAGATAGAATTCCCGCTCAATTGCTCTCTCTACTTCTTCAATGATCGGACTTTGAATAATTTCTCCATTAAATTTTTTCCACGTCATAAATTTTTTATTTGATAAAATTTATTCTAAATCGGTGTAAAACAGGATAGTATCTAATTTAAAGATAATTCAATAAATCTCAAATATGAGCGTATTGAAATAATTTAATTGTTAACAAATTAACATATACGCGGGAGCAACAAACTGGAATTTCCATACGTATACACCCGCATGAAAAAGTTAGAGAATATTCTATCTGTGATGTTCATATTACTTATTGTCAGTGGAGGATGCAAAAAGGAAGCGCTGCTAACGGAAAGTCTGAAAGCTGAATCTTTTCTGAATATTTCTTACGGATCGCATCCCCGTAATACTATTGATATGTATCTTCCGGAAATCAGGAATAAGGAGACGCCGGTAATACTTCTCGTTTATGGCGATTCCTGGAGTCAGGGTGATAAGAGCTCATTCACTGATCTGGCCAAATATTGGTGTGATAAAGGTTATGCCGCCGCCACAATTAATTACAGGCTTACCAATACTGCTGAGAATAATTTTTATATGGCTCAGGTTCAGGATATAGATAAGGCAATTGAGTTCATAGCAGATAAAGCCGCCGGATGGCATATTTCGCAGGATAAATTTGCTCTTCAGGGTCAAAGTTCAGGGGCACATCTTTCCTTATTATACAGCTATAAATTTAATAAAGATGAAAAGGTTAAAGCGGTGATTTCCATGGCAGGGCCAACAGATCTGACCGCAATGCATACTGCAAATCCTCAGCAAGGCCCGAATTTAGCGGCTCTGATCGGAGCATCACCTCAGGCAAATCCCGCGGCCTACTCCGCTGCAAGTCCGCTATCGCATGTAAATGCCAGGTCGAAACCTACACTTATTTTTCATGGAAAACTGGATCCTATAGTTCCTTATCAGCAATCTATTGCTCTGGACAACCGCCTGGCGCAGTCGGGAATTGACAGGAAGCTGATTGTTTTTGAGGATACCGGTCACGAAGTTTTAAATCTTAATAATACTGCTGCTTTCCTGGCCGCCTGCGAAAACTGGTTCAGGTTATATTTAAAGTAAGCTGCATAAAAAACTGATGTCGGAGGGCTGTTCAAGGCCTTCCTACATTTTTTTTCAAACCATAAGACTTATTCGTTGTTTAAACCATATTAAACCTGATAGCCATGGATAATAGTCTAGCCAATGAACTTCTGCAATTGCAAAAAAGCCGTAGCGGGTTCAAATATGTGGACCTGGTTGATGATTATGTTAAGGATATCCCCGATAGGGTAAGCAAATCAATGAACCGTCCGATCCACTCTTTTAACAAGAATATAATGATTTTAAACAGGTACCGGGGCAGGATGCTTTATAATCTTGAAAAAAGATTTTATGCATCCCTGAGAAAGCTAAGGACCTATAAAAGATAAGCAGGATTATCAGAGTATCTGATAAAACCTGCTTACCTTATACTTTTTATCCCACCAGCTTTTTATACCTGAGACGATGCGGGGTAATATCTCCGGTACGTTTCTTCCGGTTTTCCTCATACTCGGAATAGTTCCCCTCAAAATAATAAACTTGTGAATTTCCCTCAAATGCCAGAATATGCGTACAAACGCGGTCAAGAAACCACCTGTCGTGGGATATGATCACGGCGCATCCTCCGAAATTTTCAAGACCTTCTTCCAGAGCCCGCAAGGTATTTACGTCAATATCATTTGTAGGCTCATCCAGTAAGAGTACGTTCGAACTTTTCTTTAAAGTTATGGCAAGATGCACTCTGTTCCGTTCTCCGCCGGAAAGTACCGACACTTTCTTTTGCTGGTCGGCGCCGTTAAAGTTGAATTTTGAAACATAGGCCCTTGAGTTTATGGGGCGGTTTCCCAGAAGGATCGTTTCCTGCCCGTCTGTAATGTTTTCCCATACGGATTTTTCAGGATCAAGATCATCATGCATCTGATCTACATAGCCTAAAGCCACCGTTGGACCAACTCTGAAGGAACCGGTATCCGGAGTATCCTGACCTGTAATTAAACGGAACAGGGTAGTTTTTCCGGCTCCATTGGGACCTATAATTCCTACTATTCCTGCCGGGGGAAGGGAGAAATTCAGATTTTCAAATAATATTTTATCTCCGTAAGCTTTGGAAACATTCTGAGCTTCGATCACCAGGTTACCTAAGCGGGGGCCCGGAGGAATGAACAGCTCCAGTTTGTCTTCCCGTTCTTTCGTGTCTTCTGATGCAAGCTTCTCGTAATTGGATAAACGGGCCTTTGATTTTGCATGCCGGGCTTTAGGCGCCATACGTACCCATTCGAGCTCGCGTTCCAGGGTTTTCTGACGCTTACTTTCCGATTTTTCCTCAGATTCCAGGCGTTTAGCTTTCTGTTCAAGCCATGAGGAATAATTTCCTTTCCACGGAATACCTTCACCACGGTCGAGTTCCAGTATCCATCCGGCTACATTATCAAGGAAATACCTGTCATGGGTTACAGCTATTACTGTTCCTTTATATTGTTTTAAATGTTGCTCAAGCCAGTCAATACTTTCTGCATCGAGGTGGTTGGTAGGCTCATCAAGTAATAAAACATCAGGCTCCTGCAGCAATAAACGACATAATGCTACTCGTCTTCGCTCCCCTCCTGACAAAGTGGCAATTTTAGTATCGGGTTCCGGGCAGCGGAGCGCATCCATTGCACGTTCCAGTTTGCTGTCAAGTTCCCAGGCATTGCTGGCATCTATCTGGTCCTGAAGTTCCCCCTGACGGGCAAGCAGCTTATCCATCTCATCGGCATTTTCATAAACCTCCGGTAAGCCGAATTTTTCATTTATATCTTCATACTCTTTTAGAATAGCTGTTGTAGCCGCAACTCCTTCTTCAACAACTTCCCGAACCGTCTTTTGGTCATCCAGTAGGGGTTCCTGAGCTAAATAGCCTACAGTATAGCCCGGTGAAAAGACTACCTCGCCCTGATATGATTTGTCAATTCCAGCAATTATTTTTAAAACAGATGACTTACCTGAACCGTTTAATCCTATAACACCAATCTTTGCTCCGTAGAAAAATGAGAGGTAAATGTTTTTTAAAACTTGTTTCTGCGGCGGGTATATCTTATTTACACCAGCCATTGAAAAAATGATTTTTTCGTCTGACATAAGTTATTTCGAATGAGCAGCAAATATCGTATTTTAGTCAGAAAGATGTCAACTTTATTATGCCGGATGACCGAAAAACCTTTTTAACTTTAATGGCGTAATTGTTGATAAAAGTTACAATAGCCGATACCTATTATTCCAATTTATTAATAGATTAGGCGTTAAACATACAATACAGAAAGGTATAAGAATGGAAGCTAAATTTTCCCCCCGCGTCAAAGACGTAATATCATATAGCCGAGAGGAGGCCCTCCGTTTGGGTCATGATTATATAGGAACGGAGCATTTGCTGCTTGGTCTCATCAGGGAAGGAGACGGGATGGCAATTAAAATTTTAAAAGGTGCCGGTGTTGATACCGCCCGTTTACGGAAATCAGTAGAAGATTCTGTAAAAGGTACGTCAAGCACAACGGTAAACCTTGGAAATATTCCCCTGACAAAACAAGCTGAAAAGGTTTTAAAGATCACTTATCTGGAGGCCAAGATCTTTAAAAGTGATGTTATTGGAACGGAACATTTATTGTTGTCTATCCTTAGAGATGAGGATAATATCGCATCTCAGATACTTCAGCAGTACAATGTAAATTACGATATATTCAAAGCGGAAGTAGAAAACAACAGGGAGGGCTTCAGGGATGAGGCGCCTGGTTCTGCAGCAGGTGATGAGGATTTCAGGGAAGAGGAGAGCTTCAGTCAGCCAAAAAAAGTATCTGACATTAAATCAAAGACTCCCGTTCTGGATAATTTCGGACGTGATCTGACCCGCGCAGCTGAAGATGGAAAACTCGATCCTATTGTGGGTCGTGAGAAGGAAATCGAGCGCGTATCACAGATCCTTTCCCGCCGTAAAAAGAATAACCCGATTTTGATCGGTGAACCGGGTGTGGGTAAATCTGCGATCGCCGAAGGCCTTGCCCTTCGTATTGTTCAGCGCAAAGTATCCCGCGTCCTTTTTAACAAAAGGGTGGTTACTCTTGATCTGGCCTCCTTAGTGGCAGGTACAAAATACCGCGGACAGTTTGAGGAACGGATGAAAGCAGTTATGAATGAGCTTGAAAAATCTCCTGATGTAATTCTTTTCATTGATGAGATCCATACGATCGTGGGTGCAGGCGGAGCTTCAGGTTCTCTTGATGCTTCGAATATGTTTAAACCGGCATTGGCCCGGGGTGAGATCCAATGTATCGGAGCCACCACCCTTGATGAATACAGACAGTATATTGAAAAGGACGGCGCACTTGATCGTCGTTTTCAAAAGGTTATGGTTGAACCGGCCACTCCGGTGGAAACCATCGAGATCTTAAACAGGATCAAGGAAAAATATGAAGAACATCATGGTGTTACTTATACTGACGAGGCAATAAATGCCTGCGTGAGTTTAACATCCAGATATATTACAGACAGGTTCCTGCCTGACAAGGCTATTGATGCCCTTGATGAATCCGGTTCACGTGTTCACCTGACCAATATCCATGTTCCCCAGAACATCATTGATGTGGAACAAAAGATAGAAGAGATCAAGGTTGAAAAGAACAAGGTTGTACGCAGCCAGAAATACGAAGAGGCCGCTAAACTAAGAGATACGGAAAAGAACCTCCTTGAGGAGCTTGAAAGAGCCAAAACTGAGTGGGAAGCTGAAACAAAAACCAAGCGCTATACGGTTACTGAAGATAATGTAGCTGAGGTGGTATCTATGATGACCGGTATCCCTGTTCAAAGGGTGGGTCAGACAGACAGCATGAAATTGCTTGGAATGTTTGATGCGATTAATACCCGTGTTATCGGACAGGAAGATGCGGTTAAGAAATTAACCAAAGCTATACAGCGTACACGTGCAGGTTTAAAGGATCCTAAAAAGCCCATCGGCTCATTTATTTTCCTCGGACCTACGGGTGTTGGTAAAACAGAGCTCGCTAAAGAGCTGGCGCGTTTTATGTTCGACACCGAAGATGCACTGATCCAGGTGGACATGAGTGAATACATGGAGAAATTTGCTGTTTCACGTTTAGTAGGTGCGCCTCCGGGATATGTTGGATATGAGGAAGGCGGACAGCTTACTGAAAAGGTCAGACGGAAGCCTTATGCGGTTGTCCTTCTTGATGAGATTGAGAAAGCTCACCCGGATGTATTCAATATTCTTTTGCAGGTTCTCGATGAAGGTCAGCTTACAGACAGTTTAGGCCGTAAGGTGGATTTCAGAAATACCATCATCATCATGACATCGAATATCGGTGCAAGACAGCTGAAGGATTTCGGTCAGGGAGTAGGATTCAGCACAGTTGCAAAATCCTCACAGGCTGATACGTTTTCGAGAGGAGTGATTGAAAATGCACTTAAACGTGCTTTTGCTCCTGAGTTTCTTAACCGGGTGGATGATGTGGTAGTCTTTAATTCTCTTACCAAGGATGATATATTCAAGATCATTGATATTGAGTTAAAGTCCCTGTTTGACCGGATACATGGTCTGGGCTATGAAATTAAACTTACTGATGCAGCGAGAGAATTTATTGCTGACAAAGGGTATGATTCAAACTTCGGCGCCCGTCCGTTAAAGCGTGCTATTCAAAAGCATCTTGAAGACCCGATTGCCGAGGAGATCCTTAAAGGAGAATTGGCTGAAGGTGATACGATGGAGGTTGATTATGATAAGGAGAAAGAAGAGATCCGTATCATAGGAAAGACCAAAGGCAGCAAGAAGAAAAAAGAAGAGAAGAAGGAAGAGAAAGAAGAGTAGATCGCTGAAACTCAATAACAGACGGGAAATAGATGCATGCGAATGCAACTATTTCCCGTTTTTTGCGTCTTAGATATAGGTCCTGAATAAATTAACCTATGAAAAAATCACTTCTCGCTATTTGCTTACTCCTTATTTTGGCTTCCGCCGGATGTAAAAAGGATCAGTTGGTTCCAAATCGTACGATCATTACCAACCTTAGTTCAGGGAACTGGATCCCTGTAAATGGGGGGCGTACCTATACTGCTTCCATTGATATGCCCGAGATCAATAATTATTTTAATGATTACGGAGGAGTACTGGTGTATATATCTTTTGAAAACGGAACCTATGAGCAGATACCCCAGGTATACAATGGGGTTTCTTACAGTTATATCACCCGTACCGGGCAGATCGTACTGGAGATCCAGAGCGCCGATGGAGTTGGTACAGTAACTCCCCCCGGATCGATAAAAGTTAAAATTATTCTGATCGATTCTGTCTGATAAAAAAGCCTTTATAAAAAAATACCCGGCAGCTGAATAAGCTCCGGGTATTTTTTTTAAAATAGTCCGTTTATCAGCTGTTTTCAACACCTAAGCGGTACATTACATCATCGCTGACGCCGGTTGAAGAATATCCTCCGTCATGGAAAAGGTTTTGCATGGTTACCATTCGCGTAAGATCAGAGAAAAGGGTAATGCAATAATCTGCACATGATTCAGCATCCGCATTTCCCAGAGGGGCAATTGCATCAGCGAAATCATAGAAACTGCTGAAACCTTTTATTCCTGTTCCCGCAGTTGTTTTTGTCGGGGACTGGGAAACAGTATTGATCCTCACTTTCTTATCCAGTCCGTAATGATATCCGAAACTCCGTGCAATGGATTCAAGCATCGCTTTTATATCGGCCATATCTGTATAGAAGGGATACGTACGCTGAGCAGCCATATAAGTTAATGCCACAACACTGCCCCATTCATTAATTGCATCCATTTTTTTTGCAACGCTCAGCATTTTATGCAGTGAAAGAGCCGATACATCGATGCCTTTATTGAAGTAATCGTAGTTAAGTTCAGGATAAGGAATCTTTTTGCGGATGTTTACGCTCATGCCGATTGAATGAAGAACGAAATCGATCTTACCACCCAGAATCTCCTGTGATTGTGTAAATAAGTTGGTAAGATCTTCAATACTTGTCGCATCAGCAGGAATTATCTGCGAACCCGTTGCTTCTGCAAGTGAATTTATTTCACCCATGCGCATCGCGATTGGTGCATTCGTTAAAACAAATACAGCGCCTTCTTCATGTGCCTTTTCAGCAACTTTCCAGGCGATTGAATTTTGGTCCAGGGCTCCTGAAATAATACCTCTTTTACCTTTCAGTAAGTTATACATATGACTTCTATTTTGTGATTGACGTAAATAATGGGGCAAAGTTATTATTAATCTCTAATTCCAGCGCTCTTAATAAATTATCTGAGTAAATCCCTTGCGTTTTGAAGCGCTGATTCACCCGGATTATTCCCGCTTAACATTTTAGCCAGCTCAAGTACTCTTTCTTCCGGCTTTAATTCGCGGATATTGGTTTGTGTATTATCTGAGATCTCATCCTTATAAACACTGTAATGCACATTTCCCTTACTCGCTATCTGCGGTAAATGGGTAATGGCTATGACCTGCATGTTTTCGGAAAGCTTCTCCATGATATTACCTACTTTAAGGGCAATCTCGCCGGAAATTCCGGTGTCAATCTCATCAAATATAATGGTGGGCAAAGAAGTATGTTTTGCAATAAGGGATTTTATACTCAGCATTAATCTGGAAAGTTCTCCCCCCGAGGCTACTTTATTCATTGGCAATGGAGATTGGCCTTTATTGGCGCTGAATAAAAAGCGGATCTGATCGCTTCCCTTGCCATCCAGTTTACCATCAGGCAGCTCTTCATTTAATATTTGCAGCACAGCATTCGGCATGCCCACTTCCAGTAAAGTTTCTCTCACCTGATCCTCAACCCGTGGAATGATCGCCAGCCTGCTGCTGTTTAACTCTTTTGATAAATGAAGCACCTCTGAATACAGGGATTCGCTTTCAAGTTTTAATTTTAAAATATCTTCCTCTCCAAACAGGATGCTATTCAGTTTGTCAGAGAGCTCATCGCGTATACCTATCAGTTCTGTGTTTGAATTAACCCGGTGCTTTTTCTGAAGGCTGTAGAGCGTGTTGAGTCTTTCGTTAATTTTTTCAAGACGGCTTTCATCTATAAAACTGCTTTGTTCTATCCGCTCAATTTCTGAAAGTATATCCTTAACTTCAATAAGGCTGCTGTTGAGCCTTTCATGGAGAATTGCCGCTTCGGGATTATACTTCCCGGCATTGTTTAAACTTGAAGCAGCCTCTTTCAACCTGCTGGTTACAGCGGTTTCGTTTTCGCTTAAAAGGCCAATCGCTGTGAGCAGGCTTCTCTTTATTTCTTCAGCATGGGTTAAAATATCCTGCTCATGTTCTAAATCCTGCTGCTCATCAGGAGTCAGGCCGGCCTTGTCCAACTCATCAAACTGGAACTGAAAATAATCGAGGTCAGCCCTTGATTTATCTGCCTGGCTGATCAGATCTTTCAATCTTGACTGGATGTTACGGTAGGATTTATAGGCTTTAGTATAGGAGCTTAGCAAGGCCTGATTCCCTGCGACAGTATCAACTACAAGAAGCTGAAAATCCTCATCATTAATTTCAAGCGTGGCATGCTGGGAGTGTACATCGATGAGCTTCTCTCCAAGCTTTTTTAAGGTTGTAAGATTTACCGGGGTATCATTGATAAAGGCTCTTGATTTGCCGTCTGCGGATATTTCGCGTCTCAGTACAGTTTCACGATCATAGTCAAGATCATTTTCCCTGAAAAATTCATCGAGCTGAAATTCATTGACAAGGAAAGTGCCTTCTATAATGCATTTTTTTTGCTGGTTGAAGAAGTACTTGCCTTCGGCACGCTGGCCAAGTATCAATGACAAGGCGCCGAGAATGATAGACTTACCTGCACCGGTCTCGCCGGTCATGATATTCAGTTCATTAGAAAACGCAATATCCAGATTATCTATTAAGGCGTAATTTCTAATGGATAGTCGCTTAAGCATGTATTCAATAAAGATTTGAGCTAAATTACGTATTTAGGTTTAAACAGATCAGCTTTTGTGAAATCCCTTAGCGGGATCTTTTCAGAGCCTCGTATTTTAGGCTGTTGGAAGGGTCGATTTCTGAAAGGATATTAAAAGCTTTCATTTTATCCTGCGGATCGGCAGTGCTCAGAATATTAACAAGTTCATCGGCTTTTGCCGTAAAGAAAAGCTGGTTTAACAGCGAACCCTGTTTTTGCTTATCTATCTTCTGAAGCTGGGGTAAAACGGAAAAAACCGCTTTCCTTCCTTTGGAAGCATTTTCACTCATTAAATCCAGGCCGTCCCTGTGGTAGGTATACATGCTTTCACGGATGGGACTATAAGATTTATTGGTCAGGTTTTCAACCAGCCAAAAGCGGTTTCGAAGATTTTCAAATGCTTTCCATCCTGTGTTGGGAGCATTTTGAGCATTGTTTAAAACGGTTTGAGCTTTCTGAAAATAGGTGGTTCCGCCGAACTTGGAAAAGGTATCATAATCCATCCCGGTTATTATATAGGCATAAAAAGCCAGAAGGGAACTCAGATTGCTGATATAATTCTGATCTGAATAATCCAAAGTCTGACCTTCAGAATAGGTGAAGCCGAAGTCTTTATCGCTGATATTTAAGATCGTGCTGCTGTAGGAAGTATTAAAGACCGGTCTGTTGGACTGGATTTGAGCTTCTGCCTTGAAATTACTTGATCCATCCCAGTCGGTGATAGTTATTACAAAATTACAATCTATCCGCTCCTGTGACTGTAAAGCATCGGCAGTCCATCTTCTTCCATTCAGGAAGTCCTTTATGGTAGTTTCAAGAACCTCCAGGGTGCGTTTGTTTGAATTGGGTATCTGCGGTGCCAGGATCTGTACCCGGGCATTCAGATCCTGTGAAGAGACTGCAGTTGAAATCACCAGGAATGCAAGTAGCAGAAGATATTTCATCAGTATATTATTTGTTTTTATTGGTGATGAAGCTATCATGAGCATATTCATTGCTGTTTGTGAGCGGCGTGCTCATGATGGTTTCATTATAATAAATCTAATACTTTTTTGCAGATATCGGCAGCAACGTCCTTCTTGGATTTAAGTGGAAAGATCTCTTTATTTAAATTCCGGTCGATGATGGTAACCTTATTCTGGTCGTTTTTAAATCCTGCCCCTTTATCCTGCAAGGAATTCAGAACGATAAAATCCAGGTTCTTTTTTTCAAGCTTCTTTATGGCGTTCGCTTCCTCATTATCGGTTTCAAGGGCAAACCCAACTAAAATCTGTCCGGGCTGTTTTTCTTTTCCCAGGGTCGCAAGTATATCCGGAGTGCGTATCAGGTCCATCTGAAAATGTGAGCTGTCCTTTTTTATTTTAAGCGCTGAGATATCCGCCGGGCGGTAATCAGCTACTGCGGCGCTCAGAATGGAAACATCTGTGCCGGGGAAATTTGCCATAGCTGCAGCGAGCATTTCATCAGCCGATGTAACATCGATCCTTAATATATTTTTTGCAGAAAGTTCCAGGGAAGCCGGACCGGTTATCAGAGTAACAGCTGCACCCAGGGAGGCAAGTTCCTCTGCTATGGCAAAACCCATTTTCCCTGAAGAATGGTTCCCGATAAATCGAACGGGATCGATAGCTTCATAGGTTGGACCGGCCGTTACCAGGGCTTTTTTACCCTTTAAAGGAAGTTTTTTTTTTACTGAATCCCCGATAAATTCCAGGATATCTTCAGGCTCGGCCATCCTTCCCTCACCGGTCAATCCGCTGGCCAGTTCTCCATAAGTGGGTTGGATCAGGATGTTTCCATAGGAAATCAGGGTTTCTATGTTTTTTCGGGTGGCAGGATGCTTCCACATATCCAGGTCCATGGCAGGAGCAAAGTATACGGGGCATTTTGCAGAAAGGTAAACCGCCGTCAGGAGGTTATCGCATAGGCCCAGGGCGCATTTGGCCAGGGTATTTGCGCTTGCCGGTGCGACCAGCATAAGGTCGGCCCATGAACCCAGTTCTACATGATTATTCCATGAACCCGTTTCCGGATCAAAATAATTAAGTAAAACAGGATTTTTGGAAAGTGTTGAAAGGGTCAGCGGTGTTATAAAGTTCGCTGCATCCCTGGTCATTATAACCCTGACGTTTGCACCAGCCTTAACAAGAAGTCTTATTAAAGTAGCCGATTTATAGCTGGCTATACTGCCGCAAACGCCAAGAAGGATATTTTTATTTATAAGCATAGGGCATAAATCTACCCATCCGAAAGCATGCATGGGCATAGTTGCCTATGCTCCTGCAATTAATGTTGCTCTTTAGAAGGATTGCGGTAATAAACCTTATTATGTAAAAATTCGTCAACAGCGATCAGGGAAGGCTTGGGCATACGCTCATAATGTTTAGATATCTCGATCTGCTCACGATTTTCAAAAACCTCTTCCAAATTGTCATTTGAGGATGCGAATTCAGCCAGCTTGCCATGTAGTTCCTCTTTCAGGTTACTTGCAATCTGGTTAGCGCGTTTGCTTATGATAACAATTGATTCGTAAATATTGTCTGTTACCTTATCTAACTCACGAACATCACGTGTTATGGTACTGTTAGGTACAACGGGTTTAGTATTACTCATGTGGATTGTTTTTAGTTTCTTCTTGTTTTTTATCTTTTTCTACTTCAGCCTTTTCTTCAACTGTTTGTGAAGCAATTAGTTTTCTTACGTCAATAATTGCCCTTTCACTATTTTTCTTGATGTCTTCTGCTTCTTTCAGGTATTTACTTGAAGGGTAGTTCAGTACAAATTCATTATACATACTGATCACCTCATTATAACGCTCTTCCTGCTTTATCTCAAAACTTGCTTTAGCATATAAAGCCTGAGCTTTTATAGTAAGGAATTCCATCTCCTCGGCATATTTGGTATCCGGAAAATCACGTGCTGAGTTTCTGAATGCGATCACAGCGGATTTATAATCTCCGATATCAAGGAATAATTTTGCATTTGCGTAAGATTTGGTCTCAAGCTTATCACGCAGGTTATCTATTAGTTTACTGGCTTCCTCTACCCGCTCGCTTTTAGGATACAGGTTAATGAATAACTGCAGGGATTCGATTGCTTTCAGCGTATTCTCCTGATCCAGGGAATAGATAGGGGATTCCAGATAAAAACAATAGGCTGCCATGAACCTGCATTCTTCGGCTTTCGGACTTGATGCATAGGTATCGGCAAAGGTTTTAAAATGATACCTGGCAGTTGTATAGTCTTTCAGCTTATAGTGGGTATATGCATAATAATAGGAAAGATCTTCCGCTTCGGCTGTTCCGCGATACTTTTGGACCAGGTCCTCAAATAAACCTAAAGCTTTGGTATAGTCCTTTTTATCGTAAAGGCGCACTGCTTCACGGTATTTTTTAGCGGTATCGCTGCTTGCACGCAGTTTTTCATATTTGCTTTTACAGCCTGCAAACGCAACTAATACTATAAGTAATATGCTTAGGGATACTTTAAGCTTGTTTTTAAACATTCTGCAAAGATAAGTTAAATCAGTAAAACATCAATTATATTTATATAGTATTATATATAAGGCGAAAGTATTCCTTTGATCAGGATCGGCTGGCATCTTTAACAAATTTTAACATCCCTTTTACTTCCTTATATATATAGGTGCCCGCGCTTGATCCCCGGCAGAATTACTGCTTTGTTTTTCCCAATTTGCCTTTGAACCGGGTCAATTCAGAGCCTGCTAAAATCAATTTAATTTTTTACGGCTGAATCATAGTTACTTAGGTGTTTTAATGAAACATTTTCTTCCTATCCCTTGTGCAGGTGGTTAAATGATGTTACCTTTGCATCCCGCAACAGAGAGAAGCGGGTTGTTGTTTGAAGAGATTAAGAGTAGGGGATTGGAGAAGAAGCTGGGGAATGTTTAGATATTCTTTTAGCGGATAGAAATAGAGAAGAGGGCCCGAAATTATTTTCAAATAAAGTTTGCAGAAGTAGAAAACATTTCTACCTTTGCAGTCCCAAACAAAAGGGGAAACAA
>JAKFCV010000024.1:0-3752 GCA_036676435.1 Pedobacter sp. | reverse complement strand
ATTAAACCAGGCCCGGCGTTTAAAAAAGCGGTTGCTAAGGTCACCGCATCCATTATCTTTTTCCTGTTTGTTTATATCGTTTTGATGCTAGCTGCTGTATTACTCTCGGTAGCCTGTTTCTATGGTGGTATTTTTTTAATGGCGGCACTTACTAACTGGATAGGTATTATCGGCGGCATTGGTTTAATGGCTGTAGGTGCCAGTGTAGTTTTTTTTCTGATAAAATTCATATTCGCTACTTCAAAGAATGAGGATCCTTCACGTATCCGTATTTATGAAGAAGATCAGCCGCAACTGTTTGCTTTTCTCAGGCAGTTGGCAAATGACACCCATACAAAGTTTCCCAAAAAAATATTCATTTCACCCGGCGTAAACGCCTGCGTTTTTTATAACTCCAGTTTCTGGAGTATGTTCTTCCCGGTAAGAAAGAACCTGGAAATCGGTCTTGGCCTGGTAAACAGTATTAACCTTAGTGAGTTCAAAGCCATTATGGCACATGAGTTCGGCCACTTCAGCCAGCAGAGTATGAAGCTGGGGAGTTTTACTTATAATGTAAACCGCATTATTTACAATATGCTGTTCCAGAATGATGGCTATACCAAATTCCTCAATGGCTGGGGCCAGGTGCACTGGATTCTCAGCCTGTTTGCATCCATCACCGTTGCTATTGCACAGGCCATACAGAATATATTAAAATCGGTATATACACTCATCAACAAGCATTACATGGGCCTGAGCAGGCAGATGGAATATAATGCCGATGCTATCGCAGCATCCGTTGCAGGTGGCAACAACCTCGTGTCATCATTATACCGTTTCGATCTTTGCGACAGCAGTTTTAATACCGCACTAAACAAGGCAGATGAGTTTCTCAAAGAAAATAAGATCAGTGGTAATATTTATACAGACCATCGCAATGTGTTTGAGTTCCTCTCTGCAGAATTCAATGTTCCGGTTGTTAACGGTCTTCCACAGGTGAGCGATGGATTCATGGAAAGTTTTGGCAAGTCAAGGATCAATTATAAAGACCAGTGGGCAAGTCATCCCACCACGCAGGAAAGAGCTGTCGAACTGGCTAAACTGAATTTGGATGTAGCACCTGATACGCAGCCTGCCTGGGTAATCTTCAGCAATACACAACAATTGCAGGTTAGCACAACAAAACATATTTACAGAGACATTCAGGGTGCAGGCCAGATGCAGTTTTTTGAGCCGGAATTACTTCGCAATAAGTTGAAAACTGAAACAGAAAAGTATAAACTACCGGGCGTATATAAAAAGTTTTACGACAGCAGGATAGTGGATATGAGCGAATGGGATTTTCCTGCCATACAATCAGCAAATCCTGATACATGTTTGGAAGACATACTTACCGATGAAAACATTGGCTTGCCTGAATTGATCCGCAGCAATGAAAGCGACCTGGTGATCATGCAGGCCATTGCAGAAAAAAATATTGATGTAAAGAGCTTTGATTTTGATGGCAAAAAATATGACCGGTCTGATGCACCAGTTATCATTGATCAGCTCACAGCAGAAATATCACACCAGAAAAAGCAATTGGAAGAACTGGATAAAAGAATTTACAGGTTATTATGTCACCGTGCTTTGGGTGAGGGATTTGGAAATGTAAAGGACTTAGTAAGTAACTACAGGAAGCTGGCGCTGGAGGAAGCAGATTTTATTGCTTTGCACAGGAGCATCGTGGAAGTGATCGCACCTTTTTACCAGGGCGGGTTAACAGAAGAGGCAGTAAATAACCGTGTGCACACATTAAGGTATGAATTGGAAAAGCAGCTGAAAGGAAGATTAATGGGAATTAAAAGACATGAGCTGCTTTCATCATTTTTGTCACCTGAACTAGTGAGCAAAATAGAAAACTATGTTGCAAAGAATTATTATTATTTCCAGGATGGGCAATTTCATAACGAAGACCTCGAAGCTATCCACGGCATCTGCAGCGAAGTAGGAGATGCATTGAGTGAAATGAGGTTTAGCAGTTATAAAACCATGTTACAGCAACAAGCTGAGCTGGTGGCGTGATCGGATGGTTTAATATTGTGTACTATGAAAATGATGTCGTTACTAAAATTTGTATTTATGCGGATAACATTAAGTGTAATATTGGTTTTTATTTCCCTTGTAGCATTCAGCCAGGATGTGACCATCAATTGGGGCGCATTATCAAAAGAAGAAGTGCAGTTGAGGGGTTTGATAAAATTAAATGATGAAGAAAGCATTAGTTTATCTGTTCAAAAAGAAGGAAAAGGAAAAAAAGTAATCTGGAATGCTTTTTTAACACGATACAATAAGTTGGAGCAAAACAAAGTGGTTCCACTGATTAATACAATGGAAAACACTTTTTATGAATCGTTGCTACAGGTAGGGGGTAAGATGTACGTAGTGATCAATGTTGATACGGATAATGATGTGCCTGATTTGTTCATACAGGAACTAAATAAAGAAACGCTTGAGCCCGCAGGTAAGCCTGTAAAGATCGGAAGCTTTGGAACTGTACCAGCCAGTGAGATATTGACTCATCCGTATATTATCTCTCCCGACGGCAATAAAATACTGTTTAGGGGCAAGATTCCGAAAACCAAAGCCAAAGATGCAGAATACGTGTTCATCCAATACGATGCAACCATGAAAGAAGAATGGCGTAACAGCTATTCAGTGAAAGGTGAAAGGGATTACCTGCATTCTTTCAATTTTATGAACGATGGTACGTTGCTATGTTTATCTAACATTAAACTTGAAAAGAAAAACCCGCTTGGTTTTGATGTGTCGATCCTGCTGTTTAATAAAAACCTGAAGAAACCTTCCCAGACACCTATTATTGTCAAGAGTAACGCTGTTACTTCAATGAAAATAGTAAGCCAGGAAAATGACGAGTATAAAATGTTTGGGATGTACACGCATCAATACGGTTATGGACACAAGGGATATTTTACAGCCGACTTTAATAGTACTGATAAGAGCTTTAAAGTAAAAGTCGCTGAAGATTTTTCCAGGAGTCTGTTAAAGATACTTGATAAGCAGGACCAGGCTTATGCATCGTCTGATGTTATTGCATACGGCTTCAGGCCGGTTAGTTCCATACAAAAAAGTGATGGGTCAATTGATCATATTATCGAGTGCCAAAGTAGGGAAACCATTGGCAACTCAACACAATTCGGTACCGGTACCAATAGCTGGGCATTCGAAACTGCCAGTTACTATTATACAAATCATAGCCTCTTGGTGGTTAATGTTGATGCAGGCGGAAAATCCCGCTTAACCTTCATACCAAAATTTCAATGTGCTTCGTATCAGAACAGGCTGGCAAACGGTTTTATGACTATGCCATATAAAGACAAGCTTTTATTTTTTTACAACGATTGGAAGAAGAATATTGAGTACAGCAACGAAGATGTAAAATTGATGGGTTGTCCCAGTAATTTTAAAAAATCTTCATTTATCATGAACACTTTACAAGCGGATGGATCATTCCAGCGAAAGATATTGTTTGATAATGATGAACGCGGATTTTATCCCGCAATCAGCTATTTTATCAGAGTAACGGACAATAAAATAATTGTGGTAGGACAAAATGCCCAGGACAAAGATGATCGGGCCGCTCATGTGTTGGGGGTGATGGAGATTAAGTAATCTACTGCATAAAATTATTGCTGGTGGCAACACCAGAAAAGGCAAGGTATTACGTACAGATTTCCCGCTGATATATGCACAAAAGAAACGGTCGAAACCGG
>JAKFCV010000023.1:0-10649 GCA_036676435.1 Pedobacter sp. | reverse complement strand
TGGATTAGTTTCTCCAAATTCATTCGACACGTGTTTTAAATCTTTTCTCATATCATTCAAACCTCTCTTTATCATCCCTTCTCTCGCTGTCATCCCGAAAGCGCAGCTGAGGGATCGTATCCCCAAGAAACCAGAGAATTTGTTCGCTATTTATTTTTTAAAGGGAACCTTTGTCCTATGTTCAAATGGAAGCTTGACTTTACTTTGAATAAGGTCCCTCATATTCATTCGGGATGACAGGTTTTAAGCTCATACGTTTTCACCAAGACAGGTTTTATTTTCGTATCCGGTACTCCTTCAAAAATCTCTGTCAACCCGATAAGGAAGACGAGGGCAATTCAGAATAATTAATAGAAACTCCATATTTCATTCGATACTTTCAGGAATTATGCTGTCCCACCGTGGGTTTGTGGCAGCAATAAGCTTTTCTTTTTTTTCACGTCTCCAGCCTTTGATTTCTTTTTCCCGGGCGATAGCACAATCAACATCTGTGAAATGCTCATACCATATGAGGTTATAGCAAAAGTACCTTCCGGTAAAGGATTTCTTCATCCCCTTATTTTGGTAATGCTCCGATATCCTCCTTTGAATATCATTAGTTACTCCCGTATATAAAACCGTTTTATTTGGATTAGTCGTAATGTATACATAGAAACTATAGTTTAACATGATGTAAATCTAAAGTTTGAATCAAAGTTTAAGGAATTTATCTATTGAACGGTTTTAGTGATCAGGGATGAAAGTTTTAATACTGGCACTGTGTCATCCCGAAAGCGCAGCTGAGGGATCTTATCTCAAAGAACCAGAAAATTTGTGTGGTATGTATTTTTTAAAGGAAACATTTTCTATCATTTGTTCGAATGGAAATTCATTTTCCTTTGAATAGTTTCCCTGATATTCATTCGGGATGACAGGTTTTAATTTGAGTTTTCTTTCCATAAGTCCCTCATATTCATTCGGGATGACAGGTTTTAATTTGAGCTTTCTTTCAATAAGTTCCCTCATATTCATTCGGGATGACAGGGTTAATTTTGGGTCTCTTTTAGAATAAGTTCCCTCATATTCATTCGGAATGACAGGTTTTAATTTGAGCTTTCTTTCAATAAGTTCCCTCATATTCATTCGGGATGACAGGGTTAATTTTGGGTCTCTTTTAGAATAAGTCCCTCATATTCATTCGGGATGACAGGGTTAATTTTGGGTCTCTTTTAGAATAAGTTCCCTCATATTCATTCGGGATGACAAGTTTTATTAGGATTCTTTGAATAAGTTCCCCCCTTAATTCCTCCTGGTTGATTCCCGGGGAATCAGAGTGCCTGGTAAAATCACCTCATGCGGATGGAAATGTTTCTTATTAATATGTTTCAGGAGCAGCTCGCATCCGGTTTTTCCGATATTAAAAGCCGGTTCGGCAATGGTGGATAATGAAGGAGAAATAAGTTTACAGATAGGATCATCTGTAAAGCCGATTACACCCATTTCTTTTCCGATAAGTACATTTTTATTTTTCAATGCAAGTATAGCTCCGATAGCCTTCCGGTCATTTACCGCAAAAATCGCATCCGGCCTTTCTGCGCATTCCAGGAGCTGGTAGGTATCAGTTTCACCGCATTCCTGAGAAAAGCCTGAATAAATAATCCATTCTTCTCTCGCGCTTAAATTGTGTTTTTTTAATGCATCCAGGTATCCATTCAGCCTTTTTTCTGTGAAATCTAATCCTTTCGGACCAGCGATGTGCGCAATTTTGGAATATCCGCTTTCAATCAAGTGCTCTACCGCTTCAAATGCACCATTATAATCGTCCTGCATTACTTTCGATGCGTCGATATTACTCGCCACCCGGTCAATGAATACTATTGGAACTCCTTCGTCAATGATCTCCTGGAAATGACTGCAGGAATCAGAGTTTGAAGAAACCGAAACCAATAAACCATCCAGGCGTGAAAGAGATAGATTTTGAATAATGGAAAGTTCCCTTTCAGAGGAATCATTGGTAATATAAAGTATGATATTATAGTTGCTGTTATAGGCGATCTCCTGGATCCCCGTTATAACGGTTGAAAAATAATAGTTTGTAATGAAGGGCAATACTACTCCGATATTATGGGTGCTTCCCTGTGCTAAACCGGTTGCATTGAAATTGGGTTTATAATTCAACTCTGCCGCAAGGGCAAGTATTCTTTCCTTTGTCTCCTTATTTACATCATAAGTATCCCGTAACGCTCTCGATACGGTTGAGACCGATACGTTCAAAATTTTTGCAATATCCTTTATGGTAACAGCATGCGCCATGGGTATGTATTATTATAAGGTCGAATATAATAAATATTACCGGGCAGATTTTATAAAGAAATGATCTCCCATGCCAATAATTTCAAGATCAGAACAGCTAAGATTTCGCAAAATCCTGCTTTTTTTTTAATAATTTTCTTCATTAAAATCCCTTTAGCAGTCTAATATCCAGGCAGATGCGGCCCCGTACCTTGGCGAAATTTCCGGTTTTGGAAACGTTACCGGCAACGATTGCATAGATATATATCCTGCTATTGCATTATGCCGGTTTTAAATTATGTAAAATTGTTTTACTCACTCCTGGCCCGTTTTTTTAAATAAATTCAAATCGTTTGCCTGAAGCAAAAGGTACCAGCCAAAAAATAAATTATGATATGAAATTGAGTAAACAGAATTTAAATAAGATTATTAGCACTGATACACTCACCATCCCCGGGGCTGAAACCTTTGATTTTCCTGAAAAAGTTCTTCAATTCGGCACGGGGGTACTTCTTCGCGGACTTCCGGATTATTTCATTAATAAGGCCAATTGCCAGGGGATCTTTAATGGTCGTATTGTAGTTGTTAAATCAACACAAAAGGGGAGTACTGATAGTTTTAAAACTCAGGATTCGCTGTACACCATTGGAGTAAGGGGTATTGAAGATGGACAGAAAATTGAAGAGAATATAATTTCATCGGCAATAAGCCGGGTGCTGACCGCAGCAACTGACTGGAATGCCATACTGGATGTGGCAGCATCGAAAGACCTGCAGATTATCATTTCAAATACAACTGAAACAGGGATTCAATTAATTGAGGATTATATCCGGGCTGCCCCTCCAAAATCCTTCCCGGGAAAACTTCTTGCCGTTTTATATCACCGGTATAAAATATTTAATGGTGATGAAAGTATGGGGCTGGTAATCCTTCCTACTGAACTGATCTCCGAGAACGGAACAAAACTGAAAGATATAGTTATTGCGCTGGCGGAACAAAACGGACTTCATAAAGACTTCATCAAATGGCTGGAAGTAAATGATTTCTGTAATACGCTTGTTGACAGGATCATTCCGGGCAAGCCTGATGCAATTACCCTGGGAAAATTGGAAGGGGAACTTGGATTTGAAGATGAGCTGCTCATCTTTGCTGAAGTTTACCGCCTATGGGCCATCGAAGGGGATGAACGGATCAGGAATATTCTTTCTTTTGAACAGGCCGACGAGGGATTAATTATCACTCCTGACATAAGTATCCATAAGGAATTGAAGCTGCGCCTGCTCAATGGAACACATACCCTAAGCTGTGCCGCCGCATTTCTTTCGGGTTTTGATACGGTATGTGAAACTATGGAGGATCCGGAACTCGAAGAATTTATTTCCACGCTTATGAAGAATGAGCTTGCACTGGCAATTCCATATCCTGTTGCTGCCGGCCAGGCGCTCCAGTTTTCCGCCAGGGTTCTCGACAGGTTCCGTAATCCGCTTATCAGACACCGCTGGCTTAGTATCAGCGTGAATTATACGCTCAAGCTTCAGCTGCGAGTGATACCCGTTCTGCTACGCTATTATAAAAACTTTCAAAGCGTACCCGAACATATAGCCTTTGGATTTGCAGCTTATCTGCGCTTTATGAAGACAGATAAAAATGAAGGGGAGTATTATGGAATGATCAATGACAGACAATACCAGATTGACGATGAATGGTCTGACTATTATTCCGCTTTATGGAGTAATAACAATGCCTCTGAACTGGTAGACAAGGCGCTTTCAAACCAGGACATCTGGAATGCGGATCTTTCTGAACTACCGGGATTTGCCGCTTCAGTAAAACACCATTTAAGTATGATTGAAAGTAAAGGGGCCAAAGAATCAATTAAATTAATAAATTAAGGCCTTGTTAGTGATGAAACAAAACATATTAAAAGTTCACCCCGGAGATAATGTAATTGTAGCCCTGACCAACCTGGTAAAAGGTGAAATTATTACTTACGCCGGTGAAGAAATTGAGCTTCAGGAAGATATTAAGATCAAGCATAAATTCACAGCTTCAAGCCTGCCGGCAGGAAGCGGGATCATTATGTACGGCGTTCTGGTAGGAATTACTCAAACCGATCTTTCCAAAGGCAGCCTGATAAATACGGAGAACGTTAAGCATGCGGCAAACCAGTTCGAGACAAGATCGCGTAAAACTTCATGGAACCTGCCGGATGTTTCCAAATTCAATACCAGGACCTTTAATGGTTTTTACAGATCCGACGGCAGTGTCGGCACTGCCAATTACTGGCTGGTAATACCCATGGTATTCTGTGAGAACAGGAATATTGATGTGCTGCAGGAAGCACTTCTGACGCCCCTGGGCTATGGCCGCAAGAAAAAATACCAGGAGGATGTTAATAAACTGATCGGTATGATCAGGGATGGAAAGACTGAAGATGATCTACTGAACTCAGCTACCTATTTTGAAACTTCAGAGGATAGTCAGGAACGTATTTTTCCGAATGTTGACGGGATAAAGTTCCTGGTTCATAATGGGGGCTGCGGGGGAACCCGCGAAGATGCAACAACACTCTGCGGACTCCTTGCAGGCTATATTACACATCCCAATGTGGCCGGCGCTACCATACTGAGCCTGGGCTGCCAGAATGCGCAGGTTTCTATGCTGCAGGATGAGATCTCTAAACGTATCCCGGCATTTGATAAGCCCCTTTATATTCTTGAGCAGCAGCAGATCGGCACCGAAGCCGACTTGTTTTCCCTGTCCATCAGGCAAACTCTTGCGGGTTTAATCCAGGCCAACAGATCGGTCCGCCAGCCTGCGCCTCTGAGTAAGCTTTGCATAGGACTTGAGTGCGGAGGATCTGATGGGTTTTCGGGAATTTCAGCAAACCCGGCTATAGGTTATACCTCAGACATGGTCGTAGCGCTGGGCGGTTCAGTGATACTTTCCGAATTTCCTGAACTCTGCGGAGTTGAACAGGATCTTAGTGATCGCTGTGTAAGCAATGAAGAGGCAGACAGGTTTTTAAACCTGATGAAAAACTATAATAAGCAGGCTATTGCTGCGGGATCGGGCTTTGATATGAACCCTTCTCCCGGGAACATCAAGGACGGCCTGATCACGGATGCGATCAAATCCGCGGGCGCTGCCAAAAAAGGCGGTACCTCTCCGATTGTCGCGGTGCTTGATTATCCTGAGAAAGTTTCGAAACCCGGATTGAATCTTTTATGTACCCCCGGAAATGATGTCGAATCGACAACTGCCGAAGTAGGTTCAGGGGCAAATATTGTCCTCTTCACTACCGGCCTGGGTACTCCAACCGGAAACCCGGTAACGCCTGTGGTCAAAATAGCTACAAATACTGATCTGTTTAACCGGATGAGAGATATCATGGATCTGAATACCGGACTTATCATTGAAGGGGAAGAAACCATACCGGAAGCAGGGGAGAGGATACTGGAATATATAATCTCCGTTGCCAGCGGTGACACTGAGGTTGCGGCGGTGCGTCACGGGCAGGATGACTTTATTCCATGGAAAAGAGGGATCTCGCTTTAATTAATTTTGATGAGCCCGGGCCTGGAGATTCTGCGGTAAATTCATGATGCTTTATTTTAAACTGTGGAAAAATGAAAACATTTTTAGATGAAAATTTCCTCCTGAAGAGCAAGACTGCCAGTACGCTGTATCATGATTTTGCGAAAGTGATGCCTGTGATTGATTATCATAATCACCTGCCTCCTGAACAGATCGCCTCAAATCTGCAGTTTAAGAATATTACACAGGCATGGCTGCATGGGGATCACTATAAGTGGAGGGCCATGCGGACCCATGGAGTTGATGAGAGTTATTGTACAGGTACAAAATCAGACTGGGAGAAGTTTGAACAATGGGCTGCAACCGTGCCCTATACCCTGCGTAACCCGCTTTATCACTGGACACATCTGGAGCTCCAGCGCTATTTCGGCATAACCGATATTCTTTCACCCGATACTGCAAGAAAGATCTATGATGCCTGCAATGAGAAACTTAATTCCCCTGCTTTTGCGGTACGGGATCTCCTGACCCGGATGAACGTGAAAGCAGTATGCACCACAGATGATCCGCTGGATAGTCTTGAGCATCACCAGAAAATCAAAAAGGATAATTTTGATATCCTGGTATTGCCAGCATTCCGGCCTGATAAGGCCATGGGCGCCGAAAACACCTCTTCTCTTAATGAGTATATAGACCGGCTCGGACAGATAACAAATACGGCCATTGAAAGTCTGGACAATTATCTCACTGCATTAAAGATGCGTCATGATTATTTTTCGGCAAATGGCTGTAAGGTTTCAGACCACGGACTTGAATATATTTTCGCAGAGGACTATACGGATCAGGAAGTATCAATAATCTTCGGTAAGATACGCAGTAAGCAGCCGCTGGATAGTTCGGAGGTTCTCAAGTTTAAATCGGCCATGTTATTTCATTTCGCTTTATGGGATCATGAAAAGGGCTGGGTACAGCAGTATCACTTGGGGGCTTTGCGTAATAACAATTCACGCATGCTGCAGAAGCTCGGCCCCGACACCGGATGGGATTCAATGGGGGATTATCCTCAGGCAAATGCTCTTTCCAAATTTATGAGCAGGCTCGACAAAGAAAACCGGCTGGCAAAGACCATTATCTATAATATCAACCCTGCAGATAATGATATGATGGCTACCATGATCGGTAATTTTAATGACGGCTCATTTGCAGGAAAGATCCAGTTCGGTTCAGGATGGTGGTTTCTTGATCAAAAGGACGGCATGACCAGGCAGCTTAACTCCCTGTCGAATGTAGGTCTGATCAGTCATTTTGTTGGGATGTTAACCGATTCCCGGAGTTTTCTCTCCTTTCCCCGCCATGAATATTTCAGAAGGATTTTATGTAATCTCTTTGCCGAGGATGTAGAAAACGGAGAGCTTCCCGCCGATATCCCCTGGTTAGGCAAGATAATTCAGGACATCTGTTATACGAATGCCAAGAACTATTTTAACTTTAAATAATCGTTTATATAGAACCTCATCATTAATATGAATAAGACTTCATTTGGAAATTATCGATGGGTTGTTTGTGGCCTGCTTTTCTTTGCTACTACCATAAACTATATAGACAGACAGGTTATCGGTCTGCTAAAGCCAACTTTAGAGCTGGAATTTAACTGGAGCGAATCCGATTATGCAAATATCGTAATGGCTTTCGCCGCCTGTTATGCCCTTGGTTTTATCATTTTCGGGAATATTATCGATAAAATAGGCAGCAAGATAGGTTACTCGATCTCCATTATAGTTTGGAGTATAGCTGCCATGCTCCATGCCATTGTGACGAGCACCCTGGGGTTTGGGGTGGTCAGGGGTCTCTTAGGTTTGGGTGAGGCGGGAAATTTTCCGGCCGCAGTTAAAGCGGTAGCAGAATGGTTTCCCAAAAAAGAACGTGCACTTGCTACAGGAATTTTTAATTCAGGTACGAGTATCGGAGCGGTCGCTGCCCCGATTATGGTTCCATGGATCCTGGGCCTTTATGGCTGGCAGGAGGCATTTCTTATTACAGGTGCTCTGGGCTTTATCTGGTTAATTTTCTGGTGGATATTTTATGAGGTTCCTTCCAGGCATAAAAAATTAAGCACAGAGGAATTTGAATTTATTCATCTTGACCATGACCCGGAAGACGACCATAAGGGTTCCGTCAAATGGCGTAAACTCCTTTCAATAAAGCAGACCTGGGTTTTTATCGTAGGGAAGCTTTTAACCGACCCCGTCTGGTGGTTTTTCCTTTTCTGGCTGCCATCTTATTTTTCAAGTACGTTTAATCTCGACTTAAAAAAGCCAAGCCTGCATCTGGTCATCGTATATTCAGCAACCACGGTCGGTAGTATTGCAGGAGGTTATTTGTCTTCCTATCTTATCAGGAAGGGCTGGCCAATAATCAAAGCCAGAAAAACAGCCTTGCTTATAGCTGCTTTCAGCGTGTTGCCGATCATCCTTGCCCGTTATGCGACAGATATTTGGGTTGCCGTGGCTATAATCAGTATCGCTGCTGCAGCGCATCAGGCATGGAGCTCCAATATTTTCACAATCGTTTCAGATATGGTCCCCAAAAAGGCAGTAAGTTCTGTAGTAGGTATCGGCGGTATGACCGGATCTATAGGCTCTACTTTTTTCCCTTTATTAGTGGGCTTTATTCTCGATTATTATAAACTTGCTGGCAATATTACTGCCGGATATAATATCATATTTATTATTTGCGGCTTTGCTTATTTAATAGCCTGGCTGATCATACATATCCTTACTTCAAGAATGAAACCTGTAAGATTTCAGGATTTAACCTGATTTTTTAAAGCGATCCTGGCTCTTCCTGCCCTGAAAGGAAAGCCTTAAACGGCTATCTGAATTGGGGATGAGCTGCCGGGATTGCTTATTGTATACCATTTTCTGATGAAAAGCTTGCCCGGATGTTTATCCACATCAGGAAGTTTTGGTAAACCATGATAAATGGATACGGAAAATATAAGTCCGGTATGGCATAAAACCTAAAGAGAACTAACTCTAGAAGAATTGAATGAATAGAATGGCCCCGGGCCGCGATGAATTTATACCCGCATGAAGCTTTTAACTAATATAATTCCCGCATTTTTCTTTGTAATATTCCTTGCAAACCCTTCCATCGCGCAGGATAAAAATCTGAACAAGGAAGCCAGAACGGCTATGCTAAAGGCTACAAAATACATGGTGGAAAAAGTTAGTACCAATGGCGGTTATGTTACCTATTATCTCCCTGACTTTTCCAGGCGCTGGGGCGAACTCGAGGCTTTTGATACTCAGATTTGGATCCAGGATCCGGCAACAGCAGGAATGGGGAATATATTTCTTGATGCTTACACGTCAACGGGAGAGGAATACTATTACCATGCGGCTGAAAAAGTTGCTGATGCGCTTGTTTGGGGTCAGCTGCCTGCCGGAGGCTGGAATTATATTGTTGATTTCGCCGGGGAGGGTTCATTGAAAAAATGGTATAACACAATCGGAAAAAATGCCTGGGGCTTTGAAGAGTATTATCATTACTACGGTAATGCCACGTTCGATGATCTGAACACATCCGAGACCGCAACATTCCTCCTGAGGATCTATCTTGAGAAAAAGGATCTGAAATATAAACCCGCATTAGATAAAGCTATAAACTTTATTCTGGAAAGTCAGTATCCTCTGGGAGGCTGGCCTCAGCGCTACCCGCTTAAATATGATTTTCCACATGGAAAACTGGAAGATTATACATCATTTTACACCTTCAATGATGATGTTATCTGGGGGAATATCCAGTTTCTTATCCAGGCTAATTTAACCCTTGGCGGGGATCGTTTCAATGATGCAATTCACAGGGGAATGAATTTTTATTTATTGACCCAGCAGGGAAATCCGCAGGCGGGATGGGGAAATCAGCATAATATGATGCTACAGCCTGCGCATGCCAGATCGTATGAACCGCCTGCTCTGATGCCTTCGGCTACCTACGAACATGCTATGCTCTTACTGCGTTTTTATCAGTTTACAGACGACCGGAGGTATATAGCCCGGATCCCGGATGCAATTAAATGGCTGGAAAGTACAAGGTTACCCAAAGAAAAGACGGAAGATGGGAAAAGAACTCATTCTACGTTTGTGGAAGTGGGAACGAATAAACCACTTTATGCTCATAGATCCGGAACCGGAGTTGCAGACGGCCATTATTGGTGGGATTATGATGATCAAAATTTGCTCGCTCATTACGGAGGCAAAACCACAGTAAATCTGGATAAGCTTAAGAAGGAATATGAACGTATTCTCTTAATGGATCCAGAACAGCTAACTAAGGATTCACCTTTAAAAGCTGAACGCCTTAAAACTCCGGCAAAGTATCAAAATTTTTATGCCTTTAGTCCCAGGTTTTCAGGGGAGCCGGCTAATAATGAAATGGTAAAAACAATTCTAAACGGATTGGACAAGGAGGGCCGCTGGCTGGTAAAGAATATACAAATAAGCCGGCCATATGGAGTTTCTTCAAATGGAGCTGAAACCAACACAGCTAAGCTTAGTGATAAAAATGGAAAGGCGATTTTGGATTCCTCGGATCAGAAGTATATTTCAACACGGGAATATCTTAAAAACATGAATTATTTAATTTATTATATTAAAAAATAAAAGTAAAAATCAGGACGGCTCATGGCCTGATGGTAATTATTAAACAGTAATTTTAAATTTTTAAAACTTAAATATGAAGAAGAATACCACTGTAGCTGTAGGTTCATTAAGTAAGCGTGATACGATAACGGGAGTCCTGATCATCGGATTTCTCTTTTTTATGTTTGGCTTTACCTC
>JAKFCV010000022.1:0-144361 GCA_036676435.1 Pedobacter sp. | reverse complement strand
GACGGTTTGCAGACGCCGTATCTTTTGCACGAGTGGTCATTGCAGATCAGGGTCTGAAACAGGTCTACAGCATAAAAGCAGCGGTACTGGGATTCCGCTCGGCCTGGAATGCAGCGATTGCAGAGTATATGAGTGATCAGCCCCTGAAGGTCAGAAAGAAGAAAATCCGCTTTGACAGATCGCAGATCAACTATCCGGCAGACAGTAAACTGGAGATCAAGTTGTTTAAAACGGTAGAAGCAGAACCTTTGGTGTTGGTTAAGCTATCGCGGAGAAGGAGAAGAGGCAGGAATATTGCCAGATACCGGCGGGACAGGGCCGGGTTTGATCGGGATTGGAGTACTGCAGAAACTGTAAGTTCACCCTGGCCTCAAGAAGATCAGCTCAAAATAATCAGAAAGGCATTCCCGAATGATCAGGCATGGAATTAGTATAAACCCTGAATGCAAGCTGTTTTCCGGAAGCCCCCCAAATATTGAAAATTTAAGAAAACAGTCAATCAAAAAAGAGGCTGCTCATATTTAATGATACAGCCTCTTTTTTATTTAAATATTAAAGCGGGAACTATGCCAGCTGCTTGCTTAATTTTTCTGCAAGTACTGATTTAGGCACTGCCCCGATCTGCTTATCTACAATTTCACCATCTTTAAAGAATAATAAAGCAGGAATGTTGCGTATTCCGAATTTCATAGAAATACCGGGGTTGTTATCAACATTAACCTTACCTACTACTGCTTTTCCTTCATATTCCTTTGCTAATTCTTCAACCACAGGACCTACCATTCTGCAGGGACCACACCATTCTGCCCAAAAATCAACCAACACGGGTTTATCCGATTTAAGAACTAATTCATCGAAATTTGCATCTGTAATTTCTAACGCCATAATAATTGAGTTTACTTTTATTTTTAATCAAATATAGCATTCAATTTCCCTGCCACAAAACCTCTGTGCCATTGTGACATTAATAAGGTTATTTTCAAATATGCTTTTGAAGAATGAAGCATTTATTTTCGAAAACTGACTATAGTTAAACATCCAAGGTACAGGCAACTGAATTAATAAAGAATTTCCTATCAGGGGATAGCTTTCTAGTTAAGCTTATATCTTACCCCGTTCAATTTGGTGATATCTTCCAGGAATTCATTGCTCGGATTTATCTTACAGGATTTGGAAGGCATTTCCAAAACTGTTTCATCATCAAAATCCATGATCATAAACTTTAACTGGCAATTCCTTTGCGGATTCTGTTCCGTATTCGCTTTAACAATATCATCCATCCTGTCCATGAAATTCTTTGACAGTTCGGTAAGAGGCAGCTGAATAGTCAGGCACTTTGACATTTTATCGCGCAGTTCAGATAAGAGTACAATACTGTTTACCTTATATTCCCAGTTATCTTTTTGTTTAAAGCGTTCGGTAACTATTCCTCTGACCTGCAGGAACAGGCCAATTTCGAGGTAATGCTTCAATTTCACATAATCTTCCCCAAACAGTACGATCTCAAAGGTATCACTATAGTCTTCAAGCATGAATGAACCAAAAGGTTTACCATTCTTTGTGGTCCGATGACTGCAGGCAGAAACCAGGCCGCCGATGACAAGATCGCGGTTACTGATCTTTTTAAATTCTTCGACATCTTCAGGAAGTACCTCAGAACCTTTCATCCGGTTTATCAAGCCCAGATGTTTAACCTGATGCGAACAAAAATTATCAAGTTCGAATTTATAATTATCCAGGGGGTGACCGGTCAGATATATTCCAATCGATTCCTTTTCGTACTTCAGCTTTTCGATCAATCCCCATTCCTCACATTCAGGCAGCTGCGGCTCAGTGATCTGCGCATCATTAGTACCGCCAAAAAGCGAAGCCTGTGAGGAATTCAGGTTGTTCTGGAAATCATTGGTGTATTTAACCAGGCGCTCTATTCCATTGTACATTCCGCCGTCGGGCTTGAAAAAGAACTGAGCACGGTGAAAGCCAAAGCAGTCGAATGCCCCTCCGTAAACGAGGTTTTCATATACTTTTTTACTTACAGCTCTTGAGTTTGTACGCCGGGAAAAATCATAGATACTGTTATACTGCCCATTCTCCAGGCGCTCCTCCACAATACTTTCTACCGCCTTTTCTCCTACCCCTTTCATGCCGGACATGCCAAAGCGGACTTCCCCTTTCTTGTTTACGGTAAATGATAATTCTGATTCATTAATATCGGGCCCAAGAACGGTAATTCCCATTCTTTTGCACTCTTCCATGAAGAAAGAGATCTTGTCAATATTATTCTGGTTGTTCAATACGGCTGCCATATATTCAGCCGGATAATTTGCCTTTAAATAGGCAGTCTGATACGCTACGAAAGCATAACAGGTTGAATGGGACTTATTGAATGCGTACTGTGCAAAGGCTTCCCAGTCTGTCCATACTTTTTCTGCAATCTTTGGGTCATGGCCGTTAGTTTTGCAGCCGTCCATGAACTGGGCCTTCATTTTATTCAGGACCTCAATCTGCTTTTTACCCATTGCCTTACGCAATACATCCGCATCCCCTTTACTGAAACCGGCAAGCTTCTGCGATAAGAGCATCACCTGTTCCTGGTAAACGGTAATCCCATAGGTTTCTTCCAGATGTTCCTGCATGTCCTGGAGATCGTAACTGACAGCCTCCCTGCCATGCTTACGTGAAATGAATTTGGGAATATATTCTATCGGTCCGGGCCGGTACAGCGCATTCATCGCAATAAGATCCTCAAATTTATCCGGTTTCAATTCACGGAGATACATCTGCATACCATCACTTTCAAACTGGAAAGTACCATTGGTATCGCCGCGCTGATAAAGTTCAAACGTCTTCTGATCCTCCAGAGAAATATAATCGATATCAATATCGACATTGTGATTCTGCTTGATCAGGCGCAAAGCATCCTTGATAATAGTAAGGGTCTTCAGACCCAGGAAGTCCATCTTAATTACCCCGGCATCCTCAATCACCCGCCCGTCAAATTGGGTTACCAGCAGCTCGGATTCTTTGGAGGTTGCAACCGGAATAATATCAGTAAGATCATAGGGAGCAATAATAATTCCCGCCGCATGCACCCCGACATTCCTGACAGAACCTTCGAGGATCATGGCCTCCTTCAGAACTGCCGCCTGAACAGTCTTCCCATCTTCGAGTATTTTACGAAGAGTTTTGATATTCTCAAAGTCTTCAGGATTTTGCTCTTTTTTTACCAGATCGATAGGAGCCGTCATTACCTGTACCAGACTTGTTCCCGGCCGGTCAGGAACCAGTTTCGCCAGCATGTTGGATTCCGCCAGTGGTAGTGCCAGTACCCTTGCAACGTCCTTAATACTTGATTTGGCGGCCATGGAACCGTAGGTGATTATCTGGGCCACCTGATTTTTACCATATTTATCAACTACGTAGTCAATAACTTTCTGACGGCCCGCATCATCAAAATCCGTATCAATATCGGGCATTGACTTACGGTCGGGATTAAGGAAACGCTCGAACAGGAGATTATACTTGATCGGGTCTATATTGGTAATTCCTATGCAGTATGCAACTACGGAACCAGCTGCAGAACCCCGCCCGGGACCGATAAACACACCCAGGTCACGACCCGCACGGATAAAATCGGCAACGATGAGGAAATATCCGGCAAAACCCATAGTCCGGATAGTAAACAACTCAAAATTCAGCCTTTCTTCAACTTCCGGAGAAATGTCGCGGTAGCGTTCCTTGGCACCCGTAAATGTGAGATGCTTAAGGTATTCCCATTGGTTCAGGTTTTCGGACTCTGCTCCCTGATGTATTTTAAATTCTTCCGGAATAGGGAAATTCGGAAGCATTATATCCCGCTTTAACTGCAGATGATCAACCTTATCAACAATTTCATTCGTATTGTCAAGAGATTCCGGCAGGTCATGAAAAAGCTGCGCCATTTCCGACTGGCTTTTAAAGAAGAACTGATCATTTGGGAAACCAAAACGGAAGCCCTTCCCTCCTTCCTCATCCGTTGCAATTGGTGTGCTTTTCACATCCCCGGTATTCACACAAAGAAGAATATCATGGGCATTGGCATCCTGCTGATCCACATAATGCGAATCATTTGAGCAGATAACTTTTACATTATTCTTTTTTGCAAAGTTCAGCAGGACATCATTAACGATCTGCTGCTCGGGAATATCATGTCGCTGCAACTCCACGTAATAGTCTTCACCAAAAAGATCCAGCCACCACTTAAACTCTGCTTCCGCTTCAGCCTCTCCCTTTTTAAGTATGGTTTGAGGAACAGAAGCTCCCAGACAGCAGGTGGTAGCAATTAAACCCTCATGATATTTGAGAATTAATTCCTTGTCAATACGGGGCCATTTACTGTAAAGACCCTCCATATATCCTAGAGAACAGAGTTTAACCAGGTTCTTATATCCTGTTGCATTTTTTGCAAGCAAGAGCTGGTGAAAGCGCTGATCCCGCTTTTCCTTAGTGAACTGTTTTATATGCCGGTCATTGACAACATAAAATTCACATCCAACAATAGGCTTAAGTCCACTCTTACCCGCCTCAGCCACGAACTTGAAAGCACCGAACATATTCCCATGGTCTGTAATGGCCATAGCTTTCATACCGTCTGCCTTTGCCTTTTTAAACAGGCGTGAAATGTCGGCAGCTCCGTCAAGAAGCGAGAATTGAGTATGTACGTGAAGGTGGGAAAAGTCGGGCATATCTGGCCTGGGTAATTTAAACCGGGATGAGTTTCAAATTTACGAATCTTTTAAATGAGGTTTAATGGTGTTGAAAAGTAAAATTTGAAAAGGAAGTCTTATTTTGTCCCGCACTGAAATGATACAATATATAAGTTCAGGATGAGTTTAATTTCAAGATTATATATCCGCATGTCTGTAAAAACAAATTCCCGTTTTTTAACTTTTATTTCCTCCATAGTTCTGAGTCTGGCCGGCTGCTCTTCTCTATATATGCCTAATGTTCCTAACACCCCGATGTTAAGTTCCAAAGGTGAGCTGCATGCGGCCACCCATGTTTCCCTTAAAGGAAATACGAGTTTCAGTTCTGCCTATGCGGCTTCGGATCATTTTGGATTACTTTTAAATGGTTCACTGATGAACCGTAACCGGGATAAAAAGGATTTCAGGCATAATCTGATAGAAACCGGGGCAGGGTATTTCACCACCTTCGGTAAAGAGAAGAACCGCATTTTCGAAATTTATGCAGGTTTGGGCCGGGGCAACAGCGAACGCACCTTCAAAGACCAGACCTCTTCGGGATTGGTAATGGAAGACCGTCAGGAACTGACTTTTAAAAAGACCTTCCTTCAGGTAAATTATAGTTCCAGGACTAAGAAAACTTTAAACCTTTTTGGGGCAAGGTTTCCTTTAAATTACGGCACCGCCCTCAGGGTGAGCCATGTTTCCATGAATGAATTCCTTCTGAATGACATAGCTCAGCCCAGGGAAGACAATATTTTCCTTGAACCGGTTTTCTTTACCCGGATGGCAATCAGCAAGGCTGTTCAGATCCAGTATATAAGCGGCAGTAATTTTGGCCTTAAAAACCGGAAATACCTGACTGCCGGAAATTCAGTTTTCAGCGCCGGACTTGTAATTAACGTAGGAGGCCATCCGGCACCGGCAAGCATCCCAGCACCTATACCTTAATCTTTTTCCATTTTCCTCTTTTAAACAGGATAAACCCGGCTATAGTTATTGCAGTTTCCGCTACCGGGATGGCAATGAAGACTCCATTGGGACCCATCTCAAAATATTTGGCCAGCAAATAGGCAAGTGGTATCTGAAAGAGCCAGAAGCCAAACAAATTGATCCAGGTAGGCGTCCAGGTATCTCCGGCCCCATTGAATGCATTGATCATCACCATTCCAATGCCGTAAAAAATATAACCAATGCTCATTATCTGAATGGCAGTGACCGCAACTCTATGTACCGACTGGTTATTGGTAAAAAAAGAAACGAACAGATCCGCTCCGGAGAGAGACAATACTGTGATAAAGGCCATGAAGATCACATTATATTTTGCCGTTTTGATCACAGATTTTTCCGCCCGGTCCACTTTGCCCGCACCCAGGTTCTGACCTACCAGCGTGGAGGCAGCATTGCTTAAACCCCATGCAGGAAGCAAAAAGAACATCAGTAAGCGCAATGCGGTTTGGTAACCGGCAGATCCTTCATCCCCGCCGGTTGTTGCAACCAATTGGGCAAGAAATATCCAGCTGCATGAGGCAATAAGGAACTGCAAAATCCCCGGGGCGGAAATTTTCAGCAAAGAATTGATCTGAGGCCAGTCGGGTTTCAGGTACGAAAGGAGCATTTTCAATATCCCCTTACCATTAAATAAATGGTAGAGCTGATAAGACACCCCTAATCCCCGGCCAAGCGTGGTTGCAATGGCTGCACCAGTAAGGCCATAGGCAGGAACAGGACCGAAACCATTTATAAATATGGGGCAAAAAATAATATTGGCAATATTGGCCAGCCATAAGCTCTTCATGGCAATAGCCGCGTTACCCGCTCCGCGAAAGATTCCGTTAATTAAAAATAAGAGCATAATAAAAATGCTGCTCCCCATCATGATCTGCATAAAAGGGGTGCCCACATCCACCGCTCCGGCTGAAGCCCCCATCAGGAGCAAAATATCCTCTGCATAGACGAAGCCAACAATACTGATAATGAGGTTTATAGCAATAGCAATTAAAATAGCCTGCATGCCCGCCTTTGCTGCGGCAACCGGATCTTTTTCTCCGATCCGACGGGAAACGACAGCTGTAGCAGCCATGCTTATCCCAATTGCCAGTGAATAAATAATGGCGAGAACAGATTCGGTAAGTCCGACAGTTTGAATAGCATAGCTGCTGTTTTCCAGGTGTCCGACAAAATACAGATCCACAAGAGCAAATACCGACTCCATGATCATTTCGAGCATCATGGGTATCGCCAGTAATATCACCGATCTTCTGATGCTTCCCTGGGTGTAATCAACTTCAGGACCGTTAAGTGATTGTTTTATAATAGAAAGAAAGGCCGGGAGTTTTCCGGAATAAGAAACGGTTTCAGACATAAAAAGAAATTAGGGTTCAGACCAAAGCTGCCATCACCATCAGCGCGGCAGCATAATTATCGTGTGGAAAGGTTATCCCTGCCGTGTACGGAGGGCCGCTAAAACTATCATTTTATAAACCGTAAAATTGGAACTCAAATATATTTATAATTTTCAGCTGATAAAAAAATAATGCTCAAATTTCTTAGCCACTTATGCTAAAGTATTTCATAAAAAAGATTGAATTCTCTATCTTCGGCTAAATATTTTTCCCAGCCTTTAAATCATAATTAATTTATGAAAACACCCTGTAAGGAATTGAAAATTATACCAGTCAAAGGGTTTCTTGGATCTCAAATTATAAATATAACCATACCATGAAAATTACAGTTGTAGGAGCCGGTGCCGTTGGTGCAACCTGTGCTGATAACATCGCCAGAAAAGAATTAGCTGAAGAATTGATATTACTGGATATCAGAGAAGGTTTTGCTGAAGGCAAGGCTATCGACATGATGCAGACTTCTGCTTTATTAGGTTTTGATACCAAGATAAAGGGTGTTACCAATGATTATGCAAGTACGGCCGGATCTGAAGTTGTTGTAATAACCTCCGGTTTACCCCGTAAACCGGGAATGACACGTGAGGAGCTGATAGGAACGAACGCAAATATTGTAAAGAGCGTTACTGAAAATATCTTAAAATATTCCCCTGATACGATCATCATTGTAGTTTCAAATCCGATGGATACGATGAATTACCTGACGCTTAAAACTTCAGGACTTCCTAAAAACCGAATTTTAGGTATGGGAGGAGCATTGGATTCTTCAAGATTTAAATACTATCTGAGTGTGGAGCTTGGATGTTCACCGGCAGATCTTAGTGCTGTGGTTATCGGCGGGCATGGAGATACGACCATGATCCCTTTGATCCATCATGCAACATGGAACAGCATACCGGTTACCCAGTTACTTACCAAGGAGCAGCAGGAAAGGGTGGTTTCTTCCACAATGGTGGGTGGCGCAACTTTAACCAAACTGATAGGTACTTCAGCATGGTATGCTCCGGGTGCCGGAACAGCAGCCATGGTTGAAAGTATCGTTCGGGATGAAAAGAAATTGATATCATGCGGTGTAGCCCTGGATGGAGAATATGGTCAGAAAGACATTTCTCTGGTAGTTCCTGTTATTCTTGGTAAAAATGGATGGGAGAAAATTCTAGATTTCAAACTATCTGATTCAGAACAGGCAGAATTCAGCAAAAGTGCTGATGCCGTTCGTAATATGAACCAGGTATTGCGCGATTCAAACCTGCTTTAATTATACCTTTCCCCAAGAATTCATATAGCCAGCCTCCCGGGCATGGTTTATAGAAATGAAAATAACCAAGTTACCTTTAGAGCTGCTAAACTTGCAGGACGACGGCTTCCACCTTTTGGTGGAAGTTGTTGTTTTCGGCCAAAGTTTTAACGCTGTACTCGATACCGGCGCTTCAAAAACTGTTTTTGATAAAACTATTGTTGAAAATCATGTAAAGAGCGGCGATCTTATCATTTCAGATAAACTTTCAACAGGACTGGGAACGAATACAATGGAAAGTCATACCATAATTCTGCCTGTTTTGAAGATCGGAAAACTGAAATTAAGGAACTTTGAAATTGCTGTTTTAGACCTTTCGGCTATTAGTCATGCCTATGCATCGCTAAACCTGCCGCCGGTTATCGGCGTTTTAGGGGGTGATATATTGCGCAGCCATCATGCGGTTATCAATTATAAAAAATTGCATCTTAAATTAAGCTTAAAAGCCTCTGGATAAAGCCGTTAAAAATCATTAACTTGATTTAAATTTCGGCGGCATGAAATGGCTCCTATTCTCTCTGTATTTTTTATCATTCCATCCTATATCTGCACAAAATCTGAGCGGAAAATGGCTTGGTAAGATCACCCAGCAGCCCGGCGGTTACAGTCAGCTTTATGATCTTGAACTGGATCTAAATCAAAGAAAAAGCATCTATGGAGATTCATATTCCTATGAAGGGGATTCCGTCAGAATAAGGATAGGTCTGTACGGCAAAATTGATAAGGACAGCATTCGCCTTAATGAAAGCCTGGGCTGGGTAAAAGAAGACCAGGTGCCAAGGGAATGGGTTGCCTGTATTAAACAATTTGCTCTGGTCTACCGTCAGGATAATAATTTCGAATACCTCGAAGGAACCTGGAGCGGTTACAGTAAAGAAAATCCCAACGATATTTGCATACCAGGCAGGGTCATATTGTCCAGATCAGTTTCCGGAATTGAAAAATTTCTGGAGGAACATAAAGATTCCGTGATCCAGGTACAGCCCCTGGTACTGAAAAGCACCCCTCCTCTGAATTTAGATTTCTCCAGCAGTTTCCTGGAAACCGAACCAAAAAAAATAACAGAGATAGTGGTACAGAACCGGGATCTCCAGATCCGGTTAATTGATTATATGCGCGTGGACAATGATACGGTATCTGTATTTCTCAACCGCAACCTTCTTGCAAAGGATATCCGGATCTCTAAACGTCCCGCAATATTAAACTTCAGTCTTGATACCCGGATTGAACTCCATGAAGTTTTACTGTATGCAGAAAATTTAGGCATGGTTCCCCCAAACACATCCGAGATGATACTTGTTGATGGGGAGACCAGGCACCGGGTAATGATCGTATCAGACAAACAAAAAACCGCTGCTGTATATCTCAGATATAAACCAAAAAAACGCTAAAGCACAAATTTCAGTTTAGTTTTCAGAATCTAATCAGATGAAATACTTAAGCACTGTACTATTTTTATTGATCGCCGTGCTGGCATCTGCACAGGATTATAAGGGCATATGGGCCGGGTATATGAACGCGAATTTGTATAATGTCCCTGTACTGAATGTTCACTACATCCTCCATGTTAAGGATCAGAACCAAAACATTATTAATGGAAAGGCCTACCTGTATCGTGATGAGCCCCTCAGCGCCGAAGGAATACTTGATTTTATAGGTGTTGTAAATGGCGACAAATTAAAGATCATTGAGCTTAAGATCCTTCATTCAAAAATTCCAAGCGATACGTCGAGATTCCTTTGTATCAAGGACCTGAAGTTAACGCTTTCACAGAAAAGCGGAATTGATAATCTAAACGGCACTTTCACCGGGGAAGGTGAAAATTCAGTCCAATGCCATCCGGGAAATGTATACCTGCAGCGTTTTAACAAGGATAACCTGAACAGTATTCCTCCTAAAATGCTCACCTCAATTCTTCTGGACGATACAGACCCAAACGTATTCCTTAAAACTAAATTAGCCAGACCTATAGTGATCGAGGTTAATAATAATGTCATACTGCTGGAGTTAAAGGATTATCTCAAGGAGGATGGCGACATTATATCTCTCTATCATAACCGGCGTCCATTTATCAAGAACCTGCTGATTTCGAATAAAATAAGCCAGCATACGCTCCGGCTGGAAAGGAAATCTGAATTGCATGAAATCATACTTTTTGCAGAAAATCTGGGGCAGATACCTCCAAACACTTCAAATCTTAAGGTTTTTGATGGAGTGAAAGAACATCAGGTACTTATTCAATCAAGCAAAGAAGTAAGTGCGGTTATATATCTGCGCTATGTCCCAGCACAAAAAAACCCTCCAATAAATTGAAGGGTTTCTGAAAATTTCTATACTCTGTTATTTAGATATCGATCCGCGCATATTTAGCGTTTTTCTCGATAAACTCACGCCGTGGTGCTACTTCATCTCCCATGAGCATAGAGAATATATGATCGCACTCCGCTGCATTTTCAATCGTTACTTTTCTTAAAGTACGGGTTTCCGGATTCAATGTAGTATCCCATAATTGTTCGGCGTTCATTTCACCCAGACCCTTATAGCGCTGAATATTAACACTTTCTTCTTTTCCTGCACCTTTCAGGCGCTGTACTGCGGCATCACGCTGATCATCATTCCAGGCATATTGAAACTCTTTTCCCTTTTTTACCAGGTAAAGAGGAGGCGCAGCAATATAAATATATCCATATTCGATGAGCTCCTTCATATAACGGAAAAAGAAGGTAAGGATCAGTGTGGTAATGTGGGACCCATCCACGTCAGCATCCGTCATAATAATGATCCGGTGATAACGAAGTTTTTCCATATTCAGGGCTTTGGCATCTTCAGCCGTTCCTATACTCACCCCCATAGCCGTGAACATATTCTTGATCTCGTCATTTTCGTAGATCTTATGTTCCATAGCCTTTTCCACATTCAGGATCTTTCCTTTAAGGGGAAGAATGGCCTGGAAATTACGGTCACGTCCCTGCTTTGCAGTTCCACCCGCTGAATCTCCCTCCACCAGGTATAACTCGCATGCTGCAGGATCATTATTAGCACAATCGGCGAGTTTACCAGGAAGGCCTGATCCACCCATAACCGTTTTACGCTGAACCATTTCCCGTGCTTTTCTTGCTGCGGCACGTGCGGTAGCTGCAAGGATCACCTTATTGACGATCATCTTTGCCTCACGCGGATTTTCCTCCAGGTAATTCCCCAGGATCTCACCAACTGCAATGTCTACAGCTCCCATCACCTCGTTATTTCCTAACTTGGTTTTAGTTTGACCCTCGAACTGCGGCTCCTGGACTTTTACTGAAATTACAGCGGTAAGGCCCTCACGGAAATCGTCCCCTGTAATTTCAATTTTCATGTTCTTAAGCATACCAGACTTCTCTGCATATGTTTTCAGGGTACGTGTTAGTCCGCGGCGAAAACCAGCCACGTGGGTTCCACCCTCATGGGTATTGATATTATTCACATAGGAATGTACATTCTCCGTATACGTATCGTTGTACTGCAAAGCCAGTTCAACCGGGATTCCCTGTTTAATACCTTCTACATATATAGGTTCCGGAATTATAGAATTCCGCATGCCATCCAGATATTTCACAAATTCTTTAAGGCCTCCTTCAGAATAAAATTCTTCTTTAAGGAAAGAACCATCATCTGTGGTTTCACGCTCATCAGTCAGAGATAAACGAATACCCTTGTTCAAATAAGCCAGTTCCCGCAAACGTGCTGCAAGAGTGTCAAATTTATATTCTGTAGTGAGTGTAAATATTTCAGGATCGGGCTGGAAAGTTACTATCGTACCCGTTCTATCGCTATCACCAATTACTTTCACATCGAAAAGCGGTTTTCCGCATTCATATTCCTGGGTGAATATCTTTCCGTCGCGATGCACTACCACTACCAGCGGTTTAGATAGGGCATTAACACAACTTACACCCACACCATGCAGACCGCCGGAAACCTTGTACGTATCCTTATCGAATTTACCGCCGGCGTGAAGAACGGTCATAACCACTTCAAGAGCCGATTTCTTCTCTTTAGTGTGCATTGCAGTAGGTATTCCCCTACCATTATCTTCAACTGTTATGGAATTTCCCTTATGGATAACGACGCTGATATCAGAACAATATCCGGCAAGAGCCTCATCAATGGAATTGTCAACTACTTCATAAACAAGATGATGCAGCCCCTTAAAACCTGTATCTCCAATGTACATGGAGGGGCGTTTACGAACTGCTTCCAGGCCTTCTAATACCTGTATATTATCTGCTGAATAATTAGATCTGTCTTCTGTTTTTTCGTTCATACTTTGATTTAACAACAAGTATCAAAAATAACCATTTTTAGCCGGAATATGCAGGATTGTGGATAAAATTACACCCTGTTCATTTATCTTTGAAGGCCGGAAAATTAAATGGTTGGCATACTTAGTTTGAAAGTTTATATTTGCCTAAATCTTTATTATAAAACATGAAAAAAATACTTACTTCTTTGACAAAAGTAACTGCAGGAATAGCAATTACTGCAATAATGATCTCCTGTAACAAAGAACAACCGAAAAGTACATCAACCACAACTTCAACTTCTGATATAAAAACAGAGCAGATCGTTTTTGTTAATTCAGATTCGCTGTTAAATAATTATGAATACTTTAAGTCTGTAAAAGAAAAATTCCAGGAAAAGTCTAAAAAAGCACAGGCTGATCTTACATCCAAGGGAACTGCTTTTCAGCGTGAAGTTGCCGCATATCAGCAGAATGCCGCAAATCTAAGTGCTGATCAGCGCGCTACTACAGAAGAGCGCCTGGCCAGAAAACAACAGGAGCTGGCAGCTTATAACCAAAATGCAGGTAATGCTTTAGCTAATGAAGAGGCTGCAGAAAACGAGAAACTATACAATAGGGTTTCTGAATTTTTAGAAAAATGGGCTAAGACCAAGGGATACAAAATGGTTTTAACTTACTCAAAAACCAACCCGACTGTATTATATGCTGACAAAAGCCTGGATGTAACCAAAGAGGTTGTTTCCGGACTTAACGATGAGTATAAAAAGGATAAAAAATAAGCCCAATTTCCCGGGTCATCTATTAATTGAACCCTGGCCATGCCGGGGTTTTTTCATTAAGAAAAAATTGCATGGAAAATATTAAACGGGGTGACGATATGGAACAGCATGAAAAATTCATGCGGATGGCTATCCGTCTTTCTGATAAGAATGTGAGAAATGCGCTTGGAGGACCGTTCGGGGCTGTAGTTGTAAAGGATGGAATAATTCTGGCCAAAAGTGCAAATAAAGTAACTACCACTATGGATCCAACTGCCCATGCTGAGGTAAGCGCTATCCGGATGGCCTGTAAGAAAATTAATTCTTTCGACCTCAGCGGATGTGTTATTTACACCAGCTGTGAGCCCTGCCCTATGTGTCTCAGTGCCATTTACTGGGCAAGGATCGATGTCGTTTATTTTGCTAATACAAAAACAGATGCGGCTGATATAGGCTTTGATGATCAGTTCATCTATGATGAGATTGCCCTGCCCAAAGAGGCGCGCAAAATCAGGATACAGCAATTACTACGGAATGAAGCTCAGGATGCATTCAGGCTCTGGGATGAATCTGAAAGAAAAACACCTTATTGAAGATAAGGAGCATGATTTAACTCCAATTAATCAAACCATCCTTCCTGCAGATCGTCGATCTCCCTCCTGTCCCTTTTTGTGGGACGGCCGGCACCTCTATCCCTGCTTAAATTAGGTGTATGGAACATAGATTTATAAGCATGTGTTTCTTCTAAGGGTGTAAGATCCTTATAATACGTTACGGCAGTTTTGGCATCCACCCTCCGGTCAAGCAAGGCCAGCACCTCGATGATTTTTCTGTCGCTCCCTTTTTGAACCGTATACACTTCCCCAGACTTTACAATATGTGAAGGTTTCAGGTTTTGTCCCTTTAATTTAATGCGTCCTGCCTTGCAGGCTTCGGTAGAAATACTCCTTGTTTTAAAAGCGCGGATAGCCCATAAATACTTGTCAATACGCAATTTTTCAGATCCCTGCATAGCCCAAATTTACATAAGAAATAAAGCATTGATACAATTATTGCCAGAAAAATCCTTTAATTTGCCTTAAAAATATAGTATGACTACCGAATTAATAAAACTTATCGAAACCGCGTGGGATGATCGTAATCTCCTGAATTTTAAAGAATACAGAGATGCTATTGAGCGTGTGATCTTACATCTTGATAAGGGTGAACTCCGTGTGGCTGAACCGATTGGTACTCGCTGGCATGTGAACGAATGGATTAAAAAAGCTGTGATCCTTTATTTTCCAATCCGGGAAATGAAAGAAATCGAAGTTGGTCCTTTTGTTTTTCATGATAAAATGAAACTGAAGACCGACTATAAACAAACAGGTGTACGGGTAGTACCCCACGGAATCGCACGATATGGTGCTTATTTAGCAAGGGGAGTTATCATGATGCCTTCTTATGTAAATATTGGCGCCTACGTTGACGAAGGTACTATGGTAGATACATGGGCGACTGTTGGCTCATGTGCACAGATAGGCAAGAATGTTCACCTGAGCGGCGGAGTTGGTATCGGGGGCGTTTTAGAACCCTTACAGGCCTCCCCTGTGATTATTGAAGACAATTGTTTTATTGGTTCCAGAGCGATAGTAGTTGAAGGCGTTCATGTCGAATCCGAAGCTGTTCTGGGTGCCAATGTAGTGCTGACGGCTTCAACCAAGATCATTGATGTTACAGGTGAAGAACCTGTAGAATATAAGGGAGTTGTTCCTTCACGCTCAGTGGTAATACCCGGCTCTTACGCCAAAAAATTTCCTGCCGGTGAATATCAGGTGCCATGTGCGCTAATTATAGGTAAGCGAAAAGAATCAACCGACAAAAAAACCTCTTTGAATGAGGCACTAAGAGAAAATAAAGTAGCCGTTTAATTTATTTGATCAGGAATTCAGAACACTAATAGATCGATAATGAATATAAATTCATCCGCCTCCCGCGGATCGGTATTTCCAATTATATTCTGATGAAAATAGGTTTTGATGGTAAAAGGCTGACCCAAAACTTCACCGGATTGGGAAACTACAGCAGGTATGTGCTTAAAATTTTGAGCATGCACCATCCTGAAAACCAATATTACGTTTATGCTCCCAGGCCTCCCCGGAGGGCTGAGGAGCTAAGCTCAACCGCCATAAACCTGAATTATCCTCAAAAAACTTTTTCTAAAAGCTATTGGAGGAGCTTTGGAATTTTAAATGACCTGAAAAAAGATGGGATAGATCTTTATCACGGCTTGAGCAACGAAATCCCATTTGGCTTAAAAAATTCAGGCATATCTTCTGTGGTGACCATTCACGATCTGATATTTTTAAGATATCCTCATTATTATCCATTTATAGACAGGAAGATCTATGAATTTAAATTCAGGTACGCCGCGAATCATTCAGATAAAATAATAGCGATCAGCGAACAGACCAAAAGGGATATCATTCATTATTTTAACATTCCGGAAAACCGGATCGAAGTAATATACCAAAACAGTGATCCTGTTTTTAAGAAAGACTATTCGGAAACTGAAAAACAAAAAGTAAGGTCGGTATATAATTTGCCTGAGAAATACCTGCTGAACGTGGGTACTATTGAGACTAGAAAAAATCTGCTTCTGGTGGTTAAGGCATTGAACCAGCTTGATCCGGGCATCCAACTGGTGGTTATAGGCAAGGAAACATCCTACATCAATGAAATAAATACCTTTATTAGCAGGTATGGACTTGCAGAGAGAATACATTTTTTGAAAAATGTAGATTCCAAAGACCTGCCATTAATCTATCAGCAGGCGGAGATATTTATTTATCCGTCAGAATTTGAAGGATTTGGAATACCCATTATCGAAGCCCTGCATTCAGGGGTTCCGGTGATTGCCGCTAAAGGCTCCTGTCTGGAAGAAGCCGGAGGCAGCGGAAGTATTTATATAGATCCTGATGATCATTTGGAGCTGGCTGAACAGATCATAATGGTTATTGGAAATAATATGAAAAAACAGGCTATGATCCGTGCGGGCTTTGAGCACTTGAAAGATTTCGCTGATGAAAAGATTGCTGAAAAATATATTAATCTGTACCAAAATATACTTCTGAATGCTTAGAGATGAAATAAATAAGGCCCTGGAAGTATTAAAACAAGGCGGCCTAATCCTATACCCTACTGATACCATCTGGGGCATAGGATGTGATGCAACCAATCAGGAAGCTGTTGACAGGGTTTTCAAACTGAAAGGCCGGGCAGAAGAAAAAAGCCTGATCATTTTACTCGATACCGCTAATAAACTTCCAAGCTATGTCAGGGAAGTTCCCGACATAGCCTATGATCTGGTAGAATTTGCAGAAAATCCGCTCACTATAATTTATTCAGGAGCCAAGAACCTGGCGGGCAATGCAATAGCGCCAGATGGCAGCGTCGGCATCCGTATTGTCAAACATGCTTTTTGCGAACAGCTCATAAACCGTTTCCGGAAGCCGATAATTTCTACATCGGCTAATCTGAGCGGCCAGCCCGCTCCATCCAATTTCAGCGAGATCAGCGAGGAGGTCCTGCAGGGAGTAGATTATGTTGTAGACTGGGAGCAGCAGGACCTTTCACCAAAAAAGCCATCCACCATCATGAAATTAGAACCATCCGGGCGCTTTACCTTTATTAGAAAATAAGCCGGAAAATCTATAGTTCTGAGAACTCTTGAAAAATCGCAATAATATGCTGTCCTTTGAAAGATGAAGCGCTTAACAGCTCAGATGATCAATCCGCAAGTCAAAAGGGAAACATTCAGGGACTGAAAAGTGATATGAAAGAACATTTAACCAACCCCATATTCAGGAAGCTCAGCGATTTGGCTGAACAGACGAAGGATGAGATATACGTTATTGGCGGATTTGTCAGGGATATATTTTTAAGCCGCCCGTCTAAAGACATTGATATCCTGGTAATTGGCAACGGAATAGATTTTGCCGAAGCAGCGGGCAAATTATTGCATACCAAAGTTTCCGTATTTAAAAATTTTGGAACAGCAATGCTCAGGCACGGCGAACTTGAAATCGAGTTTGTTGGGGCAAGAAAAGAATCGTACAGGTCTGACTCACGCAAGCCCATAGTAGAGAACGGCACGCTAGAAGATGATCAAAAACGCCGTGATTTTACCATCAATGCAATGGCATTGAGCTTAAATAAAGCCAGCTTCGGCCAGATAGTTGACCCATTTGAGGGAATTACTGATCTGGAAAATAAGCTTATCCGGACTCCTTTAGATCCGGCAGAAACCTTCTCCGATGATCCGCTCAGGATGCTGAGAGCTATCCGCTTTGCAGCCCAGCTGGATTTTACGATTTCTAATGATGCCATTGAAGCCATAAAGCAGAATGCTGAACGGATTAAAATAGTATCTCCGGAAAGAATAACAGACGAACTGAACAAGATCATTCTTGCTCCGAAACCTTCGACCGGATTTATCCATCTTTTTGACACAGGACTTTTAAAGTATATCTTCCCCCAGATGACCGAATTGCACGGGGTTGAGTTTATAGACGGTAAGGGCCACAAGGATAATTTCTATCACACCCTGCAGGTTCTGGATAATATTTCAGAGACCACCGACGACCTTTGGCTGAGATGGGCAGCAATACTGCATGACATTGCAAAACCTGCAACAAAACGCTTTGAGCCGGGTCATGGATGGACATTTCATGGCCATGAAGACAGAGGAGCGCGAATGGTTCCAAAAATATTTGCACAATTGAGGCTCCCGCTCAATGATAAAATGAAGATGGTACAGAAATTGGTGCAGCTTCATCTCAGACCGATTGCACTGGCTCAGGACCTTGTAACTGACTCAGCAGTAAGACGTCTATTATTCGAGGCGGGAAATGAAATCGATGGTCTTATGCTACTTTGTCAGGCCGATGTTACAACCAAAAATGAATATAAGGTAAAAAAATACCGCCGAAACTTTGAAATGGTCAAGCAAAGGTTGAAGGAAGTTGAAGAGAGCGACCAAATCCGTAACTGGCAGCCTCCTGTAAGCGGTGAGGATATTATGCTGGCATTTAATTTGAGTGCTGGAAAGGAAGTGGGGAAGATTAAGAATCAAATACGTGAGGCTATCCTCGAGGGAGAGATTAAAAACTCAAGGGAAGAAGCAATGGAATATATGATACAGAAGGGAAAAGAGCTTGGGCTTACCCCTGTTAAGAACAATTCCTGATACAATTTTTAAAAAAATCCATACTAAATCCTTGATCAGCCTTTTCAAATAGTATTTTTGTAAATAAGAAATAACAACAACAATGGCGATATATAGATTTAAGGTTTCTTTTGAGGATTATGACGATATTGAGCGTGATATTGATATCAAATCAAACCAAACCTTTGAAGATCTGCACAGGGCTATCCATAAATCTACAGGATATAATGCGGAGGCTTCATCTTCATTTTATGTAAGCAATGATCAGTGGATAAAGAATGAAGAAATCGCCTATCTACCAAATCCCCGTAAAGTAAACAATGGGGTAGCACTAATGAGCAATGCCAAGCTCAGTAGTTTTATCGATGATCCACATCAGAAATTTTACTATACCTATAATTTTGACCGTCCATTTGATTTTCATGTAGAGTTGATCAAGATCTTATTAAATGAAGAACCAGGCAATACCTATCCTCATTTATCAAGAAGCCTGGGAGAAGCCCCCAAACTTATTGGCACAGGAGTACTTCCTCCTATAGCTGATCCTGCTGCTGATGACTTTGATTTTCTTCATGAGATGGAATTCCAGGCGGAAGATACAGAAGAGCTTGAACCGATGAACGATCTTGATCTTATCCCAGGCGAAGAAAATGATTCTGAGGACGAAAAGGACGAGTTTATGGATGAATTCTCAGATAATGAAGGATACGATGCCGACGATATTCAAAAGGACGAATATTAAACGTTTCCACCATTAAATGTGTCAATGACCAAAACGCTGATAGTTATTGCAGGCCCCACTGCGATCGGCAAAACAGCATTAGCTATCCGGCTGGCCCAGCATCTTCATACTGAAATCATATCTGCCGATTCAAGGCAATTTTATAAGGAGTTGGAAATTGGAACAGCCAAGCCCTCTGAAGCAGAATTGCTGGAAGTTAAACATCATTTTATAAACTCACATTCCATCCGGGACAATTTCAGTGTCGGAGATTATGAGACGGAGGCGCTCCAATTAATTGAAGATCTTTTCAAAGAACATGACCAACTTGTATTAGCCGGCGGCTCGGGATTGTTTATCCAGGCGATATGCCAGGGATTTGATGATCTTCCCCGGGCAAGACAGGATACCAGAGACCTTCTTAATGCTGAACTAACCGAAAAGGGCATTAAGCCTCTTCAGGATAGATTAAAAGCAATTGACCCGGTCTATTATGCTGAAGTGGATCTTAATAATCCTCAGCGTCTAATAAGAGCCCTTGAGGTTTACGAAACTACCGGCAGGGCATTTTCCGAATACCGTACTCACTCCGTAAAAAAAAGGCCTTTTAACATTATAACCATTGGGCTCAATACGGATCGTGCAAAATTGTATGCACAGATCAATTCACGTGTAGATACTATGATTGAAAGAGGCCTTGTCAGCGAGGTTCAAAACCTAAGGTCTTTTCAAAGCCTGAACCCTTTAAACACCGTCGGCTATTCCGAGATCTTTGATTACCTGGAAGGAAAATACTCTCTTGAGGAGGCTATTGAGAACATCAAACAAAATACCAGAAGGTTTGCTAAAAGACAGATCACCTGGTTGAAAAAAATAGATGATATAAAATGGTTTGAACCGGATGATTTTGAACGTATCCTTCAATTTCTGAACTCCCGGGGGCTTAAATTTTATCCTGAGCGCGGGGAGCAAAAAAATTAAAGAATAAGATCAGAAATGAAAGTGTGCTGATTATCTGAAGCATCACCAGGGTCTTCCCCTGCGAATTAACAGGATAAAAATCACCATAGCCTACTGTAGCTCCCGTAATAAAACTAAAATAAAGAGCATCCATACCGTTAGTGACAGGCTGATTTAAATAATTGCCGGCTGCATATATCACTGCAAATGAAGCAATCACCTCTATAAAGTTTAAAAAAAGCAGGATCAAAGAACGGTTATGGGTTTTATGTTTATCGTGTTCAGGCAGAAAAATCTTATGAAAAATATGCAGGAAAGTTTCAATTAACAGGTAAATATTTAGGATATATAGCCATTTATGATCCCATAGGCCATAATAAAGCATCACAAAAGGAAAAATAGTTTTAGTGATCACATATGCCTCACCTCTTATCTCCCTGGAATGATCAGAAGGATTTTTACCTATATAGCCAATATATATTCCTGGAAATAAAACTTTGGATGCAACCAGAAACAGCCTGAAGATCCGTTCAATCCCAAAGTCATTATAATGGTAGCTTTCCCAGACACTTTCAATCTTTTTTATATGCGGCACAGGATTTACCTGATTCTGCCTTAGCGGATCCTGTCTGCCGAAAATAAGTTTTATAAAATGCCGCTTCATATCAGGCTTGCGCGGTGGGCCCGCCAAAATTCATTGGAAAACCTGGAGGTTCCTCATTGATCTTTATTCTTCCATTTAATGCTTCAAATTTTTCAAGGTTTTCCTCTAATGCTCTGAGGAACCTTTTTGCATGTTCCGGGGTTAAGATAATCCTCGATTTTACACGGGCCTTGGGTACTCCGGGCATCACCCTTATAAAATCAAGTACAAATTCTGTATTTGAATGGGTTATTACTGCCAGATTTGAATAGGTTCCTTCGGCCACTTCTTCTGAAAGCTCGATATTTAACTGGTTCTCGTTGTTTTGCTCCTCCATTCAGTAAAATTAGGAATTATTCTCCCATCAAAATGCATATAACAAAAAAAGTCCCTCCAAAACGGAGGGACTTTCACTATTTGATAAATTGCCGACTAGGCTTCTACTTCTTCCTGTTTCGAGGCCATTAATTTGTCGTACTCTTCCTGAGATCCTACAATGATCCGCTCGTATTGGCGCAATCCGGTTCCGGAAGGAATTAGGTGACCAACAATAACGTTTTCTTTCAAACCTAACAGGTTATCGCGTTTACCGCTGATCGCTGCTTCGTTTAATACTTTAGTAGTTTCCTGGAATGAAGCCGCAGAGATGAATGACTTGGTACCTAATGAAGCACGGGTAATACCCTGCAGCATCTGACTTGAGGTAGCAGCAATTGCATCACGGGTTTCAACAAGCTTCATATCCTTACGCTTAAGAACTGAATTTTCATCTCTTAATTTACGGACGGATATAATCTGTCCTGCTTTAAGGTTTGCTGATTCGCCCGGTTCAGTTACAACTCTCTTGTCGTAAATCTCATCATTCTCTAACTGGAAATCCCAACGGTCAACCAACTCCTTTTCAAGGAAGCGGGTATCACCGGCATCTTCAATCATTACTTTCTGCATCATTTGGTGAACGATGGTTTCAAAGTGCTTATCATTAATCTTCACACCCTGTAAACGGTAAACTTCCTGAATACCATTTACCAGGTATTCCTGAACTGCTGCAGGGCCTTTGATTGAAAGGATATCAGCAGGTGAAATAGATCCGTCGGATAATGGCATGCCTGCTTTCACAAAGTCATTATCCTGTACAAGAATATGCTTAGACAATGGAACAAGGTATTTCTTGATCTGTCCGTCTTTTGATTCGATAGACATCTCACGATTACCACGCTTAACACCTCCTAAAGTTACAACACCGTCAATCTCAGTTACAACTGCAGGATTAGACGGGTTACGTGCTTCAAACAGTTCAGTTACACGAGGTAAACCACCTGTAATATCCCTGGTTTTTCCTGTTGAACGTGGGATTTTGGCGATGATCTGCCCCATCTTCACTTTTTCATTTTCTTCAACAGCAATGTGTGCACCTACCGGAATGTTATATCCCTTCAGACCGTTACCTTTTTTATCCGCTACACGGATAACCGGGTTTTTGGTCTTATCACGGGTGTCAATAATAACTTTCTCCCTGTGACCGGTTTGCTCATCCGATTCTTCACGGAAGGTAACACCTTCAATGATCGCTTCGAATTCAGCTTTACCTTCAAATTCAGAGATGATAACCGCATTATATGGATCCCAGCTACAGATCTTGTCGCCTTTGGAGATCTTATCGCCATCCTTAACATACAGGAATGCTCCGTACGGGATATTGTTTGCCATGATCATTTTGTTTGTTCCAGGCTCAACGATACGGAATTCTCCGGAACGTCCTAAAACAACTTCAAGCGTACCTTCTTCGGTTTCATGACTAACGGTCCTGACATTCTCGAATTCAATAACACCATCAAATTTAGCGCTGATCTGAGATTCTGCAGCAATGTTTGATGCAGTACCACCCACGTGGAATGTACGTAATGTAAGCTGGGTACCCGGCTCACCAATAGACTGTGCAGCAATTACACCGACAGCTTCACCCATTTGAACACGTTTACCTGTTGCAAGGTTACGTCCGTAACACAATGCACAGACACCGCGTTTGCTTTCACAGGTTAGTACCGAACGAATTTCAATACCCTCAAGGGCTGAATTTTCGATCTTGACAGCTACATGCTCTTCAATATCTTCACCGGCTGAAACCAGTAAATCATTTGTTAAAGGATCATACACATCGTGTAAACTTGTTCTGCCCAGAATACGATCGTATAATGGCTCAACAACATCCTCATTATCTTTTAAGGCAGTAGTATATATTCCTCTTAAAGTACCGCAATCAGTCTCACCTACGATCATATCCTGAGCAACATCATGTAAACGACGTGTCAGATAACCAGCATCCGCAGTTTTCAATGCTGTATCGGCCAAACCTTTACGCGCACCGTGAGTAGAAATAAAGTATTCTAATACTGACAAACCCTCCTTAAAGTTGGATAAGATCGGATTTTCAATGATCTCCCCACCTGAACCAGATTTCTGAGGCTTGGCCATCAGACCACGCATTCCGCAAAGCTGACGAATCTGCTCCTTAGAACCACGGGCACCTGAATCAAGCATCATGTAAACCGAGTTAAACCCTTGGTTGTCGCTGGACAACTGGTTCATTACATTAGCTGTAAGACGGTTGTTGATACGGGTCCAGATATCAATGATCTGATTATAACGCTCATTATTAGTAATGAAACCCATATTATAGTTATTCATTACTTCTTCAACTTCTTTGCTGGCCTGTCCGATCAGTTGTTGCTTTTCGGCAGGAATATTAAGATCCTGAAGGTTGAACGAAAGTCCTCCCTGGAATGCCATTTGGAAACCTAATTCTTTGATCTCGTCAAGGAACTGCGCTGCCCGTGCCATACCAGTAGCTTTCACCACTTCACCAATAATATCACGAAGCGATTTCTTGGTAAGTAATTCATTGATATAACCTACTTCAACGGGCACCATTTGGTTGAACAATACACGCCCTACAGTAGTTTCGATTAATTTATTAACGATATGCCCCTCTTTTTCCTTCACATTGGTTTTAACCTTGATGAAAGCATGAAGGTCGATCTTACGCTCATTATAAGCAATAATAACCTCTTCAGGAGAATAGAAGATCTGATCCTGTCCTAAAACAACACGTCCTTCATCAGTTCTGCGGCCTTTTGTAATGTAATAAAGACCCAAAACCATATCCTGGGAAGGAACTGTAATAGGAGTTCCGTTTGCAGGGTTAAGAATATTATGAGATGCAAGCATCAGCATCTGGGCTTCCAGGATCGCAGCATTACCAAGAGGTAAATGCACAGCCATCTGGTCACCGTCAAAATCCGCGTTGAATGCAGTACAAACTAATGGATGCAGCTGGATCGCTTTACCTTCAACCAGTTTTGGCTGGAAGGACTGGATACCAAGACGGTGTAATGTAGGTGCACGGTTTAGTAATACCGGGTGACCTTTCAATACATTCTCTAAAATATCCCAGACAATAGGATCTTTTCTGTCAACAATTTTCTTTGCAGATTTTACCGTCTTCACTACTCCCCTTTCAATCATCTTACGGATGATAAACGGTTTGAATAGCTCAGCGGCCATATCCTTAGGTAAACCGCACTCGTGAAGTTTAAGGTTTGGTCCGACAACAATTACGGAACGTGCTGAATAATCCACACGTTTTCCTAGTAAGTTCTGGCGGAAACGTCCCTGCTTACCTTTCAGAATATCTGAAAGAGATTTCAAGGCACGGTTACCTTCCGTTTTAACGGCATTTACCTTACGAGAGTTATCGAACAATGAATCTACCGATTCCTGAAGCATTCTTTTTTCGTTACGCAGAATTACTTCCGGCGCTTTGATCTCAATAAGACGTTTCAGACGATTGTTACGGATGATCACACGACGATAAAGGTCATTCAGATCTGAAGTAGCAAAACGTCCACCTTCCAAAGGAACCAGGGGACGCAATTCCGGTGGAATTACAGGAACGATCTTAACGATCATCCATTCCGGATTGTTCTCAATACGGGTATTTGCACCACGGAACGCTTCTACAACCTGAAGGCGTTTTAATGCCTCAGTTTTACGCTGCTGTGAAGTTTCTGTAGCGGCCTGATGACGAAGATCATACGACTGCTGATCAAGGTCCAGACGACCTAAAAGATCCTGAAGCGCCTCAGCACCCATCTTGGCGATGAATTTCTCAGGGTCCTTATCATCAAGATATTGATTTTCCTTTGGTAAGGTATCCAGGATATCCAGGTATTCTTCTTCAGTAAGGAAATCCATTTTCAGAATTCCGTCAGCTTCCTTTAATCCCGGTTGTATAACTACATAACGCTCATAATAAATGATCAGATCAAGTTTCTTTGTAGGTAAACCTAAAAGATAACCGATCTTATTCGGTAATGAACGGAAATACCATATATGCGCAACAGGAACCACCAGGTTGATGTGTCCCATACGCTCACGGCGAACTTTTTTCTCAGTTACTTCAACACCACAGCGGTCGCAGACAATACCCTTATAACGTATACGCTTGTATTTTCCGCAATGACATTCATAATCCTTTACAGGACCGAAAATACGCTCGCAGAATAAGCCATCACGCTCGGGTTTGTAAGTCCGGTAATTGATAGTTTCCGGTTTTAACACCTCCCCGCTTGAACGCTCCAGAATTGATTCCGGAGAAGCCAAACTAATGGTTATCGAGGTGAAATTACTTTTGATTTTATTATCTTTCTTGTAAGACATATTCTTTTTCTTTATTAGTTGTTGGTTGCTGGTTGTTGGTTGTTAGAACCGGGTTAACCAATTACTAACAACTAACAACTAACAACTAATAACTAGTCCAACGTGATATCCAAACCTAAACCTCTTAACTCATGAACCAGTACATTGAATGATTCAGGAACCGATGGAGTTGGAAGGTTTTCACCTTTAACGATCGCTTCGTAGGTTTTTGCACGACCCACTACATCATCAGATTTCACTGTTAAGATCTCCTGAAGGATGTTAGCCGCTCCAAATGCCTCGAGTGCCCATACCTCCATCTCACCAAAACGCTGACCACCAAACTGGGCTTTACCACCCAATGGCTGCTGTGTAATTAATGAGTATGGTCCAATTGAACGTGCATGCATTTTATCATCAACCATGTGACCTAATTTCAGCATGTAGATTATACCTACTGTGGTCTGCTGATCAAACCTGTCGCCAGTTAAACCATTATATAAATAAGTCCTTCCGGAGGTTGGTACTCCTGCTTTAGTTACCCATTCTTCAACTTCATCATGTGAAGCACCATCGAAGATCGGTGTGGCGAACTTCATTCCAAGTTCTTTACCAGCCCATCCAAGGACGGTCTCGTAAATCTGTCCAAGGTTCATACGGGATGGTACGCCCAGTGGGTTCAGAACAATATCAACAGGAGTTCCGTCTTCAAGGAATGGCATATCCTCATCGCGAACGATGCGGGCAACAATACCTTTATTACCGTGACGACCAGCCATTTTATCACCAACTTTCAGCTTACGCTTTTTGGCAACATAAACTTTAGCCATCTGAACTATCCCTGATGGAAGTTCATCACCGACACTGATTGCAAATTTATCACGTTTGTAGGCACCAAGCTCTTCGTTAAGCTTAATGTTATAATTGTGAAGCGTTTGTTTGATCAGTTCGTTTTTATCCTCATCAGTTGTCCACTTGGTTGGATTTATATTGGCATACTCTAATTCTGTAAGTATCTTTTGAGTGAATTTAACACCCTTAGCTACCAGCAGTTCTTTGTATACATTGAAAACGCCTTGTGATGTTTTACCATTAACAATGGTGAACAGCTTATCAATCAAAGTATCTTTTAATTCTTTAACTGCTTTACTGTGTCTTCCGTCAAGCTTCTCAATCAGCTGCTTCTCTTCCGGCTTTGTAGTTTTCTTAGCACGGGAGAATAATTTAGTATCGATAACAACACCATGAATAGAAGGCGGAGTTTTTAAAGATGCATCTTTCACATCACCGGCTTTGTCACCAAAGATGGCACGTAAAAGTTTCTCTTCCGGTGAAGGATCAGACTCTCCTTTCGGAGTGATCTTACCGATAAGAATATCCCCTTCCTTGATCTCAGCACCAACACGGATAATACCGTTTTCATCAAGGTCTTTGGTAGCTTCTTCAGAAACGTTTGGAATATCAGGAGTTAATTCCTCTTCCCCGCGTTTGGTATCACGAACTTCAAGTTCGAATTCTTCAATATGCAGTGAAGTGAATATATCCTGAGATACGACACGTTCAGATATCACGATCGCATCCTCAAAGTTGAATCCCTGCCAAGGCATGAATGCTACTTTCAGGTTTCTTCCCAATGCAAGTTCACCGTTCTGGGTAGCATACCCTTCGCATAGAACCTGACCCTTTTCAACTTTCTGACCTTTTCTTACGATAGGCTTCAGGTTGATACAGGTACTCTGATTGGTTTTCTTAAACTTGATCAGACGATATGATTTAACTTCGCCTTCAAAAGATACAAGAACATCGTCCTCATTTCTCTCATAGCGAATGCGGATCTCATTAGCATCTACGTATTCAACAACACCAGTTCCTTCTGCATTGATCAGGGTACGCGAATCACGCGCAACCCGGCCTTCAAGACCTGTTCCAACGATTGGAGCTTCAGGGCGCAACAGTGGTACTGCCTGACGCTGCATGTTGGATCCCATCAATGCACGGTTAGCATCATCATGCTCCAGGAATGGAATTAATGATGCTGCAATTGAGGTGATCTGATTTGGAGCAATGTCCATCAAATCGAGCTTTCCTGGTTCAATTACCGGGAAATCACCTTCATAACGCGCTTTTACATGCGGAGTTTCGAAATTACCTTTATCATCATAAACTGCATTTGCCTGTCCGATGGTTTTACCTTCTTCATCTTCTGCTGAAAGATAAATTACAGGTTCTTCAACCACAACACGTCCCTCCTGAACCTTACGGTAAGGGGTTTCGATGAAACCAAGATTATTGATCTTGGCATGCACACAAAGAGAAGAGATCAGTCCGATATTCGGTCCTTCCGGTGTTTCGATCGTACAAAGACGACCGTAATGGGTATAATGAACGTCACGAACCTCGAAACCTGCACGCTCACGCGACAGACCGCCGGGGCCTAAGGCTGACAGACGACGCTTGTGCGTGATCTCTGCCAGTGGATTTGTTTGGTCCATGAACTGTGACAACTGATTGGTTCCGAAGAACGAGTTGATCACAGAAGATAATGTACGCGCATTGATCAGATCAGTAGGCGTAAATACCTCGTTATCACGGATATTCATCCGCTCACGGATAGTACGGGCCATACGGGCCAGACCTACACCAAACTGTGCGTATAACTGCTCGCCTACTGTACGAACACGACGGTTTGATAAGTGATCAATATCATCCACCTCAGCTTTAGAGTTGATCAGCTTGATCAGATACTTAACGATGGCGATGATATCCTGCTTGGTTAAAACCTTAGTTTCAACAGGAGTGCTTAATTTTAATTTACGGTTGATGCGGTAACGTCCAACATCTCCAAGATCATATCTCTTATCAGAGAAGAACAAACGGTCGATGATACCACGTGCTGTTTCTTCATCAGGCGGTTCAGCGTTACGTAACTGGCGATAGATATGCTCTACTGCTTCCTTCTCGGAGTTGGATGTATCTTTTTGTAAAGTATTATATATAATGGTATAATCACCGCTGTTTACTGCATCATCCTTGGTTAGGATGATCGTTTTTACACCAGCTTCGATGATCATATCGATATGGTCTTCTTCTAAAACAGTTTCGCGTTCCATGATGATCTCATTCCGGTCAATTGAAACAACTTCACCGGTATCTTCATCCACAAAATCTTCCACCCACTTCTTAAGAACCCTGGCAGCAAGCTTACGGCCCACCGCTTTCTTCAAACCTGATTTGCTGACTTTAACTTCATCAGCAAGTTCAAATAATTCCAGGATATCCTTATCAGAATCATAACCTATCGCACGTAATAATGTGGTAACAGGGAACTTTTTCTTACGATCGATATAAGCATACATGACATTATTCACATCAGTTGCAAATTCAATCCATGAACCTTTGAATGGAATTACCCGGGCAGAATACAATTTGGTTCCGTTCGTGTGCCGGCTCTGGCCGAAGAACACTCCCGGAGAACGGTGGAGCTGTGATACAATTACACGCTCGGCACCATTAATTACGAATGTTCCTTTAGGCGTCATATAAGGGATAGTACCCAAATAAACATCCTGAACTATCGTTTCAAAATCTTCGTGTTCCGCATCATTACAAGACAAGCGAAGCTTGGCCTTGAGTGGAACACTGTAAGTTAAACCACGCTCGATACACTCATGTATATCATAACGAGGCGGATCAATGAAATAATCAAGAAATTCTAAAACGAAGATATTTCTTGAGTCAGAGATCGGAAAATTCTCAGAGAATACTTTAAACAGACCTTCCTGATGGCGGTTGTCTGAAGTGGTTTCCAGCTGAAAAAATTCCCTGAAAGATTGCAATTGAACGTCCAGAAAATCCGGATAATCCATCACATGCTTACTGGTAGCAAAATTTACTCTTTCGGTGTGCTTAATTTTGTTTGCCAAGGGACTGATAATTTAGTTTAGTAAATAAACTGCGACTTGTTCTCCCGTGATTCGGGACTGTTAGTCAGACAAAAATGGGTATTATACAAATGGCAATAGACCCCGATGAAAATCGGAGTCTAAAACCATAATTTATGAGTTAAGGATTACTTAATCTCAACAGTAGCTCCTGCTTCTTCTAATTGTTTTTTCAAAGCCTCTGCTTCAGCTTTGTCAACACCAGTTTTAACTTCTTTTGGTGCACCATCAACTAAGTCTTTAGCTTCTTTCAAGCCTAAACCAGTAAGGTCTTTCACCAATTTAACTACTGCTAATTTCGAACCACCAGCTTCTTTCAATATTACATCGAAAGCAGTTTGTTCTGCTGCTGCTGCAGGTGCTTCACCACCACCAGCCGGAGCTGCTGCTACTGCTGCTGCAGCTGGTTCGATACCATACTCATCCTTTAATATTTGAGCTAATTCGTTAACTTCTTTTACTGTTAAGTTTACTAATTGCTCAGCAAACGATTTTAAATCTGCCATTTTATTTTATTTTAAAATTTCTGTACTTTGAATAATTTATCGAACTTTTAGGTGCCCGTTAACCTCTTTCTTGTAATGTTTTAACAATGCCTGCAAGTTTATTACCGCCTGACTGTAAGCCGGAGATAACATTCTTAGCCGGAGATTGAAGCAATGCAATGATATCTGCTACTAATTGTTCCTTAGATTTAAGGTTTACAAGCGTATCTAATTGGTTATCACCAATGAATACAGCAGAGTCAATGTATGCAGCTTTCAGTACCGGCTTATCACCAGATCTTCTCAATTGTTTGATCAGTTTTGCCGGAGCGTTACCTGATTTAGAGAACATAATGGCTGAAGAACCTTTCAGTACGTCAAAGATTTCGCTGTAATCACCCTCAGAGGCTTCCATAGCCTTTTTGATAAGGGTGTTCTTAGCAACCTGCATTTTGATGTCATTCTCAAAACATTTGCGGCGGATGTCATTTACTTTAGCTACTGACAGATTAGCAGTATCAGTAATATAAAAATTACCATACTCTGCAATCGTCTCAGTTAAAGCAAGAACAACTTCGTGTTTTTCTTCTTTTCTCATGATTAGATCCCCGCTACTGATTTAGTTTCAATTTGGATTCCCGGACTCATTGTTGAGGACATGTGAATGCTCTTGAAATAAGTTCCTTTTGCTGCTGAAGGTTTTAATTTAGATATCGTTTGAATTACTTCCAACGCATTTTCATAAAGTTTATCAGCATCAAATGACACTTTTCCGATAGAAGCATGAATGATCCCTGTTTTGTCAACCTTGAAATCGATTTTACCACCTTTAACATCAGTTACTGCCTTACCCACATCTGTGGTAACAGTACCTGACTTAGGATTTGGCATAAGGTTACGCGGACCTAAAACCCGGCCGAGTTTACCTACTTTTGCCATAACACTAGGCATGGTAATAATGATATCAACGTCAGTCCATCCGCCTTCTATTTTGGCAATATATTCATCCAAACCTACGTAGTCTGCTCCTGCTGCTTTAGCCTCTGCTTCCTTATCGGGAGTGCAAAGAACCAATACACGAACAGTTTTACCCGTACCATGAGGAAGATTAGCAATACCACGTACCATTTGATTCGCTTTACGCGGATCTACGCCTAGGCGCACATCCAGGTCAACTGATGCATCAAATTTAGTAGTTGTGATATCCTTAACCAGAGCCGCAGCTGCAGTTAATGTATATGCTTTCCCAACCTCAATTTTGGAATGTGCCTGTTTTTGATTTTTTGTTAATCTAGCCACTTCTTAAACTGATTTTGTATAATTTAATTGTTCCAGGGTGCATCACCGCTAACGGTAATTCCCATACTGCGTGCTGTACCGGCAACCATTTTCATGGCCGATTCGACAGTAAATGCATTTAAGTCGGTCATTTTATCTTTTGCAATGCTTTCAACCTGATCCCAGCTTACACTGGAAACTTTTTTACGGTTAGGCTCTGCAGAACCACTCTTTAAACCTGTTGCGTCCATTAACTGGATAGCTACAGGAGGAGTTTTAATGATAAATTCAAAAGACTTGTCAACATAAACAGTGATTACAACCGGTAAAACTTTACCAGGCTTATCTTGGGTACGTGCATTAAATTGCTTGCAAAACTCCATGATGTTCACTCCTTTTGCTCCCAATGCGGGACCAACCGGAGGTGATGGATTAGCAGCGCCGCCCTTGATCTGTAATTTTATTAAAGCACCGACTTCTTTTGCCATTTTTATTGATTTATTTGTAACTCAATGTTAGTAGTGGAAGCTATGTAACATTTAAGATCTTATGAGTATCAGATACTTGATACTAAATACTTGATACTAGATACTATTCTTTTTCAACCTGCATATAATTCAACTCAAGCGGTGTTCTTCTTCCGAAGATCTTAACCATTACCTTAAGTTTCTTTTTCTCTTCATTTACCTCTTCAATCACACCAGTAAATCCGTTGAACGGCCCATCCATCACTTTCACATTCTCGCCTACGTAATACGGAACATTCATGGATTCACCCTGTTCGGCCATCTCATCTACTTTACCTAGGATACGGTTAACTTCAGCTGCTCTCATTGGAACCGCATTACCACCTTTATCTCCAAGGAAACCGATTACACTATTTATTCCTTTTATTACATGCTCCAGTTCGCCATCCAGTGTAGCCTCTATAAGAACATATCCAGGGTAGAAATTCCGTTCTTTTGCTATTTTTTTACCATCTTTCATCTGGTAGTATTTTTCCATAGGGATCAATACCTGAGGTAAAAGATGAGAAATACCAAGACGGTTTACTTCAGCCTCTAAATATTGCTTTACTTTTTTCTCTTTGCCACTAACAGCCCTTACCACATACCATTTCAATTGATCGCTCATAGTGCCTTTAATTATGCGAGAGATTTATAAAACATCTTCAATGCATTACCAGCAGTTTCATCCATGGCTAATATCACAAGTGAGATAATAATGGACGCTATTAATACCAATACAGCAGAATTTTGCAATTCAACCCATGTAGGCCAGGTAACCTTCTGGGTCATTTCTGTATATGATTCTTTTAAAAACTCTACTACGTTAGCCATTTTCTATTTAGCATAAGCACGGGAACAAGGATTCGAACCCTGATCAAAGGTTTTGGAGACCTCTATTCTACCATTGAACTATTCCCGTTTATTTTAAACTTTTGTTTACAGATTTCACCGTAAACTAAGTCCGTGTATTATAAGAAAACATAAGTCCACAAAAAGGGACTTATGTTATCCAATTAACCTTTATATGAAATTGTTTATTTTACAATTTCAGTAACCTGTCCGGCTCCTACTGTTCTGCCACCTTCACGGATAGCGAAACGAAGACCTTTTTCCATCGCGATAGCATTAATCAGTTTTACGCTGATTGTAACGTTATCACCTGGCATAACCATTTCTACTCCTTCAGCAAGTGTAATCTCACCTGTAACATCTGTTGTACGGAAATAGAACTGAGGACGGTATTTGTTAAAGAACGGAGTGTGACGTCCACCTTCAGCTTTTGACAATACATAGATCTCAGCTTTGAAGTCAGTGTGCGGAGTTACAGAACCTGGCTTACAGATAACCATACCACGACGGATATCAGTTTTCTCAATACCACGTAATAATAATCCTACGTTATCACCAGCTTCACCTCTGTCTAATATCTTACGGAACATCTCAACACCTGTAACAACAGATTTTAAGTTTTCAGCACCCATACCTAAGATATCAACCTGCTCACCTGAGTTAATTACTCCTCTTTCTATACGTCCTGTTGCAACAGTACCACGACCAGTGATCGAGAATACGTCTTCAACCGGCATAAGGAATGGAAGTTCAGTCAAACGTGGAGGAATTGGAATGTAGCTATCTACAGCATCCATTAACTCCATGATCTTACCAACCCATTTTGGATCGCCGTTAAGGCCTCCCAAAGCAGAACCCTGAATAACTGGAATGTCATCACCAGGGAATTCGTAGAAGCTCAATAGTTCACGGATTTCCATCTCTACTAATTCAAGTAATTCAGGATCGTCAACCATATCAACTTTATTCATGAAAACAACCAATGAAGGCACACCAACCTGACGTGCAAGAAGGATGTGTTCACGAGTTTGTGGCATCGGACCATCAGTAGCAGCAACTACAATGATAGCACCATCCATCTGAGCAGCACCAGTAACCATGTTCTTCACATAATCCGCGTGACCTGGACAGTCAACGTGAGCATAGTGACGGGTAGCGGTTGAATACTCCACGTGTGCAGTATTAATGGTGATACCTCTTTCTTTTTCTTCCGGAGCAGAGTCAATTGAATCAAATGAACGTGCTTCAGAAAAGCCTGCATCAGCTAACACTTTAGTGATAGCTGCTGTAAGTGTAGTTTTACCGTGGTCAACGTGACCTATAGTACCGATATTTAAATGCGGCTTACTGCGGTCAAATTTTTCTTTTGCCATTTTGTTTTATACTAATTATAGGTTAATTTTATTATTGTTCTACTTTAAATACAATGTTGAGCCAACGATGGGACTTGAACCCATGACCTCTTCCTTACCAAGGAAGTGCTCTACCGCTGAGCTACGTCGGCTTTTAATGTGCTCTCCGGTTCATGCATGGGCTCACAGGTAAAACACCAGCAAATCAATGAACTTTTGAGCGGAAGACGAGGTTCGAACTCGCGACCTATAGCTTGGAAGGCTATCGCTCTACCAACTGAGCTACTTCCGCTTGGTTAATTAAAAATCATAAACTACGAATTGCCGTAATTTCAATTCCACATTCCTAAATGATTGTGGGGGGGGAAGGATTCGAACCTTCGAAACCGAAGTAACGGATTTACAGTCCGTCCCATTTGACCGCTCTGGAACCCCCCCAACATTTTCGAGCCTCCTATCGGGATCGAACCAATGACCTACTGATTACAAGTCAGTTGCTCTACCAGCTGAGCTAAGGAGGCGAAATGTTTAAATCTTTAAACTTTTGATATCTTAAAGAACTATTCCTTTCCATATGGATTGTCTTCTAATGACAACCCCCTCTGAAAGGGACTGCAAATCTACGAAAATTTGGAGTTGGACAAAATTTTTTACAAAAAAAAATCGGCAGTCATTTTGACTGCCGAAAAAGACCCTGATTATGAGGCCTAAACGTTATAAAGTTTCGTCCGCTAAACTTACTTCTTTATGATTACTCATATGCGAACGCACCTTTTCTTTATGTTTGTCCAGTTGACGTCTTAAAGATTCAATGGCTTTATCTGTAGCTTCTTCAAAAGTTTTACATTGTTCCTTTGCAAAAAGATCATTTCCCGGGATCATTAGTTTTATTTCCGTTATTTTATTTGCTTCATTTTCCGTATTTTCCAATTTAAGGTAAACTTCCCCGCTGATTATCTGGTCAAAAAACTGATCCAGCTTATCCGCCTTCTTCTGAATAAAATCCAGCAACTTACTGTCTGCTGTAAAATGGATTGATTGCACTCTGATTTTCATGTTGCCTCCTTTTAAAAAATTAATAAAATGCTCCGGTCAACTCCGGAGACTTGCATTGGGTAATGGGTAAAATTCAGATCATACCTTAATTTTTAATTAGGCTTTTGGATGAGCCTGTTTGTAAATGGACTTTAATTTTTCAACGGAATTGTGTGTATAAACCTGGGTTGCTGCCAGACTCGAATGTCCTAATAGCTCCTTTATTGCATTGAGATCTGCGCCCCGGTTCAATAAGGATGTTGCGAATGAATGCCTTAAAATATGAGGACTCTTTTTATCGTGGGTAGAAATATGGGTTAAACTCGACTTCACTATTCGATAAATAAATTTAGGATAAGCATCCTTTCCTGAATTTGTAACGATTAATGTCCTTGCTTTGTTGTCAAATTTCTGACTTAATTTTTGATGCTGGTATTGTTCGATCAATCGGGACAGAGATTGATTAATCGGAATAATACGTTCCTTATTCCGTTTACCAAGTACCTTAAGGGCTTGTTCATAGCCGTTTATATCACTATCCTTAAGATTAACCAGCTCTGAAAGACGCATCCCGGTACCGTACAGGATCTCAACAACCAAACGATTCCTTAAGCCTTCGAAATCATCAGTGAATACTTGTCCTCCGTCCAGCAGCATATCCATCTTCTGTTCAATTACTACAACAGGAAGACGCTTAGGCACCTTTGGAGCACGGACATGGATCATGGGATTATTCAGAACAAGTTCTTCCCGCAAAAGAAATTTATACAGTGAACGAAGACTTGAGATCTTCCGGTTGATCGTTTTTGGTTCATAACCCTGATCCATAAGTTCAACCATCCAACTCCGGATATGCTGATGAGTGACCACAGGAAAACTCAGGCCAAGGGGAATTAAAAAATCAGAAAATTGATTAAGGTCTTTTTTGTAGGCTGTAACGGTATGGGAGGAGAACCGTTTTTCAAATTGGAGGTACCGTATAAAGCGCTCTATAAACATCAAAAAAAAACTATTTGCACATCAATAAATGAATATACAAATAGTTTTTAAGATTTATATGCCTGAAGAAAAATTAAACAGATTCGATGTTTAATCCTTGCTTGTAAATAGCTTTTTTCACTTCGGTTCTACGGGTAATGGATTTTTTCTCGTAGGCCTGACGGCTGCGAAGTTCTCTCAATACACCGGTTTTTTCGAATTTCTTTTTGAAGCGTTTTAAAGCTTTGTCTAAGGATTCGCCGTCTTTTACGTTTATAATGATCATAATTTAAAGATACCCCCTTTCGGATTTGGATTGCAAATGTACAAAATTTATCAATATTTCAATAAGATGATTTACAAAATGTATTGTTTACCTTTCATGGTCCAAAAATTGTAAGGAATACATTATCCTGTTCTTATATAAGAACAATCTTATCGCCTCCTTGTTTAAAATTAAGAGTATAAGCAATGGGTATGAAGGATTCTAAGAACAGGAAAAAAAAGGGGAAGGACATAGGTAAAGCCCTTGCAAAAGATAACAATAGGGAAGAGAATCCCAGGGAAAACCTGCTTGATATCTTATCAGATTCAATCCGGGCGGAAAAGGACGAAGTAAAAGATGCTGAAGAAAGAATGCGGCAGCGAACAAAAAAAAATCATCAGGAACACAGCAATAAAGAATAATCCCTGGAGCTCAATCAAGCTTCATTAATCAGAAAATATGGCTAAATGCAATTTCTCAATAAATTTTAACGGCAATGCCGATGATATGACTAAACTTGCAGAGCAGGCAATATCAGGTGCAGGCGGATCATTCACCGGTGATAATCTGGCAGGGATGTTTGTTATTTCTTCACCCTTAGGGAAAGTAGAAGGCAATTATTCCGTTGAAAACCAATCATTCAATATCTCTATTACCGATAAACCCTTCCTGCTCAGCTGCAACCGTATTGAAGAGGAATTGAGAAAATATATAATCTGAGATTAGATGTAAAGAAGTTCCGTCCTGGGAAGGTTCATTTATTAAGAATAGAAACTACTTTACCTTCTCCAATCCTTGGAGATTGGATTTATTCACGTAATCTGAGATCCTTGCGGTCAGCCCGGGGGTCAGTTCTCAGGATCTCCATATCCGGCTTGCCGATGTGATTGGCATACCAGGTGATGGCTTCTGACATGTAATCATAGGAAAATTCATCATCCAGACTGATTTCAAATGCATACAGATCAGGATGAGCATTGCCGTATAATTCTAAACAATTTTCGGCAACCAGGTAATCGGTATCAGATAAGGAATACACCTTCAGTTCGAAGTCTGTCCCCCACATTTTAACAACATCCAGGCAATTGTATTTAATTTCCGCTGAGAGGTAAAATTCTTTGTCTTTCATTTATTCCGGAAATTGTAAATCCGTATCGGGGTAACAAACTATAGGTCATTCTGTTCAGTCTGCAAACAAATAAATGTCGGAACTTTTTATAAACATAGGTTTAAATCAACCTTTGCTAAACAATAAAGGGATGCAGATTTGAACTGCATCCCTCATGGTAAATAAATTTCTTAAAAATATTACCGGAGAACTTCCCGGGAAATGACCAGTTTCTGGATTTCTGAGGTTCCTTCCCCTATCGTGCACAGTTTCGAATCCCTGTAAAACTTCTCAACCGGAAAATCTTTGGTATAGCCATACCCTCCAAATATCTGAACTGCTTCTGTTGCCACACGAACACAAACTTCGGATGCAAAGTATTTAGCCATTGCCGACTGTTTGGTAACATTCTGACCGCGGTTTTTACGATCTGCAGCCTGCATGATCAATAGTTCTGCCGCTTCCACCTCAGTAGCCATATCAGCAATTTTGAATGAAATACCCTGAAAACTGGATATTGGCTGGCCAAACTGATATCTTTCCTTAGAGTAATTAATGGCTGCCTGCAGCGCCCCTTTAGCCATTCCTAAAGAGAGTGCAGCGATAGAAATCCGTCCTCCATCTAAAATGTACATTGCCTGCTTAAAACCTTCCCCCTCGTTTCCCAGGAGGTTCGCTTTAGGAACCCGGCAATTATCAAAGATCAGTTCGGTAGTTTCTGAGGCACGCATGCCCAGTTTATTTTCTTTTTTGCCATGACTGAAGCCTGGTGTCCCTTTTTCAATTACGAGCGTAGATATTCCTTTTGAATCACCTTTTTCCCCTGTCCTAACCATAACTACAGCGACATTCCCCGATTTACCATGAGTGATCCAGTTCTTGGAGCCATTCACCACATAATGATCGCCGTCCAGGACTGCAGTAGTGTTCATACCCATCGCATCAGATCCTGTATTAGCTTCTGTTAAACCCCAGGCGCCTATCCATTCAGCTGTAGCCAGCTTCGGCAACCATCTGCGTTTTTGTTCATCATTTCCAAAAGCCATAATATGCCCGGTACATAATGAATTATGTGCTGCCACAGACAAGCCGATTGAGCCGCATACCTTTGATATCTCAACAATTACATTAACGTATTCAAAATACCCGAAGCCGGATCCTCCGTATTCCTCAGGAACGAGAACTCCCATCAAGCCCAGTTCACCTAATTTTTTAAAGATTTCTACCGGGAAAATTTGAGCTTCATCCCATTCCATTACATGTGGCCGGATATGCTTTTCAGCAAAATCACGAACCATATCGGTAACCATTTTTCCATTTTCTGATGAATGGAAATTTATTCCACCATTCTCAGCAGCTAGTGTTGATTGCATAAATAATTGGTTGTTTCATGCAAGTATAGCAATTATCGATGCATCTGGAAACGATTAAAAAAAAGAACAAAATGAAACGAAATGGTTCCGGGTACAAATTATTCAACGACGCCGGCTGAGGTGGTATTTTATTTTAAACTATAGAAATTACTTATATGAAACTAAAGTAATGATGTTTTCAGAAACCAGGCTTAATTTCTCTTTAGCATTCAGAAAATCCAGACTGATTACAAAAGAATAACCCGCTACCACCCCATCAAGTTTTTGAACCAGGCGCGTCGCAGCACTAACCGTTCCGCCTGTGGCCAGGAGATCATCATGAATAAGCACCCTTTGACCGGGAAGTAAGGCATCTTCATGCAATTCCAAAATTGCTGAGCCGTATTCTAATTCACAGGGTTCCTGTAGGGTTTTAAAGGGTAGTTTCCCCTGCTTTCTAATAGGCACAAAGGGAATTTGCAAACGGTTTGCAAGCATAAGTCCGAACAAAAAACCCCTGCTCTCTATACCCGCTATCACGTCTATCTGCGTTCCCTCCAATCGCTTTACAAATTCATCAATTACTCCCGAGCAGAGCTCTGCATCTTTTAATATAGGAGTTATATCTTTAAAAAGAATACCGGGTTTTGGGAAATCAGGGATATCACGAATGGCATTTTTAAGCTTTGTACTGATCATATTATTTAAAAGGAAGTATATGGTTCAATTTTACGGATAATTTCTTCATTGAGAAGATCAACTTTCTTTAAATCCTCCATTGACCGAAAAAAACCATGCTGTTTCCTATATTGAATAATAGCATTCATCTGCTTAAAACTAAGATAGGGATGCCGCCTGAAGTCTTCAAAGGTAGCAGTATTAAGATTTATTTTTTTGATCAATGCGGCATCAACGCTGATCAGATCCTTCAGGAGTGAATATTTAATTGAATCAATTCCATAGATTTCTTTCAGCTGTTCCTTAGCGTAATAACCTCCCAGGCGTTCACGATACCGGATCATCCTTGAAGCAAACACTGGACCTATACCCCTCACACTCACCAGCAATGCAGAATCGGCATTATTGAGCTCTACTACCATTTGGACCTGAGCCTCCCTGATAGGTTTATTTTTCTCAAACCGGGTTGAATTATCACGTTCAGGAGCCATAGTCCGTTGGGAAGTTATATGGATAAAAGGTTCAAGTTTTGCAAACTGAGACGGCGAGATAGAGTAGATTTTTTTTAAATCTTCACTCTTATAAAACCTGCCTCCCTTACTCTCATAATTCTTGATAACCCTGATCTGCTTCGCAGATAATCCCAATTTCTGCCATTGTCCTTCAGATAAGTCATTCGGATCAAAAACAAAATATTCTCCGCTTCTACTTCTATCCTCCACCTGATTTCCAAACCCCTTATACTTTTCCTGCTTTTTAACGGCAGAAGCTTTAAACTCCAGGATCTCTGATTTAAATGTTTCCAAATCATAGCTTTCCGGCTTGTTTAAATAAAAACTGACATAGGGAAAGGCAAGAATAAGAGTGATTAATATGCACAATAGCAAAATGCCATTCAGCTCTTTTTTAGAATAGCTAAAATAAGATTTCAGCGACTTTTTAAGAGAGTACATGTTCAAAATCAGGCATTAATAGGTATTAAATATAAAGGAATGTGTAAGAATATATGATATGACTTATTCAGTGGTTAAGAGAATATTATCTGTTGGTTCCTTCACACATCCAGTCTACACAAAAACATCGATTATTGAGAAAAGGGCTTTTAAATATTATTAAGCGAGTTAAATTGTAAGAATTAACAAATCACAGGTTCCTTACCTTAATATGCCCGGCAGACAGTATAAAAAACACTATAGATTATATAACAAACAGATTATGCTGGCAGCCTGGAGATGATTGAGTATTTGATAAAATCTAATCAAAAAAGTGATTCTTAAATGTTAAATTACTTTTATTAATATGTAAATTTAATGTTAAACAAATAAAATTGAAGGCACATTACCTCAAGCTATACATTACGCTAGTTCTGATACTTACCTTAACTGTATCTTACAGCAAAGATATGCCCAGGGTTTTCAGCTTTGAATTTTATAACGGGACTTTCAATTTTGAATTAGATTCTTCAGCCAGTATAGATTTTCCGGAAGCACTTTCTATAAAGTCAGTTAATTCCTTTTACAATAAGCTTGATAAGGCTAAATTTCAATCAGTACTAGCTTCACTACTGGCCTACAAGGAAAAGCACCAGTTAAACGACTGGATCTATTATCAGCTTATCCGGAAAACCGCTCAGCAAATAAGTCCCAAAGCAGATAATTATCATCGCTATACCTTATATAAATGGTTTTTTTTAACGAAGTCGGGATATGATGCCCGGCTAGGCATTGGAGATAGCCTACTCATCTTTTATGTACGTAATGATGAAAATATTAATGACATCCCCTTTTTTATAGAGGATGGCCATAAGTATATGTGCTTAAATATTCACGATTATGGTAAGATTGATTTCGAAAAAGAAAAGATTATCCCTGCGAATATTCTTATCCCTGAAGCTAAAAGATCATTTTCTTATAAAGTAACCCGAATGCCTGATTTCCAGCCTCAAACGTATACACAGAAGGATATTTATTTTAAATACCGTCAGAGATCCTATCATTTTAAAGTAATGTTAAACCCCGCAGTAGAGGGCATTTTTACCAACTATCCCGGTGTGGATTTTGAATCCTATTTTAATATCCCGCTTAGTCATGAAACTTACCGCTCACTGATCCCAATAATCAGAGACAATGTAAAAGGAATGAACCAGAAGAAGGGTATCGATTATTTGATGCGTTTTACACGCTATGCTTTCTTATATCAAACAGATGAAAATAATTTCGGAAGAGAAAAGCGTTTGTCACCTGAACAAACTTTGCTTTCAAAATACAGCGACTGCGATGACCGCGCAGCTTTGTTTTTCTATCTGGTTAAGGAAATATACAATTTGCCGATGATCGCATTACTCTACCCTACTCATATCAGTATGGCAGTACAATTTGACAAACCATTTGGCAAATCGATAATTTATAATGGCGCAAAATATTCAGTTTGTGAGCCTACTCCGCAAAAACAGGATTTAAGAATAGGCCAAATAGCAGAAAACCTTCACAATGTTGATTATGAAGTTGTTTACCAGTATAGACCTTCAAGGAAGTAACTACCTGTAAAAGGATATAGAAAGATTAACTAAAGTAAACCCCAGCTCTCTTTGAAGGGTTTACTTTAGTTAATCCAACCATTATTTATCTACAGGAATACAGTATGTAGGAATGGATAATTATTATTTTACTTTTCCCGGAGCATCATACGGAAGTACCTGAGGGTCAAAATTAGCCCATCCATACGTCCAGTCGTTTGTACCAAAAGCACCCCTATAAGTAACTTTCTCAAAGAATGCATCTGCAACTTTACTATTGGTAAACAAAGCACCAGTTTCTGCGGCTGAGCCAGCTTTAACAGTAAAATTTGGTATCCCCTGTTTACCGGTTGATGCAGCGATAATATCTGCAGGGTATTTATACGGAGCAGTTAATAAAACATCACCATATGAAGCTGCAGCAAATGTATTGGCAGCGCGCAATGCTGTTTCAAAATCTGCTTTATTTTCACCTTTCAGTTCATTGTTTTTAGAGTTTGTCCCAAAAACAAGATTATTTTGAAAAACCAGAGATCCAGACAAATAATTAGCCGAAGTTGCTTTTGCAACTGCAACTTTTGAATCGTCAATATAAATACCTTCAGTATAACCTGTGAAGATAGAGTTTAAAATACTGATCGATGAATTTCTCCTGATCTGAGCAGCGTGCTGATAGTTAGCATTGAAACCAGACGTATTAGCTGCAGAAAGAGGGCCAACCACAGTAACATTGCTAAATATTGCACTTGTTAAAGGTGTTTTAACGGATCCTGAACCATCATTATCAGACTCAAACCCATTCGAACCAGAAACATCAGCAATAGTGATATAACGTTGAACCAATGCAAACTGGACCTTACCTGAATATCCGAAATCTGTATCAAAATCATCATCCAAAGTACCAATTGCTAAGATATGTTTGGCATTAACGGTCCCTCCGAAAAATTCAAAGGCATCATCACCTGAACGTGTTACCTGAATATAATCAATAGTTGTACCCGATCCCACAGAACCTAATGTTAAACCATTAATTTCATTATCAGGAGATAAGGGAACACCGGCAAATTCAATACGAATGTATTTCATTGTTCCTGAATTATCCGCCGGATCAGTACCGCCATATGAAGCCTTGCCCGAGGCATCCGTTGGAATACCTTCAATACCCTGATTTGTTCCCTGGTTATTTGGAGACTTACCTAAAATTACGATTCCTCCCCAATCACCGGCCGATCGTGCACCAACCGCCTGGTTTGATGTAAAAACAATTGGTTTATCCACGGTACCTACCGCTTCAATTTTACCGCCTCTGTTAATTACAAGTGTACCTTTTGAAGCCTTGTCTCCTTTTATTAAAGTCCCGGCCTGGATTGTTAATGTTGCTCCGCTGGTAACATTAATTATCCCTTTTAATAAATATATTTTATCTGCAGACCAGGTGGTATTCGTTGTAATATCAGCTGTTACATCAACCGTCGAGCTTGTTGGGTTTAATATAATAGTATCATCCGTATCATCGACTGAACTTTTTTTACAGGATGTAGTAAAAATCGCAGCAGCTAATGCTAATAAAATGGCTTGTTTTTTCATGTTGTTTTTTATTTATTGATTATATATAAAGGTATTTACAGTACATAACCTTAGTATAAAATCTAAGTGATTATACTGTTAAACACTATTAAGATTATGTTACCTAGAAGGAATAGTTAAATGACAGAGAATAATTACTTCCTGTTTTAAACCGGCTGATTGTCTCATCAGAAGATGTTGTTGAATATTTTTTATTCATATCCTTATCGAAGTACAAAACGTTGTCATTATTCAGTATATCATTTGCATTAAACTTCAATTCTCCTTTTGCTTTTAGTATTTTATAACCAAGTTGGAAATCAAGGACATTGCGCGGCGCTTCATAAACACTTGGGAACTGCTGTCCACCAGCATTTGCAATTCTTCGACCAATGCGATTATATAATAGATTGAAATTAAGAAGGTTATTCAATGTGCTATGTTGTAATCCGGCATTAATCACATACGGAGACTGACCAACCAATGGGCGCTCTTTTTCAATCAGATTATCGATATCCGGATTCTTAACCTTTGATTTAATCAAAGACAGGTTGGTATAAAAATTGGTGTTTTTAAAGGTCTCACTTCCCAAAAATGCCAGGTTCTTTCTGTATTCTAATTCAATACCATAGACCCCTGCACGTTTCGAATTAAAGTAAGAGATATCGGGTGTTGAATTCGCATCCGCAATACTGGCTTCAATAGCATTTTTAAACTTCTTATAGAATGCTGATACTGAAAATATTTGTCCCGTCGAAGGGAAGAACTCATATCTTAAATCTGCATTATCAATTTGAGCACGTTTTAAGAGCGGATTTCCTTGAACATTGGCTCCTCTTTCATAGTCATAATAAGCGAATGGAGCTAATTCTCTGAACTCCGGACGGGCAAGGGTCCTGAAATAAGAAGCTCTGAAATTACTTTTACCAGTAATACTGTAAGTGTAATTTACGGAAGGAAGTATATCCGCAAAATTTTGAGATACCAGATTATTTGTTGTCAACGTACTCAGTTTCAAATCATATTGCTCCACACGTAATCCGTAAACAATCCTGGATTTTGCACCAATTTTATTGTCCATCATCGCATAAGCTGCATTCACTAATGAGTTAGCATCATAAGAGTCTCCATTATTGTTAATCTCATCCAATTTATATTTACCCTGGCTTACCAGATCCTTTCCGAATAAAGTTTCAACAGGACGTGTTCTGATCTGATTATCTAACTGAGGATTATTCACATCACTAACCAGTCTTAATCCTAAGAACCGAACATCAAAGTTTCGGTTACGATAGTTTGAAGCAATACCAGCTTTAAATGTTGCACTATTTTTAAGAAATGTTAAGGGAAGGGTATAACCGGCCTCTGCCGAATAGACATTCTCATTTAAATAGGAATAAAGCCTGGTATTCTCTTTTCCGATGTTAGTAACTCCTGCATAAAATGAGTTAGGCACATTTCTGTCTGCAACGTTACGCAGATAGTTTACTTTACGCTGGTCCGGCTGATCGTTTAACACATTCCCAAATCCAAGAGTCCATTTAAATTTAGAGTTGTTTTCTCCTACTTTATGTTCACCCTCAAGGGCTGTTTTAAATAAAGACTTCTGCATCAGATCAAATGCATAGAACCTGATATCTCCGGTTGTTTTGTTGTTACCGGTACGGTAGGTATACTGATCATCCAGAGTGCGGTTATAAAGATTCTTAAGAGTAATCCGGCTGTTTTTAAAATTGTAGGCAAAGTTGGCTAATGCTCCCACATTCGTAGAAAACTTATATTGATCATCATTATAATCAAACACATGGTACTGACGGGTAATTCCCAAATTACTATTTTGAGAATTTCGGTAGGTTAAAGATAATATGGCACCCAGTCGGTTATTGGTCTTTTCAAAATCTTTAACTCTTCCCACAGTAAACTGATAATTCTGATTTAAAAATGCATTTCCACTCCGGATACCGAAATCCTGCGGCAAGGCTTTTATTGAAGCGATATTTTTATTAGGACCTACACCATTATTGACAATTTTACGTGTTGAAGGAAAATTGTTGGGTAGAGATCTTAAACCGTTATCAAAACCAAAATAATCAGAAGTATTCCGGTGGCCACTTTGAAAATCCTTAAAAGTGGACTGTGAATTATAGCTATATCCTAAGCCAACTGAAATAAAATTTTCATCAGGTATATTTTTGGTTATAATCTGAACTGAACCTCCTGCAAAATCACCTGCAAGATCAGGTGTGGCTGTCTTACTGATAATGATATTATCAATCAGGTTCGAAGGCACAATATCAAACGAAAATGCTTTTCTGTTTGGCTCCGTACTTGGCAATACGCCATTATCTAATGAGGCCGAATTATAACGATCTGCCAATCCTCTGACTACAACAAATTTATTATCCTGAATTGTTGTCCCGCTTACACGTTTTAAAACTTCACTTGTGTTTTTATCCGGTGATTTACGTATTGACTCCGCAGAAATTCCATCAGAGATTCTAACACTGTTTTTTTGCTGTGCATATAAACCATTGATGCTTTCCTGCCTGATAGTTGCAGTAATTACCACTTCTGCCAAAGCTTGTGAACTGGCTTCTACCATGACCACATCAAGATTGGTAGTTTTGCCGGCAAGAACCTCAATATCAGTAATATTTTTTGTCTGGTATCCTATATAAGAGAAGGTAAGACTGTATTTACCGGGATTAAGGTTCCCAAGTGTATACCTGCCCTCGATGTCTGTAGATGCCCCTAAAGTTCCACCTGTAATTTTCACAGTAAGACCGATCAATGTTTCAGCGGTTTTGGAATCGCTTACTTTACCTGATATTTTTCCGGTCTGCTGACCATAAGCACTTAGCGTACCTAATATTAAGATTAACTGGAAGCTTAAGTTTCGAAGAAGAATGTTGTGTTTCAATTGTCGAATTTTTGATTTCGACAAATGTATTACCACAATGTTAAGACACCGCTCTGTTTAAGTTAAGCTTGTTTTAACCTTACAACAACTTAATGTTAGCTATGTTAAGATAATATTAGCGGCAGATTATATTTATTCACTGAATTTAAAATTTGTTCTAAAAGATTCCAGGTTAAGTTTAATAATCGTAATATTGCAATATAAATTATTAAATCAATCACCGAATAAGCAGGTGAACCGCGATTATGGAAAAGAAAAAGATATTAGTTCTCTGCACAGGAAATAGCTGCAGAAGTCAGATTGCAGAAGGTTATCTGAGACATTTTGCCGGGGATAAAGCAGAAGTTTACAGTGCGGGGATAGAAACTCATGGCGTCAATCCGAGAGCAATTGCCACTATGAAGGAAGATGGCATTGATATATCAGCTCATACCTCGAATAATATAGATGAATATAAGGATATCGAGTTTGATTTCCTTATCACCGTTTGCGATCATGCAAAGGAAAACTGTCCTTACTTCTCAACTGATGCCCAAAAGTTCCATGAAAATTTTCCAGATCCGGCGAAAGCCATAGGGACAGAAAGCGAGATCATGAATAAATTCAGGGAGGTGCGGGAAATGATAAAAGACTATTGCCGGAAATTCGTAATGGAAAACCTGAAGGATAATTAGAATGACCGCAAATCATTGTGCACCGGCGGCGGAAAGGAAAAAGCTTGGGTTTTTAGACCGTTTTCTCACTCTATGGATCTTTCTGGCTATGCTTCTGGGTGTCGCCATGGGCTACTTCCTACCATCCTCATCAGGTTTTATCAATTCATTTTCCAGCGGAACCACCAATATTCCACTGGCCATTGGATTGATCCTGATGATGTATCCTCCATTAGCTAAGGTAAAATATGAGAACATGGGAAAGGTATTTAAGGACACAAAAGTCCTTGCTGTTTCACTTATATTGAACTGGGTTATTGGTCCGGTTTTAATGTTTTTCCTTGCCATAACTTTATTAAGTGATTATCCCGAATATATGATTGGCGTGATTCTGATCGGACTTGCCAGATGTATTGCCATGGTTGTGGTGTGGAATGAGCTTGCAGAAGGAAATCGCGAATATGCCGCAGGATTAATAGCTTTGAACAGTATCTTTCAGGTTTTACTTTACAGCGTTTATGCATATGTATTCATCACGGTGCTTCCTCCACTTTTTGGTCTTGAGGGGTTAGCCGTAGATATCACTATTTTACAAATCGCAGAAAGCGTGGGGATTTATTTAGGAATTCCGTTTGCCCTGGGGATTATCAGCAGATATTCTTTAATTAAACTAAAGGGTCTGAGCTGGTTTGAAAAGAAGTTTATACCTGCAATTTCTCCCGTTACCCTCATTGCCTTGTTATTCACAATTGTAATAATGTTCGCCCTTAAAGGAGATCTGATAGTTCGAATTCCTGTGGATGTTCTGCGTATCGCTCTTCCTTTGGTTATTTACTTCGCTGTAATGTTCATAGTAAGCTTTTTTGCCGGTAAATATTTTGGTGCAGATTACTCGAGAAGTACTTCTATTGCCTTTACCGCAACTGGGAATAACTTTGAATTAGCTATAGCAGTGGCGATAGGAGTGTTTGGGATAAATTCCGGGCAGGCTTTTGCCGGAGTCATAGGTCCATTGGTTGAAGTTCCTGCATTAATTGCCCTGGTCAATGTCGCCTTCTGGCTCAAACGAAAACAGTTCAGTTCCCCTCAATCAGTTTAAATGTTCAATATTTTATCCCTGCTTTTTTAAACAGGAAATGCAGCAGCCAGATGGGACCAATGAGAAGAAATTTCAGATCATCAAAAAATGAAGGCTTCTTCCCTTCAATTTTATGGCCTATGAACTGACCGATCCAGGCAAGAACAAAAATTACCAGGCAAACCTGCCACATTTCCGGCCAGCCGGAATTATTATGAAGTTTTTCCAGACTGACTATGCCGGCTGAAAAGATCATCATCACTAGAAGCATCACATAAGACAAGACCGGCGATAATTTATAATAGTAATAAATTGAGAAGGCGATCAGGAAGGAAGCCCAGTTAACAAAGCCATTATATTTTCCAAGAAATTCCAGGTACGGAAAAGGGATAGCCCATACCAGTCCGAACAAACTAAAGACGATCAAAGGCACGCAAATCCAATGAATGATCTCATTGGTATGATTCTGATGACTTTCTGCATATTTATTAAAATAGGCATCAATAGGTCGCACCGGTGATTGCTTTGTCATAATTAAATATATTAAGAATTCAGTAAAGTGCAAAGTGGGGATTCCCTTGAACAAATATGCCAGGCTTTACTGGCCTGGCATAAATTTTATCCTCTGAAAACAGGATTATTTTGCGTAAGATACCGATCTGGTTTCCCTGATCACCGTTACTTTGATCTGACCGGGATAGGTCATCTCTGTCTGAATACGGTTGGATATATCTGCTGCAAGGATCTCCGCTGCAGCATCACTAATTCTTTCACTTTCAACCACTACGCGTAATTCCCTTCCTGCCTGGATAGCGAAAGTTTTTTCAACCCCAGGATAGGATAAAGCCAGGGACTCAAGCTCTTTCAATCTTCTGATATAGCTTTCCACCACCTCACGTCTTGCACCCGGTCTTGCCCCGGAAATAGCATCACAGGCCTGAATTATTGGCGAAATCATAGAAGTCATTTCAACTTCATCATGGTGGGCGCCAATAGCATTGCAAACCTCAGGATGTTCCTTATATTTTTCTGCAAGCTGCATACCTAAAATTGCATGAGGTAATTCCGGATTATCATCAGGCACCTTACCAATATCGTGAAGCAAACCGGCACGTTTAGCCATTTTTACATTTAAGCCTAATTCGGCCGCCATGGTTGCACAGAAATTAGCAACTTCCCTTGAGTGCTGTAACAGGTTCTGACCGTATGAGGAGCGGTAACGCATTCTTCCAACCATTCTGATAAGCTCAGGGTGAAGCCCATGGATACCAAGGTCTATAACAGTACGCTCTCCTATTTCAACGATCTCATCTTCAATTTGCTTTTTTGTCTTTGCAACAACTTCTTCTATACGGGCGGGATGGATACGTCCGTCCGTTACCAGACGGTGTAAAGCTAAACGCGCAATTTCCCGTCTTACCGGATCAAATCCAGAAAGAATAATTGCCTCAGGTGTGTCATCCACGATGATCTCAATCCCCGTAGCTGCCTCAAGGGCACGAATATTACGGCCCTCCCGACCAATCACGCGGCCCTTAATCTCATCATTTTCAATATTGAAAATCGAAACTGTATTCTCGATGGCGCTTTCCGTTGCAGTTCGCTGGATAGTTTGAATCACTACCTTTTTAGCCTCTTTGCTGGCCGTGAGCTTAGCCTCATCAACAATATCCTTTATCTGGATCATGGCCTGCGAACGGGCCTCCTCACGGAGTGAGTCGATCAGTTGGTTCTTTGCTTCTTCTGCAGATAGGCCGGCAATTGCTTCCATTTGCTGGATATGCTGGTTCTTAAGCGCATCAACTTCATCCTGCTTATTACGGGTTATTTCAATTTGCTTTTCCAGGTTAACCTTAACCACATCCAGTTCATTCTCTTTGCGGGTTAGGTTTTCAATCTTCTGGTTGATTGACTGCTCCTTCTGCTTAACCGAATTTTCTCTCTGATTAATTGCATTGTTTTTGGCATTGATCTCCTGTTCATGATCGGCCTTCATCTGTAAAAACTTCTCCTTAGCTTCAAGAAGCTTATCCTTTTTTAAAATCTCAGCATTCGTCTCAGCATCCTTAAGGATCTTTTTAACTTTATTCTGAGCCCCGATCTCCTGATTCCGGAGCAGCTTGCGCAGCATGAATCTTCCGATCACTATTCCTGCAGCTAATCCCAATAAAACGTAAAGTACTATTTGTATTATGTCCATAATTATTTTTAGTATAAAAAAAACCGCAACTAGATTTAAGTTTCATGTACTGTAAAAGCTTCATTCATTACGATTAGAGCGTGGATCAGGATCAGGTGCAAGCAGATGATCAATCTATAACTCTTTTGATATTGAAGCGTTAAGCTTTAAATAGTGAAACCTAAAAATCTAACTGCGGTTAAATCTTTAATGCTCTGAAATATAAGAACAATACTACTTTGAAAAAAAATCCGATAACAATTGATCCAGCTGATAAACCTTTTCTGCAACATCCGTGTCTTCATGCATTACTTTTCTTTCAGCCTTTAATGTAGCTGTAGCATAATGCAATACACACATAGATAGCAGGTCCTGCTTATCCCTAACCGCATAATTCTCCTGATATTCTTTTATGCGGTCATTTATTATTTTAGCTGCCCTGCGTATAACTTCTTCTTCTTCAATGTTTATCTTCAATGGATAAACCCTGTCAGCAATATTTATTTTTATGGAGATTTCTCCCATTTGAGCTTGATTCACTAAGTATTACTTTTTCAGCAATACAATGCACTTATCTATTTCGCCTACAAATTCGGCAATTTTTTGCTTTATGTCAAGAGTTTTTTCATTCAAACCCAATTCTCCTGAAGGCAAACCCTCAAGCGAGCGGGCTAAAGTTAAAACCCGCACCTTTTCTTCCAGTTCCTTACTCTTGCCTGCACTGCTTTGAACGGTCTTTTTCAAGGACTCATTTTCCAGTTTAAGCAGATCATTTTCTTCCTGTAAAGCAATGCAAAGGTCGATGAGCCGGCCAGTTTTATCTGCTACTTTACTGAGTTGATCTGCAACTGTCATTTATGTTGTATGTTATGCGCTTTGTAAGGGGCTCTGAAAATTCAAATTTCAATATAAAGAAATTAAGCGTAGATCTAATCGATTATTACTTCCTTATCTCGGCTCCGGTCTGGTTTTCGAAATTAAGAATTAATTTTTGCATGATAGCCTCGATTTGTTTATCAGTAAGAGTTTTTTCCTCATCCTGTAGTACAAAGCTTAATGCGTATGATTTTTTTCCTTCCGGCAGCTTATCCCCAACATAAACATCAAAAATATTGACCTCCTTCAGTAAACTCTTTTCTGTTTTCTGAGCAATCTGCCTGAGCTGTTCAAATGATACATCTTTATTCAGCAGTATGGACAGGTCACGCCTCACCGAAGGGAACCTGGAAACCTCCCTGTAGGTGATCTTATTATTTCTTATGGCACGGAGAACTAAATCCCAGTCAAAATCAGCATAGTACACTTCATTTGAAATGTCAAGCTTTTTCAATGCGGCTTTTGAAACCGTTCCAAATTCGACAAGCGTTTTTTCTCCCTTTCGATAAGCTATACCTGCCGAAAGATCAGGATGGACGGCATCAGTGCTTGTAAGTCCTTTGACATTCATTCTGTCAATGATCAGATCGACAGCTGATTTTAAAGTATAAAAATCGGCACTTAAACTCTTAGATTTCCAGTTCTCAGCGTGCTTTGCACCCGTAATAAACAGGGATAAACGCTGGTTCTCCCTGTATCCATCCTGTAAACTATAAACTTTCCCAAACTCGTAAAATTTAAGATCTGAATTTTTCCGGTTCTGGTTATAGGCAAGGGCTTCAAGACCTGAAAAAAGAAGGCTCTGCCGCATCACATCCAGATCACTGCTTAGGGGATTTAGTATCCTGACCGCCTGATCAGGTTCAGAGGAATATGCAAGTTTAGTTAATGAATTGCTAAGGATCTCAAAAAAACCATTCCCTGATAAAAGATCGGCAACCTGGTTTTGAAGCACTTCCTTATCCGGTTTAACCGTATAATTCAATGATGCCCGGATCTGAACCGGTATATCCACATTATCATAGCCGTGAATACGGAGGATCTCTTCAATAATATCAACCTCACGCGTTACGTCCACTTTATAAGCTGGAACCTGTAATGCCATCCCTTCCTGATTTTCGGATAAAATGACGATACCCAGTCCGGTAAGGGTAGAACGGATCTCTTCCGGTAAAATTGATTTTCCGATAAGACGGTCTATGTTCTTATAAGCAATATCCACACTAAAGGGCTTTGCAGGTATTGGATACAGGTCAGAAATTTCTGAAGATATTACCCCTCCAGCTAATTCCCGGATAAGTAGCGCGGCTCTTTTTAATGCATAAACGGTCATATCCGGGTCGGTTCCCCGCTCAAAACGGAAGGATGCATCAGTTTTAAGTCCGTGACGTTTGGATGTTTTACGGATCGATACTGAATTAAACCAGGCGCTCTCTAAAAATATACGGCTTGTTGAAAGTTTAACTCCTGAAGCCTGGCCTCCAAATACACCGGCGATACACATTGGCTGATCTACATTACAGATCATTAAGTCATCAGACGATAGTTTTCGATCCACCTCATCCAGCGTGGTGAATAAGGTACCTTCAGGACATCCTTTCACTATTACCCTATTTCCGGTGATTGCATCGGCATCAAAGGCATGTAAGGGTTGCCCAAGCTCATGCAGGACATAATTACTGATGTCCACCACATTATTTATAGGACGAATCCCAATTGCATTCAGTTTATCTTTAAGCCATTCCGGGGATTCTTTTATCTGTACCCCGCTTATCGTTAGTGAGGAATACCGTGGACAGGCCGCTTCATCTTCAACACGAACAGGGATTATCAGTTCCTGATTTTGCACATGGAACCCGGATACGTCAGGCATATTAAGAGGCAGCTTAAGGTAAGCCGCAAGATCGCGTGCAACACCGAGATGGGATGCCGCATCTGCGCGGTTGGGTGTTAAGCCAATCTCAAACACATAATCATCCGCCATGTTAAAATAATCCTTTGCCTTTGATCCAATTTCCGCATCCTCCCTAAGCACCATGATTCCTTCATGGTTATGGCCTAAGCCAATTTCATCTTCCGCACAGATCATCCCCTCTGAAACTTCGCCACGAATTTTTGATTTATTGATCTTAAAAGGTTCTCCCGAGGTTGGAAAGACTGTCGTATTGACCGGAGCAACCACTACTTTCTGTCCGGCCTCCACATTATTGGCTCCGCATACTACCTGAAGATCTTCCGCAGCTCCTATATCAACCCTGGTCACTTTTAAACGGTCTGCATTGGGATGCTGCACACATTCCTTCACATAACCAATAAGTAAGCCTTCCAATCCACCCGGAACGGTCTGTACACTTTCCAGACTCTCTACTTCCAATCCGATATTGGTCAATATCAAAGAAAGCTCTTCGGGAGTTTTATTGGTCTGGATGAATTGCTCCAGCCACTTGTATGAGATCTTCATGTGCTAAAAAATGATAAACGACAAAGATAGAAAGAGATGCGAGATTTGTAACAGGAGATACCAGGAAAAGGAGAATGATCTGTATAAATACCAATTGAGGATCAGCCTCCATCAGAGCATGTAATTCAAATCACAAGATCCCTGTATATCCGTTCTTTACCTAATTAATCCTGATCCGCGCTAAAACAGGTAAATGATCGGAAGGATAGCGCCTTTCCTTTGAATCAGACAGTACGCCGAATTTAATCACCTTAAAATGGTCTGAGGTGAAAATATAGTCAATCCGATCTTTAAGGGGAGCAAGAAAATTAAAAGCATTGAAGGTTCCCTCGGGACCATATGGAGGCTCAGCGGAAGTTTCCTTTGTATCATTCAGGAAAGATTTAATCGTTTTAACGGCCTCAGTTTCCGGCGTAACATTCAGATCACCTGTTAATACAACCGGAGCACTTCCTGCGATTTTACGGATCTGCTCTTTTATTAGCTCTGAGGATCGAATCCGGGCCAGTTTTCCAATGTGATCATAATGAGTATTGAACACATAAAAATCTTTTTTCCTGAGCTTATCATGAAGCTTCACCCAGGAACAAATGCGTAAAATTGCGGCATCCCAGCCTTTGGATGGTTTTTCAGGTGTGTCTGATAACCAGAAATGTCCTGCATCCTTTTTTACAAAACGCCGGGAATTATAATAAATAGCGGTGAACTCACCTGCCCTTTTACCATCATTCCTTCCAACTCCCTCCATAGCAAAAGGGGAACCCGCCAGAATATCATCCACCTGACCGCTAAGCGCTTCCTGAACACAAAGAATATCCGTATCATAAAATCTGATCAGATCTTTAACCCAGTCTTTCCGGTTGGGCCAGGCATTTATGCTGTCCCCGGGATTATTATAGCGGATATTGTAGCTCATTACATTGAGCTCGCCCTTTTTTTTCACCTGAGCATTCAGGCTGAAAACTGAGGCAGAAATTATTAAGACTAGGAGGATTCGCTGCATAAGGCTAAATTAAATTGGGAATTATTCATAAACTATATCAGACCTTCGTCAGCAAAACTCAGGAAACCCTGATCTGTTACTATTAAATGATCCAGGACAGGTATATCTAAAAATTGTCCGGCAGATCGCAGCTTCTGTGTCAGCTCCAGATCAGCATGGCTTGGTTTTAAATTTCCTGAAGGATGATTATGAGCTAATATAAGGGACGCAGCATGATTTTCCAGAGCTATATTGAAAATTATCTTTGGATCAGCAATGGTACCGGCCTGACCTCCCTTACTTACCAGGTGTTTTGAAGTAACTCTGTTAGCGCGGTTTAAGAGCAATATCCAGAATTCTTCATGATTGAGATCTTTAAACTGCGATTCAATTAAACGGAAAACATCAATACTGGTATTTATCTGAACTCTGTCAGCAGACATACTTTCCTTTCTTCTTCTTCCAAGTTCCAAAGCGGCGATAATACTGATAGCCTTAGCTTCGCCAATTCCTTTAAATCTGGAAAGTTCCTTTACATTAAGTCTTGCCAGATGGTTTAGATCCCGGTTGCAGCCATGAAGGATTCGTTTGCTCAGTTCAACAGCACTTTCATTCCGGCTGCCCGATCCGATGAGTATAGCGATAAGCTCGGCATCACTCAAACTTCTCCTGCCCTGCACAGAAAGCTTCTCCCTGGGCCTGTCCTCTTCAGCCCAGGCTTTGATAGTTATTTTATCCTCGTAAAGACTCATAAATTAAATTTAAGGAATTCACCAGGAAATAAAAAAGGGGCTCCGAAAATACGGAGCCCCTTTTTTATAAATTTTATGAAATTATTTCAATCCATTAACGAATTTAGTCAGTTTGGATTTATTGTTTGATGCTTTGTTTTTGTGGATGATATTCTTCTTAGCCAAACGATCGAGCATAGAGATCACTTTACCTAAAAGCGGAGTTGCTTCTGATTTTTCAGTAGTTGTACGCAATCTTTTGATAGCACTTCTGGTGGTTTTTGCCTGATAGCGATTACGTAAACGCTTTGCCGCGTTTGATCTTATTCTTTTTATCGATGATTTATGATTTGCCATTTCTTAAGCTAGTTTTTTCCGTCCTTCTTTTAAGGACTGCAAATATATGCTGATTATTTTAAAATACAAAGCTTAATTCAAAATAATATCCATGCTGAATTATCTCGAAATTAATATGATTTTTTTTCAGGGTTTACCGTTTACTCAATGGTTTACTCCCTTCATACGGGCTTCAGTATGCCCGGGTAAATTTATGCATGCGAAAACTCCCGATGCATTTCCTCCTTTTAATTGCGGCGGTTACGACTTCTTCATGGGGATTTTTTGCACATCAGCGAATAAACCGGCTTGCCGTCTTTACTCTTCCGTCTGAAATGGTACGCTTCTACAAAAACAATATTGACTTTATTACTGAACATGCTGTTGATGCCGATAAACGCCGGTATGCAGATACTTCAGAAGCCTCCAGACATTTTATTGATGCCGACCGCTATGGAGATGCACCCTTCGACAGTATCCCTGAAAAATGGAAAGATGCGGTCGCGAGGTACTCCCAAAAAACACTTCAGGAAAACGGAATCATTCCATGGCAAATAGAACGTACCTACTATGCGCTGGTTAAAGCCTTTCAGGAGCGAGATTCAATTCGCATTCTAAGGTTCTCTGCTGACCTTGGCCATTACGTGTCTGATGCACATGTCCCTCTTCATACCACCGAAAATTATAACGGACAGCTCAGCGGACAGACGGGCATCCATGGCTTCTGGGAAAGCCGACTCCCTGAATTATTTGCCCGAGACTATGATTTTTTAGTAGGCCGCGCAATCTATCTTGAAAACCCATTGAAGGAGGCATGGAAAATTGTGAGGGCTGCCAATTTCCATACTGATTCGGTTTTACTGATCGAGGCAAGACTAAACAGCTCATTCCCTTCCGACCGGAAATATAGCTATAGTCAAAGAAATGGCCGGATTGAAAGACAATATTCAGAAGAATATTCACGGGCCTATCACAAGTCCATGGATGGCATGGTCGAAAAATTGATGCGTTCTTCGGTTCTGAAAACAGGGAGTTACTGGTATTCAGCATGGGTTGATGCCGGTCAGCCGGAATTAAGAGGCCTTATTCGCAAAGTGCTCAGTATGGAAGAGATCCGAGACCTTGAAAAAAATGAAGGTTTATATAAGGAAGGAAGAATTATAGGAAGAAAAGAGAATTAAATCTCTTCGCCCTCCATCGTCCTTCTTGCTTTAATTGCTGCAAACACGGCCGGAAGAATGGTCAGGATGATGATCACGATCATTACATAAGTAAAGTTATCCTTTATCAGTGGAATGTTACCAAAGATAAATCCAACACCAAGAAAGCCCACAATCCAAAGTATTCCCCCAACAACATTATAGTAGGTGAACTGACCAAAGTTCATTCTGCCAACCCCTGCAACAAAAGGTGCCACGGTACGGAATATAGGCATAAAACGACTGAAGATTAGCATATTACCTCCCTTCCTTTCAAAATACTCATTGGTCTTATTATAGTATTCAACTTTAAGTATTTTATTTCCGGGCTTAAAAACTTTGGGGCCGAAGTAATTACCCAAACCATAGTTCACGGTATTTCCGGTAATTGCTGCGAGGGTAAGAAGAATTCCCATAGTGTAAATATCCAGGCCGGTATCGCCTTTAGCAATAAGGGCGCCTACAGCAAACAACAGTGAATCACCGGGGAGAAAGGGTACAACCACAAAGCCTGTTTCAGCGAAAATGACTATGAAAATAATCAGGTATGTCCAGGTACGGTAATCACTGACGATTTTAACCAGATGTTTGTCAATATTGAGTATGAAATCAAGAATGCTGCTTATAACTTCCAAAAGGTGATGATTAATTTGATTTAAGATAAAATCAAGCGTTAGTATAACGGATTAATTGATAAGGTCTCCGGATTATTGCCCGGTTGCTTTTTTACGCTTTTCACGAATTAACTCAATAATGGGAGGTAATACTGATAAAATGATGATCCCAAAGATCACATACGTAAAGTTATTCTTGATAACTGGCAATCCTCCAAAAAAGTATCCCAGAAATAAAAAAGAAGTGACCCATAATACCCCTCCTACAACATTATAGGACGCAAATCGTAAATAACTCATTGTCCCTATGCCTGCTACAAATGGGGCAAATGTTCTTACAATGGGAATAAACCTGGCATAAATGATCGTTTTTCCACCATGCTTTTCATAAAAAGCCTGGGTTTGTTCCATGTATTCTTTTTTAAGCCATTTATATTTTCCACTGAAAGCTTTTGGTCCGATATAATTTCCAATATGATAGTTGACCAGATCTCCAAAAATAGCCGCTATGATCAGCAGTATGCACATCAAAAAAATGCTGAGTCCGCTTTCCGGCTTAGCGATAATTGCCCCGGCAGCGAATAAAAGCGAATCACCCGGCAGGAAGGGAGTCACCACAAAACCAGTCTCTGCAAAGATGATAAGGAAAAGGATAAGGTAGGTCCAGGTTTGATATTCCTGAACAATTTCTATTAAATGCTTATCGATATGAAGTATGAAATCGATTAGCTGCTGTATAAATTCCAAGTGCTTTAATTTTTGACAAAAATAGAAAACTCAGTCTAAAAGACCGGTGTTTTCAAATTTATTGCATAAGTATGATTAACAATATCACTGCCCAAAAAAAGGCATAAAAAAGAATGGCCTGGTTCAAGAACCGGGCCATCAAATAAAATCAGATTAAAAACGTCTGTTGATTAAGGATTTGTCCTGTTTAAACTGACTTATCAGGCGTATGTGTTCAGCATAACGGGCATTACAAGCATCAGCACATCTTCCTGTTCATCATGGGTCTGAGGCATGAGTAAGCCTGCACGGTTAGGAGTACTCATTTCCAGCAGTACCTCTTCTCCACCCAGATTATTTAGCATTTCAATAAGAAACTTAGCATTAAAGCCAATCTCCATATCTTCACCTTCGTACTGGCAGCTGAGGCGTTCATGGGCTTCATTGGCAAAATCTATATCCTCGGAAGATATATTTAATTCGCTTCCGGTGATCTTTAAACGAACCTGATGGGTAGTCTTATTTGCAAAGATCACAACCCTTCTAAGGCAATTAAGGAAAAGAGTACGATCAATTATCAGCTTATTTGGATTATTCGTTGGAATAACGGCTTCATAATCAGGATAGCGCTCATCGATCAGGCGGCAGATCAGGTTGATATTACCGAACCTGAAAAATGCACTGGTATTATTATATTCAATAGCTACATGCACATCGTCTGATGGCAGAGATGACTTTAAGAGAGTCAAAGCCTTTTTCGGTAGGATAAACGTAGTGGCCGAGTCAGATTTTGTATCCAGACGACGATATCTTACCAGTTTATGTGCATCAGTTGCAACAAAGGTTATATGCTGTGGACTTAACTGGCAATAGACACCTGTCATTGCGGGACGCAACTCATCGCTGCTTACAGCAAAAAGAGTTTTATTGATAGCTTCTGCAAGTATTGAGGCAGGCATACTGACCGATGAAGCATTCTCAACGATCGGTATCTTTGGAAAATCTTCTCCATTCTCACCGCTGAGCTTATACTTTCCATCGCCTGCACTTATTTCTATAGAAAAGGTTTTATCGTCTACGGAAAAAGAGATCGGCTGATCCGGCAATGTTTTGAGGGTTTCAAGAAGGATTTTTGATGGAATGGCCACTTTGCCATCTTCCTTTGATTCTACAGCCAGTGATGTAGTCATACTGGTCTGAAGATCGGTAGCAGAAACGGTCAGCGTTCCATCTTTAATCTCAAACAAAAAATTCTCCAGAATAGGCAATACTGTGCTGCTGCTGGAGGCTCCGTTAACAGCAAGCAATTGCTTTAATAACGTAGATGTTGAAACAATAAATCTCATATTCAAATATCTGAAAAACAATAATAGTAAAGCTTTTTGGTAGTTCCTAATCAGCTGTCAAGCGGGGTGATCTTTAAAAATTCCCCGGATTCATATACTGCCAAAAATATACAATTTAACGGGCATACTTCCTAATACGGTAGTAATGTTGAAAAATACCCGATACTATCAACAATAATATTGGCAATCCGATATTAATCAATTGCAGGAAGGTTTTTTCCTCGCGGATTTTAACCCTGTCAAGCATTCTCAGCTTTATTTCCTTATTCCTGAGACTGATGATCTGCGAATCATCAGTCAGGTAATCTGCTGCATTAAGCAGCAAATTCTTATTGCCATATTGTTGTTGGGTGAAACGGTCAAATCCCAGGGGATATGGGGAACCATCCGCCGGGTTTACCTGGTTTTTAAGCATATCACCGTCAGCCAGCACGATCATCCTTCCCGGTTTGCTGCTGTCAGGAATACTTACCTTTTCGGCAATCCCGGCCGGAACCGGCCGGTTCCTGAACACTGAAGGAAATTCCCCTTCCAAAAGTATGCCCACCGCATTTGGAGGACTTTGGAAGAGTTTAGGATCCGGTTCCTGCTCAACCATCTGAAGTGAAAGCATCGTGGGCACCTCGAGTTTCCGGCTAAAGGGAGATGAAGAAAGGATTACTTCACTGCGAACCCCTTTCACCTCAATAAGATCGATGGTACCCGGAAACTCCGAGCGTATTCCGTCAAGGTTCTTTACCAGCGGATGAGTAGAAACCGGTACGAAAACCGGGTAGAATAACCATGGAAGCAGCTGGATCTGAGGCTGGCCACCAACCTCTCCTACCGTGATAGGGATCTGTGCACAGTTCATATCTGCTAAAAGGTCGTAATTGAGCCTTATACCATACCTGAACAGCATATCATCCAGGTTAAGCTTTTTGGGAAAGGAGAGCTGTTCGGTGGCGCCGCGTAAACTATCGAGTTCTGCATTTACCTGATCAATTGCCCATATTACCCGGCCTCCTTTCATCACGAAATAATCTATCTTATATTTCTCCGCTTCACTAAAGGCCTGATCGGGTTTGGCTATAATGATCAGGTTTAGCTTATCCAGACCAGCAAAAGTGATCGTCCTCAGATCAACACGACCAACTTCAAATGCATCTGCCAGTGATTTCATGGCGTCACTCAGCTGCAGGTCACTTAATTCGCCATGCCCCTCAGTAAATCCGATACGCTGTATACCCTGATTGCTTATTTTCTTTATCGCACTTGCAAAAGCATATTCCAGATTTTGAATGGAATTGTTTAAGACCTCCTCAGGATTCACTCCAGCCTGATTCTGCAGCAGTTTTACAGGAAGCTGAATTCCCTTGTAGGTAATGAGGGCGGCAGGGAAAATTATTTTCTGCGTCCTTCCCTCTTCTGTATCGACAGTAAGATTGGTGGGTTCGATGCCTTTTTCTGCAAGCATCTGATAAGCCTGTTCCTGCGACTGGCTGTCACCTGATAGCGGGTTGACGAAATCAAACTGAAGATTCCCACCGGAGTAGGCCTTAAAATCGCTTAAAAGATCCCGGGTTGAACTTCTCAAGCGCTTAAATCCGGCATGAAAATCACCCTCCAGGTAAACGGTGACCTGAACCTTATCGGGCAGCCCCGCCAGTATATTCTTTGTTACAGGTGAAAGCGTATAACGTTTATCAGCTGTGAAATCAAATCGAGTAAAGAAAACAGAAGAAATAAAGTTCAGGAGAACAGTCCCTGTGAGAAATACAAGCAGAAAGATGAGATCTCTTTTCCGGCGGTTTACCATTTTCTTCCTCCCAGAATTGTTTTAGTAAATACCAGAAATACAGCACAAAAGCTAAGGAAATAAACCAGATCACGGGTGTCGAGCACACCTCTGCTGATCGACTGGTAATGCTCGTTTATTCCAAGTCCGGTAAGAAAAGTATCCATTCCCTGAAGGGAAATTATCCTGCTTATCGAATCAAAGCCACTGAAAAAGAAAAAGCATAAAAACACAGCAACTGTAAATGAAATGATCTGATTCTTGCTTAAAGACGATGCAAATAAACCAATGGACGTGAATGCTGCCCCTAAAAGTATCAATCCAATATAGGAGCCAGCAACCGCTCCCGAGTCAACATTGCCTTTAGTTATCCCAATCTCATAAATGGTATAATAATATATCAGTGTAGGCAGCAAAGCCAAAAGAACTATAGCAAGACAAGCCATGAACTTTCCCCCAAGGATCTGCCAGTCGGTTACAGGCCGGGTTGCCAGAAGTTCAAAGGTACCGTCCTTTCGTTCTTCTGCCAGCGATCGCATAGTAATTGCCGGAATAAGAAACATAAAAATATACGGACTGACATTAAAAAAGCTATCCAGACCGGCATAGCCGTATTCGAGAATACTTGAGTCGGGGAAAACCCATAAAAAAAGGCCCGTAACCAGGAGGAAAGCCGCGATAGTGATATATGCCACAAGCGAGCTGAAAAATCCTGTTATTTCTTTATTAAAAATGGTCAGCAAGAGTTATCGTGTTTATTTGGATTATTGTTTAGTTTTAATTTATCCACTTTCTATACCTCAGGGATTTCAGCCTGCAGTGTAAAGCCCGGCCCGCTCACGCAGGAAAGGTCCGTCTTAAAAAGTCTACTCATATTAAATCCTCCCAACTGCCGCATCATCATTTGTTAATTCAATGAAAATATCTTCCAGATTTTTACGGGGATGCATTTCCCTGAGCCCAGAAAGTGTCTGATCAGTGACCAGCTTTCCTTTGTTTATTATGACCACCTGTTCACAGACGGCTTCAACTTCCTGCATGATGTGCGTGGAAAGGATTATGGTTTTTGATTTACCCAGCTCTTTGATCAGACTTCGGATACCAAGAACCTGGTTGGGATCGAGGCCGGAGGTCGGTTCATCAAGGATGAGAACTTCCGGATCGGGAAGTATTGCCTGGGCCAGTCCGACGCGCTGCCGGTAGCCTTTTGATAAGGATCCTATCTTCTTATGCTGCTCCGGACCTAATCCTGTGATTTCTATAACCTCCTGAATACGCTTTTTCGAATCTTTAACATGATGGAGAGATCCGATAAAGCCCAGGGCCTCCTTAATATACATGTCAAGATAAAGGGGATTATGTTCGGGAAGATAGCCGATTTTACGGCGTACTTCCATTGGGTTACTGCTCACATCATAACCGCCCACCAGTGCAATACCAGAAGTCTGGGGAATAAAGCAGGTCAGGATCTTCATGGTTGTAGATTTTCCAGCTCCGTTCGGACCTAGGAACCCAAGCACCCTGCCGGGGATTGCTGAAAAGGAGATTCCGTCAATTGCTCTTTGCTTCCCGTAATCCTTACACAGGTTAGTTACCGTGATACCCATGCCCAAAGTTAGATCATAGATATGAGATATGGGATGTGAGATGTGAGAAAAATTTGAAACAGGGATCTGAATTAGCGTTTATCTGTTTGCCTGATAATTAAAAAGCCGGGCTTATTGACTATTCTATCAAAAGCTAAGCTCAATTTTCAGCCTCAAAGACCATTAAATTAAAACTCAATACTATCTTTGTCCCGTTATGAGTAAAAACAACGACGAACTATTTAAAAATGTGATCTCACATACCAAGGAATATGGCTTTGTATTCCAGTCCAGCGAAATTTATGATGGTTTAAGTGCTGTATACGATTACGGGCAGTTGGGGTCTGAATTAAAGAATAACATCAAAACTTACTGGTGGAAAAGCATGGTTCAGCTGAATGAAAATATTGTTGGAATTGATTCAGCCATTTTCATGCATCCGAAAGTCTGGAAAGCAAGCGGTCATGTGGATGGATTTGCTGATCCGATGATCGATAATAAAGATTCTAAAAAGCGCTACCGGGCGGATAATTTAATCGAAGATAAGATAGCCCGCTATGAAAAAGACGGAAAAACAGATAAGGCCAGTAAGCTTCAGGCTGATATGGACGCTGCCCTGGAAGCAGACGATCTCCCGGCCTTAAAAACGCTGATAGAGGAACACGAAATTGCATGTCCTGTGTCGGGAACCCGCAACTGGACTGATGTAAGACAATTTAACCTGATGTTCTCAACTCAGATGGGAGCTATGGCAGAAGATTCAGACGAGGTTTACCTTCGGCCTGAAACTGCCCAGGGAATATTTGTAAACTTTCTTAATGTTCAGAAATCAGGAAGGATGCGCATCCCCTTCGGGATTGCCCAAATAGGAAAAGCGTTTCGTAACGAGGTAATTGCAAGACAGTTCATTATGCGTATGCGTGAGTTTGAACAAATGGAAATGCAGTTCTTTGTGAAACCGGGTACAGAAATGGAATGGTATACGCATTGGAAGGAAGCCCGCCTGAAATGGCATCTGGCTGTTGGCACACCCGCTGAGAAATACCGTTTTCATGACCACGTAAAATTAGCACACTATGCCAATGCAGCTGTGGATATAGAATTCGATTTCCCTTTTGGATTTAAAGAGGTGGAGGGAATACACAGCCGGACAGATTTTGACCTGAGCCAGCATGAAAAATTTTCAGGCAAAAAACTTCAGTACTTCGATACAACCGAGAATAAAAATTATATCCCATATGTGATTGAAACATCTATCGGCTTAGACCGGATGTTCTTATTAACCTTATGCAATGCTTTTGAAGAACAGGATCTCAGTACTGCAGATAAACAGGATTCCAGGACAGTTCTTCGTTTGCATCCCTGCCTTGCTCCTGTAAAGGCGGCTATTTTCCCACTGACTAAAAAAGACGGTTTGCCGGAAAAGGCCAGGGAGATAATGGATACGCTGAAGCTTGACTTCAATCTTCAGTATGATGAGAAAGACTCCATAGGGAAACGCTACCGGAGACAGGATGCCATCGGAACACCGTTCTGTATCACGATTGACCACCAGACACTTGAAGATAACTCCGTTACTATCCGGCATAGGGACAGCATGGAACAGGAACGCGTTAGCGTCGCAGATCTGGAAAGTATTATTGCTGATCTGGTAAGCTGGAAAAACCTGTTAAGCTGATATTTTTATACCCAAAACCTATTTTCCCTCTCTTATTCAGTAGAGGGAAAATTCTTTCTTTCTGATCTTCTAAATCAGAAACTCTTAAATTTTAGCCCTCTGATATTGTATCGGCCATTCAATTTCTGAGCCAAGTTCTTTTGCAGCATGCAGGGGAAAATACGGATCCCTTAAATATTCTCTTGCTAAAAATACCAGATCGGCTTTCCCGGCTGAAATAATCTCTTCTGCCTGTTTCACAGAAGTGATCATACCCACTGCGGCAGTTAGGATCCCTGTACTTCTTAAAGCCTGAGCGAAAGGCACCTGGTAACCGGGACCAGTTACAATCTTTGCCTGAGGAACCATCCCGCCGGAGGAGCAGTCGACCAGATCAACACCGCAGTCCTGTAATATTCGGGCAAGCCGAACAGAATCATCAATATTCCAGCCTCCATCTGTCCAGTCAGTAGCAGAGATCCTGACGAATAAAGGAAGGTTTTCGGGCCATACAGATTTAACAGATTCTATTATTTGGAGTAATAAAAGGATCCTGTTTTCAAAGGTTCCACCATATTCATCCTTGCGGTTATTAATTAAGGGAGATAAAAATTCATTGATCAGATACCCGTGAGCAGCATGGATTTCAATAACTTTAAATCCGGCGGCAAAAGCCCGCGATGCGGCATCCCTGAAATCTTCAATCACCTTCCTTATTCCTGGCAGATTTAATTCCTCAGGCGGATTATCTGCCTCGCGGAAAGGAACTGCGACAGGAGCCAGAGTTTGCCAGCCCCCTTCAGCCGGGGAGATCTGTGTTCCCCCATCCCATGGAGATCTGCAGCTCGCCTTTCTCCCTGCATGCGCCAACTGCAGACCGGCTACAGATCCGTTCTTATAAATAAAGGTTGTAATTTTTTTCAGGTAATCAATATGTTCATCCTTCCAGATACCGAGATCCGAGGGGGTGATCCGTCCTTCAGGAGAAACAGCGCTTGCTTCGGCTATGATCAGGCCTGCACCTCCAACCGCGCGGCTGCCCAGGTGTACCAGGTGCCAGTCGTTTGCAAAACCATCCTCACTGGAATACTGACACATTGGAGAAACACCAATCCTGTTTTTTATAGTGACACTTTTTATACTTAAAGGAGTAAACAGGCTGCTCATACAAATCTTTTAACAAAGTTAAACAAGCTTCAGGCCGAAAAGAAACCAGCCCATAAAAACATTAACATAACTTTAATGTATACATATAAGCGAAAGGAAAAATACTCATATTCGCTTAATTCAATTATAGCCTGCTCCGTATCACCGGTATGCTATAACACAATCAAATTGATACGTTAATAACTGAGGAATGAAAATAGCTATTACCGGTGCCAATGGGTTTGTGGGCGCAGCACTTTGCCGATACTTTTACAAAGCCGGACATGAGATCATTGCTCTTGGAAACAGTAGCCCAAACCAGAACCTCCTTAAGGTTGCCAGCTATGTGAAAGTTGATATCAGCAAAGTCATGCCTGAGATCCAGGCGGATGTATGCATCCATACAGCGGCCCTTCCTTCAGATACAGATACCTATAAAAGCCTTATCATCAGCAATGTGGAGGGCACGCTCAATGTGATTGAAGCCGCCCGGAATTGCAGCCACCTGATCCATATATCTTCATCCTCAGTCTATCAGTTTAAAGATGAGCCCGTTTCCGAGGATGAGGCAAATATAGGTTTGAAACTGAGCGATTATGGCGAAACCAAACTTCTGGCCGAGGATATAATGGATCTCGATATTCCGGGAAATCAAAGCCGGCTTATTTTACGCCCCAGAGCCATCTATGGAGTTGGCGACCGAATGCTTCTGCCCCGCATATTAAGACTCATCAGAGGCGACTATTTTTTATGCCCTCTCAAAAGGAATATCAGAACATCACTGACACATATTGATAATGTAGCCTATGCCATCGATCTCTTCCTGGCACACAAAAGCTCTCCTCCATTTCAAATATTTAACGTTACGGATGATAAGCCTTATCTGCTCAGGGAACAGATCCTGGAACTTGCAAATACTATTGCCAAACATAAATTAAAGGTCATACCCATCCCCACCTCCTTTTTGGACATAATCTTTTATCTCAATTCCAAGACGGAACTCATTAAAGATATCAGCAAGCCCGTTCTGAATTCTCTGAACCGAAATACGATACTGGATATTTCCAGGATTAAAAAGGAACTTAATTATGCCCCTATAAAAAGTTTTAACGACTCATATTCAGAAATTGCAAACTGGATTGACAGCTTCGGAGGCAGTAAAAATTACCTGAAACAGCTCTCAGACGCCCCCTGGAGGGTTCCCCTATGACAGCCTATTAAGACTCTTAAATGACAAATGAACTTTTATAAAGTGGTATATTTGTAGTACACAAAAGGAAAATACTATAGCATATACTAATACTCGTTATCACAGCAACAAATATTAACACAAATCGTTAAACACTGAGAACTGAGGAAAATTTTATGAAAAAACACTCTTTTTGGGCTATTGGAATACTTTTACTAGCCTTTACTGTACCTGCTTTAAGCTGGGTTTCGGTTAACAAATCACAACTACAGCGTTTAGAGCAATCTGAAGAAGCCAACATTAAGCCAATAGCAGTTAATTCAACAATTTCCAGTGCTGAACTTTTTGAGCAGTATGTGAATTCTGTTTTTGAGCAGGCAAATTTAGGTGCAGCGGGTTTAAGTCCTGAAGTATTTAAAAAAGCACTTGTAGGTTATTACAATTTCAAAAAAACTCAACTTGTTTCAACAGCAAAGCCTATTCTTACCGTTATTGATTTCAGTAAGAAAAGCAGCGAAAAACGTCTTTGGATAGTTGATCTTGCAAATAATAAGTTACTTTTTAACACCCTTGTTGCTCATGGCCGCGGAAGCGGGCTGGATATAGCTACAAACTTTTCCAATACGTCTGAGTCACATCAGAGCAGCCTTGGATTTTACATCACCAGTGAAACTTATTTTGGAAAGCATGGTCTTTCCATGAAACTGGAAGGAATGGACAAGGGTTTTAATACCAATGCCAGAGACCGCGCGATAGTGGTTCACGGTGCAGATTATGTAAGTCAGGCTTTCGTTAACCAAACAGGCCGCTTAGGCAGAAGTCATGGCTGCCCTGCTCTACCTGTTGAACTGACTAAAACCATTATTGAAACCATCAAAGGTCAGACGGTGTTGTTTATCAATGGTCCGGCAAAAGAATACAGCTCAAACTATTTAGATCAGGATCTGGCTGTTGAGAATTTTGTTTCTACAAACACTACAGTCCAGGCGAGTATTTAAATCATCCTATTAAATTCCATTAAAGAGAGATTTGTTCATTCAAATCTCTCTTTTCGTTTTTATATCTTTGCCCATTATTATGGATAAACTGGATACCCTCCTGATTAAATATCCCGACCGGGCTTTTTTTTTCCTGTTACTCCTTTCCATACCCGCATTTTTTATAAATCTTGGCTTGCTGCCGCTTTTCGCCGATGAATCCACTCGTGCCAATGTCGCACTGGAAATGATCCTGACCAATAATTTTTCAGTACCAACTATAGGCGGAGACTATTATTATAATAAGCCCCCCCTTTATAACTGGTTGCTTGCCGGTTTTTACGTTCTGGCAGGAAATTTTTCGGAATTCACAACCCGTTTACCCGCCATTATTCCAATGTTCCTTTTTGCAATAAGCATTTATTATTCCGCAGCCTATTTCCTTAAGGATAAACGGGCAGCGGCCCTCAGCGGCATACTTTTCCTTGTAAACGGACGAATGCTGCTCTACGACTCAATGCTTGGCCATATAGATATTTTCTATTCCTGGCTGACCTATATATCCTTCATGCTCATCTTTTATTTTTTGGAAAAGAAAAACTGGTTCGGCCTTTTTTTTTCTTCCTATATCCTTACAGCAGCAGGATTCCTGGGCAAAGGTCTCCCCTCTATCGTTTTTCAGGGTGCAACCCTGATCGCTGTTCTTACTTATACTAAAAATTTTAAGAAATTATTCAGCTGGCAGCATATTTTAAGCGGATTGATCTGCCTTCTGATCATCGGGGCCTATTTTCTGAATTATTACCAATATAACCCTAACCTTGAGGGATACTTTAATACGATCTGGGATCAGAGCAGTCGCCGGACAGCAACAGAATTTGGTTTTATGGCAACATTGCTCCATATGCTGGCTTTTCCTTTTGAACATGCAGGACACCTTTTCCCGGCGAGCTTGTTCATCCTGTTTTGTTTCAATAAATACTTTGTAAAAGATGTAAAGCAGAATTCATTCTTAAAATTCATTGCCATCGTCTTCCTGGCCAATATATGGGTATACTGGCTCTCGCCCCAAACCCGGCCGCGGTATTTACTGATGCTGTATCCCCTGCTGTTCATACTCTGGAGCCATGCCTACTTTACCTACCGGGACAGATTCCCGGTAATAAACAGGATCTTCAATATCACCCTGGTATCTCTTGGGCTGCTTCTTACCCTGGCTGTTCCTGCTGCTTTATTCTTTAATCTTCAGGCCTATGTGCCTTTCCTGATATTAAAAGTGCTGCTTCTTATGATCTGCTTTGGTCTCTTAACCTGGCTCTTATACAGTTTACGCAAAAGCAAAGTGTTCGCATTCCTGGCATTATTAATTATGCTGAGACTGGCTTTCAGCTGGTTCGTACTTCCTTACAGGGAAGCTCATAAACCCGAAATTGAGTATCGCCGGACGGCAATTGAAGTTGGGCAGTTAAGCAAAGGAGCGCCCCTGTACTTTTATAAATACCACCCTGCCGAACCGGATATACCCTTTCATGACCGCCTGATATTTTATATGCAGCGTACCCGGATGGAGCAGCTGAAATTCTCAGAGGAGGATGTGAAGCCAGGTTATTATTTTACCTTTGACCGGGATCTTCAAAATCCCAAGGCGATTTTGGTAAAAACTTATCGGAACCTCAAACTTTTCAAGGTAAAATGATAGAACTATCCGTTGTAATTACCGTTTTGAATGAACGGGACAATATTATCCCCCTTATTGCGGCTATTAAAAACGCATTACCCATGATTGATTATGAGGTGATTTTTGTTGATGACGGATCAGATGACGGGACACAAAAAGAAATCAGGGAACAGGCTGACGAACATATCAAGCTGGTTGAATTAAGGAAAAATTACGGCCAGAGCACTGCGATGACCGCAGGGATCGATCACGCTACAGGTAAATATATTGCCCTTATTGACGGCGACCTTCAAAATGATCCCACTGATATCCCGTTTATGCTGAACAAGCTTAAAGAGGAGGATTGGGATGTAGTTGCCGGCAACCGCGCAAACAGGCAGGACGGCATGTTCCTGAGAAAAATTCCTTCAAAGATCGCCAATACCATTATTCGCCGGATGACGGGGGTTTATATCAAGGACTATGGCTGCACTTTAAAAATATTTAAACGCGAAATAGCAGAAGATCTTGGCATTTATGGTGAGCTGCATCGTTTTATTCCTGTTCTGGCCAAATTACAGGGTGCAAGTATTACCCAGGTAGATGTTAAACACCATCCCCGCATTCATGGTAATTCCAAATATGGTTTAAACAGGACATTTAAGGTAATGGCCGACCTCATTACGATGGTTTTCTTTCGTAAATATATCCAGAAACCTATGCACCTCTTTGGAACACTCGGTTTCATTTCACTGGGTTTGGGTATACTGATAAATACCTATCTTCTTGTGTTAAAGATCATGGGCCAGGATATCTGGGGAAAACCGATTCTCATCCTGGGACTGATATTTTTACTAGGTGGAATACAATTAATTACCTTCGGAATATTGGCAGAGATCAACGTACGCACATATTTTGAAGGAACTAACAGAAAAACTTACCAGGTCAGACGAATTTTTAATGGACAAAAAGAAAAGCTGGAACATACTTAAACTCCTGTTAAAAATAACAGTATCAGTTCTTTCCTTATACCTGGTATCTACAAAAGTTGAGTTAGATGATGTAAAGAATGCCTTAAGCAATGCAAATCCGTTTTTTCTATTCTTCGCCTTCCTCGCATTTGTTATTTCTCAGATAATTTCTTCATCCCGGTTAAATACCTTTTTCCGGGGAATGGGTTTGAACATCTCTGAAGTCTATAATTTCAAAATATACTTGCTCGGGATGTTCTATAACCTCTTTCTTCCAGGTGGCATCGGGGGCGACGGGTATAAGATCTTCCTGCTGCGCAAAAAATTCTCGATCAAAGGAAGACGCTTATTTCAGGCAATATTTTTTGACCGTTTAAGCGGATTATGGGCCCTGGGACTGATCACTTCAGCTCTTGTTATTTTTATTCCTTACCTGGGCATTCCAAATTGGGCTCCGGTAGTTCTCGTTCTTACCGGCACAGTGATCTATTATCTGGTGATGGTGCGCTTTTTCAAGGATTATAGCCATAATTTCATCATTACGCACTTTAAAGCCCTCTGCGTACAATCCATGCAGATTTTAGCGGTTATCATCCTTTTATATGCATTGAATTTTGAAGGAAAGTTTTCCCCTTATCTGCTCATGTTTCTCCTGTCATCACTGGTAGCAATTTTCCCCTTTACAGTGGGAGGGCTGGGAGCCAGAGAGCTTGTATTTGTGTATGGAGCACAATTCTTCGAGATGGACCAGCATCTGGCTGTTATAATCAGCCTTTTATTCTATTGTATTTCTGCGATATTGTCCTTCAGCGGAATTTATTTTGTATTTCATCCCAGTGAACTGGGAGAGAAAAAGATAGAGCTTAAGCAGGATATCGAAATTACCGACTGATCCGGAAATTTTATGCTATTTCTTTGTTCCGGAGAAACCACTCATGAAATTTATGAAGGCCTGTTTCCAGTTCGGTTTGGGGATCGTAATCCAATAATCTCTGGGCCTTACGGATATCTGCGTAGGTCTGAGGAACATCTCCTGGCTGTTCAGGCTGCCGGTCAATGATAGCCTTTTTTCCGCAGATCCTTTCAATGGCACTGATAAGCTCAGACAAAGTAACGGTATGATGATTTCCCAGATTTATAATTTCAAATCCGGATTTATCATAATTGATCGCAGCTTCAATACCTTTAACCGTATCCTCAACAAAGGTATAATCCCGGCTGGTAGAGCCGTCCCCGAAGACCGGTATTGGATTCCCGTCCAGAATGGATTTAAAAAATTTATGAATGGCCAGATCCGGACGCTGAGCCGGACCATAAACCGTAAAAAAACGGAGCGCCAGAAAACGTATTCCATATAAATGATGGTAGACATGCCCAAGCATCTCGCAGGAAAGTTTCGTTGATGCATAGGGACTGATCGGCATCAGCTTTTCTTCCTCATGCCATGGCACATTCTGATTGATACCATAAACGCTGCTTGATGAGGCAAAGACAAACTGCTCTATCCCGCGATGCCGTGCAAATTCAAGGAGATTTTGCGTGCCGGCCACATTTACCTCCTGATAAAGCACAGGATCCTGGATACTCGGACGAACTCCGGCCTTAGCCGCCAGATGAATGATCGTATCAATGTTTTCAAGATCAGTGATCTTCCCTATATTTCGGATATCACCCTCGACAAACCTATAATCCGGCTGGGAAACGAAAGCCTGGATGTTTTTTTCCTTCTGTTTACGCGGATAAAAAGGATCAAAATTATCCAGGCCAATGACCTGGTACTGACCGCTTTCCAATAATCTGCGTGTCAGGTTGCTTCCAATAAATCCGGCAGCACCGGTAAGCAGAATTCGCTTCTTAAAAATCATCTTGGCATCAAAAATACAAATTTTTAAAGGTTCATTATGGCAAAAATGGGACTGAATAAAAACAAGGGCACAAAAAAATCCTTAACTTTATATTCTTCCACTTTTAGGACTAACCAAATCCAAAAATGACTACGTTTAACGATTTCAACAATCCCCAGGTAAAGAAACTACCTAATCACCTGAAGCAATTTATTGTTGAACAGCACTATGAACATTATACTCCTGTTGACCATGCCGTATGGCGGTACGTGATGAGACAGAATTATAGCTACTTAAAAGATATCGCCTATTACCCCTATATTCCGGGATTAGAAGCCGCAGGTTTAAGCATAGAAAAAATTCCTGATCTCCAGAATATGAACGATGCCCTTCAAAAAATCGGATGGGGTGCTGTGACAGTTGATGGCTTTATCCCCCCGGCAGCATTTATGGAATATCAGTCTTACCGGGTTTTGGTTATTGCGGCTGACATCCGACAGCTTCATCATATCGAATATACACCTGCACCGGATATTATTCATGAATCCGCTGGGCATGCTCCTATTATTGCAGATACCGACTATCATCAGTACCTGAGCTATTTTGGATCGATCGGCGCCAAGGCCATGTTCTCTTCAAAAGATTTCGACCTGTATGAGGCGATCAGGGAACTATCTATCCTGAAAGAAGCTCATGATGCAGATCCTGCAGCTTTGCGAAGAGCAGAAAAACGGGTTGACTTCTGTCAGAAAAACCTGGGTGAACCTTCTGAAATGGCGCTTTTAAGCCGTTTACATTGGTGGACAGTTGAATACGGCCTTATCGGAACGCTTGAAAACCCAAAAATCTTTGGTGCGGGATTGCTTTCTTCGATCGGGGAAAGTACAACATGTATGGGTCCGGCGGTAAAAAAATACTGGTATACCATCGATGCTTTAAATTATCCCTTTGATATAACCCAACCGCAGCCTCAATTATTTGTAACGCCTGATTTCCAAAATCTTATAAAAGTGCTCGAGCAATTTGCAGATACCATGGCTTTTCGCCGGGGCGGTTCTGAAAGCATTCTTAAAGCAATCGAATGCAGGAATGTTTGTACGGCTGTTTACAGCTCGGGCCTGCAGGTCAGCGGGGTAATAACCGATATGGGAATGGATAAAAATGATGAACTGCAATATATCAAAACAAGCGGACCGAGTGCATTATCCTATGAGAACAAACAGATCCCAGGGCATGATAAGCATTACCATGCGGATGGATTCTCCTCTCCTGTCGGGCACCTGAAAAATTTCAGCAAACCTCTTGAGGATGCAACTGACAGCGAACTTGCGGAATTGGGAATTTTAACCGGACAGCGGGCAGAACTTCATTTCATCAGCGGATTGAATGTTATTGGTACCGTAAAGTCAATCGAGCGCAGGAAAAATAAGATCATTCTAATTAGTTTTGCAGATTGCAGCGTCATTGATGACCAGAAGAATAGTTATTTTGAACCTGGATGGGGCATTTATGATATGGCTGTTGGTGAGAAAGTGGTGTCGGTTTTTTGCGGCGCTGCCGACAAGGATGCCTTTGAAGAAGTCGCGCTTATTTCAAAAACAGCCACAATCCCTAAAGAATACGATCAGCACACCAAGGTATATCACCAGCTTTTCCAGAAAACCCGCAGCTGCAGGGAAAATCATACAGGGTACGAAGATCTGATTGAGGTGTGGGAGCAGATAAAAAATGATTTTCGTGAAGACTGGCTCTGTTCCCTGGAAATACTGGAGATACTCGAACAGGAAGGCCTGTATGCAGAAACCGCAAAAGAGATCCGGATATACCTGGAGATGAAGGCTTCTAATGAACCGGAACTTAGTAAGCTTATCCACGACGGATTTTACCTGATCAATAACCCGGTAAAACAGTTAACAAATCAATAGAATATGAATATTGTAATAAGCGGGGCCAGCAGCGGAGTTGGATTCGAGGCGGTATTGGAACTCATAGGAACCGGTGACCATAATATTGTTGCATTGGCACGATCAGAAGATAAGCTATATAAATTAAAGGAAATAGCTCTTGCCTTAAATCCCGGCTGCAGCCTTTACACAATACAGTTCGATATTGTACATGACGATTACGAAAAGGATCTGCTTCCCTTTATATCAGAGCGCATGGATTCAATTGATATCCTGATAAATAATGCCGGTTCGCTTATCAACAAGGCCTTTTTGCAGCTAACCCAGCTGGATTTTGTGGAAATGCTTCAGAACAATCTCCTTGGTCATATCAAGATGATTCAAAATCTGGTTCCCCTGATGCCTCCAAAAAGTCATATTGTGAATATTGGGAGTATGGGTGGATTCCAGGGAAGCTCGAAATTTCCGGGACTCTCGGCCTACTCCGCGAGTAAGGCGGCATTGCACTCGCTTACAGAATCTCTGGCCTATGAATTTGCAGACAGGCAGATCAATGTCAACTGCCTTGCTTTAGGATCAGCCCAGACAGAAATGCTGGAAAAGGCATTTCCTGATTATCAATCACCGGTAATGGCCTTTGAAATGGGTAAATACATTGCTGATTTTGCACTGACCGGACATAAATTTTTTAACGGTAAAATAATTCCTGTAGCACACAATACTCCATGATAAAGCCTATGAAAAGATCCCTTTATTATCTTATTTCAGGGATCCTGCTGCTCAGCTCCTGTCAGAGTGAACCGGGGAAAACAGCTGAGGATACCACAAAAATTGCTGAAGCTGCCTTGCCGGAGAAAACACTGGTCCTGCCCTGGACAGTTGAATTAAATGAAAGCACTCAGCTTATGGAAATTAAGAAGAATCCGGCAGCGAATATGGTAAACCTCGGACCGCAGGATATTGTGGATGCACTGAATATTAAATACCCGCAAATCAAATTAGAATGGGTTAAACAGGATGGTGATAAAGCTTTTGTAAAAATTGCTGATGCGAAGTTTTTAACCCAGCAATCCGGAACGGAAGGTGCTCGTGCATATATGGCAGAGGCTACTTTTTCATTAACTGAGCTTGATGGAATAAATTCTGTAGATTTTAGTTTCACAGAAGGCGATCATGCACGCCCGGGAGTATATACCCGCAATGATTTTAAGGGATTTAATTGAAAGCAAATTTTAACTGGAAAACCATGCACTAAATTACCCGGACTTTAAATTCATGGCCAAACCAGACATTGCCTTTTATACATAAATAATTATCCATAATCCAATTCATATGGTTGGGTAGTATCCTGCCAAACCTGATAAGTAACTTAAAAGGCAGAAGTCTGGCTCCTGCCTTTCTTTCCATCTACTCCCCCTTCTTGCTTAGCATCAATATATCACTTACCACTACTTCAGTGATGTAACGCTTTACACCTTCTTTATCCACATAGCTCCGGCTGCAAAGCCTCCCCTCAATACTCACTTCTGAGCCCTTATGGAGATAATTCTGTGCAACACTGGCTATGCCATCCCACATCACCAGATTATGCCACTGGGTTTCTTCAATTTTTTCACCTTTGTCATTCTTGTACGAATCGTTTGTGGCGATCGATACCCGGGCTACTTTCTTTTTCTCGCCTATGGCTTTTATTTCAGGGTCGCCTCCCAGAAAGCCCATCAGCCTTACACTGTTTCGCAGATTGCTCATGATTTTTTAAATTAATTTACAGATTTAAAGAACACCATCCGACCACCGGACAGCGACACTGTAAAATTCAGAAGAGAAAAAAAAACAGCCGGAAGATAAACGGATGCATACGGATATATCTGTTTAATACGAGTTGATCTTAGATTCAGGCTAAAATTAATAATTGAATGATGGAACGTGAATGCTTAGACTGCGGCAGTCCGATCAGGGGCCGCACTGATAAAAAATTCTGCGATGACCAGTGCCGCAGTAATTATAATAACCGCATCAAGGCTGAAAGCTACTCCTCACTGAGTGTGGTGAATTCGATTTTAAGAAAGAATTACTCCATTATGGCCCGGCTTTGCCCCCAGGGAAAGGTGAGGCTAAAAAAGGAAGAACTGCTCTGCTACGGCTTTAACCTGAACTACCATACTCATCTCTACAGTACGCAAAATGGAAATACATATTATTTCTGCTATGAGTATGGGTATATGAAACTCGAGAATGAAATGTTCCTGATTGTGAAAAAAAGATAGAATAATTGAGTACAGAATATTAAGTACAAAGTATTGAGTAGTGAGATATCCACCTGACAAAACAATAATTGTTTGCCTGGCACCGCATTCTAAATACCTGATATCAGATACCAGCCCCAAACCGTTATAACCATTGTCTAAACGCCTAACCTAACGTTAAACTTATTCGTAAATATGTATGAATCGTTAACTTTGTATGGTGACTTTAGGAGAGCCGGGTTGTTGCTTATAAAAGGTATTTCTTGATTTCTATCAGGAACTGCCTGATAACCCAATTGACTCCTGATAATGGCCCAAAAAAACAAGTGACAGAATTTTACCGAATAGGTTTAAGCACCTAAGTTATGTCTGAAAAAATCATCGAACATTTTAAAAAATTCATTGAATTTGACTCTAAAGACGAAACTGAAATCTTAAACTTCTTTAAACCGAAAACTTTTACCAAAAAGGAAAAACTGGTTGAATCAAACACAAAATGCAAATTCCATTTTTTTGTAATCAAAGGATGTTTGAGACTATTTTTTATCAACGAAAAGGGAATTGAACGAACTATTCAATTTGCTATTGAAAATTGGTGGTTAACAGATTATTTCGCGTTTGAAAACCAAACTATAACAGACTTTACTATCCAAGCTATAGAAAAAACGGATGTTTTATCTATCGATTACCAAAATCAAGAGAAACTCCTTAACCAATTCCCAAAACTTGAACATTATTTCCGACTGATTTATCAAAGAGCTTATTCCTCTTCGCAATTACGCATAAAATATCTTTATGATTTTTCAAGAGAAGAGTCTTATCATCATTTTAATGACAATTTTCCAGAATTTACACAAAGAATCCCTCAACATTTATTGGCTTCATACTTAAATATGACACCTGAATATTTAAGCGAAATCAAAAGTAAAAAGCGTTCTTAAACCAGTTTAAGATTTTCCATCTGATAAGACTTTATTTTTGCTGAAATCAAAAATATAATAATGGAAAATCGAATAGACATTCAAAAACTTGAGCCTAAAACGTACACACATATATTTGCTTTAGACAACTATTTGCAAAATTCTCAGCTGACAAAAACGCATTTTGAATTAATAAAAATCCGCGCTTCACAAATTAACGGTTGTGCTTTTTGTATCAATAAGCACACTTCTGATGCATTAAAAGAAGGAGAAACTACTCAACGGATCTTTTTGCTCAATGCTTGGAAGGAAACAGAACTTTTTACTGAAGAAGAAAGAGTGGTTTTGTCTATGACCGAAGAAATCACTTTAATTCATAAAAATGGATTATCAGACGAAACGTATAAACAAGCAGAAATTTTTTTCGACAAAAACTATATTGCTCAAATTATAATGGCAATCGTAACAATCAATGCCTGGAATAGAATAGCAATTAGCACAAATAAGAGAGTACAATAAACTGCCCATTCAGCTCCTTTGCGGGCAGGGGTTTTCTGCCTGGAACACTGTTTTGTGGATAAAGGGGCTGCGGTACATAAAATGAAGATTTGTGCTGGAAAGCCTGTCCAGCTTAGATCAGCTGTACCTTAAACAACCACTACGCTAAAAATAGACATCAAAAAATTACAGGAATAGGACTAATTAAAAGCCTGGAACTAACCTGCCAATGGCAAAAAATTATACGGGGATTCAGGACCAGGGCAGGAAAGCAAGTATCCTCCAAAAAGAAAGAAACCCGGAGGATCTTAAGAAATTCACATACCTGGTAATAAGTAAGGTCCTGGCGTTTTGCCAATCCGAAATGTTCTTTCATTTTGAGTAAAAGCCGCCGGCATGCTTTTTCGCATTTGCCGCTAAGCCTCATCAGGTCGGCGGCATAAAAAAATAATCGGGGTGTGCTCATAGCCAGGTGTTTTTATTAAATTTAAACCACAAGCAGCAAAGATCCTTTACAGATGAGATTTTTAGTATATTTTGAATACGAGCCGAAGGGCTATTATTAATTTTACATGCTGTGATAAAGCGCAATTATGGAATTTTAATGGTCCTGCTAACCGCTTTATGAAAATTGCAATTGCAAAAACCGGGATTTTTGCAAAGGAGAGCAAAAATTCTGTTCATTTTTTCCTGAAATCCGCCCTGCTTAGAAAAAACCTTGGCACATAGGACGAATATCAGATCTGTTATGGGTCAATCGAATATCCACCTGAATGTTAAAACAGGGGAAATATTAAATCAGAAAAAGGCAGCAATGACATATGTTTTAGAAACTGAAAGATTAGGACTGAGGCAATTTACTGTGAACGATACTGCATTTATCCTTGAGCTGCTGAACAGTCCGGGCTGGCTGGAATTTATCGGCGACAGAAACGTAAAAACAGAGGAGCAGGCTAAGCTCTATCTTGAAAACGGACCCATTAAAAGTTATTCAGAGCATGGATATGGACTGTGTTTAGTTGAGGAAAAAGACAGCAGGAATGCCATTGGAATGTGCGGAATTGTTAACCGCCATCATTTAGATCATCCGGATATCGGATTTGCCTTTTTACCTGCTTATCAGCGTAAAGGCTATGCTTTCGAGGTAGCAAGCGCCACCCTTGCTTATGCAAAAGAACAATTAGGTATTTCACAAATCTCAGCTATAAGCCAGGGAAATAATTCCAGATCCATCCGCCTGATCGAACAAATCGGACTCCGATTTATAAAAACCTTTTGCTTTCCGGGGAGTAATGAGGAATTAAATTTATTCAGCAATTAAAGTAAGCTGCAATTTCAGGTAGAGGCCATTGGGATCCCGGACCATGTTTAATTAAATAATTACGATGAGCTATATACCATTCCAAACAATAGACTGGACTGAGATTGAAAAAATTGAATATAAAGGCGAAACCGGATCTGCTATCTGGCAGACGATACAGTTTCAGGGCCTTCGAATTCGCATAGTGGAATATACCAAGGGTTATTTAGCTGATCATTGGTGCCAGAAAGGCCATATTATCTATTGTCTGGAGGGAGAGTTTCTCAGCGAATTAAGTACAGGAGAGAGAGTAGAACTCAAAAAAGGTGAAAGTTATATTGTATCTGACGGCCTGAGCTCCCATCGCTCAAGTACTTCAGACGGAGTAAAATTACTCATAGTAGATGGTGATTTTTTAATTCCAGGTCATGAGGCTGAGGCACAATCATGACAGCATACGATAAATTACTGGGCGGCGGCGACTACCGTTCACTTGGAAACACTAATGCTGTGGTTTCAAAAATCAGGGATCAGGACAATTTCGATGAGCTTTTTGGATATTTATTTCATAAAGATAAACTTGTTGCAATGCGGTGCTCTGACGCCATTGAAAAAATAACGGTCAACAATCCGCATTTTTTAATTAAACATAAAAAGGCACTGCTTGACCTGAGCGACAGGCCCTTAACAAAGGAACTTAAATGGCATTTGGCCCTGCTGATCCCCCGCCTGCATTTAAACCCGGAAGAATTTGGTAAATGCTGGGAAAAATTGATCCATTGGGCTAAGGATAAAACAAATTCCAGAATTGCCCGGGTTCATTCTATCCAGGGCCTTTTTGAAATGTTAAGAACGGAACCCGAATTAATTATGGACTTTAAATTTACCTTAACGGAGCTTGAAAAGGAAGAAATTCCATCCATTAATGCAAGAATAAGAAATCTCAGAAAACAAATTTCCTGATTCTGTTATTGATTAACCAATACTAAATATTTTAATGGCCCAGGAATGATATTAATGCGCCAGGCAGTCAGATCAAAAGACAGACCTTTTTGAAAATGGAACACGTTCATCATCATACTCATCCGGAGCAAGCTGACCCTTTACATGCAGAGCATGATGATCATTCCTCTCATGAAAAAAACGGGCATGATAAACATGCCGGCCATAATGTTGCTGATTTCTGGAAGCGTTTTCTGATATGTTCAATTATCTCTGTTCCCGTTCTTTTATTATCCCATATGCTTCAGAAATGGCTGGGAATTCAATTCACTTTCCCTGGAGATAAATATGTTCTGGCTATACTCTCCACTTTTATTTTTATCTACGGCGGTTATCCCTTCCTCAAAGGCTTGTATGATGAAGTAAAAGACAAAGCTATAGGCATGATGACCTTAATTGGCGTGGCCATAAGTGTAGCCTGGGCCTATAGTTTTGCTGTTACCTTTGGCCTCAGTGGAATGGATTTTTACTGGGAAATGGCCACATTAATTGACATCATGCTGATCGGACACTATTTCGAAATGAAATCGGTCATGGGCGCTTCCCGGTCCCTCGAATTACTGGTAAAAATGATGCCATCCGAGGCTCATCTTCTTAAAAACGGAATAGCTGAAGATGTTCAGATAAGCCAGTTAAAAAAGGAAGATATTGTCCTGGTAAAACCCGGGGAAAAAGTTCCCGTGGACGGCATTGTGATTGAAGGAGAAAGTTACCTCGATGAAAGTATGCTTACAGGGGAAAGCAAGCCTGTGAAAAAAGAAAAAGAAAGCAGGGTGATCGGCGGAGCAATAAACGGCAACGGTTCATTAACTATACAGGTACTTTACACAGGCAAAGACAGCTATCTTAATAAGGTGGTAAAGCTGGTAGAAGATGCTCAAAAAACCAAATCGAAAACTCAGAATTTTGCAGACCGGGCGGCAAAAATCCTGACTTTTGTAGCACTTGCCGGAGGGGCAATTACTCTTGTTGTCTGGCTGCTTCTTGGTTTTCCTTTCGTTTTTGCCCTGGAAAGAATGGTAACTGTCATGGTGATTTCCTGCCCTCATGCCCTTGGTTTGGCAGTGCCCCTGGTAGTGGCCATATCCACCTCTCTATCGGCGCAAAAAGGACTGCTTATTCGCAACAGAACTGCATTTGAGAATTCACGACTGATTACCACCGTCATTTTTGATAAAACAGGAACATTGACCAGGGGCTCACATGACTTGCAGGATATTGTGATCCTGGATAAACAATTAAATGAAAAGGAATTAATACGCCTGGCAGCAGGTCTGGAACAGCATTCTGAGCATTATATTGCTCAGGGACTAATACGGAAAACCAAAGAATACAAAATCACCATACCTAAGGCAGAAAAATTCAACTACCTCCCCGGACAAGGTCTGGAAGGCATTGTGGAAGGAAAAAATATCACTATTGCCGGGCCCAATTATTTAAGAACGCAAAACATATTAAACCCATATTCTCAAGATGAAGCATCCGGCACAGTCGTTTTTATCCTGATCGAAAAAAAAGTAGCAGGATATTTTATATTCTTCGATCAGATAAGAGAAGAATCTCTGGAAGCGATAAGCACGCTCAAAGCAAAAGGGATTAAGAATTTACTCCTTACCGGTGATAATGAGAATGTGGCCCGTAAAGTATGCGATGAATTGAAGATGGATGGGTATTTAGCCAATGTACTCCCGCATGATAAGCTGGAGAAAGTGAAAGAACTGCAAAATAAAGGAGAATTTGTTGCCATGACGGGGGATGGAGTGAATGATGCTCCTGCTTTGGCCCAGGCCGACGTCGGTATTGCAGTTGGCTCAGGTACTGAAGTGGCTGCTGAAACGGCTGATATTATTCTGGTTAATTCCAATCCAAAGGATATTGCCAGCCTGATACTTTTCGGAAGAGCCACCTATAACAAAATGATTCAAAATTTATGGTGGGCTGCCGGGTACAATATTTTGGCTATTCCATTGGCGGCGGGAGTACTCTATAACTGGGGGATAATGCTCAGTCCGGCTCTTGGCGCAGTTCTGATGAGCATGAGTACAATCATTGTGGCGATTAACGCGAAAACGCTTAAGGCTGAATGATAAAACCTTCAGGTCGAACAGAAAAATAATTAATCCTTCAAAATAAATTCCATCTTTAGTAAATGCTTTAATAAAGATGATGAAATACACAAAACCAATTATGACTGTTAGTGCGGCCTTTCTCGGAGTTGCGGGTATTGCCCTTTCATTTTTCCCCCAGGAAGTTTCCGAATATTTAATAATGAATGGAGGGTCTCCAATTATTCTGCAAATTATGGGGGCACTCTACTTCGGGTTTGCACTGATAAACTGGACTGCCCGGGCTAATGCGACCGGCGGTATTTACAGCAGACCTGTAGCCATTGGAAACTTTTCTCATTTTACGATGGGGGCACTGGCATTAATAAAATTATCCCTGAATGGGATCGAATTTCCCCACGCCTGGATTGCTGCATTTCTCTACTCTGCTTTTGCCCTGCTTTTCGGATATGTATTTTTTACTTCCCCGGTTATGAAATCCAACTATTCCATTGATACGGCCCGATCCGGTTAATCCGGACAAGGTTTACTATTAAAATGATTAAATAAATTGTATTTTTAAATCCAATCGGTTCTTCACCAATAAAGCATATCAAAAAAAAGCTTAGAGCCTCAATTTAAATAAACGACAGGCTAATCTATGAGTGATTTAAATCATACGGAACAACTCTTTAAATTTGAACATTTTTTTGAACTGTCGCCTGATCTTCTGTGTATTGCTGGTTTTGATGGCTATTTAAAAAAAATCAACCCGGCTGTTTGTAAGTTACTGGGATATACAAGTGAGGAACTTACCTCCAGGCCAATCAATGATTTTGTTTATCCGGATGATATCGCAATTACTATTCAATCGCGTGAAGGTTTTTCGGTGGATACCCCTCTTTTAAATTTCGAGAACAGATATCTTACTAAGACTGGAGAAGTGGTATGGTTATCCTGGACCTCAATGCCTGTAAAAAGCAGCCAGCTTATTTATGCTATTGCAAAAAATATTACACATAAAAAGAAACTTGATGATGACCGTAACCGGCACCTCGCTTCGCTTACCAAAATTAATCACGATCTCAAACAGCTAAGTTACACTACCTCACACGACCTCCGGTCACCGGTAGGCAATCTGCTGACAATAATGGAGCTTATAGATACCTCTAAAATTACTGACGGGGAGACCCTGGAATACTTTGACCTTTTAAGATCTGCAACAGAAAATTTAATTCAGATATTAAATAACTCGGTCGACGTTTTAATTAAAAAAGACGAATTAAATGTGCTGATCGAAGAACTAAGTCTGAGTGAACACCTTAACGTCGTAATGCGTTCAATTCATTCGCTTATCAAAAATTCAAATACAACAATAAACATAGATTTTTCTGAGGTTGACAATATCAGGTACAATGAGGCATATCTGGAGAGCATACTTTTAAATTTAATTACCAACTCCATTAAATATGCCCGGCCGAAAGTTCCTGCAATAATTTCTATTTATTCAAGGCTGGAAGGAAATCGCACTCAGTTAATTGTTGAGGATAATGGATTGGGCTTTGACATGGAACAGGTTAAGGATAAGATTTTCGGCTTGCATCAGAAGTTTCACAATCATATAGACAGCAAAGGATTAGGATTATACCTGGTATATAATCATATGAATAGTCTGGGAGGAAATATTACTCTTGAAAGCAAAGTGAATGAGGGTGCAAAATTTATCCTGTCATTTAAAGATTAGATATCCTTTAAATAATATTAAGCTTTTCCGGTATCCTGATAGTAATGGTTTCCTGGCATCCCGGCTTAACTAAACATTAATATTTCTAAAAATTGACCGGCGTCATTTCTTAATAATTAATTTACAAATAAATTTAATACTCACTCAAGCAATTGAAACATGAAAGCAAACATGGGCAATACTGACCGGGTCATTAGATTTCTGACAGCGGTTTTAATCGGAGTTCTGTATTTCACCAGGCTCATATCCGGAACAACGGCAACAATCCTTCTTATTATTGCAGGAGTTTTAATCCTCACAAGCTTAATAAGTATTTGTCCCATGTACATGCCCTTTAATATTTCCACCAAATCAAAGCGGAGATAACAAAAATTATCTGGCATTTCGTCTTTACTGCCCGCACAAAATCGATCTGCATGCGCGGGCTTTAATCATTTATTCATCACGTTAATGTAAATTTGAATATCCAAAAACTGTATTCATTTTTGAAAGACCCCGAGAAAAATGAACTGTGCGAAGCAAATTTATTATTATGAGTAGCACCCAGCTGTTTGTGAATTTATGGGAAGAAGGCCGGACCAGGTACGGAAAACTTATCCCTGAAATTAAAGCAGATGACCTGAAAAAAACATTGGCTCCCTCCCCTAATTCAGCAGGTTTTATTATTCGTCATATCGCTGATGTTGAACTATTATTCGCTAAGAATGTATTTAAATCAACAGGATTACTGGTCCATGCGAAAACTCTGATTGACCAGAAAGATACCGGTGAATGGACCAATCTGGAGGAACTGCTGGAATATGAGCAAAGATCGCGGGAAGGTTTAAAGGCAGCCTTACTTGAACAGGATGATATGACATGGAATGAATTGGTCATTACAAAAGAATTTGGCACGAAGACCAAATCTGAGGCATTAGGCCGGATCATCACCCATACGGCATACCATGCCGGACAACTGGCCCTTATTTTAAAATACGGCAAATAATTATTTAATTAAGTTCTTTATTCAAACCTGATGAAATCTGACCCTGTATATGTGACCAAAATGTCGGGCGATAAAGTTTTATTTGATGAAAATAAATTAAGGCGTTCACTTAAACGATCCCAGGCGGATGACGACAGCATAGAACATGTTATTTCCAAAATCAGGAGTGAATTGTACGATTCGATCCCGACAAAAGAGATTTATAAACTTGCATTTTCACAGTTAAGAAAGAGTGCTTCACATTCTGCCTCCAGGTATAAGCTTAAAAGGGCGATCCTGGAATTAGGGCCCACAGGTTTCCCTTTTGAAAAATTCATTGCGGAGTTATTAAAATTCAGGGATTATAAAACTCAGGTCGGAGTTTTTGTACAGGGTCATTGTGTAATGCATGAAATTGATATAGTTGCCGAGAAGGAGGCGAAACACTTGATGATCGAATGTAAATTCCACAGCGATCAGCGCAGGTTTTGCGATGTCAAAGTACCGCTATATATTTATTCCAGGTTTAAGGATGTAGAAACCAAACTGAAATTAAAATCAGGCGATCATAAAACTTATCTCTGCGGCTTAGTGACCAATACCCGCTTTACGAGCGATGCCCTTCAGTATGGGAAGTGTATGGACATGTTTATGCTAAGCTGGGATTATCCTGCGGATAAAAGCCTTAAACTATTAATTGACCAGGCTGGCCTATATCCCATCACCAGTTTATTAAGCCTTAGCAATTACGAGAAAAATAAAATACTTGATACCGGAATAGTATTATGCAGGGATCTGCTCAAAAAACAAACTGTTTTGGAATCCCTCCAAATTCCGGAAATTCGCATGCGTAAAATCATTGAAGAACTTCAGTCTGTCTCGGCAGCTCATGCAGGTGAAGTCCTCACCAATTAAGGAAACGCTGAATTATAGAAACCCGGAAAAATATTTATAATGGAATTAGGCTTATACACGTTTGCAGATCTGCCCCTGAGTGATCAATCGACCAGGGCTTTAAATACCTATCAGCGGATAAAAAATTTAATGGAAGAAATTGAACTTGCTGATCAGCTGGGGCTGGATGTATTTGGCCTGGGTGAACATCATCGCCCTGACTATGCAGTTTCATCACCGGCTGTTATCCTTGCGGCGGCAGCAGTGAAAACTAAAACCATAAAGCTGAGCAGTGCTGTTACAGTCTTAAGTTCTGATGATCCGGTCAGGGTATTTCAGGATTTTGCAACCTTAGATCAGCTATCCGGCGGAAGGGCTGAAATTATGGCCGGAAGGGGCTCCTTCATCGAATCATTTCCATTATTCGGATATGATCTGAATGATTATGATGAGCTGTTCTCTGAAAAACTTGATCTGCTGCTTCAGATCAATAAAAATGAAAAAGTAATATGGAAAGGAAAGCTCCGCCCTTCTATTGATAACCTTGGAATATATCCCCGCCCCTACCAGGAATCCATTCCAATATGGCTGGCAGCCGGCGGCACCCCGGCCTCGGCTATCAGGGCCGCCAAATTAGGACTGCCTTTAGCTCTGGCCATAATTGGCGGGATGCCGGAACAATTCGTTTCATTCATTCAGCTCTATCGGCAAGCTTCCGAAAAAGCCGGAAAAGATCCGGCTGAGGTAAAGGTTGGTATCAACTCACATGTTTATATTGCCGCAGATTCGAAACAGGCCTCGGATGAGTTTTATCCCTCCTATTCCGGGATGATGGACCGGATAGGCCAGGAACGGGGCTGGTCTCCGTTAAGCAGGCAGCATTTTGAGTATTCACGCCAGCCAAAAGGCGCTCTGGTAGTCGGAAGTCCCCAGGAAGTGATTGAAAAAATATTATATGAGCATGAGATTTTTGGAAACACACGTTTCCTGGCTCAAATGAGCATGGGTGATATGCCGCATAATAAGATCATGAAATCTATTGAACTATATGGAACTGTAGTTGCTCCGGCCATCAGGAAGGCGACGGCTAAACCGCTTAAAAATCCTGCAGAGATCATTTGAGATCGGATTGAGTTAACCTGGATTAAAATGTTTTTTTCTCAATCTTTTCGTGATACTTCAAATATTCAGACAGAGCTGCTGATCCATACCAGGGAAAGAGTTCCGTATCAAAGAGTTTGGCCTTTATAGCCGGATCTGTGTCTAACAGCTCTTTAGCTTCCTCCAAACTGGCATTCAATATGAAAATACCCCTGTAATTCTTATCATTTTTGCCAAGGGGTCCTGCTACAACCAATTTTTTAAGATCAGCCAATCGCATAATATTTTTCATATGACCCTGAAATAAACTGTCTCTAACTGCCTTTTCCGTCACCTCCACCGTACCCGATTTAAGGATAACCAGGACATACATTTTCATACCATAATCATCCCCACCCAGAGCTTCTGCCAAAGCCTTATCATATTTCGGGTTCGCGCTCTGGGCATTTGCAATAAAGCCTGAGATTAATAAAAAAAGACTGAGAAAGATCTTTGCCATAATTTGGAAGCAGGTTGAAGATATTAAGCCAATTTAATTATTTGCCGGAAGGATATCAAATAAAAACAAAAATGCAGGAGTTTGGATTATCCCTCAGGATAGAATAAATTGCACTTATAAGAATTAATCCTTACAGGAGTGGAAACAGGGAAAAATGAAGGAGATCAAAGCTATAATTGATGCCTACGATGCGATGGATAAAGTAGCCTCTCATGCCGCTCTGGCAACGGTAGTCAGGGTGGAAGGTTCTTCCTATCGCCGTACCGGTGCGAGAATGCTGGTTTTGGATAACGGAACATGGACGGGGGGCATCAGCGGAGGCTGCCTTGAAGGAGATGCATTAAAACGTGCGCGTCTGGCTATAAATAACTCGCGTTCAACACTGATCACCTATGATACCACAGAGGATGATCCGCATCAGATCGGCGTTGGTCTGGGATGCAATGGAATTATAGATGTACTTTTTTGTCCGCTGGATTTCAACGATCCTGAAAATCCCATTGAGGTTTTAAAAGCATGTCTCCAGGTAAACCGCGAAACCCATGTATTGCTTACCATTACTGGCTTAACCGGCCCCTGGGAACAAGCGAAGGCCGGGAAAGTGATAAAATATACCGGACTGGAAAGTTTGAACATTTTCGAGGGCCAAAACTTACAGCATGAGATTAATGAGGCAGTGATTCATCAGATGGCTGAAAACAAATCGGCACCCTATAGTTTTGAATTCTCCCCTGAAAAAAAAGCAGATATTTTTATTGAGATCCTGCCGCCTGAGATCAACGTAGTGTTGATGGGACATCAATATGATGTGTTTCCTATGAGCCGCCTGCTGAAAGAACTTGGCTGGAGAGTGAGTATTGTGGCTGAATTGCTGAAAGTTAATTTTCGAATCAGGGAGATTGCAGATGAAATAGTTTCACCTGAAAATTTTTCCGAGCTTATGGTCGATGAGCATACGGCAATCATCCTGATGTCTCATGATTATAGAACCGATAAAAACAACCTGCCCAAAGCTCTTGCAAGCGCAAGTCCTTTTATCGGAATGCTGGGGCCGCGGGTCCGTTCCGAAAAAATTTGGCGGGAACTTGAAGAGGAAGGCCGCCCGGTTAGCCCTGCGGATATGGAACGCATTTATGCCCCTGTAGGTTTAGATATTGGTGCCGTAACCCCCGAAGAGATTGCTTTGTCCCTGGCTGCCGGGGTAAAAGCGGCTATGGCGGGAAGAGAAGGCACTTTCTTAAAGCTGAGACAAAGTCCTATTCACCCAAGAAATTAATTATGACTCCTCCAGAAAACATCAAGCCTGCGGCTGCTATAATATTGGCGGCAGGAAGTTCCTCGCGACTGGGCATGCCCAAGCAAATGCTTACCATTCATGGCAAAACCCTTCTTCAGCATTCCATTGATTGTGCTAAGGAAGCAGGGATGAAACCTATTATAGTGGTATTAGGAGCCAGGAAAGAAGAAATTAAAATTGATGCCCCCAAAGAAGTGCTTATAGTAGAAAATGAAGAATGGGAAAGCGGTATGGCTTCCTCAATTAGGACTGGGATTGAAACTTTGAGAGGATCATTCCCCGATTCAGAGTCTGCTATATTAATGGTATGTGATCAGCCCTTTATAAGTTCCTCATTGCTTGGGAAACTTTTGCAGAAACTGAAAGAAACGGGAAGTTCAATTATTGCATCAGGCTATGGCAAAACCCTGGGAACACCAGCTCTGTTCCGGAAAAGCCATTTTGAAGAACTTTCTACCCTGAAAGGCGATTCAGGAGCGAAAATATTATTTGAAAAACATAAAACCAATCTAAGCAGTGTCCCGTTCGAAAAAGGAAGTATTGATATTGATACAGACGAGGATTACAGGAATTTAGTTAAATAGCTTTACTTTTATACATGCTTATTGATTCATTCGACAGGGTTCATAACTACCTACGGATCTCACTTACAGATAATTGTAATTTACGCTGCTTTTATTGTATGCCCGAGGAGAATTATGAATTTACCCCTGTTTCCCGTTTGATGCAGCCCGATGAAATTGAAACTTTAGCTAAGGTCTTTGTAGAAAACGGTGTAAATAAGATACGATTGACAGGCGGCGAACCGCTTGTACGCAAGGATGCAGCAGATATTATTCTTCGATTATCCAGATTACCGGTTTCCCTCACCCTGACAACGAATGCCACAAGGCTTCATGATTTCGCAGAAATCCTTCAGAAGGCCGGGGTTCACTCCATGAATATCAGCCTGGATACCTTGAGGCCTGACAGATTCCATTCCATAACACGCCGGGATGGATTTAAAAGGGTTTATGATAATATCAACCTGATGATAAGCAGGGGATTTCATGTGAAAGTGAACGTGGTGGTAATGAAAGGCCTGAATGAGGATGAGATAAATGATTTCGTAGCCTGGACCAGGGATGTGCCGGTTCATGTACGTTTTATAGAGTTCATGCCTTTTGAGGGTAATCGCTGGACCAGCAACCAGGTTTTTACCTGGACAGAGATGATGGCTGAAATTGAAAAGAAATATACTCCGGTTCCTCTTCAGGGAGACAAACACGATACGGCCAAAAAATACCTGATTGAAGGCCATAAAGGGACCTTTGCTGTGATCAGTACCATGAGTTCCCCTTTTTGCAGCGGATGCAACAGAATGCGTCTGACAGCCGACGGTAAAATGAAAAATTGCTTATTTTCAGATAAGGAAACTGATCTGCTCAGTGCCCTCCGTAACGGAGAAGATATCCTGCCGCTCATCAAAGAAAGCATTTTTTCAAAAGCAAAAGAACTGGGCGGGCAGTTTACCCAGGATTATAAAAAGATCCATACTGAGGATCTTCATAATAGAAGTATGATAAGTATTGGGGGATGATACTCAGACTTCTCCTCCCGGATTTGAGATTATTCGATATTGATATCAGCCGCTATTTTCAAAATGCCTGATTGCTTATCAGCAATATTTTAACGAAATTCGCTATTAAACAGCTGCCCATAAGGTGGCATCATCTAAAACCCCATGTCATCAGAATTTATCCATGTAGCAGAAGCGAAAAGACTGATAGGGGAGAACATATCCTCCCTCCCTCCTGTTAAAATGCTTTTAGAAAATGCTGCCGGAATGGTACTGGCTGAGGATATATTTTCAAAGACTGATATTCCCCCCTTCAATCAGTCGTCAATGGATGGATATGCCCTGAATTTTGAAGGCTTGAAAACACATGAAAATTTAGAGATCAATGGAGAAGTACCTGCCGGATCGGGAACTCAGTTCACCATGCCTCCTCAAAATGCTATCCGCATTTTTACCGGAGCCCCTGTTCCCGAGGGCGCCGATACCGTGGTCATGCAGGAAAAAGTAAAAGTAATAGCAAAGGTATTACAGGTTGATGACCCTAAATTAACCGCAGGATCAAATGTCCGCATGAAGGGCAGCGAGATCAGATCCGGGGATCTGGCAATGAAAAAAAATACATTACTGAGCCCGGCGGCAGCAGGCTTTATTTCAGGCGCCGGTATAAATGAAGTTCTGGTTTATCCCCGCCCTGCAGTGAGCATCATTCTTACCGGGGATGAGCTTTGCAAGCCCGGTGAACCATTAAAATACGGACAGGTTTATGAATCTAATTCCTATTCCTTACTTGCTGCTCTAAAACTATTGCATATAGATGGGGTAAAAGTATATACTGCTGAGGATAGATTGGAGACACTTATCAAAGTTTTAAATGAAGCCCTTGAGCACAGCGATGCTGTGCTTCTTACGGGTGGTGTAAGTGTTGGAGATTATGATTTTGTAGTTAGTGCAGCATCGGCAAATGGAGTTTCACAGATATTCCATAAGATAAGGCAAAAGCCCGGAAAGCCATTTTACTTCGGCAAAAAGGAAAATAAGAGTATTTTTGGATTGCCTGGCAACCCCGCTTCTGTACTGAGTTGCTTTTACGAATATGTGCTGCCTGCTTTAGGCAGGATGAGCAATCATCAAAGCGAGCTGGTCAAACTGATGGTACCCTCCAGTGAGAAATTTATAAAAACCAGCGGCTTAAGTCAATTTTTAAAAGGTTTTTATGATGGGGCGGCTGTCAGTCAGCTCAACGCACAGGAATCGTTTCGCCTGAGTTCATTTGCAAAAGCCAATTGCCTTATCCTGCTGGATGCAGACAGAACAGAATACAGTGCAGGTGAACTGGTGGAAATCCACTTATTACCATCATCGTAAAGCAAATGGAAAGTATTTATATATTTTACATCCTTTTATTCCTTGTGGCCTTTTTGTATTCTTCAGTGGGCCATGGCGGTGCGAGCGGCTATCTGGCCTTGATGGCCATTTACGCCATTTCCCCTGATGTGATGAAACCCACTGCCTTAATGCTAAATCTGTTTGTTTCTCTTACCTCCTTTATCCAGTTTTACAGGGGCGACCATTTCAAATGGAAAATATTCCTGCCCCTGGCTCTCGCATCAATACCCTTTGCATTTGCAGGCGGACTGATAAGTATTGATGCTTCAGTTTATAAAAAAATACTGGGCCTGCTGCTGCTCATCCCAATTATCCGTTTTGTATTTTTTTCAAATATCCGACCGGATGAACTAAAGAAGAATAACATTTTTTTATCACTGATCATTGGCTCATCCATAGGCTTACTATCGGGTCTCATTGGGATCGGAGGCGGTATAATTCTATCCCCGGTCTTACTATTGCTGAAATGGACCGATCAGAAGCAAACGGCAGCTATAAGTGCTTTATTTATATTTGTAAATTCATTTTTCGGATTGGCAGGACATTTTACAAAAAACATTCATTTCAGCCCTGACATGCTCAATTTTGTTGTTATTGCCTTTGCAGGAGGTTTATGCGGATCCTATTTAGGTTCCCTTAAATTCAATCAGAACATTTTAAAAAACACACTTGCCATTGTATTGATGATGGCAGGATGGAAATTAATTTTTACCTAATTATAAAACATAAATGCAGGTACATGTTCGCATATTCGGTCAGTTAACCGACATTACAGGCAGGTCAGGTATTATACTTAATGATATTCCGGATACGGATACACTCATTAGTACCTTACAATCAAGATATCCGGCTCTGGCGGATTCAAAATACGCTGTCGCTTTGGATAAAAAGGTCATTAATGAAAACACTGTCCTGTCAGATAATCTGACGGTTGCTTTACTGCCGCCATTTTCAGGAGGATAAAAATGGAGGGATCAGCAGGAAGGGACAGATATCAGCGCCAGATCGCTTTAAAGGAACTGGGCGTAGCGGGTCAGCAGAAGCTGAAACAGGCGCGGGTCCTGGTTATCGGGGCGGGCGGACTCGGTTGTCCGGCCTTGCAATACCTTTCCGGAGCCGGAATAGGGACGCTTGGGGTTGCTGATCATGATCTTCTAACTCTTAGTAACCTGCACCGTCAGGTTTTATACTCTACCAGTGATATCGGCCTGTCAAAAGCATTAAGAGCGGGTGAAATTCTGAACGAGTTAAACCCCGATATTGATATCATAGTTTATAATGAAAGACTTACAGCTGAAAACTCCCTGCAGATCATTTCCAACTTTGATATTATACTGGATGGCACGGATAATTTTGCAAGCCGCTACATGATTAATGATGCCTGCGTGCTACTGGATAAGATCCTTGTCTATGGAGCGGTTTCCCGGTATGAGGGACAGGTCGCGGTTTTTAATTGCCTGGATAAGAAGGGTTCTGTTCCGGCGAATTACCGTGATCTTTTTCCTCAGCCGCCTGAGGACGGGGAAATTCTAAACTGTCAGGAGGCCGGAGTTCTGGGGGTTGTTCCAGGAATTATCGGAACAATGATGGCCACGGAAACCATTAAATTAATTACCGGCATCGGAACGCCACTGATCAACCGCTTTCTTACTTATGATTCCCTAAGCAATCAGATGTACGAAATTGAACTTGAAGCCAGAAATGGAACCAGATCATTAATTCCAGCGAATACTTCCCTGTTTACTAAAACTGATTACGATTGGCTCTGTTCCAGGCCTTCGCCATTTGAAATTCTGCCTGAAGTGTTTGAAAAAATGCTGAATGATCCGGATATTACAATAATTGATATAAGAGAGCCCGGGGAAGTCCCCGTAATCAGTGACTTTGCCCATCGCTCTATTCCTTTAAGCCAATTTATGGATCTGATGCCATTGATTAAAAATGAAAAGATCATTCTTTTTTGCCAGTCGGGAAAACGCAGTTTATCTGCTGCAAAAATGCTGTCGGACCATTATGGCAGCTCAAAAAAAATATACAGCCTGAAAGGTGGAATCGCACATTGGAAAAATGAAACCTATTAAAATGTCAGAAAGAGAGCCAAAAAATATCTTTAAAGAAGGGCCTATATCCTCTTCTTTTATCGCGGAAAGCATTCAGAAACACAGTTCCCAAACCGGAATCGGCGGACACAGCATTTTTCTGGGTCAGATAAGGGCCGATGTAAATGAGATGGGGCGGGTATCGTCAATAGACTATACCGCGTTTGAAGAAATGGCAATTGAAAAAATGCATCTGATCAGGGAGGATATTTTTTCGAAATATCCCATTACCTGCATGCATGTATACCATAGCCTGGGAAATGTAGCTGCAGGTGAAATCTGTTTATTTGTTTTCACCTCCTCCGCCCACCGGAAGGCTGCAATTGAGGCCTGTGAAGAAACAGTTGAAAGATTAAAAGCTGAACTACCGATCTGGGGGAAAGAGATCATGGAAAACGAATCTCATCAATGGAAGGTAAACAAGTAATTTATGCAGTCTGAAGCAAAAACACCTCAGGAATACTTCGATTCTCTGCCTGAAGACAGAAAAGAGGCAATGACTAAATTAAGAGCGGTAATTACTGAAAATCTACCTGAAGGGTTTTCCGAAACGATGAGTTATGGAATGATCGGCTATGTTGTTCCTCATTCCATCTATCCGGCAGGCTATCACTGTAATCGTGAATTACCTCTGCCTTTTATGAACCTCGCTTCACAAAAGAACTTTATAGCCCTTTATCATATGGGCCTTTATGCTGATAAAGAATTGCTGGAATGGTTCACTGGGGAATATCCCAAACATTCAACACTTAAACCGGATATGGGCAAAAGCTGCCTCCGCTTTAAAAAGATGGATCAGATCCCTTTCGAGTTTATCGGTGAGCTGGCAAAGAAAATGAGTGTTAAGGAATGGGTGGATATTTATGAAAATCAGTTTAGGTAAGGGAGATGTCTAACGTTCAGGGAGGTAAGCTTTAAGCTCCCTGAATTTGCATGAATTCAAACTCATCTTAGATCTCCCCTTCCAGTTCTGCCACTATATCCTCACAGAAACGGTGAGTAAGCAAGGCCTCCTCCATTGAAAATTGAGTTTTTTGGCCGGTTTCTACTGCCTGAATAAAATCATCAATTATCTGTTCAAAACCCCGCTTATAGAGTGTCGAATCCCAATCACTCCCCCCTTCAATGATCTCACTTTTACCCTGACTGATACGGAGATCTGAGAGATTATTCACCGTCCTCTTTTGAGTGCTGTTAAATACTTCAACCTTTTCCTCAAGAGTTCCTGAATCCCGGTTCATGATACCCATGGCAATGGCTCCATTTGAAGCGATCAATTGCACAACGACGTGAAAAAGCATGCTATTCTTTTTCATTCCTTTCACTGTAATCTCGCTGACAGGATGAGGGAACAGGTAAAGCAGGGTATCAATTACATGGATAAAATCATCAAAGATGAAGGTTCTGATATCAGCAGGCAAGGATTTTCGATTTTTCTGCATGATAATCATATTGGGATCAGCCAGCTCCCTGAGTTCCCCGTATGATGGGGCATACCTTCTGTTGAACCCGACCATCAGTACCAAATTCCGGCTTGCCGCCAGTTCGGCCAACCTTTTTGCGGAATGAAAGTCGTAGGTAATGGGCTTATCTACATAAACATGAATGTCATGCATCAAAAGCTGTTCGATTATCATTTCATGTGATCCGGTGGCGGTGTGGACAAATGCTCCCTGAATTCCACTGTTCAGGATAGATCCCAGGCTCTCATGCAAATTTTCAAACCGGTACTGCCTGCCGATTTCTGCAAGCTTTTTCTGATCCCTGGTGTACAGATGGAGCTCCAGTCCCTTACTGCTTAAAACAGGAAGATATGCCTTCCTGGCTATATCGCCTATTCCAACTATGCCTATTTTTAACATTCGCTTATTTTTCCGGATCCTGATTACTTCCTGACAACTTCCTGTTTAAGCACGGACCAGAAATCATTTGCTTCACCCCCAAGTACCCATACTGAAATCCCTCTCAATTTGTACTTTTTCAGTACATCCAGCTTTGGTTTTAAGGATTGCCCGTCTTCGATGAACAGATATTCGAATACCCCGTCATTATCCCACATGGCGTAGTTTACCTGGGCTTTTTCATGCCAAACCGGTTTAACATTGTTTTGCCCAAGCAAATGCTGAACCATTGGATATTTGGTGCTTCGGCCATTCGCAAAACCTCCTCTTTCTTCAGTATAATCTGTAAACCAGTGCACAGAATAGGTAGGAATGCCCATGGAAATTTTTCCGGGGGGCACACCTTGAGCGATCAGGTATTTGATTACCCTTTCCATCCATTCCGGACTTGCTACGGGCCCCGGAGGAGTACGGCGGGTATGCTGATCATACGTCATGATAGAAATAAAATCACCGATCTCGGAAAGCTCCTTGAAAGAATAACCTGCGCGCCAGTTTTCGTACAGGTATAAATGATAGGGGGTCGGCCCTCCCACATTCTCGGTTGTATGAACCAGTGCGGCTGAAAGCTGAAGCCCAGCTTTGTGCAGGGCTGTTGCTGTTTCCTTATAATATAAAGTGAAATCAGCCATATCCGAAATATGCAAACCTTCCAGATCAAACTGCCAGCCGTCAAGGTCATATTTTTTCGCATACTCCAGCATCATTTCAATGGAACGCTTGCGCGCCACCGGGTTTGAGACTATATCATGCAGCAGTTTTTGGTTAAAACCGCTGTTAACTATCAAAGGCATTACCTTGATCTGGTTGGCTTTTGCCAGGGTGAGAACACGCTGGTCGACAGATCCCGAAAGAACCCCTTCCTTACTAACCAAAAATGTTTGCGGGCATACAACAGATATCTGCGCAACATTTGATCTGAAGCTTTCAAAAGATTCTGGAGTATTGACCATGTAAAACAAGTTTTCGGACCTTGTTTGTGCATTAAGGTCAGATAGGGCAATTAAAAGCAATGCCAGACTTAAGATCCTGAATTTCATATTGAGACGATTATTTTACGTTATAAATATACGGATTAGAGGGTCCATCCCTACTTTCATAATTAATCACCCTGCTCCATTCCCATTCTTATTTCTTCCCTGGTCGACCCTCCCTCGAGTCGTTTTCTTTCGCAGCCAGCAGATAAATCAGGGTTGCCGTACCGTCCATTGTGGGCTCATTGGTGCTGTAATCACCGATATCATCGTGGTAAACTGCAAGTTTTGATTGAAATTCTGCATATTCATCCGCCTTGCTCAATTCAATACCGATAAGGCTGTTAAAGATAGAACCGTAAACCGGTCCATCGACAAGTCCTCCATCCAGCGGATAATTATGAAGAACAGTAAACGATGAATGCGGATCGACGGGTGTATCGCCGTGGGCAGGCAGGCCAAATACCATACTTGTTCCCCAGGGATTTAATCCAAACAACCAGTCGAAACTTGCCTGCTCAAGCTGAGCATAGGAATCGTCCCCGCTAAGTTTACGGTACAGATAGCATTGAATGGCAAATGAAGCCGTCAGATTATTGGAGCACCAAATAAAAGGAACCCCGCGATAAAAGGCATTGCCTATTGATTTTTGCCAGACCATCTCAATTCCTTGTTTATAATAACTGATCAGCTTAGCCTTTTCATTCGGTTCGGCGGCTTTAGCTAATTCGTAATGTCCCATATTGTGGAAAGGATACCATTGATAGTGCTTAGCCGTATCGGCCCCCATCCATGGTGTCACCTTTTCATCCTCGCTGTATTTCAGCGCCTGCGACTGGTATTTTTTGTCGCCTGTTAACTGGTAAATAGCAGCAGCACCTAATTCCATATCATCAACCCAATTCCCTTCGGCGTATATATATGGCGATTTCACTGAGGCTGTCTGTGCCAGTCCAGGTTTAGCCAGCCCGAAATTATAAGCCGAAATTGAACGGTTCCGATAAATATCTGCCAGAAACTTATCATTAGAGCTGTAGATCTGTGAGGCAATGGCAAAAGCACTGGCAAATTTGCCGGCTGTAGAGGAAACTCCCGTGGCATTATTTTTATATTTTCCTAATCCCTGGGGCTCTCCGCTGATAAAATAAACCGGCCGGCCCAATCCTTTTCCATAACCGTAATCTGCCGAATCCCGGTCAGGCAATCGATATCCCACATGATCACGGTCATCCGCTATCTGATTAAACATCCAGTTATCACGGGGATGCATTTTCAAAAGCCAATCCAGTCCCCATTTTGCTTCATCAAGAACATCCGGCGTTCCGTTCCTGCCCTCCAGCCCGTTTGTTAAATGCTTATCTCCAAAAACCTCCGGAAAATCCCGGTAAGCAGCAAGAAGGCTATAAGTAGCATTTGCTGAAGTAGTGGAATATTGCAGGTAATCAGAAGCATCATGCCAGCCACCGGTAACATCAATAAAGGTATGCACAGGCATAGGGCCATAAACTGTATATCCGTCAAGCGGATGACATGCCGCTTTCAGAAATGGATTATATCCGCATCTTTGCTGCCGCATATATTTCAGGGCAAAATCAGCAGCTCCTGTATAGGCATTATCACCGATCGTAAACTCAGGAGAGCGGGTGGATCCCACCTGCAGATAATAGGTTCCGGGTATCTGAAAGTCTGTAAATTCTAATCGATACGATACCTTAAAAGGACCATATTCTCCGAAGTTTTTACCTGCGTTCCTCCTTAATACTATTTTAGAGTTTGAGGCATCAACCAATTCAAATCTTTTGATCTTATTATCTTCTTTAGAACCTAATACCGCCACCTTTACCGCAGTAATTGAATACCCAAGCTGATTGATCCGGATCCAGGAATGAGTTTTCTCCTGTGCAGAAGTTATACCCGGCAGGTGAAGAATAAGAAATAGTAAAATTGCAGATACTCTCATACCAGTCAAATATAGTTGATGCTATTTTCGGGAACAATTAATATTCAGGTATTTTATGAATGCATGAACCTTTAAGCATCCGCATTTTAATATATTATCCTAAACTGACACTTATTAAAGATCCATGGCTTGACTGGGGTAGATTTTCTGCACAAATCATCCCTTTTAAATATTCCGCGATAAAGGCATACCTTTATATGAAAATATCACCCTGTTTAGGGAAAAGAAAATAATAAAATGGAAATCATAAAAGATCTGAGACTCGCAGTGCTCATTGATGCTGATAATGTTCCTTATTCGAATGTAAAACCTATGTTCCAGGAAATAGCAAAGTACGGAACCCCAACATTTAAGAGGATCTATGCTGACTGGACCAAACCAACCGTTTCGGGATGGAAAAAAGTTCTGCTCGAAAACGCCATCACTCCTATTCAGCAATACAGTTATTCAACCGGAAAAAATGCCAGTGACAGCGCAATGATCATTGATGCAATGGATATTCTCTATTCAGGAAAAGTGGATGGTTTTTGTATCGTATCAAGTGACAGCGATTTTACCAGGCTGGCAACCCGTTTAAGGGAAGCAGGCATGAAAGTTATCGGAATAGGTGAAAAAAAGACCCTTATTCCTTTCATTACAGCCTGCGATAAATTTATTTATATCGAGATTTTAAAAGCCGATGTATCAGTTGCTGATGAGACCCAAAAGACGAAAAAATCCCCGAAAAAGGTACAGAGCACATCGGCGCCACTAAATAATATCGATCAGGAATTAATTAAACTGATAAGCGATAGCATTTCTGATCTGGAAGACGAGAATGGCTGGGCATATCTGGGAAATCTGGGAAATCTGATCTTAAAAAAGAAGCCCGATTTTGACTCCCGGAACTATAATTATCCAAAATTGCTCCCCTTAATTAAAAGCCTCAATAAGTTTGAATTTGATGAGCGGGTTTCCGGCAAAGGAAATATTAAACATGTTTATATAAAAATCAAATAAGTTGCAGGTTTCCGGGTCAGAGCATAAAAAGAACCCCTAAATTCAACTCCATCTAAGTCTTAACAAGAAATTTTTACCGACAATTTTCCGACATTCACCGAGAACTAATGTAAACTCGCCTAATTTGTGTTTATCATTCATAAATAAGACCGTAGTTTTGAATCAAATCGATATGCCATGCAGAATTTAAAAAGCTCAAATCAGAAATCAGGAAAGGCCTTAGTCGGACTGATATTACTTGGGGTAGGATTTATTCTACTTCTTAAAACCCTGGATATTTACTTTATTCCTTCCTGGTTATTGAGCTGGCCTGTTTTCATGATCATTATAGGAAGTTTTATAGGCTCCAGACAAGGATTCAACCGGCCGGCAGCCTTTGTACCGATCATTATTGGTGTTATCTTTTTGATCAATAAGATCATTCCTGATATAGATATGGGAAGATTCCTGATCCCGTTTTTAATCATTATTTTCGGTATGTGGATGATACTTGGCCGTAAAAAAACTAAACAGGCTGATGAAACAGTCTGGGAAAAAAGAGTTGATCCCGAAACAGGCACATGGACAGAAACCAGCCAGCCAGGTTCAGGTCCGCAAGCAATAACAGAAGATAAAGTAGAATCCGTTTCCATATTTGGAGGGATAAAAAAGAACATCGTTTCCAAAAACTTTCAGGGGGGAGAAATAGTTAACTTTTTTGGGGGATCAGAGATCAATCTGATGCAGGCTGACATCAATGGAAGAGTACATCTTGAGGTTGTACAGGTTTTTGGAGGAACAAAAATTATCGTTCCCGCCAACTGGACTGTTCACTCTGAAATGGTTGCAATATTCGGGGGTATTGAAGATAAACGTCCCCCGCAATTAAATGCTGCTCCTGAAAAAGTTCTAGTGATCGAAGGCACCTCCATATTCGGAGGCATCGATATAAAAAGCTTCTAATAAATTCCCTTCAGGGTAACCAGAGTGCATAATTAATTTAATCTGTTTGAAATCATTAATCCTATAATTAATATAGAAATGAGTAATCAAAAAGCATTAATAATCGGATCTAACCACAGTTCAGGTGTCTCATCAGCAAATTAGAACAGCTCATTTATCCAGCCCTGTTTTGTCAAGGAGCAAGATCGCATTGATTGTTGTACAGTGTCTTGTGGCCTGCATTATTTCACAATCAGCCATCTTGTTCTGGTTTGGATTTAATATCCAGACTGCTTTAATAGACAGTTCCATAAGCATCATGTTACTTGCCATTGCCTGTTATCTGATAGGAAATAATCTCAAATATTACCGGCCGGAAAAAAACAGGTATCTTCTGATGTTAATGTATTGTTCTATCCTGGCTTCAATCTGGCTTCTGGTTAATCACTGGACCTTAAACGCGCTGCTGATTAACGACCCTCACTATTCTACTTTTTTATATAATTCATTGCCTGTCAGGTTTTTTATAGGGCTGCTTATTATCGGTTTAATGGCCATGGTAAGTGTGGTATGGTATACCCAGCTCGACCAGAAGGAAACTGAAAAACGTAAAATTGAAGCAGAAAGCCTGGCCAGGGATGCCGAACTCTATAATCTTAGGCAACAGCTGCAACCCCATTTTCTATTTAACAGTTTAAACTCCATCACGGCCTTAATCGGGAACAGGCCGGAAGAAGCCAGAAAAATGATCCACCAGCTGTCCGATTTTCTCAGGGGAACCTTAAAAAAAGAAGATCAGCAGCCGGTATCTTTAATGGACGAACTGGATCATTTACAGTTATACCTCGATATTGAAAAAGTCAGATTTGGACATCGACTATCCACAGAAATATCCTACAATGAGATCTGTAAGTCGAAATTACTTCCTCCAATGATTTTGCAGCCTATTGTAGAAAATGCGATCAAGTTTGGTCTTTATGATACCACAGGAATAGTAACCATCAGCATTTTCGGTGAATGCGTTGATAATGAACTTCATATTACGGTACAGAACCCTTATGATCCTGATACCAGCAGACCCAAACACGGAACAGGCTTCGGCCTTAGCGGTGTAAAGCGCCGGTTACATTTATTATTTGGAAGAACCGACCTATTGGAAACTACATCCTATAGCCATATATTTACGACAACTGTAAAAATTCCACAATCCTAAAAATGCGAGTAATTTTAATAGATGACGAGCCATTGGCCCGTTCAGTAGTACTGGAATATCTGAGGTCATGGCCCCAGTTAGAAGTTGTTCAGGAATGCAGTGATGGCTTTGAAGGTGTCAAAGCTATTGCGCAGTTTGAACCCGATCTTATATTCCTGGATATTCAAATGCCGAAAATAAATGGCTTTGAAATGCTTGAGCTCATTGACCAGCCTCCTCCCGTTATTTTCACCACCGCTTTTGATGAATATGCGATAAAAGCATTTGAAGAACATGCAATAGATTACCTGCTGAAGCCTTTTACGAAAGAGCGCTTCGACAAGGCTGTGCAGAAATGGATGGATCAGCAGCAAACCAGTGAGGCAAAACAGAATACGGCCCAGCTCATTGAAACCCTGCAGACCGCCTCACCTAAAAATGAGCGGGTTGTGGTAAAAACCGGGAACAAGATAAAAATCATTCCGGTGAGCGATATCCTTTTCCTGGCTGCCGATGACGATTATGTAAAGATTCATACCCCAGAAGGATCATTTCTGAAAAATAAAACCATGGCTTATTTCGAGAAGCTGCTGGGAGAGGGTGAATTCGTGCGCGTTCACCGGTCTTATATTGTCAGAATCAACGAGATCACCCGCATTGATCCTTATGAGAAGGAATCTCATCTTGCCATTTTAAAATCAGGTGAAAAAATCCCTGTCAGCAAAACAGGATACCCGAAATTAAGGCAGGTACTGGGGCTTTAGGTTCTCTCTGATCAGAGTTTGAAATTTAAGGTTCTACAAGCTCAGCAGCACCTTCCATGCGTCCCATACTTCTCCTTTTTCAAGGAGCTTTCTTGCATACTGATGGAGTTCTCTTTCCCGGGTGGTATTGTCGCCTATTGTGGTATCGAGAATCTGCCTTAGCTCAGGATCGGATTTGAATTTTTCAATCTCTGCGTCTTCCGGCAGATTCTCAACATTCCCCAATTGTCCGAGGTTGTTACCGCTCAAAATATCAGAGTTTCTGATAGCCGAAGGCAGGCTGTCTACCCCTATGCCCAGGGTACGCACAGGCTTTTCCACCCTGAACAAATTCTCTTTGGTTACTCTGCAATACCAGTCGCCCCCCAGTCTGGCCACAAGATCGATCTTAGCCTGATCGATCTTTCCGGATTCGTCCAATATTTCTTCACGAATATGGATTAGCTTAATTTCCGCAAGGACCAGGTTTCCAGCCCCGGCGTTTTCTCCAAGTGGTATGACCTGCCTTACCAGGCATTCCATTTGTACAGGAGATTCTGCTACACGTGGTGGTTTTACGAGCTCGGAAGGTAATTGAGTAAAGCCGGCTTTAATAAATTCATTAGTTCCTTTGGGATATTCTACACTGGAAAGGGAGGTTTGCTGGACCATATTATAGTTGACTATATTGATCACACATTCAGGGACATCCAGAACATTTTCAAGACTGTGTTTGGTCGTATTATCTCTCACCCTCCGGGCTGGTGAAAACACACACACCGGCGGATTGGTACTGAACATATTAAAAAAGCTGAATGGGCTCAGATTGATATTTCCTTCCCTGTCGATTGTTGAAACAAAGCATATTGGTCGCGGAGCAATAGCATACTGCAGATAGTTCTGCAGTTCGGCGGTCTTAAGTTCAGCTGGGTTAATAGTGAGCATACAGTATCCTTTATCCGGATGATCCGGTTTAACTAAGCCTTCTTCTTCAATTTTAATATCGACCAATCGGTATCCGCTTTTCTGATTGTATTGGTAAGTCTTCCCAGCCCGGTAATTTCCATTTCAACTATATCCCCGGGTTGAAGCCATTGCGGTTTATAATCCGGATCATTTAAAAGCCCCGTTCCATTAAGTTCCAGAAAACATCCGGTACCAACAGTTCCCGATCCGATTACATCGCCTGGTAAAACATCCACTCCATAGGAGCAGCGCTCAATAATCTCGGCAAAGGTCCAGTCCATATCTGCCATTGAACCGGAAGATACCTCGATGCCATTCACCCAGCATTTCATTGAAAGGTTATAGGAATTGCCCGTATGACCCGGCTTGGCTGGAATCTTATACTGTTCGAGTTCATCAGGGGTAACTAACCAGGGTCCGGTAATGGTTGAAAAATCCTTTCCCTTGGCCGGGCCCAGATTAAGAAGCATTTCTTCCATCTGAAGTGTACGTGCGCTCAGGTCATTCATGACCATATAACCCGCAATATATGAATCCGCCTCAGAGGCCCGGATATTCCTTCCCTTTTTCCCGATTACGATAGCGGATTCCAATTCAAAATCAAGTTTCTCAAAATGATCAGGCATACATTCTATATCGCCTACCCCCTGGATTGCATTGTGATTTGTAAAATAAAAGATCGGGTACTGATCAAATTCGGGGATCATATTTACCCCACGGTTCTTTCGTGCTGATGCAACATGCTGTCTGAATGCATAGCCATCACGACAGGAGCTTGGATGCGGCACCGGGGCAAGTAATTCAAAGAAAACCTCCTCCTTAGCCTCCTGCTTACCCGAAGCAATTTCTTCATTAACCTTCTTGGCCCTGTCCATCAGTTCTTCCCCTCCGTTAAGAAACTCATTCATATTATCCGGAATAAGTTTATCGCAGGAATTCAGGTTATAAATATGGCCCTTAATAAAAATGCCAAGGTGCTCACGGTCTTCGGTCTTATAGGAAACTAGTTTCATAAATATTTTTTTGGTTAGCAGCTTGTCAAAACTAATGAATTTTGCCTGTAAGCTTTACTTGGAAGCTTAAAAAAACGAGTTAGCTTCAAGATTGCAACATTAGAAGATTTCAACCTGATAAAACCTTACCTTTGTGAGACCAATTATACAACCACTAAATTCTAATTTATGCCTATTTATCATACATTAGGGACAATTCCTCATAAACGCCATACCGTATTCAGGAAACCGAACGGGATTCTTTATTCGGAGGAACTGGTGTCTACTGAAGGGTTTTCCAGTCTTTATTCGCTGGTTTATCACTGCCATCCGCCTACTATTGTTAAAGAACTAGGAGAGCCTTATTCCGTTGAACCCAAAATAGCAAGGGAAAGGCATCTGCGCCATACCAGTCTGATCGGGTTTAAGATCAAGCCGGAGGATGATTACCTGGAAAGCCGTAAGCCCGTTCTGGTAAACAGCGACCTGCATATTTCACTGGCTGCCCCCCGGCATTCGATGACGGATTATTATTATAAGAACAGCCAGGCAGATGAGGTTGTATTTATTCATCAGGGAACCGGAACATTGAAAACCGGCTTTGGAAAGATCCGCTTTGAATATGGTGACTACCTGGTCATTCCCCGTGGGACCATTTACCAGATGGAATTTGATACTGAGGATAACCGTTTGTTTATTGTTGAAAGCTTTAGCCCCATCCGTACCCCAAAACGTTACCGTAACGAGTGGGGACAGTTAATGGAACATTCTCCGTTCTGTGAACGCGATATCAAACGGCCTGCAGACCTTGAAACTAATGATCAGACGGGAGATTTTAAGGTTCTGATCAAAAAGCAGGGCCTCATTTATCCTTACACCTATGGCACTCACCCTTTCGATTTTATCGGATGGGACGGCTTTCACTATCCATGGGGATTTTCTATCCATGATTTTGAACCCATTACTGGCCGTGTTCATCAGCCGCCGCCTGTACATCAGACCTTTGAGGGACATAATTTCGTGATCTGTTCTTTCTGTCCCCGGAAATATGACTATCATCCTGAATCTATTCCTGCACCGTATAATCACAGCAATGTAGACAGTGATGAAGTATTATATTATGTAGACGGAGATTTCATGAGCCGGAAAAGTGTGGAAAAAGGACAGATCACCCTGCATCCCGGAGGCATACCTCACGGACCACATCCGGGAACTGTTGAAAAATCAATTGGCAAAGAAAGAACAGAAGAATTGGCTGTTATGATAGACCCGTTCAAACCTTTAATGCTGACTGATCATGCTATCGCCATTGAGGATGAAAGCTATCATAAAAGCTGGCAGGAAAATGTAGAATAAACAAAAGTCGCACCTCCTGAAGCAGAAAAGCAGAAATTTAATTTTTAATCAAAATCATGAAAACGCAAACTATAGAAAATAAAACGCAAAGCACTGATTTCCTTCCCTTAAACGGGACAGATTATCTGGAATTATATGTCGGAAATGCAAAACAGGCTGCTCATTTTTATAAAACTGCCTTTGGCTTCCAGAGTCATGCTTATGCAGGTCCGGAAACTGGTGTTAAAGACCGTGCATCCTATGTGCTTGTTCAAAATAAGATCAGACTTGTCCTTACTACTCCTTTATATCCGGATCATCCTATTTCAGAACAACTGACCAAGCATGGCGATGGTGTTAAGATCATTGCACTCTGGGTGGACGACGCCTATGATGCATATCATCAAACTATTTCACGCGGGGCGGAAAGTTATCTTGAACCCCAAACCCTGGAAGATGAAAATGGCACTTTGCGTATGGCCGGAATTTATACCTACGGTGAAACTGTGCACATGTTCGTTGAACGCAAGAACTATAACGGCCTTTTTATGCCGGGTTTTAAAAAATGGGAAAGTCATTATAATCCTGAACCTGTAGGATTACTTTATGTGGATCATTGTGTGGGAAATGTGGGCTGGCATCAGATGGATAAATGGGTTAAGTTCTATGAAGACGTAATGGGCTTCAAAAATATCCTGACTTTTGACGACAAGCAGATCTCCACTGAATATTCAGCTTTGATGAGCAAGGTAATGAGCAATGGGAATGGTTATGTGAAGTTTCCGATCAATGAACCGGCTGAAGGCAAAAAGAAATCACAGGTTGAAGAATACCTTGATTTTTACGGGGATGAAGGCGTGCAGCATATTGCAATTGCTACCAACGATATTGTAGACACAGTGACCAAACTTCAGGACCGGGGTGTAGAATTCCTTAAGGTTCCATCTGCTTATTATGATGATCTGGAAGCCCGTGTAGGAAAAATAGAAGAGAATGTTGAACCTTTAAAAGACTTGGGGATTTTAGTAGACCGCGATGAAGAAGGGTATCTCTTACAGATATTTACCAAACCGGTTGAAGACCGCCCCACCCTGTTTTTTGAAATTATTCAGCGGAAAGGAGCGAAATCTTTTGGAGCCGGGAATTTCAAAGCATTATTCGAAGCCCTGGAACGCGAACAGGAATTGAGAGGCAACTTATAAGTTCCCGGAAGCCAGGCCAAAAGGTTAAAAATATATGGAGATATTTCCTGAGGGCGGGTAAAGCAATAATTTAAATTCCCTGTCCAGGTACATTTGAATAGTTTGAATGCCGGGACAGGGTTATTACAGAATTCATTTCCATAAAACGCTCAAAATAATATCTTTGTTAAAAACACATACAGTTTGAAGAAACGCATAGCCATTTTTGCTTCTGGTTCCGGATCAAATGCCCAAAAGATCATGGAATATTTTAAAAAACACAATGATGCAGAAGTAGCCATCGTGCTGACTAATAATCCTGAGGCATATGTCTTGCAGCGGGCGGATAATTTTGAGATCCCTTCCCATATTTTCGACAAGCATGAGTTTTATAAAACAGACGATGTCGTTCATCTTCTTAAAAGTCTGCAGATAGATCTTATAGTTTTAGCAGGATTTTTATGGCTGATCCCTCAAAACCTTTTAGCGGCTTTCCCAAATAAGATCATAAATATACATCCTGCCCTACTTCCTAAATTCGGAGGCAAAGGAATGTATGGAGAGAAGGTTCATCAATCAGTACTTGATGCCGGCGAGGAGGAATCCGGAATCACGATCCACTTTGTAAATGAACATTTTGACGAAGGCGAAGCGATTCATCAGTCCAGGTTTAAAATAGAAGAAGGTGACGACCTGGAAATGATCAAATTCAAGGGGCAGCAGCTGGAACACCTCCATTATCCGAGGGTTGTGGAACAACTGCTTAAGAAAATGAAGACTTAAGGCTGTATGTTCTTAATTTATTAAGCTTTGAGCTGAAGTATCAGTTACCAAAGCTCATAATTTTACATTCCAAACCGATCAAAAAAGCTATCTTTGCGGCTTCAAATAAAAATTCTCAATGAGCCATCCTGTTAAGATCAAAAACGCCTTAATTTCAGTCTATTACAAAGATAATTTAGAACCGCTTATCCGTCAGTTAAATGAGGAGGGGGTAACCTTTTATTCGACAGGAGGAACTGAAAAATTCATCCGTGACCTGGGTATTGAGGTAATAGCTGTGGAAGATCTGACAGGCTACCCGTCTATACTGGGCGGGCGTGTAAAGACTTTACATCCTAAGGTTTTTGGAGGTATTCTAAACAGACGTGAGAATAAAGAGGATATTAAACAGATAGCCGAATATGATATTCCCGGGATCGACCTGGTGATCGTAGACCTTTACCCTTTCGAGGAGACAGTCAGTTCAGGAGCTTCAGAAGCTGATATTATTGAAAAGATCGATATCGGCGGCATCTCCCTGATCCGGGCCGCGGCAAAAAATTATAATGATGTCGTAATTATCGCATCAAAAAATGATTACAATACCCTTGGGGAAATTCTGAAAGAAAACGGCGGTTATACCATGCTAAATCACAGAAGATCATTCGCCAGACAGGCCTTTAATGTTTCTTCCCATTATGACAGCGCTATCTTTAATTACTTTAATCAGGTAGATCCTTTACCAGTTTTCAAGTACAGCGAACAGAAGGCAACGACACTTCGTTACGGGGAAAACCCTCATCAAAAAGGTGTTTTCTACGGGAATATGGATGCCATGTTCGAAAAGCTGAACGGGAAAGAGCTTTCCTACAACAATTTAGTTGATATAGATGCTGCAGTGGCCCTGATTGATGAATTTGAGGAGCCTACTTTTGCAATACTCAAACATACCAATGCCTGCGGCATAGCTTCCCGGGATTCCATTCTGGAAGCCTGGAAAATGGCCCTTGCCTGCGACCCGGTTTCCGCTTTCGGAGGCGTTCTTATCTGTAACCGGGAAATTGACGGCGAAACCGCAGCTGAGATCAGCCAGCTCTTTTTTGAAGTTCTGATAGCGCCATCCTTTACAGAGGATGCGAAAAAGACCTTATCCGGAAAAAAGAACCGCATCCTGTTAAAAAGGAATGCAGTGGAACTCCCGGTAAAACAATTTAAAACACTGCTGAATGGTGTGATCGAACAGGATAAGGATCTGCTGATGGAAACTTCTGAACAGATGAAACCCGTTACTGATCGAAAACCTACTGAACAGGAATTAAAAGACCTCGTATTTGCCAATAAAATTGTAAAGCATACAAAATCAAACACCATCGTGCTTGCCAGGAATGCATGTTTAATAGCCAGCGGTGTCGGACAAACATCGCGTGTTGACGCATTGCAGCAGGCGATCGTTAAAGCAAAAGCATTTCATTTCGATCTGGAAGGAAGCGTAATGGCATCTGATGCATTCTTTCCCTTTCCGGATTGTGTCGAAATAGCTGCCGATGCAGGTGTTGTTCTGGTACTTCAGCCGGGAGGTTCCATTAAAGATCAGGAATCCATTGATATGGCTAATGAAAAAGGTATAGGAATGGTTACAACCGGGATTCGTCACTTCAAACATTAACTGAATGTAAGGTCACCGGAGAGATTTTTCATGACCGGATCTTATAAACAATAATGATTAACAAAAAGAGTTTATCTTAGCATACATTTTCAATAAATAACAAACAAGAATGGGTTTATTTAATTGGTTTACTCAAGAGATTGCAATCGACCTCGGCACAGCAAATACTCTTATAATACATAACGATAAAGTAGTCGTTGATGAGCCCTCCATTGTGGCTTTCGACAGGACCACGAACAAGGTCATTGCTATCGGACGACAGGCTATGCAGATGGAAGGTAAGACCCATGATAATATTCGTACCGTCAGACCTCTTAAGGATGGCGTTATAGCCGATTTCAATGCCGCTGAATACATGATCAGGGGAATGATTAAAATGATCAATAATGGCAAGGGATGGTTTTTCCCTTCTTTACGAATGGTCATCTGTATCCCTTCCGGCATTACCGAAGTTGAAAAAAGAGCCGTACGCGATTCTGCTGAGATAGCGGGGGCTAAAGAAGTATATCTTATCCATGAGCCTATGGCTGCTGCCGTAGGTATCGGCATTGACGTGGAAGAGCCAATGGGCAATATGATCATCGATATAGGCGGAGGAACTACAGAAATTGCGGTAATTGCACTTTCCGGAATTGTATGTGATCAGTCGATTCGTGTGGCCGGGGATAATTTCGATAGTGATATCGTTCAGTATATCCGCAGGCAGCATAATATTATGATTGGAGACCGTACGGCTGAAAAGATTAAAATCGAAGTCGGTGCAGCTTTACCCGAACTATCAGATCCTCCTTCTGATTATGCGGTTCAGGGCCGTGACCTGATGACCGGAGTACCTAAACAAATAACTGTTTCCTACACTGAAATTGCACATTGCCTCGATAAATCGATTTCCAAAATTGAGGAAGCGATATTAAAAGCCTTAGAGATTACCCCACCGGAACTATCGGCGGATATTTATCAGACAGGAATATATCTTACAGGTGGAGGGGCCCTGCTTCGCGGACTTGACAAGCGTATTGCTGCCAAAACCAAGTTACCTGTGCACGTAGCCGAAGATCCCTTGCGCGCTGTTGTACGCGGAACCGGTATTGCACTTAAAAATATTGGAAACTTCAAATTCTTAATGCAGTAAGGTTTCAGGCGGTCATTAAAAGCAAACATTTAGAACCTGCAACACACAACCCGTAACCTGCAACCCGAAACCCGCAACTAGCAACAAACGACTAACTACAAAAAACTGGCAACAAAAATCTAACAATGCGTAACCTCTGGCTATTTATCAGTAAGTACAACGCATTCTTTCTGCTGATCATTTTCTTCGTAATTTCACTGGTTCTCCTGGTAAACAATAACTCTTACCAAAGGGCCAGTGTATGGAATTCATCCAATCAGATTATAGGCCAGGCCTATGAGAAGGTGGATAAGTTCAGCAGTTATCTGGTCCTTGGGAAAACAAACGACAGTCTTGCCGCTGAAAATGCCCGGTTAAGGGCTCAGCTCCCATTATCCTTATACAGCGATAGTATAAAAAGAGAAACGGTTCGCGATACCACTTTAAAACAACAGTACACTTATACTGTAGCTAAGGTGATTAACAATTCGATACACCGTCAGAACAATTATATTACGATCAACCGCGGATCAAAACATGGTATCAAAAAGGGAATGGGTGTAATATCTGCTTCCGGTATTGTTGGAATAGTATTGAATGTGTCGGAGAATTTTGCCACTATCCGCTCCCTGCTGCATACTGAAACCCGGATCAGCGCCAGCGTAGAAGGAAATATTGGTTCTCTTGTCTGGGGTGAAGGAAACTTTGATCCCAGATTTGCAATCCTTAAAGATATCCAGGGCCATCTCATTGTCAAAAAAGGATCAAAAGTGGTTACCACCGAATATTCTTTGTTCCCCGAGGGAACGAATATCGGAACAGTTTCACGCACAGGAATTGAAAGCGGGGGCAATGCCTTAAATATTGAAGTTAAACTTGCTACTGATTTTTCAACCCTTCAGTACGTATATGTGATCAACAATCTGCTCTCTGAAGAACAACTATCCTTAGAAGCCCTTAACAAAACTGAATAATGGGACGTGTCTTGATTATTAACATTATACGGTTTATTCTGCTGATCTCTCTGCAGGTATTTCTGCTTAAGAATATGGGGTTTTATAATCTGAGCATCCCTTTCCTTTATATTCTATTCATTTTATTGCTGCCTTTCGGCATACCCAATGGGCTTCTTTTTCTTCTTGCATTCATAGCAGGGATCACTGTGGATGTGTTTTATGATACTCTGGGTCTTAATGCAGCAGCCTGTACGGTCATGGCTTTTGTAAGAATTATATTTATCCGGCTTACTGTGCAGCGCGATGGATTTGATAATGAGCCGGATCCGAGCCTTGGAATTATGGGTTTCAGATGGTTTTTTTTCTACGCCATAATCCTCACATTTTTTCATCACCTCATAGTATTTACATTCGAGACATTCAGATTTGCCGAAATGGGGAATACCCTTCTTCGCGTACTTTCCAGCACGCTCTTTACAGTAGGACTCATACTTATTACCGAATTTATTTTCTTCAGGAAAAAAGTACGTTAAACTTCCCGATTTGATTATTCAGGAATATAATGCAATCCGGGTGTCAGATAATGCAGAAGAAGAACTCTTGAATAACGGTAATTAAAAGGTGCCAAAAGGAATACAAAAGGAAATATAGTTGCCATATACAGCCAGGGATTTTCTGTATTTCCTGTAATTACATAAGTAAGCATGCCAGCGATGATCATCTGGATAACGTTCAATGCATAACTTACAAACATCGCCACATAGAAATATCCCGGCTCACGTTCAAATTTGAAGTTACAATGTGGGCAGCTGGTATTCATTTTCTGCGATTTGAAGCCATACATAGAATTTACGAACATATCCCCCTTCCGGCAACGCGGACATTTGGCGTTTATAACTGCATAAAGCTGGGGTATACCTGTTTTGCTTTCGCTGATTGAATGTTTCATATAAATATTATTACTGATTAATGAATTTCCCTGCGTACCTGATGAAGATCTGATGCCTCGCCAGTTATTTTTTCCAGGGTTCTTTTTCTAAATTCTTCCGGACTAAATCCCGTATGTTTTTTAAATGATTTACTGAAATAGGAGCTGTCCGTAAAATTAAGACGTTCAGAAATCTCAGTGATATTCAGGTCCAGATTGGTTAATAACCTTTTTGCTTCCAGGAAAATCCGGTTTCTGATCAGCTCGCCTGCAGATATCCCCAGAAGATCATTACATAATGCATTCAGGTGGTTAGGTGTAATATAAAGTAAGCCGGCGTATTCTTTTGGTAATCTGAGAGCGGAATAATTTTTTTCGATCAGCTTCTGAAAATTCTTAAGGAGCGTATAATTATAAGAGGAGTTAATAGTCTCGTTAGGATGCACGTTTAAACGTGAAACCAATATAAATATGTTTAAAAGTAGTACCCGAACCATATCAGAACTGAATGGCTGATTGCATGTGGCTTCCTTCAGTATATCTTCAAACAGTGCGCTTATTTTTGACCGGAACGGATCTGGAATCTGAATTACTGCATCATTGACCATGCCGCTGAAAAAGGTAAAATCTTCCAGCATATTTGATCTCAATAAGAACGATTGAAAAAATGGGACTGAAAAATTAATTACATAGCCATCCACAGGTCCGTTAAAACTCCAGGAATGCACCTGACCAGGTACCATAAAATAAATCTGATAGGGAGTAATATCGAAACTTTGAAAATCAACGGAATGTCTGCCCTCCCCTTCTGTAAAAAGAACTACATGGTAAAATTTATGCCTGTGCGGATTATGCAGATTTTTATGAGATTCAGCAAATGGTGCCAGACGGCTGATTAAAATGTCCTCATTCCGCAATTCAGATATAGAACTTATATCGTAAACCGGGATATCCTTTTTCATGTCTGCAATTTAGGTATAGAACCCTGGAAAACACGGTACTTTTTGTCGTTCCATTGGTACTTTTTACTTATTTGTGAGATTTTACAAAAAGAAAACATAAATAAGATGAATCCCAGCCATCGGTGATAATTATGACTGAACCCGATCATCTCCCCAAGCTTAAATATTTAAGCACATTGAATGGAACAAAAGGAATTAGAAGTAGGTATACACGCTAAATTAAATAATAAATTAAGCAGCCCCCTTGCTGAATGAATTCTTTCTTACTTTTGCTATGATAAAATAAACTGGATGAGAATTTTTAAACAATCATCACGTTATTAAATTCAGAATCAAAAAGCAAGGGCAATATAGATGATCAGCGTTAATGAATAGTTTTTTTGCGAGGAAGTTTGTTGTTCAGGGAATTTTCATTGCAATCGCCATTATACTGCTTATGCGCCTGTTTTATATTCAGGTAATAAGTGATGAATATATTCTTTCGGCGGAGAACAATGTGATCAGGAGATTACCTGTTTATCCTGCAAGAGGGGTGATTTTAGACCGTAACGAAAAAATCCTTGTTCAGAATGAGCCTGTCTATGACTTAATGGTCATTCCGCGCGAAGTCAAATCTTTCGATACGCTTCAATTTTGTGACCTGATCGGGATTGACAAGGCCGGCTTCGACAAGCGATTTAAAAAAGCCAGATCCTATTCGCCTTATAAAGCATCCATCTTCGAAAAACAACTGTCTGTACAAGTTTATGCCTCATTTCAGGAAAAGCTTTCTGATTTTCCCGGATTCTTCGTACAAAACCGGACAGTAAGAAGATACCCTGATAGCATAGCCGCTCATTTTCTTGGATATATAGGCGAGGTAAATCCAAAGGTTATAGAAAGTTCAAATGGCTTTTACAACCAGGGGGACTATCATGGAATCACCGGGGTGGAAAAATCTTATGAGGATCTGTTAAGGGGGCAGCGTGGGGTACAAAACCTGATGGTAGATGCACTGAACCGTCCCAAAGGGCATTATGCTGATGGAAAATACGATACGCTGGCAGTTTCGGGAGAACATATGATATCCTCCCTTGATAAAGAGCTGCAAAGGCTTGCAGAACAACTGATGAAAAATAAGATCGGCAGTATCGTAGCCATTGAACCGGCAACCGGGGAAATTCTTTCCTTTGTCAGCAGTCCGGGTTATGATCCGAATTTAATGGTTGGAAGGCAGCGGGGGAATAATTATATGGCTTTACTGGAGGATGAATACAAGCCTATGTTCAACCGTCCTATACAGGCGGAATACCCGCCGGGCTCAATATTTAAAGTTGTAAACGCACTGATTGCACAGCAATTCGGACTTATTAATGCTGAAACTTCTTTCTATTGCCCGGGAGGCTACCGCTATGGACGAAGGGGTTATATGGGCTGTACACACGTTCATGGTTCGGTTGACCTTAAAGGCTCCATAAAAGAATCCTGCAATACCTATTATGGATATACCTATAACCGGATGATCGATCATGCGGGTATGAGACCCGTTAATGCCTTTAAGAGATGGAGAACAGCAGTATCTGCCTTTGGGATTGGAAGCCCGCTGGGTATCGACCTGCCGGGTGAGCGCAAAGGTCTCCTACCAACAGATGAGCTCTATACCAAACGGTTCAAAAGTGACAGATGGGGTTCATCCTATACCATTTCGCTGTCCATCGGGCAGGGAGAACTGGGAATAACACCTCTGCAAATGGCCAATGTAGCCTCCATCGTTGCAAACAGGGGTTTCTTTTACAAGCCTCACCTGATAAAAGCAATCGGTAAGAATAAAGTTATAAAAGAAGAATTCACCAAGAAAAACAATGCCGGAATAGATCCGCAATATTTTGAAGCAGTCGTGGAGGGAATGAGCGGAGTTGTCAATCAGCCCAGCGGTACAGCCTGGTATTCCAACATCCCGGGGATAGAAATGTGCGGCAAGACCGGAACAGTTCAAAACCCGCACGGTAAAGATCACTCAGTTTTTGTGGCCTTTGCTCCCCGAAACAATCCGAAAATAGCCATAGCGGTAGTTGTAGAAAACGCCGGCTTCGGATCAACCTGGTCTGCCCCTATTGCAAGCTTACTTGTCGAAAAATACCTTACAAATACTATTTCAAGGCCAAAGGAGTATATGGATCGATTACTTGAAGCCAATCTGCTTCCTGGGTCTGCAGTAAAGCCTAAGACAGTGAAAAAAACAGGTACAGATAGTACCAAATTAACCCGGGAAACAGTAAAACCCAAAACCGCAGGGAAATAAGCAATGAATAATCAGCGCAGCCTTTTTTTTAATGTTGATTGGTTTGTAATCCTAACCTATCTTACTCTGTGCGTTATCGGCTGGTTTAACATTCATGCAGCCGTTTATGATCCTGAGAATCCAAGCATTATCGACCTTGATACCAATTATGGCAAGCAGCTGATTTTCATAATCTCTGCGGTGATCATCGGGTTCACCATTCTTATATTGGACAGTAAGTTTTTCAATGCCTTTTCCCCCATCTTCTATGGTATTACCATTCTACTGCTTATCCTTGTTTTGATCGTAGGAAGGAATGTAGGCGGTAACCAGGCATGGATCCCGATAGGAAGTTTCAGACTCCAACCCTCTGAATTTGCCAAATTCGCCACCTGCTTATTACTTGCCAGGTATCTCAGTTCCAGTACGATTAAAGTGCAGGAGATCAGGACGCAGCTGGTGGCGGCATTTATTATTTTAATACCCACTGCGCTAATCCTCCTTCAGCCTGATGCCGGATCGGCACTGACTTTCAGTTCATTAATCCTGGTACTCTACCGGGAGGGGCTTTCTGGTTATTTTCTGGTCATTGAAGGATTGTCAATCCTTTTGTTTATTCTGACTGTGCTCTACAATAAGTATTATGTCCTGGCCGGAGTTCTGGCCCTCGCAGGCCTGCTGATCTATCAGTTCCGAAAAAACAGGCAGATGATAACCGTTTTTGGAGCTGGAGTTATCTTTTCAATCCTCTTCGTGTTCTCGGTTGATTTTGCTTATAACAGTATCCTTAAGCCACATCAAAAAAGCCGTATTGATGTCATTTTAGGCAAGGTCAATGATCCGCGGGGTATGGGTTACAATCTAAACCAGTCAAAGATCGCAATTGGTTCAGGCGGCATGTGGGGCAAGGGCTACCTTCAGGGAACCCAGACCAAATACAATTTTGTGCCTGAGCAAAGCACTGATTTTATTTTCTGTACGGTTGGTGAAGAATGGGGCTTTGCAGGATGCTTTGTGGTAATCGGATTATACCTTTTCCTATTGCTCAGAATTATTAACATTGCCGAAAGACAGCGATCCTCCTTCGCCAGGATTTATGGCTATGGGGTTGCATCCATACTGTTCTTTCACTTCTTTATTAATATTGGAATGACAATAGGCCTTATCCCGGTAATCGGTATTCCCCTGCCCTTCCTGAGTTATGGAGGATCATCCCTCTGGAGCTTTACTATCCTCTTGTTTATCCTGTTGAAATTCGATTCAAACAGGATGGGAATTATTTAAAACGTTCAGTCAGGATCTCGTAAAATCTATCGGCAACTGCCTGTTTATCTTCCCATTTGTTCTTTTGTGAATAATTCTGCTTGAGAAAATTATCTGCCGCTTCAAACCTGTCGAAACGGTTAAGTAGTTCTATTGCCTCACTGTAAGCAAGACTATATCCATTAAACAAATCCCTGACGAAAAGGAGCTTATCATTCAGGCTGATCATATTTTTCAAATCTTTGGTCCTCTGCTGATTAAACTGGCTGGCAATAGTGCTTTGCGTGGCTTGTTTAGACAGCAGGTCGTTTACCGTAGGATTTGAGATTTCGGTGAGGGTCTGTTCAACAGGTAAGGCAACGGTTCGTTCAGAAATTACAACTTCCTTAATGACAGGTTCATTAATTTCCGGTTCCTGCACATCGTTCTCCCGCTCCATTTCAGGCAGGCTTTCTTTTTCAGTTTCGGAACCTTGCTTCATTTCAGGTTCAGTATCATTTGCATTTTCAACTGGCTTTAATTTTGTTTCTTCATCCATTACTCTAGCTTCCTCATCACTTAAAGGCGGGCCGGATAATTTATCATTATCACTCCCCTCAAACTGAAGATTATCAGAAGATTCCGTTTCCAGTTCAAATTTCCAGTCAGGGATATTCACCTCATTATCTTCTTTGGAAGCTTCGGTTAAAGGAGCGGCATATGGATCCGGAGCAGACATACTTACACCAGGTGCTGTTTCTGTTCCGGCCTCCGGCTTTACTGATTTTTTAGCGTTTTCGTTAAGTTTTACAAGTACTGCAATATGGTCAGAAAGAAAATTTGCATTAGCCGAAAAAAGCTCCAATTCAAGCTCATTTAAACTATCAGGATTTTGAGACAGATATTGATACTGGTCATTTAATTCAGTTATAATTCCACCAACTTTTTTGAAGATTTCTTTCTTGTTCATCATAATCGAATAGGGTAAAGCTGTATCTCAGGGCGAGCATAAAATTGCCTTTCTGTTTGCAGGTACCTGTGCCAAAGATAATTACAATTATTAATAATGAGACCAAAATTTCTTCCCATTATACCTCAAAGACCGCGGTAATTACAACAGAAATTCAGATATTAGGCGCTTAATAAACGGAGAGAAAAAAGACCAGGATGTTATTCAGCGAACATAATTTAAGACGGAGAAAAGAACTTGGCGGCAGTATAGAAGTGATCTGCGGATCCATGTTTTCCGGGAAAACTGAAGAGCTGATCCGGCGATTACGCCGGGCCCAGATTGCTAAACTCAATGTTGAAATTTTCAAGCCAAAAACGGATACCCGTTATCATGAGTCGTCCGTAGTATCCCATGACCTTAATTCAATTCACTCCACACCTGTGGAAAATGCAGCATCCATACTGCTTCTGGGAACCAATACAGAGGTGGTAGGTATTGACGAAGCTCAATTCTTCGATGAGGAACTGCCTGATGTTTGTAATAAGCTGGCCAACAGGGGGATCAGGGTAATAATTGCAGGCCTTGACATGGACTTCCAGGGAAGACCCTTTGGACCTATGCCAACGCTTATGGCTATCGCAGAGCTGGTTACCAAAGTACATGCTGTTTGTGTGCAGTGCGGAGCACCGGCAACTTATTCCTACCGTACCGCGGCCAGCGAATCAAAAATTCTATTGGGTGAAAAGGAAAGCTATGAGCCCCGGTGCAGGCTTTGTTATAATTCTGATTTATAACCGTCCGCTTTATTTTCCAACTAAGAGCTTCAGTGCCTTTTCTTTACCATTATACCTCATTTTGTACACATAGATCCCTGCTTCAAGTTCCGAAAGATCCACATTGATGCTGTAAGCCCCCCTTGTTAAGGTGGCACTAACCAGCTGCCTCACCGACTGTCCCATAATATTATACAGAATGATGGATGTTGGGGCAGTTTCAGAAATGCTGAAATCGATAATGGTTTGATCTGAACCAGGATTGGGGTAATTCTGCCTGAGAACAAATCCATCGGCGGGAATTTCCTGATCGGTTTTCATCAGAGAATTGTACTTGATTTGAGCAGCCCGGGCACTCGCCTGGATATCACTCAGATTATCCCCTCCAATAAAGGCGAACGCTATTTTTATAGAAGCATTTACAGGTATGGTATAGGGACCATAACCAATTGTATACTTTACATCATATCCGTTCGGGGATTCTTCACCCAGACTAAACGCTTTTATTCCGCTGGACAGGCTTTGGTACTTTTCCGCAATGCTAAAGCCCCCGTTGGTTTGAAGAAGATCGCCGCTTATCTGATCCGACATGGGATAAAAGGCAGGGGCTATATCCTGATTCAATAATTTAACAGCACCGAAGAAAGTATCGCCGGCCTTTCCTGATACATAAGCCATACGGTTCACAGCATCAAATTTCGCAACATCCCGGCCAAAAGGATCAATATCCCAATCAACAAAAAGTCCGGCATATAATCCGCTGAGAACGGTGGTTCCCTTATTTTCAATTTCATACTCTGCAATGGTATACTTATCATCCGGAGCAGCAGAAAAAGCCGTCTGGCTATGCTTTATATACAGGTCAAGCGGGTCGGGGTTTCCTTCATCATTAAATTCCGAACGTGCAGTGAATGCAGCTTTTATATCATCAACCCTGTTAACCCGGACTTTTTTTACAAAATGCTCGTCAGTTCCCCCCGAATTATTACGGGCATTATTTGAAACCTTTGTAGGCGAATTCCCAACCATTAAGGCAGCCTCATACAATAACTGCTCGTTTTTATAAATAAATCCCAGGCCGTTTGATGCTTCGGGACCGCTATAACCTACTCGGCCATTACTGCTGATTGTTGTAGAAACTTGATTTACTTCAATATTCAGATAGTCAAGCGCTACCTTAAACTGGAATGTTTCCGAATCCGAATAATTTCCATTTGCTGTATAGCTTAATTTAAAATCTACCTCCTCATTATCAGAAATACCTGGTTTTATATAGACTAAAAAGGGTCCGACCATTGTTTTCACTTCCTTCATGCCCATATTACCCACATTTACCTGTGTATTTATGAGCTGAACATCAGGGTTGCTGCTGCTTAATTTAACCACGAGCCCGGAAGCGGGAGAGAGAAGATTTTTGAGATCGAAAAACAGCTTCAGGGTATCCCCCGGAGGTATTGAACCATTTCCCTTATCAATGGAGGTAATCTTCTGGTATCTTATTGAAGGAGAGGATTCTGTTACCGCACGAAAAACATTTAAACGGCCCTTTCCCATTAATCCCGTAAACCCGGGAATATTCGCATCAATATTATCCGAAGTAACCCTCAGTTGCTCCTTTACCTGGGTCATATCAAAACCTGGAAACCGGGATTTAACCAGAGCTGCCGCACTGGCTACCAGGGGCGCAGAAAACGAAGTCCCCCTAACTGTTACATATCTGTTCCCGTTTGCAGTGGTGAATACCTCCCCCGGTGCGGATATCGAAACATGGGGCCCATAATTGGAAAAACTGCTTTTCCTGTCGAGATTATCAACACTCGCCACAGCCATTACTCCCGCGTACTTTGCCGGAAATTCGGGCGACAGGGTATTATCGTTACCTGCTGCGGCAATAACCAAACATCCTTTAGCCAGTGCATAATTAATAATGTCCTGGCCATATGCTCCTCCCCCGGGTCCGCCCCAGGAGCAATTGATAATTTGCGCTCCATTATCTGCCGCATACTTGATTCCCTCATATCCGCGATAAATGGCTTTGGAATTATCATCAGAACCTACTTTTACTATAAGCAGCTTTGCATTATTTGAAACACTGCTTATTCCCAGCCCGTTATCTGAAACTGCAGAAGCCATTCCGCTTACCCTCACTCCATGATCGGTTGAATCACTCTTCACATCCGGATCATTATCTTCCTGCATATTACTAAAACTACGGCCAACCAGATCTTTACCTGGAAACAGGGTGTTAGCTTTCAGATCAATATGATCCAGATCAGAACCGGAATCTACAATCCCAATAATAACACCGGAGGAATTCCTGATCACATCCCAGGCCTGATCTGCTTTTACCTGCCGGAGGTAATTCTGAAAAGATGTATAAAACGGATCATTGGGAACATAACTGGTATAATAGATATAGCTGGGTTCGGCATACTCAACCAAAGGATTTTCCAGGGCTTCATTGATTACTCTTTCTACTCCTGACTTGGAGGAGAACTGAATTTCAAAAACCCGGTCCAGACCTATGGTATCTCTATTTTCAATAGCAGAGGGGGTCCTTATGGCCTGCAAACTGGATTTAAACAATTGACTTACTTCAACTAAAGAAGCCGATCTCCGGATTAATGTATTAGACCCTAAAAGTGATGTGGCGGAATTAATCTCTGAGGCCGAGATACCCTTACGGAATTTGATTATGATGGTATTGGGAAGATAGTCCTTTTCTGCTACACCTGCAGGAAGTTTAAATACTCTGGGAACCTTTACTGAGGGATCATCCTTGCTAAATGCTGCCGAAAAAAAAAATAAAAATAGTAGCAGTAAAGGTTTTCTCATCTGAGACGTTTCCCAAAAATAACAAAACCACTTGAATATTTTATATCCTTAAAGTTTAATAGGCCTTATCTTAAAGAAATCATAAACTCTTCCTACCTAAACGAAACCTATTGAATTTAACTGCGTACAAAGAAGTATAATTAGACTCCTCATGCAATCCCAAAAAATTAACAGAGTTTTGTGCATTAATGACAATGAGATAACCCTATTTCTACTCAAAAAAATTATTGAGAGGGCTCAGTTCTCAAAGGAAGTAATAGCTGCATCGGATGGCCTTGAGGCCCTGAATTATTGCCAGGAATTACTTAAAAGTGCTGAGGAATCCTTCATTAGTTATCCGGAAATTATTTTTCTGGACCTCCATATGCCTTTAATGAACGGATGGGAATTTCTTGAACATTACTCTAAGCAAATACACCCATTCTTCAAAAATACAAAAGTCGTTATCACATCTCTTTCTATAGACGGTAAAGACGCTGAGAAGGTTAACCATTATCCCTTTATTATTGATTTCCTTAGAAATCCCATGACTGTAGAATATCTTCATGAACTAAATCATAAGATTGAAGAGGGGAATTTACTCCCCAGTTGAAAACTGCATTTTAAAATAAATTCTTAGCATTAATTGCTTTTATCTCGGCTCCGGAAAAAAGGGTGAGATAAAATCTAAAAGTTTAGTTGGCTTAATGTCGGAATAAGAAACTTTTTTTAATTCTTTTCGTAAAAAGCTAAGGGATATTAATAAAGCTCTTATATCCCGGGAAAACAATTGATCAAATGAAGCAATTTGTCCAAGTATTAATTCTGTATACATTAATATTTGCTGCTTCATTTACAAAAGTATTCGCTCAGTGTACCCCAAATTCAATCCTCTTTAATGGTGGTGAAATTGTTTATAATACGGCCTGTGGCAATAACAGCTACCAGGTTATAACTGGCCAAAACCCTACTGGAACCGGGTTCACCTATCGCTGGGAAGTTTCCTTTAGCGGAGCTCCATTTTCAACAGTTGTCAACGCAAGCAATATTCCCATTTCAACTATTGACCTATCGAAAAGGGACATTACTGATTTTATATTAATGCCAAACTCAAATGCCTCGGGTGATTATAGCATCAGAAGGGTGGTGAGTTCAGCAAGCTGTTCCAATACTTCTGCTCCTGTATATTTATATTATTCGGAAAGTGAAGCAAGTATTTCCGGTGGTACAGTAACGGGAATAGCTCAAACTTGTTCTCCGGCAAGCGGAACAGTGACCGTAACTGGTAATACAGGGCCAGTTTTACGATGGGAACGAGCACTTTCCGGTACTGCAAACTGGGAAGTCATTTCTTCCACAACAAAAAGTTTATCCTATTCCAATCTTACAACCTCGTACTGTTATAGAGCCCTCATTGATAATATCTGCAGGGGTACGCCCGCAGTAATAGATGCTTTTGATAAGTATTCAAGTACATTCTGTATAACAGTAAACTCAGTTCCTTTAGTCAGTAATCCTGCTAATCAGACTATTTGTCAAGGTTCAGCCTTAAATCTCAGCGTCACAGCAACAAGCGTTCTTACGCCTTCTTATCAATGGAGGAAGAACGGGATTAATATCAATGGTGCAACCTTGCCTTCATTTAATATCCCCGCAGTAGATAATCTTGATGCGGGATCGTATGATGTGGTAGTGATCAATGATTGCGGATCTGTTACTTCAGCAGCTGCAGTAGTTACGATCAACCCTTTGCCAACAGTTACTGTGCCCGGAAGTTCTATCTTATGCGCAGGAGCTTTGATACCCGCCACCTCATTTAGCAGCAATCCCTCGGGGGCCACCTACACCTGGACCAACTCGAATACGGCTATCGGTTTGGCAGCCAGCGGGTCGGGTAATATACCGGCTTTTACGGCTTTGAATACAGGGTCCACAACTATCAATTCAACTATAACGGTCACTGCTTTATTAAATGGATGCCCCGGACCTTCATCCTCTTATATAATTACTGTCAAACCCCTTCCCGCAGCAATTGTACCATCCAGTTTCAGTGTATGTTCGGGCGCCACTGTTTCATCATCCAACTTTAGCAGCCTTCCGGTAGGAGCAACATTCACCTGGACCAGCTCCAATCCTTCGGTAGGACTAGACGCCAGTGGAAGTAATAATGTTCCAAGTTTTATAGCTGTTAATAATACAGCTTCGCCGGTTTCAACCACTATTACCGTAATTCCCAGTATAAACGGATGTACTGGACCAGCGTCGAATTATACTATTACTGTTAACCCTTTACCGGTGATCACATCTGCCACACCACAACAGGAAACAACCTGTGATGCCAGTGACGGGAAAATCACCATCGTGGCAACAGGAGCGGCCCCTTTAGAATATTCCATTAATGGAGGAAGCACATTCCAGAGTGCGAACCTTTTTGAAAATTTAGCAGCAGGCAGTTATACGGTAGCAGTCAGAAATGCGAATGGATGCATAGTCGTGGGCCAAACCGTTACAGTTACAAGTCCCGGCGCCCCGGCGGCGCCCATAGTCAATAGCTATCAATATCCCGTTTGTGAAGGTTCGAATTTAGTTCTTTCCGTTCAAAACCCGGATAATTCATTAGTCTATACCTGGACGGGGCCTGGCCAATTCAACGGTACAGGGCAAACAGTTACCATTCCCAATGTAAGTCCTTCTATGGCCGGAAGTTATGCGGTAACCGCAACCAGTGGCGCTTGCGTCGGACTACCAACAGTCTTTAATGTAGCTGTATCTCCTTTACCGGTTGTCACGGTTCCTCCAAACCTTACCTTCTGTTCCGGAGCAACTATCCCGGAGGGCGTTTTCATAAGTACTCCTGCGGGAGCTACCTATTCATGGACTAACTCCAATCCGGAAATAGGACTAGTAGTCTCAGGTACTAGCAATGTACCCACATTCACTGCTATTAACACTACTACTTTACCTATCACAGCTACCATAACAGTAACACCTTCTTTAAATAACTGTACCGGACAGTCTAAAACATTCACCATTACCGTTAATCCGCTTCCCGCAGTTGTGGTACCTGCCAGTTTTGCGGTCTGTGCCGGAGCGCCGGTAAGCACTCCAGGCTTTAGCAGTAATATCAGCGGAACAACTTACACCTGGACCAATTCCAATTCGGCTATCGGGCTGCCCTCTAACGGAAGCGGTAACCTGCCGGTTTTTACCGCGATAAATAACTCTGATTCACCCATATCCTCAATTATAACGGTAACTCCCATATCCAATGGCTGCGCCGGAACTCCCTTAAATTTTACTATAACAGTTAATCCGCTGCCAGAGGTAACAGTTCCTGTCAGCTCCAGTGTATGTGCCGGTACCAGTATACCTGCATCCAGCTTCAGCAGTATACCGCCCAATGCTAGCTACACCTGGACCAACTCCAATACTGATATTGGTCTGGGACCGAACGGAACCGGAAATGTACCTGCATTTACAGCCACCAATTCTTCTTTCACAACAATAACATCCACTATTACAGTTACACCATTTCTGAATGGCTGCGCAGGGCCATCATCAAGCTATACGATAACAGTGAAGCCATTACCCCTAGTTACAGTTCCTGCCAGTTTCACTATATGCTCGGGAGCTGTCATTCCCGCTACCAACTTTACCAGTTCCCCGGCAGGAGCGACTTATAACTGGACCATTTCAAGTGCAATGAGCGGACTCTCCGGAAGCGGAAGCGGCAATATACCTGCTTATACTGCTGTAAATAATACTACTTCTCCAATCACAGCAACCGTAACGGTAACTCCTACCTTAAACGGATGCACCGGCCCATCATCCTCCTATACAATTACTGTTAATCCATTACCCCTTGTAAGCGGACCAGCTAATACCACGGTATGTGCAGGTTCCACAGTGCCGCCGACTAATTTTAGCAGCAGCCTGTCAGGCACAACATATAACTGGACCAACTCCAATACAGCTATCGGGCTTGCGGCAAGCGGGTCCGGCAATATTCCAGGTTTTATTGCTATCAATTCAGGTTTAACCGGCATTTCTTCTACTATCACGGTAACCCCGACTTCAAACGGCTGTGAAGGACCGCCGGTAAGCTATACGATCACCGTTAATCCTCTGCCGGTAATTTCATCTGCTACCGTCACTAATGAATCGCAGTGTAATATCAATGACGGTACAATCACCATAACCGCTACCGGCACCCAGCCATTGGAATACTCAATAAACGGAGGGAGTACATTTGTTCAGAACGGGGGTAACTTTACCGGTCTGGCAGCAGGCAGTTACCTGGTAGTTGTACGCAACGTAAACGGTTGTATCATTATGGGTCCCACTTTATCGGTTTCCAGCCCGGGCGCTCCCCCACAACCTGCTATCAATGCCTATGTTAGCCCGGTTTGCCAAGGCGAGCCCTTAATTCTGTCTATATTAAATCCCGATCCCCAGGCCACTTACAACTGGACCGGCCCGCTTGGCTTTACGGCAACAGGACCCAATATAATCCGGTCCAATTCCGATCCATCCATGTCTGGAAACTATGCAGTCACCGCAACAGTGAGTGCATGTGTGAGTGTATCCAAAATATTTAATATAGTGGTAAGCCCGCTGCCCACTTTAACAGTGCCGCAAAATCAAACTTTCTGTTCGGGCAGCAATGTACCGGAAATCATATTCAACAGCACTCCTCCGGGTGCAACTTTAAACTGGACAAATTCGAACCCTCTGATAGGTCTGGCAGCATCAGGAAACGGGAACATACCCACATTCACTGCTGTAAATAATACTACCTCGCCAATTACGGCAACCATTACCATAACTCCAACATTAAATAACTGCACAGGACAGGCATACACCTATACCATTACGGTATATCCTTTGCCAATAGTAAGTGTTCCCGCCAGCTCAACTGTATGCGCCGGAACCATGGTTAGCTCAACCAATTTTATCAGCAGCCTGAACGGTGCGAGCTTTACCTGGACCAACTCGAATACAGCGATCGGTCTTGGAGCAGGCGGATCAGGTAATATCCCGGGTTTTACAGCGGCAAATTTATCCGGCGGACCTATCACAGCAACCATTACCGTAACTCCCAGTTTAAACGGATGCGTGGGCCCTTCATCTGCTTATACAATTACGGTCAATCCATTACCCATAATTACTTCCGCTATCGCAAAAGACGAATCCCAGTGTAATATTGGTGACGGAACAATTACTATTTCTGCCTCTGGTATCCAGCCTTTGGAATACTCCATCAATGGAGGAATTACTTTTGTCCAGAACGGAGGCAACTTTACTGGTCTGGCAGCCGGAAGCTATAGTGTAGTTGTTAGAAACGCAAGCGGCTGTATTTTTACAGGGCCAACATTATCTGTTGCCAGCCCCGGAGCCCCGCCGCAGCCAGCTATAAATGACTATGAAAATCCTATCTGCCAGGGAGAACCTTTAATTTTCTCGGTATTAAATCCTGATCCCAATGCCAGCTACAAATGGATCGGTCCAATGGGCTATACAGCTACGGGTCCATCGGTAACAAGGTTAAATGCAGATCCGTCCATGTCTGGAAGTTATGCAGTAACTGCAACGCTAAATTCCTGTGTGAGTGTATCCAAGATCTTTAGTATAACTGTAAACCCGCTTCCTACACTAGTAGTCCCTGCCAATTTAAGCTATTGTACCGGGGCCATGGTTCCGGAGAGCATTTTTAACAGTAACCCTCCGGGGGCAAGCATAAGCTGGACAAATTCAAATCCTGAAATAGGACTGGCGGCATCCGGAACAGGTAATATACCAGCCTTTACAGCAATTAATAATACCCTTGTTCCAATTATTGCTACAATCAGCGTAACCCCGAGGTTAAATAATTGTTCCGGACAAACATATACTTATACCATTACCATCAATCCAACGCCCACTGTGGTAGTCCCTGCTGATCTCTCAGTTTGTGCAGACGGCCAGGTACAGCCAAGCAACTTCAGCAGCAATATCACTGGCACTACATACACCTGGACCAACTCCAATACAACCATTGGCCTTCCCGCAAGCGGAAGCGGAAACCTGCCCGGCTTTACATCCGTAAATCTTACGACCGCTGTTAAAACTGCAATCATTACTGTTACTCCGACATTAAATGGCTGCCCAGGTCCATCATCTACCTATACCATAACCATTAAGCCACTACCCAGACTTAGTAATGCCTCTTTAACCCAGGCTCTTTGTACAGGATCCAGTTCAAAAGAGGTAGTCCTGACATCCACTATCCCGGGCACTACCTTCACCTGGACGGCTGCGGGCAGTTCTTTTCTTGAAGGCTATACTGCTAGTGGTACCAGTACCATTCCGGTTCAGCTTCTTAAAAACAACGGTACAAGTGCAGGCACGATAAGCTATACGATCACCCCATTTTATAATGGTTGCGCCGGACCAGCCAGTGTGTATACCATTATTGTTAATCCACTGCCTACTGCAACACTTAGCGGGGGAAAAACTGCATGCTTTGGGGCTAATACCACTTTAACGGTGAATTTAACTGGTACCGCTCCCTGGACAATAACCTATACAGATGGCTCAAATCCTGTAACGATCAGCGGTATTGGAACCAATATTTATACTTTTAACGTAACTGCAAGTTCAACCAAAACATATACGATTACTTCAGTTTCGGATGGTTTATCCTGTTCAAATACCGGCTCAGGAAGCGCTGTGGTAATTCAGCCGCCTGCTGCTGTAGACGCAAGCGCCTCGTTTACCAACGTAAGCTGTTATAGTGCCCGGGACGGCAGTATTACCGTCGAAACCTCGGCAGGAGGATTTGGAACTTATGAATACAGTATCAACGGGGGGCTTAACTGGCAGGCAAGCAGGAAATTTACCGGCCTCGCTCCCGGAACTTATCAACTCTTTGTTAGGGATGCCGCACATCCGGAATGTATCAGTGCGATACAACCTGGTTATACTATTTTACAACCTGCAGCACCCCTGAGCCTCACATTTACCCGCACAGATGTTTCCTGTTTTGGAGGTTCAAACGGCGCATTAAAACTCACAGCTTCCGGCGGAACTGCTCCCTACTCCTACAGCTGGTCGGGGGGCCAGACTACCAAAGACCTGAGCGGAATTACCGCCGGTACATATACCGTTACTATAAAAGATTCTAAAGGTTGTGAATACAAGCAGGCAATAATTATCAGTCAACCCTCTGCAGCTTTAAAAATTGCATTTGTTAAAACTGATGTTTCCTGCTTTGGCGGAAAGGATGGATCCATAGATATAAGTGTAAGCGGCGGCACATTGCCTTATTCTTATACCTGGTCCAACCAGGAAAGATCAGAAGATATCCGTAATCTTGCTCCTAACACCAGCTATACCCTTACGGTCATCGACGCAAATGGATGCTCAATTAACCAGGCTGTTACGATAAATGAGCCCGCCCCGCTCCGGGCTTCTTTAACAGTAAAAAACACGACCTGTAAGCTCACTGTTGACGGAGCAATAAGCGCCTCAATTACAGGAGGAACGGCCCCTTATACTATAAACTGGGTGGGTCTTCCTCAGAACGGTACTTCAATTTCCAGTCTCCGGCCCGGAACCTACCAGTTAATAGTAACCGATTCTAAAGGCTGCACATTCACGGTGTCCCAGGAGGTTGCCGCAGGTAATTGCCCGCCTATCGCAATTGACGACAGGTACCGTACTGATGAGGAAGTAGCTGTTTCGGGAACTGTGGCATTGAATGATTTCGACCAGCAGGAAGAATCGCTCAGCTTCAGCATAATAACCCCTCCTAAAAATGGAACAATTACTTTTAACAGTGACGGCAGCTTTACTTATAAACCCAATGTAGGTTTTTATGAAACTGAAACCATTACCTACAGGGTGTGCAATACTTCCGGATTATGTGCAACAGCAAAACTGTATATTGATGTAATTCCTTATACTGTTGTCAGTCTAACCCCTTCTGTAAGCAGTGTAAGGGAAGGAAAAAAAGTATCAATTACTGCCCGCCTGATGAGGCCGTTTAAAGATGATGTAACTGTAAGGATCTCTTACACCGGGAAGGCCGGCAAAGACAGGGATTATGTCCTTCTGGATCAGTACATAGATATCCGTATTCCCCGCGGAAAGATAGGGACCCTGGAAAAAGTCACTCTTGCTGCTTTAACTGATGATCTTCAGGAAGGCGATGAGGATGTCATCCTGACAATAACCGCAACCTCCAATCCCCTGGTCAGAATAGGCACCGGAGCTATTGTTATCATCAATGATGTCTATCCTCCGGATTCACTGACCATTCCTGTTAACACGGAACTTCCTCCAAATCCCGACATACGCCCCGATCCCCTGATCTCTCCTAATGGCGATGGGCAGGGAAATGATTTCTTTGTGATAGAGAACCTGGTTTCTTTTCCTGATAATCAGGTGCTTATTTTTAACCGCTGGGGGAATGAAGTATTCCGCGTTAAAGGTTATAATGAAAGCGACCGCGTATTTAAAGGTTACGCAAATACCGGACTTCTTTCTAATTCCAATGCGCCCTTAGCCGATGGGGTTTATTATTATCTCATCACGACCAACCGCACCATAAACGGCCAGCTTATCACAGGAATGAATAAAGGATACCTGATCTTAAAACGTTAAACAGAAAATCCGGGCAAAAAAAATAAGCTGGTCGAAGACCAGCTTATCATTAATACTTAAGAGAGTTCTGAACTTATAACTGAACTATGATATTAACGTTTGAATCCATTCTCTGTCTTGTTTGTCCAAGCTGATTTTCCAGGCTTGAAACATTGTTCTGAAGATCGTTGATCAATAATTCACGACGCTGAATTTCCTGACTTGAAAGTGTTGCCCTGTTAGTGCTCAGGTTTGATTTCACTCCTAAAAGCTTATCCGCTGCAAATCTTAAAAGTGCTTCACTGTATGACATCGTTTCCCAGGTCTGCTCATAAGTATTGTAAACATTCTCACGGGATCTGTTATAATCAGATGACCAGCGATCAGAATAATCCACTTTGCACTCACCCATTTGATCACCATGATTCATATGTGCCTTAACCGCATTTTCTGAAACATTGATCGTTACATAATTACCTGAATCATCTCCTGATGGATTATGGCAGATATTTACTTTTTGCTGCTTGCCTGGTCCTTTACGGTTAGCAAAATCATTGAAACCCCAATCGATATCGCCATCCCTTTTTCCATTCATAGTTTTGCTGTTGCCATTACCACGTTTAAGGTCCCAGTTATCCTTATCTGAATGATCATCTCCTTTATCAGAGCTGCCCTTCTTATCCATATCATGACCTTTTTCTCTGTCGCCTTTATTACCCTGCATATGATCATCACTTCCCTGGCCTTTATCACTGTGATTATTATTGCCCTGTCCCTTGTTTCCCTGATTACTGTTTTCATGGCTTTGATCACTTTTCTGGCCACGGCTATCATTCTGGTTTTTGTTACCACCTTGGGTCCGCTGGCTTTGGCCTTCTCTGGCTTCGTTTTTACCCTTAGCTTCCGACTGACCCTGATCATTCTTATTTTTTCCCGGCTGCATATTTGCAAAGGCCAGAACAGTTAAAACTACCAATGGCAGGATACTTATTCTTAATACGTTATTTCTTTTCATGATTTCTTATTCAGCAGTGGTTAATTCTTTATCTAATTTCTCTAAGGAGGCCTCAACCTTTTTATTCTGATCTTCAAGCTCTTTAGCCGATTGATCAAGATCTTTTGAAACTGAGTCCATTGCATGGATCTCCTGTTCGTCGGCTTTTACTGCCTTAGTCGTGCAGGAGCTGAAACCAAACAGCATCAATGCTATCAGGGGACAGAAAAAATACATTTTTAAATTTTTCATTTTTTTGCGATTTAGTTAAGTCACTGTTCTTTACCAATAATGAAGCCAGATTCTATTAAATAAAATACTTAGTGGCAGGGTTATTGGTATTGTGATCGCAAATCAAAAACATAAATAATGAGAAGATTAATGATTATCGGCATAATAGGCCTTGGGATGGGTTTCACCGCCTGCAATAAAAATGACGGCGATGGCGGAATGACCAAATTAAATGTTAAGATGACCGATAGTCCGGGATCCTATGATGCTATTTTTCTGAGTGTTAAAGAGGTCCAGGTTCTTTCATCTGAAGGACAGAGTACATTGGATGTAGGCAGTAATCCTTTTAACATATTGAATTTCCGTATGGGCAAGGATACGCTGATCGCATCCCAGGATATTCCATCCGGCAGGATACAGGAAGTAAGACTGGTTTTGAACACCACCGGAAACCGTGTTGTTATTGATGGAGTTAGTTTTCCTTTAACCACTCCAAGCGGCCAGACCTCTGGTGTTAAACTGAAAGTTCAGGAAACTCTTGAAGCTGGAATAGCTTACACATTACTGCTGGATTTTGATGCAGCCAAATCAATTGTTAAAACAGGAAACGGAAACTATATCTTAAAACCTGTTATACGGGCTATTCCTAATGCTGTTTCAGGTGCAATCACAGGGATAATCAATCCTTCCATATCCAATCCAAAGATCTATGCCATTACCGGAACAGATACATTGGGTACTCTATCTGATGCAACCGGAAAGTTTTGGTTCCCAGGCGTTCCTGCAGGAACTTATAAAGTTGAGATACAGCCGGTAAGTCCTTATGTGAATAAGACGATCGAGAATGTAGCTGTTGTTCAGGGTTCTGTTAAGGATCTTGGAACGATTGCAATTCAATAAAAAGAAGTCTGAATTACAGGCTGATATGAAATAAAGCAAGGGCCCGCATCGCGGGCCCTTGCTTTTTATAGGCATTACTGCTTTATTCTTTCGGCATTGAACCCGGCTTGCTTTAAAGCAGCAATAATTTCACTTTCCACCGTATCGCCTGTTACGCTCAGAATCCTTTCAGAAGACGTCAGATCCACATTCCATTGATCCTCGCCGGCTACTTCATTTAATGTCTGATTAACCTGACTCAGGCAGCCAGTGCACTTAATATTTGTTTTGAATTTAATTGTATCCATTACTTTAAAATTACAGGTTTATAAAAATATTCTATTTATCGAGTTTCAAGGTCTTAAGCCTCAAACTGTTACTCACTACAGATACAGAACTCAGCGCCATCGCCGCGCCGGCGATCATTGGATCCAGCAGGAAGCCATTGTATGAATACAAAACCCCGGCTGCAAGCGGGATTCCGATGATATTATAAATGAAGGCCCAGAAAAGATTCTGACGGATAGCTGCAACAGTTTTTTTAGATAATTGCAGCGCACGTGGAATTAACTGCAGATCAGAGGTTATGAGGGTTATTTTGGCAACATCCATAGCAATATCAGAACCTTTGCCCATAGCAATGCTCACATCGGCCTGCGCAAGTGCCTGGGAATCATTTATGCCATCGCCCACCATGGCAACCACTTTCCCTTCAGACTGCAGCTTTTTAATATAATCAGCCTTTTCTGAGGGCAGAACTTCAGACCTATAGCTTTTTATGCCCGCTTCCTTAGCCAGGGCTGATGCGGTTTGCTCATTATCTCCGGTAAGCATATGAACTTCTATACCCATCGAGTGCAATTGCTCGACTGCTTTAAATGAAGTTTCTTTAATTTTATCTGCAATTGCTGCAATCGCCAGCACCCCTTCCTGATTAGCGAAATAGATAACCGTATTAGCCTTTTGCTGGTACTTATCTGCAGAACGGACCTGATCCGGGCTAAGCTGGATCCCATTTTCATTCAGAAGCTGGCGGTTTCCTGCAAAATAATCGGTTCCATCTACCATAGCCCTCACTCCCCTGCCCGTTATGCTTTGAAAAGACCGGAGATCAGGGGCTGATATTTCCCTTTCTTTTAGTTTGCTTATGATCGCATCAGCTAAAGGATGTTCTGAATGCCTTTCGAGGCTGAAAAAAATCGCTTCATACTTCTCCGTATTCTGAATTTCAGGAGCCCATTCTATGGAGGTGACAAGAGGTTTTCCCTGAGTAATAGTTCCGGTTTTGTCAAGCACGACTGCATTTACCTTGTATCCAAGTTCAAGGCTCTCGGCATCTTTAATAAGTATATTATTCTCAGCGCCCTTGCCTACTCCAACCATAATTGCCGTTGGAGTAGCAAGCCCTAAGGCACAGGGGCAGGCGATAACCAGCACAGTGACAGAAGTCAGCAATGCATGTGTAAATGCCTGTTCCCCGCCTGCAAGCATCCAGGCGGCAAAGGTGATCAGGGAAATACCCATAACCACCGGAACAAAAATGCCGGCTATTTTATCCACCAGCTTTTGTACCGGAGCCTTGCTGCCCTGGGCAAGCTGAACCATTTTTATGATATGGGCCAGGACGGTATCCCCTCCCACTTTCTCAGCTTTAAACCGGAAACTCCCCTTTTGGTTGATAGTTCCTGCAAATACCTCATCCCCTTCCTTTTTTAATACAGCCACAGGCTCGCCGCTTATCATACTCTCATCCACGTAAGAGGATCCTGATATAAGCGTGCCGTCAACCGGAATTCGTTCCCCCGGCTTGAGAATGAGTATCTGACCAATCATTACACTGGCAAGGGAAACCTCCTCTTCGATGCCATCATTGAGTATCCTGACGGTTTTAGGCTGCAGGCCCATCAGGCTTTTAATGGCGCTGCTGGTATTTGATTTTGCTTTTTCCTCCAGGAGCTTGCCCAGTAAAATAAAGGCAATTATTACAGCCGCCGCTTCGTAATACACGTGAGGATGGATCCCTCTCTGATGCCAGAATTCAGGATAGATCGTATTAAATAAACTGAATATAAAGGCAATCCCCGTACTTATAGCAACCAGGGTGTCCATATTAGCCATTCCATGCTTTGCCTGCTTCCAGGCATTAATGAAAAAAGTACGTCCGAACCAGAACAGTACCGGGGTGGTCAGAACCATAGAGATCCAGGTTCCATAAGGCATATCCATAAAGAACATTCCGATAATAAAGACAGGGAAGGCGAGGATTGACGCCCCTATGGTTCTTTCCCTAAGTTCCCTGTAATTCTTAAGCTGTAATTCTTCCTGGATTTCAGCAGGATTATCCTCATCTATAATAAGATCATAGCCTATTGACTGTATGGTCCGCTGAAGTTCTGAAGGATTTGTCCGCTGCGTATCATACTCTGCCCAGGCGGTCTGATTGGCAAAGTTGACCCCGGAATCCATAACACCCGGAGATGATTTAAGCATGGTTTCCACACTGATCGCACATCCGGCACAGGTCATGCCTGTTACGGGAAAGGTGGATCGGGTAATTTGGGTGATGTCCTTTTCTAATGCTGTTGCTGCTGACATAAATCTTGTTTTCTAATACAAAATTAGGGCAGGGAAACAGCAAAAGGCTTATAGAATTCCTTGTTAGAGTTATACTATTTAAACTTTCGAAGATTAAATATTGTCGATGGATTTTCTCTTTTTATCGGTTGGCCTGGTTTTCTTGAACTCGGAAGGAGTTTGCCCGGTGATCTTCTTGAACTGAGCTGAGAGATGTGCAATACTGCTGTAGCCCAGCTTATCGGCAATTTCACCAAGATTTAATTCATCATAAAACAGGAGTTCCTTAACCCGCTCAATTTTTTGGCGGATTATATATTGCTCTATGGTGATCCCTTCGACAGATGAAAATAAAGTGCTCAGGTAATTATATTCATGAAAAATATGATCTGAAATAAGTTTTGACCAGTTCACCTTATCTTCAAGGTCATCAGAGCGGTAAATTTTTTCGATGATCAGATTTTTTATCTGTTCGATGAGCCGGGTCCTGCTGTTATCCAGTAATTCAAAACCCAGGCCGTTCAACCGCTGGTTTAATTCCAGGAGCTGATCCTCTCCCAGTTGCTCCTCCTGCAATTTTATGACCCCCATCTGTACATCCAGGGGCTGCAGACCAAGCTTTAACAACTCATCTCTTACTACCATGATGCATCTGCTGCAAACCATATTTTTTATATACAATTCCATTTTTTACATTTTATTCATATCATGCCCAACCATAGGGTCGCTGCCTTTCTTCAGGATGAATTCACTGGATAATAAATACGCCCCGCTCACCACAACTTCGCTTACATTTTCCAGCCCTGACCGTATTATTATCTGATCCGAATCTTCCTCCCCTGTACTTACCATTCGCGGTGAAAAAGTATTTTTGCCAGTCTTAATCCATACATGGGCGCCGCTTGCATTTCTGATAACGGCATTAAGCGGTAAACTCACAGCGCTTGCTGTCACCGACACAGGTAAAAGCATTGAAGCCTGCATGCCTGCCTGTAAGTTACCAGGATTTTTTATAGAGGCCCTAACTTTTAATATCTGCGAGGATGGATCCATCTGGGGGGAAATAAAATCAATCTTAAGGCTCTGCTCGCTTTCGCTGATGCCATTGATGATCACCTTTACAAGGGTACCCAGTTTAAGACTTGAGATCTCCCTGGGATAAACATCAGCTTCTACCCAGAGCTGGTCATAACTTTCAAGTCTTATTACCGGGCTGCCTTCGGAAACATACTGGCCTTCGGAGATGCTCACCTCATTTACGATCCCTGATCTTGCAGAATAAACAGTGACCAGCGGTGAGGTTCTGTTAGTCCCTGACAATGACCGGATCTGGGTATTCGAATAACCAAACAGGCGAAGCTTGTTCCTGGCTGCTTCAAGCAGGGTTGAATAGATCTTCTCATTCGGAAAAGCTGCAGCCTGTTTGATCTGCAGCAGATAATCCTGCTGAAGAGTTTGAAGTTCCTCACTGTAAATCTGGAAAAGCGGCTGTCCTTTGGACACTGCCCGTCCGGTTTCCTTTACAAACAGTTTTTCAATCCTGCCGGCATAACGGCTTGAGATAATCTCCGTTTGTTCGGGATTTGTGATCAATCTCCCATTAAGCATTTTTGAAGTGCTGAAACTTCCGCTGCTCAGTTTCATCGTTTTAATATTGGCCAGCTGGATCTGGCTGTCACTTAAGGTCAGCTCATTCTTTCCTTCGGAAGAACTCACCTTTACAAGCTCCATCCCGCAAATCGGGCAGGAACCCGGAGCATCCTTCACTATCTGCGGATGCATCGGACAGGTGTATTTTGCTTCTGACGCCGACTTTTTCTCAGCCCCGTCTGAACAGGCCGACCAGCTCAAAACGGCCATACAAAAAATGATCAGGCTGTATATTGTTTTTATCTTCATTATAAACGCTCCGCTTTAATAAAACTTTCACTGTCTACCAGGAACCAGGCATTAGCAGCAGCCTCCTGGCCGGCATCCAAACTGTCACCTATATCCACCCAGTCGCCTGAGATTTTATTAACCTTTATATAAACCGGCACAAAGGCCTGGCCCCGCTTAATGAATGCAACATACCTCGTTCCCAGTTGAATTACAGCGGTTCTCGGAAGCCAGTTACCATTCACGCTGCTTTGCCTGCTTACCGTGATCAGCTGTCCGATCTTCCAGTCTTTCCGACTGTTGGGGACCACCGCTCTGACCAATGAATAATTACTCCCCTCATTGTAATAAGGCTGGATCAGGCTGACAGCAACACGCGAACGCTGTGCAGGAATATCCAGTGCCGTAACATCAACCATGGTGCCTCTTTTAAATTCCTGCAGCTGTTCCGGACGCGCATAGAATTCTGCCCAGACCTGGTTTACATTAATCAGATTGAACAGCTTCTGGCCGGCTGAAACGTACTGCCCTTCCCTTAACTGTAAGGCCTGTCCGCTGGAAATTTCCGGAACAGAAGGTATGTTTGCTGATGAAGCTGAAGAGCCCATTGTACCCATAGAGGATCCAGTCCCTGAGCTGATCTGGTTTCCGCCATCCGCACCGGCAGGAGCCCCTGCCTGACCCGTATTTAACTGGGGTTCAGCTACGTATCCGGAATAAGAACTGTATACCGGAATGGTATAATCTACTTTACCCGTTCTTAACACCTGGCTGATCTGACCTTCGCTCGCACCCAAAAAACGCAGCTTTCTTTTTGCAGCCTCAAGTAATACGGGTTCAGCATTATTCTTCAGAAACAATAATTCCTGCTGGGCATTTACAAGGTCGGGACTGTAGATCTCCATGATCTTCTGCCCTTTACTTACCATTTCGTAATTATACCTGATGTAAAGCCGTTCAATCCTGCCGCTTACCCGTGCGGAAACAGAATTCCAGTTATTGGTATTGTAATTTATAACACCTTTTAAGCTGATGTCCGCAGTGCGTGAGCCGGGTTCTGGCCTGACTGTTTTAACCGTGGAAAGCACGTGCGCATTTGTTGGCTTTACCAGAGCACTTAAACTATCTTCGGCCTGGCTATGCCCACCGCCATCATGTACAGGAACCAGGTCCATTCCGCACACAGGGCAGGAACCGGGAGCATCCTTTATAATCTGCGGATGCATCGGGCAGGTATATTTCTGTGAGTCCCCCGTTTCGGAAGTGTGTTTCTTTTCGGAAGTACAGCCGAAGAGGAATAAGGCCCCCAAAAGAAGGAAAACCAGCTTACCTTTCAATATTCTTTTCATACTCCACAATCATTTGATAATATTTTTGCATCTGATCCAGATAGTTCATCTGCGACATATTAAGGGCTTCCCATGCATCAATCACTAGGTTCAGGTCTGATTTGTTTTCCTGGTAGGAGAGCATGGTTACCTTAAGGTTTTTGTCCAGGGCCGGCAATATCCTGTTCTCATAATTACTGATCTGTTTCTGCATGGTCGTCAGGTCATTTCCCATCGACCGGCTCATGCCGAGTATCTCGGTAAGCATGGCCTCTTTCTGCTGACGCATCGCCTCCCGCTCGAAATTCATTGATCTGATCTCCGATTTATACATTTTCGAAGCCCAGGGAACGATCGGAATAGAAAGCATTCCCATTACGGTGAACTGCCTGGGCATCATCGCCGAATAGTTTGACATATGGTCGAACCTGACCCTGAAATCAGGTTTAGCCTCCTGCCTCATCTGAACGATATTCTTTTCCATAGCTTTAATATCCTGCTCCATGCGCAGAATATCGCTTCGTGAACCGGCCAGATAAGCGGTATCGAGATCGGCAGGAAGATTAAAACTTACTGTAGAGACCGTATCAATTTCAAAGGCCGAGAGCGGAGGTCTGTTCATTAAGGCATTAAGGGCGATCTTCTTTGAGCGGATCTCACCACTGGTCATCAGGATCATATTCTCCGATTCGTAAAATCTTCCTTCTGCCTTAAAGACCTGGTTCAGGCTTCCCTGATTAAACGGATAACGGATCTCGGCAAGCTTTTTCATGGTCTGCATGATCTGCTGATTATCCTTCTGCAAACCGATCCGCCTTTTGGCGATCAGAAGTCCGTAATACAGCTCCCTTGCCACAGACCTTAACTCATTATAAAGCTGGGTTTTTCCATAGGCTTCACTGAGTGATCGAGTCATGAGATATTCCCTCTTCGCCCTGATCTTAGCCGGATTAGGAATATCCTGTTCTGCGCTGATCATAAAGGCCCCGCGATCTCCCTCCTCGATCATACCCTGCCCCGGGTATGGGGTCATAAAGGTCCCTGCTCCTATCATGGGCGCCATCCAGGATCCTGCACCATCTACTTTGGCCTCCTTACTCTTTATGAGGTTATCATATGCCTTAAGAGCCAGGTTATTCTCGCTGATCTTCTTTAAGATCTGCTCAAGCGTTAAGGTTTCCTGTCCGTAAACAATGCCGGAAGTCATTAACAGAATTAGCAGACATAATTTTTTAATGCTGAACATCATGTACCTCCAGTTTTCCAAATTTTCTTAATTCATACTCCTTTGTCATTAAAAATATCAATGGTGTAACCAGCAGAATATGCGTGGAGGATGTCAGAACTCCTCCTATCATCGGAAGAACTATAGGCTGCATAACATCACTGCCTACCCCGCCCGACCATAACACCGGAATTAAACCAAATAAGGCTACAGACACGGTCATGAGCTTAGGCCTTAACCTTTTGGCAGCGCCATTGATCACATATTCCCTTAGATCTTCATTAGTTATAGTTTTGCTGGAATTGCCCTTTAAAGCCACCAGCTGCCGCATAGCATCATTCAGATAGATCACCATGACCACCCCGGTTTCTACAGCTATCCCAAACAGTGCTATAAACCCAACAGCTACGGCCACAGAAAGATTTGCCCCCCAGAAATATACCAGGAAAGCCCCGCCTATCAAGGCAAATGGAATGGTAACCAGGCTTAAAAACGCTTCTCTTATTGATTTGAAAGCCAGGTAAAGTGCTATAAATATAATAAAAAGCACAATCGGTAAAATGTAAACCAGGGTTTTCTGACCTCTTAAAAGGTTCTCATACTGACCGCTCCATTCAACAAAGTAACCATTGGGTAATTTAAGGTCCTTATTCAGTTTATCCACAGCTTCCTGAACGGTTGTACCCAGATCCCTGTCGCGGACATTAAACATCACCGCGCCCCTGAGGATTGCATTTTCTGAAGTGATCATCGGAGGGCCGTCAACAAAATGGATATCTGTCACCGCCGACAGGGGAATAATTCCCGCATCAGGCGAATTGATAGGGATCCGCTTGAGCCTTTCAACACTGTTGCGGTACTCCTGCCCAAGGCGAAGGTGGATATTAAACCGCTGCCTTCCCTCTACTGTTGAAGCGAAAGGAGCCCCTCCCATGGCCGTTTCAACCGTTACGTTGATATCATCCACCGTCAGGCCATAACGTTCCAGCTGATCCCGTTTAATTTCAATTTCCAGGTATTTACCTCCTGTTACCGGTTCTACATACAGATCTTTAACCCCCTCCACATTCTTCAGAAGTGTATGCACTTCTTCAGAAATATGGCTGATCTGTTTAAGATCCTGTCCATACACTTTTACACCCACATCCGTACGAATTCCGGTTGAAAGCATATTAATCCGGTTGATGATGGGCTGGGTCCAGCCGTTTACAACACCGGGGATCTGGAGTTTTGCGTCCAGTTCATTTATTATGTCCTTTTTGGTCATTCCTGCACGCCATTCTGATTTGGGCTTTAGCGATATGATGGTTTCAATCATACTGATGGGAGAATTATCCGTTGCCGAATTCGCCCTCCCGGCCTTTCCGAGTACATGATCCACTTCAGGCACTGATTTGATGATCTTATCCTGCACCTGCAGTATCCGCTTAACCTCCGAGTTTGACACATCCGGAAGAGTAACCGGCATAAAGAGTATGGACTGTTCATCAAGCGGAGGCATAAACTCCCGCCCGAGGCTCATCAGCATTGGAATACTGATCAGCAAGGCCAGGATATTCACGCCCAGCGTAGTCTTCCTGTGCTTAATGCAGGACCGGATCAGGGGAAGATAAACTTTCTCCATTCTCCTGTTAATCGGGTTTTCATGCTCCGAACGGAACCTCCCCTTCATGAAAAAAGAGATCAGTACCGGAGCCAGGGTAAGCACCAAAAGAGCATCGATGATCAGAATGAAGGTCTTGGTATAGGCAAGGGGGTGAAATAATTTCCCTTCCTGGCCGGTCAGCAAAAAGACGGGAAGAAAAGAGGTGATGATGATCAGGGTAGAGTAAAAAACTCCGCGTGAAACCTGCTGGCATGACTTTTCAATTATCCGCAGCCGTTCTTCACTGCTGAGTTTCACATAATCGCCCTTCCCGTCAGGGTTGAACATGGATCTGAGCTTATTCCACATGGGTATTTCCTCCTTTTACTTGTTCGTTAAGTTCCTGCTGCCTGACCGCGAGATTTCTATAAGAATTTTCCGCCATAATAATGCCGTTATCTACGATCACGCTGATTGCCAGTGCAATACCCGTAAGTGACATGATATTTGATGAAATATCAAAGGCATTCAGAATAATAAAACTGGCTGCAATGGTTATCGGGATCTGTATGATTATACTCACGGCACTTCTCCAGTGAAAAAGAAAAGCGATCACGATGAGGGATACCACGATCATTTCCTCGATCAGGGTAGTTTTGATAGAGGAGATCGATTCCTCAATCAGCTTTCCCCGGTCGTATACAATATTAAACTTCATTCCATGCGGAAGACCCTTGCCTACCTCAGTCATCTTTGTCTTTACTTTGCGGATTACCTCATCGGCATTTTCGCCGTAGCGCAATACAACAATACCACCAACCGCTTCGCCCTGGCCGTTATAATCAAAGATCCCCAGGCGGCTTTCACCAGCCATCTGCACGGTAGCCACATCGCGGATCTTTACAGGGATTGAATTGCTGGTACGGATAGACAGGTCTTCGATCTGGGCCACTGATTTAAGATAACCTGTGGTTTTAATAATATAACCGATATCATTCATCTCAAATTTCCTGCCCCCGGCTTCATTATTATTACTTTTTACTGAGCGCATAACATCCTGTACAGACAGTTTATAATAGCTGAGCTTGTTAGGATCCACGCTGATCTGGTACTGCTTCTGAAATCCTCCGAAAGAAGCGATCTCACTAACTCCGGATACATTCTGAAGCGCAAATTTGATATACCAGTCCTGCACGGCACGCTGTTCTCCCAGGTCCATCCCTGGCGCATCGAGGGTATACCACAGAACATGGCCAACACCGGTACCATCCGGCCCCATGGTTGGAACCACATTTTCTGGCAGTGCACTGCTTATCGAGTTCAAACGTTCAAGAACCCTCGAACGGGCCCAGTAAACATCTGTATCATCCTCAAAAATGATATAAATGAAGCTCATCCCGAACATGGAATTAGCCCTCACATACTTCACTTTCGGGATACCCTGTAAATTAGTAACCAGCGGATAGGTGATCTGATCCTCAATGATCTGAGGGCTTCGGCCCATCCATTCTGTAAAAACGATCACCTGATTTTCCGATAGATCAGGAATGGCGTCAATTTTACTCGTCTGCACGGAATAAATACCCCAGGCAAACATCCCCGCCGCAACTAGCAGGACTATGAACCTGTTGCGCAAGGAAAAGGAAATTATTTTTTCGACCATTGATCTTAGTGTTGACCGTCAGCATGGCTGGCGGAATCTGAAACTGCGGCATCCTCAACTATTTGAACCAGGGTCATTTTACATACCGGGCATTTCCCTGGTTTATCGCGGATGATTTCCGGATGCATCGGGCAGTCATACCTGATGGCGGCCGTTTTAACCGCAGTGTCTATCACCGGGGCTGTATCGAGGGTTTCTGCATCCGGCTTGGAAGTATTGCTGCAGGAGGCCAGTGATAAAACAAGGAAAGCAGCGGCTGTAATAAAGTAATTTTTCATCTGTTAATTTTATTGATTTTTAATCGCATCAAGCGGTCATGGTTTAATGATCCTTGCCCTGGGGACTGTTTAAGGTTCATTTTGCTTTCATTTCAATATAATCAAATACGATTAATTAAATAACTATTGTTTAATGATATATTATCTCCATTGCATTAAATATAGGAATGGACAGGATATCCTGCTGATAAGATAAAATTGGGAGGAGAGGCATCAAAAAATGCCGGAACAGCCGGAGAGATCAGGCTGAAGGATCAGGGATCAGATACGAAAATTACAGTGGCGGAGGAAAACGGGGGTCTTCTGGGATCGTGGGGGTGCATTACCTACAGGATGAGGCAATGCTGCTGAAGAAACCGCAGTTTCAGTAAGCTGGTTAAAGGCAAGCGGTTCGAGAGCAAATACTTTTACCTGAAAAAAGCTGGATGCGGATTTTTGGAAGTCTTTAACCTTGTATTCCTGCTGCTCATCCTTACAGCAGTCATCGGCATTACCTTTGATCATGCCACAATTGCTGCAGGTTTTATCGCTTTCAGCTTTTTCCTGGGAAAGACCCCAGTCGATAAGCTGACCCATGCAGTAATGAAAATGAACGGTTGCTCCGGATGAAACACCCAGATAAAATACGGCTAAAAGTGTAATTACAAACCTTTTCATTTCTTAGAAACTACACAAAGATTAGGATAAAAATCCATAAAAGTTTATATAATTCCCTGAAATGTTTATACGGGTATTCCCGCATCCGGATTATTCTACACCCACCATTTCCAGACATGCTTCAGCACATTTCCTGCAAGCCTCTGCGCATTCCTGACAGTGTTCCATTGAATGTTTCGCACATTCATCGGCGCAGGCATTGCACAGATCAGCACAGATGCCGCAGATCCGGGCGCTGAAATCAGAGCCCATACTCATAAGTTCAGCGGCAGAATTGCATAATGCTGCACATTCGCGGTCAAGCTGGATGCAGCGGGCCATCATTTTTACGTTCTCTTCTTTAAGACATTCGCTCGCACAATGATTGCAAGCTACTGCACATGCATAACATGCATCTATACAGTCCTGATATTGTTCATGTGACATACTCCTGATAGCTGGTATCTTAATTCTACATGTAAAAGGAATTTTTGTTTGAGGAGAATTGATTGCAAATTTGAAGATATCGGCCTAATGAAGTGGCATTAATCAGTGCGGAACAAAATTAAAACCTGTCATGCCGAATGAATATGAGGGATCTTATTGCCAAAAGGGATGAACTTCTCTTTGTAAAAATACATAGCGAACAAATTTTCCGGTTTCTTTGGGATAAGGTCCCTCAGCTGAGCTTTCGGGATGACATAGCATTTAACGAAATTAAAACCTGTCATGCCGAATGAAGATGAGGGATCTTATTGCAAAAGGGATGAGCTTCTCTTTGTAAAAATACATAGCGAACATATTTTCTGGTTTCTTTGGGATAAGGTCCCTCAGCTGAGCTTTCGGGATGACATAGCATTTAACGAAATTAAAACTTGTCATGCCGAATGAATATGAGGGATCTTATTGCAAAA
>JAKFCV010000021.1:0-166568 GCA_036676435.1 Pedobacter sp. | reverse complement strand
ACTGCAGGTGATTCCAAAGGAACGCAAGGAAAGGTTCTTGAAGTAGTACTAGCTACGAGCAGGGTTATAGTTGAAGGCGCTAATATGGTGTCAAAACATACAAAACCAAATGCTGCCACTCCAAACGGAGGTATCATTAAGAAAGAAGCCAGTCTTCATATTTCTAATATTATGCTTGTTGATGCCAAATCTGGTAAGCCAACACGTGTAGGAAAACGGAAAAATGCTGATGGTAAATCAATTCGCATCGCTAAAAAGTCTGGGGAGGAAATTAAGTAATGGCTTACGTACCAAGATTAAAATCAAAATATAAAGAGGAAATCGTTTCGGCTTTAAAGGATAAATTCCAATATAAAAGCGTAATGCAGGTTCCCCGTTTGCAGAAAATTGCAATCAACCAGGGTGTTGGTGCAGCTGCTACAGATAAAAAATTAATTGATAATGCAATTAACGAAATGACCACGATTACTGGTCAGAAAGCTATTCCTGCAAAATCAAAGAAAGATATATCTAACTTTAAGTTACGTAAAGGAATGCCGATCGGTGTTCGTGTTACATTACGTGATAACAATATGTATGAGTTCCTTGATCGTCTGATCGCTGTAGCTTTACCACGTATCCGTGATTTCAAAGGTATTAATGATAAAGGCTTTGATGGCCGTGGTAACTATACATTAGGTGTAACTGAGCAAATCATATTTCCTGAAATCAATATTGACCAGATCAATAAAATCATGGGTATGGATATTACTTTTGTAACAACTGCTAAAACGGATGTTGAAGCATTGGAATTACTTAAGCAATTTGGTTTACCATTTAAGAATCAAACTACAACTCAACAATAATGGCTAAAGAAGGTGTAAAAGCACGTGAAGTAAAACGTGCCAGATTAGTTGCCAAGTATGCAGATAAAAGAGCAGCCCTTAAAGCTGCCGGAGATTTCGAAGGTCTTGATAAATTACCTAAGAACTCTTCACCTGTACGTTTACACAACCGTTGTAAAATTACTGGTCGTCCCCGCGGATATATGCGTCAGTTCGGTATTTCACGGGTAACTTTCCGTGATATGGCCCTGGCAGGTAAAATTCCTGGAGTACGTAAGGCATCCTGGTAATATTGTTACGAGTTACTGTTGCCGGTTACGTGTTTTAAGCGTCCGGACCTGCAGCACATAACCCGCAACCCAAAACATTAATTCACCGATGGCAGGTCGTTCTGAATAGTTCGGAAAGGAAACCACCATCAAAATAAATAAATAATGAATACAGATCCAATAGCAGATTATCTTACAAGAGTAAGGAATGCCATTAAGGCCAACCACCGCGTTGTAGAGATCCCTGCATCAAACCTGAAAAAAGAAATGACTAAAGTTCTTTTTGACAAAGGTTACATTACTAATTACAAGTTCGAGGATACAACTGCTCAGGGATCGATCAAGATCGCTTTGAAATACAATCCGATAACTAAAATTCCAGCAATCCGCAACATTTCGCGTATTAGTAAGCCTGGTTTGAGAAAATATGCAGGTGTTGATAAAATGCCCCGTGTATTGAATGGATTAGGGATCGCTATCCTTTCTACTTCCAAAGGTGTAATGACTGATAAAGAAGCTAAGAACCTGAATATTGGCGGCGAAGTTTTATGTTACGTTTATTAATAGGAGGATAAGAGATGTCAAGAATAGGAAAAGCCCCAATTAGTATTCCAGCCGGTGTTACTATATCAGTATCTGATGCTAACTTAGTAACCGTTAAAGGCCCTAAAGGAGAATTAACACAGGATGTTGATTCAGATATAAAAATAAGCCAGGAAGATGGTGTTCTTACAGTTGAACGCCCTTCTGAACAAAAGCGCCATAAAGCATTGCATGGTCTGTATCGTTCATTGATCAATAACATGGTTGTTGGTGTAACCGAAGGATATAAAACTCAGCAGGAGCTTGTAGGTGTAGGTTACCGTGCAACCAATGTTGGTAATACACTGGATCTGGTTTTAGGATTTTCTCACCACTTTGTGTTTGAGCTGCCTAAAGAGATCAATGTAACTACTACATCTGAAAAAGGTAAGAACCCGGTAATCATATTAGAAAGTATCGACAAGCAATTATTAGGACAAGTAGCAGCGAAAATTCGTTCGTTACGTACTCCTGAGCCTTACAAAGGTAAGGGTATCAAGTTTGTTGGTGAAGTGTTAAGAAGAAAAGCTGGTAAATCAGCCGCTAAAAAATAATCATCATGGCAGGAATTAAATTATCTCGCAGAGAGCGAATCAAAAGAGGAATCAGAAAGAGATTAACCGGTTCTGCTGAGCGCCCGCGTCTATCTGTATACAGAAGCAACAAAGGGATCTATGCTCAGATTATCGATGATAATAGCGGCATAACCATCGTTTCAGCATCATCCTTATCTAAAGATTTTACTGCAAACGGAAACAAATCCGAGCAGTCAAAAGCAGTAGGTAAATCAGTAGCTGAGAAAGCATTGGCAGCAGGCGTAAGCCAGGTTGTTTTTGACAGAAATGGTTATCTGTACCATGGCCGGATTAAATCTTTGGCTGAAGGTGCACGTGAGGCTGGTTTAGTATTTTAATTAGCACCGATTACAGCGATTAAATAATAGGATCGGTGTTATCATAAAATAAAGAGAATGTCAACTATCAATATAAAAAGAGTAAAATCAAGCGAGATCGAATTAAAAGACCGCTTAGTTAGCATCCAGCGTGTTGCTAAAGTTACCAAGGGTGGGCGTACCTTCAGCTTTTCTGCTATCGTTGTGGTAGGTGATGAGAATGGAATTGTAGGTTTCGGTCTTGGTAAAGCAAAAGAGGTGACTGAGGCAATTGCCAAAGGAATTGATGATGCAAAGAAGAACCTGGTAAAGGTTCCTGTAATTAACGGAACTGTTCCTCACGAGCAGATCGGTAAGTATTCAGGCGGTTTTGTATTCATTAAGCCAGCTGCTCCGGGTACCGGTGTAATTGCCGGCGGTGCGATGCGTGCTGTGCTTGAAAGCGCTGGTGTACATAATGTACTTGCTAAGTCAAAAGGATCATCTAACCCGCATAACGTGGTTAAAGCAACGGTATTGGCCTTATCACAATTACGTGATGCTTATACAGTAGCTCAGCAGCGTGGTGTGGATTTGAACAAAGTATTTAACGGATAATCATGGCTAAGATTAAAATAACCCAGATCAAAAGCGTTATCGACAGAAGCGAGCGCCAGAAAAGAACCATGCAGGCTTTAGGTTTGAGAAGAATAAACCATACTGTAGAGGTTGAAGCTAATCCGGCAATTATCGGAATGGTGAGAAAAGTTAATCATTTAGTAGCAGTAGAAAGTATCTGATCATGAACTTAAGTAATTTACAGCCTGCAGAAGGTTCAACAAAAAATAGAAAACGGATCGGTCGTGGAACCGGTTCAGGTCGCGGTGGAACATCCACACGTGGTCACAAAGGTGCCGGTTCACGCTCTGGTTATAAGAGCAAAGTTGGTTTCGAAGGTGGTCAAATGCCTTTACAACGCCGTTTACCTAAAGTAGGTTTCAATCCTATTAACCGCACAGAATATGTAGCGATCAACCTTGATGCTTTACAGGCACTGGCTGAGAAATATAGTTTAACTGCGATTGATTTCGATACATTCAGAGAGCATGGTTTAGCTTCCAAGAATGATCTGATCAAAATCCTTGGAAGAGGTGAAGTGAAATCCAAACTGGATGTTAAAGCTCATGCCTTCTCAACAGCTGCTCAGAAAGCAATTGAAGCTGCAGGTGGTGCAATAGTTAAATTGTAATAATACACATGAAGAAGCTTTTTACAACGCTATCCAATATCTGGAAAATTGAAGACCTGAGAGCGCGGATCCTGTTCACGCTTTTATGTCTTTTGATCTATAGGATCGGATCATTTATTGTAATACCAGGTGTAGATTCTGCATCACTTGATGATGCTCAGGCTAAAGAAGGTCTTTTGGGATTGCTGAATATGTTTGCCGGAGGATCTTTCTCGCGGGCATCTATTTTTGCGCTGGGTGTAATGCCATATATTTCTGCTTCTATCGTAGTTCAGTTATTAGGTATTGCAGTACCTTATTTCCAAAAGCTCCAGAAGGAGGGTGAAAGCGGTCGTAAAAAGATCAACCAGTTTACAAGATACCTGACTATTATTATTACTGCATTGCAGGCAATTGGATATGTCAAGTCTCAGATCGCTCCTGAAGCCCGTTTGCTTTCAGAGCCTTTATTTACGGTATCCTCTATGTTTGTGTTAACTGCCGGTACCATGTTCGTTATGTGGTTAGGTGAGAAAATAACAGATAAAGGTATTGGTAACGGTATTTCACTGATCATCATGGTGGGTATCATTGCACAGCTTCCTTTCGGAATAATATCCGAATTCACTTCCCGTATGGGTGCACAGGGAGGATTAATCTCCTTCATTGTTGAGCTTGCTGCCTTGTTCCTTGTTGTGATGTTTACCATCCTGATCGTTCAGGGTGTCAGAAAGATCCCGGTTCAATATGCCAAGAAGATCGTTGGAGCCAAGCAGTATGGTGGCGTACGTCAGTACATTCCTCTAAAGGTAAATGCTGCCGGTGTAATGCCTATCATTTTTGCCCAGGCAATTATGTTTATACCAACAACTATCGCATCGTTTTTCCCGTCCATGCAGTCATCGTTTCTGGCATCCTTCAGTGATTATACCTCTTTAACGTATAACCTGACTTTTGCCTTTATGATCATAGCCTTTACATTTTTCTATACAGCCATCACCGTAAACCCGGTTCAGATGTCTGATGATATGAAAAAGAATGGCGGATTTGTTCCAGGTGTTAAGCCTGGTAAATCAACCGGCGACTATATCGATGCGGTAATATCCAAAATTACTTTACCCGGATCTATTTTTCTGGCGATGATTGCAATCATGCCTTCAATAGCCATCATCATGGGTGTTAACAGTCAGTTCGCCCATTTCTATGGCGGAACGTCTTTGTTGATCCTTGTGGGAGTGGTTCTGGATACGCTGCAGCAGATCGAAAGTCATTTATTGATGCGTCACTATGATGGATTGATGAAGACTGGTAGAATAAAAGGCCGTACGCCTGTTTCGGCAGGGAGCGGTTCGGTAATTTAAATTCATGTCTAAAATTCACTATAAGTCTCCGGAGGATATAGAACATATCAGGGAAAGCTCCCTGTTGGTTTCAAAAACTCTGGCTGAGGTAGCAAAGGTTATCGGTGAAGGCGTACAGACAAGCGAACTTGATAAAATTGCCGAAGCCTATATCCGTGATAACGGGGGAGTGCCTGCTTTTTTGAACTATAATGGATTTCCCAGTTCCCTATGCATTTCTTTAAATGACCAGGTGGTTCATGGTTTCCCCGGAAAGTATGAAATTAAAGAAGGCGATATAGTTTCTGTTGATTGCGGAGTTGTTCTCAATAATTTTTACGGAGATTCTGCTTACACCTTTGCAATCGGTTCTATTGATCCCGAGAGCGAGCGCCTTTTAAAGGTAACCCAGGAATGCCTGGACCTTGCCATTGAACAGGCCGTCGTTGGAAAGAGAGTAGGTGATATAGGGTATGCGGTTCAGTTGCATGCGGAGAAGAATGGTTTTGGAGTAGTAAAAGAATTGGTTGGACATGGGGTGGGAGTTAAGCTCCACGAAAAACCTGAGGTTCCCAATTACGGAAAACGCGGATCAGGTATCAAATTGGAGGAGGGAATGGTTATAGCCATTGAACCGATGATCAATGCCGGTAAAGCAGGAGTTAAGTTTTGGGATGATGGCTGGACAGTAAGTACCGTTGATCAGAAACCATCGGCCCATTTCGAACATACAGTAGCGATTAAGAAGGGTAAGGCAGATGTTCTCTCAACATTTAAATACATTGAGGAAGTTTTAAAACAAAAAGGTTAAATATTAAAATTTTTTATTTAATTTTGCATCCCTGTTCCGATGGGCCTAATGGATGAAAACCTGGTTATAAGGTGTTGTTTTTAAACATAATATAAAAAAACGTTTCCTCCGGACCTGTAAAAGCAGTTGTAAACAAGAGAAATCTATATATAATATATGGCCAAACAGGCTTCGATTGAACAAGACGGTATAATAAGGGAGGCATTGTCTAATGCAATGTTTCGTGTCGAGTTGGAAAACGGACATGAGATAATTGCACATATTTCTGGTAAGATGAGGATGCACTACATCAAGATCCTGCCGGGTGATAAAGTTAAATTAGAGATGTCGCCATATGATTTGAGTAAAGGCAGAATAACATATAGATATAAATAGCATACCGATGGAACCTGAAGAGCTTAGGCTCGCTGATCATTTCAATCAGGCTACATCAGAATAAAAAACAAACCAGATTAAGATGAAAGTTAGAGCATCCATTAAAAAACGTAGCGCTGATTGTAAGGTGATCCGTCGTAAAGGAGTACTTTATGTGATCAACAAAAAGAACCCTAAATACAAGCAACGTCAGGGATAAAAAATTGACAGGGATGTATGGTGATTGATTATCTCAATCATTTATCCGTTCATTCAATCATTAAATATAAATATGGCAAGGATAGCAGGTATTGATTTACCAAGAAACAAAAGAGGAGAGATCGGACTTACTTACATTTTCGGTATCGGAAAGACAACCGCACAGCGGATTCTTAAAGATGCGGATATTGATGTAAATATTAAAGTACAAGACTGGACCGATGATCAGTTAGCAGCAATTCGTGGTTTCATTAATGATGAGATCAAGGTTGAAGGAGCTTTGCGTTCCGAAGTTCAGTTAAACATCAAGCGTTTAATGGACATCGGTTGTTACCGTGGTTTACGTCACCGTAAGGGACTGCCTGTTCGTGGTCAGCGTACCAAGAACAACTCACGTACCCGTAAAGGAAAGCGTAAGACTGTAGCGAATAAGAAAAAAGCAACTAAATAGTAATTGATATGAGTTACAGGGTTTGGGATATGAAAATATTTCAGAGCTTAACTCATGATTATAACAAAGGAACAGATATGAGTAGCGGGATCTTATCTCAGATCTCAAGTCTCACATCTCAAATCTCACAAAATGGCAAAAACTAAAAAAGTAACCAAAAAACGTGTTGTAATTGTAGAGCCGATCGGCGAAGCTCACGTAAACGCTACATTCAATAATATCATTATTACTTTGACTAATCTTCAGGGTCAGACCATTTCCTGGTCGTCTGCTGGTAAGATGGGTTTTAAAGGTTCTAAGAAAAATACACCATATGCTGCCGGACAGGCTGCCAGTGATTGTGCTAAAGTAGCTCATGATCTTGGTCTCCGTAAGGTTCAGGTATATGTTAAAGGTCCTGGATCTGGTCGTGAGTCGGCTATTCGTACTCTGCAGACTTCAGGTATCGAGGTAACTACTATTCAGGATATCACGCCGCTGCCGCATAATGGCTGCCGTCCCCCGAAGAGAAGAAGAGTTTAATACTTATACAATTAATAAATTAGTTTTAAAGCTAAGATTCAGCAGCTACAGGCTGTATGATACTTTAAAAACACCCAACCATGGCTAGATACACAGGACCCAAGTCCAAAATCGCCCGTAGATTCAGAGAACCAATTTTCGGTCCTGATAAGGCATTAGAAAGAAAAAATTATCCTCCCGGAATGCACGGTACCTCCAGAAAAAGAGGTAAGCAATCAGAATTTGCTGTGCAGCTGATGGAAAAACAAAAGGTTAAATACACTTATGGCGTTTTAGAGCGCTACTTTGAGAACCTTTTCCATAAAGCTTCCGCTAAAGAAGGAATTACAGGTGAGAACTTACTTAAGTTTCTTGAAGCCCGTTTAGATAATACAGTTTACCGTTTAGGCATAGCTCCAACCCGTTCAGCTGCCCGTCAGCTTGTGGGTCATAAGCATATTACTGTTAATGGCGAGATTGTGAACATTGCTTCATACTCTTTACGTGCCGGTGATGTAATTGCAGTACGTGAGCGTTCAAAAAGTCTTGAAGCCGTTTCTCACTCAGTTGCTGCAAGAACAATAAATAAATTCAGCTGGTTAGATTGGGATGCAAATACCTTAACAGGAAAATTCCTTAACTATCCAAGCCGTGATGAGATTCCTGAGAATATCAAGGAAAACCTGATCGTCGAGCTGTACTCTAAGTAATATAAAATGCTCCTGTATTTACAGGAGCTGTATTACCGTCCGAAGAACGGTTAACCCCGACGGGCACTTAACATTAACATTCATTAGCAAAATAAGTAAATGGCAATCTTAGCATTTCAGAAACCTGATAAAGTTATCATGCAGAAATCTACGGATTTCGACGGAACATTCGAATTCAGACCTCTAGAGCCTGGTTTCGGTGTTACCATTGGTAATGCTTTACGGAGAATACTTTTATCTTCCTTGGAAGGTTTTGCAATAACTTCAGTACGCTTGTCGGGTGTATCTCATGAGTTCTCTACCATCAAAGGAGTTGTAGAAGATGTAACTGAGATCATTCTTAACTTAAAGCAGGTTCGTTTCAAAAAGACTGGTGAGTCAGGCGATAATGAAAAGATCTTTGTGATCATCAATGGTCAGGATCAGTTCACAGCCGGAGACATTACTAAGTTTTCCAATAACTTTACGGTACTTAATTCAGACATGGTTATCTGTAATATGGAATCTTCAGTTACTCTGGAGATCGAATTAACAGTTAACAAGGGAAGAGGATATGTTGCAGCAGAAGAAAATAAAAATGCTGACGCAGTTTTAGGTGTAATTGCGATCGATTCAATCTACACTCCGATCAAGAATGTAAAATATACCATTGAAAACTTCCGCGTTGAGCAGAAGACTGACTATGAGAAATTAGTTCTTGATATTACGACTGACGGTTCAATCCATCCCGAAGAAGCTTTGAAAGAAGCGGCTAAGATCCTTATTCACCATTTCATGTTATTCTCAGATGAGAACATCATGCTTGAATCACAGGCTAAGGAAGAAACCAAAGAAGTTGATGAGGAAATCTTACATATGCGTAAGATCCTTAAAATGGAGCTTGTAGATCTAGATCTTTCTGTACGTGCATTGAACTGCTTAAAAGCAGCAGATATCCGTTCATTAGCTGATCTTGTGTCTTACGATGTTGCCGATATGCTGAAGTTCAGAAATTTTGGTAAAAAATCATTAACTGAGATCCAGGACCTGGTTAAATCTAAAGGCTTATCCTTTGGAATGAACCTTTCCAAATTTAAATTAGACGAAGAATAAATAAGCGAAATGCATAATTCCCGATCCCGAAAGGTTGATCGACGGTATGCACGTGCAAAACCCAACAAATAATGAGACACGGTAAAAAAATAAACCATTTAAGTCGTACAGACAGCCATCGCAGAGCGATGCTGGCAAACATGGCTTCTTCGCTTATCTTACACAAGCGTATTACAACAACACTTGCAAAGGCAAAAGCCCTGCGTGTATATGTTGAACCTATCATCACTAAATCAAAAGATGATACTACCCATTCCCGTCGTACAGTATTCAGTTACTTACAGAATAAGGAAGTAGTATCTATGCTTTTCCGTGACATTGCTGCGAAAGTAGCTAACCGTCCGGGTGGTTATACCCGTATCCTGAAGATGGGAAACCGTTTAGGTGATAATGCATCCATGGCATTAATAGAACTTGTTGATTACAATGAGATCTACACTTCCACTTCCGGCGAAGCAGTAGCAGAAAAGAAAACTACTCGTCGTCGCGGTTCAAAAGCAAAGAAAACTGATGATACCCCGGCTGCAGAAGCAAAAGCGCCAAAGGCAGAAAAAGCAGAAGTAAAAGCTAAACCAGAAGCCAAGGCTGAGGTTGAAGCTGCTGAAGCTCCGGAAGCAGAAGTAGTAAAGGAAACAAAAGCTGAAAAAGCGAAGGACGAAACTCCTGCTGCTGAAGAAGCTCCTGCTGCTGATACTAAAGAGAAAAAAGGAGAATAATTTTCTTCCTGATATTGAAAAACCCATTCGAAAGAATGGGTTTTTTGCGTTTATGGGATTTTGGGGGAAGGGGCTGAATAACTTGAAAAACCAAATATCCCAAGAAAGGCCCTGAGTTCACCCCATCCTAACTAACCATCCAACTATCTAACCAACCAACCAACCAACCAACCTCCCTTTCTGCCATACTGTCATTTTCTAAATCCGTCAATATTATACGCAGCTTGTCAAAATCCTGTCAATACAAGGCGGATCACCTTTTGGCACAACGCTTGATAATTGTATATCATAATAAACTAAACACAAATTAAAGAAGGGTTTTAATATGGCAAAGATAATTGGTATCGACTTAGGAACAACAAATTCATGTGTGGCAGTAATGGAAGGCAATGAGCCTGTAGTTATTCCAAACAGTGAAGGTAAGCGTACCACGCCTTCAATTGTTGCATTTGTTGAAAATGGAGAACGTAAGGTAGGGGATCCGGCAAAACGCCAGGCTATTACTAACCCTACGAAAACTATTTCTTCGATCAAACGATTTATGGGTAATGGTTTTGGAGAAGTTACGAACGAAATATCCAGGGTGCCCTATACGGTGGTAAAGGGTGATAATAATACTCCGCGCGTTAAAATAGACGACCGCTTATATACTCCGCAGGAACTTTCGGCAATGATATTGCAGAAAATGAAAAAAACTGCTGAAGATTTTTTAGGTCATGAAGTGACGGAAGCGGTTATAACTGTTCCGGCATACTTTAATGATGCACAACGTCAGGCTACAAAAGAAGCTGGCGAGATTGCAGGACTGAAAGTTTCCAGGATCATTAATGAGCCTACAGCCGCAGCATTAGCTTATGGTCTGGATAAAGCCCATAAGGATATGAAAATTGTTGTGTTCGACTGCGGTGGCGGTACACATGACGTTTCGGTTCTGGAACTTGGTGACGGCGTATTTGAAGTAAAATCTACTGATGGTGATACTCACCTGGGTGGAGATGACTTTGATGCTGTGATCATTGACTGGATGGCTGATGAATTCAAAAGTGACGAGGGTATCGATCTTCGTAAAGATCCTATGGCCCTTCAGCGTTTGAAAGAAGCTGCTGAAAAAGCAAAAATAGAATTATCAAGTGCTCCTCAGACCGAGATCAACCTGCCGTATATTTCTGCTGGCGACGGAATGCCTAAGCACCTTGTTAAGTCATTGACCCGTGCTAAATTTGAACAGCTTGCAGACAGTCTGATCAAACGTACTATTGAGCCATGTAAGAAAGCCCTGAAGAACGCAGGTTTAAGTGTTTCTGATATTGATGAGATTATATTGGTAGGTGGTTCTACACGTATTCCTGCTATTCAGGATGCTGTGAAAGCTTTCTTTGGTAAAGAGCCTTCTAAAGGGGTTAACCCGGATGAGGTTGTTGCAATTGGTGCAGCTATCCAGGGTGGTGTATTAACTGGAGAAGTGAAGGATGTTCTGCTTCTGGATGTTACCCCGCTTTCATTGGGTATCGAAACCATGGGCGGCGTAATGACCAAACTTATCGAAGCCAATACAACTATCCCTTCTAAGAAATCTGAAGTGTTCTCTACTGCTTCTGACAACCAGCCATCTGTGGAGATCCACATTTTGCAGGGTGAACGCCCGATGGCTAATCAGAACAGGACAATTGGCCGGTTCCACCTGGACGGTATTCCACCTTCACCACGCGGTATCCCGCAGATCGAGGTTACCTTTGATATCGATGCAAACGGTATCCTGCATGTGGCAGCGAAGGATAAGGCAACCAATAAGGAACAGAAGATTCGTATTGAAGCTTCTTCAGGTCTAACTGATGAAGAAATTAAAAAGATGAAGGATGAAGCGGAAGCTAATGCTGAATCAGATCAGAAAGCACGCGAAGAAGTTGAAAAACTGAATGCTGCTGATGCCCTTATTTTCTCAACTGAAAAACAGCTGAAAGAATATGGCGATAAATTATCTGCTGATAAAAAAGCACCGATTGAAGATGGCCTGAAGAAATTAAAAGATGCGCATGCAGCTAAAGATTTCGGAGCTATCGATACGGCTCAGGCTGAACTTCAGACTGCATGGAATGTGGCATCTGAAGAGATGTATAAAGCGTCTCAGCAAGCAGGTGGCGACGGACAGGCTGGAGGCCCATCCGGACAAGCTGCAGAAGAAGCCGGCGACCATGTTACGGACGTCGATTTTGAGGAAGTAAAAGAAGACGATAAGAAATAATAATTTCTTATAATAAAAAAGAGGCTGCACCGAAAGGTGGCAGCCTCTTTTTGTTTTTAATGGGTAAAGGTTTGGGTTCTAAATGAAAGTTTTCGGGCGTTAATCATGGGATCCCGGATCAAGTCCGGGAAGGTCCGGGATGGTCCCGGAAATTAGAGGAGGGCCCGTTAACCCTATACTTTCAAATCAGATCAAAAGCCCTTGCATACAAACACAATTCATAAAAGGAATTCGTTTTAAGCTTCAACTTAATATTCTTTCGATGAGTATCAGCGGTAGCGGATGAAATACAAAGTTCTTCCCCGATTTCTACTGAGCTTTTACCCATTGCAATCAATTTTAGGATCTCACTTTCACGCTTACCCAGTTTCGAATACTCCAAGGAATGTTTTCTCAGGAAGTCGTTTTCATCAAGCAGGCGTTTTGCTTTTGCCGTTACCTGGGGTATATTATTTACAGGAAATGATATAGTTAACGTTAGCAGTGGCTTGTTCTTCTCATCCCTCAACAGGATCTTAACACTGCTCATATACCATCTCCAGTCCAGGCTGTGGATTGTGCGAACCTGCTGGAAAAAAGTAAATGTTTCATCCGTATTACGCTCCAGCAGATCCATTATTTTCGGGACATAATATGACGCGTCCTCGGGATTGAAAAAGCGCTGATGATATTCCTCAATACTTAAACGCTTAATCTCTTCCAGATTTAGTCCCAGATCATCGCAGCCTTCCGGCGACATATACACAATTGCCAGTTTTCGAATATCGTGAATGATAAGGGTGCCTGAGATATCAGCAGACATGGCTGAAATTTGAGCGATCTTATATTTAATTCTTCCGCCAGTTAAGAGATCATACATAGCTTTAGATAGATTAATATGAATTTAATCTTTTTTTAATTAAAAAGAAATAAAACGAAACTTTAATTTACCCAAAGTTGGGTATTGTTTTGAACAAGTGTTTAACAGAATTTTATACTGCTGATTGATAATAGTATCTCTGGTTAATTGAGATTTTATTCTTTTAATAAACAGATGGCTTCTATGGTACCTAAAAGTCGCAAAGCTGGAAGCGGATAAAAGTGCCATAATAAGGGAAGCGTTTCGCTGGTTGTTTTCCCGCTTAATATTTACAACTATAATTTAAATCAAAATCATATGAACCGAATTAAATTAATTTTTATGGGGCTTTTTATAATAAGCTCTACCGCTACTTACGCTCAAGAAATTGCCTCTGATTCTATTAAAATTGAGAGTCAAAAAGTATTGATTATTGAAAAGCAGAAGGAGGTTGAATTTTTAGAAAAATTTATAGCAAAGCTGAAAAATAGCGAAGGAGATAATTCCACTTTAATTAAAACCAATCAAGATAACTTAAAAGTTAAGCAAATAGAATTATTAGAGTCCAAGGCTCATATGCTTGATCTCATAGAAAAAATGAGTCCAGTTAAAGATCAAATAATGGATAATCTTAAACCGAAAGAACTTAAAAGATTAAATACTATAAAAGATAGTGTAAATGTTAAAATTGCAGAATATAGTTTGAATGAGAATTCCAAACGTGCCTTTGCCAATAAAACATTAAAGTACGAAGCCACGATATGGAATACTAACTTCACTATACCAGTTGCCAGATTCAATTTTTCAAAAGATAATACCAATACTAAATATGGAGATGTGCAATTATTCAATTCTATAGGGGCAGGATTTGGACTTAGCTTCGGTACAATGACTGACTTTAGAGACGCTAGCGGCAATCTGGAAAATAGCGATTTTGTCAATTCCTTTTCCATACATGGCGGATTTCTATTTTCAGCAGGGTCTGATGATACAAATGTTTTTGGCCCGGTCCTGACTATAGGCGTATTAGACTTTCAAGTTGGGTTTGGAGTTGAATTGGGAACGATTAAACCTGAGCATCACAGATCGTTTATGACTTTATGTTATGCTATCCCTCTTTATAAACTTACTAAAGGGAGATATAAATTTTATAAAAAAGGAGCAATTATTAACGAAATAGATACAGGTTTGTAAGTATAAATTATTAAAAAAAGCCTCATACAATTCATATATGAGGCTTTTTTTATCTTAGCGAATTTCTATTTACCCCCACAAATCCTCCGGATACTCTCCGCTTTCAACCAGCTTATCGATGCAATTCTGTACAATCGGCTTGTCTTCCACATACGTAACGCCAAACCACTGACTTTGGGATGGGATGACTTTAAAAGAAGCCTTCTTATCACGTATAAGTTCTTCAGCTACAATAGGAATGAAAAATTCGGATTTCGGGTTGTCCTTATTTGCCATAACAAACTCTTTGAATATGCCTTCAGACAGTTCGAATATCTTAGGTGTAAATCCCCAGAAGTTCATGGAAACCCGTGAAGTAGCAGGAAGTGGGAATTCACGGCCGCCTTCTTCGAAGAAAATGTTTTTTGGCCCGCCTTCTAAATCCGGCTTAAAATAGACTTTGGTTCGCTCATGGATCTCGGAAAGATTTCCCTCTGCATCTACCGCACAAACGCCGCGTGAAACAGAGCCATGATCAGATAAGGTTTTATCGATCTGAAATCCAATCATGGAAAAGGTATCATCACTCACGTCAGTGGTCAGGAAATCCTTCATTTTCTGATAGGAATCCCTGCCATAAAAATCATCCGCATTGATTACGCAGAAAGGCTCATTCACGGCATCCCTGGCTGCCAGAACCGCATGTGCAGTACCCCAGGGTTTTGCTCGCTCTATTTCAAGGTCAATCCCGTAAGGTTTAAGGTCAAAGGTTTGAAAAACATAATCCGTTTCGATCTTACCCTGTAACTTAGGTTCAAAAATGGCTTTGAAGTTCTCAGCGAATTCTTCACGGATAATAAAGATCACTTTCCCAAAGCCCGCTTTTATTGCATCGTATATTGAATATTCTATGATGGTTTCGCCGTGTGGTCCAAATCCGTCGGTTTGTTTCATGCTGCCATAACGGCTGGCCATCCCTGCGGCCAATATTACTAAAGTAGGTTTCATCTATATAGATTTAAGGTTTAAAGTTAATAAAGCAGGATCACGGATGATCCTCTTTCTAAGGCTTATCTAAAACCCAAGAAGGCCGCCCTTGTTTCGCGTTCTTGGTTTTTTTCCTGTCAGCATGCCAAATAAGCCCCTGACTATGGCGGTGCCTATCTGTCTTGTGATAGGGGCATTGATCACTTTTTCAAGCGTGCTCTTTTCCCCACGCCTCGGGGCATTCTCTTTTTCTTCCTGGATGCGTTTCTGATTCTCTTCGTCCTCTGCTAATTTTTCATTTACTCTTTTGCTGAGAATATCATATGCGCTTTCCGGATCAAGCACCTCCTGGTATTTCTGGTAGAGGGAACTTGCCTGCATGAGTGAATCAAAATCAGCGGTTGGCAATGGACCCATAATCGAGCGGGGCGGGATCAGGTGCGTTGCAACAACTTCTGTGGGAATGCCCTTTTCGTTCAGCACGGTAATTAAGGCCTGCCCTGTTCCCAGGGAAGTGAGTATCCTGTCGATCTCATAATAAACTGAGCGGGGGTAAGTATTAACCGTTTTTTTAAGCGCTTCCGCATCATTTGGAGTAAATACCCTTAAGGCATGCTGTATTCGGTTTCCTAATTGTCCAAGTACGCTTTCGGGAACATCCATGGGCGTTTGGGTGCAAAAGAAAACCCCGATCCCTTTGGAACGGATGAGCCGGATTATAGTTTCAACCTGTTCAAGAAATGCTTTTGAGCTGTCTTTAAACAGTAAATGCGCTTCATCAAAGAAAAATACCAGCTTAGGCTTATCCAAATCACCGGCTTCAGGCATATCATAGAAGATCTCTGCAAGAAGGCTCAGTAAAAAGGTGGAATATAAAACCGGCTGACTCTGGACATCGGAAATATTCAGCAGGCTGATCACCCCTTTGCCGTCTATCCGGCTGAAAAGATCTTCGATATCAAAAGAACGCTCTCCGAAGATCTTTGCCAGTCCCTGCTGTTCAATAGCTACGATCTTCCTGAGGATCGTTCCCGAGGTAGAGGTAGAAATGCTTCCGTAGCTTTCCTTGATCTCGGCCGCCCCTGCACCATCGGAAAGGTAGGAAATAACTTTCTTAAGGTCGTTCAGATCAAGAAGCTGCAGTTTGTTATCATCGGCATACTTGAAAATCACAGCCATAACTCCGGTCTGGGTTTCGTTCAAACCCAGGATACGGGATAACATGATGGGACCGAATTCAAGCACGGTGGCGCGCATCTGGGCGCCAAGCTTCCCCGAAAGGGAGTATAGCTCTACAGGAAATCCGGCAGGACTGAATGGTTTTCCTAATGCAGCTGCTCTTTCTTCAAGCTTTTCATTGGTCGGCCCCGGCTGGTTCATTCCCGACAGGTCGCCCTTAACATCCAGCATGAATACAGGTACACCGGCATCTGAAAGCTGTTCGGCTATGAGCTGAAGGGTCCGGGTTTTACCGGTACCCGTTGCCCCGGCAATTAATCCGTGGCGGTTCATCATCTTCAGCGGTAAATTAACCTCCGCCTCTGAAAGGATCCTGCCATCCAGGATACCTGCGCCCAGGTAAATACTGGCTCCTTTGGTAGTATAGGAGCTTTTAATACTTTCTATAAATTGAGCATCTCTGTTCATATGTACTGATTAAAATAAGGCCTGTTCATACTGCAAGATCAGTATTTTGCTTTAAACCCGTGTTCGAATACTTTATTTGCTTATTTGTTCTTTACATATTTTTCAAGCCATCTGTCCATTTCCCACATCATATGAAGGACAGATTCCCCGGCCCGGTAGGAATGTGCTTCCGCAGGAAGGATCACCAGCCTTACCGTTCCTCCATGCCCTTTAATTGCCGTGTACATCCTTTCGCTTTGCATCGGAAAAGTTCCGCTGTTATTATCGGCTTCGCCATGAATAAGCAGGAGAGGAGCTTTAATTTTATCAGCATAAGAGAAGGGCGACATTTTATTGTAAAGAGAGGGAGCCTGCCAGTAGGTACGTTCCTCTGACTGGAATCCGAATGGGGTAAGCGACCTGTTATAGGCGCCGCTTCGCGCGATACCGGCGGCAAACAGTTCGGTATGAGCCAGAAGGTTTGCGGTCATGAATGCACCATAGGAATGGCCGCCCACGGCGATACGCTTCGGATCGGCGATACCCATTTCAACCATATGATTAATGGCGGCTTCAGCGCTGTATCTTATCTGTTCTACAAAAGTATCATTGGGTTCCTTATTGCTTTCTCCGACTACTGGCATATCCGCATTGTCGAGAACCGCATACCCGCGCGTTACCCAGAAGATGGGTGAGCCGCTGCTAAGCCGGGTGAACCGGTAGGGTGATCCTTTTACCTGGCCGGCCGCTTTGCTGGTCTTAAATTCACGGGGATAAGCCCACATTAGCACCGGAAGTGGTCCGTCGCTGCTCTGATACCCCCTGGGTAAATATAAAGTTCCTCCTAGGCTGATCCCATCAAGTCGCTTATAGCTTAAGGTCTGTTTCTGAACCCCGTTTAAGGAAGGATAAGGGTCGGTGAATTGGGTGATCTGCCTTCTCAGCGTATCCGCCAGTGTGATGTGGTAATAATTTGGAACCGAATCGACAGCCTCACGGCTGCTGATCAGGAATTTGCCGTTATTAAAGAAAACCGGCCGTTCATAATAAGGAGCCTGTGAACGGAAGATCGTATCTGTGATCTTGGTCTTGATATTGAATTTCAGGATGAATGGACGGTCGCCTTGGGGGGATGCACCATTATTAAAACTGAAAATATTTAAGTTATCGGGATCGCCCAGGCGCTTAAGGGGATTATATTCAGTCAGAAGAACCTGTCTGTTAAATTCATTTTTCCGGGTTACAAAAGGGCCTGGATCACTGTATGCATCTTCATAATAGAAGTCGAAAAGATTGATGCGGAACGTCTCATTTGAAGGCTTGATAAAAACGCGGCGCTCTGCCCTGGTTCTCCACCATCTTTCGGTTATGATGGCAAGCTTATCATCTCCCCAGTGGATAGAATTGAAACGTAAATAACATTGGGCCAGGGTAAAAGGTTTCTGTGTAAAGGGCGGGCCCTGGGTAAAAATAATATCACGCACACTTGCCTGCTGGGATGGATTGCCGTTATCCTGGGCTTCAACCCAATAAAGAACAGCGGGTTTATCAGCACGCCAGCCGAATTCCCTCGGACCTTTCAGAACCGCATCAAATCCTGCCGGAAGATTCTCAGCAAGCGGGGATTCATGAAGCTTTTTAATGAGTTTGGCTTCTTTGTCGTAAAGCGAAGTGGTAAAAGGAAACAGTCTTGCCGGAACCTGGTAGGAATAGGGGCGGTTAATGGTGGCAATAAGAATATATTGTCCGTCGGGGGAATAATCAAAGGAGCGTATGATCCCCGGCTGGCCGAAATCAGATGTCTTTCCCTCAAGGTCTACAAGCTTGAGCTGGGCCGTAAAGTAATACTCGAAAGCCATTTCATCATAAGGATTCTTTAAGAGATCCTGGTAGGTAGGGGCCTGTGATTTTTCGCCCAGGCTTTCCTGGATAAGTGGTCCGGTCGGAATGGAAGGGGCCTTACCCGGGTTTTCTCTTTTATCATTAATGAACCTGGCAAGGAGGCTTTTTCCCCCCGGGGTCCAGACATAGCATTTCCCAAAGCTGTCATTCAGGTACAGATCACTCAAACGATTTGCTGCGAGGGTATTCAGATCAGCTATCCATAATTCAATCCCGGCAGGGGTAGTATTGGTGAAAGCGATCTTGCTTTCATCCGGCGACCAGCTGATATCCGCCAGCTGCGGATTTTCCGGAAGTCCGGTAAAGGCCAGCTCTTCATCTTTGGCAATAGCTTTTAAGCGGATCCCGGTATAAGCAGAAGTACGGCTTTGACCATTGGTTGAAGGGTTGATCCGCAGTCCGGCGAGCCGGAGTTCAGGCTGCGACAGTTCTGTAATGGAAGAAAGTCCGGGCATTTCAAGCAGCAGCATCCAAGTGCCATCAGAATTGATCATTACTGCCGGACTTACCGGGGCTTCTACCAGGTCAATGATAGATTGCGGAGGCTTCTGATAGTTTAGTATGTCCTGGGCTGAAGCACCCGGGACACTACAAAAAAGTGCCCCTAAGAGTATTATTGAGAGTCTTTTCATGCGAGAGCTTAGAATACTGCCTATTTGATCGTTCTGAAATCGTGATCAACCTTTATATTTAATAAAGACTCATAGATCAGCCGGATCACATTATCGACATCCTCCTTATGGATCATTTCTACTGTTGTATGCATATAGCGCAGAGGAAGGGATATCAGGGCAGAAACAACTCCGTCATTTGAATAGGCGAAAGCATCCGTATCGGTTCCTGTCGAGCGGGAAGATGCCTGACGCTGGAATGGAATGTTATTCTCTTCAGCTGTTTTAATAAGCAGTTTATTGAGATTTGTCTGTACCGCAGGAGCGTAAGAAACCACCGGTCCTTTACCGCAGCTAAGATCGCCCTGGGTGATCTTATTGATCATCGGGGTCTGTGTATCATGCGTTACGTCGGTAACAATAGCAATATTGGGTTTTATCCGGTTGGCGATCATCTCTGCACCCCTCAATCCGATCTCTTCCTGTACAGAGTTAACGATATACAGACCGAAAGGTAATTTTTTCTTGTTTTCGGTAAGCATACGTGCAACCTCGGCGATCATGAAGCCTCCTGCACGGTTATCCAGGGCGCGGCCGACATAGTAACGGTCGTTCAGAACCATAAACTCATCCTCATAGGTGATCACGCAGCCTACATGGATGCCTAAAGCTTCAACCTCTTCCTTGCTTGTACAGCCGCAGTCTAAAAATATATTTTTCAGAGTTGGAGCCTCCTCTTTTTCACCTGCGCGGGTGTGAATTGCAGGCCATCCGAAAACAGCTTTAACAATTCCTTTATCTGTATGAATATTTACCCGTTTGGATGGCGCGATCTGATGATCTGATCCGCCGTTCCTGATCACATAGATCAGACCTTCTTTGGTAATGTAATTTACAAACCAGGAAATCTCATCCGCATGCGCCTCGATCACTACGCGGTATTTTGCCTCTGGATTGATCACTGCTACTGCGGTGCCGTAATTGTCAACCATATGTTCATCAACATAAGGTTTGATATAATCCAGCCATAAACGCTGACCTTCCCACTCAAATCCGGTGGGCGATGGGTTGTTGATATAGCTTTCAAAAAATGCCAGCGACTTCTTGGTGACAACAGGGATATGCTTAGGTTCTTTTTGCTTTGCCATATTGATTAATTATATTGTTTTCTCCATGATAATGTAGTCATTACCGTTCTTGTGAAATGTTTTTTCTGTTTTTAAAAAGCCGAATTTACTATAAAATCCTGTAGCATTCTGCCTAGCGTTACACCAGATCCTCTCACAGCCTTCGGCTTTTGAAAGGTCTAAAACGTAATTGAGCATTTCGGTACCATATCCTTTTCCCTGGAATTCGGCAAGTGTTGCAAATTTTCTGAATTGCATAACGCTGCCGCTTCTGAACAGGGAGATTACACTGATAAGCACATTTTCATCAAACAATCCCAGGTGCATGCCCTGTTCATCCTCAGGAAGGTATGCTGCCTCAATACTCAGGCCAGGATAGAGGATTTTCCAGCGGATTTGCCAGGTAAGTTCGACCGGTATCTGCTCAATGTGCGACATGTCTGAACATTAAAGTGGAATGTTTCCGTGCTTTTTCCTTGGATTATTGACAACCTTATTCTCAAGCATTTTAAAGGCTTTGATCAGCTTCTTCCGGGTTTCCGCCGGCTCTATTACTTCATCAATAAATCCTCTTTCCGCTGCCCTGTAAGGATTTGCGAATATATCTGAGTATTCTTTTTCTTTCTCCAGCCAGCGCTCATTCGGATTCTCAGCAGCGCTGATCTCCTTCTTAAATATAATTTCAGCAGCACCTTTGGCCCCCATGACAGCAATTTCCGCACTGGGCCAGGCATAGTTCATGTCGGCGCCGATATGTTTGGAGTTCATCACATCATAGGCTCCGCCATAGGCCTTGCGAGTGATCACGGTGATACGGGGAACTGTCGCCTCGCAGAAGGCATAAAGAAGTTTGGCTCCATTGGTGATGATGGCATGCCATTCCTGATCCGTGCCCGGAAGGAAACCCGGAACATCTTCCAGAACCAGAAGAGGAATATTAAAGCTATCGCAGAAGCGAACGAAGCGGGCCCCTTTTACGGATGACTTGATATCCAATACACCTGCCAGAAATGCCGGCTGATTGGCTATGATACCAATACTTCTTCCGGCAAGCCTTGCAAATCCAACCACAATATTTTCGGCAAAATCCTTATGAACTTCTGTGAATGAACCTTCATCGCATAGCTCATCAATGACCTCCCTGATGTCATAGGGCTGTGAATTGTTCTGGGGAATGATGCCATTCAGGTTTGGCCTCAGGTCTTCTGAGGGTTCATATGCTCCTGCAGGAGTTAATTCTTCGCAGTTCTGAGGCATATAGCTCAGTAATTTCTTGATGTTATTAATTGCTTCCAGTTCGTTTGCACAAGCAAAATGAGTTACGCCTGATTTTGTTGAATGCGCCGAGGCGCCTCCCAGCTCTTCGGATGTTACTATTTCATGGGTTACGGTTTTAACAACATTCGGACCTGTAACGAACATATAAGACGTGTTTTCCACCATTAATACGAAATCGGTGATAGCCGGGGAGTAAACTGCTCCTCCCGCGCATGGACCCATGATCGCGGAGATCTGTGGCACCACCCCGGAGGCCATGGTGTTACGATAGAAGATATCCGCATACCCGCCAAGGGAAACAACACCTTCCTGTATCCGGGCTCCTCCTGAATCATTTAGACCAATAACAGGAGCGCCGTTCTTTATAGCCAGGTCCATGATCTTGCAGATCTTTTCTGCATGTGTTTCAGAAAGTGAACCCCCAAAAACTGTGAAATCCTGCGAGAAAACATAAACCAGACGGCCGTTTACTGTTCCGTAGCCGGTTACAACGCCATCGCCCGGGTACCTTTCCTTTTCCATTCCGAAATCGGTAGAGCGGTGCATCACCAGCATGCCAATTTCCTCAAAGGATCCCTCATCAAGTAAAAAATGAAGGCGTTCCCTTGCGGTAAGCTTTCCTTTTTTATGCTGACTGGCGATCCTTGCCGGGCCACCGCCCAGCAATGCCTGCTCTTGCCTTTTATTTAAATCTTCTATCTTTTTATCCAAAATATACAGGTTTATACGTGATGACGCGAATTGGTGAAATTAATAAAAATTGCAAAGCAAATGGGTCCTTTTGGGTGTTTTTCTTCTTAGCAGGAGTATACCTGAATGCCATTATTTCCTGAACTCAATTCCGCCATCCATTTGGATAGGCCGCCCCATGCTATGTCACCTTCATGTAACTCTTTCGTTATGTTTTGTTAAAAGCAAATAATACGCTTCCTATTTTATTATTTTTGGCCCTTTACGAAAATTGCTGTGTAATAAATACACATGATGAAAAAGGAATTAGCCAGGAAAATATTCAGTTTTATATTTTTGTTCATCTTCTTTGCGAAGATGGTTATTTCTGTGGCGCCCTTAGTTGCCAGTCACGTGGACAGCACCATTGTTAATGCCGTGATCATGCAGCTTGAGATAGAAAGTCATTCCTCCAAAGGCACTGATACGGCTAAAGACACGCTTAATAAGGGAGAATGGCTGAGCGGGGTTTATAAGTTTAATTTTTGCCAGCCGCATACGGCAGTCGCCATTCAACGATATGCGCTTAAACAAAACTCCCATATCCGGGCATTCTATCCCTCTGTGCCAACACCTCCTCCAAACTCTTAATTTCCTGTTGCGCCTCTTCCGGGGCTGCTTTTTCTTATCCTGATAAGGCTTTAAAGCTCATGTTTGATACCGGCCGAACCGATCGGTCATACCTGATCTTTATTCCTCCTGCTCATAAAAATCTTCTTAATAATTTAGGTTATGAAGGAAGATGAAGGGATCTCTGAGTATTTCAAATGCCGGCCGGCTATTCGCTTGTTACCGGGATTATTTGATTGGCTTAAGGTTCAGATGTTTCTTCAGAGTTTCTTATCAGGTAGATTTCCGCAATAGAATTATTCAAATTGATATTCATTGAACCTTTAATCAGGGATGAAGATCATTTCCATTAAAATTTTTAACCTGATCAGTTTTGTACAGATCAAATTGATATGAATAAATATTTTTTAAGAAAAAATTTAAAAAGGGATCTGCCCTCCAGTATTGTAGTCTTCCTGGTTGCCCTTCCCCTATGTCTTGGCATTGCCCTGGCATCGGGTGCTCCCCTGTTTGCAGGCCTCCTTACGGGGATAATAGGTGGTATAGTCGTATCCTCAATAAGCGGTTCACAGTTAAGTGTCAGCGGACCGGCAGCCGGTTTAACCGTAATTGTATTCAGTGCGATCGCTTCACTTGGTTCATATGAGACATTTTTACTTGCGGTGGTACTTGCAGGGATCCTTCAGATCATTTTTGGTTTCATAAAAGCAGGTATAATAGCTAATTATTTTCCATCCGCTGTTATAGAAGGAATGCTTGCCGCGATAGGTATCATTTTAATATTAAAGCAGCTTCCGCATGCGGTAGGTTTTGATTCAGATTTTGAAGGAGATGAAAGTTTCTTCCAGAGGGATCAGGGCAATACATTCTCAGCAATCCTTACTGCCCTGGGAAGGGTGAGTTACGGTGCAGTGATCATAAGTTCACTGTCGCTTATCATCATGATCTACTGGCCCAAAGTGAAAAAATTAAGCGCCGTTCCGGCTCCTGTTCTGGTGGTTGCTCTGGGTATTATTTTAACTATTCTATTTCAGAATACAGGACTTGCATTAAAAACCGAGCAGCTGGTTACTATTCCTGTTGTTAATTCTTTTGATGAATTTAAAGGTTTGTTTTCCATGCCGGATTTCAGCCAGATCACCAACCAGGATGTCTGGGCTGTCGCTGTTACAATAGCTATTGTGGCAAGTATCGAAACCCTTTTAAGTATCGAAGCAGTGGATAAGATAGACCCGATCAAGAGGATCTCGCCCACAAACCGTGAGCTTGTTGCCCAGGGTATCGGAAACATTAGCAGCGGGCTTCTCGGAGGATTACCGATGACATCAGTGATTGTAAGATCCTCGGTGAACGTAAATTCAGGAGGCCGGACAAAAATGTCTGCAATCTATCATGGATTATGGCTCCTGCTCTCCTTACTGTTTATTCCAATGCTGCTTAATAAAATTCCACTGGCCTGCCTGGCAGCAATCCTGCTGGTCACCGGTTATAAACTGGCTAAAGTGGCTTTATTTAAAAAGATGTGGCAGAATGGTAAGGATCAGTTCATTCCCTTTGTAGTGACGGTTCTGGCTGTTGTATTTACAGACCTGCTAAAAGGTGTCGCTGTGGGTATGCTGGTTGGCGTATTCTACATCCTCCGGAATAACCTGCGCAATCCCTATTTCTACAAGATCGAACGCAATGGTGATAAAAAGGTGATCAGGATCAAGCTGGCCCAGGAAGTTTCATTCCTCAATAAGGCTGCGATCCAGTATACCCTGACTCATCTTCCAAAGGAACTGGATGTGATCATTGATGGGACCGATTCCATGTATATCGACAAGGACGTCCTGGAGATCATTCATAATTATAAACATAATGCTTATACCAAGGCCAGCATTGTTGAATTGATCAATATCCGCGAGCATTATGAGGTACCGCCATTAAAAGAATTAATTTATAAACCCGCAAATTTTAGCTAATTATGTTTTTTAGAAAAAATAACACAGAAAAAATACCCGTTATGTCAAAAGAAATCAAGGAAAAACAAAAGCGGGGCTATGAAGAACTACTACAGGGCAATCGCGACTGGGTTAAATCTGAGCTTGACCAGGACCCGGATTATTTCAGGAAATTAGCAGCAGGACAGGAACCTGATGTTTTGTGGATCGGATGTTCTGACAGCCGTGTTCCGGCCAATGAGGTAACCAATACAAGGCCCGGACAGGTATTCGTTCACAGGAATATTGCCAATGTCTGCGTTCATTCAGATATGAATATGCTGAGTGTACTGGATTATGCGGTAAATGTCCTGAAGGTAAAGCATGTGATCGTTTCGGGCCATTACGGCTGCGGAGGGATAGCTGCGGCGCTCAGCAATAAGCAATTTGGTTTAATTGATAATTGGCTCAGGCATATTAAGGATGTTTATCGTCTTCACAGCCATGAACTTGACAGAATTACTGATGAAGCCAAAAAACTTGACCGCCTGGTTGAACTGAATGTGGTGGAGCAGGTTTATAACCTATGCAAGACCACCATTATTCAGAACGCCTGGAGGGAACGTGAGGATCTTGAAATCCATGGCTGGGTAATCGACCTGAAAACAGGGCTGGTAAAAGACCTTCAGGTTACTGCCAAATCAAGTGAAAACCTTGGGACTGTATTCAAACTGGATGAATCCAAAGTCAGATAGTTCGTTTTAATGCAATAAAAAAGCGGTGAGTGTTATTCAACATTCACCGCTTTTCTTTTTTTATTTCTTATTCTTTTTCCAGGAAAGAATACCGGTAATCTTTTGGCGGATCAAAGGTCTCTTTGATCGTCCTCGGAGATACCCAGCGTAATAAATTGATCATAGATCCCGCCTTATCATTCGTGCCTGATCCGCGTGCTCCGCCAAATGGCTGCTGACCGACGACGGCGCCTGTGCATTTATCATTGATATAAAAGTTGCCTGCTGCATTTCGTAATGCCTGGGTTGCGGTAGCCAGAGCATAACGATCCTGGGCTAAAACAGCTCCTGTCAGTGCATAAATTGAGGTTTTGTCAACTATATCAAGTGTTTTTTCAAAATCCTTATCCTCATACACAAAAATGGTAAGAACCGGTCCGAATAATTCCTCACACATGGTCACATAGTAAGGATCCCTGGTTAAAATCACGGTTGGCTCGATGAAATAACCTGCTGATTTATCCGTTTTGCCACCGGCGATGATCTCAAGATCTTTATCCGTTTTGGCAGATTCTATATAGCCTTTGAGTTTATCGAAAGATTTTTCGTCAATTACCGCATTGATGAAATTGCCGAAATCTTCAGTCGGGCCCATCTTCAGGCTGGCAAGACCGCGTTTAAGGAGCGTCTGTATTTCAGGCCATACCGACCGGGCGATATAAACCCTTGATGCAGCTGAACATTTCTGCCCCTGGTATTCAAAAGCTCCGCGTAAAATGGCCGTGCTTGAAGCTTCCACATCCGCCGACCCGTGAACCAATATGAAATCCTTTCCTCCTGTTTCGCCCACAATGCGGGGATAGGTTTTGTATTTATGGATGTTGTTACCAATAGTTTTCCAGATGTTCTGAAAAACAGCAGTGGATCCGGTAAAATGGATACCAGCAAAATCAGGATGATTAAAGATCACTTCTCCTGCATCCGGTCCTGAAACATAGACCAGGTTGATAACCCCATCAGGTAATCCGGCTTCACGGAAGATCTGCATAAGAACATTGGCCGAATAAATCTGGGTATTGGCAGGCTTCCATACAACCACATTTCCCATCATGGCTGCAGATGTCGGAAGATTTCCGGCTATAGCCGTGAAATTAAAGGGGGTCAAAGCAAAAACAAATCCTTCAAGCGGTCTCTGTTCCAGCCGGTTCCAGCTTCCTTTTGGTGATACGGGTGGCTGCTGCTGATAGATCTCTGTCATGTACTTGACATTGAACCTCAGGAAATCGATCAGCTCGCAGGCGGCATCGATCTCTGCCTGGAAAGCGTTTTTTGACTGACCCAGCATCGTGGCAGCATTCAGCTTATAGCGGTAAGGACCCGCGATAAGATCAGCAGCTTTTAAAAATATAGCAGCTCTTTGTTCCCATGGAAGATTTTCCCATGCAGCCTTTGCCTTTAATGCAGCTTCAATCGCGTCATTAACATGGCTTTTGTCGCCCTGGCTATATCGCCCCAGTATGTGCTGGTGATCGTGTGGTGGACGGATCTCTCCCTGCTTACTTGTTCTGATTTCTTTACCGCCGATATACATGGGAATATCTATCTGCTGCGAGCGGGCTTCTGCAAGCGCCTCTTTTAATAAAGCACGTTCCCGGCTTCCCGGGGCATAATTCAATATAGGTTCATTTACCGGATGAGGTACGTTGAAAAATCCTTTTAACATAATTGGTTCTTTAGTTAGGGGCAAAGATAAGGGTTTGAATGAAATTAGATTGAATGAGATGATAAACATCAGGTATTCCCCTGACCGTCCTCATGATTATGGAAGAGATCTTTGCCGAACTTTATTTTGTAAAATTATTTATCATTTTAATACCAAAATTATGAGTCCAAATGTAATGGAAGCTGTAAAAGCTACAGGTATAGAAACAATGAAGGGTCTGGTATATGAAGGACCCGGGCAAAAGAAATGGGACGATGTTCCTAAACCTAAAATTTCGGCTCCGACAGATGCACTGGTTAAAATGGTCAAAACCACCATCTGCGGAACGGATCTTCATATCCTGAAAGGGGATGTACCCGGAGTTACCAAAGGCCGCGTACTTGGGCATGAAGGAGTAGGCATTATTGAGGAAACCGGAAGTGCCGTAAATAACTTTAAAAAAGGGGATCATGTACTTATATCCTGTATCACATCCTGCGGGAAATGTGAATATTGCAAGAAGCAAATGTATTCGCATTGTGAAGACGGCGGCTGGATCCTGGGACATCTTATCGACGGTACCCAGGCCGAATATGTAAGAATACCCCATGCGGATAACAGCCTTTACCCCATTCCCTCCGGTTCTAATGAAGAAGCCCTGGTCATGCTGAGCGATATTCTGCCCACAGGTCATGAGATCGGGGTTTTAAACGGGACAGTAAAACCCGGGGATACCATTGCCATCGTAGGTGCGGGTCCGATAGGTATGTCCGTATTACTGACCTCACAGTTCTATTCACCCTCCAAAATTATAATGATCGATATGGACGAAAATCGTCTGGAAGTAGCTAAAACTTTTGGCGCTACTCATGTTATCAATCCTCTTAAAGGAGATGTGGCAAAGCTGATAGCAGAACAAACAAAGGATGGAGTGGATGTAGCTATCGAGGCTGTAGGGATACCTCAGACATTTGACGTATGTCAGAACATCATAAGGCCGGGAGGTCATATTGCCAATATTGGCGTTCATGGTAAAAGCGTGGATCTGCAGCTCCAGAAATTGTGGATTCAGAATATCACGATTACCACCGGACTGGTAAATACAAATACAACACCAATGCTGTTAAAAACAGTGGCCGGCAAAAAGCTGCAGCCGGAAAAGTTAATTACCCACCGGTTTGCATTCGATAAGATACTGGATGCCTATGAAGTGTTTGGAAATGCCGCAAGGGAGAAAGCTATAAAAGTAATAATTGGTGATTAAGGGTTTGAAAGCAAATCCGGCTCTGGGTGATTTGCTTTCATTCTTTGATTTAATGATACTATGTGAAGAATTTGCCTTCATGGTCCAAGGGCAATAATTAATTTATTCAGCAAGCTTAAAGGCCCTTGTATGTCCCAATTATAAAGGAATAGGGCATTTTTGCGGTTCCTTGCCATGTGTTAAAAGAACGCCCAGAGGTATTAAAAATCAAATTTTCCTAAATACACACTATCCGACTGCCTGCTTCTGTCAGCAGCAATAAAGGCCAGATAAGCATGAACAGTCTCGCTATATTTGATTTGAATACGCTCTTCACAGGAATCCCTGTCATTGCCGTAAACCTTTCCATATATAAGTTTGTGTTTTAAATCGTAAGCCAGCACCATTGCCTGATCATAACTGGAACTTGTTCCACCTGAATAGTTCCAGGTAATGCTTAATGTATCAGGTTCCTGAAATGTACACGCTATTTTTCAGGCAGAGTCAGGCTCCCGGAGCTGATCCTGACAAGGGATGGGTCGATAATGATTTCCTTATCAATTACCTGAACCGCATTTTTGATTAACCATGGTTTGGCTGCTGCAAAACCCTGAAAACGTTCATTATAGCCCGTAAATCCCACTCTTACAAAAGATGTGACAGGTTGAAGCCAGCTTTGTGCGGCGGGAAATTTTTTGCGGTTGAGTACTTCACCAGGGGTTGGTGCTTTGGTTCTTTTTTTATAGAGCCCTTTTATATAACCAACTCCGTTAAGGGTATATCCGATAACAGATCCTCCCTTACCTACGAAGGGACCATTGGCCCATTAATTAATCTAGCCATGTGCCTGGGTTTACTTCTCATTGAATCTATGAAGTATTCCAGATAAATGCAAATTACAATGTTGGTAAAGAGAGAGGTAACGCGAAGTAAACAGGTATCTACTTTGGTTTTCTATGCGTTTTCTCCCTGTTTCCTCCCTGTTTAGTCCTTGATTCTGTCCCATCTGTGATAGTCCTGGGTGCTGTGATTCGCACTCCATTCTTTTAGTTTGATCAAGCTTTTACGCTTCATAATGGGGTGGCTCACTTTGAGCAGATTGGCTCACCTTCACGCAGATTTTTCAATTTACCGGCTCGTCCTGATTTTGCTTGTCGCTTTTGAGATATTCACCACAGCAAAAAAAATATGCCCGAACAGGGAGTAGTTGTGTTGCTTTCATTCTTTGATTTACTGATATTCACCACAGCTCATTCGATCCCTGTTCCATTCAGATCGCGGTTGTGATAAGGATTATTCCGTTGTGAAAACATTTAAAGCGGCGCAAGTTTCTTTTTTTATTTAAAAAATCACCTAGCACCCACAAAAAACCAAGGTATTTCCCTATTTAAACTTTAAATAGAAATTTTTACGGTTTAAACTATTATTCCCAATACTTCTCCATTCCTGCGGCTGGTTTCCAGTCAGATTTGGGTTCAAAGTAATTCCATAGAAGCCTGGACAGATTACGTTTCAGGCGGTAGCCTTCATTATCCTGGGTCCAGCTTTCGTCTTTCTGATTTTTGGTAGCTACGCAAAATACATAATCTCCGTGCGGGGCATTAACCAGGACCACTTCAGACCGTGATTGGTTTACCGCTCCCTGTTTGGATGCGGCCTGTACATAGGGCGGGATCTGGGATAAAGCTTCGCCGTCCCAAAAAATCCGGACCAGGTTACGGTACATCCTTTCGCTTGCGGATTGGCTGACAGCTTTTCCCTCCCGGATCATTTTTACAAGGGTGGCCATCTCGCGGGGAGTGGTCTGTCCCCAGCCATACTTCTTCCAGTTATCCTGCCTGCCGGCTGTGCGGGAATTTACCCGGGTATGCTCAAAACCGTTTGCTGCCAGCCAGGCATTAATATTTTCGCCGCCTACCAGTTTCTGAAGCCACAGGCTTGCCGTATTGTCGCTGGTTGTAATGCTTAACATCTGTACTTTGCTCAGTTTAATTTTTTCACCGTCTTTCAGCGAACCTATAATATCTTCTCCCGCGTAAAAAAGGCTGTCGCGGTAGACCAGGTCCTGGTTATAGCTGAGTTCTCCCTTATTGATCTTATCCAGCACACCGCACATAATTGGTACCTTGATCATACTGGCGCTTGGAAAAATGGTATCCGCATTGATCTGGGAGATCCGGCCTGTTCTTAAATTCTGTACATAGATCCCCGCATCCCCCTGAAATCCTTTAAGCAGTTCCTGCAGTTTAGCGGTTAGCCGGACATCGTTTTTGTTTTGCGCGAAGGTCAGGAAGGAGCTTAATAAGATTAAGGCGAGGAGCAGCGGTTTTTTGTTCATTTGTGTTTGACTGATATTTTCTGAGTGAGACCTTTAATAAAAACCGCTGTACTGAACGAAACTTGCTGATCAGTTTGAGCGAGGATTTATGGTTTAATTCCAAAGTAATGAAAAATCAATAAATAAGGGGTTAAGATCAATTATGTATTTTTGTATTCTATATATTTAAATGAAACTGCTCCGACTGCTCTTATTCCCTTTTTCCCTGCTTTACGGATTGGCAGTCATACTGCGAAATCTGGGCTATGACAAAGGCATACTGAAGTCGGTGAGGTTCGATCTGCCCGTTATTTCTGTCGGAAATTTAACTGCAGGTGGCTCAGGCAAAACCCCAATGACGGAATACCTGGTCAGGCTATTAAAAAATAACTATAAAATAGCAACGCTCAGCAGGGGATATGGCAGAGATACTTCCGGGTTCAGACTTGTCGTGCCGGATGCTTCCAGCGCCGAAACAGGTGATGAACCCCTGCAATTTAAACGGAAGTTCAGGGATATTACCGTTGCCGTTTGCGAAGACAGGGCAGAGGGTATAAGCCGGCTGAAGAAGGAGCACGATCTTATAATTTTGGATGATGCCTTCCAGCACCGGGCCGTTAAACCGGGACTGAGCATTCTGCTGTATGATTATAATAAACTTTTTAAGCTGCAATGCCTGCTCCCTGCGGGGGATCTGCGGGAACCGCTTTCTGGCAGGTACCGGGCGGACATAATCGTTGTCAGCAAAACCCCGCTGCTGCTGGGGGAGGAGACGATGGAAAAGATCGTGAAAAGAATAGATCCCGCGGAGAGGCAGCGTGTTTTTTTCTCCTTTCTGACCTATGGGGATTTAATATCTTTAAATGATGGGGTTCCGGATCGTTATCTGAGATCCATTCAGGGGAATACCAGGATTATTTTATTAACAGGAATTGCCGATGCCGGCCCACTGCTTTCGGAACTGTATAAATATACCCCCTTAATTGAACATCAGGAATACTCCGATCATCACAACTTCAGCAAGAAAAATATCAGTAAACTTGTACAGTCATTTAATGATTTGGCAGCCTTTGATAAACTTATTATTACCACTGAAAAGGATGCCCAGAGGCTTCGTTCCCATAATATAAATGAACAATTACAGGCTTTACCGGTATACTATTTGCCGGTTGAAGCAAAAATTCACGAACCTGAAAGGTCCGCTTTTAATAAATTGATAGAGAAATATGCATCAGAACCTTCAATTAACCACTGAATATATTAAACAAAAAATAGGTGATTTCGAGCCTGAAATAGGGATCGTGTTAGGTACAGGACTGGGCGGGCTGGTAGAGGATATCGAGGTTAAGTTCAAACTGATGTATTCCAATATTCCGAATTTCCCGATCTCAACCCTTGAATTTCATTCGGGCAAGCTTATTTTCGGCATATTAAGCGGTAAGCGGGTTGTAGCTATGCAGGGCCGTCTACACTATTATGAAGGATATGATATGAAACAGATCACCTTTCCGGTAAGGGTGATGAAAACCCTGGGCATCACTAAACTATTCCTTTCCAATGCCAGCGGAGCGCTGAATCCCGATTTTAAAAAAGGAGATATTATGATCATAGAAGATCATATTAATATGCAGACTGATAATCCTTTACGGGGAAGAAATTCAGAAGCTCTTGGACCGCGTTTCCCGGATATGAGTGAACCTTATAACAAGGAGATGATCGCTCTTGGAATGAAAATAGCCAAAAAAAATAAAATAACCTGCCATTCCGGGGTTTATGTTTCAGTGGATGGCCCAAATTTAGAAACCAGGGCTGAATATCGTTTTTTAAGAATTATCGGAGCAGATGCTGTAGGGATGAGCACCGTTCCTGAAGTAATCGTTGCTAATCATATGTCATTGCCGGTCTTTGCAATTTCAGTACTTACGGATGAAGGTTTTCCTGATACGCTGAAAGCGGTTTCGCTGGAGGATATCATTAAGACCGCCGAGGAAGCGGAACCTAAAATGACAAAAATTTTAAAGGAACTCATTCTAGCAATTAAATGATAAAGCGTTTACTATTTGGCTTCTTTTGTTTGCTGCTGATGCTGGGTACGGGTGTATACGCTCAGAGGAGACCTATTAATCCTGAAGGACGGCAGGGAACCCAGGGAGCCCCGGGCGCATCACTCGATTCTTTACGTATGCAGGAGGAAACCGAGGTTGATTCTGTTGTTTATACTTCTAAATACATCCGCTATACCACCCTTGGCTTACTCCGGGAAGGCACACAAACGGTGGCTATAGATACCACTCTTTATAATTTTCAGAATTACAGTCCGCTGTTTCAGCCAAAAAACCCAACAATCGGACTGGGAAGCAACGGGCTTGCCTATCGTGAACTGCTTTTCAGGCCTTCAAAAACAATTGGCTTTGATGCGGGCTTCCATTCCTTCGATCTGTATAAACTGACGCAGGATTCGATGAAGTTTTACCGGGCCAAAACCCCATTTACCGAGCTTTATTATGTGAATGGCCGTACTACGGAACAGACATTTAAAGTTATTCACTCTCAGAATGTTAAGCCCAATTTAAATGTGGGGGCAAATTTCAATCGTATCGGAGCCGAGGGTTTTTACGTAAATCAGAAGGCCGAGCATTTGAATGCTGCATTATTCGCCTGGTATGAATCTACCAACAAACGGTATAATGTGATCGGCGATGTGATCTTTAATACAATAAAGGCTGGTGAGAACGGCTCCACTACTAACGATACCATTTTTGAAAGTAATTCGCTGGATAAAATGGCAGAAGGCGTCGGCTTTAGCGCCACGGGGAAAGACCGGCCCCTGCAAACCTGGAGACAGACCCAGCTCTTTTTAAAGCAATACTATTATATTGGGCGGATGGATAGCCTGGCTGACGGAAATGCTTCGGCCAGGATCTTGCCGACCCAACGCGTTTCGCATACAATTACCTATACCCGCGATCAGTATAAATTCTTCAGGAACGAAGAGGACATCGCCGGGGTATTTCCTGTTTTGCCTTCCGGTGCCTTCACCACTACGAATGATTCAACCAAGGTATCTGATCTGAGGAATGAGTTTAATTACAGTTTTTATCTTAGGGGCAAAGCCCTGAGTTTTATCAAGAATGAGTTGAAACTGGATCTCGGCCTGCAGAACGATCTGTATCATTATGAACAGCTCGACTATAAAGAGAATTTTTCAAACACGAGTGTTAAGGCGGGGCTTGCATACAGGTTCAGTGATAAGGTTAATATTTCTGCTGATCTGCAGCAATATGTTCAGGGTCAGAATTTGGGTGATTACCTCTATGAAGCGAATACTAATTTTTTCCTGAGCAAATCGATCGGGCGTATTGTGTTAGGAGCCTATACCCAGAATAAATCCCCGGAAAAGATGTTTGAACGGGTTAACTACCAGTATCACAGATGGGAACGTTCTTTTGACAATACCAAGGTCAGCAACTTATCCTTCCTGTACGATAATACCCGTTTCCGCCTTGCCGCCAAAGCAGAATATTTCCTCTTAAGCGATTACCTGTATTATCAGGAGACCAGCACAGCAAAGCAGATAGAACCTGTTCAGTTCGGGACGAATATTAATTTGCTGAAGGTCACCCTGGCTAAAGATTTTAAATTCGGGAATTTCAATTTAGATAATTATATAGTTTATCAGAAAACGGATTTTCAGGATATACTTCGTACTCCGGAGATCTATACCTATAACAGCTTTTATTATGCCAGCAGGCTTTTCAAAGTACTGTATACCAATATCGGGTTCGACCTTAGATTCAACACCCCTTTCAAAGCTCCGGCCTATGCGGTTAACGTAAGCCAGTTTTATAATGACAATGCTCCGCTTGAGTATTCCACTTACCCGGTTGTTGATGTTTGGATAAAAGCAACCCTTAAACGCACCAATTTATTTCTAAAATACGATCATGTGAACCAGGGCCTGTTCTCCGGAGGGTACTATACCGTGCGCAGTTATCCAATGCATGATAAGTTATTGAAGTTTGGGGTTAGCTGGAAATTTTATAATTAGTTGTTGGTTGGTTGGTTGCCGGTTGCCAGTTGCCAGTTGTCTGTTGCCAGCTGCCACATCACAACCCAAAACCCAAAACCCGCAACCCACAACCCAAAACTCACAACCCGCAACATTCTCAAGTCTTCTGTTTCTTCTTCTTAGCCGCAGGGAACAATACATTATTCAGGATTAGCCTGTAACCCGGGGAGTTGGGATGCAGGTTAAGATCTGTCGGGGGATCTCCAACCATATGCTGATAATCTTCCGGGTCATGACCTCCGTAAAATGTCCACTGGCCTTTACCGAATTCACCGTGAATGTACCTGGCTTCATCGGAAGTTTTGGTTTCGCCCATCACCAACACACTGGGCTTGATCAGGTTTTTACGGAATGCGGTGGTTTGTCCCATGAATCCTTTCACAACCTTATCATGATTTTGGGTCAGCATGGCTGGAACGATATCCCACTTAGCGGAAAAATCAAAGAGGGTGAAAAAATCATTGGTACGGTTCAGCGACTGCGAGCGAACCGGAGTGGCATCTATATTAGAAAATTCATTATTTGAAGGGTTCAGATCCAGCTTAAAGTTCTGAAAAGCAAAAGTCTGGTTAAAATCAAGTTTCGATTGTGCCTGCGGGTCTGCGCCATCACCGTCAAACATCCTTTCGACGATATCAGTTCCATTTGCGGCAAGGGCTATATCAAAGGTTTCCGGCCCGGAGCACATAGCGAACATAAACCCTCCACCGGAACAAAAATTCCTGATATTCTGGGCAACGGTCAGTTTCATTTCAGATACCTTTTTAAAACCGTTCTTTTTGGCCGTAGCCTGCTGAAGCTTTACATCCTCGATGAACCAGCTTTCATTTCTGAAGGTGTTCCAGAAGCGGTTATACTGCCCTGTAAAATCCTCATGGTGCAAATGCAGCCAGTCATATTTAGGCAGCTCACCTTTTAATACCTCCTCATCATAAAGAATATCATAAGGGATTTCGGCATAGGTAAGCACGAGGGTTACTGCATCATCCCAGGGCAATTTATTTTTAGGGGAGTAAACGGCAACCTTTGGAGCTTTTTCAAGTTTTACCATCTCCATATTGACAGAGGGATCTGTTATTTCATTCAAGAGGGCATTGACTTTGGCTTCCGTAATAACTTCATAGGAAACCCCCCTGATCTTGCATTCAGATTCGATACTCTGACTGTATTTCATTAAAAAACTTCCGCCCCTGTAGTTGAGCAGCCAGTCTGTTTCCAGCCCGTTTTTTAATGCCCAGAAGGTAATTCCATAGGCTTTCAGATGATTCTTCTGGTCCTCATCCATCGGAATAAGAATAGATGCTGCCCTGCAGAGGGCAGTAATAAGCATGAACAGAAGGGTTAACCTGAGTTTTAACATGTTTCTAATAAACGTTTTAACAAGTTTAAAGTTATAAAAAGCAGAAGATATTAGAAAATTTCATCAATTGGCCGAAATAATTAACTTTGTCATCCATTTATAAACAGAAAAACATGAGTAAAGCGATTATAAAAACTGAAAAGGGCGACATGACCGTTCAATTTTACGATAATGATGCACCGAATACTGTTGCTAATTTTTTGAAATTAGCAAAGGAAGGTTATTATGATGGAGTAACATTTCATCGTGTAATAAATGATTTTGTTGTTCAGGGTGGTGACCCAACAGGAACAGGCGCCGGCGGACCGGGATATCAGATAAAGTGTGAACTGGAGGGCGAAAACCAGTACCATGACAGAGGTGTGCTTTCTATGGCACATGCCGGACGTGATACAGGCGGTTCCCAGTTCTTCATATGCCATAGCCGTACAAACACCGCTCATCTTGACCGTAACCATACCTGTTTTGGTAAGGTTGTTGAGAACGTGGATGTAGTTGACGATATCCGCCAGGGCGATAAAATATTAGGGATAGAAATTATTGAAGAGTAGCAAGTACTGATACATAGTATAAGTACCTGACGAAAACATTTTATAACAATGAGAGTATTTAGATGGCTTGGCATGTCTAAGTACTAAATACTAACTAAAGATACTATATTATGAATTTAAGAGGACTAGTTTCCGTATCGGGAAAACCAGGGTTGTTCAAATTGATCGGCCAAAATAAATCAGGCTTTATTCTGGAAACTCTGGATGAGCAGAAGAATAAGATCGTAGTAAATATCAGCACTGCAAAAATGGCCTCTTTAGAAGATATTACGGTTTTTGGTGAGGATGAAGATCTGAAACTGAGTGATATTTTCTCTAAAATGAAGGACAGCAAAGCTATTCCTGATGCCAAATCAGCAGACGGCAAGGCTTTACGCAGCTTCTTTACCGAAGTGGCCCCTGATCATGATCTGGAACGTGTATATGCTTCCGATATTAAAAAGATCATTACCTGGTTCAACACCATTAAGGATCTTCCTTTATTCAGTGAAGCAGCTCCCGAGCCTATTGCCGAAGGTGCACAATCTGTCTCTGACAGTCTTGTGAAAAAGCCCGAACCAACAGTTCAGGATAAACCAAAAGCTACTAAAGCTGTAGGAAAAAGTGCTACTAGGTTGTCTCAGAAATCAAAATAGCTAGCAGGGAAATATATAGATTTCTTAAATGTCAATGATCCGCTGATCATTGACATTTTTTTTGCATCAGAAAAAATAGATAATCGCCGCTCCGATGGCCAGAGCGATTAAAATCAGTAACCAGAACCGCCGGCTTTCAGTTCCCTGTACCCCTGATTTGTAGCGGTATTGTCTCTTATAATTGGTCATGGTTTTTTAGTTATGATGATAGGGTTCTCCTTTTAAAATAGTGAAGGCCCTGTATAATTGTTCTGCAAAGAACAAACGTATCATCTGGTGTGAAAATGTCATTTTCGAAAGTGAGATCTTATCATTGCAACGGTCATAGATATCATCGTTAAAGCCATAGGGTCCCCCCACTATAAATACAAGATGCTGCAGGCCGGAGACCATTTTTTTATTTAAATATCCTGAAAACTCCATGGAAGATTGTTCCTTTCCGTTCTCATCCAGTAGAATAACATGATCTGTGCTGCTAATGTTTTTAAAGATCAGTTCAGCTTCCCTGCTTTTCTGCTGCTCGCGTGAAAGGCTTTTGGTATTTTTCAGCTCCGGGATCTCAATTATTTTGAAAGTGACATAATGCTTCAATCGCTTTAAATAGATATCAATACCTTCAATAAGATATTTATCCTCCGTTTTACCTAAAGTCAGAAGGCTGATTCTCATAAATTTCCTGGTTTATTCATTATCTTATTACGGTCACTGACCCTGATTTTCGTATAATATTTTCATTATAATCAGTTGCGTCGATTACATAGTAATAGGTTCCAACGGGAACCAGTTCATTCTTATAGGAACCTTTCCAGTTATCAAAAATATCATCTGAAATGAACATGGATACTCCATACCGGTTGAAGATCTGGATCCGGTACGTTTTGATATTGGTCATGCTGATCACAAATTCATCATTTACAGCATCGTTGTTCGGAGTAAAAGTATTGGGAATGAAGAGCACATTGTCGGCGCTGATAATAAATTGTCCTTTTATGACTGAAGCGCTGCAGACCGAACTTTTAAATACGGTCAGGGTCACATTGAAGCTTCCCGCACTTAAGTAAGTATGTTCAGGATCCTTATCTGTCGATGTCTGTCCGTCTCCAAAATCCCACAGGAATGCATCAGCATCGGTTGATTCATTGAAGAACCTGACACGGATAGGAAACGAAAGCCTTGATGGAAGTTTTGGTTCTGCCCTGAATGCTGCAACAGGGTTTTTAAAGATCGGGGGAATGACCACGCTTACTGCTTCCGCGTTGCACTGCCCGCGGCTTACGGTTAATGTATAAGTGCCCGCAACCGCAACACTGTTGACCGGTATGTCAACTGATCTCTGATCAGAGCTGAAATTACCGGGCCCGGTCCATTTGTATTCTGCATCCTGCTGAATGGCAGTGCTCAGCCTGATCGTATCATTTAAGCAAAAATCCGGTTTATTTGAGATGATGACCGGCCGCTGGGGGCTTAAAGTTACATTGATGTCTTTACTGAATGTGCTTATGCATCCGCTGCTTCCTTCCGCCTGAAGCACAATTTTTTTCATCCCCGAAGTAGCATAGGAAATAGTATAAGTTTGTCCGCCAGCACCGGCGGTTACATTTGCTCCATCTCCAAAATCCCAGCGGATCCGCTGGTAATTACTGGATTGGTTTGTAAAAGTAAAAGTCTGCTGCGGGGTACAGGCATTCGTACTGGTATTTGCAAATGAAGCTGTGGGAGTTTGTCCTATCGGCGCCACCGTTACAGATGAAGGATTGCTGGTACATTCATTTATAGTCACGGTCAGAGAGTATGTTCCGGCTTTTGCGGCATTATCCACCGGAACGCTGATTTGAGGCTGATCAGATGTAAACCCGCCCGGCCCGGTCCAGGAATAACTGGCGGAAGCTTGCTGAGGGGTACTCAGATTGATGGTTTCCCCGATACAGTACCGCGGATTCAGGCCATTGATAAGGGGCGGATCGGGTTTCAATGCCACATAAAATGATTCAGTTGCTACAACCGAACAGCCTTCATCATTAAAGAGCTGTAACACTGCGGTTTTGTATCCCTGAGTTGAATAGCTTACTGTATGAGGCCCTTCTGTGGTTGAACTTTGTATGGAGGCATCTTCCCCGAAAGTCCAGAGGAGCCGGGTATAACCCTGAGAACCTGTATTATTAAATGTGAAGTTCTGGTCAACCGTGCAGGGCTGGTTTTTGATGAGGTTAATTTTTGCTTCCGGTCCGAGGAATTCTCCTGTGCCGCCGAATTCAATGTTAAAACCGTTATTACCCCTGTCAAAATTATTTACAAGAAGGGCATAAACATGCCCCTGCTGCATGTCTACAAATTTTACAAAGCCATCCTGTCCCTCCCCGCAGCCGCCATTCTCACTGAAGTCTGTGGATGTCATATTCAGGCCGGTTTTGATATACCTTAATGCCGGTGCGACGCAATCCACACCGCGTCCGGCATTGCATCGTATTGCATTGGCAGCGGTGACCGCGGTACAGCTGCCCGTAACTCCCAGGTCATAAAGTACCCAGTCAATATCATCGTTGGCTGTAGGAGTGATCGTAAAGGTGAGCGTTCCGCTGTTGGCCGCCGTCCATTTATACCAGGCGCTGTTCTGTTCGGATGTAACCCCAAAAGCACCCAGACAAGTACCTGCGGCTTCGTTGCTGTTTGCTCCTGCACCCGCAACATCAGTCTGAGTGAAGGTTTCCTTACTGCATAAAATTGATGCGGAAGAACAATCCTGACCGGGTTTAAGGATCGGGGTGTAATTGTTTAAGCATAATTTAAAGGTGCCTGTACCCGCTCCGCTAACCTTGAAATAATAGGTTTTGCCAATTATGAGTCCGCCTTTATAAATGGTTGTAACATTATTTGTAGTGATTGAGGATACCACGATCCCTGCTCCGAAACAATCCTGATAGAGTTCCAGTACCGGAGCCTGCAAGGTGCCGCCCGTGTTCCCTGCCCCGGTCACTGAAATATTGACATCCGAACGGAGGGCAATGAATTGGAACCATACGTCATTATTACTGGCATTTACCGTTGAAAATTCCCTGTCAGCAGAGCAGTAATTAAACACTTCGCTAATTCTCCTGGCCAGGACACATTCGTCATTGGAAGGAGCCTGGGCTTTCAGGTTTCCCCAGGCAGTCATTAAACAAAACAAAAGCGCGAAGACCTTTTTCAAATTCTGATAGGATAGATATCTTTTTAGGAAATAATAAAATTACATAAAAAGCCCTGCTCTTAAGACAGGGCAGGGCTTCATTTTATACTTTTAATTAAAGATAGTTCTACTACTTATTCAGGATGCCTTTTCTTACCTGTGCTATAATCAGTTCCCCGTCAGGATCTGCGGCAGTTTTAAGTTTTGTAAAAGCTGCTACGCCCTCTGAAGTAAGGTAACGGAGTTTAGGCTCCGGATCATTGATGCATTTAAGGATAACCTCTGCAATCTGTGCAGGTTTCTGGAATACTTTTTCCTTTAGTTCAGGGGTAAAAGAACTGCGGTAATCCATATAGGTTTTAACTAGCGGCTTGTAATCGTCATCTTTAATTCCGCCGGTATCTTCAAAATACCTGGTCAGCGTGTTGCCAAACTCCGTAATAACACCTCCAGGTTCAATAAGCGATACATCGATCCCGAAATAAGGTTTCATATAGGTTGCCAAACTTTCTGTCAAACCTTCCAGGGCGAATTTTGCAGCGCAGTAAATTTCATTGACGGGCTGGCCTACAAGTCCGCCTACTGAAGAAATATTAATAATGTGGCCCTTTTTCTGCCTGCGCATGATTGGCAGGACCGCTTTACTGCAGCGTATGGGACCATAAAAATTGATATCCATAACTTCCTGTATCTCTTCCATGGTGGCCTGTTCCATAGTCCGGATGAATCCGGCGCCTGCATTATTGATCAGAACATCAATGGCCGTTTCAGTTTCCAGGATCTTTGCAACACAGTCAGCAATACTGGCTTCATCCTGAACATCCAGTTGAAGGATGTTCAGGGGAAGATTTCTTTTCCGGGCTTCACTTTCCAGCATGTCTCTCTTTTCCAGGTTACGCATGCTTGCATATACCTTGTGACCCTGACTGGCCAGGAGAAGGGATGTTTCAACGCCAATGCCTGTGGAAGCGCCGGTAATAAGAATAACTTTCGACATGTTAAGATCTACTATATAATTCAGAATTATTTTTGGTTCATCCGGATTATATTCAGGGCACCGCCAGCTTTAAACCATTCGATCTGCTGATCATTATAGGTATGGTTAACATTGAAAGATTCAGTATTTCCATCCGCATGGTGAAGAACAATGCTTAAAGGCTTATCCGCTGTGAAATCATTTAATCCGATTATGTCGATTATATCATCTTCAAGAATGCGCTCATAATCATTTGCATCTGAAAAGGTTAATGCAAGCATACCCTGTTTCTTAAGGTTGGTTTCATGGATGCGGGCAAATGACTTAACCAGGATAGCACGAACACCTAAATGTCTTGGCTCCATGGCAGCATGCTCACGTGATGATCCTTCGCCATAATTTTCATCGCCAACGACGATGCTTCCTATGCCTGCGGCCTTATATGCACGTGCCGTTGATGGGACCGAACCGTATTCGCCTGTCAATTGATTTTTAACGTTATCTGCTTTTTCATTAAAGAAATTGGTAGCGCCGATAAGCATGTTGTTGGAAATGTTATCCAGATGTCCACGGAATTTCAACCATGGGCCGGCCATTGAAATATGATCTGTGGTACATTTTCCTTTGGCTTTGATAAGCAGTTTTAACCCAGTGATGTCTGTGCCTTCCCATGCTTTAAATGGATCGAGTAATTGTAAACGGGCCGATTTAGGATCGACAGCTATGCTTACCTTACTACCGTCTTCAGCCGGGGCCTGGTATCCTGCATCTTCAACGGCATAGCCATTGATCGGCATTTCCAAACCCTGGGGTTCATCAAGCTTAACCTGCTCACCAAGAGAGTTGGTCAGTGTGTCGGTCATTGGGTTGAAGCCCAGATCTCCGGCAATCGTTAAAGCAGTTACAACTTCAGGTGAAGCAACAAAGGCATGCGTATTCGGATTGCCGTCGTTACGGGATTTAAAGTTCCTGTTAAAGGAGGTAAGGATAGAGTTCTTACGGGTTGGGTCATTACTGTGACGGGCCCACTGGCCGATACATGGTCCGCATGCATTAGCCAAAACCACACCACCCATATTTTCAAAAGTTTTCAGATATCCATCGCGCTCGACGGTATAACGTACAAGTTCAGAACCCGGAGTTATTGTAAATTCAGCCTTGGCGATCAGATTTTTATCTACAGCCTGCTTTGCAATAGAAGCGGCACGGGTAATATCCTCGTATGATGAATTGGTACATGAACCGATAAGGCCCACTTCCAGTTGCTGCGGCCATCCGTGTTCGCGAACAGCTTCGGCAAATTTAGACAGCGGCCATGCCATATCCGGGGTGAATGGCCCGTTGATATGAGGCTCAAGGGTTGAAAGATCGATCTCGATCACCTGATCAAAGTAAGCCTGGGGATTATTGTAAACTTCTTCATCTCCGGTAAGGTGCTCTTTAACAGCATCAGCCAGATCAGCGATCTCTTTACGGCTGGTTCCCCTTAAGTAAGTGGATATTTTCTCATCATAACCAAAAACAGATGTAGTAGCGCCTATTTCGGCCCCCATATTACAAATGGTTCCTTTTCCGGTTGCAGAAAGTGACTGTGCACCCTCTCCGAAATATTCAACGATATATCCGGTTCCGCCTTTTACGGTAAGAATTCCTGCAACTTTAAGAATGACATCTTTAGCTGAAGCCCATCCCGATAATTTGCCGGTTAATTTTATACCTATAAGCTTCGGGAATTTTAATTCCCATGCCAGGCCAGCCATAACATCACAGGCATCGGCACCGCCAACACCAATAGCAATCATACCTAAACCTCCGGCATTTGGAGTATGTGAATCTGTTCCGATCATCATTCCGCCTGGGAATGCATAATTTTCCAGTACAACCTGGTGGATGATACCTGCCCCTGGTTTCCAGAAACCGATACCGTATTTATTTGATACGGAAGCCAGGAAATCAAAAACTTCTTTATTCTGTGTATTTGCCGTCGCCAGATCTTCATTAGCGCCAACTTTAGCCTGGATCAGGTGATCACAGTGAACTGTAGAAGGAACAGCAACCGTGGGCCTTCCGGCCTGCATGAATTGCAGCAAAGCCATTTGAGCGGTGGCATCCTGCATTGCAACGCGATCTGGTGCAAAGTCTACGTAGGTCAGTCCGCGCTCATACGCCTGTGAAGCCTTACCTTCCCATAAGTGGGCATATAAAATTTTCTCTGTAAGTGTAAGGGGCTTACCAACAGCATTCCGGGCTGCTTCTATACGCATTCCGTAGTTGTCGTAAACCTTTTTGATCATGTCTAAATCAAATGCCATATTATTTGCTTGATTTTAATTTATTTTTCCAATTATAACTGCGACGAAGTTACAAAAAACGACCTTAAAAATGAACGATTACACCAATCATAACATAAAAAATGCGCTTTTTTGAAAAACAGATCACACGTTAACAGAATCAGATCAAGCCGGGAATTTGTTTAGAATGGACTCATAAGGCTATTATCAGTTTAATTCTGCGATTTCTTCCTTTTTATTATTAAAAACAGGGAGAGCATTATAGTGTATTTCCCAGGTTACCGGCAATGCCTTTTTTAACATGCTGCTTACACCGCAATACTTTTCCTGGGAGTCATTTACCGCCAAAATTGCCACTTCCTGATTATCCACCGCACCCCTGAAATTATATATAAGATGTATGGCGATATACTGAAGCGGGGCCTGTTTGCTGAGCTCACCGGTAACTTTCACATCAAAATCATCCACCGGTTTGTCTGCTTTTCGAAGCAGTGTCACGATATCCATTCCCGTGCATCCGGCAAGAGCTGTTAAAATCAGTGGCTTTGGAATTGGACCAATATCCTCACCTCCGGATCTTTCAGGAGCATCCATTATAATGGTATGGCCATTGACAACTGCATTGAACTGCATTTTACCCATCCACTGGGTTTCTACTTCGTGTGTCATGATTTTTCGTTTATTTATTATTTGATCAGAGATTATTAATTACCCTGCTAAGCTTTTCACTTACACCAGTGGCAACCGCACCCAAAGCATTGTTTTCTATAGCCATCATAGATGCTACAGGATCTACTGCCGTAACTTCAACCTGTCCGTTTTCATGTTCCTGAACTATTACATTACATGGGAGCATCGTCCCTATCTTTTCTTCCGATTTTAAAGCCTCATAGGCTAAATTGGGATTGCATGCGCCCAGAATGCGATATTTTCTAAAATCAACATCCAGTTTCTTTTTCAGGGTTGCCTGAATATCAATTTCAGTCAGGATGCCGAAGCCTTCTTTTTTAAGTTCTTCAGTAACTTTTGAAATTGCTGTTTCAAAATCATCAGCGACCTTTTTTGTGAAATAGTAGTTCATTTTTTTAGATTTAAAGGGTTAAATATTTGAATCAAAATTGCAGATATTTAAATACGGATACTGTTACTTGTGTTACACAGATAATTTTTATTTTAATCCTGGATTCCTTCATAAATAACCCCTGAAGTGGGAGTTTCCTTCAATTCAATTTTCTTAAGACCAGGTAGCAGTGGCTTGATCCTATTCCAGAGCCAGATCGAGAGGAGTTCGCTTGTAGGATTATTCAGGTCAGAAATATTATTTAAAACCTTATGGTCGATCAGTTCAATAATAGGCTGGATATCTTTTTTCAGATCGGCATAATCCATAATCCAGCCTTGATTGTCCGGTTCTCCTTCAATAAAGACGGTAAGAGTATAGGTATGTCCATGCATATTGCCGCATTTATGACCTTCAGGAACACGAGGGAGGAAGTGAGCCGAATCAAAAGTGAACTGCTTGTAAATGATCATAGCCAAACTTATGGCTAAAATTCAGGTGCAAAAATGATTGATATCAGTTTTGGGAATTTTTGTGTTCGATAAGAAGGCTCATGGCAGTACCTCCAAAGCCTGCAGCATTAATCAGGACTTTTTGCAGCGGCCTGGTTTGCTTTTGGACCGGAATAAAAGGCACCTGAATAAACTGATTATGTTTAAGCATCATTAAGGCCATTTCCATGCTCAAAGCTCCCGAGGCGCCCAGCGTGTGGCCAATTTTCCATTTGTTTGAAGTTAGCAGGGGCAGGTTATTCCCAAAAATAGTTTGAACAGCTATCATTTCGGAATTGTCGCCCTGTATTGTTCCGGGCGAATGCATAAGGATCACATCCACGCTGGCAGGGTCATGACCATGCAATGCCATTTGCATCGATTTTTGAAGACAAAGAGCATCGGCAGACAAAGAAGCCCCATGCTTAATGATCTCAGTGCCATATCCCAGTCCGGTAATATATCCTGATGCATTATCTGAGGATAATTCCAGGCAAAAGCAGGCTGCGCCTTCCCCAAGGATCATTGAGTTCTGCGTTTTAATCAGATCCATACTTCGGCAGGGGTAATCGTTTTCAACAGCCGAATAGATTTTTAATGCTTTCATCTGGGCAATGGTAAATGGGGTCAGGGGGGCTTCGCTTCCCCCTGCAAGAAAGCGGCTGCATAGACCCGATTTAAGCCAAACGACCGCATTAGCTATGGCCTGTAAGGCCGTAGAGCAGGTGGCAGAATGAGAAATGGCAGGTCCGCTGCTGTTCAGGTCATTTGCTACCCAACTGGCCAGATTTCCCAGGGTTGTGCTGGGCGAGGTAAGCGGATTTACTTTTTGGCCTCCGTTTGCGATAAATTCAGTGTGGTATTTTTCAAATGTTTCCGTGGCTCCGCGTGAAGATCCGATATTGATACCGAAATCCTTATTCTGCCAGCCTGCCTGCATGACAGCGATCCTTGATGCTTCAATTGCGTAAAGCACGCTAGGATCCAGCTGCTGATATTTTTTATCTTTTCTTAAGCCAGCTATTGATTCTTTCGCCCCTTCAACGAGCGGCGATACCCATTCATTTTCTGAATCAAAGTTTACTCTTTGAAAATAATGGCGGTCATCCAAGTACCTTTCCCAGATTTCTTTGCCCCCTGTACCTAAAGGTGAAATGCTTCCAAATCCACTTATCGCTATTCTAAGTCCCTGCATCTTATATTTAAGGAAATTTCATATTACAAACCGGCATAACTCTTTTTCAAAGTCTGACAGGCTTAAAATCTTCATTTATTTCCTCGCCTCTTTCCCAGTTTAATTTCTTCCCAAAAATATTCGTATTGTCAGACATTTTCAATTTTAATAATTCAATACAGCATACATTACCGGGCTTCGCTAAAGCCAAAGGGTACCTTTTATGGTAAATATCCGGATTTTTCTGGCCAGGTGAGTGATCCGGTATCATTTTTCCCGTGAACTGAATACCCTTCAACGCTAAAAGTTCAATCTTTTCCGGCAGAATACTCCCTGAAATTTGCGGATTTTCTCCCAAGATGCGCATGTGTAAGGTGGATGGAGAAGATTTAAAAAACAAGAGCGAGTTTTTTTCATCAAACGCGTAAAAGCAATGAAAACAATAAGGCTGATTGTTTTCATCCGTACAGCAAATAGTGGCTATACGGTTCTGCTGTATAAAATCAATAATTTTCCTTTCCATTTAATAGCCGGCCTCGTCCTTCAGTTCTATCTCGGCTTAAAAGTATTTTAATAAAGGCCCTGTATAAATGATCGATGTTAAAGAAATAAGTGATAAGGATCAATCAAAATCCAATCTGATTATAAGGTTCTGAAACTAAAACCTTTTTGCGCTAATGTTTCAAGAACCGCAGGGAGTGTATATCTGAGCCGGTCGAAGGCTTTTTCGCTGTCATGAAATACAATTATGGAACCGTTACGTGTATATTTTAAAACATTTTGGGTGCACTTTTCATGACTTAGATCGGTGTCGAAATCCCCGCTTAACACATCCCACATAATAATTTCCGTTTCCGGAAAGGAAGACCTTATCGCCGAGATCTGCGATTTTTTTATTCTTCCGTAGGGGGGCCTGAATAAATTCGATTGTATCAGTCCGGAGCATTTTTGTATATTGGAAAGGTAATCCGGGGTGCTGGTATTCCAGCCTTTAAGGTGGTTGTGTGTGTGATTCCCAACCGCATGACCTCCGGCCAGAATGTCCGCATAGACGCCGGGAAACTTGTCTGCGTTATCGCCGATGCAAAAGAATGTGGCTTTTGCATTGAACGTTTTCAAGGTATTTAATACGAATGGTGTAACAACCGGTATAGGTCCGTCGTCAAAAGTCAGGTAAACGCTTTTTTCTTTTCTGCTTTTATGCCAGGTTAATGAAGGATATAACCATTGCAGCCAATAAGGAGAGTTCGCCAGATACAAATGCTTGAATTTTAATTTTCACGAAGATAAATATGTTAAGTAATTTATAAATTTAATTTGATATGGATTTTTACCGAACTGCAGCTCTTTACTAAATATATGAAACATAAAAACCCAGGAGGCTTTAACAAATACAGTATTCTCGCTCTTATAATGGCAGCCATCCTGCCGGCATCACTACAAGCTCAGGAAATCATCACACTAAAAAGGGCAACCGAGCTTGTTATAGAAAATAATCTTCAGATCAAGCAGGCAGAATTTTCCGAGGCTATTTCTGATGAAAATCTGAAGCAATCCAAACTTGCTTTGTACCCTTCGCTGAATGCAAACAGCAATCTGAACTTTAACTTCGGTAGGAGCATTGACCCCCTGACCAATCAGTTTGTGAACCAGCAGATTAGCTCGGTCAATGGAAACGTGTCTTCCAGCACTGCATTATTCCAGGGTTTTCAGAAGTTAAACCAGATCTCTCAGAATAAATTACAGCTTGAAGCGGATAAAAGTAATACCCAGAAGGTTAAAAATGATCTGGTACTGGCGGTGGTAACCAATTATCTGTCGGTATTAAACGCCCAGGATCTTTTAATTGCAGCGCAGCAGCAGCTCTCGATTTCCCGGCAGCAGCTTGATGTTGAACAAAAATTCTACGATGTGGGAAACAAAACCCTGGCTGACCTTTCTCAGGCCAAATCCCAGGTTGCCACAGCCGAGCTGAATGTTACCAATGCCCAGAATCAGGTGGATCTGGCATTTCTAAATCTTTCACAGCTGCTGGAACGGGATCCTTCTGTGCCCTTTGCGATAGAAAAACCTCTGGTTGAGGATGTCAGCACTGTCAACACGGCTTATTCCGCTGTTGATGTGTTTAAAAGAGCTTCAACTAACTTTCCCGACATCAGGCTTGCAGAATTCAGAACTCAGGTATTTCAGAAGGAGATTGATATAGCCAAAGGAAATTATTACCCATCCTTAAACATGCAGAGCGGTTTTGGAACCCGGTATTCCAATGGTTCGTTCGGGAATACCAATTTTGCGACCCAGATCCAGGATAACTTTAACCAGTTTATCGGTTTTGGTCTGAGTATCCCGATATTCAATGGTCTGGCAGCCAGGTCTTCAGTAAGACGGGCGAAGATTAATTATCAGAATGCCCAGGTTAACGAGCAGCTGGCGAAGAACAACCTGAATAAAATAATCAATCAGGCTGTGTATGATCTGAGAGCTGCCGATAAACGATATATTTCTGCCCAGGTTGCCTATGAATCATCGCTTGCGGCATTTAATGTAATTGAGCAACGCTATGGTGTTGGATTGGTTAACTCCCTGGATTTTAATCAGGCGCAGATAAATTTGAATAAAGCTCAGTTCGATCAGATACAGGCACGATACGACCTAATATTCCGCAGTAAAGTAATCGACTACTATCTGGGCAATCCTATCACATTTTAATCAGAAGAATATTCCTTATAAAGTAAACATGGCAAAGAAAAATAATACGTTAAAATATGTGCTCATAGGAGCAGGAGTTCTGGTAGTCATTGCAGTTGCAGGCAACAAACTTGGCTGGTTTGGCAAAAGCGAGGTTATCCAGGTAGCAGTTGATAAAGTGGAAAAGCGAACCATTATAGAAACTGTATCTGCCAGCGGTAAGGTTCAGCCTGAAGTGGAAGTGAAATTAAGTGCGGAGGTATCAGGTGAAGTTGTTGAATTACATGTTAAGGAAGGGGATGTTGTAAAAAGGGGGCAGTTATTATGCAGGGTTCGTCCGGATGTTTTGCAGTCGGGTTACGATCGTGCAGTTGCATCACTTAACAGCCAGAGAGCGGCACTGGCAAGTTCTCAGCAGCAGCTAAAGCAGGCTCAGGCCAACTTTGCCAATATTGCAGCAAAATACAAGCGTAATCAGGAGCTTTTTTCCAAGAAGGTTATATCAGCAGCCGAATTTGATGCTGTAAAAGCCGAGTATGAAGGGGCAAGGGCAAATCTTGAATCGGTACGCCAGAATGTAGTAGGATCGAGGTTTGGAGTTGAGCAATCAAATGCTGTGGTTAAAGAGGCTGGGGCTAATCTGGCCAAAACCACGATCTATGCCCCGGTTGATGGTGTGATATCCAAGCTATCCGTTGAGCTTGGCGACCGTATACTTGGAACGTCCCAGATGGCGGGTACCGAAATCATGCGGATTTCAAATCTAAGTTCGATGGAAGTCAGCGTAGATGTAAATGAAAGTGATATTAACCGTGTGTCGATAGGCGATTTGGCAGATATCGAAATAGATGCTTTTCAGGATCAGAAATTTAAAGGTGAAGTGACTGAAATTGCCAGTTCATCCAATGTGGTAGGCACATCAACAGACCAGGTAACCAACTTTACGGTCAAAATTCGTATTCTGCCAGATTCCTATGCCAAGCTTTTGCGATCTGACAGTGCTAATCCCTCTCCGTTCCGTCCGGGCTTATCGGCTACTGTTGATATCCAGACTGAAAAATTCAATGGAATTGCAGTTCCTATTCAGTCGGTTACCACGCGCGAGGATAAAAAAGAAGTCAAGGAAGAAGAAGGCGCAAAGCCTGCATCTGCAAGTACCAATGGAAAAGAGAAAGCCAAAGATGCTGAACCGGTAAAAGAATATGTATTTATTTACCAGGATGGAAAAGTTAAGCAGGTCTTAGTTAAAACAGGAATTCAGGATGATACATATATCCTGGTAACCTCAGGGTTGAAGGGCGGCGAAGAGGTTGTTTCACGCCCGTTCACGGCTATTTCTAAAACCTTAAAGGATGGATCACTGGCTGAAAAAGTAGATAAGGAAAAGCTTTTTAAAAGCGATAGTAAGGAGTAATTTCCGGGAATTGATTAACTTGTCCCGCTTATCTGAGAGGCTAAATTCTCGGTTAAGCGGGATTTTTCATTTCATCAGTATGCCGCAGATTTTAAATAAAATAGCCGTTGTTGGAGGAGGTAGCTGGGCAACCGCTATTGTTAAGATCCTGAGCGATAATCTTATCGAAAAGGAAATCTACTGGTGGATGCGCAACTCTGAGGCTATCGATCATATCCGCAAATACAAACATAATCCCCATTACTTAAGCTCTGTAGAAGTAAAAGTTCATGAGGAAAACTTAAGCACAGATCTTAAAAAAATCATTTCACACTGTGATACAATTCTACTGAATGTTCCCGCAGCATTTTTAAAGGATGCTTTGCATGGCATTGTCCCCGAGGATCTGAAAGGCAAGAAAATTATTTCTGCAATTAAGGGAATCGTACCGGATGAAAACCTCATTATAGGGGAATTCATGAACCAGCATTATGCTATACCGTTTAACGATATTATAGTAATAAGCGGGCCCTGTCATGCAGAAGAAGTTGCCTTAGAAAAACTGTCTTATCTCACCATTGCCTCACAGGATACAGCCCTTGCTGCAAGTTTTGCCCGGTTGCTGAATACCCGCTACATCAAGACCAATGTTTCTGATGATATCTACGGGACGGAGTATGCGGCAGTTCTCAAAAATATTTACGCTGTGGCAAGCGGGATTTGCCATGGCGTTGGGTATGGGGATAATTTTCAGGCGGTTCTTATTTCAAATGCAATTCGGGAAATAGAAAGTTTTGTAGATGCGGTCCACCCGATTGAGCGTGATATAAAAGAATCAGCATACCTCGGCGACCTGATGGTAACTGCATATTCTCAGTTCAGCCGTAACCGGACCTTTGGAAATATGATTGGCAAGGGTTATACGGTAACCTCTGCCCAGCTTGAGATGAACATGGTTGCAGAGGGCTATTATGCCGTATATTGCCTGCATCAGATCAATAAGGCCTATAAAGTGAATATGCCCATTTGCAGGGCGGTTTACGCCATTCTGTATGAAAGGCATTCCCCGCAGATAGAAATGAAGCTCCTTTCGGAAGAGCTTACCTGATCATTCCTGAAATTCCCATTTTCATTTTTTTTAAAACTTCCTTTTCGAACTTGTGTTCATAAAGAAAAGTACAGCTATGAAAAAGATAACACAAATACTAAGTATTGCCGCTGCAGCCGGTGTTGCTTACAAAGTTTTGACCACTAAAAGAGATGATGGTACCACCCTGTTAGATAACCTTAGTGAAGCCGGCAAGGGATGGGGCGATAAATTAAATCAGTATATGGGTAAAATTCAGGATAAACTGATGCCGGGTATGAAAGGACCGGAAGGTGAAGATGTTTTTACCGATATGTACAAACGCAGTTATTATATGAATAAGGAAGGATCCCGGACCTATTTAGAAGATAATGTTATGTAATTAACCACTTATAATTTACAGCAACCCGTATCAAAATAATTGATGCGGGTTTTTTTTTGTCCTTCACCTTATTAATATTTCCATCCGTTGCTTTACTGGGAGTAATTATTCAGTTAGGATTGGGCTAGCAGGGATTGAAAATTAATCTATTGATTATGAGATAGTTGCATTTTTATTTACAATTATTTCAAAAATAATTTGCGTGTAACATATATGTTATATTTATATTAGATCACTAAAGTGTAAAATAAACACTACTGGATTTAAAATCTAAGAAAGTTTTAAGGGGTATGTTAAGTTCTGTAAAAAAGACTTGCAGGCCAATTTTGTATATGTTAATTTCAATATAGCCAAATTAAATAATATGGAGAAAACTTTACTACCTCTCAAAAATACTCTGTTTAAAAATCATTTCCCTGAATGGGTTAATACCCCACAAAACCTTCAATTAAACCAACCTAACTCACAAACTATGTATTTTAAAACTTTACTCCTCCAGAAAAGGAGAGTATGCCTGTCAATTCTGTGCATACTGCTTTCTTTAACTGCTATGGCGCAATCGAGAATAACGGGGAAGGTAATAGGCAGTGATGACAATCAGCCGATTATCGGGGCAAGCGTGCATGTTAAAGGCACCAAGGTCGGTTCCATGACGAACCTGGAAGGTGTTTTCGCAATCGATGCCAAACAAGGCGATATATTGGTAGTAACTTATATCGGCTATGCTGTCAAAGAGGTTCCGGTTACCAGTCAGAATAATTATAACATTTCTTTAAGCCCTTCCCTGAATAGCTTAGAGGAAATTGTGGTTACTGGATATTCTACGGAAAGAAAGAAAGATATAACGGGATCTGTTGCCGTTGTAAATGTGGACGCAATGACTTCCGTTCCCTCGGGTTCTACTTCGCAGCTTCTTCAGGGTCAGGCTTCGGGAGTGGTTGTTATTTCCGGCGGACAGCCGGGCGCTAACGCTACAATTTTCATTCGGGGTGTTACTTCGTTCGGTAATACGGAGCCATTGGTTATTATCGATGGTGTTCAGGGAGGCCTAAATGATATTAGTCCTAATGATATTGCTTCCGTACAGGTATTAAAGGATGCAGGTGCTGCTTCCATTTATGGTGTCCGTGGTGCCAACGGGGTAATTGTTGTTACAACCAAAAGAGGTCAGTCTGGTGCTCCTCGAATTACCTATGATACCTATTACGGCCAGATACAGCCGCCTTCCGGTAATGTATTTAACATTATGACACCTATGGAACAAGCGCAGGTGTACAGTAAAATTGACCCTAACCATGCCATATATAAAGGCGGCACCGTGCCTGATTTCTTATACTTGGGTGGTTATGCGGCGGCAGGCGATCCTCGGGTGGATCCGTCACGATATGTATTCGATCCCTCAAACCCTAGCAATAATTATCAGATCGCTCAAACCAACAAGGCTGGAACGGACTGGTTTCATGAGGTGTTCAAAACAGCGCCCCAGTCGAGCCATTCTTTATCAGCCAGCGGCGGTACGGATAATTCCACCTATTTATTCTCACTTAATTACTTAAACCAGCAAGGAACGCTGATCGAGACTTATCTGAAAAGATATGCCACCCGTGTGAATACCTCATTTAAAATTGGTAAAAATAAAAATATCCGAATTGGTGAAAATGCGTATTTGTTTAATCGGAGTGCCCCTGGTATACCGGGTGGAAACCAAAATGAAGGTAATGCCATATCGTTTACATACCGTATGCAGAGCTTAATTCCTGTAAGAGATATTGCAGGTAATTATGCAGGAACCCGATTAGGAACCGGTGAAATGGGAAATGCACAAAATCCGGTAGCCTTACAGGAAAACACCAGGAACAACAGGCAAAATGACTGGACCATGCAGGGTAACGTTTTTGGAGAAGTTGATTTTCTGAAAGGCTTTACTGCCCGGACCAGCTTTGGTGGTACAATCAGAAACGGATATTCTCTGGGTTTCAATTTTAACCCTTATTATAACCGTGAAGGGTTTGCTAATCCAAATGGTTTAGGCGAAAGTGCCAGGTATTTCAATCAGTGGACATGGACAAATACATTAAATTATGCCACAATTATTGGCAAACATAACATTAAAGTCCTTGCTGGTTCTGAAGCAGTAAACAGTTATGGCAGAGGAGTAAACGGAAACTCGAATAATCTTTTCTCAAGTGATTTTGATTATTTGCTTCTTGGAAACGGAACTTCGAATGTTACCAACTCTAGTTTTGTTGGTCCGGATAACCGATTATTCTCCTTGTTTGCACGCGCAGATTACCAATTCAATGATAAATATCTTTTAAGCGCTACTGTTCGTCGTGATGGATCTTCTGTGTTTGGAACTGAAAGCCGTTTTGGGGTTTTCCCATCTGTATCTTTAGGCTGGAGAATTTCGGAAGAGAGTTTCCTGAAAGATATGACCTGGCTGGATGACCTGAAACTGAGAGGCAGCTGGGGTAAAATGGGATCTTTCGCGAATGTCCCGGGTACGAATGCCTTTTCATTATTTAACCAGGGCTTTAGAAATTCGTATTATCCTATCACTGGAGGTAATGCAATTACCCAGGGATTCCGTCAGTCAAATATCGGCAATCCACAGACCGGATGGGAAGAGAACGTCGTGACAAACGTCGGAATTGATGCAACTATCTTAAACAGTAAGGTTAATTTTTCGGCAGAATGGTATAAAAAAAATATCAATGGCTTGTTGTTTAGAGATGCCTTGCCTTCTACTGCAGGGGGGGCTTCAGCCCCATATGTGAATTTAGGTGATATTCAAAATACCGGATTTGATTTTAATATTGGTTATAATAATACCATTGCGGCTGATTTCATTTATAACATAGGAATTAACTTTACTACTTATAAAAATGAGGTGGTGTCTGTTCCCGGTGACTTCTTTGAAGTTTCTGGTTCACGTATAGGAAATTTGGTCCGGAACGCAGAAGGTCATCCTGTATCTTCTTTCTTTGGCTACCAGGTTGATGGTTTATTCAAAGATCCTGCTGACGTAAGCAGTTCAGCAACCCAAAGTGGCGCTGCTCCCGGTCGTTTTAAATACCGTGATATCAATGGCGATAAAAAAATCACTCCTGATGACCGTACATTCTTTGGAAATCCGAATGCTGATTTCACTTATGGCTTAAATTTAGGAGCATCGTACAAGCAGTTTGATTTTTCAACAGTGTTTTTCGGATCCGAGGGGAATCAGGCTGTAAACTATGTTAAATACTGGACTGACTTTGTGGGAACGTTCGTTGGTGGAAAAAGCAAGGCTTTATTGACTGCATGGACTCCATCAAACCCAACTGCAGCAAGGGACCTATGGACAGCCAGCAATCCGAATGCAACAACGCCTGTAGCTGAGGCAGCAAATACTTTAAGTAATTCAGGGGCTTTCAATTCTTATTATATGGAAGATGCTTCATTCCTGAAAATGCGATCATTACAATTTGGATATACGCTTAACCCTTTAACTTTGCAGCGCTTTGGGGTGCAGAAATTAAGAGTATATGTGCAGGGAGCTAATTTGTTTACCGCTACGAAATATACAGGTATTGATCCGGAGCTAACTCCTTCTTCTGGTAACCTTGGGGGCGATCAGCAGTCAGCTGCCTTTGGTATCGATTATGGTAATTATCCTAATAATCAGAGAAGTTTCTTGTTCGGTATTAACCTTTCATTTTAATAATTAAGATTATGAAAACTATAAATTATAAATTATTTATCCCCCTGTGTATAGTGTTACTTGTCACGGCACATGGATGTAAGGATGAATGGCTGGACAGAGCTCCGGCGGGAGCCAGTAGCGAGACCGTTTTAGCAAACCGGGCGGGTGTTGATGGTCTATTAATCGGAGCATATGCTTTGCTTGATGGGATAGGCGGTCCCGGAGGAGATGTTTGGGCCCAGTCTGTAACCAATTGGATCTGGGGCGGCGTTGCTTCAGATGATTCGCATAAAGGATCTGAATATGGTGATCAGCCACAGGCTGAGCAGGTGGAGAATTACACTACTTTATCCACAATGCCGTATATCATAGCCAAGTGGGCTCCATTGTACGCAGGTGCCCAAAGAGCAAATGATGTATTAAGGGTTCTTAGAAAAGTTCCTGCAGGAGTAATAAGTGCAGCAGATACTATGCAAATTGCTTCTGAGGCTCGTTTTCTTCGCGCTTTATATCATTTTGAGGCTGTAAAGATCTTTGGAGATAAAATTCCTTTCACCGGGGAAAACATCACTTACGAAAATAAAAACGTGATTCTTAGTAATGATGTGAGCATTTACCCTCAGATTGAAGCTGATTTAAAATTTGCTGCTGCAAACCTGGCGGTAACCAAAAGCCAATTCGGCCGTGTTAATGGATGGGCAGCCAAGGCTATGCTGGGTATGGTTTTAATGTATCAGGATAAGTATGGGGAAGCTCGTCCTATTTTACAGGATGTAATCCTGAACGGAAGAAATTCTGGTGGAGTTAAATATAGCCTGGTCCCTATGTTTTCGGATATGTTCCGTGCATCCAGACAAAATAATTCAGAAACAGTATTCGCAGTTCAAATGTCAGTGCTGGATGGTGCCGGCGGTTTGAATGGTAATGCTGGCGATGTGCTTAACTTCCCTGGTGGCGGCCCTGCAAGCTGCTGCGGGTTTTACCAGCCTTCGTTCTCATTAGCAAATGCCTTTAAGGTGGATGCTGCAGGTTTGCCGATGTTCGAAAACGAAGCATACAATGCTACCAATTTAAAAACTGACCAGGGGCTTACTTCAGTTCAGCCTTATTCTATTGGCAATGAAGCGGTTGATCCCCGTATTGACTGGACTATTGGGCGAAGAGGAATTCCTTATTTGGATTGGGGTATGATGCCCGGACAAACATGGGTTCGTGCTCAGGCAGCTGCAGGTCCATATCTGCCTGTAAAAAATATTTACTGGAAAGCGGAGCAGTCTACTCAATCAGATTTTTATGATGGATGGGCTGCAAATCAGTCTACAGGAAATGATTATAATTACATTCGTTTCGCAGATGTTATATTACTGGCTGCAGAGGCAGAGGCAGAGGTAGGAAGCTTGTCAGAAGCAGAACGATTGGTGAACCTGGTAAGGGCTAGAGCTGCTAATCCGGCCGGCTTTGTTCGTACCTATGTTGATCCTGCGGATCCTGCTAAAGGGTTTACAAATACTCCTGCTGCAAATTACAAGATCGGACTTTATACCGGCCAGTTTACTGCAAGAGGCCAGGCCTATGCACGTGCAGCTGTTCGCTTTGAAAGAAGACTGGAACTGGCAATGGAAGGTAAACGCTTCTTTGATCTGCAGAGATGGGATAATGGTACAGGTTCTATGGCCAACGCCTTAAATACTTATATAGCTAAGGAACTTGAATTCATGCCTACTTACCAGATCCTAAAAGGAGCTCAGTTCAAGAAGGGTCAGGATGAAGTATTCCCGATCCCTCAGGGCCAAATTGATATCAGTGCCGGTAAATTGAAACAAAATCAGAATACAGGCGGATAATCAGATATAATAAAACCTATATTTATGGTAGAGGCATTTGTCTCTACCATTTTTGTTTTAACTCTTAACTGCTTTATGAAATTCCATTTATTTGTGTGTAGCATATTTGCTTTTGCGGTATGTTCTTGTGGAAAAAGTGCCTTACTGGAAAAAGTTTCATCTGCTAGTTCGAGTATAAATTTCAATAATGAAATTGCTGAAAATGATTCTATAAATCCATTGGATATGGTCAACATATACAATGGCGGAGGAGTAGGAGTAGGTGATTTTAATAATGATGGACTTCAGGACCTGTATTTTACAGGAAATATGGTTTCTAACAAATTGTATTTGAACAAAGGAGATCTCAAGTTTGATGACATTACGGAAAATGCCCGTGTAAATGGGAATGGGAAATGGAGCAGGGGGGTATCAGTTGTTGATATTAATAATGATGGATGGCTCGATATCTACATTTCTGTCACTATTACCAAAGATCCAAAAGACCGCGAAAATCTCTTATACATTAATCAGGGAAAAAAAGATAATGGTGAGCCCTGGTTTAAAGAAATGGCAAAAGAATATGGCTTGAATGATTCAACCCATTCAACCATGGCCAATTTTTTTGATTATGATAATGACGGTGACCTTGATATGTTCCTGGTTGTAAATGAGATTCTCACCACAGAAAACCCTAATAAATTCCGCCCGACAAAAACGGATGGTTCTCACCCAAGTACCGGCAGACTTTACAGAAACGATTTTCAACCTTCTCTGAACCATCCTTTTTTTATTAATGTCTCAAAGGAAGCGGGCATTTTGATCGAAGGATTTGGTCATGCTGCTACCATATCAGATTTAAACCTGGATGGCTGGAAGGATATTTATGTTTCAAATGATTTCGTTTCCAATAATATATTGTACATCAATAATCAGGATGGTACATTCTCTGATCAGTCCAAAAATTATTTTAAACACACGGCTGCGAATAGTATGGGCCAGGATATTATAGATATCAATAATGACGGCCTTTCTGATGTCATTGAAGCGGACATGAATCCTGAGGATAATTACCGCAAAAAAATGATGATGAGTGCCAACAGTTATCAGACCTATCAGAATTTTGACCATTATGGATATCAATACCAATATGTTCGAAATACCTTGCAATTAAACCAGGGACCACGAGTGGGGGAGAATGATTCTGTAGGCGCACCTATATTCAGTGATATTGGTTTTTTAAGTGGTATTGCAGAAACAGACTGGAGCTGGACACCATTGGTTTCTGATTTTGATAATGATGGTTTAAGAGATATTATTATTACAAACGGGTATCCAAGAGATGTGACAGATCATGATTTTATTGCTTTTAGGAACCAGGCTTATTCTATCGCATCAAAACAGCAGATATTACAGCAGGTTCCAATCATAAAAATTAAAAATTATGCTTTTAAAAATAAGGGTGATCTCACGTTCGATAATGTATCTGAAAATTGGGGATTGATAGATCCGACTTTTTCTAATGGGGCAGTGTACGCTGATCTTGACAATGATGGTGATCTGGAAATAGTAATAAATAACATCAACGAAGAGGCCATATTATATAAAAACAATTCTGTTGAGCAAAATAAGGACCTTCATTACCTTAAAATTAAATTTAATGGGGGCGGGGCAAATAGAAATGGGCTGGGAGCTTGGGCAGAGCTCTATTATGGAAGTGGCCAGAAACAAGTCTATGAAAACACACCTTACCGTGGGTATCTTTCTACTGTTCAGGATATTGCCTTTTTTGGATTAGGATCTCATCAAACAATTGATTCCATAATAATAAAATGGCCTGAGGGAAAGAAGCAGGTTCTAAAGCAGGTTCAAGCTGATCAGCAATTAATTGTAAATTCAAAGGATGCTAATGGAAATAGTGCAGTCAATAGCCGGGCGAAAAGTCAATCCATATTTAGAGAAGTAACTACTTCTTTAGATATTAATTATAAACACATCGAAAATGATCAGATCGATTTTAATATCCAGAAATTACTGCCACATAAATTCTCTCAATATGGTCCCTCCCTGGCTGTAGGTGATTTGAATGGGGATGGTATGGACGATATTGTTGTTGGAGGATCCTGTCAGCAGAGCCTTAAAATATTATGGCAGCAGGCAAATGAAAAATTTATACAGAAAGACCTGATGATAGAAGCATCTGGGGTTCCGTGTCAGAGCCAGGATCTTGGAGTTTTATTATTTGATGCAGATAATGATAATGATCTGGATATGTATGTGGCAAGTGGAGGTTTTGAATTTGCACCCAATTCCCCGGCTTATAAGGATAGATTATATACTAATGACGGTAAGGGAAATTTTACGAATGTCCCGGCATCCTTACCGCAAAACTTCACTAGTAAACTTTGCGTCAGATCCATAGATTTTGATAAGGATGGGGATCTGGACTTATTTGTTTCCGGCAGGGTTGAACCCTGGCATTACCCCAAGCCGATATCAAGCTTTATTTTTAGGAATGACACTAAAAATGCTGAAATAAAGTTTACTGATGTTACTCAAACAGTTGCACCAGACCTGATCAGTATAGGTTTGGTTTGCGATGCGGTTTTTAGTGATTTTGATAATGACGGATGGCAGGATCTTATTCTCGCCGGAGAGTGGATGCCCCTGAAATTCTTTAAAAATAGTAAAGGGACCTTCAAGGATGTTAGTAATACCTCCGGGCTTCAGGAACTTTCAGGCTGGTGGAATACTATTGCTCCTGGCGACTTCGATAATGATGGTGATATTGACTATGTAATCGGCAACCAGGGTAAAAATTCCTTTTATAAGGCTACAGAGAAGCACCCTGTATTTATCACGGCGAAAGATTTTGATGGGAATGGCAGTTACGATGCAATTCCTTCCTTATTTCTACCCGATCAACAGGGTGAAAAAAAGGAGTTTCCTGCTCATACGCGTGATGATATGGTTAAGCAGATCATCAGTACAAGAAGCAAGTTCCAGAATTATAAATCCTTTTCTATTGCTACTATGGATGAAATTTTTACTCCCGAGCAACGATCAGGGGCATTAAGGGTAAGTGCTAATTATTTCCAATCCAGTTATGTAGAAAATCTGGGTGAGGGGAAATTTAGCATAAAGCCACTTCCCGTACAGGCTCAGGTTTCAGTTTTAAATGGGATCCTGGTAGATGATTTTAACGGTGATGGTAACCTGGATGTCGTAATTAATGGAAATGATTACGGTACAGAAGTATCAGTAGGCCGGTATGATGCTTTAAATGGCCTTGTGCTTAAAGGTGACGGAAAGGGCAATTTCAAAGGCCTGTCTATATTGGAAAGCGGAATATATATTCCCGGAAATGGAAAAGCAATTGTAAAATTAAAGAGCTCAAAAGGAAAGTATTTATTAGCAGCAAGTCAGAACAGGGGAGAATTAAAAGTTTACTCCTTAAAAGCGGATGCAAAAAATATCCAGGTCAAGCCGGATGACGTAAGTGCGATCGTTAAACTCAGGAATGGACAAATTCAAAAACGGGAGATTTCATACGGTTCTTCATTTTTATCCCAGTCAGGCAGGTTTTTAACCGTAGATAACAATGTGGTTTCCATTACAGTTACAAATACCAAAAATCAAAACCGAAAGGTATTATAAAAGTGGATCGATTTTATTAAACTAATTCCAGTCTTTTTTAAAGTTAAATTTTTATGAAGTTAATAAGTCTGCAGATACTTTGCATAATCACTTTCTTCGCAGTTTCTGCATGTAATAAATCAAAAGTTGATTACTTATCAGATAGTGAGATATTACATCAAAATCAGGATCAGCTTACCGAAGTAATTATATATGATGTTTTTACTCCGCCTGTGGCAAGCCGGATTTATGCTTATTCTTCACTGGCATCATATGAGGCGATGCGCTTTGCTAAACCAGGATCGGCCTCAATAGCATTAAAACTAAATGGATTTAAGGCATTTCCTGTACCGGAAAAGAATAAGGACTATGATTTTACTTTAGCAGCGACCAAAGCGTTTTTTACCGTTGTACATAAGGTAGTGTTTTCGCTTGATTCTTTAAAAGATTATGAAGACCAGGTTTTCGGACAATTTAAAAATTCTCTGCCTGAAGAGACTTATGAAAGATCTCTTGCCTTTGGTGATTCTGTCGGTAAAATTGTGTTGGCCAAGGCATCCAAAGACGGTTATTTTGAAAGCAGAAGCAAAGCCAAATTTTTGGGAAACCATAATCCGGGACAATGGCGCCCCACGCCTCCGGATTATATGGATGGTGTAGAATGGTGCTGGGGAACTATGAAGCCCTTGCTGTTGGATTCTGTCCATCTTTCTGCAGATCTCCCAAGTCCTCCAACATATGACCTGAAACCCGGCAGTGCATATTTTAATGAGGTAACCGAATTGTATACCCTCACCAAAAATTTAACAGGGGAACAAAAGGAAATCGCCCGTTATTGGGATGATAACCCATTCGTGATGGAACATTCTGGCCATATGATGTTTGCGAATAAAAAAATCACCCCGGGAGGACATTGGATGGGAATAGCGGCTATTGCTTCGAAGCAGGCAGATGCTGATGCTGTTAAAACAGCGAAAGCCTATGCGGTAACTGCGGTTGCTTTGTTTGATGCTTTTATCTCCTGCTGGGATCTGAAATATAAGTATAATACGGTCAGGCCTGTTACGGTAATCAATGAGAATATTGATAATAACTGGCTGCCCATGCTGCAAACCCCGCCTTTTCCAGAGTATCCCAGCGGTCACAGTACAATCACAAGAGCTGCTGCAGAGGTACTAACTAAGATGTTCGGTGAAAATTTTGCTTTTGAAGACACAAGTGATCTGAAGTATATTGGCATGAAGCGAAATTTTAAATCCTTTATACAGGCCTCAGATGAGGCTTCAATAAGCAGGGTTTATGGGGGTATTCATTACCGGTTTAGTGTTGATACAGGTGCAGAAATCGGCAGTAAAATAGGGAAGTTGGTTATTGAAAAATTGGACCTGTAAATAAGGGTTAAACGGAACAGAATTGTTTATTTATGAATTAACACCCGCAGAGATTATTAATTTATCTGCTGGTGATGTTACCACTTATTAAATATTTAATACAATATTATGTTTAGATTAAGCTTCATACCCCGTCTTGTCACATTATTTCTGCTCTCGGGATTAATTTTAACCCAGGATATAAAGGCTCAGAATGGTCCTGTGAAAAAAATACCTGAGTTTACATTTCTTACCCTGAACGGACAATCCTTTACCAGGAACCAATTAAAGGAAAATAAGAAACTGATCATAGTTTTCCTTGATATTACCTGCGATCATTGTCAGAAGGAAATTGCCCTGATCGGGGATCATGTAAATGAATTCAAGAATTCGGAATTTTACCTCGTTTCTTTAAACGATGTAAATGGAATTAAAAAATTCATGGGCACCTATGGAAAGAAGCTGAATGGGAGAAGCAATGTAACTGTGCTGCGGGATTTTCAAAATCAATTCATTGCCCGGTTTAAGCCTGTTCAGTTTCCGGCACTTTATGTATTCAGACCAGATTTTACTTTGGTAAAATATTTTGGACAAAACAGTGATGTAAAGGAGATAATCAAAACCGTCAATAAGCCCTAACCGGAATCTTTTATCACTATTTTCTGATTTCCAGGGATAGGACTAAAATGAAAAAGGCTTCTGATTTCAGAAGCCTTTTTCATTTATATTTACATGCATAAGCTTTACGCTCGGGCAGGTTTCAATTCTGGTAATTTAATTACGTCTGCGTCTGTCGCCGCCACTGCTCTCACGGTTTCCGCCAGAACTGCTTCCTCCGCGATCTTCCCGGCGCTTGCCTGAAAAGTCACGAAATCCACCGCCAGATCCGCCTTCACGACGTCCGCCACCTGAATTTCCTCCGCGATAACCGCCGCCGCTGCTTCCGCCGCTTTCACGACGACCGCCGCCGCCGCGATATGGTGAGCTGCTGCGTTCGCTGCTTCCGCCTTCGCGGTCGCCGGCAAGTTCAATACGAACATCTCTGCCCTGGAAATCAACTGATTTAAAACCTTCGATCACCTGATTTACAGCTGCGTCTTCAACCTCAAAGAACGTGAATACACCCTTTAGGTCGATTTTGCCTACGCTTTTTCCACTGATCTTGGTATTGTTGCAAATAAAGCCCAGCATATCACCACGAGTGAAATCATCCACTGAACCAAGGTTCATGAATAAACGGGTATATCCTGCGCTGCTTCTGCTGCCACGATCCGGACGGTCACCACGTTCTCCACGTTCGGATGAGCGGTCATCGGCAGATATATTCAGATCCGGTGCTTTTGAATAATATTCAAGGAAGCGGTTGAATTCAAGAGAAGCGAACCTTTTAATGATCTCTTCTTTTTCCAGATCTTTAAATTCATCCATGATACGTGGAATGTATTGTTCGATCTGCTCTTCATTAACCTCTACATTATGAACCTTATGGATCATTGCAAATAATTGCTTTTCGCATACATCAAAACCGGTCGGAATTTCAGCCTTTGTAAACTGTTTTCCGATAGTTCGTTCGATGTGACGAATTTTACCAAGTTCTTTTGAGTTGATAATTGCGATAGAAATACCTGATTTTCCTGCACGACCCGTACGGCCGCTTCGGTGGGTATAATTTTCGATCTCATCAGGTAATGAATAATTAATAACGTGAGTCACATCATTAACATCAATCCCTCTTGCTGCAACATCTGTAGCGATCAATAACTGAAGACTGCGGTCACGGTAGCGTTTCATCACTTTATCGCGTTGCTGCTGTGATAAGTCACCATGAAGAGCATCGGCATTATAGCCATCCTTCATTAATGATTCAGCAATTTCCTGGGTTTCAATTTTAGTACGGCAGAAAACAATTCCGAAAATTTCAGGATTGAAATCCACGATACGTTTGAAGGCTGCATATTTATCGCGGGCCTTTACTATATAATATTCGTGCTCGATATTGACGTTTCCGGTATTTTTGGTACCCATGGTCAATTCGAACGGATCGGTCATGTATTTTTTTGCGATACGACGTACTTCAGATGGCATGGTTGCAGAAAAGAGCCATGTTTTTTTATCATCGGGAGTAGTTGACAGGATACTGTCGATATCTTCCTGAAAGCCCATGTTGAGCATTTCATCTGCTTCATCAAGTACAACGAATTGTACCTGTGTAAAATCAATCGCTTTGCGGTTGATAATATCAAGCATCCGGCCTGGTGTAGCCACTACGATCTGAACACCACGTTTAATCTGGCGTAACTGATCTGAAATGTTTGCGCCACCATAAACAGCAACAACGTGAACGTTCTTCATGTTTTTGGCGTAATTATTAATGTCGCTGGTGATCTGCAGACACAGTTCACGGGTGGGACATAAAATAAGCGCTTGTGGATAATTTTCTTCGAAATCCAATAATTCTAAAAGGGGGAGGCCGAAGGCTGCCGTTTTACCGGTTCCTGTTTGAGCTAATCCGACAAAATCGTTGCTGCCTGAAAGTAATACCGGGATAGATTGCTCCTGGATTGGTGTGGGATTTTCGAACCCCAGTTCAGTAATGGCATTAACAATATCATGACGGATACCCAAGGTACTAAATGGGTTCATGATAATTTTTAAATGCTCACAGCCTTATTGCTGAAAGCGCCGCAAAGGTACGGCTTTTAATTGGTTTTATAAGAACAATTATTAAGTCTGGTTTTCTGATGTTTCCTTTAGGCTAACCGGAATGAATAATTTATTATTTCCTTCTTCTGATCAGGGCATCTATAACGGTTAATCTGTCGACTGAATTGATGGTATGTGTACAAAGGATATTATTATCCCAATCAGGGAGTATTGAATCCACAACTTCTTCTTTGTAGGAGTTTTCGGTAAGTTCTATAACCTGGTTGATCTTCATACTTTGTCCATAATGTTTAAAACAATCTTGTGAAGGACGGTAGAGTTTATCCTTCCAGGTAAAGAAATTACCAGCTGAACGGGATCTTTTTTTATCTGAAATTATTGGATTTTGTGGATGACTTATCCATCTATCCGAGACCAGTTCATCTGAATAAAATATAAACATTTCTTCCAGTGCAGACGGTCCCTGAGTTCTCGTAACATCACAAAACAGCCAGTATTTATTATCCCTGAAAATAATTGTCGGATCAACTGCTTTTATATTATTGATCAGTACTTTTTCCAACTCCCATTTAAGGGGAAAGTCTGTGCATTTATATAACTCAATGGTATTGTTTTGTTTGGTTTCCGGGATCATATACAAAGTCCCCTGGTCTTCTGTTAAAAAAGGGTAGGAGAGGTGGTAATCCTGTTCTAGGACCTTAAAGGGGCCAGTGTAATTCCCCTGCTCATCCATTTCAATCACGCAGATATTCCCTTTATTTTCTGCGTATTTTAATTCCTCCATGAATATGTAATATTTGCCGTTCCGTTTAATAATATGCGGGTCAGCCCAGAATCTGTCTTTCGGGGGAATTATTTTTTTAAACTGAGAAAATGAGGTTGAAATATTGTCAGAAGAATTTAGTTTAAATAAAATAATCCATTGATCAAAATAGAAAAGGTCTCGTAATTTATTTGATATTTTCTTTAATGCCATTTTATGAAAAAAAAACAGCAAATCGATATAGCCCGGAATTGAATTTTGTTTATTTGAATAAAATGGCGGGTGCTCATTTAATGATTTGATCTGCTTAAAAAACGCTTCTTCACCCATTTCATAAAGTTCCTGTATTTTCATAGGAATTAAAGAAGATGCTCTCCAGTGATAATTATCCTTGTTTCTGTAAATACTGCTATTATTTGTGAAAAAAGTCGATTTATTTAACAGGATCTGTCCCTCCTTGGCAGTATGAATGATCAAGTGGATCTCTGTTTCATCATGCTTGTCCAATACCTCCCAGACACCAGCTATGCCTCCATTAATTAAAGGATGCTCAGGATGGTAAAATGACCACATTCCATAACGCGAGAACTTAAGAATATCCCCTCCATGAATCCCGGTTCCGATTTTGATAATTAGATCAAGTTTATACTTTTTAATTTCTTCAATGGTACACCTGTAATTTGGGTCAACGGTGTTATTTGGTTTAAGACCAATCTCTATCCTGGCTGATGGAAAAAGATTTTCTATATTTTTGGTCTCGAAGGCGTCCGGAGAACATTTGTTCAGTTTTTTGTCTATTCTGTACCAGAAGGAAAAAAAACTCTCTCTGAGCGAGGCTGTAATTTTGCTCAGGAAGTTTTGCTTATCAATTTTTTCAGTTTTCCTCTTTAATGTGAGGACAATTTCACCGCTGGGGTTCGAATTAATCGTTTCCAGCATTTTATATGCCCATGCCGGTATATGGTAATCATCTAAAAGAATTCCTATTCTAAGCTTTGACTTCATAGGTGATGCTTATTAAATTTTGGAGACAATATCCGAGCCATTTCCACTGAAATTCTGGCCAAAAAATGAAAAATTCTTAATCGTAGAATGAGCCATTTCTTCAAGGGTGAAATGATGATTTAATACTTTTAAGGGATACCCTTGCTGACTTCAGTTTGATCTGTAAGAAAGGGGGCATAGGTCAACAAGGTTTAGGTGGGTATTGTTTTCTGCCCTATTATAAATGGATTTGATTTTCCTAATTGTTTGAAATGTAGGTCATTGTTTCTATATTAGGTTTTATTAATTGACATGCAAAGCTATCAGTTTTGAAAAAATTAGATTTACTTGACGAGCGAAGTCTGTTACAATCGGTTTCCGAAGGTAATGAGCAAGCTTTTCGTAAAATTTTCGATTTTTACAGCACTAAATTATATAACTATGCTTTCAGAATAACTGATAATGAGGAAATGGCTGAGGAGATAGTCATGGACGCTTTCATGAAGGTATGGATTAACCGTCCGGTCCTAAGTGAAATTAACCGTTTTGATTCATATCTCTATACTATAGTCCGAAATCAAGCTTTCAATGCCATAAAGCGTGTGGCTCATGAAGCTCAAATAATAAAAGAACTCGGTTTTAGCAATACAGAGTATCAGCATTGTACAGAAGACACTGTCACATATAATGACTACCAGCATCTATTAAATCATGCTGTTGAGGATCTACCTCCCCAGCAAAAACGCGTTTATAATCTACGCCGTAATGACGGTCTGAAATATGATGAAATTGCTGCCGTGTTAAACCTGTCAAAAAATACAGTTAAAGCTCATCTCAAAAAAGCAGTAAGCAGTCTTCGCATCGTTTTTTCCAATTATATGGTTCTATTGATTGGGGTTTACTTTTCTTTTTAACACCCAATTAATATTAAAAAATAATATACGAAAAGTAAACTCTCTGATCGTTTTAATCAGCTTAAATCCCATTCTATCTTTCTCGCTCTGATGGTTAATTCGGTTAAGTTTTTAGATTTGTTGATGCCTGAAAGTGTTGCACTTAAAAGTATAAACACAACAGTGTGGTTTCGGCTACTCCGTTAATTTTTATCGGACACTTACTGGATAATAAAAAAAAACAAAATAAACAAGTTATTATTTCTATGGAAAACCTGCATTCTTTAGTAGCAAAGCACTATTATTCTGGATTTGATCAGGCTAATAATACTTATAATGCAATCTCGTCTGCAAGCGACGGGAAAATATATTATGTTCTTTCGTCCAAATCAATTGATGAAGGAGGGAAAATGTATGTTTATAATCCTGAAACCGATCAAATAAAGTTTCTGGCTGACTTAACCGATATTTGTGGTGAGAAAGGACAGAATGCTGTTCCCCAGGGAAAGAGTCATGTTGACTTTTATGAAAAAAATGGAAAATTGTATTTTTCTACACATGGGGGGTACTATGAGATAATTGATGGGATGGAACGGGTACCGGTAAATCTTCCTAATGGGTACAAGCCTTATCCCGGTGGACATTTCTTGTCCTATGATCTTTCCAGCGGGGAATTTGAAGATCTGGCAATTGCTCCGGATGGGGAAGGGATTGTTACTATGACAATGGATACGGAAAGAGGACAAATTTATGCGATCACATGGCCAAAGGGATATTTTATTCATTATGATCTTGGTAAGAATCAACTGAAAAATCTGGGACAGATTTCCGCCAATGGAGAAAGCGGAATTCCCGGATACGATTTTCGTGTATTGTGTCGCTCGATTCTTATTAACCCGGAAAACGGGTCAGCATATTTCTCAACCTCTGAGGGTGATATATTCACTTACAACCCTGGTTTAGGAATCATAAAAAAAGAAGAAGGAGTTAGCTTAAAGCTTGATTATTTTGGAAATTACGATCCGACCAAACCAGGAAGCATGTCATATAACTGGAGGAGTATTTTCTGGTATCCTTCTGAGAAAGTTGCTTACGGAGTTCACGGAAACAGCGGTTATTTATTCCGGTTTGATCCCTCTATCCCAAAACTTGAACTGATTGAACGGATAACCTCAGAACCATCGAAGAGCAGCGGTATGTTTGATCAATTCAGTTATGGTTATCTGGGTTTTGAACTTGGTCCAGACGGACAAACTATATATTATCTTACCGGCGGCCCCATCTACTCAAACGGACAAAGAGTTGAAGGAGAGATGGAAATTGGTTTAGGGGGAGCAAGAGGTCTCGAAAATCTGCATCTGGTGACCTACAATATACCAAACAAAAAATATATTGATCACGGCCCTGTTTTTTACTCAGACGGAGAAAGGCCCACCTGGGTAAATTCGATTGCCATAGGTTCTGATGGCAATGTATATACACTTGCACGGTTTGAAAACAATGGGAAGGTTATTGAAGATTTGGTGAAGATCCCAAATCCTTTTATGAACAGACCTTAGACATTACCACATATCGGATTCTTTATAATTTCATTTTTAATGGAAATTTTTGCATTGCACTGGCTTTGTGGGAATTATAATCCCGGACATGCGGGACTTAATCAACAAATTAATCAGAAAAGGTGATTGTCCGCCTTAACAAAAAGTAAATAAACTTAAATTAAATAGAATTCTCTAATGAAACCTCCATGTGCTGCAGTAATAAAACCCAAAATGAATAAAAATTAAAGAACATGGAAGCTTCATCACCACTGAAAACAAATTTTTACTGATGCAAAAACAAATTTCAATTGGGAATGCAGCCTTATTAAGCAAACGGGATACTGTTATTTCTATTTTTTTTATAGGGGTATTATTCTTTATGTTCGGCTTTGTTACCTGGGTAAACTCTATTTTGATCCCCTATTTTAAAATAGCCTGTCAGCTGACAAATTTCCAATCTTATCTGGTCACATTTAGCTTTTATATTTCATATTTTCTTTTATCCATACCATCGTCCTATTTGCTGAAAAAAATTGGTTTTAAAAAAGGAATGATGATTGGATTTTGGACAATGGCAATTGGCGCTTTTATATTTGTGCCTGCCGCCATTACTACTACCTATGGAATGTTTTTATTAGGTCTATTTTCGATTGGGGCTGGTTTAGCCATACTTCAAACAGCAGCTAATCCATATATTACAATTTTAGGCCCAAAAGAAAGAGCTGCACAACGCATAAATATTATGGGAATATGTAATAAAGGAGCTGGCATTTTAGCGCCGATATTATTTGCCGCAGTTATATTTAAGGCAACAGATGCTGATCTATACAAACAATTACCACTGATGAGCGAGGCAATGAGGAATACAGCATTGCACGAATTTATCCAAAGGGTAATTGTTCCTTATTCCATTGTAGGAATAGTGCTTGTATGTTTGGGTTTTATGGTTTTATATTCTCCCTTACCAGAAATTGATACAGAACAAGAAAGCCCCGATATTTCTTTAGCGAATTCAGGCAAAAACAATATTCTCCAGTTTCCTCATCTTATACTGGGAGCGTTGGCTGTTTTTTTTGATGTAGGAATAATAGTAATTGCTGTTGATACGATTATAGGTTATGCTATATCTATGAATGTTCCATTGATGGAGGCCAAAGTATTCCCTTCATATGCTTTATTTGCTGCCATTTGTGGAAAGATATTGGGCATTTTTACTATTCCCAAATTTATTAGTCAACTTAATGCATTACGGGTGTGTGCGATATTAGGTATGTTATTTACCATTCTGATTATTTTTACACAAGGAGAAGTTAACCTATTAGGCCATGTAACCGATGTATCCATTTGGTTTGTAGTGTTACTTGGATTTGCTAATTCGTTGATATGGTCTTTAACCTGGCCATTGGCTTTAGATGGTTTAGGTAAATTTACTAAACTTGGGGCTTCTGTAATGGTTATGGGATTGTCCGGAAATGCCGTTCTGCCACTTATTTATGGCCATTTTGCTGATTTATATAATGTACGGATTGCCTATTGGGTCTTATTTCCTTGTACTATATACATTGTATTTTATGCCTTTTACGGGTATCGTATTAGAAGATGGTCTTTTAAAAAATAGCAATAATAGATGGCAGGTGCACTGAAATCAGTAGCGAGAGCAAAAGATGTTATTGAAATAGAAAATCTTCTTTTTAAAAACTAACCACAACTAACCCTATCCTTCCTGCCACTTGTCTCTTATTGAAACGGGGGATATAGCACTTCTGTTTAAATTAAAAATATAAAAATGTCTCTTAACAGGTTCAAATATCTTTTTTATCAGTATGTAAATAAAACAGCCACACCTGAAGAATCAGAAGAATTTCTGGTGATGATGAAAAATGATAATTATAATGAAGAAGTTCAGGTATTGTTAGACGAATTCTGGAATGAACCTGCTTCTGTAACCCCTTTAGCTGAATCCAGGGCTGAAAAGATATTTCACAAAATAATGGCATCTTCTTCTGTGATGGGATCTGTACGCTTTTTTAGCAGCAAAAATATCTGGTTCAGAGCTGCTGCTGCAATTATTATTATCGGACTGTCTGCCCTGGTTTATAAATATGAGATCAGACCATCAAATACGAACCTCGTTAAAGTAAGAAGCGAGGAGGTTGATAAGTCTGTTATAACGGGCCGGCGTTTTATTAATCTGCCTGATGGAAGTTCAGTTATATTAAACGAGAACAGTAAGCTTGTTTTAGGCAAAAAGTTTGATTCAAATGGTAAGCGTGAAGTATATCTTCAGGGAGAAGCCTATTTTGATATTACACAAGATGCTGAGAAGCCATTTATTGTTCATACAGGCAAACTTCAGACAACTGTTTTAGGTACCGCTTTTAATGTTAAAACGGATTCGGGTGCCGAAATTATAACGGTGACAGTGACCAGAGGTAAAGTAAAGGTTGGAGATGACAAGACTACTTATAACGTGCTTTTACCGGATGAACAGATGATAGTTGATCAAAAACTGAGCAGTCATATTAAAAAACCTGTAAAAGCGGAAACAATTATTTTCTGGAAAAACGAAGATATTTATTTTGATGATGTAAGCATTAAGGATGTAGCCAATCAATTGCAAGAGCGCTTTGATGTATCTATCATTTTTTCAAATGAGCAAATTAAAAATTGCCGTTTCAGTGCCACATTCTTTAAGAGTCAAAGCTTGGAGCAGATATTAAATGTAATTGGAGAATTCAATCACATTAAATATCAGTTTCAGGATAATAAGACAGTAATACTTAATGGTTATGGATGTCAATAACTGCACACTTGTTTGAAAAAGAATTAAAATATTTAAAAGAAATTGATATGAAGACGAAATCACCACCCTGACATAAAAAAAACCTCTAATAAGCTTCACGGCAATGAAGATTATTAAAGGTTGATGCCAACCGTTTAGATCCGGAAGGCTGTTTTAAATTAAAATAATCCAGAGAAGGAAAATCTATCACATAAAACATTGTAAAAATATGAAATATTTTACAAATAATCTATCAGGGGCCAGCCTCGTAAAGTTTTTTGCAGAAAATTCTAAACAGAAGCACCTTATAAAACAACTTATGCGGATCGGCTTTATCTATTTAGCCATATTATTAACTTCAATACAGTTGTTATTAGCTCTGCCTGCAAAAAGTCAGAAAATAAATACTGTTGAAGTCAAGCTTGAGTTAAAAAATGAAACTCTGCTTTCGGCTTTAAAAAAGATTGAACATCAAACTCCCTTTCGTTTTGTATATCGGAAAGGTGAAATTATGGCTATACCAAGCAGAAGCCTTGCAGCTTCAACATATACTGTTGAGCAAGTGCTTAACTTGATTCTCGACGATACCAGACTTACTTATAAGCAGGTTGACAACAACGTGCTTATTCTTTCTGCTAATCTCCCAAAATCTCATATTGACAAAAAGATTGAATTAGTTAATTCTATTGCAGATATCCAGATCAGGGGTCAGGTTACCGATTCAAAAGGTGAAACTTTAACGGGGGTGAGCGTCAAGGTTAAAGGAACTACAATTGGAGCTACCACTGATCTGGAGGGAAGATACGCCATTAATGTTCCTGGTAACAGCAGCATTCTTGTCTATACTTATATCGGATATGTAGCTCAGGAAGTTACTGTGAATAATCAGACTTTAATTAATGTTAAACTCGAAGCAACGAACACAGCCTTAACTGAGGTTGTGGTTACTGCCTTTGGTCTTTCGCGCCAGAAAAAAGCTCTGGCTTATTCTGTAACTGAAGTAAAAGGGGAGGAATTTACACAAGCACGTGAGAATAACGTTGCTAATGCTTTTTCCGGAAAAATAGCTGGTGTAAACGTTACTGGGATGTCTTCCGGCCCTGGAGGTTCCAGTCGGGTTATTATCAGGGGTAACGGATCACTCAGCGGGAACAATCAGCCATTATATGTGGTTAATGGTATGCCTATGAGTAATATCGCCCGATCGCAAGCTCAGGGAGAAGGTGCAACAATTTTAGATCGAGGGGATGGTATTTCTTCTATCAATCCGGATGACATAGAATCTATTAATGTACTAAAAGGGGGACCGGCAGCTGCCCTTTACGGCAGCCAAGCTTCGAACGGTGTAATATTAATTACAACAAAAAAGGGAGCTGTTCAAAAGGGTATTGGTGTAGAGATTGGAAGTAATTTCACTGTTGGTTCGCCAAGTATGTATCCTGATCTTCAATATGTTTATGGTCAGGGCTTGGATGGTATCAAACCAAGGACCAAGGCAGAAGCAATCAGTTCAGGGCGCTTGTCTTTTGGTGCTCCAATGGATGGACAGCCATATGTTCAGTTTGATGGTGTATCGCGCCCCTATTCACCGGTTAATGTGAAAGAAAACTGGCAAAATTTTTACAGGCCAAGCACAAATCTTACAAACAATGTAGCCTTTTCCGGAGGTAATTCAGCAGCTTTGGTCTATCGTTTAGGATTGTCTGACTTAAGAGCAAATGCTCTGGAGCCTGGCTCCAATTATAAAAGACAGTCAGGTAATCTGGACATTCGTTCGGAACTTGGTAAAAAAATTATCATTGAATCCACATTCCATTACAATTCTGATCAGGGCACCAACCGTCCGGGTAATGGTTATGCTGATAATACCACTTCATGGGCTACTAATCTTTTGGCCAATACAGTTGATATAGTCAATCTTGCTCCAGGCTTTGATGCCAACTTCAATGAAGTCCAGTGGCAGCAAGTTCCAGAAGCACAGAATCCATATTTTGTAATCAACCGTATGGGTAATTCTGACAAGAAAAATCGCTTTATGGCGCAGGGGAGTATTCAATATAATTTCCTGAAAAATCTCTTTGTAAAACTTAGTGGCATGAGAGATATTGATCGGTTTGAATCGATGGATTACATGCCGGTTGGCACAGCTAAAAGGCCTAAAGGACTTTTCAATTCCGGTACTTCGTTTGCCACAAAGACAACTGCTCAGTTACTCGTTAATTACAATACTTCGTTCTTAACGGATTTTCAGATCACCACCATGGCCGGTGCGAATATAGACCGGAATGTTTTTAACTCTACCTATAATGGCGGTACAGAATTTATCGTACCCAATTTTATCAGTTATTCAAACCTGGCTCTTCAAACTGCGAATATTGGATTTAGCCAGTCCGGCCAGAATTCAGTATTCGGATCCGCGGATTTGAGTTATAAGGGTATATTTTACTTAACAGCTACAGCCAGGCAGGATTGGTTTTCAACCTTGAATCCGGGAAAGAACTCTATATTATACCCTTCAGTAGGTGCCAGTATCATTATTTCAGATGCTATTCAATTACCATCTCTGATCAGTTTTGCTAAGCTCAGGGCATCCTATGCTCAGGTGGGTGGATCTACAGTCAGTCCCTACCAGATCAATCAGAGTTACAGTTTCCAGCAGGGCGGGCACTTGGGGCAGCCGGTTCAGACCACTTCGACTGCCTTGTCAAATCCGGATTTAAGACCTTTGACATCTACCACTTATGAAGGGGGTATCGATATGCAATTTCTTAATAACAGATTAGGATTAGATTTCACCTATTACAATCGTAAGACGACGGATGATATTTACAGCACTGCTATTGCTTCCTCATCCGGGTATACTTCTGCTTTATTGAATGTTGGTGAATTGAGTAATAAGGGCATTGAAGTGTTATTAACCGGTCAGCCAATCAAGACCAGTAGATTTAACTGGGATGTGAGCTATAATTTTGCCTACAACAAAAGTGAAATTGAAAAGCTTTCTTCAGGCTTAACTTCAATTGCAGGAGTGGAAATAGGTAGACCCTATAATACGATCAGAGGAAGAACCTATCTGACCAATGCGAGTGGACAAAGGGTATACAACAGATTAAGCGGATATGAAGTTCAGGGTCCTGAAATGGAATATGGGCAGGGTGTACCACCAACAACCATGGGATTAAGCAATAATTTCAGATATAAGAACTTCTCATTCAATTTTTTAATAGATGCCAAATTTGGAAATATAGTTCAATCAGGGCTTAGCCGTTACCTTTATCGTTTCGGACTATCGAAAAATACGTTACCAGGTAGAGAAAACGGCCTAACAGTATCAGGGGTGGATCAGGCAGGTTTACCATTTACCAAAACCTGGTCAGTGGTTGAAATCGATACTTATTATAATAACCAGGCTTCGATCAGTCCCTTAACTACTTCTGTTTTTGATGGTGACTTTATTAAGCTCAGAAGTGTGATCTTAAGCTATAATTTGCCGGTTAACAAAATGAAATTTATCAATCTTCAATCGGCTAATTTCTCTTTGGTTTCCCGTAATCTGGCCATTCTTCATAAAAAAATTACAGATTTCGATCCTGAATCGGCTTATACTATAGGTAATAATCAGGGAGCCTCATCCAATACTATTCCCAGAACCCGTGATATCGGTTTTAATTTAGTTGTCAAATTTTAATTCTCATTACCTAAAATTTTGAATATGAAACCTAATCGATTTAATAAAATAGTTGTGGTTCTTGCAATGGTCACCGGATTATCAGCCTGTTCAGATGAGTTGGCTGAGTTGAACAAAAATCCAAATGCATATGAATCAGTAAATGCTAAGTTTCTGTTTACCAGAACACTTTTAACACAGGCAAATCTAAATCCTAACGGTAACCGATTTAATAATATGCAGATGCTGCAGCAGGAAGCAACCTATAGTGAGGTTACTGCTCCGGGCGATAAATATTTTGCTGAAGGATATGTAAGAACCAATTGGGGGGCATATACCGGATGCTTAAAGGATATTAACTTGGTTATTGATAATGCGGCAAAGGATCCTACGAATATCAACCTGAAATCTGTTGCCAGAATTTGGCGGGTATATATTTACCATCAATTAACAGATCTTTATGGGGATATTCCATATTCTGAAGCAAATAAAGGTCTCAACGGTTCTTATACACCAAAATATGATATCCAAGCTGATATTTATAAAAACATGGTTTCAGAATTGGATGAGTCGGCAAAGGCACTTGATCCTGCTAAACCTACCTATGGAAGTTCAGACCTGATTTATAGCGGAAATCCAGCCAGCTGGAAACAATTTGCCTATTCTTTAATGTTAAGAATTGGTATGCGTTTATCGAAGATTGACATGGGCGAATCCAGCAGGGTGGTTAAACTTGCAATTGCCGGAGGTCCGATAACAACGGCTGCTGCCCTGGCAAAAATACCGTATGCAGATGGAGCACTAACCAGAAATCCACTTTCTGATCAGGCGAGGATATTAGATTATGTGGACGGACAAAACCCTCTGAATGTACAGGGCTCAAAAATGTCTAAAAGACTGATTGATCATTTGAAAGGTAATTCAACTACAACCAAGGATCCCCGGCTGAATGTTATGGCAATACTTTGGGTTAAACAGCCGGATAAAACCTATAAAGCGGACACCGCTACTGCCCTTCAAAAAGGTATGCAAAATGCGCAGTTCAACGGATATCCGGCAGATTTTGAAACTTATTCTGAGCCTAATGTTGATGTGGTCTACAGTTATTCTGCTCCCTTCATAGTCATGGGGCCGGCAGAAGTCAATTTCTTACTGGCTGAAGCAGTTGTTTTAGGTATGCATACCGGTGATGCAGCAGCTTATTACAATGAAGGAGTTAAGGCAGCGATGGCCCAATGGGCCCTTTTTGGGGCCGGTGGTGCCATTTCAGCTGATAAAGTGAATACTTATCTGGCCTATAATCCGTTCAAATCTGCTGGCACATTGAATGAAAAAGTGGAACAGATCTCTACTCAAAAATGGGTTTTGTTTTATTTGGATCAGATTGAAAATTTTTCAAATTGGAGACGCACAGGATATCCTGTATTGATCCCGACAAACTATCCCGGAAATATTACAGGTGGTCGTATTCCAAGAAGATACATAGTGCCGGAATCAGAAGAAACTCTGAATAAGATTAATTTTCTGGCTGCAAAAGCAAGACAAAGTGGTGATAATACCCTCTTGAGTCGCGTGTGGTGGGATAAACCCTAAATTTTAGGTTCTTTTATTTTTTGTCACTGATCCATTTGTTTTTTAACTGTTCCATTTTAAGAAATAGATTATTTTTATCAACTTCATATAGTTTAAGATCAATTTAACAGGTATGAAACGCAGAATTCTCATTAAATACCTATCCGTTCTACCGCTTTCCGGTGCGGTGATTGGTTCAGGAATTCCTGTTCCACACGTTTTAGCTGATGATGCTGATTTTTCCGGGATTCCTCAGACGAATGCTGTACCCAAACGGATCGCTGCAATTATTACTGAGTACCGTCCCAATTCGCATGCAGATGTAATTGTGGGTAAATATCTTGAAGGATATAATCAGGACCAAATGGATCCTTATCCTGAATCCAGGATCGTTTCCATGTTCACAGAGCAGGTTCCTGAAGCTGACATGAGCAGGCCCATGGCTAAAAAGTATAATATCCCAATCTTTCGTACAGTGGCTGATGCTCTGACTCTTGGGGGCGATGAGCTTGCTGTTGATGGTGTGCTGCTGATCGGTGAGCACGGTGTTTACCCGATGAACGATAAAGAACAAAAACTCTATCCGAGGTTTGAAATGTTCCTGAAAATTACTGACGTGTTTCGTCAGTATAAGAGATCAGTTCCGGTGTTTAATGATAAGCATCTTTCTTATAGTTGGAGGCAGGCAAAGCGCATGGTTGAGATCTCACGTGAATTAAAATTCCCGATGCTAGCAGGTTCCACCGCTCCGGTAACATGGCGTATTCCTGCCGTAGATACACCTTATGGTGCTGTTCAGAGATATGCTGTTGCCATTTCTTTCAGCGGCCTTGATATTTATGGTTTCCACCTCCTTGATAATTTGCAGGCCGTGGTGGAGCGAAGAAAAGGAGGTGAAACAGGAGTTCGAGCAGTTCAATGTCTTGAAGGACAGGATTGCTGGAATTATATGGACCAGAATGAATGGGTCAGCCGCTTATTTACGGAGTCCTTATCAAGGAGTGATACCCGCACGGAAGGAGATGTCAGAACTCTGGTAAAAACACCAGCCGTATTTATAATAGACTATAATGATGGTTTGAAGGCAGCAGCCTTTCTCATGACCGGCCTGGTTCAGGATTTTACAGTTGCTGTAGAAATTGAAGGGCAGCAAAAGCCGGTTTCCATTCTTATGAAGATGCAGAATGGCAAACCACATTATCATTTCGGCTGTCTGGTAAAAAATATTGAGATCATGTTCAAAACAGGAAAGGCTCCTTATCCGGTAGAACGTACTATGCTGAGTAGTGGAATTTTGGATTTTGCATTGGAATCCCGTATCTTGAATTATCAAAAACTGGAAACGCCGGATTTGGGCCGTGTACGTTACCAAACCTCTCCTAACTCGCATTTTTTTACTAAGGGCTGGGATAGTAATGGCAAGAGAATAGACTGATTTTTATAATAATCTGTCCTGATAATTCAGCATTTTATATAATTTGTAAGCAGAAATTAAAAGACTCTGATTACCCTCAATTTTTAATGCCATAAATTTTAGAAACATTATAACAAATGAAGAAGTTCTGTATTTTTCTATTTAGTTTCCTGTTGCCTTTTGCAGTATTGGCCCAAACAAAATCATATAACATCATCATAAAAGGAGGCCATGTAATTGATCCGAAAAACAATATTAACAATGTTATGGATGTCGCCATTGCAAATGGAAAAATTGCAAAAATTGCTGCCAATATCGATGCATCCCAGTCTAGCCATGTAGTGAATGCCAAAGGTATGCTAGTCACTCCGGGCCTGATAGATATTCACGGACATGTTTTCGCAGGAACGGAACCCGATCACATGTACAGTAATGGATTTAACAGCATTATGCCGGATGGTTTTTATCAGCGTGTTGGTGTTACTACTGTTGTTGATGCAGGTGGTTCAGGCTGGAGAGATTTTCCAACCTTCAAAAGGAATATCATTGATAATTCCCAAACCCGTGTACTTGCATTTTTAAATGTGGTTGGAAGCGGTATGCGGGGCGGTATTATTGAACAGAACACATCGGATATGGATCCGGAGATGGCTGCCAAGGCAGCTATCAGATACAAAGAACATGTTGTTGGGATTAAGGTAGCCCACTTTACCAGCCCTGATTTTACCAATGTAGATCGGGGTGTTGCTGCAGGCAAGCTTGCCAATATACCGGTAATGATCGATTTTGGAGGAACCAAACCGCGTCTGTCACTTTATTCATTATTAATGGAACGTTTACGTCCGGGCGATATATTTACACATACGTTCGGAGAATTACTGGATACAAAAGAAGCAATAGTTGATACTTCCAAGCGGGAATTAAAACCATTTGTACTGGCCGCCCAAAAACGGGGTGTAATCTTTGACGTTGGTTACGGGGGATCCAGTTTCAGATATTCACAGGCAATTCCTGCGTCAAAGGCTGGTTTTCATCCAAATACAATCAGTACGGATCTTCATATCAGCAGTATGAAGGGATCTATGAAGGATATGTTACTCGTCATGTCTAAATTTCTTAAAATAGGGATGAATTTGACTGAAGTAATCGAAGCCAGTACCTGGGCGCCGGCTCAGGCTATTAAACGTAAAGAATTGGGACATCTTTCTGTGGGAGCTATTGCCGATGTGGCAATACTCAGCATGAGAAAAGGCAACTTCGGTTTCTATGACATGGCCGGATTTAAAATGGACAGTGATGAAAAGCTGGAATGTGAAATGACAATTTTTGGCGGGAAGGTCGTTTATGACCTGAATGGGATAATCAGTCCTTTGCCAAGTCTTAACGATTAATGGTTCTTACAAGCTTATTAAAGCTCATCAATAAAGAATTATAATAATGAAACGGCGGGAAATTCTGAAAGCATTAAGCATGGTACCTCTAGCGGGTGCCATTGGCAATTCTGGTTCTTTGGTTCAGGCTGTTCAGGCCGAACCCTTGTCTGAACGGGATGTGTTCAAGGAATTTGGGCTGCGGACCTTCATCAATGCTTCCGGATATTTTACTAGTCTGAGCGGCTCACTGATGCAGGATGAAGCGGTAAGAGCCATCCGCGAATCAGCCAACTATTTTTGCAGACTCGATGATGTTCAGGATAAAGTGGGAGCCCGAATTGCAGGTTTGCTGCATGCTGAGTCAGCGATGGTTACAGCAGGAGCTTTTTCTGCGTTGATGCTGGGTATGGCAGGTGTTCTTAGCGGAACTGATCTTAAAAAAGTTTCTAAGATTCCTGCACTCGATGATACGATGAAGTCGGAGGTGATCCTGCAAAAAGCTCACAATGATGGTTATGCACATGCCCTTAGCAATTGCGGTGTCAAACTGATCACTGTTGAAACAAGGGAAGAGCTGGAAAATGCTATCGGGGAAAAAACGGCGATGATGTATTTTATTAATTATCAGGCATCGCTGGGAAAAATCCAACATGAGGATTGGCTGCAAATAGCCAGGAAGCATCAGATACCGACAATGATCGATATGGCTGCGGATCTGCCGCCAAAAGAAAATCTATGGAAATTCCATGATATGGGCTTTGATCTGGTTTGTGTTTCAGGAGGTAAATTTATGCGTGGTCCGCAAAGCACCGGAATACTTAGCGGGAAAAAAGAACTTATTGCAGCGGCAAGACTGAACGCTCCTCCCAGGGGATCAAATATCGGTCGTGGTATGAAGGTAAATAAAGAGGAGATCTTCGGTCTCTATTTCGCTTTGGAAAAATTTATCAATACCGATCAGGATAAGGAATGGAAAATGCTCGAAGACAGGATAGCTGTAATTGCCAAGGCGGCAGGATCTGTTCCCGGTGTACAAACCGAAGTGCTTCCTTTGCTGTTGATAAACCGAATTCCGACGCTGAATATTTCATGGGATAAATCAAAAATAAAGCTGGAAAATTTATCAGCGAATTTAAGAAACGGAAGCCCATCAATAGAGGTTATGGGCGGGCCGGGAGGAAGCATCAATGTAACTACTCATATGCTGAAACCAGAAGAAGTAAAAATAGTAGCAGGCAGAATAAGGGAAGAGCTTTCCGGAGCACTGATTTAATGGCTTTTCTGAAAATGAATGAGTTTTTTTAAGATTCAAATCCCGCTCCGGGGGAAAATTCGGTCAATAAATTAGATAACTATACTTCCAAAAAGAATTTAAATTAAAAAGGAAATGAAACGGAGAGAAATTCTTAAAACCCTTACCGTACTCCCACTTGCTGGTGGGATGTCTGCAGTAGCTGCACCCTTAGACAGTATGCTATCAGTTCCTGTCTCGAAACGGGATCTGTTCAAGGAACTTGGCATTCGTACTTTCATCAATGCGGCCGGAAACTATACAGTCATGTCAGGCTCTCTCATGCCGCCTGAAGTTATGAATGCAATAAACGGGGCCTCTAAAAAATTTGCATTAATTGATGATGTTCAGGAAAAGGTAGGACAAAAAATTGCCGAAATGTGTCATGCGGAAGCGGCTATGGTCACTGCAGGCTGCTGGTCGGCCCTGATGCTAGGAATGGCGGGCGTACTAACCGGCATGGATACCAAAAGGGTTAGTCAGGTGCCTAATCTGGCCGGAACCGGAATGAAAACGGAGGTGATCCTTCAAAAGAGTCATTCATTGGGATATGATCATGCGCTTACCCAGGCAGGAGTCAAACTGATTAAGGTTGAAACCAGGCTGGAGCTCGAAAATGCGATCAATGAAAACACAGCTATGCTTTGGTTCCTGAACCGTGAAGCACCGAAAGGTCAGATCAAGCATGAAGAGTGGCTCGAGCTGGGTAGAAAATATAAGCTTCCGACGATGATCGATATCGCGGCAGATGTTCCGCCTGTTGAGAATCTCTGGAAATTCAACGATATGGGTTTTGATATTGTTGTGATATCCGGAGGCAAGGCTATGCGTGGTCCCCAGAGTGCAGGAATACTGATGGGTAAAAAGCAGTATGTTGCCGCGGCACTATTGAGTAACAACCCCAGAGGCGGGATTGGCCGTGGTCAGAAAGTGAATAAGGAAGAGATTTTTGGAATGTATGCTGCACTGGAACGATTTATCAATCTGGACCACCAGAAGGAATGGCAGATATGGGAAAGTAAGATCGCATTCATTGCAAACTCCATTAAATCTATTTCCGGAGTTCAGACAGAAACGTTTATCCCGCCAACAGATAATCATATGCCTACCCTCAAGGTGACATGGGATCCGAATAAAATAAAACTTTCCAATACAGAAATGGGTGATCGCTTACGCCAGGGAAATCCATCCGTTGAAGTTATTTCATGGGAATTACCGAATTCAATCCGGATGGGTATGCATGTTCTGGAAGCAGGAGAGGAAAAAATTGTGGCCGCCCGTGTCAAAGAAGAATTATTAAAAGCTTCAGTTTAATTCATAAAATCTAAATATTTAAAAATGCAAAAACGTTTTTTTCTGGCCATCGCCTTTTTAATTGCCACACATTTATCAGTAAACGCACAGAGCTATACCACCATTCTGAAAGGCGGGCATTTAATTGATCCCAAAAATAATATTGACCGGATCATGGATGTTGCGATTACAGATGGTAAGATCTCTGCCATATCACAGAATATTGACCCAAAACTAGGGAAACAGGTTATTGATATCAGCGGGAAATATGTCACTCCGGGATTAATCGATATTCACGGGCATGTTTTTGCCGGTACCGACCCTGAAGGCCAGCTGGAGAATGGATTTTCTTCTCTTCCTGCCGATGGCTTTACATTCCGTGTTGGAGTTACTACCCTTGTGGATTGCGGTGATGCCGGTGCAGAAACCTTCGAGTTATTTAAGAAAAATGTTATCGATAAGTCCCAGACGCGGATACTTGCCTTCCTTAATATCTCCAGAAAGGGGATGTACGGCAGTGAATTTTCCCTTGAGCAGCAGAATAATAGTTTTTTTGACCCGGTACTTGCAGCAGATGTTGCCAGGCATTACAAGGAATATATTGTCGGGATCAAGGTCGCTCATTATCACAATTCTGACTGGGTGGCGGTAGACCGTGCGATTGAGGCCGGCAAATTGGCTAAGATGCCGGTTATAGTGGATTTCGGCGGGTCCAAACCGCGCCTGTCAATAGAGGATCTGTTTATGAACAGAATGCGTAAGGGGGATATTTTTACGCATACCTATGGTCAGCTGCTTGAAACCAAAGAAACTATTGTGGATGTTGAAACAAACACCTTAAAACCTTTTGTTTTGGCTGCCAGAAAAAGGGGGATCATTTTTGATGTCGGCCATGGTGGAGGAAGTTTTACTTTCTCACAGGCTATTCCGGCCACAAAGCAGGGCTTTTATCCTGAAACTATAAGCACCGACCTGCATACCGGAAGTATGAATTCTGCCATGAAGGATATGCTGAATGTGATGTCTAAATTTATGGCTCTTGATATGAAACTTGCTGAAGTGATCAGGGCCAGCACATGGTCTCCTGCCCAGGCAATAAAACATGAAGAACTGGGGCATCTTTCGGTCGGAGCCATCGCTGATGTGACCGTGCTTAATTTGCGTGAGGGTCAGTTTGGTTTTTACGATGTTGCGAGGTATAAAAAAGGAGGCAGGAACTTACTTGAATGTGAAATGACGATAAAGGGAGGCAGAGTTGTTTATGACCTTAATGCAAGATCATTCCCGGATGCAAAATAACAGATCAGTTTCAGTTAATTAATAATAATACACTTCTGTCCATTCAAAATATCATGAGAAAAACTGTAAATTTTATTCTTCTTTCCTTTCTGCTTCTATTTTTAAATAACTCTCTAAGTTATGGGCAGCCGGTTATTAAAGATCCTGAAACTAGGATCATGGAACTGGGTATAAAGCTCCGGACGCCGGGTCCGCCCTCAGCCAATTTTCTTGGTGCTGTGAGGGTTGGTAACCTGGTTTATCTTTCAGGTCAGGGGCCGCTTAAAGCAGATGGTAAGTTCATGATTGGTAAGGTAGGCAAGGAAATCAATTTCGATGAAGCAAAACTTGCGGCCCGTTTAACCGGCATTTGTTTACTTGAAGCCCTCAAAGCGGAAGTTGGCAACCTTAATAATGTTAAAAGAATAGTAAAAGTTTTAGGAATGGTGAATGCGGTTCCTGATTTCGATAACCATTCTCAGGTTATTAATGGCTTTTCCGATCTGATGGTTGAAGTTTTTGGTGAGAGCGGCAAGCATGCCCGTTCAGCTATCGGACTGGGTTCTTTGCCAAGGAATATCCCGGTAGAGATTGAAATGATTGTTGAAATGAAAGATTGATATTAAATCGATATAAAATGAAACGCAGGGAGCTTATTAGGATATTATCTGCTGCTCCTGTAGCAGGAGGAATTTTGGGAGCTGGTTTTCCGATCCAGTCTGTATTTGCTGAAGAAACATCTGCGAAATCACCCGCCCGCGATCTGTTCAAAGAACTAGGTCTTAAAACTTTTATCAATGCATCCTGTGTTTGCACACATCTGACGGCTTCGCTGATGCCTCCGGAGGTATTGCAGGCTATTACCAAAGGGGCAGAAGAGTTTGTATTATTAGATGATGTTCAGGATAAAGTGGGTGAAAAAATTGCAGAGTTATGTCATGCTGAAGCAGCGACTGTGACAGCCGGCTGCTGGTCAGCCTTGGTTCAGGGTTTGGCGGGTGTATTGACCGGAATGGATCGCAACAGAGTTACCCAGCTGCCTAAACTGGAGGGTACAGGAATGAAATCTGAAGTGATTTTGCAAAAATCACATGCCAATGGCTACCATCAGGCTCTGACAAACACGGGTGTTAGCTTGGTAATCGTTGAAACGCCCGAGGAGGCGGAAGCTGCTGTTAATGAAAAAACCGCAATGCTCTGGTTCCTTAACCGAGAATTGCATAAAGGTCAGCTCAAATACAATGATTGGCTGGCTTTAGGTAAAAAGCACAATATTCCTACTATGATCGATATCGCATCTGATGCACACCCCGTGGAAAACCTCTGGAAATTCAACGATATGGGATTTGATCTGGTTGCCATATCTGGGGGGAAGGCAATGCGCGGTCCTCAGAGTGCAGGAATATTGATGGGGAAAAAGGAGTTGATCGCAGCTTCACGTTTAAGTGCATCTCCCAGGGTGGGTATCTGCCGCGGGCATAAAGTAAATAAGGAGGAGATCCTGGCCATGTATGTTGCTCTTGAACGGCATATAAAAATGGATCACGTGAAGGAATGGAAAATGTGGGAAGATCGAATGGCCGTTTTGGTAAATGCTATAAAGAATATTCCGGGAGTAGTTGCAGAAGTTTTTGTTCCACCAATAGCTAATTACACCCCCACATTACATCTTGCCTGGGATAATAACCGAATAAAAATGACCGCAAAGGAGCTCAGGGGTCGTTTGTGGAATGGCGAACCTGGAATTGAGGTGATGGGTGGTGGTACTATGGGAGAGAAGAAGGATGGGATTGAACTTTCTGTTTTTCAATATAAACCCGGACAGGAAAAAATTGTTGCCCGAAGATTAAAAGAGGAATTACTGGCAGCATCAATATAATAGAATAGGGAGGTTCAAATCTTAAAATTCAAATCGCTTTAATGAATAAGAATAGTTTCTACAAGGTTCTTATGGCCGTTGCCATTATCAGCCTCTGCATTGCATTATTTATGGCATTTTCTGGAAATATATCCGATGCCGGTCCTTTTGTAATCGCTTTTTTTATTTTGCTGGCTATTAGTTTCCGGGGCTTTCCTTTGCTCCGGGGACTTACATTTACCACATCCATCCTATCAGTAGTTGCCACATCTTTGTATTATCCTGAATATTTTAAGGAATATAATGGTTTTGAGTACGCAAGGCTGATAACTCCACTGATCCAGATCATTATGTTTGGAATGGGATGTTCTATGGGTTTCAAGGATTTTGTGGCCCTGGCAAAATCACCTAAAGCAGTTTTTATTGGTGTTATTAGCCAGTTTACCATTATGCCGCTGTTAGGATTTGCACTTGCCAGTTTCACTAGCTTCCCGGCAGAAATATCTGCTGGTATTATACTTTTGGGTTGTGCTCCTACCTCTGTTACTGCAAGTGTGATGTGTTACCTCGCAAAGGCAAATATTGTTCTTGCTATTACAATCACAGCTCTTACCACTCTTCTTGCCCCCTTTGTTATTCCATTATTAATGAAGTTTTTAGCAGGCGGATTTATTGAGATCAATGTGATGGAAATGATGTGGGGAATTGTCCAAATGGTTTTTATTCCAATTGGAGCAGGTTTGCTCTTTAATAAATTTTTACACGGTAAAGCCAAATGGCTGGATGATGCAATGCCATTAGTATCGATGATAGGCGTGGCATTAATTGTAGCCATCATTATGGCCGCAGGCAGGGAAAGCATACTAAACATTGGTATTGAATTAGTACTTGTCGTTGTCCTTCTTGTTCTGTTCGGTTACTTGTTCGGTTACTGGGGGGCGCGACTATTTCGTCTTGCTGAAAGCGACTGCCGTACAATTGCCATAACAACCGGTATGCAAAATGCAGGGCTTGTATCTGGTATTGCCAAATTAATGGGAAAGATTGCAACCGTTGGACTCGCCACTGCTATTTGTGGCCCGATAATGGGCTTCACTGCATCCATACTGGCCTCTTACTGGAATAGCCATCCGCCTGTGGATGAACCTGAACAAGCGAAAGTTGAACAAGCTTCTGCAGTTCAAATTTAATTTAACAGATATTTAATACTGAGAATAATAAATCATGTCTTTTAAAATAGCCTTAATGGGCATTTACCACGAGTCCAACACCTTTGTCTCTAAACCAACTACTTTGGCTGATTTTGAGAACGGACATCTGTTAAAAGGTGAGGCCATCATAAAGGAGTATCGGGATGCTCATCACGAAATTGGTGGAATGATAGAAGTATTAGAGAAAGAGGGAATGGAACTTGTACCCCTTATGTTTGCTGAAGCGACCCCAGGGGGTACAATTGATGCCCCTACTTATAAGATATTATTGGATGAGATGATGCAGGAATTGGAAAGGGTACTTCCTGTAGATGCCTGCCTGGTTATACCACATGGAGCAGGCGTTTCAGAAGAATTTCCTGATATGGACGGACACTGGTTAAAGGTCCTTCGATCCAGACTTGGAAATGAAATTCCCATCATAGGCACACTCGATCTTCATGCCAACGTCAGCCAGCAAATGGTAAATTCAACCAATGCATTGATTGCGTATAAACGTAATCCTCACGTTGATCAGCGACAACGTGGAAAAGAGGCTGCTCAGCTGCTTGTTGATTTCTTAAAAGGGAAAATTCATCCTGTACAGGCACTTGTCCAAATACCTATGGCTATCAGTATTGAACAGCAATTTACGGATAATGAGCCATGTAAAAGTATGTATTCATTTGCTGAGCAATTAGCAGAAGAAGACGGAATTTTATCGATCAGCATCCAGCATGGATTTCCCTATGCTGATGTGGAAGAAATGGGTACATCCGTTATTGTTGTTTCCGATGGAAATAAGGATCAGGCCTTAAACACTGCAAAAAGAATGGAATCCTATTTACAGGAGAAACGAGAAAGTTTCGTTGGTCATAAAAACGATATAGCATCATCTCTCGAACAGATTAAACATTGTGAAAAGCCGGTTTTATTACTTGATATGGGTGATAATGTTGGTGGAGGTGGACCCGCAAATAATATTTGCCTGCTGGAAGCTTTCGAGAAATCCGGCATATACAAATACTTTGTATGTATTTATGATTCCCAGGCGGTGATTGATTGTTCAGCATATAAACCGGGCGATAATTTTAAGCTGACCATAGAGGGGACAAGTGCCGCTGGGATACAACCATATAATTTAGATGTCACTCTGCTGCGTTTGACCGATGGGAATTTTATTGAGAATAATCCTCGTCATGGTGGCCAGGTAAGCTTTAGAATGGGAAAAACTGCAGTCGTTTCAACAAAAAACAGAAGTGTAATCATGCTGACTTCCTTGAGAGTAATGCCATTCAGTCTTCAGCAATTAATTTCTTCAGGAATTGATCCTGCAGATTTTGATGCCATTGTAGCAAAGGGCGTTAATGCCCCAATAGCCGCGTACTCACCTGTTTGCCCTACTATAATTCAGGTAAATACACCAGGAGTAACACAAGCTGATATGACATTATTTGATTATCGGCAAAGACGCAAACCTTTATATCCTTTTGAAAAGAATTAAATCATGCCTCGTCATCAGGAGTGAGACAAAATGGCCGTATTAATACAATTACTATGAATAAACAAAGATTAAAACCGATTAAAGTGGCGGGTTTATTTACCGGAAGTGCCATCATGGTATTAATGTTCAATATTTCTGTTTTTGCACAGGCAGCAAAAGATAACCTGCGTCCTGCAGCCCTTGGGAAAACCGGAATGATCGCAACTGCTAATCCGCTCGCTACGCTGGCCGGTCAGAAAATACTGGTGAAAGGCGGAAATGCGATAGATGCCATCGTAGCGGCTGCTGCATCCCTTAATGCTGCTGAACCTTATATGTCAGGTACCGCCGGCGTGGGGTACATGCTTTTTTATTCTGCCAAGGAAAACAGGGTAAGGTCACTGGTCTTTGGAGGATGGGTTCCCGAGACTTTCAGGATTACAAAGTATAAAACCGATGTGAAGGTAGCTGATGGAGCCGGCCATGGTGCTATGGAAAGTATCGGTCCACGCATCGCATCGGTACCCGGAAATCTTGCAGGCTGGGCGAAGGCCCTGAAAGATTATGGTACAATGCCTCTTTCTGAAGTGTTTGAAAGTGCGATTGATTATCTGGAGAATGGAGTTCCTGTAACAGAATTCGATCAGGCCATGTGGGCAGGGACTGTTGACAGGCTTGCCCCTCATGCCGAATCAAGAAAGATATTTCTGAAGAATGATAAAGATCCCTATGTAATTGGAGACTATTTCTCTAATAAGCCGCTTGCAAAAACCATGAAACGTATTGCAAGTGAAGGAATTGATGTTTTCTACAAAGGGGAGATCGCTCATGAAATGGCAGCAGCTTTTGCCCGTGACGGTGGATTCATTACTGTAAAAGACCTTGCTTCTGTACCTGATAAGGTGCAATGGGTAGATCCTATTTCTATAAAATACAGGGATTACACGGTTTATAATAATCCTCCTCCGGGGATGGGAATACAGCAGCTGCAGACTCTGAAGATCATGGAAGGCTTTGACCTGAAAAAAATGGGCCATAATAGTGTGGATTACCTTGCTCATTTGCTTGAAGCGGTTAACCTTAGCAGGATTGATTCCGATAAATATATCGGGGACCCTAAATTCACTTCTGTTCCGGTGGATATGCTTTTATCTGATGCTTACATGGCCAAACAAAGGGCAAGGGTGGTTGCCAGAGTAAAGGAAAGAAAGGCGGGTCTGAAGCCTGAAACTTCCCAAAAGCTGGGTTCTGAACCGGTTGATGACCCGACTGCTTCCAAATATAAATATGCCACCACAAGTCTTTCTGCTGTTGACCGCTGGGGTAATGCGGTGGTGATCATACAAACTCATGGCGGAGGCTTCGGCTCAGGATATGTAGCCGGAAACACCGGGGTTGTATTTAACAGTGCCCTTGACTGGATGTCTCCAGAACCAGGGAAAGCCAATTCTGTAGCACCCGGTAAAGCGGTAGGATGGTGTATCGGAGGGATGATGCAGTTTCATAAGAATGGTAAGCCCCAGTTAATTGTAGGTTCTCCCGGTAGTTTTGGTATTTTACAGTCTGTACCCCAGGTTGCATTGAATGCAGTTGAATTCGGGATGAATATCCAGGATGCGATAAGTGCCCCGCGCTTCCGGTGGAAAGACGAATTAGGTTCTGTACCGGCAAAGGAAATAATTATGGAAACCAGGGTCCCGGCTAATGTAATTAAAACGTTAAGAGCAATGGGATATGTTATTGACACTAGTCTTGGCGACTGGTCAATGACAGTTGGCGGTGCCCAGGGTATTACTATCGATCAAAAAACAGGCTGGCTCATGGGCGGTGCCGATCTGCGGAGAAATGGATATGCAGTTGGCTGGTAATCAGGTTAATAATTATAATTAGGACAATTAAAATATGGAAATGAACGACAAGAGCACAAATCCCCGCAGAGATTTTATTAAAAAATCAGTGATGGCTGCAGCAGGTATAAGTATTATTCCAGGTTTTGTATTGGGGGAAAATGGAAATATCACCTCAATTACTGAACAATTATCCAGAGCATTAGCCGGTCAGGATGGGATTAAGAAAGTTGCATTCATCACCCATATATACAGAAACAGCGCCCATGCTGATGTAATAGGGACCAAGTTGTTTCTCGGTATTCCAACTGATGAGGGAATGGTGGCTTCTCAGATAAAAATCGCATCGGTATATATTGAACAGATTGGCGCCAATGATACGGGTATAAAAATTGCCAAAATGAATAACACCCGGGTCTATTCCACAGTTGAGGAAGCGTTGACCTTGGGTGGTGACAAGCTTGCTGTAGATGCGGTTATTTATATCGGAGAACATGGTGAATATCCATCCAACAGACTGGGCATGAAATTATATCCCCGTATGAATTATCTCGAAAGGATATTCAGAGTGTTTGATGCATCTAATAAGTCCGTTCCTGTTTTTACTGATAAGGCACTGTCTTACAGCTGGCTGGACAGCAGATGGATTTATGACCGGGCTAAGGAATTAAATGTTCCGCTGATGGCAGGGTCATCTTTGCCATATTGCTGGAGAGATAAGCCTCTTGAACATCCCCTGGGAGTTAAAATATCTGAAGCGGTTGCTATTGGGTATGCATCACTTGACGCTTACGGTTTTCACGTAACTGAGATCCTGCAGTGTATGGTTGAAAGAAGGGCTGGCGGAGAAACGGGTGTTTTGAGTGTTGAAGGTCTTAAAGGCGACGATGTATGGGCTGCGATTGATTCAGGAAAGATATCGCAGAAACTTGTGGATGCTGCTTGTGATACGATAAAAGGTAAGGCTGCAGGTAATATGAGAGAAATTGTGAAAATGCCTTATGCAGTTATAATAAAATATAAAGATGGTACAAAGGGTTCAATAGTAATGCTGGATCAATATGTCAACCAGGGCTGGGCATATGCTGCAAAAACCGGTAAAGATACCGTCGCTACAGAGTTTGTTCTGGATCATAGTATGAGTTATTCCCATTTCAGTTATCTCACCTTAAACATTCAGAAATTTATCGTTAGCGGTAACCCAACGGTACCAATAGAGCGGAACTTATTAACCAGCGGGATCATCGATATGGGTATTCGTTCTCTGGCGGAAGGAAAGGTAAAACAGACACCTTTTTTGAATATAAAATATTCCGCGAAGGGATACGAACCTATCAGGCCAAGCAGTCCGCGTCCAACCGGACAGAGTATCGGACCGTGGCCACCTAAAGGGTATGAATTCATTATTCCCGAAGCTTTTAAGAAAAAATCTTAATATCTCAGTTCATCTCTTTACAGACAGAATTTTAACAATAAATCCGGTTTAATTACACCAAAACAAGTTGCCAGGACACCTGAACAGACAACAAAAAAATCTATTACAAATGAATATTATTCAAAATTTATTCCTGATCTCTCTGCTGCCCTTTCTCCCTTTCACGCAGATTATGTCTCCTCAGCCTGAGGGTTTAAGTGAGATTAAGCCGGTGGTGTCCGAATACAAAGTTATACGTTTGAAAAAACCTTTAAAGATTGATGCCAATTGGAATAAATCTCAATGGAAAAATGTCAGGTCTGTTAAGATTGATAAATATATGGGTAAAATTCCTGCGTTTAAACCGCAGGTGGAGGCTAAAATGATGTATGATCATGACAATGTTTATGTGATCTTTCGGGTAAAAGATCGGTTTGTAAAGAGCACGGTGGAGGAATACAATGGTAATGTATCCGGAGATTCATGTGTAGAATTCTTTTTTGCACCCGATAGTAATGCTCCTTTAAAATACTTTAATCTCGAAATAAATGCAGGTGGGACCCCTTTGATATTCTATGTATCAAAGCCATGGACTGAATTCATAAAACTGGAAGCTAAGGAGATCAGTCAGATTGAGATCGCTCATTCTTTACCTGCCAAAATTGATCCTGAAATCATAGAACCTGTAACATGGACAATCGAGTACCGGATTCCATTAGATATGCTTAGTAAATTCTCAAGTGTCAGCAGACCCGCCCCCGGTGTAAAGTGGAAAGCTAATTTTTATAAAACAGGAAGCAGAACTTCTAACCCGAATTGGATAACATGGTCCTATGTTGATAATCCAAAACCCAATTTTCATCTGCCTCAATTTTTCGGAACCTTAGTATTTAAGTAAAAACATTTACTGCTAGTTGAAATTTTATTGAATTTATACTGTAGTTGGTCCCCGGTTATAAACCTTCACAAACATGTAAATCTGATTAAGCGCGTCCTTGATCGTCTCATAAAAAATAATTTATATAATGGAAAATACTGATTATTCAAAATCTGCTGCACTACTTGAAAGATCTAAAAAAGTTCTTGCCGGAGGAGTTTCTTCTGAGTTTAGAAAGTACAATCATCCTCATGCCATTTTTTACACACATGGAAAAGGGAGTCGCATATTTGATGCAGATGGCAATGAATATCTGGATTTTACTCTCAGCCAGGGACCACTGATCCTAGGCCATTCACATCCTCACGTATTAAAATCCGTGGATGAATATTCAGCCAGGGGACAACTATTTGCCGGTCAGCATATGAAGGAAATTGAACTGGCGGAGAAACTTAATAGACTAATTCCTTCTGCAGAGTTAATGCGTTTCTGCCTGGATGGTTCTGAAGCGGTACAAACGGCCTTCAGGGTTGCCAGAGCAAAAACCGGCAGGAAAAAATTTCTTCGTTTTGAAGGTCATTATCATGGCTGGCTTGACAATGTTGCATGGGGAATTTCCACACCTTCTCTTGAGGCTATGGGAAGCAGGGAAAATCCCAGTGTATTTCCATGGTCTGAAGGCTTGCCTGAACATTCAAACAATGAATTTATAATATTGCCATGGAATGATCTTGAATTACTTGCCCGAACTATCGATGAGAGATACGAAGAAATCGCTGCAATAATTACAGAACCCATTATGTGCAATAATGGATGTGTGCTTCCTGAAAAAGGTTTTCTGGAAGGTCTGCGTGCGCTGTGTGATAAGTATCAGATTGCTTTGATCTTTGATGAGGTGATAACAGGGTTTAGAATTGGCCTGGGAGGTGCCCAGCAATATTTTGGCGTTACACCCGACCTGTCCATTTTTGCAAAAGCCATGGGTAGTGGCTATCCAATCAGTGCGATTGTAGGTAAAAGGGAATGGATGAGTATTATTGAATCCGGCAAAGTTATTCATGCAGGCACTATGAATGCAAGTAATCCTACTGTTGCAGCTGCCCTGGCGACAATTGAAGTTCTGGAAACAGAAAATCCGTACGAGCGTTTATTTCTTTATGGTCAGAAACTAATGGATGGATTAAGAAAATCTGCAGCACGAACCCATCAGAATTTATTAGTTCAGGGTCCGGGGCCGATGTTTAATATTAGTTTTACGGATTTAAATCAGGTGAAAGATTACAGGGATACGCTAACATTTGATCGTGGAAAATTAGCTAAATTTATTTCGGCCATGCACGATAGTAAAGTAAGGATAATTGGAAGAGGACTATGGTATATCAGCGCTGCCCATACGGAGGAGGACATTGATCAGGCAATTGAAAAATCAGAGGAAGTATTGAGTATAATTTAAACTCCGGAATTCCTGTGGATATTTAGCGTTTCATTATCTAAATTAGAAGGACTATTTGACATCTTCTGCCATACCCGATAACCATATGTTTATCGGTTTAACACTTGTCCGGATCGGATATTTATTATCAACCCGTAACATAATCGATATATGTAGCCTTTACCTGATAAATTTTGCATCTTTAATTTGGAAAATCGGTAAAAAGTCAGGATTATGCATGACTAAATAATAAAGCCTTTTAAATAACAATTCGTTAAAAATGAAAACCAGTTTCAAATTTTTTACTCAAGCTAATTTACGGTCAAAACTATATGTGATGATGGGTCTGGCTTTTCTCATTACCATCAGTTTTATAAAATCTAATGGTCCCGGCGGCTTGCCGCAAAGCGATGGCGCGAATGGCGGACTATTTCTTCCCGGAGGCTTTTCAGCCGTTGTTGTAGCCGATTCTGTGGGTAAGGCAAGGCATCTTGCCGTTAATAGAAACGGAGATGTTTATGTTAAATTAAGGGTTCCTAAAAAGGATAAGGGGAGTGTTGCTCTTCGCGATACCGACAATGATGGAAAGGCCGATATAATTGAGTATTTCGGTAATTACCCGGATGTAGGAAATTATGGTACTGCTATGAGAATTCACAAGGGATACCTTTACTTTTCTACTGCCGGCGAGGTTTACCGTACAAAATTAACTCCGGGAAAATTGATCCCTGAAAGTAAGGCCGAGCTGCTTGTTGTTGATGATTATAAAAATGATATTCACGGCGCATCTCATATTGCCAAGCCTCTGGCATTTGATGATGAAGGTAATATGTATGTTCCATTTGGTTCCCCAAGCGATGTTTGCGGGATAAAGGACAGGCAGCCTGGTTCCATGGGCCAGGATCCCTGCCCTGAACTTGCTGAACATGCCGGTATTTGGAAGTTTAGCGACAGCAAGCCTAATCAGACCATCAAGGATGGAGTTCGGTATGCTACGGGTATCAGAAGTGTGGTAGCAATGGACTGGAATAAAAAAGAAAAGAGTTTATATGTTGTACAGCATGGCCGCGATGATTTTGTAAGGCAATTCCCCGACTATTATAATCCATGGCAGAGCGCGCTTCTGCCTGCAGAGGAATTCTTTAAGGTTACTGAAGGTACGGATGGAGGATGGCCTTATTATTATTACGATTATATGCAGGGTAAAAAGCTGCTTAATCCTGAATACGGTGGAGATGGCCATAAAGAAGGAAATGCCAAGGATTTTGCCCAGCCATTAGTTGGATTTCCTGGTCACTTTGCCCCAAATGACTTGTTTTTCTATACCGGAAAACAGTTTCCTGCAAGATATAAGAATGGTGCATTTATAGCTTTTCATGGTTCCACAATTCGCTCACCTTATCCTCAGGGTGGTTATTTTGTAGGATTTGTTCCATTTAAAGATGGTAAGCCTTCCGGTGATTGGGAAGTATTTGCCGATGGGTTTCCGGGGATTGATACGATTGTAAACACCAGTGATGCCGTTTACCGGCCGATGGGTATAGCTATGGGTCCGGATGGATCACTATATCTTTCTGAAAGTGAAAAAGGAAAGATATGGAGAGTAATGTACAAAGGTGATAAAAAGAAGTTTGGCGCAGCTCAGTTAGCAGAAATGCAAAAGCGGAAGGAAACCCAGCCCCATATCAAAACTCCTGATCCCGTAAAAGACAATGTGAATACAGCGAAATTAGCTGCCGGTGCAAAACTTTATTCCACATATTGTGCCAGCTGCCATCAGAATAATGGGAAGGGCGATGGAACCCGTTTTCCCCCTCTTGAAAATTCAGAGTGGGTAAAAGGTGACAGGAGAAAGTTAATAAGCATTGTGCTTAACGGGCTTAGCGGACCTATAACCGTGAACGGAGTTGGTTATAACGAAGTGATGCCTCCGGTAAATTATTTGAAAGATGAAGATATTGCACTGATCTTAACCTATGTCAGGGCAAATTTTAAAAATAATACTACAGGTGTTCTTCCTGCCGAAGTTGCCAGAGTTCGCCAGCAGGGGTATACCCCAAAACCATAGCCATGGCTAAAATTTATTTATTTTTAATCTCCCTGACTCTGTTCATTTCAGTCAGGGAGATTTTTTTGACATCTAAGCCGGAAAGTGTGATCGAAGCCAAACCTTTGGCTTCAGTATATAAAGTAGCCAAACTTAAAGCGCCCTTAAAGATTGATGCAAACTGGAATAAGCCCCAATGGCAGAACATCAAACCCATAAAGATCGATAAATACATGGGAACGGTTTCAGATTTCAAGCCCAGGGTAGAAGCCAGAATGGCTTACGATAAGGATAATGTATATGTTATTTTCCGTGTGAAAGACCGTTTTGTTCGCAGCCTGGTGCAGGAATATAATGGCCCCGTTTCCGAAGATTCATGCGTGGAATTCTTCTTTTCCCCAGATACGGATGCCCCTTTAAAATACTTCAATCTGGAAGTAAATGCAGGTGGTACTCCCTTAATGTTTTATATAGTGAAGCCCTGGTCAGATTTTAAGAAACTCGAATCAAATGATATTAAGCAGATAGAGATCGCGCATTCCTTGCCATCGAAAGTAGATCCTGAAATCACTGAACCTGTTACCTGGACTATTGAATACCGTATCCCTATCTCCCTGCTGGAAAAATATTCAAGTGTTAGCAGACCTGCTCCAGGTGTAATCTGGAAGGCTAATTTTTACAAGACCGGAAGTAAAACTTCCAACCCGAATTACCTGACCTGGTCATTTGTTGATCATCCTAAGCCAAACTTTCATCTCCCCGAATTTTTCGGAACCCTGGTCTTTAAATAGTATTGAACTAAACTATCGCATGGAAACACTGGCAGTCATTGGCTCGGGGACTATGGGGCATTCAATTACTTTAAATGCCGCATGGGCAGGGATAGATGTGAAAATGTATGGCCAGGATGAAGAAGACACGGGCAAAGGGCTTCTGAACCTTAATAAAAAACTGGAAGTTCTTCTTCAAAACGATCTGGTAACTGTTGCCGAGTTTGAAAACATAAAAGCGAGAATTAGGGTAACTCATGCTATTGAGGATGCCGCAGAAGGAGCTACATTTATTATTGAGACCATCCCGGAAGATCTGGTGATGAAACAAGCGCTGTTTATCCAACTGGATAAATTATGCGGGCCGGAAGTAATAATAGCCAGTAATACTTCAGGCCTAAGTATCACGCAAATTGCAGGTGCGGCTTTATTCCCGGAAAGAATTCTGGTTACTCATTTCTGGAATCCAGCTCATCTGGTCCCTCTCGTTGAAGTACTCAGAACAGATAAAACAAATGACAATACTTTCGTCCGTGCAATGGATTTGCTCAGGATGATGAATAAAAAACCTATTCATATAAAAAAAGATGTGCCCGGCCTGGTTGGCAACAGACTTCAATTTGCTCTTTTCAGGGAAGCTCAATACCTTCTTGAGGAAGGAATTGCTTCAAAAGAGGATATAGATTCGGCTGTAATCAATAGCCTGGGGCTGAGATTGCCTGTTACTGGTCCAATTCTTTCTGCGGATATGGGAGGTCTTGATGTATTTGCCGCAATTTCTGATTACCTGTTTAAAGATCTTAGCAATGCAGAACATGCATCTGAATTCCTGAAGAAACTGGTGGGTGAAAACAAGCTCGGCGATAAAACAGGGGAAGGTTTTTATACATGGGATAAGGAATTCTCGCATACCATGAACCAGAGAAGAGAACAGGAATTGATCCGGTTTTTGAAGCAAGACAGGGAAAATAAATAATTTCTACATTTTTAAAGTTTTCCGCATACTGGATTTTTAGCCTCTCCATATTCCATGGAAGATGATCATCGTGTAAAATTTATGCATTCTTCCATTAAAACCTTGTATTCCTTCATAAATTCTTCCAACTTTAGGGTCTAAATGATAGATATGGATACTGGTAAGCTTTTAGAAGCTATTTTACCAAAGGAAAGGATTAAATGTCGCTTAATTGACCTTGTTGCTTATGCTTCTGATGCAGGGTTTTATTACCTCAGACCAAAAGCGGTAGTGCAGCCCATCAGTGAAAAAGAGATTATATCCCTGCTCGAGTTTTCTCATCAGAATAATATTCCCGTTACTTTCCGTACAGGCGGAACCAGTCTGTCCGGTCAATCAATAACAGATGGTATTTTAGTTGATCTGAGCCAGTATTGGAATCAATTATTGATAGAAGAAGCTGGTCATCTTGTCAGGGTTCAGCCAGGCATTACCGGTACTATGGTAAATGTGTACCTCAAAAAATTTAAAAGGAAAATAGGTCCTGATCCCTCAAGTATTGATGCGGCGATGATTGGCGGGATACTATCCAATAACTCCAGCGGTATGTGCTGCGGGGTAAGTCTGAATTCTTACCATACCACCCGTCATATCCGGTTTATACTTCCCTGCGGAAAGAGTTTCTCCACTGAAGTACCGGAGGATTATAACCGGTTTGAGCAGGATTGCCCGGATATCTTTTCGGCTATTCTGGATCTGAAGAATCAAATAACGGAAAATCCGGTACTATCAGACAGGATCAGGAAAAAATATCTGACAAAGAATACCGTCGGCTATTCCCTGAATGCGTTTATCGATTATTCACACCCCCTCGATATCTTATCCCATTTGCTCATAGGAGCAGAGGGGACACTCGGTTTTATTGCTGAGGCGGTGATGGAAACGGTTCCAGATTACCCCTGTAAATCAACCGCCTTCCTGTACTTCGAAAATATCTATGCTGCCTGCCAGGCCATCACACCATTGACCTTAACCGGAGCTGAGGCGGTGGAATTAATGGACAGGGCATCCCTGAGATCTATTGAAAATATTAAAGGTGTACCCGAAATATTAAAAACCCTCCCGGAATCTGCTGCAGCACTATTAGTAGAATACCAGAGCAATAGTCCTGAAGAGCTTAACCTGAAAATAGAAAGTCTTTTACCGTATGCGGCTGGTTTCGCTTTACTTGAACCGATCGCATTCACGGAAGATCCGCGGGAACAAGCCTTTTACTGGAAGCTTCGAAAAGGGATGTTTCCCGCTGTTGGTGCTGTAAGGGCCAGCGGAACTACCGTTATCCTGGAGGATATTGCCTTTCCTGTTGATCAGTTAGGTGATGCCATCCTTGACCTTCATGTGCTTTTTGCGAAATATAAGTATGAGAATGCCATAATTTTCGGCCATGCCAAGGATGGAAACATTCATTTTGTAGTTACCCAGTCTTTTAATACTCCGGATGAGGTAGTCAGGTATGATAAATTTTTACAGGAAGTAGTTGAACTGGTCATAACTAAATATGACGGAACTCTGAAGGCGGAGCACGGTACAGGCCGCAACATGTCACCTTTTGTAGAAACTGAATGGGGAGCTGAAGCCTACCAGATCATGAAAACCCTGAAGCAGGTTGTGGATCCGGCGAATTTGCTAAATCCCGGAGTGATTATCAATGCACATAAGAATGCACATATCCGCGATTTGAAATCCCTGCCAACAGTAGAAGCCGAAGTTGATAAATGTATTGAATGTGGTTATTGTGAGCACAAATGTCCGAGCCGTAACATTACACTTACTCCGCGTCAGCGAATCGTGGTCAGACGCGAACTGGCTATTATGAAAGCAGAAGGTAATCATAAAGCTCATGCCGAGCTGGTTGGGCAATACCAGTATGATGGCCTCGATACCTGTGCAGTTGATGGAATGTGTGCCACTAGTTGTCCGGTTGATATTAATACCGGCGATCTGGTCAAGCGATTACGCAGGGAAAGCCATTCCGGAACTGCTAAACAAATTGCACTTTTTATTGCGAATAACTTCAGGCTAACAACTGTTCTTGTTGAGGCCGCACTCAAATCAGGGGAAGCTATCAATTCATTGTTCGGTAAAAATGCCATGAAAAACCTCACCGGAGGTATTAAGAAGATCATACCTGTGTTTCCCTTATGGAGCAATCATTTATTAACTGGCGGTATTCATGGAAAATATAAGACCGTTTCCCAGGCAGGCGGTAGAACGGAGGTTGTTTATTTCCCGACCTGCATCTCAAGGGTAATGGGGGGAGTTGAGGGAAAAAAGAGCATCCCGGATACATTTTTAAGTGTTTCTGCAAAGTCAGGTATAGAAGTAATTATACCCGAAGGAATTGAAGCCCTCTGCTGTGGCCAGTTATTTTCTTCTAAAGGTTATAATCAGGCATATGCTGTTAAATGCAATGAAACTATTGAAAAGCTCTGGAGCGTAACCAATGAAGGCTCAATTCCCGTCATCCTGGATGTAACTTCCTGTTCACATACTCTGCAGCAGTGCCGGCCGGTTCTGGATGAAATAAATAAGCAGAGGTTTGACAAACTGAGCATTTTAGATAGCATAGATTTTCTTCATGATCACGTAATTCCGGTAACAGGTGACTTAACTAAAAAGGGAAACATTGTCGTGCATCCTGTTTGTACCCTTCAAAAAATGGGACTCGAACGAAAGTTTCTTGCCGTAGCCGGCCATTTCAGCGATAATGTCACAGTTCCTATCCATACAGGATGCTGCGGAATGGCTGGTGACCGTGGATTTATCGTTCCTGAACTTACGGCCTCAGCTACAGCCCCCGAAGCAATGGAAGTGAAGGCTGGTTCTTTTGATGGATATTATTCTTCAGCAAAGACCTGTGAGATCGCTATGTCGGAAGCAGTAGAAAAAAATTATGAATCTATTTTATATCTCGCTGATGAATGTACAGAGCAAAATATAGAAATCAATGGAAGCTAAAGTTGCTTTGATCACCGGAAGTACGAGTGGCATTGGATTAGGTATTGCAATAGAATTTGCAAAAGCTGGATACAATATCATTTTTCATGGTCTCGAAACCGAAGGATCCAAAATTGCAGATGAAATCGGAAAGCAATACGGTATAGATACATATTACTCTTCTTCCAATCTCCTTGATCCCTCTGAAATTTCACTAATGATCAAAGATGCATCATCCGCAATGGGAAAAATAGATGTATTGGTTAATAATGCGGGAATACAACATGTGGCACCTATTGAAAACTTTCCATTGGAGAAATGGAATGATATAATAAGTATCAATCTAACCGCCTCATTTTGTACAGTTCAGGCGGTCTGGTCAGGAATGAAGTTACAAAAGTGGGGGAGAATTATTAATATTTCATCTGCTCATGGTCTGGTTGCTTCTGAATTGAAATCAGCATATGTTGCATCAAAACATGGCTTGATAGGCTTAACGAAGGTCTTAGCTTTAGAGGGGGCTGAATTTGGAATAACGGCAAATGCCATTTGCCCTGGTTTTGTTAAAACTCCCCTGCTTGAAAAACAAATTGCAGATCTGGCAAAAAGCAATCATGTTTCTGAGGATGAGGTGATTAATACAAATTTTATCCGCAAACATTTAATAAAACAATTTGTAACAAGTGAGTCAATTGGTGCATTGGCCGTGTTCCTTGCATCAGATCATGCTTCTATGATTACAGGTACATCCCTACCAGTAGATGGTGGCTGGAGTGCTCAATAAAAAAACAGTCTAATTTATGTTTCAGACGTTTAAGACACAATCTGCAAGGATGAGGCGTTTATCTTAAGCGGTCAGCTGACTTGATCAGTTTTTCATCATTCTTAATGCCCCTTAAAGCCAGAATTAGAAAAAGAATAGCGATAGAGGGCAAAAGAACTCCAATTCCATAATTTTCAGTCCTCAGGGTAATATTTCCCAGTACCTGTTTGGCTGTTTGTACCAGCCAGAAGGCATATCCCAGTATGGCTGCAATAGCAAAATAACATATCATGATCTGTCTTTTCCTGTTCTTATAATAAAATATGATGAGAAATGGGATCAATCCAAGAATTACAGTGGCGATGGTTAAACCCAGGAATGGCTGAGTCTGAACCACCTGACCGGCAATATTTTCGTATACGCCTGTTACCTTTATTGCCTTGGCAGAGCCATCAGCATTCAGAACCTGCAGATAAGGGAATAAAAATAAGCTGAAAATGGAGGCGGTTGCAAAAAATAACCAGATCGTTTGTACTCTTTGTAGCATTGTGTGAAATTTTGAAACAAATATAATTTTTTTTAGCCATCCGGTGAATCGATTTAAATCAAGGAAGGCTTACTTTGTCCCCAGTCTAAATCCAGGCAGAAACGTTGTGATTGACTTCTGTAAATAGCCTGAGAGTATTGCATTAAATTTCATCTACTTGTCGGCTCTTTGTCTTTTGCGCATTACCTTTGCATCTTGAGCAATACACAAAGATATTTCATGGAACTGGCATACAATGGAACCGCCTATCACGGCTGGCAGATCCAGAATAATGCCCTGTCTGTTCAGGAAGTAATAAACAAGATCCTATCCATCCTTTGCAGGCAAAATATAGAAACCCTGGGATGCGGTCGTACAGATACAGGGGTTCATGCCAGGCAATTATTTGCACATTTTGATGTTTCCTCAGAAACGCTCATAAATGAAAGGCTGAGGCTTAGCATGAATTCTATGCTGCCCCATGATATCACTGTAAAACGTTTCATTGCCGTGGCTTCGGATGCCCACGCCAGGTTTGATGCCAGCTCCCGTTCCTACGAATATCATGTTCATTTCAATAAAGATCCGTTCAGATATAACCGGTCCTGGCTTTTGCGTGAGCGGCCTGATACCGGCCTGATGAATGAAGCCGCAGCTATACTTATGGAATATCATGATTTTAGCTGTTTCTGTAAGTCAAATACTCAAACACTGACCAATCTTTGTGTGATTTCCCGCGCTGAATGGGTTGAAACTTCCGAAGGACTGATATTTTATATTTCAGCCGACCGCTTTCTCAGGAATATGGTGCGGGCCATTGTGGGCACCCTCATGAAGGTAGGGCGAAAGGAAATCGAACCATCCGATATTAGGGTGGTTATTGAGAGTAAAAACAGGTCTAACGCCGGAGAATCAGTGCCTGCATGTGGATTGTATTTAACAGAAGTTAAGTATCCGTATTTGTAATGGCAAAAGTTAGCGGACAGGCTGTAGATATAAATCTGCTAAGGCGGATATTCCGGTATGTAAAGCCATACAGGCGCATCTTTGTCTGGTCTATCATCTTAACATTGCTGCTTGCAATTCTGGCCCCCCTGAGGCCCTTGCTCATTCAGTATACCCTTGACAGGTACATTCTGGAGAATGACAGCAGCGGGCTGCTCAATATGAGCCTGCTTATGATTGCGCTGCTGCTGATACAGACTTTAGTCCAGTACTTTCATACTTTTTTTACTAATATCCTGGGGCAGTCGGTCATAAAAGACCTGCGGGTTCATGTTTTCAATCATATAAGCAGTTTAAAATTAAAATATTTCGACCGTACACCGATCGGACAACTGATTACCCGAACAGTTTCTGACCTGGAGACCATCGCTGATATTTTTTCCGAAGGGCTGATCGTCATTATTGGGGATATCCTGCAGGTTGCGGCAATTATAACTGTGATGATTTACACAGATTGGGAACTGACTCTTGTGGTTTTAATTCCGATGCCTTTTTTAATTGTTGCCTCATGGGTTTTTAAAGAGGCTATTAAATCCGCCTTTCAGGATGTACGTAGTCAGGTGGCGCATTTAAATACCTTTTTGCAGGAACATATAAGCGGGATAAAGATCATACAATACTTTGCCCGTGAAAACCAGGAGATGCAGAAGTTTAAGCGGATCAATGCCAGGCATCGCGATGCGCATATCAGATCCAACTGGTATTATTCCATTTTCTTTCCGGTAGTGGAGATCATCTCTGCAGTTTCTATCGGATTACTGGTATGGTATGGTTCCAAATCTATTTTATCCAATGATATTTCGCCAGGGGTTGTGGTATCATTTATCATGTATATCAACATGCTTTTCAGGCCTATACGGGAACTTGCCGATAAGTTCAATACGCTTCAAATGGGAATGGTTGGGGCTGAGAGAATATTTAATGTGCTCGATACCAATGAAAGAACAGAAAATAAGGGCATCCTGAAGCCTGTTAACCTAAAGGGTGATATTGAATTCAGGAATGTCTGGTTTGCTTATAATGATGAGAATTGGGTTCTTAAAGATATTTCTTTCCGCGTAAAGGCCGGTGAAACTCTGGCTCTGGTTGGCGCTACGGGTGCCGGAAAATCATCGACGATTAATATATTAAACCGCTTTTATGAAATTAATAAAGGCAGCGTAACGATTGACGGGGCCGATATCCGGGAGTATGAATTAAGCTATCTGCGTTCAGAGATCGCGACTGTCCTGCAGGATGTTTTCCTCTTTTCTGATACCATCGCCAATAATATTAGCCTGGGTAATAAAAAAATTACCCCTGAACAGCTGATGACAGCTGCTGAGGAGGTGGGTGCCCATGAATTTATTCAGCGTTTGCCGGGAGGATATGATTACGATGTTATGGAGCGGGGTGCGACGCTTTCTGTTGGCCAGGCACAGCTTATTTCCTTTATCCGGGCACTGGTTTACGATCCGCGCATCCTGGTGCTTGATGAAGCCACAGCATCGGTTGATACAGAAACTGAAGAGCTTATTCAGAGGGCAATCACCAAATTAATGCAGGGCCGTACTTCAATTGTTATTGCTCACCGCCTATCGACAATTCAGAATGCCGACAGGATCATTGTACTTGATCATGGAGAAATTAAGGAAAGCGGTTCTCATCAGCAACTGCTGAAACTTGGAGGTTATTATAAGCGATTATATGATCTGCAGTTCAATTCGGAGGGTATTGCAAAATCTTAATTTAGGCTGTTTGCATCTGCAAAAATAAATTACCTTAGATTTTCATGTTCTGAAACTGTTTTTATGAAACGAGTAGTATCCCATTTAACCTTCCAGGTATTAGTTGCTATTGTTATTGGTATACTGGTAGGATTGAACTTTCCGGGTTTTGCACCCACAGCCAAACTGATCAGCCAAACCTTCATCAATATGATCAGTATGCTGATCGCACCCATCATTTTTTTTACCATAGTACTGGGGATAGCACAGATGGGAGATATGAAAAAGGTCGGGAGGGTAGGCGGAAAGGCACTTTTGTATTTCGAAATTATCACCACCCTCGCCATTATTATCGGGCTTTTGGTGGCAAATATATTTCAGCCGGGTAAGGGAGTTGATGTTTCGGCTGCCGGTGCTGATGCTTCAAAGGTACAGGCTTATCAGGAAGGAGCTTCAGACATGAACTGGCTGGAGTTTTTTGCCCACATCGTCCCTAAGAATATATTCGAATCATTTGCAAAGGGCGATATTCTGCAGATACTTTTCTTCGCGGTACTTTTTGGATTCGCACTCAGCAGAATGGGCCCTGGCGGAACATCGCTGATACATACCTTCGAAAAGTTATCCCAGGTGATGTTTAATGTGATGAAGTTCATCATGAAGCTTGCACCTTTCGGGGCATTTGGAGGCATGGCTTTTACAATAGGAACATACGGTCTGGAAACCCTGTATCCACTGGGCAAACTTATGGTGGCTGTATATATGACCATGGCGCTCTTTATATTCGGGGTATTAAACCTGATCTGTTACCTGTTTAAATTTAGTCTCTGGAATTATCTGAAGTTCATCAGACAGGAAATCGTAATTGTGCTTGGAACATCATCTTCAGAATCAGTACTTCCCAGTATGATGCTTAAAATGGAGAAATTCGGCTGCTCAAAGTCTGTGGTGGGTCTGGTAATTCCTACAGGTTATTCATTTAATCTTGACGGAACTTCTATCTATCTTTCCATGGCGGTGATATTTTTATCCCAGGTATTCAACATCAACCTGAGCCTTGGACAGCAGATCACTATAATCGGCGTATTAATGGTTACCTCAAAAGGAGCCGCCGGGGTTACCGGAAGTGGTTTTATTGTACTCGCATCTACGCTTACCGCCTTAAAAGTTGTTCCCATCGAGAGTATTGCCATTTTACTGGGAGTTGACAGGTTCATGTCTGAGGCAAGGGCGATCACCAATCTTATCGGGAACGGAGTAGCCACCGTAGTGATAGCAAAAAGTGAGAAAGAATTCGATGAGAAGGCCTATAAAAAAGCAATAAATCCCCGGGCAGCCGACCTGGTTTTAGAACCAGTTTAGGTTGCCGGACTGGGGGCATAATAATCTTACAATTCTTTTCGCTTACCTTTTGACATTCTGGCTGATTCTCTTAGCTTTGCGAAACAAAAATTTATTCAATGAGTGTACTGGTTAATAAGGATTCAAAAGTTATAGTTCAGGGTTTTACAGGTAACGAGGGTACATATCATGCCTCGCAAATGATAGAATACGGAACGCAGGTTGTGGGCGGGGTTACACCCGGAAAAGGAGGTCAGCAACATCTTGACCGCCCCGTATTTAATACAGTGAAAGATGCTGTTGATAAAACGGGAGCCAATGTTTCTATTATATTCGTGCCCCCCGCTTTTGCAGCTGATGCTATTATGGAAGCGGCTGAGGCTGGAATTAAGGTAATTGTTTGTATTACAGAAGGTATCCCGACAAAGGATATGATCCTTGTAAAAGAATATATTTCCGACCGGGATTGCACCCTTATCGGTCCAAACTGTCCGGGTATCATTACTGCGGATGAAGCAAAAATCGGGATTATGCCGGGTTTCATCTTCAAAAAAGGAGTTGTTGGTATTGTTTCTAAATCAGGTACCCTTACCTATGAGGCGGTTGATCAGGTGGTGAAGGCAGGATTGGGAATTACTACTGCGATTGGTATAGGAGGGGATCCGATAATTGGAACTCCAACCAAAGAAGCGGTGGAACTACTGATGAATGACCCCGAAACTAAAGGAATTGTAATGATCGGAGAAATAGGTGGCGGCATGGAAGCAGAAGCAGCCTACTGGATCAAAGAACATGGCACTAAGCCTGTTGTAGGCTTTATTGCCGGACAAACAGCTCCTCCGGGACGCCGCATGGGTCATGCTGGTGCTATAGTTGGCGGGGCTGATGATACAGCTGCAGCTAAAATGAAGATCATGAGAGAATGCGGAATTCGCGTTGTTGAATCCCCTGCCGAGATTGGTGAGGCAATGGCTGAAGAGCTCGCAAAAATAAAATAATCATCAGAATTGTATATGATCGTTGGTGTTTTCACCAACGATTTTTTTTTGCCTTTTATTTTCTGTCTGCTCAGGATCTAGTTAATAATTGCCATCATGCATTCGGGTATTTCTGTAAATATTGTAGCTTTTACCAGGTTTTAATTTAAAAACCCGGTATCTAAATTGGTTTATTTGTTAATTTAGAATATGATAAAATTACCCCATTTCCTAAAGGCCGTTTCAATCTCATTTGCCTTACTTACCGCAATACCTGTTAATGGTCAGGATTTGGCTGAATTGGCAGACGGGTTTTTAAATACTTTGTCAGCGGACTTAAGATCTAAGGCTCAGTTCACCTTTAATGATGCTGAACGCTTTAACTGGAATTTTGTGCCTATAGCCCGAAAGGGTCCATCCTTTCGTGACTTTGACGAAAAACAGAAAAGTGCTGCCATATCCCTTTTAAGAGCTTCCCTGAGTGAACAAGGTTATAAGAAAATAAGGGGTATTATGGAGTTGGAAGAGATTTTGAAAGTAATTGAAAACAGGGGAACCGCTGATAATTACCGCGATCCTTTAAATTATCATTTCAGTATTTTTGGGAAACCCTCCTCCAGGGAAGAGTGGGGATGGAGGTTTGAAGGTCATCATATATCCTTAAATTTTTCCTCCACTAAGGGCGTCCTGATTTCCTCCACGCCTTTTTTCCTGGGATCCAATCCCGCCATTGTTAAAAGCGGGGAACAGAAAGGCCTTCAAATCCTTAAAAAAGAGGAGGAACTTGGATTTTTATTGCTGAATTCACTTGATGACAAACAGTTGAAAAAGGCACATTTTTCTGAAAAAGCTCCATCTGAAATAATAACGTCAAACAGCCGGAAAGCCTCCCTGTTAAATCCCACGGGCGTCGAATTCAGGGATTTGAAAGCAGACCAAAAAAAAATATTCCTTAATTTACTTGATGTTTATATCAAGAATTATACTTCTGAATTTTCGAAAAAACTACTGCAGAATTTAAAAAAGGGCGGCATGGATAATTTGCATTTCGCATGGGCTGGGAGTTTAAAAACCGGAAGCGGACATTATTACAGGATCCAGGGAAATGGACTGCTCATAGAATATGATAATACCCAGAGCAATTCCAATCATGTTCATACAGTAGTTCGGGATCTTACCAATGATTTTGGTGATGATGTATTAAAGGGACATTACCAGGATCATGAACATCATTAGGGATTGAACGCTATGGCCCTTTAGATTTTATTCGCTAAATCCTTAAGCGGGCTGCACCATTTTTTAAATGGATTCTAAGCCTCTGAAGGGTCATTTTCTTAAATTTTTAGTGTATAAAAAATCTGATTTATACCTTTCTAAACTGCTCGATTTTAAATTTGATTTGGGACATCCGGAAGAAAATCGGATCTTTGCAGCGTTTATCAATACCTTCAATCAATGAAAATACTCATTTTTATACTGTTCAGTTTTTTTACAGCAGTTTCAGACGAGCCTGTAAAAACAGAATTTAAATCTGGAAAACTTGTTTCTGTTAGTGGTAAGGCAACCTATTATGCCAGCAAGTTTCATGGACGGCACACTACTAACGGAGAGGTTTTTAATAATAATAAAATGACTGCTGCACATCTCAGACTTCCTTTCGGAACCATTGTAACAGTTACAAATGTTGATAATGGCAGATCTGTTGATGTTCGCATAAATGACCGCGGTCCCCATAGCAAAGTCTTTATCATAGACCTTTCCCAGGCCGCAGCCAAAGAAATTGGATTTTATGGAAAAGGGGTTGGTAATATTGAAATGACCTATATACTCCCAAAATAAAGCCAGGCTGTAAATCTCCTTCAGAGATTTGTTTTCTTAATGTTATTTCTTCAGCTGTTCAAACTCAATTAACAGGGCTGTATTATCTTTGCAAAAATAATCACAGAATGAATTATAATAAATTAACTCCCGAGGAAGAAGAGATCATCCTGCATAAAGGAACCGAAAGACCTTATACGGGAGAATACTTAGGTAATAAGGAAGCGGGAACCTATGTTTGTAAACGCTGTAACGCAGCATTATACCGTTCAGAAGATAAGTTCGAATCGCATTGCGGATGGCCAAGTTTTGATGATGAAATACCAGGGGCAGTAAAAAGTATTACCGATAAGGACGGGCAGCGCACTGAGATCTTATGCAATAATTGCGGGGCGCATCTGGGTCATGTTTTTAAAGGTGAAAGATTAACGCCTAAAAATACTCGCCATTGCGTTAATTCGCTTTCCATGAAATTTATTCCTGCAGAAAAGAAAGTTATTTAATATAGACTTCTCCCTTGTAAGGCTCGATCACCGAATGGAAGGTGAAACCTGCAATATGAAGTAAATAGTAGGTCATTATATCACACCAGCAGATCTCGTTCTTAAAGATCTTAAGCTGGGGAAGTGTACCGCGCTGGCAGCTTTGTTCTTTATCGTAATCGTATTCGCCTTTGTTGTCTTTACACCATTTCTTAAAGAGATCAAACTCCTGAGGGTCTGAAAATACGATCTTGAAAAAAGTCTCTTCACGCACTTCTTTCAGGTCATCATTCATATAATGATGATATTTATGGCGGTGACGGATAATTTTAGCAGTTATCATAAAATTAATTTAAACCCTAACCATTATCCCATTGAATTGTTTTAGACAATTACTTTTTCGCCCAGATCACTGCCCACATTAAGTACTTTGAAAGTAAATCAACTTCCTTAAATCCTGCTTTTTCCAGCTGATCCAGATGCCAGGCAACCGGGGAATGATAATCATGAGCATCCTGATGAGCCATCCACATTTCCCAGTTTTCCTCTGTGGATCCCAGTTTCAGTGCTTCTTCCTTCCAGCCTGAAATATTCTTACGGTAAATTTCATCAGTGGTCCCTCTGGTCTGGTCCGCAAAGATAAAGATGCCTCCCGGACTTAAAGCCTGGTATATTTCTGAGTATAATTTTATTTTATCAGGATCCTGTATATGATGGATGGCTATACTTGACATCACCAGATCATATGATCCCGGGGGTAAATGCAGGCCTTTGAAATCTGCCTGAATGTATCTTACATTGGGAGCCCCGGCAAAGCGTTTGCGGCTTTCATTTAGAATGTCTTCCGAGAGATCCAGGGCATCTATTTCAGCTTCAGGAAACTGCAGGAGGATCTGATGGGTTAGGTTTCCTGTTCCGCAGCCCAGATCAAGTATGCGCTTTGGTAGAAAACCTTCAGGAATATAATTAAACATGGTATGGAGCATCTCCTGGTAGCGGGGTACACACCTGATGATAAGCTCCGAGTACTGGCTGCTTAACTGGTCGTAAAATTTCTGAACTTTATCCATATGAATCCTTCAATATAAAATTGCATGTTTTTTTCGGAAAAGTCCTAATTTCACGGTTTTAAAATACATCATGAAATTACTCGAAGGAAAAATCGCATTAATTACCGGAGCATCAAAAGGTATAGGACGCAAGATCGCTGAGAAGTTTGCAGAACACGGCGCTAAGGTTGCCTTTACCTATTTGTCATCCGTGGAAAAGGGGGAGGCCCTGGAACAGGAATTACAGACTTTCGGAACTCAGGTGAAAGGTTACCGCTCTGATGCATCTAAATTTCAGGAGGCTGAAGAGCTGATCTCTGCTATTGTAGCTGATTTTGGCAGCCTTGACATCGTGGTAAATAATGCAGGGATCACCAAGGATGGTCTTTTAATGCGTATGTCCGAAGAGAATTGGGATGATGTTCTTAACGTGAACCTGAAATCTGTTTTTAATATTACCAAAGCTGCCTCAAAGATAATGATGAAGAACCGTAAGGGTGTTTTCATAAATATGAGCTCTGTTGTAGGTGTGCAGGGAAATGCCGGGCAGGCCAATTATGCAGCTTCAAAAGCGGGTATCATCGGGTTTTCCAAATCGGTTGCCAAAGAACTGGGGTCCAGGAATATCCGGACAAATGTTGTGGCACCTGGATTTATCCGGACCGAAATGACTGAAGCTCTTGACCCTAAGGTAGTGGAAGGATGGGCCCAGGCGATTCCATTGAAACGGGCGGGTGAAACGGATGATGTGGCAAACCTCTGCGTTTTCCTGGGCTCGGACATGAGCTCCTACATCACCGGGCAGGTTATTCCTGTTGACGGCGGGATGCTGTAGTTGGAGTTTTTAATCCGGGAAGGGCGTATGGCCTTAAATCAGCAGGATTTCTGATTATCCTGAACAATGTCTTTCCATAGGGAAAGACATAATTGACTTTGTACGCCTGTTTTGACATTGATTAAATCTTGACCCGGATTGAAACACACCTGAATAAAGCATAAATAATTTGGCATATTTGTATTAGCTATGCCACTATTATTTCAACTGCAATTTACATCAGTTACTTTTTTATGGCTCCTGGGATGCCTGATCCTGGGCATAGGCTATGCTTTTTTATTATACGGATCCTCAGCACATCTCAATAAGAATTTAAGGAATTCCCTGTTTGCTCTAAGAACGCTCACGGTAGCCATATTAGCCTTCCTGCTTTTTGCACCTCTTATAAAAACAGTTAATACAAGCATTGAAAAACCCCTCATTATCATTGCGCAGGATAATTCGGCCTCTATACTGGTTTCTAAAGCTCCAGGTTTCAATCAGCAAAAATATTCTTCAGATCTAAAGGAGCTGGAAAAAAGTCTGTCGGGGGATTACGAAGTGCGTTCCTTTAATTTCAGCTCAGAAATAAGAAAGGGGCTGGATCTTAGTTTTAACGGTGCACTTACCGATATTTCCTCCCTTTTTAAATTACTTGAGGATCAGTTTTCAAACCGTAATATTGGTGCGGTTATTCTGGGTAGTGATGGAATATATAACCGGGGGGCTAATCCTCAATATGAAAGCAGGAACTTAATAAGTTCGGTTTACACGATAGCCCTTGGTGATACCATAGCCAAGCGCGATCTTCTGATCTCTAATGTTAACTATAATAATATCACCTACCTGGATAATGAATTTCAGATTGAAGTAAGTCTTGAAGCATTCCAGTCAAATGGCAGTTCAAGTGTGTTATCGGTTTCTGATGATTCGGGACTTTTATTCTCCCGGCCTGTAAAGGTGACTTCAAATGAATTCAGACTGACCATCCCGGTGACCTTGCTGGCAAAGCGTAAAGGAATACAGCCATATACGGTTCGCTTATCGCCCATTTCAAATGAACTTTCGACCAGAAATAATAATCAGACGATCTATGTTGAGGTAATAGACGGAAGTCAGAAAGTCTTGATAATAGGGAATTCACCACATCCTGATCTGGCGGCGCTTAAGCAATCTATTGGTATGAATAAGAATTACTCTGTAAAGGTTGAAATGTCCGCTGAGGTTTCCAAAAATGATATAGATGAAGCTGGATTAATAATTTTACATCAGCTTCCTTCACTTACGAATAGGGCCACAGATATTCTCCGGTCTGCAGCATCCAAACCACTGCTCTATATTCTTGGAGCGCAGAGTGATATAAGTGCATTCTCATCCTCCCAGTCTTTGCTTGGGATAACTTCATCAGGCGCTTTACAGGAAGCAATAGCTCATGCTGAAACAGATTTCTATGCCTTCACTTTAAGTGAGACCAATAAACAAAGGATACAGAATTTTGCCCCACTTTTAAGTCCGTTCGGAAATTACGGACTGAAAGGTCCGGCCAGCGTATTATTAAATCAGCAGATAGGGAAACTGGTTACTGCCATGCCTTTGCTGCTGTTTGGCGAGGATGGGCAGCGAAAAATTGGTGTTCTGGCGGGTGAGGGCATATGGCGGTGGAGGCTTGAGGATTTCCAGGAAAGCGCTGGCCATGATGCGGTTAATGAACTTATAAACAAAACAGTACAATATCTTTCCACCCGTGATGACAGGCGCAAGTTCAGAGTTTATCCTGCAAAAAACACCTTCGACGAAAATGAGCATATCATACTGAATGCCGAATTATACAATGATGCTTTTGAGCTTGTCAATACGCCGGATGTCAGCATATCCCTGAAAAGCAAGGCTGGGAAAAGTTATTCTTATATTTTCTCACGAACGGGAAATTCCTACACGCTGGATGCGGGTGTTTTGCCGGCTGGCATGTATTCATATTCAGCCGCCACATTATTGGGGAAAACTAAACATTCTGCCGAAGGTTCTTTTGTAGTTAGTCAGCAGCAGGCAGAATTTAAACAAACACAGGCCAATCATCAGTTGTTGTATGCTATGGCCCAGCAGAGCGGTGGAAAGATGATATTTCCTGATGATATTTCAGATCTGCCCGGACTTATTAAGGCGAATGAAAATATAAAGACCGTTTCTTATGAGGATCAGAACTATAAAGAACTGATCGATCTGAAAATGATATTCTTTCTTATTCTAGGCTTGCTTTCTCTTGAATGGTTTTTCAGAAAGAGAAGCGGAGAGGTTTGATCTTTAATTATAGCAATCATGGAAAACGATAAGATTCTTTCTGTTTTTAATAAGATCAGGGAACTGACCCTTCAGAATAAATTGCTATGGAGGGAAGAAGCAGATGGTAATACTTTTTACACTTCAGTAAATGACTATAAAGTCTATATCGGAAAAAGCGTTGGCACAATAAGCTTTGAGCTTTTCAATAGTCAGAATAATATGATCGGTTCGCTTGAATTCGGAGGCTATTCCCCTAATACCCCGGGACTTGATCTGTTTTATGAACAGGTTAGAAAGAAGGTCTTAAATATTGATGATGGCCTTGACGATCTTTTGCGAAATCTGGATCAGATCGATTAGAGCCCTTTCATTTTACGGTTGATCCGGGATAAAAACCTTTGCCGTACACTCAATCACACCGCAAATCCGGAAATATATACCGTTCGCTAAGAATCAGGATACTAAAGCCGCTATTTAAAAGCAGAGGGTTTATTTTTAATTGTCCTGGCTGAAATAATTTCTGTACTTCATTTAAGCGATGGATATTTTCTAAAAAGTTTGAGAAATGGCTGTAACTGCCCACTTGAATCATAATGCGCTTGGCTTAATCGCCTATAAGTATAAGATCAGCACCCATGGCAAGCTTATTTACATTGTAACGGTTCTGGCCGTATTCTTCGCATTATCGGCTCTTCCTTTTATCTATATCGGGATCAGTATCAACAGTCCTGGCCTCATACAAGCAGATATAGAGAAAACGGAATTATTAAGTGCTGTAAATGGCCGGATCATTTTTATGCAGATGAAGGATAACCAGGCCGTTTCATCCGGAGATACATTGATGCTTATCGATGCCTCACTTCCGGGAAAACAGAGCCAGATGTTGCAGGAACGATTTCTTCAGCTGGATAAACTTTTACAGGATGTAAATACAATATTGAACGCTGCAGAAAGTGTGAATGAAGGTTCCATCGGCTTAAATCTAAGTACTGGGCAGTACAAGACCTCCTGGAGACATTACTTACAGGAATATGAAGACAAAATGCGGGATAAAAATCAGATGGAACGGATTTTTAGACGGTATGAAGATCTCTATGCTAATAATGTGCTGAGTATTGCCGAATATGAGAAATTCAAATTTGATTACGAGCAGGCTGTTTCAGCTCTTTCTCTTTTAACCAGGAGGTATAAAGCTCAATGGCAGTTGGAAGCTGGGGATTTCAGGGAAGTATTAAACCGGATTGAGGGTCAGCAGGCCGAAAATACCGAGCAAAAACGTGCTTACATACTCAGGGCGACGGTAAATGGATCATTGCAAAACCTAAGCGGTTAACAGGCCGGTTCTAATGTCTTTGTTAATCAGAAGATCGCTGAAATTTCCCCCGATACCCGGCTCTTTGCCTATTGCTATGTTAAACCATCCGGTATCGGGCTCATTCAGCCAGGACAGCGTGTAAACTTCCAGATAGATGCTTTTAATTATAATCAATGGGGTTTAGCTGATGGCGAGGTTCTGGAAATCTCTGAGGATAATATGGATTAATAAGGCTGAGCCGGTTTTCAAGGTTAAGTGCAGACTTGACCGCAATTATTTACAGTTACCCAACAAATACAAGGGTGTTCTTAAAAAGGGAATGAATTTCAACGCCCGTTTTATGATAAAGGAGAGGAGTTTATTTCAATTGCTTTCAAACCCAGATCGGGGAGAATGGAGCAACCCTTTCTGGAGGTCAGAAACAAAGAATAGCTATTGCGCGGGCTTTGTACAGAGATCCTGCAATATTGATTTTGGATGAAGCCAGTTCAGCCCTTGATCCTGTTTCCGAAAAATACGTTCAGGATACAATAGATCATTTCCTTTCGCAGAAAAAGACAGTGATAATCATTTCTCACCATCTGAATACCTTATTAAGAGCAGGGAAAATAATTGTTTTGAAGAATGGAAAGGTTGCTGAAGAAGGAGTGCATGCCCAGCTTTTGAAGAGGCAGGTGGAATACTATAAATTATGGGCGAAGCAAATGCCGCTGGATTCCCCTGCGATATTTACCGGATAATATTTACGGCGTTTTTAAATCAGAGAATATGAAACTCTTAGAAACAAATTGATCGCATTAACCGCCTGCACGAACTGATCAGGCATCGCAGGACAGGCACACCCCAGCCGCTCGCGAAGCGGCTGAATCTTTCAACTTCTATGGTTTATAAACTTATGGAAGAGCTTAAGCTAAGGGAAGCTCCCATAGTATACTCAAGGCAGCTTGGCAGTTATTATTACAGCAGGGCCTTTCTTATGAATATCTGTATTGATTTCCGGCCGCTGTTAGAAGAAGAGGAAAGGAAATTTGCCGGTGGATTTAATCTTTACAGAAATGAAAAAAGTTTGAAAGTTTTCTGCCATTTTAGGTTTTGAAATGTTATTCTTTGATTGACAAATTGATTTTGGGTTTTGTAAAAAATTGCCAGGGCACAGATCTTAAATATAAAATCATGAAGGATAAAAAAATCATTATGAATAAGAATATAGGTCTTTATTGGGTTATTTTGATAATAATCATTATCGCTTTACTGGTTATTTACTGGCCTGATATTGCAGCAGGATTTTAATACGGATGTAAATCTGTCTAAGCAATTAATTCCGGAACTGTAAATACCTCCCTGAGATTTCTTCCTGCAGGTTCATTGCACCTCAGGACATTATCCTGGTCCTCTACCAATCAGAAATTTATTGACTTGCCTGAATATTTCCATTCGCTCCCTGATCCTGCACGTAAATGAGGGGCCACTGAATGGATTTTACCTCTTGACCATTCATTCCTGACATTTTAAATTCCGGGATTTCTCCCTGCTCCCTGGTCGGTTTGGTATCCTTGATTTTATGATTTATTTCTAAAAAAAAACGAATAAATATTTCCCCGCTATAGTTTTTTTACACTCTGTATCAGTTACTTAGTATATCGCGATATTTATGCTGAACAGCAGAAGGCAGAAACCGAAAAGCCTTAACAGAGTAGGTTTATAAAAAATAGCAGACCAATGAAACCATTCTGATTTGCCAAACCCGGAGGGGTATGATCATCAAATCATAATCGCTGTTAACAAACAAATAAACAGATGAAAAAAGTAAATTTCCAACAACTAGGTTGTGAGCTATTATCAACTGAAGAAATATCTCTATGTAATGGAGGTGCAGTCCCCGGGGAAAATACAAGCCCTGTAAATGATTTTTATTATTTCACTCTTGGGCTTATTGCCTTTTCTAAAGGGGTTCGAGCTTTCGGGGCAGGGGCGGCTAAAGGACAAAGCTTGCGATTTTCGGTTTAAATAAGATTCGGGGTAAATAAGGTTCGGGGTAAATCAAGGTGAGGCTGTAAAATCCGGCCTTACCTTGTTTAAAATAATTAAAGCTTTGCCGGATATGATTTATACTGGTTTTTTTGAAAATTTCCGGAATAGCTTACTTCTTAGTTTCGGCAGGATAAGTACCCCATTGCTGATAGTAATGACATGGATCTTCAACCTGGCTTTATCTCTGGTTTTTGCTTTTATCATTCATAAAACCGGTAATTCGTTTAATTTGAATTTCAAGCCATTCGATAGTATGCAGGAAGAAATGCTTCTTGTATTGGTATTTGCACCCTTTTTTGAAACAGTCTTTTACCAATATTTTCTTATTGAGACTATACTCTATTTTTCACAATTAATTTCAAAAAGGGAATCCCTTATCTTGGCCATTCTTATTCCTGCCCTAATTTTTGCCATGAGCCATACGTATAATTATGCCTATGTTGCACATACACTGATCGGGGGGATGTCCCTGAATTTATTATTTGTATTAGTTAAGTTAAGGAAGCAAAATGCCTTTATCTGCACGGGTATAGCGCATGCCTTGTATAACCTGGGAGTATTTACCCTGAAGTACCTTTAATGGAATTCCTGTAAAATTAAATATTGTTTTTTTTCCGGGTGCTGTTAATGAATTGTAGGATGTGATTTATAACGTGCCAGAAGTACTTAGGAATTAATAAGATCCAGGTCCAAGCTTTGAATATGCTATTAGTGAGGATTAAAAGATAGAAGACTTTTCCTCTTTTGCTTGTTCTTTGACGATCACAAAAACATCCTCATTCTCCTTTTTCATAAGGTACTTTTCACGCGCAAACTTCTCCAGCTTAGCACGGTTAGTAGTAAGTTCATTTAGATCTTTGATGGCTTTTGCAGATTCGATCGTGTAGAATTCTTTTTCTGCCTGAAGCTTATTCAGCTGACGGCCATATTCATATTGGGACATCAGATCGTTGCGGTCAAAAAACAACATCCAGGTCACAAAAGCGAGTCCAGCGATTAAGTATTTATTGCGGATAAGATCTAACAGGCGTGTCATCATCACAAATATAAAAGAAAAACATCCTAAGATTTATATTCTCAGGATGTTTTGCAAGAAGGTATTATCAACTTATTAACATAGGTCCTATGAGGACCCTGTAGTAAGGTTATTTTACATACTTAAAATCAGTCCCTAAAAATCTGGCGCTGCTTCCTAATTCTTCTTCAATACGAAGTAACTGATTGTATTTAGCTATCCTGTCTGAACGGGATGCCGAACCGGTTTTAATTTGGCCGCAATTTAATGCTACGGATAGGTCAGCAATCGTATAATCTTCAGTTTCACCAGAACGGTGACTCATAACTGAAGTATATCCGTTATTCTGGGCCAATGATACTGCATTGATCGTTTCTGTAAGTGATCCGATCTGATTAACTTTTACAAGAATTGAGTTAGCGATCTTATCATCAATGCCTTTTTGTAATCGTTTTACATTGGTTACAAATAGATCATCACCCACAAGCTGTGTTTTATCTCCGATAGCCTTCGTTAATGCCAGCCATCCTGACCAGTCATCTTCATCCAGTCCATCTTCAATGGAAATGATTGGATATTTCTGAGACCATTCAATCCAGTATTTAACCATCTCATCTGAGCTTAATTTTACACCGGAAGATTTATGGAAATTATAGGTATTATCTTCTTTATTATACATCTCAGATGCGGCTGCATCCATAGCAATCCACATATCCACCCCCGGTTTGTAACCGGCAGCTTCAATGGCAGTAAGTACAGTTTCTATAGCTTCTTCATTCGAACCTATGTTCGGTGCAAAACCCCCTTCATCTCCAACATTCGTAGAATATCCTTTTTTCTTAAGTACGGTTTTCAGATGGTGAAACACTTCAACCCCCATACGCAGCGCTTCAGAAAAAGATGAAGCTCCGGTTGGCATGACCATGAATTCCTGAAAATCGATCTTATTATCCGCATGTGAACCACCGTTCAGAATATTCATCATTGGGATGGGTAATGTATTGGCATTTACCCCGCCAATATAACGGTAAAGTGGCTGACGGCTTTCCTGGGCAGCAGCTTTGGCAGCCGCTAAAGAAACTCCAAGAATCGCATTAGCACCTATTTTGCCTTTATTATCTGTTCCGTCTATCTCTATCATCAGTTTATCGATCATGTTCTGTTCAAACACGTCGATACCCTGAAGTTCTTTAGCTAACTTTTCATTAACGTTATTCACAGCGTTCATTACGCCTTTACCCATATAAACGTTATTGTCATGGTCACGAAGCTCAACGGCTTCATGCGTACCCGTCGAAGCACCTGAAGGAACAGCTGCCCGGCCGATTATGCCATTTTCAGTGATTACATCAACTTCTACCGTCGGATTTCCGCGGGAGTCCAGAATTTGTCTTGCGTGTACATCGAGAATTAAACTCATATTATTTTATATTGCTGATATGAAAGATATTTACTGGTGTAATTAGTACACTAATAAAGGCATTTTTTCAAAACTACTGTTTTTCAACAGCATCCTAAAGCATATTCATATAAATACTGCTGATCGACGGATCAGCTTTTCATCATGCTTACAAAATCGTCAAACAGATACCTTGAATCATGTGGACCAGGAGAGGATTCCGGATGGTATTGCACTGAAAAAGCTTTTTTACCCTTCACCCGTATACCTTCAATCGACTGATCATTCAAATTCATATGAGTTATTTCAACCTTGTCAGAATTTCGGACATCCTCAGGTATAACCCCAAAACCGTGATTTTGTGAAGTTACCTCACAATGATTGATTATAATATTCTTTACCGGGTGATTTAATCCGCGGTGACCGTTAAACATTTTCATGGTACGGATACCATTTGCCAGAGCAAGCAGCTGATGCCCCAGGCAAATACCGAACAAGGGCTTATCTGCTTTTAGAATTTCTTTAACCGTTTCTACCGCATAAGGCATGGCAGCGGGATCTCCCGGGCCATTGGAAATGAAATAACCATCAGGGTTCCATTTTTCCATTTCAGCAAAGGTGGTTTTTGCAGGAAAAACCTTCGAATAAACCCCTCTTGTATCAAAGCTTCTTAGTATATTTTTCTTGACGCCCAGATCAAGCACTGCAACCCGGAGCTCCGCATTCTCATTGCCATATTCGTAGGGTATTGTTGTAGAGACTTTGGAGGAAAGCTCAAGTCCGTCCATGGATGGTACTGCGGCAAGTTTTTCCTTCAGTTTCTCAATATCTAAGATCTCTGAAGAAATGATTGCGTTCATTGCACCCTTATCCCGGATATGGCGCACCAGAGACCGGGTATCCACATCGGATATTCCAACAATGTTTTCATCCTGAAAGTAATCCTGAATGGATGTTTCTGACTGTTTCCGGCTGAATGCAATATTGAAATTCTTGCAAACCAATCCCGCGATCTTTATATCTCCGGATTCAATTTCTTCCTCATGGATGCCGTAATTTCCAATATGAGCATTGGTTGTCACCATGATCTGTCCGAAATAGGAGGGATCTGTGAAGATCTCCTGATAGCCGGTCATGCCTGTATTAAAGCAGATCTCACCAGTTGTAGTACCAATTTTGCCCGCAGCTTTTCCGTGATAAACAGTTCCGTCTTCCAGGAGCAATACGGCAGGTAATTTGATGTAATTAGTCATTTAAATAATTAAGAAAAAATTCGAAAATTGAGAAAAAAGCAATGATTTCGGAAGATCTTCCGGCTTTGTCTGGGTAAAACACTGAAGTTTTATTACTTCATTAATCACGAGGGCCAAAATTAAGGATTAATAACTAATATTGAAAGTTTATGATAAACGAATTATGAATTCTTTCGATTCTATGACTTAATTAGAATTCTTATTGGTCTTTTAATTTTAACTTTGGGGAGGATATATTAAACCCTGAGCCATGTCTGTTCATAAAGAGGTTAAACGGATCACTACAAATACGATTCTTGAGATGAAGCATAAGGGCGAGAAAATCGCCATGCTGACTTCCTACGATTATTCAATGGCAACCATCGTTGATGAAGGGGGGATCGATGTGATCCTGGTAGGGGATTCTGCTTCCAATGTGATGGCTGGCCACGAAACCACCTTGCCTATAACTCTTGACCAGATGATCTATCATGCAGCTTCTGTTGTAAGGGCAGTAAAACGTGCCCTGGTTGTGGTCGATCTACCCTTCGGTTCTTATCAGGGAAATTCTAAAGAGGCTCTGAACTCCGCTATCAGGATCATGAAAGAATCCGGTGCCCATGCCGTTAAACTCGAGGGAGGGGTAGAGGTTCGTGAATCCATTGACCGTATTATCACGGCAGGAATCCCCGTAATGGGACATCTGGGTTTAACTCCGCAGTCGATCTATAAATTTGGCACTTACACAGTAAGAGCTAAAGAAGAAGCTGAAGCTGAAAAATTGAAAAAGGATATTCTGATTTTGCAGGAGGCCGGATGTTTTTCAGTGGTACTGGAAAAGATCCCTGCAAAACTTGCAAAAGAAGTGACAGAAAGCATACGCATTCCAACTATAGGCATTGGGGCCGGCCCCCATTGTGATGGTCAGGTTTTGGTGATCAATGATATGATCGGACTTACTAAAGGCTTCAGGCCCAGATTTTTGAGACAATACCTGAATTTATTTGAGGAAATAAACGGCGCTGTACAATCCTACGTTAAAGATGTAAAATCAGGATCCTTTCCGAATGAAAATGAACAATATTAAGGCCCGGGGAAATAAAATCAACAATGAACGGCGCAGAGTTTAAAAAAGTCAAATTCCCCCCTCAGGTTTCTGATATCACCGACCGGGATATTTTATTTGAAGATAACCACCTGATCGCGATTAATAAAAGAGCCGGGGATATCGTACAGGTTGATGATACCGGAGATGAATCTCTTGATGAGAAGGTCAAGCGGTACATAGCCAAAAAGTATAATAAGCCGAATGGAGCTTTTCTGGGAGTAGTTCACCGCCTCGACAGGCCTGTAAGCGGGGTCATCCTCTTTACTAAAACAAGTAAGGCTCTTGACCGGATCAACAAAATGTTCAAAAGCCGGGATATGCATAAAACCTATTGGGCGGTGGTGCGAAACAGGCCCCAGATAGAGGAGGGAAATCTTGTTCACTGGCTGGTAAAGAATTCGCAGAAAAATGTGACCAAAGCCTACGACCATGAAGTTCCCGGAAGTCAGCGGGCTGAATTAAACTATAAACTTATCGGTGAACTTAATGGCTATTACCTGATTGAAGTAGATCCGATAACAGGCCGTCCGCATCAGATCCGGGTTCAGCTTTCCACATTAAATTGCCCTATTGTAGGGGATAATAAATATGGATATCCACGGGGGAGCCTTAAAAAGAGTATTTGCCTGCATGCCCGCCGGCTGCAGTTCATTCATCCGGTGAAACTCGAGCCGGTCGATATTTTTGCTCCTCTGCCACAGGATGGTTTCTGGGAGAGGTTTGAGGTTTTTGCCTGATCAATCGTCGAATTCAGTATCAAGGGATACTGCTTCCCATGCTGCAATTTCACTTTCAACAGATTGCAGCTTATCCCTGATGGCATCCACTGCAGGTTTACCTAAAGCTAGTCTTAATGGGGGATTCTCGCTGTTAACCACTTTGATAATAGCTTTTGCCCCTTTAACCGGATCTCCGGGCTGTTTTCCGTTGATACTGTTAAGATAGTTTATCCGCTCGCCGGAACTCGCATTATAATCATCAATTCTTTTTACGGATCTGATCGCAGATGCGCCAGCCCATTCCGTTCTGAATGGTCCGGGCTCTACTAAAGTCAGGTGGATATTTAAAGGTTTGATCTCCAGAGCCAAAGCTTCACTCATGCCTTCCAGGGCAAATTTGCTTGCATTATATAGGCCCGTCCCGGAATTAGCACGTACGCCCGACATGGAAGAGATCATAATGATATGACCCGATCTCTGATTACGCATAATGGGAAGCACTGCCTGGGTAACTGCAAGCGCCCCGAAAAAATTCGTTTCCATTTGCTGCCTCGCTTCTTCCATGCTTACTTCTTCGATTGCGCCGAATAAACCATAACCGGCATTATTAACAAGGATGTCAATTCTTCCGAACTGGTCAAGAATATGGGTGATCACCGGCCCTATCTGGCGATGATCATTCACATCCAGTTCAATTCCGAAAGTCTTTCCATGTACGAGATCGTTAAATTCTACTATCTGATCCGATTTTCTGACAGTACCATAAACTATATCTCCGTTTTGAGCAGCCTGCAATGCCAGCGCTCTTCCTAAACCACTGGAAACACCAGTGATCAGCCAAATTTTGGAAGATGTTCTCATGCTGCAATTTACCAATTTATAGGGAAATGGATGTGTTGGACTGGTGCAAAAAAAGAAAAATATATCCGGATTTATTTTGGTATTCAAATAAAAAGCTCTTAACAGAATCTGAATGAAAAAGCTTTATTGGTTGGTTAGGTGGTTGGTTAGTTAGTTGTGGTAGCTGTAGCTCAAATTATAAATAAAAAAGGGCTGTCTCAAATGAAACAGCCCTTTTATGTTTTTTAATATTTAATTAAGCTAACCTTGCTTTCAAATTCTCATCTATCGCTGCAAGGAACTCTTCTGTGTAAAGATAGTGCTCGCCATGACTTACTTTATTGCCATGGATACAGACTGCAAGATCTTTGGTCATTTTGCCGCTTTCTACGGTTTCAATACATACCTCTTCAAGGGTCTGACAGAAATCGATCAGCTGCTGGTTATTATCTAATTTACCGCGGAACTCCAAACCTCTTGTCCATGCAAAGATCGAAGCGATCGGGTTGGTAGATGTTGGCTTTCCCGCCTGATGATCGCGGAAATGGCGGGTAACCGTACCGTGTGCAGCTTCAGCTTCCATTGTACTTCCATCCGGTGTGATCAGCACGGAGGTCATTAATCCCAATGAACCAAATCCCTGTGCGACAGTATCCGACTGAACATCACCATCGTAGTTTTTACATGCCCATACAAAGTTTCCGTTCCATTTTAAAGCGGAGGCAACCATGTCATCGATCAAACGATGCTCATACGTAATGCCTGCAGCATCAAACTTAGATTTGAATTCATTCTGATATACTTCTTCAAAAATATCTTTGAAACGGCCATCATATTTTTTCAGAATAGTGTTTTTGGTAGAAAGGTATAAAGGCCAGTTTTTTGATAAAGCCTGGTTAAAACATGCACGCGCAAAACCGTAAATGCTCTCATCCGTATTATACATCGCTAATGCAACTCCATCGCTTTTGAAATTGTAAACTTCAAACGACTGTACATCACCTCCGTCTTCCGGGCTGAAAGTTATTGTCAGCTTTCCTTTTCCTTTGGTTACAAAATCTGTTGCACGGTACTGATCCCCGAAAGCATGACGACCGATACAGATCGGAGCAGTCCAGTTAGGAACCAGGCGGGGAACATTTTTCATTACAATCGGCTCACGGAATACGGTTCCGTCAAGAATATTCCTGATCGTTCCGTTAGGTGATTTCCACATTTGTTTTAGCTTGAATTCTTCAACCCTTGCTTCATCAGGAGTAATGGTAGCACATTTGATGCCCACTCCGTATTGCTTTATAGCATTCGCAGCATCAATAGTTACCTGGTCATTTGTTTCATCCCGGTATTCCATCCCCAGGTCATAATATTTAATATCCAGTTCAAGATAAGGGGTGATCAGTTTATCCTTTATAAACTTCCAGATTATCCGGGTCATTTCATCACCATCTAATTCCACTACCGGATTTGCAACTTTAATTTTTTGTGCTGACATATACTTAATAATGAGGTTTTTTCGAATTTTGTCAAAGATAGGAAATTTGAATTGACCTGAAAACCTTCATTTGGAATTCTTATTCTAAATAACTCCCCTTAAAACCAAATGTGACGAATGCTGTTTTAATTGTATAAAACAACCTGAACGATGAAATCAAAGCGAAAAGTTAATGAAGGAGAAGTGGCTCCCGATCGAACTGACCGGGATGAGACTCTAAAAGAGGACCTGAATATGGAAATCAATATCGATGACCTGTCCTACGATGAAGAGAAAAATAGTTATGAACTGGATGTAGAAGGAGATGATCCCGATTATATTCATCCTGATCCATATGATACAGCAGTAGAGAACGGTGGCGATTTCAATTCAGATTTTGACGAGGCTAACCCCACAGCAATCGATGAATATGATAAAGATGCAAGTCTTGAAACAGATCTAGACAACCTGGGAATGCATATCGACAATGGAGATATTGTTGAAATGGATGAAATTGATGAAAAACTTTCCAGGACTGCTGAAGACGAGCGGGACGATCTGGATGAGGAAGGCTATCCTAAGAATGACAGAAAAAAATAGCCTGAACTGATTGATCAATAATCAAGATCGAGATTAAATCTGCGTTTAAACTCTTCCAGATTAGGGTTCTTACCTAACATATGCTGATATTTTTCTGCAGATGTATACAGTCTTTTTTTGTCTGTTTGCTCAGTTTGCCTGGTTACAAGACTAATATTAAAATTATTGAGGCTTACCCGGAGGAAGTTTAACAGATCAACTTTTTCATTGCTTAACAGCTCTTCCTGGATTTTATTCTCAATCATGAGCTCAATTACATCACCGGGGAGGAGGCCGGGAGGATTGGCGGTCATTATAGTGTAGATATTGATCTTACCCTCCTTTTTTATTTTTTCTGCATATTCATTCCAGAACTTCAGCATGCGATCCGAATCGAATAAAGCTTCGCCCTCACCCTCTATATAGGCTGTCTTCTCTTCTTCCTTTTTCGAATAATTAGCCTCCAGGTCGTTAAGGTTTGGGATCAATGAATTGACAGGACTGAAAGAAGTTTTTGGGATACTAAGTTTTTTGTTCTTTTCTTCCTGTACAGCGGTTTCCGGCACTTCAATCTCAGACTGCATCTCAATGACTTCCGGCTGAGGCAGGGATGGGACCGCCTGCAGGACCTCCACCGGAATATCCGGGATCATCTCAGTAACTAAAGGCATTACTGCAGCGATTTCCTTTTCTTCTACAGGCTTAAGTTTTTTTTTTAACCCTGCACCCTGTAAGGATGAGGGCTCTTGAGCAGCGAGATTAAGTACTGAAGGAATGTGGCAGAGCTTGATCAGCGCGAGTTCCACCTGCAGCCTCTGGTTCTTGCTTGTTTTATAATTAAGATCGCACTGGTTGCTGATATTTAATGCCGAGATCAGAAAAGAGGCAGTTGAGGCCTGGGATTGTACATGATACTTCTGCCGGATACTTTCACTCACCTCCAATAGCTTTAATGTTGAGGGGTCCTTGGTAACCAATAAATTTCTGAAATGTGATGCCAGTCCGGTAATAAAGTGGTTCCCGTCAAAACCATGACCCAGTATTTCATCAAAAATAAGAAGGGTTCCGGCAACATCCTCGGCAAGAACGGCATCCGTTAATTTGAAGTAATAGTCATAATCAAGAATGTTCAGATTATCAATAACCGCTTTATAACTTACATTTTTACCAGAGAAGCTAACGATCTGGTCGAACATAGACAGGGCATCCCTTAAGCCACCATCAGCTTTCTGGGCAATCAGGTGCAGACCGTCATTATCATAAGCCACATCTTCTTTTTGAGCGATCTCGGATAAATGAAGAGCCATGTCCTCTACTTTGATCCGGTTAAAGTCAAAAATCTGGCATCTGGATAGGATAGTTGGAAGGATCTTATGCTTTTCTGTTGTAGCCAGGATAAAGATAGCATAGGAAGGAGGCTCTTCAAGGGTTTTCAGAAAGGCATTAAATGCAGCCTGTGAAAGCATATGAACCTCGTCAATTATATAGATCTTATATTTTCCGGCTTGCGGGGGAATACGGACCTGTTCTATCAGACTTCTGATATCATCAACTGAATTATTTGATGCTGCATCCAGTTCATGGATGTTAAAGGAATTTCCGTTTTGAAAAGAAACGCAGGAATCGCAAACTCCGCAGGCTTCAGCTTCGGGACTCAGATCATGGCAATTTATGGTCTTTGCCAGAATACGGGCGCAGGTGGTTTTGCCCACACCGCGTGGTCCGCAGAAAAGAAAGGCCTGGGCCAACTGATTATTTTTGATGGCATTTTTCAGCGTACCGGTAATATGCTGCTGTCCCACAACCGTTTGGAAGGTTAAAGGTCTGTACTTTCTTGCTGAAACTATAAAGTTATCCATCGGCTCCTAAATTAGAAAGAGGAATGGGTTAAAACAAATTTAGGTGTAAAGAAGCAGGATTATTTTATCTTTGGTCTTTTCAGATAAGAAAATACCCAATTATGGGTATGGCGAAATATTATGTAAAGGATGATATTTGTGTCTTAAGAGTAAGAATATGAGAAAAACAATTACTGATTATTTAAAATTCACAGTTGGTTTTATAGTATTTATTGTAAGAAGTAATACAAGATAATATTTCTTTAGGGATTTGATGTTTTAGTTTAACGCTCTCAAAATAACCTATATTATCGGACGGTATTTCATTCCTTCCAGCTTTGCTGTATCCTTCTTGCCCCGCCCTGTCAGTCTTATAATAGGCCCTCCGGCAAAACACCTTTCCCCTTCTGATAAAAGCATTTGATAAATAGAAAATTATACCTATTTTTGCGTCCCGCTTTAAGGCCTGCTTTAAAGGTTTGGGGATAAAATAAATTATAAAAAAAAAACAAACAGCAACAATGCAACAGTACGAAACAGTGATCATTCTGACCCCGTTGTTATCTGATGAAGCTGCGAAGGAGGTTTTAACCAAATTCAATAAGCTTATGACTGATAACGGAGCCGAAATTGTCCATGAAGACAATTGGGGTTTGAAAAAACTAGCGTATCCGATTCAAAAGAAAACAACAGGATACTATCACCTAACTGAATTCAGAGCTCCGGGTGAGTTTATTAACAAACTTGAAGTTGAATACAAACGTGACGAGCGCATCATGCGTTTCTTAACTGTATCTCTGGATAAGCATGCACTTGCTTTCAGTGAGAAGAAAAGAAGCGGAGCCTTCAACAAGAAAAAAGATACTAAAGTTGAGGAGGCAGTAAAATAATGGCAAAAGATCAAATTCAATACGTTACCGCTCCCAAGGTTGATGAGAGCCGTAAAAAATATTGCCGTTTCAGAAAGAACGGAATTAAGTATATCGATTATAAAGACGCTAACTTTTTATTAAAGTTCGTAAACGATCAGGGTAAAGTTTTACCACGCCGTTTAACAGGAACTTCATTGAAATTCCAGCGTAAAGTGGCTCAGGCTGTAAAGCGTGCCCGTCATATCGGTCTGTTACCTTATGTTACTGATTCATTAAAATAAGAGGGAGATAAGCGAAATGGAACTAATTTTAAAACAAGACATCAAGAATCTCGGCGAGAAAGATGATGTTGTCAATGTAAAACCAGGGTTTGGTCGTAATTACCTTATCCCTCAGGGATATGCTACCCTTGCTACAGAATCAGCAAAGAAAGTATTAGCTGAAAATTTAAAGCAGGCTGCTTTTAAACAGGATAAGATCAAGAAGGATGCTGATGCAATTGCGAGCAGACTTGAAGGTGTTAAATTGTCTATCGGCGCTAAAGCAGGTGAAAGCGGTAAGATCTTCGGATCAGTAAATACCATTCAAATTGCTGATGCTTTAAAGAAAGAAGGATTTGACGTGGATCGCAGACGCATTACCTTCGATACAGAACCTAAGTTTGTTGGTGAATACATCGCAAACCTGAACCTGCACAAAGAAGTGAAGGTTAAAGTTCCGTTTGAAGTTATAGCTGAATAAGCTCAAGCTCCCCGGAAGTATCCGGAATTATATTTATTTTAAAGTGCTTTCTGAATTTTCAGAGAGCACTTTTTATTTTACCAGGAATGGCAAAACCCAATAAGAGGAAGGCAAGGCCCAAAAACAGATTTAAAGCGCTCAGCAGGCTTTTAGGTAAATTTCTTATCTGGTTCTTTGCCCTTACATTTTTCTGGGTGCTGGCCCTTAAATTTATCAATCCTCCTCTTACATACCTCATGCTTCAGCGCGGAGTGGAACAAAAAATGGATGGTAAGGAATGGAAGATCGTTAAAAAATGGCTTGACAGCGATGAGCTTTCCGATAATCTTAAGAAAGCTGCAATTGCAGGCGAAGATGTCAATTTTATAAAGCACTGGGGCTTTGATTTTAAAGCTATGGAGGAGGCTTTTGAAAAGAACCAGACTTCAAAACGGGTAAGAGGCGGAAGCACCATCAGTCAGCAGACCGCCAAAAATGTTTTTCTCTGGCCCGGAAGGTCTTATATCCGTAAAGGATTTGAAGTTTACTTTACTGCCCTGATAGAATTGTTATGGAGTAAGGAACGTATTCTTGAGGTTTACCTGAATGTAATTGAAACCGGCGACGGGATCTATGGAGCCGAAGCCGCAACCCGGAAGTATTATAAAAAATCTGCCCAAAGCCTGACCAGGCAGCAGGCGGCGCTTCTCATAGCTGTTCTGCCCAATCCCTTGCGCTGGTCGCCGGCTAAACCTACCCGCTATATTTACTATAAACAGAGTCTGATTCTGAGGAATATGCGAAGACTGGGTAAACTGCCCTTTTAGATTAATGCACCAAAGAGTTGTGCATGCCAGCTGTTTTTCATCGGCACCTCCCAGGAGGTCTGCAGTTCTTTGCGTCCTGAGATCAGATTATTAAAAACAATCGTGTCCTGATTAATCTCTCCGTTTTTAAGCTTTCCTTCAAATTCTTCCCGGCTGCAGTTAATGATTTCTTCCCCATCACGGTAAGCTACCCGGAATCGATCAAACAGATCAAGTCCGAATTCCTGTTCAATTTCCTTCATCAGGTATACTGACTTGTCTATTGAACAGCCCGTTGCGCCAGCTACCTGCTCATCAACAGAAAAAATAATAAACTGATGATGCAGTATCTCTCCAAGCGCCGCCAGGGGCTGCCCGTGAGCCTGCCATTGTGAAGTGAAATCATTCAGAATCTGCAGAATTCTGGTCTCTTCATCATTATTTAATACCCGGCTGGACTGATAGATCCAGATCCTTGAATTTTCTGAGATTTGCATATGCAAATTTATAGAATAATTTATTCAGATACAGCTTAAACATCAGCAGGTATTCCCGGAATCCAAGTAAACAGGGTTTTGTTAAACTATCATTGAAATAAAACAAATTTTTGTGTTTTATTTAATTTCATTATTTAAAAAGGAAATAAATACCTATTATTAGGTATTTATTTACAGGCATTTAACTTTTAAATTTGATTAAAACTAAATGATTATGAAGAAAATATTACTTATTGCCGCATTCCTTCTGATAGGTGTTGCAGGACGCAGCTTTGCAGATGAAAGACTTAAGATCAGTGCTTCCGAGCAGGACGCCGTGATTTATGTTGATGGTAAACCCTCTGGTTCCTCTGCCGAAATAAAAATTGATAAGGGCTCATGTGTCACTGTTAAAATCGTAAAAACAGGATTTCTAACTGAAACTCTTTCTTTTTGTGATAAGAAAAATGCTGCCAGCATTCCTAAATCACTGTTTGTTGAAATGAGACGGGATGATTCTTACGATGCTTCCCTGAAGATCGATTTCGCTAATAATGATATTGATGTAAGGACCTCCAAACCCGAAACGGATGCATGGAGATTAATGAATCAGATCATTACCTCCCAGTTCGACATAATCGAGATCACGGATAAGGAAACGGGTTATCTGCGTACTGCCTGGGCCGTACAAACCTTCAAAGGAAATACGATCCGCACGCGTATGGTAGTAAAATTAGGCTCCAATGATCCCCTGTATTATAAGATCAAATTAATGAGTGAACAGTCGGGTGAGCCGGGTACCAGTCCTAAATCTGATGAAAAGTTTCAGGAATGGGATCGTGTATTAAGAAAATATGAAGGAGTGGTGAATGAAATTCAAAACAGGTTAAGATAATCTTTCCTTTACTCACATTTAATAACACTTTCAGAACTCTTTAGCCGGGTTTTGAAAGTGTTTTTTGTTTATATACGGCTAGGATCAAAGTAACACCTGCTCTATAAATACCTGAATGTGGGTATTTAAGGTTTCCGTTACTTTAAATAAAATTGCTTTATAATTAAAGCAATTCTATGAAAAAAATCATGCTTGGCCTGATGCTTCTGGTAAGTTCAGGTCTTATTAATGCGCAGGATAACCAAAAAGCCAGGTATGGCAGCGCTGAAGCCGGAAAAAACCTGATGAAGGTCAATCTCTTATCATTACCCCTGGGTAATTTCTCTTTTGAGTATGAACGGATAGTGGGGAAGAAGGTGACTGCAGGACTTGGATTTCGTTTTATGCCCAAATCCGGTATCCCTTTAAAATCTACCATCTCCGATTTAATTGATGATCCGGAAACTGAGGCGCAATTAGACCAGTTCAAAACCAGCAATACCTCTTTTACGCCGGAGGTCAGGTTTTATTTGGGTAAGGAAGCTTTACATGGATTTTACCTTTCACCCTTCGTACGGTTCAGCAGTTACAAGATCGAAGGGCCCTTTGAATATGATGTAAACAATAGTCCCCAAACTATTCCATTGGACGGTAAATTGAATACTGTGACCGGCGGCTTACTCATCGGGGCTCAATGGAAACTGGGAAGAGGTTTATACCTTGACTGGTGGATGCTGGGACCCCAGTATGGTTCGGCAAACGGGGAGCTGACAGGTACCAAAACCCTTTCACAGCAGGAACAGGATGAACTGAGAGTTGAACTGGAGGACATTGATATCCCTTTTGCAGAAACAAAGACATCGGTTAACGGGCAGGGAGCACGTGTTGATATTTCAGGCCCCTGGGCTGGATTAAGGGCGGGCCTATGCCTTGGAATACGCTTTTAGTATTATGGCTCATGACCTGTAAGATAAAACTTACAGGTCATTAAATTGTCTTTATAGTCCGTTTGCCCTGGCCGTGATCTCAGCGATATCCAGCACCTTAACTTCCTGTTCCTTATCGTAGTTTTTAACTCCGTCACTCAGCATGGTCATGCAGAAAGGGCAGGAGGATGCAACGATATCCGGACTTAGCGACAAAGCTTCATCAATACGTTCGATATTAATATCTTTTATTCCTTTTTCGGGCTCCTTGAACATTTGAGCACCCCCGGCTCCGCAGCATAAACCGTTTGATTTGCAGCGTTTCATCTCAACCAGATCGGCATCCAGGATTTCCAAAGCTTTTCTCGGGGCTTCATACACATTATTGCCGCGGCCAAGATAACATGGGTCGTGAAAGGTGATCTTCTTCCCTTTAAAGGATTCCCCGCCCTCCGCTTTCAGCTTTCCTTCATCTATCAGCTGCTGGATAAGCTGTGAATGATGGATAACCTCATAATTCCCTCCTAAACCCGGATACTCATTTTTTATGGTGTTAAAACAATGCGGGCAGCCGGTCACTATCTTTTTAATTTCGTAACCATCCAGGATCTGAATATTGGTCATCGCCTGCATCTGAAAAAGGAATTCATTTCCTGCACGTTTTGCCGGGTCACCTGTGCAGCTTTCTTCAGTTCCGAGAACAGCGAATTTAAGTCCCACATGATGCAGGATCTTACAGATATCCCGGGTTATCTTCTGAGCCCGTTCATCAAAACTTCCTGCACAGCCAACCCAAAATAATATATCAGGAGTTTCACCTTTTGCGACCATTTCGGCCATTGTAGGTACGTTCATATTCTGTGTCATTGTTAATTGTCAAGCTTATTTACTTAAGCATTCCGCATTAATCATTCTTCCAGTTAAATCGGTCGGCCGGAGAATACTTCCAGGGCGCGCCATTATTCTCCACATTGCCGAACATATTGTTCAAACTTGCCGGGGCCTGGGATTCTTCCATGACGATAAATCTCCTGAGCTCAACGATGATAGCCAGGGGATCTATATTGACCGGACAAGCTTCAGTACATGCATTGCAGGTCGTACAAGCCCAAATCTCTTCCCTGCTGATATAGTTATCCAGAAGAGATTTGCCGTCGCTGTGATCTTTGCCATGTGCATCAATATTTTTCCCTACTTCCTCCATCCGGTCGCGGGTATCCATCATGATCTTTCTTGGAGACAGGAGCTTGCCAGTCAGGTTAGCCGGGCAAACGGAGGTGCATCTTCCGCATTCCGTACAGGTATAAGCTTCCATGAGGTTTTTCCAGGTCAGGTCCGTTATGTCCTTCGCTCCGAACCGTCCGCCATCGTTTACAGTTTCCGGTACAAACGACGGATCAAGCATAGCTTTTACCTCGTTGTTTACGGAGAGCATATTTGAAAATTCACCCTTGGGCTCCAGTTTGGAATAGTAGGTATTGGGGAAGGCCAGGATAATATGAAAATGCTTTGAATAGGGGAGATAATTCAAAAAAGCAAAGATCCCGATGATATGGAACCACCAGCAGGCGCGTTCAATGGCTATCAGGGCTGTGACTGAATCGGGTAAAATTGGTAAAAGCAGGCTGCTTACAGGAAAGGAGCCTGCGCTGATATAATGGCTTACACCCAGCTGCTGTAATTTGAAATCGGCGGCGTTCATGGTTAAAAAGGCCGTCATCAGCAATACTTCAACGATAAGGATGATATTCGCATCCGACCGGGGCCAGCTGGTCATTTCCACACCCGAGAAACGTCTCAGGCGCAATATATTCCTTCGTATTAAAAATGCTATTACCCCGGTAAGGACCAGGGCAGCAAGAATTTCAAAAGAAGCGATCAGCACGTTATACAAGGCGCCGAGTGGTGCAAAGATGCGGTGGGTGCCAAACAGACCATCGATTATTATCTCAAGAACTTCCAGGTTGATCACAATGAAACCTAAATAGACAAAAAAGTGCAGGACTGCCGCTACGGGTCTTTTGACCATTTTAGTCTGTCCGAAGGCTACTTTAAGCATCGTCTTCAGCCGTTCAGCAGGCCGGTCTGAACGATCCTCAGGCCTGCCTAAATGTATGTTCCTGCTGATCTTGCGTACATTTTTGGAAAAGAATGCAATAGCAGCCGCTGCAATGATCAGGAAAATGATTTGTAGAACCATATTGGTATAGGTTTGTGTGGCTAAAATAGGGATTATCCCGGAAATGCAATTACTATGCAAGCATAATATTAAATTAAGACGCGATTTAATTTGCCTTCTTTGAGGGGTAAAATAAATTCCTGACCTGAAAATTCATGCATATGATCATTTTATCTGAAGATTAATGAATGATTTCTTTGACATGGGTTCTTATATTCTCACTGATTTTTTCAATCGGCAGATCATCAGGGTCGAGTCCAAAAGGGTCTTCAATAGATTCTGCGATTAGCTCCAGGGAAGCCATGACATAAAAAATAAAAGGTACGGCTGCGATAACGAAATACCCCATCGAAAAAACAAAACCAATCGGGAGAGTAAGCACATAAATAAAGATGAATTTCTTAATAAAGGAGCTGTATGACATAGGTATTGGTGTATTCTTGATCCGTTCGCATGCTCCGCAGACATCAGTTAGAGCGTTCAGTTCATTATTTATCAGGATAAGCTGGTCGCCGCTAAGGATCTCTTCCTTGTACAGATTATTTGTTCTGCTAAAGATCATGGAGGCTACCTGATTCGGACCATGTTTTTGCAAATCGAGCGATTCGAATTCCGGATGATCGATCTCATCCAGCATAAATTGGGTCTTATCAGAACGGAGGTGACTAAATAAAGTATCAGCAAACAAGGGGATTGATTTTTTAAAGAAGCTGCGATTTACCTGATCCTCGCGCTTAAGAAAAGCGTTCATTTTGATCGCGATGATACGGCTAGCATTGGTAAGGGTTCCCCACTGTTTCCTTGCTTCCCACCAGCGGTCGTATGCCGTGTTGGTTCGGAATACCAGCAGGATGGACATCACAAAACCCAGTAGGTTATGTACGATAGTAATATTTTTAACCCAGGCAACATCCGACAGCTTGATATACTCCAGCTCCAGATAAGCAATTCCTCCGGAATAGACTGCCAGGGCAAGCATTAAAGGAAATAATTTTCTTACTGTATCCGAGCGATGAAGATAAAAGGTGGAGTAAAACCAGTCTTTGGGATTATATACGATCATGGAGCAAAATAAGGAAATCGAAAGAAAATGTGAAATATCTTCTTAGAGGAGGAAATGTAAAAATCCGGGTGTCATTACAATTAGAGTCTTAAACTGCAGATACTCATAAAAAAGCCGGAGCTTTATCCAGGCTTCAGATTGTGAGGCCATCATAGGATATTATTAATTGTGATTATGAAAGTTCCATTTACTACAATGAAAAATGAGTTTAAACGGGTACTGCTCAAATTGTCATTTTCAGAAGAGAAAGCCGGATTATGTGCAGACATCTTTGCATCGAACAGCCGTGACGGGGTATATTCCCATGGCTTAAACCGTTTTCCTGCCTTTGTAAGCTATGTAAAAGATGAACTGATCGATATTCATGCAGAACCCGGGCTTATTGAAAAGAATGGATTGATAGAAATCTGGGATGGTCATTTAGCTCCCGGGATGTATAATGCAGGCCTGGCCATGAACCGGGCAATTGAACTGGCTAAATCCAGTGGGATAGGATGTGTGGCAATGCGGAACACGAACCATTGGATGCGTGGCGGAACCTATGGCTGGCAGGCCGCTGATGCGGGTTGTATTGGGATCTGTTTTACCAATACGATTGCCAATATGCCGCCCTGGGGAGGAAAGGAAGCCCGCCTGGGTAATAATCCACTGGTTATTGCCATACCGAGGGAGGAAGGTCATATCGTTCTTGATATGGCGATGTCACAGTTCTCCTATGGTAAGTTACAGGAAGCCGGTGTTAAAGAGCTGGAACTGCCCGTGTCGGGAGGATATGACGAGGATGGAAATTTAACCAGGGATCCATCGGCGATTATCAGATCCAGAAGGGCCCTGCCTATTGGTTACTGGAAGGGATCGGGGCTGTCTTTTATCCTGGATGTTCTGCTGACGGCCTTAACCGGAGGGCAATCCACAGCCAGGCTCAGTTCTCATATAAGGGAAACCGGTGTTTCGCAGTTTTTTCTCTGTCTTTATCAGAGTGATTTTCACCATCAGCTTATAGAGGAGATCATTCAATATACAAAATCAAGCGCCCCCGCAGAAAGTGGCGGGCGTATCAGCTATCCTGGCGAAAATACCCTGGCCGCACGCTGGTCGAATGAACTGGATGGAATTCCGGTTGATGAGCTAATCTGGGCGGAAGTATTGAAAATGTAGTAAGATGCAGTTTATCAGAATTCCTGAAATGTCATATACTTCAAACCTGCTAGTCATGAATGGACCGGACTTTTAAACAAAAAATTGTAAACCAATGAAGGGATACAAATATCCATAGTGCTTACCAGGGTAGCTATTGATACCAGGATGCCTCCGGCCAGGTATCCCCAGACATTAAATCCGGCATAAAGGAGATAAATAGTTCCGCCGAGCCAAACCGTTGCTATTCCGCATGCAAACCTTCCCTGATTTGACCTGGGTGGCATTTTTGGTTTTTTAATCACGTGTCTTATTACATAATTATATAAGTAATCAAAAGGATGATAGGGAGGAAATGTGCCCAGAAAAGCTATTAGCATAGCAGCCGCTAAAATTTTGATACTGGTCAATAGTAATCCAAGAACTACGAGTGAGCCACACAAATAATATGCAAACCGGATTCCAAATTTGAAATTATCCAGCTCAACATCCGATAAACCTGTGTAACCCTGAGTTTCAAGCCTTTTTCTTCTTAGCGGACTAATAATACAATTTTGATGTTTCATAACTTATTGTTTTATTGCCGGGTAGAGTTCAGTCATTCCCTTTTTTTTTCAAAGGTCAAACGCTTGATGCTAAACTGATTAGGATATAATATGCAATTTAAAATAAATTAATGTAAAGGAAGGGGCTCTGAGTAATTGCGGATAAAATTAATTGACCTGGACTATCTGGATAACTATGGATTTGGATATGGAGTATCAATTTTATTGCATAAAAAAACCGGTCTGATAAAATCTTCAGCCTTGTGGAAGGATTAAGAGGGCCTTTTATTCTCTGTGTCTTTTTTGGTTCCCTAAATGTTTGACCCAGGGGGCATAGATTAATTTTCAAATAATATTTCCTGAATCCAAAAAAGACACTACATTTGCAGTCCCGAACAAAACGGGTATGGTCTGGTACCATAGCTCAGTTGGTAGAGCAAAGGACTGAAAATCCTTGTGTCGCTGGTTCGATTCCAGCTGGTACCACCGGAAAGCCTCAGAGAAATCTGAGGCTTTTTTGATTCTAAATGACTTTTAACTACGAGCCTGGTAAAATTTTGCTGTTAACCCAGCGATAGGATAATTCCTCCCATCAGGTAGGTTTGCCGGACAGCGCTTCGCTGAACTCTTAAACTAAAGGGTGCATAATTAAAAACCATCCGCGCCACAAAACTGTTTAACTGTGATAAAGCGGTAGGGTAAGCATTTAGGTGTCTCATCGGCCCGGATTGAATAGTGTCTTAATCTGCCAATTTTTCGTCTTTTTTATGCCTCATATCCTATAGCATTTTACGACAGTTTTGTTTTAAATAAGACAACAGAACTTTAAAAATTAAGCTTATGAAAAAGTTACAGTTCACAAAAGAAATCAAAGCTCCCGCTCAAAAAGTTTGGGACACACTTTGGAATGAAGCTACTTATTCCCAATGGACGACCCACTTTAATCCTAATCCTGACGGCTCTACTATAAAAAGTGATTGGAAAGTAGGCGGAAAGACATTATTTCTGGATACTAAAGGCAACGGTATGGTAAGCACCATAAAAACCAAGAACGAACCGTATGAAGTCGTGTTTGAGCACCTCGGTGAAGTAAAAGATGGGAAAGAAGATACCACGAGTGAAAAAGTGAAGAGCTGGGCAGGCTCGCTGGAAGAATATCAGCTTTCCGAAAGTAATGGCATTACCACTGTCAAAGCTGCAGTGCAAGCTGGAGAAGAATGGGAAGAGATGTTGAACAATGGCTTTACCAAAGGCCTGGAAATAGTAAAGAAACTCTCAGAAGTGGAGAAGCCTGTAGCCAAGTCACTGGCAATTGTTATCCCCGCTTACCGTATGCATAGCCAGATGTTCAACAACATGCTGGATGGCGTTCAGGAAGCGGATGCCCAAACACGTATTGAAAATAAAACTAACCATTTCGCCTGGATGGTGGGGAACCTGGTTAACTGTCGCTACTGGCTGGCCGGTATTTTGGGCATTCCGGAAAAGGATCCGAACGAAGAGCTGTTTAAAGATGCAAAAGCCCTGGATATAAATGCCAAATACCCTTCGTTGGAAGAGTTAAAGAAAGAATGGCATAAAATATCGCCGCTATTATATCAAAAGTTATTATCTGTTGAGGAGGCGGAACTTATGCAGAAATATGAATTTGGGATGAACATTCCTTTTGTTGAAGAGAATAAACTGAATATGGTGGGTATGTGCATTGATCGTGAAAGCTATCTTTTCGGGCAATTAGGCCTGATGCGAAAGGTGCTGGGTTGTGGGGCAGTAAAATATGAGACGAAGGATAGCTTAAAATATTAAGCAGGTATAGTGTTTAATGAAACTGATTATATTATATAGATTTTAAAATAACTATTAGGAAAAAATTGAATTCGTATCTGAAATTTGACGGCATTTATTAAGCCGCAAGGAGGTAGGGCTGAGGGTTGGAAACGATCATTAACGCTGCTTTGCGTATCCTTTCCTTTTTATCCATATATATGCCAAGCGGAGAATCTGAACGCAGTACATTTTAAATCATACACTGGTGAAACATAATCCAATTAAATTTATTGCACAAGGGTATTTTTGTTTTTAGAATTCCTAATGGCGCTCCAATGTTTCATACAAGCACATCAGCCGCCACAAAGGTTCCTTGTCTATCTTTTAGTTTCTAACCACCTCAGCATTCATCTTTATTCCGCCTTTAAGCTTCTAATGTTTAAATAAATAGCTGGGAGTCTTCGAACAATTACACTAAGCTTCCTTTATGGTTTAATAATTGATACCATGATGCGAACATGGAGAACCGGATTCTGGACCCTGACAATCCGGAAACTTCATCCGGGCAGAATCGGCAAATCTCCAACCTAAACTTGAATTATACTCCAGATCATACCGTTTTAAAATAAGGCTTTTTTTCGCGGTTTTTTAACTAGTGGATATATTTGTCATGACAACCAGAATGATTGCCCTGGTGAGCTTTATTTTGCCTTGTGCGGAGAAAATTTTGGCGGGAAGTCAGGCGGGTAACGTATTCCGGTACTTCTGCTCTCCAAAACCCCATCCGGGTACCTCCGAGGTACTTAGAAGTGTTCTCGTAGTGTTCTTCTTGGTCAGTTATTTGGCTGGATTGTCCCAGGAGGCGGTTTTAGGCGAACAAGAACACAGCAAGAACACAACAATGACCCAGCAAAGTGTCAGTTTTAGACTATTTTAAGTTTTAGTATAAAAACCACATTTAATTGCACATAAACGATGTCAGTTTTTTTGATGATTCAGGGAAAAAACCGGGATTGGTATGGGAATTCAAGAAAAATTTAAGGGTTAGAAAAATGAAATGTGCTTATAGAATGAAAGAATAAATACACTAAGTCTGCCGGAAAGGGTTCCTGAGATTCGTCCCCTGCACCATCTTCCAGGGTTGGGTTCAGGGAAGGGAAGATAAATTTTCCGGATAGTTTACCGGGCAGCCATTAATGTACTACCGCAAATCCTGATCAAATAAACAAAGTAAGTTTTACATTGTTGATTTGGCACATTAAACCTGTCTGTTATGAAGAAAAAGCATTCCTTTTTTTATAAAAATAGTTTAAGTATTGTATTTATTCTGCTGTTCCTGATCAGCTTGTGCGGACAGGCATTAACAGGCTGGAAAGAGCATAACTCCGAACTTAACAATGCTGACCTTCCTGGCCTTTCATTGTCATCCTATCTTTCCACCGGGCATTTTATCACTGCGACATTTGAAAACTTTCAAAGTGAGTTTCTTCAGATGGCTCTTTATGTTGTACTTACCATTGGTTTGCGTCAGATCGGTTCTTCCGAATCAAAAAAACTTGATGGAATTGAGGAGGTTGACCGTGAACCAAAAGCAGGGAAGGATGCACCGGGACCTGTGAAAAAAGGAGGATGGATACTCAGACTTTATAGTATGTCTCTTTCCCTTGCCTTTTTTACTCTGTTTTTATTAAGCTGGATGGCGCACTTTTACGGAAGCTGGAAGGAACATAATGCAGAACAGCTGATGAATAATAAGGCAACTTTTAGCATGCTTGAATATATAGGGGAACCCGGCTTCTGGTTTGAAACTTTTCAGAACTGGCAAAGTGAATTTCTTTCAGTGGCCTCTATTGTTGTATTATCCATCTACCTCAGGCAAAAGGGCTCTCCCGAATCAAAGCCGGTGGATGCCCCTCATATGGAAACAGGTAAATAAGCAAAGGCCCGGAGGATAATGGATTGCTGTTGCATCTTTTAATTTAAGCTGAAAGGGCAGATTGGTTTATCGGTTGTTCGGGGTTCCACAGTCTGGTTTACGTCTTCCGCAGGGCGACTTAAATCTAAACATAAAAATTCAGGACTCTGTCCGGCATTCAGTCTAAAAACTAATAGGTAATACGCCGCGTTTATAATACAGAATGCATGGAGAGGGTCAGCTGTATGCCTATGATTATTCCGATGAACAGCTCCGTAAGCTTGCTGCAGAGATCAAAACCTTCCCGAAGCTAAAGGAAGCATTTATTGATTTCAATAATGATATTCATACCTATGCTCCCCGGAATGCTCTGATTTAATTGCTATAGTCCGGGAGAAGATTCAAAATTAAATTGTTATAACCCAGGAGGGAAGTCAAAATCAATACGCTTATGAAAGCTCCCTGCCCTTAAAAATTAACATTCAAATTCAAATAAGATGAGCGATATAGCAAAGCGCTTTCCTCAGAATCCTCTTTTATCTCCCTCTTCCCTCAAACCAAGCAGCGACGGACTGCATATAGCATGCCTGTTAAATCCGGGCGTATTCCGGTATGATCATAAAACCTGGTTAGTGGTGAGGGTGGCAGAGCGTCCGCTTCAGAATAAGCTATTTGTTTCATTCCCTGTCTTAACAGCCACAGGTGAAACCCGGATCATGGAAATTCCGCTTGATGATCCTGAACTCCATATATTCGATACCCGTGCGATCAGGTACCGTGGTGATCATTATCTGACCACGCTGTCTCATTTAAGGCTCTTATGCAGTGAGGATGGTGTGAGTTTCCATGAACCTGAAGGCTATCCTTATTTATACGGCAGGGGAGACCAGGAAACTTTCGGAATTGAGGATTGCCGGGTCAGCTGCCTCGAAGAACAGTTTTATTTAACCTTTACGGCAGTTTCCGAAAACGGGGTAGGTGTAGCTATGCGAACCACCCGCGACTGGAAAACATTTCAATACCATGGAATGATCCTGCCCCCGCATAATAAGGATTGCGCTATTTTTGAAGAGATAATAAACGGTTTATTTTATGCACTTCACCGTCCGAGCGGTGTGGATCTGGGTGGCAATTTTATCTGGCTGTCCAGATCGCCGGATGGTATTCACTGGGGGCATCACCAGTGTATCCTTAAAACCCGGAAGGATAGATGGGATAATGGGAGGGTGGGCGCCGGTGCAGCACCCATTAAAACTGAGCACGGCTGGCTCGAGATCTACCATGGAGCTAACTACCAATTCCAGTATTGTTTAGGCGCTTTTCTCATGGATCTGCATGATCCTTCACGGGTGATCGCACGAACTGAGGAGCCCATCATGATACCTTCCGAACCTTATGAGCTGACCGGTTTTTTCGGGCACGTGGTATTTACCAATGGGCATATCCTGGGACCTGATAATGACACGCTTACCATCTATTACGGCGCTGCAGATGAATATGTCTGCGGAGCGCATTTTTCGCTCAGGGAAATCCTGGCAGCATTGGGAATAAATTAAGGTCTTATCTGTTTTATTTCCTCAGTATCTAAGCATTTTATTCTTTGACCTCAAAATGGCAGCCATTTCTGACTGCCTGGAAAATAATCATAGGTAGATTCCTATAAGAAGCAAATTAGTATCATTTAAAATTATACCCGATTGAAAGTCCGGGCCACAAAAACCAAAACTGGGATTCCGAATAAACTGTTGAAACGGTTGAACGAAGCATAAAGCCATTTCTGGACTGAAGGCGGTAACCTGCGCTCAGAAATCCTGCAGCGTCAAACCGCCTCGGATCATTCATATCTCCGAAAAATTTCTGGGGGGTTTTACCTGCATAAAAAACAGGGGTAACACCGATGCCGGTTTCAAACCCGCTTCGTTTCTTGCCGATAATATAATTAATTTCGAGGGGCAGGGTGATAAATTCACTTGAAATACCCGCCCCGGCGCTGAGTCCGAAACCATCATTTCGATCCTTCTTCAGGCGTGTATCGAAGTTGCCGGAGATACCGGCGCCATTTCCCAGAAACCCGACAAAAACGGATTTCTTGCGTCTGCCTGTTAGTGCAGGCTCCTCTTTCAGAGCGCTAAACTCGCCGGATTTTGACTTTCCTGAATTCAGGTTAAAACCATATTCTACCCGTAGGGCTATTTGAGCCGGCCTTTTGATCTCATCCAGATAATCATGGATACGGCCCGTCATCTTCTCATACCTGAGACTGATATCAAAACCATTCTTAGTTTCTGTGCCAATGCCCGCACCATATATAAAAGGGTAAGTAAAAGCCTCACTCTTAGTTCCGATGGCAATACCGGCTTCAGGGGCAATATAGAAACCGCTTGCAGGAAAAAATTTCAGGCCGGCCTTAACCGGAAAATAGGCGATGTTGGTTTCTATAAATCCTGATTTTAGAGAATAATGATTATAACCCCCCGTAAGCATTCCCGTGGTTGAAGGACTTATGTTTTTTTGAATGCGCAGGTCGCCTCCAAATACGAAATCATAACCGGTGGTCAGGGCTGTGCCAGCGTTTAAACCAGCCCTTAACCTCATGGGCCCTAATTCTTCGGATACTTTTCCAAAAGCTTCATTTTTATTGAAATTTACTCCGAGGCCCAGTCTTAAGGTATTTCTGGTTCCGTCGTAAAATGACATCCATTGACTGTTGATTTGAGGAGTTAAGCCATATGCATACTTCAGTTCGACAAAAAAGAGCTGGTTCAACTGATATTGTGAGCCAATCTCAGCCGATAGGCCAAATCGCTTAAATTTATCCTCTTCATAATCCATACTGCCATCGGCAATAAAGTCGAGTTTTGGGCCAGCCATCACATTCCATTTTTCTTTGATATTATATTTTAGATGAAGCGGCAGTTCGATAAAATGAAAACTTTCTGTAAATGAAAACTCCAACTCAGCTCCCAGATTTAATTTGCTGCTCAGGCGGGTATCTGCAAAGAAGCCTCCATATAATTCAAGCCCCGTGTATCCGCTGCTGCTGCCATCGATATCCGTTGCATTTATAGTGCTTTTATTCAGTCCGCCTTTAAATCCCAAATTGATCGTCTTTCTCCGGTCAGTGGATAAGGCCTGTGAAAAAAATGTTTTTTTGGGCTTTCCCTGCGATTGAGAAAGGTTTGAAACAGTCTGCCCCGCCTGAGGTTTATTGAGCTCCGGACTTTCAGCAGGCAGGCCGTCAGCATCTGATTTGCCCGGGGCAGTGAGCGTAACCTGCAGGTTGGCAGATTTGACCGGTTTTATAGCCAGGCTGTCAGCGATAACTTTAGATGTTGGATCAGCTTTTTTAGCCGGCATTGGATCACTTAAAGGTATTTTTTCATCTTTCGATTTGACAGGTTCAGCCCCCTGATTGAGTGGGATAGCTTTTGGCGCCGGGCTCTTGGGCTTGGCAGCGGTCTTCTTCTTCGTATTAACCGGACTTTTCTTTTTAGCGACAAGAATTGTTTTGTTTTCAATGCTGTATTCCAAAGGCTGGTTTTTGAAAACAAGGACCAGTACCTCTGATAAAGGTGCATTCTGAAAGCTCAGAGTAACGCGTTTAGCTTCAGCCAATAAGGCCGGATCATAGAAAAATCCATAGCCTGTTTGTTTTTGGATGGCAGAGAAAATGGTTTTCAGCGGTACATTGTTACCAGTGAAGGTAATTTGAGCGAATACCGGTGAACATGTGTTAAGTAAGATAAATGTGAATAATAGGTAAATGAGTTTCATGTCAGGCTTTGGCTTATTGCAGAGATTGCTTTTGAATTTATTATTTTCAGTGTGCAGGCATGGATCAGGGCATAACAAGCACCTCCTTCTCATTAACCCTAAAGTGGACCTGACTTTTTTCAAGAATTGTAAGAACCTGCTGCAGGGTTAATGACTTGTCGATAGATCCTTCAAATTTTTGGCTAGTCAATTCGCCTTCATATCGCACCCTTATTCCATACCACCGTTCAAGCTCGCGCATCACGGTCTTTATACCGGCATTATTAAAGTGAAAATATCCTTCAGTCCATGCTATAGCTTCGCTGTCTTCGGCATCAGTAACCTGGAATGTTTTGTTAAAACTTGCCTGCTGTCCGGGCTTAAGCAGCTGTGAATTATTATTGCCAAGATCTGTGATCCGGATACTTCCTTCCAGTAATGTCGTGCTGATGAAAGGCTCATCCGGATAAGCCTGGATATTAAACCTGGTGCCAAGCACTTCGGTGACCTGCCTGCCTGATCTGACACGGAACTTCCGTGATTTATTTGGTCTTACTTCGAAATAGGCCTCTCCATTAAGATCCGTATCAAAATCATTCACAGCAAAATCTACCGGAAATTTAAAGGATGATGAGGCATTAATCAGGATAATGCTTCCATCCGGCAGGCTAACCTGGGCCTGTCCGCCTATGGGTGTTTCTATCTTATTTGAACCTATAACGGAACCTTTTACAGCACCTGAGTTAAGCAGCTTGTAAATAAACTGACCATCCGCTATTTTGCTCACCGTAAATCCATGTTGTTTGATCACTTCTCCCAGGGCTGCATCTGAAAGTGATATTTGAGAGCCATCCTGAAGGGTCAGCATAATTTTATCCGATGAACTTAAAATAAGTTCTTTACCCGGATTTGCCTTTTTTCCAGCCTTCAGATCAGCGGATCGCTGCAGAAAGAAGTAAGCTCCTGTGGAAATAATTAGAATAACAGCCGCAGCCAAAGCTATTCTCCTGATCAGGATTCGGCGAAGCGGGTAAACATTTATTTCCTTTTTATCAGAGTTTTCCATTACCTCTTTTAACCGCAGCTTTAGCCTGGTATCAATCTGATCTTTCATGTCCAGGCTGTTTGCAGGGATTTCCACCTCTTCATCATTAAAAGACCTGTACCAGCTATTTACCTGTTCCCGCTCCCGGTCCGAAGCGGTCCCTTCAAGGTACTTGTTAATAGCATAAATTAAATTCTCCGGTAATTGAGCAGCCATATATAATGTATGTCTCTCGTGGATGGTTTTACACCTAACTGAATTCCGGATTTTTGAAAAACTAATTGAGGTCCAAAGATTATTAAAGCGAAAGAACAGCAGAACCCAGTTTTTTCATAACTAAACGAAGCCTTTTTAAAGCTTTGTTTAAATGATTTTCTACTGTGCTGGCGGATAGGTTCATTTCTGATGCGATCTGTTTTAGCGGCATATTATCCTTACGGCTGTAATTGAAAACAAGCCTGCAGCGCTCCGGTAAATTTTCTACCTCCTCATTTATAGCTTCCAGCACACGTTTAAAATGCAGGGCTTCGGAAATATCGTGTGTTTCATTCCCTTCTGAGAGGGAAATGTGCTGCAGATAGTTCTGTTTAAAATGCTCTTTACGAATGCTCCCGAGCACCCTGAACTTTACAGCAGTAGCAAGATAAGCACCCAGATTATTTATCTCTGATTTGTGGCGATTGGACCACAGGCTGGAAAATACATCATGAACTACATCCTCCGAATTTTGCGGATCCCGGAGCCGATTATATGCCAGGGCATATAAGGTCTGCCAGTAGCGGTTATATATTTCATTAAACCCTGACTGATCTTCAGACCTAAGCAGTCTTAATAGTTCCTGATCTGAAAGTGTTTCCAGGTTTCTCAATTTAGAAGTTGATCAGAACTAATGAATTAATCATCTGCAAGTTTAGTACAATTTCCATATAAAAAAATGTTGACGGATATTACCTTCGGGGACAGCTTTTACCGGGATTAAATTAGGAGCCAATCCCTCACCTGATAAATAATAAAATTTATATCCCTTGTATTTCGAAAACAACTTCTACATGATACGCATACGCAAAGAGCCATTTTTATGTTATAAAACTGTCCGTTTTTTTACTCATTTGGGGAATATTTACCACGCCTTTTATTTCGGATTATTTATATAAACACCTGAAATGAAACAATTTATGTCTGGCAGATATTTAGTATTTAATATTTAGTTTATAGCAGGATTAATTTAGAAATTCTTATTATGAAGCAAATGTACATAGACCCATACAAACGGATTATGGGGTATTCCCCAACGTCCAGGACGCCTCAGTCTTTCCAGATACTCAAGCCGGTACTCTTTAAACAGGTAGATGTTTACTGCTGTTTATTCGGGCCCGATCTTGAAGACGGAATTCTAGGCTGCGGGGATAGTCCGCATGAGGCGGTTTTAGATTGGGACACACAGCTTCAGGAAAGGATAGGTTCAGTTCGCGAGGGCGATGAAGTAGCTGAATTTATTATCCGTTCACTTAGTTAAGTTTGCAGCACGCCCTTTGGATATTCCACATCCTTTTGCAGGTTTAGGTTTCGTGGCTTTCCCCTTCTTTGCCACCCTAATCCCGTATTAATCCATACCCAATCCTTATCAACAATTCTTCCCGGAAACCACGGATTTCCAAATGTGAAAAACTCCCCTGTTTGTTGATAAAATTTACTTTTCATATTAGTATTCCTGTCGTATGTTTGGCCCCAGTTCAGGATAAGAATTTTGCTAAAGGAAATTTGAATTAAACATTGTTTATTATTCATTTTAAATATATAGCCAGGATGACATACTATACCCTGTTTGACACGATGATAGTCCAGCTTAAAGCTGCTAAAGATTTAAAAAGATCCGTGATACACAAATTGGTCAAGGATACTACAGATCTTTATATCAGTACTAACCCCGAATATCAGGAAGTTTGTGACCATTGTAATACCCTACAGGAAAAATGTCTTATCTTATTACGTCAAATAAAAGTAGGCCAGGTACGGGGTAACGACCTGGTCGTGTAGGTTTTTATTAACATTTTTGGTTAATAAAGTCCTGGTTTATTAAAATTAAAAAATAACTGGTTTTGCCCCTGTCGGGAACCTTACTTAATTTTGTTCTGCTGCTCTGTTTTTCAGGGTTCACTATATTTTCCAGCCCATGACTAACGAATATACAGAGTTTAATGAGATCATCCTGCAGACCTGGATTGATAACGGGGTGGGTTATATCACCGTAATTCCATTGGAGAAGACTGATGATTTTCAAGACTTGAAAGAACATAAGTTCCAGGTTACGCCCTCTATTCAGAATACCCCTGGTGATCCGGATGTCTACAGTGTATCCTCGGATGAGATCGCTTTGTTTGCAGCAAATGCTCAGGAAGATGCCCTATATCTGGTTCACCAAAGTGATCTCTGATAATATATTGTTTAAACCCGCCTGCCTTTCCTGATTTCTTAATAGTCATTTTATCCTCCCCGTTTAAGTATTACACTGCTACTTCCCTCTGTTAAGACTGATTTCATTTTATTTGCTTGAAAATCAGTTTATTAAGTATATAGTTGTACACGGGGTGAAAACAATCTGAGCAAGCCGGGGTTGATCCTATACAATCAATTAACTATTACTATGGCAACTAAAACAGCAAAACCTACCGGCAAGACCGGCAGAATGGAAAACTCTGAGTTTCATGATTTTTTCGTAGATGAATTGAAAGATATTTATTGGGCTGAACAGCATCTTGTAAAAGCCTTGCCGAAGATGCAGAAAGCATCTACCAGCCATGAACTCGCTTCGGCATTTGAGAAGCATACCGCAGATACTCAAAACCATATTAAAACCCTTGAGCAGGTCTTTGAACTTTTGGAAGAGAAACCCGCTGGAAAGAAATGCGATGCAATGGAGGGTTTACTTAAAGAAGCAAACAGTATTATTGAAGATACAGAATCCGGCACTATGATCCGTGACGCCGCCCTGATCCTTGCCGCTCAGAAAGTGGAGCACTATGAGATTGCCACTTATGGTACTTTACGGACATTTGCTGAAAACATGGGCCATACAGCCATTGTAAATCTACTGCAGCAAACCCTGGATAATGAGAAAGCTACCGATGTTTCCCTGACCGAAGTGGCAGTGAGTTCCATCAATGAAGAAGCTGTGGCTGAATAAGCCCTGAAATATTTACATCTACCTGTCCAAAACAAAAAGGAGTTCAGTATGCTGAACTCCTTTTTTTTTATTTAATCTCCGGAGCCTGGCCCCAATCCCGCTGTTATTACCGTTTAAACATTAAATCCTACCGTTAACACAGTGGACTTTATTTTTTTTGCTAATCATTTTAAATTGAAAAAAAGCCAAAAAAATGAAAGATGAATTTGACAGAACGGGTTATGTGGAATTTGATCAGGAAATTCTCGATAGCTGGAAATCCAAAGGTTATAAACATGTTAAGAGTGAGGTTATTGATCACCGGAGCATGATTGAGTGTATAATTGAGCTAAGTCCTTTCGAAGGAGAATACGATTTTATGAAAATGTTAAGAATTAATTCGAATGAATTGAGTGAATATGCCCGCTATAATACGCCGATGTATATATTTTTGGTAAAGGAAGCTAATATATAAGGCGTGATGAAAATACGCGACTAAATTCTCTGAAAATGAAAACAAATTGCGATGTGCCGGCCCTCTGGCTTGAGCATAAGGAGGAACTGCGCAAATTTATTTATAAGCGGGTTAAGGAGCATGAGCTAAGGGAGGATATTTTGCAGGAAGTTCTGATAAAGATTTACAATTTCTGTATCTCCAGGTCGGGAGTGAGGAATGTCAGGAGCTGGTTATTCCAGATCGCCCACAATACGCTGATGGATCATTATCGTAGACAGTCTAAATTTATTTTAGAGGAAAATATTCCTGATCATCCGATCGAAGACGAGAATATGGCTTTCTCAGACGCACTGAATTATATAAAGCCTATGATTGATTTTCTTCCTCCTAAATACTCGGTACCTCTGAGGCTCTCAGACATTGAAGGACTTAAGCAGGCTGATATTGGACGGCAGCTCGGACTGTCACTTCCAGCAGTTAAATCAAGAATACAAAGGGCCAGGCAGCTGCTGAAGGCAGAATTTATAAGCTGTACACATTTTGAAACCGACGCATCAGGTAATATCATATCTTTTGAAATAAAGGATTCCTGCAAGCCCTTACAGCTCATAAAAAAAAATATTTCAAAATAATCTGCATCTTTTTAACAGGCTTTGCGTCCTGGGTATGTAAATACTTAAAAATTAAAAAGATGAAAAGATTTCACGTTCACGTAAGAGTTAAGGATCTGGAGCAGAGTATTCAATTTTATTCCGCTTTATTTAACACCCAACCGATAATCGTAAAAGCAGACTATGCAAAATGGATGCTTGAAGATCCGCGGATCAATTATGCCATTTCAACCGGACATAATGAAAACGGGATAGAGCACCTGGGATTGGAGGCAGAAACAGAAGCCGAACTCCATGAGGTCTTTGGGAACATGCAGAATGCAAAGGGCACGGTAAGGGAGGAAGGGGAATGTACCTGCTGCTATTCGAAATCCCAGAAAAGCTGGATCACCGACCCACAAGGAGTTGATTGGGAAGCCTTTTACACTCATGGAACAGCTACCGTTTATGGTAAAGGCCTGAATGCCAGACCGGCCCCGGGTTTTATGGATAAATGGACTGGCAATGATGGTAAAGTGGTTATTGGTTTGTTAGATGGTTAGGCCTAGCAGAGGTACATTTCCCGGACCTGATCCGGGATCCCCTTCTACGACTGGATGGTTGGTTATTGGTTTGTTAGATGGTTGGGCTAAGCAGAGGTACATGATTTTCCGGGACCAGGTCAAATTGCTGTCCGGAGAATGTTTTCCTTGGTTTTCCCGGACCTAATCCGGGATCCCCCGCTACGACCACTCTGGATGGTTGGTTATTGGTTTGTTAGATGGTTAGGCTAAGCAGAGGTACTTGATTTTCCCGGACCAGGTCCATTGCTGTCCGGAGATTGTCTTCCTTTGTCATGCCGGCCCTGCGCTTCCCGGACCTGATCCGGGATCCCCCGCTACGACCTCTCCGGATGGTTAGTTATTGGTTTGTTGGATGGTTGGGCTAACGGGATTTTACATCAGAAATCCAAAGGGAATATGGGATCCTTTATATTGACCAGGAATATATATACCACACCCCATACTGCCAAAAATACCAACCCGATTAAAAGTTCCTTACGGTATTTCCGCATGTCCTTTTTAAAAAGCCAGTGATAGAATATCCATCCAATAAATGTTATTGCAAGAATAGGGGTTATAAAAAAGTACATCTCAATATTTTGTTGAATATAACTAATAAACAACAATTGAGATCAGCATCATGAGGGGGTATTTTCTCTCTGAATATTGGGGGATTTGCGGCAGCAGTATATAATGTCCCTGGCTAAAAATAAATTACCAGATCACCGGATCCTGCTCCTTAAATTCAACGTGCCGCGGTAATATTTTTTTATTGATGCCCGCACGTAAAGCCAGTGCTTCTTTTAAATGCTGTTCAAGTATGGGAAGCTTACTGCCTATCCAGGCTCTCAGATCAGGATCGGAAACACCCCTTCCGGAAACCGCCTCCCTGAATATCCCCAGGGCTTCCTGCTGGGAATGCACCATTAATTCTGCAAAAATCCAGTCAAATTCCTCTCCGGTAAAGGGGCTTAGCATTTCGAAATTAAGCTGATGGCCTTTCTGCATCCCCTGACTCAGAACCCAGTTTTTGCCCCTTGCTAAATCAGAAAGTTCCTTTCCGGCCAGGTCATAATGGGTTTTCATCTTATATCCATAGGTTACAATAATATTATTGAGCCCTTTGGCTATGGCCTGATCTGCCGACATAATTTCCAGGTTATTATTACTTGAGGCTATGGTAATGAATTCCTGGTTGCTCATTGACGGGCGATCTGCCTTGCAGGATGCAAACAAACAGGCGCTGCTTATTCCAATCAGCCCTATTAAAATATTGTTTTTCATCTTTCTTTCTTTTAAATGAATAAGCTCCGGCCGGATATGAAAACCCTTCCTTATTAACAGTCCGGGCATATACTCTCAAGCCCGCTCAGCTCCGGCGAATTCTTCAGAGAAATTTTTCCATAAAATGGGTTCGCTTTTCAGAGATTCTCCGTTTACAAACCTGAATTCACCCGTAGTATCAAGGGAAGATGCCTGGCTCCAGCTTCTTAACTCTATCCATTGCCTGTTAAAGTAGAAAGGGAACCGGTTATCCGGCTTTTTAAGCCCGGCTTCATACTGCTGTTTTTTGTCGTAGCAAAACATAGGAACAGTTAAATTTTGATGAATAATGAGGAGGGATTTTTTATTGATAATCCTTGTATAAACAACACAGCCGGTAGGGATCGGTTCTTTGTATAAGTACCTTATCTGGGGTAAAAAACTACGCGATTTAATCAGGAACACCCGGCTAAAACGATGATCTTTAAATCAGGGAGATTTATGAACAGGGCAGGGCGCGGTGAGGCTTTTGGTCTGAAGGCACTTGGCTGCTTAGCCAAATAAAATCCCCGGTTCAGATCCGGGACCGGGGGTTTTAAAACAGAATAATCAGGCTGTGATGTTCACCTCAGCCATAGCTATTTCCGTCAGTTTTACATCCGTTTCTTTTTCTTCAGCAAGAGTTTTAGCCAGAATTTCCTCGGCTTCATCATGCTCCATTAGTTTAGCATAAGTAACGAGGCATCCATAACTGGCTATTTCATAATGCTCAACCTTCTGGGCGGCCGCAATAAGTGCAGCATCAAGAACAGAACCGGCTTCAAAACTTTCCATGATCTCATCGGCTTCTTCCAAAAGGCCTTCCATAGCTTTGCATCTCTTTGCCCTTGGTGTCATACCAATGGATTGAAATACCTGTTTCAGTCTTTCAATGTGTTTTTCTGTTTGAACATAATGTTCTTCAAATGCAGACTGCAGATGCTGGTTGGTTGTTTTTGAAGCCAGTTTCTTGATGCCCCTGAGGAGCTGTCTTTCACCGCCCATTATATCTCTTAATTCATCAACGAAAAGTTCATGAAGATGTGCATTAGGCATGTTTGCTGATGTTTGACTTGAGTTTGCCATAATTTAAATTTTAATTTACCCAACTGATTTTAATAAATTAAAAGGTTTGTGATTTCAGGCCAGCCGGCACAGGGACCGGGTAATAGGTTTCTGCCGGCTGAAGTCCCTGTTATTACCTTTTTTCTGTTTTTGAAGAACCTGATGATTTAGAACCTGTTCCGCTTTTAGAAGCCGTTCCTCTTTTCTCTTCACTTTTCCTCTTGTCCTGGCTTTGACCTTGTCCGCCCTGGCCCTTTTGATTTTTTTCTGGCATTTTAATCTGTTTTAAATGTTTCTATACAACATTTGAAGCATAAATTATGTTCAGTTTTTATCAATTTTTTCGTTTTCTGGATAAGTCTGCAACGGGATAATTTTTCATTGTCAGGAGTAGGAGAAATTATATACTTTTACGTTTAATAAAATCAGGGGAAATTAGCTCAGCTGGTTTAGAGCACTACCTCGACAAGGTAGGGGTCGCTGGTTCGAACCCAGTATTTCCCACCACCCATCCTGAAAGAGCATAAATGGCATTTTTCCTTTACGGATAAGCTTTATCTGACTTGTTCTGTATGTTTTCATGTTTTCTAAGTTTAAAGAGTTAAAAAGGAGAACCTGAAGAGAGCCCGAATTTTGGCATGAATTGGCATGAATTGGCACAGATCTGGCAAAATCTTGACAAAATATCTTCAAAACTTCACCCTTTACCGGGTTTCTTCCGGGACAGGAAGCAGACTGTGCCGTGACTGGTTCGCCCCAGGTTCGGAAAGTCCTCGGTAAAACCTGCATCGTACCGAAGGTTTTGCGAAGCGCTAGCGAACAGCTAGCGAAGGTTTTGCGAAGAACTGCCGAAGAATTCCGCATGAATTCCGGGAAAATTACCGACCAGTCCCGGAGGAGTCCCGCTGCAGTCCCGGAGCAGTGTCGAAGAAATATCACATTCTTTGTCTCTCAGACAGCCCGAATACGTAACCTGGATGTCTAAATTTGATTATTTACTAGGCAAAGTATAACCTACTTGCAGGCCGATGAAACTTCCGTTATCGCGATAAGCTGCAACCTGAAGCCCAGATTCGTAGGCGACCAAAAAGTTTCCGGTATAAAATGTACGATTAGAAAAATTGCTGAGTAAACCGATAAATGCTTCAGCCTTATCAGGGAATACTCTTGCTATCCTTGCGGTCAGCGTCTTGCGATCGGAATACTCCCGTTCTGTGTGTCGATATAGGTATGTGTTTGAGCGGCCGAAAAAGAGTTCTGAATATAAAAGTTCAAACCAGCTGAAAACGAGGGCTTTAATTTATTAATCTCCCGAAAACTCCAGCCCAACTTTACAGGAATAAATGGGACGATGCCCCCATATTCGGTTATTCTATTATTGAAATCGAATGACTCCTCAGATACGTTAAAAGAATCAGAAGGAAAACTGTATTCGACTCCAGCAGGCAGAGCTTGCAGACCTATCCCGATCCCGCCTGTCAAACCAACCGGCAAGGTCAAGCTGTACTCTGCGGTGGCAGCAAAGCCCGCCGATTTATTCCGACTTGCAATCCCTGAAGATAGGGGACCAAATTCCACCCCGACACCATATAAGCCGCCCCCGGTAAATGAAATCCTCTGCACAAGGTGACTGGATGTTCCTGTCTGTCCTAGTCCTGTTAAGCTGATTAGTAGAAAAAAGATCGTGATTAAAACTCGCATACGTATCTATTCAAACCTATTGAATAATTATGGCATTTATTGTATGGCCAAAAATTGTCCACAGGTGTCCGTAATTGTCTGCCATTGGCTTGTTCATCAATAACCTGGAAATTATATTTTGCACCTTACCCGCAATTTCTTTAGTTTTAGATAAATGAACTAAATCACAGACTATGGGCACATTTGCAATAAACGAAAGAACCAACGGTGAATTTCAATTCAATTTAAAGGCAGGAAACGGTCAGACAATTTTAGCCAGTGAAGGTTACTCTTCCAAATCTGGTTGTGAGAATGGTATTGAATCTGTAAGAAAGAACTCCCAGGACGATACAAAGTTTGATAAAAAGATTTCAGGCAATGGTAAATATTATTTCAATCTGAAATCCTCTAACGGTCAGATCATCGGCAGCAGTGAAATGTATGAGAGTTCTTCAGCCCGGGACAATGGTATCGATTCTGTGAAAACTAATGCAAAAGATGCGAAGGTAGTCGACGAGACCGCATAGGCAATTAAGGAATATCTTATTGCCAAGGATTTTAACGGGCAGGCATTAATAGATAAACTGCTATTTCGGCCCCCTAACGGGCAGGGTTATTTCTATGTATTTTTTTTGTTTGTTTTGGACAGGTATCAGGCCGGATGCCCTTCGAAAAAGAGGGTGAAACTTAGTTTATTAGAAGAACTCCCCCCACGCAGTCTTCCCGTTTTTATAAAACCCAATCATTCAAATTTCCCATCTTTAACATACCTTATCTGATGAAATGAAAAGAGGGTCATTATTAAAACAAAGATCTTAACAAGCTTACTTATTTTAATGCCGCACGGAGTCCTTGTTTCATCAAATGATTTAAGAGCGCTTCGCTACTATGAGGTGAACGGGCAATAAATCTTGCGATCGGAATACTCCCGTTCTGTGTGTCGATATAGGTATGTGTTTGAGCGGCCGAAAAAGAGTTCTGATTATAAAAGTTCAAACCCGCTGAAAAAGAGGGCCTTAATTTATTATTTCCCGAAGAAACACTAAACCTGGGCGAATGTTATACTGATACTAATCATTCCTGGTAATGGAAGTCAAAGTTGCAGTGAACGGATATGGGGTCATTGGGAAACGGGTAGCCGATGCTGTCACTATGCAGGATGATATGAAATTAGCCGGTGTATGTGATGTAATTACAGACTGGCGAATAAGGATCGCCGGATTAAAAGATTTCCAGGTATTTGCTTTTGATGATGCTTCAAAGAGTAAAATGATTGAAGCGGGGATAAAAACATCTGGAATTTTAAATGAACTGCTTGAATCTTCAGATATCGTTGTTGATTGCACACCAAAAAAAATAGCAGCTCAGAATATTCAGCTTTACAAAAAGTATGGAAAGAAATTCATATTGCAGGGCGGGGAAAAACATGAAACTACCGGACATTCATTTACTGCCGAAAACAATTACTTAACTGCCCTTGACCGGGACTCCACCCGGGTTGTTTCCTGCAATACTACTTCTATCGTCAGAACGCTGACTGGTTTAAAACAATCCGGCTTGCTTTTGAAGGCCAGAGGAACTTTACTTCGCCGTGCCACAGATCCATGGGAAAGTCATCTGACAGGAATAATGAATACCCTGGTTCCCGAACAGGAAATTCCCAGCCATCAGGGATTGGATGCCCGGTCGGTAGATCCGGCCCTGGATGTGATCACCTCAGCAGTTAAGGTGCCCGAAACCTTAAGCCATTTACATTACTGGAACGTGCAGCTTACACGAAAATCGACAAGGGAAGAAGTTCTGAATGCCTTCAAAAGGTCTTCCCGCATAGCAATGATAGCGTATACCCAGGGACTTTCTGCAAACAATACAGTTAAGGAATTAATGCTTGCATTAAACCGGCCTTACGGAGATATGTACGAGGTTGCTTTATGGTCTGACATGGTCAGGGTAGTGGATGATGAATTGTTCTATGCATATCTGGTAGATAACCAGGCTATCGTTATTCCGGAAACTATAGATGCTATAAGGGCTTTGACGGGCATTGAAAAAGAAGGAATAAAATCCATTCAAAAAACTAATGCCAGTCTGGGGATTAAACAAGAATTTTTTAGCACCTGAAAAGTATTGGAGGAAAGGCCTCTTAATATAATTCTGATTAATCAATTCACAATTAAATTATAAATCATGTTTCACGATGGTTTTCATTTCTGGGGAATGCACTTAATATGGTGGGTAATCTGGCTGATCCTGCTTTTTTGGATATTTGCAACACCGTATAATCTCCCCGGGCAAAAAAACAAGAAAGATACGCCCCTTGAGATTTTGAAGAAGCGATTTGCTTCAGGACAAATAACAAAGGAAGAATATCAGGAAAGAAAAAAAATTCTTGAAAACGACTAAAGGAGTTCAGGAATATTGAGCCATTCCAGGAGTAAACCCCGCATATCGGATGGCTTGTTAATGAATAGCTGTCTAAAAACGATTTACTGCCAAGCCCGGGGGTGGGTTTATCTAAAAACTGTTGGTTAAGAAAGAAGGTATATCATGAATTGGAAACGGATACTATTAATGCTGGCGGGTTGTACACTGCCCTTATTATTAATCTTCATTGCCCCATTATTGGGGATAAAGGGGGATTTGTCAACATTTATTTTCATCAGTATATAATTTGTTTTTATCGGTGATGAAGCTATCATGAGCAGATTTATTGCTGTTTGTGAGCGGCGTGCTCATGATGGTTTCATCATTATGATGATGGCCTGTCACCTGTTGATGCCTATGCATCATGGGCATACAAAACAGTCTAAACAAGAATCATGAATTACATACACGTTAAATCTTTAGGTTTTGCGACAGGTATTACCTTTGCCCTTTTATACCTTGCCTGCGTTCTTGTTATGAGTTTCACAAGCGCTGAAACAACAAGGGCCTTTTTTAATGGTCTTTTCCACGGGATCGATATCGGAACTATTCTGCGCATGAATATTACGTTCAGGGAAACAGTGGCGGGGCTAATTCAAACCTTTGTTATTGCCTGGTTAACAGGGGCCAGCGTAGCAGGAATTTACAATATTTTAATCGCGGGAGGAAAATTAAATGAGTAACCGGAAAACATTAACCCTAGAGCAGGGTAAAGATAATCAGCCGGCTGGCTAAGGGGGCATATTTATAATTGGTTCTGGCAGGGGATGTTTTTTTCAAAGCAATCTAGATTAAAAACAGTAATTTCAGCAATGTTGCTTAAAGCGGTATCTGTTAAAAAAGCCTGATGACTTGTTATTAAAACATTACTGAAAGTCATAAGTCTGGCAATGACATCATCCTTCAATATTTCTCCGGAGTGATCCTCGAAGAACAAACCGCTTTCTTCTTCATAAACATCCAGGCCTAAATGACCTATTTTACCCGATTTCAGAGCCTGTATTACTTCTTTTGTATTAATTAAACCACCCCGGCTGGTATTAATCAGCATAACACCTTTCTTCATTTTTGAGATACAAGCTTTGTTGATCAGGTATTTGGTTTCAGGCGTTAATGGCGCATGGAGAGTTATGATATCAGATTGCTGACATAGGCTTAAACAATCCGTATAAACGGCCTGGTAATTATTTTTTAACTCTTCGTTTTCGATTTTATCATAGATTAAAATCCGACAGCCAAAGCCGTTCAGGATCCTGGCCACAATCTGGCCGATTTTACCAGCCCCTATGATGCCTGCTGTTTTGCCGTGCATGTCAAAGCCCACTAATCCGTCTAATGAAAAATTCTGATCCATTACCCTGTTATGGGCCCGGATTAATTTTCTATTTAATGCAAGCATCAGTGCAACCGTATGTTCAGCTACTGCAAAAGGGGAATATTCAGGAACCCGGCTCACTTTTAAATTCAGTTTTTTTGCATAGGCAAGATCCACATTATTATAACCTGCTGAGCGCAGTAAGAGGTATTTTATACCGATCTTATTTAAAATCTGAAGAACCTGGGCAGAGGCATCATCATTAACGAAGATAGAAACAGCCTGGTTTCCCTCTGCAAGAGAGGCAGTTTCAACAGAAAGAGGGGTGCTGATGTACCTGACCTCATATCTGCTGTTAAAGGCTTTTTCAAGATAATTCTTTTCAAACTTATGGGTACTAAATACGGCTATTTTCATAAGATCGTTTTTTTTCAGACTGGTTTTTTTCAGAAAGCGCTCATAAGATCCATTGCGAAGTTTTAAAAGGTGATAAACTGGCCTGGTGCTAATTTCTCTTTCGGTTTTTACTGAAATGTATCTGTAAGTCTTTTAGCATACTGTTTACGCACCAGGCGGCATATGTTCCTGCCAGGAAAAAGCCTAATATATTTCCTTTAGGGATAGTATAATCAATACCCAGCTCGGTTTGGGTTGTTGTCTTGTCCAGCGGAGAAAGAATAAGGTACATCCTGAACCAGGAAAGAACGATCAATTTTGAAGGGCCTATGGTTTCCCACACTTTTTCTCTTCCTGCGATCCACCTGGTCACTTCAACGATAAAATTTATTTTCATTCCCATAATGTTTCCTTTCCACCTGTATTTTGCTCCAGCTCCTGTTTTGTTCAAGGAAAGCCACTCTACCCTAAGCCTGCTGCCCATCATGGCTACATTTGGTTTTGTCATATGCATTCCCATATTTTCAATATTGTCCATAAATGCAAATACTTCATCTGCAGGGGCCTCAATGATTATTTTTCTATTAAATTTTTTCATTGCAAAAAATTGGAGCTTTATATAGGGGAAATCTGATTTTTGGTTCGTTTTTTAATCATTCAGCAGTGGTTTACGTACTTATTTTTCTTGCTGTTCAGGTAGCTGTTTATTCCGGTAAGAATAACCGAAGAAAGTGCTTTTGCCCCGCATGCGTATTATTCATGAAACCTCTGAATGGAAAAGTATTCCCCATGTTAATACAGGAAGAAGCCTTGAAAAAAGATGAATAAAATTAAAACTTTGTTAGAATGTTCCGGCTTCCATGTTTCTGAGCAGGGTATCTACAATGGCTAATTAAGAAAGTACATTGATTGTTTTACTGGTAACAATTGATGGGAATTATAGTTTACTATCCTTTTTGGCATTAATCCGTTTCATTCTTATTTTCCCGGAGGCTTGTATCCGGGAAACTGTCTGATGCTTTAGCTTAGGATGGCTGTTTTAACAGCGTTCATCTTACACCTGGATGCTGGTTAAACAAAAATCCGGGGTGTATGCTATTTGATTTTTTTTAAACGTTTATACAAGGAAAAGCGGTTTCTGCTGTCTAAATCTTATATAGAAACAAATAATTATATAAAAATTCTCCGGAGTTATATAAGTAAGATTAGGATGGGAAACCTATCTTTGCTCCGAACCAATTAGTTACGATTTCTAAAAATGAACCGTACTTCTTTAATTAAACTGAAAGCTTTATTTGTATTAGTCGTGTTTTTATCGAACACGGTAATAACTTTTGCCTGCTCGGTTGGATTAAAAATGACTTATTCTGTCCCTCATCACGAGAGTGAACGGAAGGGTAATGCTCATGGTCACGGAGAATCACAGCAAAAAGCTGAAGCCATTTTTCAGCTTAAGGCCCCCCGGCATCATGCTGACGGAAGCCCTGTACCTCATGAGCATGATGAAAAACCGGCTGGTGTTCTGACTGCTGATAATGAAGGCCTGCAATCACGTGAAAAAGCCGGGGATGATCATCATAAATCCGGTAATCCGGATGATAACTGTTGTAAAGACGAAGCTGTCAAGTTTGGAAAGGCGGATAAAATAGCCCAGAAATCTGCTAATCTTAAAATGGCTCCCGCCCACTTTCCCTTATTCATACCCGCCAATACCACCGGCAGTACACGGAAACTGGAAGAATGCTTCGGTCATCGTAAATACCTTGTCCGCGGGCATCATCCCCCGATAGCCAGCATCCGGATAGCCATTCAGAGTTTTCAGGTTTGATTTTTTAATATTTTCCAGATCAACATAGCCGGAATAATCCCCTATGCCCTAATTTATTAAATTGAAATTTAAACGAATGATTATGAAAACGATATTTTTAATGCTTGCACTTATAGCAACTGGATTTACACAATTAAGCTTTGCTCAGGATTCAAAGAGTACGCCTGAGACTCAGGAATTACTCAGTATATATTATAATATAAAGGATGCCCTGGTTAGCGGTAATGCTAATCTGGCTGCCGCCAAAGCCGCCGGGTTTGCTGCAGCTGCCGGATCTCCTGAGGCTAAAAATTTTCCGGAAAATTCCATTAAGGAATTATTAAACAGCGCATCCGATATTGCAAAAACAAAGGACCTGAAAAAGCAAAGGGAATATTTCTCGGATTTTTCTGAACAGATGTTTGTCCTGGCTAAATCTGCCAAACTTAGTACTGCACCTATTTATAAAGCATATTGCCCGATGAGGAAGGCCGCCTGGCTTTCAGCTGATGCGGCTATCAAAAATCCTTATTACGGCTCCGCCATGCTTACCTGCGGGAAAGTAGCGGAAACGATTAAGTAAAGAGAATTTGATAAGCCTATAGCTTTTCCGGCAAGTATGGATTTAAATGCGCTTTGCGCTGCCGGTATCACTCATTTTTCACCATTAAAAAAATAAGATGAAAGCATTAATTTTTAGCCTCGGTCTGTCTGTAATTTTTTTATCTGCCTGCAATTCAGATACTTCCTCCAATAAAACCGCCGTACAGGATTCCTCTGCAGTTTCTGAAGCAGGATCAGATAATGATCCGGGTTCTTCGATGAAAGTTCTTTTAACAAATTATTTAGCTGTAAAAAACGCCCTGACCAAAGATGACGGTAAGGCGGCCGCTTCGGCAGCTAATGATCTGGCTGCCTCCTTTAAGGCCTTTGATTCAGCCTCGCTTAAAAAAGAGCAGGTCGGCGTTTTTGAGGACATCCGGACAGACGCGGTGGAGCATGCAGAGCATATTGCGGCGAATGCAACTTTACTGGAACATCAGCGGGAGCACTTTGAAACTTTGAGTGAAGACCTGTATGAACTGGTCAAAACATTTGGCGCCGGTCAGAAATTGTACTACAGCAATTGCCCGATGTATAATGATAATAAAGGCGCAAACTGGCTGAGTGAAACTAATGAAATTCAGAACCCGTATTTGGGACAGGCTATGCTTACCTGTGGCACCGTTAAGGAAGAGCTGAACTGAGCAGGATGAGCCGGCGGAACGCAGTAATTCTGTCTGTTTTGGTAATTGCGGTATTTATTCAGTTTATTCAGCCCCCTTTGAACAAAAGCGGGAGCAAGGATAATTCCCTCGATATCAGCAGGCAGTTTCCTGTTCCGGCAAGGGTGCAGGCTATTCTGGAAAACTCCTGTTACGACTGCCACAGTAATAACACGAGGTATCCCTGGTATGCTAAAATCCAACCGGGCGCCTGGCTGCTTGCATCTCATATCCGGAAAGCTAAGGCAGATTTGAATTTTAATGAGTTCGGCCGGTATTCCAGGCGTCAGCAGCGCAGTAAACTGAAAGGCATTGCCAGCAATGTTAGAGATGGAACAATGCCTTTACGCTCCTATACCTGGCTCCATAAAGATGCGATCCTTTCGGATGAGGATAAACAATTGATAATCGAATGGGCAGGCAATACAACAGACAGCCTTAAGTTAAATAAACAATGAAATTATCAGGATTTGTCAGAACCCGCAGGGGTATGATTCTCAAATCATGATCGCTTCTTTGAAATAAAAAACAAAATAAACAGATGAAAAGAATAGTATTGATCTTCCTTTTGGTGAGTATTGGTCAGTTAGCTTTTGCGCAGCACGAGGTACATCAAATGACTGCTTCCAATATGCAGGCCGTTTATACCTGCCCGATGCATCCGGAAGTGAAAAGACCGGGACCCGGGACCTGCCCGAAGTGCGGGATGAAATTAGTTGCTCAAAAATCCAAAAGTCCTCAGCCTAAATCAACTGCGCCGGCTAAAAAAGCCCCGGTTAAGAAACCGGTGAACACAGGTGCCGTTAAAAAGACGCCGCAGCCAAAGATCCTGAATAAGCCCGTTCAGACGGTATCATATACCTGCCCTATGCACCCTGAGATCCACTCCGCACATCCGGGTAAGTGTCCGGTATGCGGGATGAACCTAGTAAAGGAAACAGTGCCAAAAGCCAGTCCTGAAAAGCCGGCGGAAATGCATATTCCTGTAAAAGACAATGCTGAAAAGGCAGAGGATAAGCAAGAAAAGGAAATGGCGGAAATGGAGATGGACGGTGACGATGCAACCCTGGCTAATATTAAAAAGGCAAAGGCAAATCTTGGTCCGATAAGAACTGTTAGTAGCAAAATTCCGCCCCGTACGGTCCGCTATGATCTGTACATTGCTGATACGCTTGTTAATTTCTCGGGCAAATCAAAACGGGCCATTGCCGTAAACGGGCAAATACCCATGCCCACCTTAACTTTTACCCAGGGCGATACGGCCGAAATTCATGTGCATAACAAGCTGAAAGAAAAAACTTCACTGCACTGGCATGGCCTGTTTTTGCCAAACAAGGAAGACGGGGTGCCTTATCTTACCCAGATGCCTATTGAGCCCGGGGCTACCTATATTTATAGGTTCCCAATTATCCAGCACGGAACCCACTGGTACCACAGTCATTCGGGGCTGCAGGAACAAATAGGCATGTACGGTGCTTTTATTATGAATAAGAGACAGGAATGGGACATACCAACCCTACCCGTGGTAATAAGTGAATGGACTGATATGGACCCTCATGAAGTTGACCGCAGTCTTCATATGGCTACGGATTGGTTTGCTATACAAAAGGGCGCTACCCAAAGTTATTCGGAAGCAATTAAAACAGGCAATTTCACGGTCAAGGTGAATAATGAATGGAAGCGGATGTCTGCTATGGATGTAAGCGATGTTTATTATGATGCCTTTCTGATAAACGGAAAGAACCAGAATGAGCAACGTGATTATAAGGCAGGCGATAAGGTGCGATTGAGGATAGCGAATGCAGGGGCATCAGATTATTTCTGGCTGAAGTATGCAGGAGGTAAAATTACCGTGGTGGCAACTGATGGAAATGATGTGGAACCGGTAGAGGTTGACCGGCTGATCATAGCCGTTTCCGAAACCTATGACGTGGTGGTAACTATCCCGGAAAACAAGAGTTATGAATTTCTGGTCACGCCGGAAGACCGTACCAAATCTGCCTCCTTATGGCTTGGAAAAGGAAAAAAAGTGCCTGCAGGAGCAATGCCCAAGCTGAAATATTTTGCCGGGATGAAAATGATGAACGAGATGATGGACATGAAGGGCAACATGGTCGAAATGGAGGGCATGAGGATGCAGAACCAGATCATGGATATGAATACGGTGATGTATCCAGAAATCACCGGTGAGGAGAACGCCAAAGAAACGCCGGCTGAGGAAAAGGGCATGGATTCCATGCAGAATAAGTCTGATATGAAGGGTCACCAGATGGATGGCATGGAAAAAATGCATAAAGACAGCATGGCCGGAATGAAACATCAGCACATGGATGCAATGAGCAGCGATAGTATGCAGGGCATGGATATGGCCGCGGATATTGTTACCCTGAATTATAACATGCTCAGGGATCCTAAAAAAACCACTCTGCCTGATGGTCCCTGGAAAGAATTGAGATTTGACCTGACCGGTAATATGAGCAGGTATGTTTGGACTTTGGACAATAAAACGGTTTCGGAAAGTGATAAGATCCTGATCAAAAAAGGCGAAAACGTACGGATCATCCTGTTCAATAATTCAATGATGAGACACCCGATGCATTTGCACGGACATGATTTCAGGGTGGTGAACGATCAGGGTGAAAACGCTCCAATGAAAAATATTATAGACATCATGCCAATGGAGCGTGATACCCTCGAATTTGCTGCTACAGAGAGCGGCGACTGGTTCTTCCACTGCCATATTCTGTACCACATGATGAGCGGCATGGGCAGGGTGCTCAGCTATGAAAATTCACCGCCTAATCCTGAAATTCCTGATCCGAAACTGGCCCAGCGCAAATTATTCAGGGATGACCGGATGTTCCATACCATGGCGCAGGTCGGTCTGGAAAGTAACGGAAGCGACGGGGAGTTTATGGTGGCCAATACACGATTCCGTTTAACTTCAGAATGGCGGTTGGGTATGAATGCAGAACATGGTGCTGAGAGCGAAACTTATTTTGGACGGTATATCGGAAGAATGCAATGGCTGTTTCCTTTCGTTGGTTTCGATTACCATTATAACAATACAAGGAACGAAAGCGAAAAGAACCTTTTCGGTCAGTTGAGCAACCAGACTAACAGAAAGGCTTTTGTAGCAGGTATTCAATACACCCTGCCGATGTTAATGGTTGCCGAGGCCAGAGTGGACAGCAAAGGAAAGCTGCGCTTTCAGTTAATGCGTGAAGATATACCGCTTACGCCCAGATTAAGAATGAATTTAATGGGGAATACTGATAAAGAGTATATGGCCGGCCTGAGGTATATTGTTACCAAATACTTTGGGATATCAACCCATTATGATAATGATATGGGGTATGGTCTCGGAGTTACGCTGACTTATTAAGTCTCCTTTCCCCTACAGCTAATGGGGGAAAGGCTGGGCGCATAGGCCTGGGCTCAAAGCAAACGGTAAACTATAACAAAACTAATATCTTCTGAAATAGAATTTTTCAACTCTTCCCGGACCTGATCCGGGACCCCGTGCTATGACCTGCAAAAATCAAAACCGTTTTGTCCCGAAAGCGCAGCTGAGGGACCTTATCCCAAAGAAACCAGAAGATTTGTTCGCTATGTATTTTTACAATGAGAAGCACTACCCACTTGCAATAAGATCCCTCATATTCATTCGGCATGACAGGTTTTAATTTCGTTAAATGCTATGTCATCCCGAAAGCATAGCTGAGGGACCTTATCCCAAAGAAACCGGAAAATTTGTTCGCTATGTATTTTTACAAAGAGAAGCTCATCCGATTTGCAATAAGATCCCTCATATTCATTCGGCATGACAGGTTTGAATTTCGTTAAATGCTATGTCATCCCGAAAGCTCAGCTGAGGGACCTTATCCCAAAGAAACCAGAGAATATGTTCGCTATGTATTTTTACAAAGAGAAGCTCATCCCTCTTGCAATAAGATCCCTCATATTCATTCGGCATGACAGGTTTGAATTTCGTTAAACGGTATGTCATCCCGAGAGCGCAGCTGAGGGACCTTATCCCAAAGAAACCAGAAGATTTGTTCGCTATGTATTTTACAAAGAGAAGCTCATCCCTTTTGCAATAAGATCCCTCATATTCATTCGGCATGACAGGTTTTAATTTTGTTAAACGGTATGTCATCCCGAAAGCTCAGCTGAGGGACCTTGTCCCAAAGAAACCAGAAGATTTGTTCGCTATGTATTTTTACAAAGAGAAGCTCATCCCTCTTGCAATAAGATCCCTCATATTCATTCGGCATGACAGGTTTTAATTTCGTTAAACGGTATGTCATCCCGAAAGCTCAGCTGAGGGACCTTATCCCAAAGAAACCAGAAAATATGTTCGCTATGTATTTTTAGAATGAGAACCTCATCCCTTTTGGCAATAAGATCCCTCATATTCATTCGGCATGACAAGTTTTAATTTCGTTAAATGCTATGTCATCCCGAAAGCGCAGCTGAGGGACCTTATCCCAAAGAAACCATAAAATTTATTCGCTATGTATTTTTAGAATGAGAACCTCATTCCTTTTGGCAATAAGATCCCTCATATTCATTCGGCATGACAGGTTTTAATTTTGTTAAACGGTATGTCATCCCGAAAGCTCAGCTGAGGGACCTTATCCCAAAGAAACCAGAGAATATGTTCGCTATGTATTTTACAAAGAGAAGCTCATCCCTTTTGCAATAAGATCCCTCATATTCATTCGGCATGACAAGTTTTAATTTCGTTAAATGCTATGTCATCCCGAAAGCTCAGCTGAGGGACCTTATCCCAAAGAAACCAGAAATATGTTCGCTATGTATTTTTACAAAGAGAAGTTCATCCCTTTTGGCAATAAGATCCCTCATATTCATTCGGCATGACAAGTTTTAATTTCGTTAAATGCTATGTCATCCCGAAAGCTCAGCTGAGGGACCTTATCCCAAAGAAACCAGAAAATATG
>JAKFCV010000020.1:0-439873 GCA_036676435.1 Pedobacter sp. | reverse complement strand
GGATAGTTGATCTGCGATCTGTCAAAGCGGATTTTCTTCTTTCTGACCTTCAGGGGCTGATCACTCATATACTCTGCAATCGCTGCATTCCAGGCCGAGCGGAATCCCAGTACCGCAGCTTTGATGCTGTAGACCTGTTTCAGACCCTGATCTGCAATGACCACTCGTGCAAAAGATACGGCGTCTGCAAACCGTCTGCGCTCCTGTTTCTGCTTTTCTCAATAAATCACAGCACTTCGGTCGGGAAATTTAGAAACAACAGTCTTCCCCCCGCATTGCCTGAACAGCAGCTGCCGGTTAATGCTTCCACTGATGCCTTGAAAAAGTACCGAGGTATGAATAGCCATTTTCTTAATTCCTGATTGAATATAAGGATAAGTACGCTGTTTATCAAGTACTTAATCCATAAAAAAAAAGAAAAATTTAAGCTTAAAGAAAGGGCTTAGGCAGTTCTTAGATCCGTCTGGAGTATAGACATTTTACGTTCAATTGCTATTAAAACGGGGTTTTGGCCGGCTCTGATTGTCCAATGAAAAAATTCTTTGAACCCTGCGGAATAATTCGCAGAAAACCCGCAGCCATCCCCGGGTATGGCTGCGGGTTATTCATATCAAAATAGATCCTCGAAATTTAATTCTGTTTAGGAAATTCAGGTTTTAACCGATGAGGCTTCGTTCTTTTTATTCCCTATTAACCTGCTGTAAATCAGGGCTGGCTTAAATGAATTTTTTATCATTTCCAGTACCCGATGAAATCTGCAGGAAGCGGCCTTTGAAGCAGGTTACTGTAGATATAACGAACATTCTCCTGACTGCTGTGCCTTGCTTTTAAACCGCCCCAGCCATGACGCTCACCCGGGTAGAGCATAAATTCAAAATGCTTATTAAGATCCTGTAGCTTATTGATAAACTGAAGGCTGTTCTGCATATGAACATTATCATCCATCGTCCCGTGAACTATGCGCAGACTTCCCTTTAATTTATCTGCATAGGTAAGGGGTGAAGTGATTTTATATCCTTCCGGATTATTTTTCGGAGTTCCCATAAAACGCTCGGTATAATGCGTATCATACAGACCCCAGTCGGTCACCGAGTAGTTAGCTATTCCATGTGTGAATACATCTGCTCCGTAGGTCAGGGCCATTGCCGTGATATATCCGCCAAAGCTTCCTCCTGTGATCCCGATCCTGGAAGGATCTACGTAAGTTTTTTCCTTCAGACTGTTTGCCGCGTCCATATAATCTTCAATTTCATATTTACCCATTTTCCTGTAAATGAAATCCATTCCCACTTTGCCTAAATGACCTGAACTGCGGTTATCTATCGCCACCTGTATGATGCCCTCTTTAGCCCACCAGTAATTCAGTCCCAGGGGATTTTTCCAGCGGTCATACACGGTACCTGCATCGGGACCGCCGTAAACAGAGATCCAGACTGGATATTTTTTTGCCGGATCGAAATTCAGAGGCAAAGTAACAGTCATTGGTAATTCCAGGCCATCGCGGGTACGGTAATAAGTTAATTCTGTCTTTGGCATTTTATATGACCCGTATTCAGCACCCTGGGAATCGGCCAGTTCCCGTATCAGCTTACCTTTATTATCCACTAAGGCAGACTTGTTAGGAGTTGAAATGTTGGAATAAGTGGTTATAAAGTATTTGCCGTCAGGCGACAGACTGATCTGGTGATCGAAGTTTCCGAATGTCAGGCGCTGAGGTTCCTCATCCCCTTTTAAACCAACACGGTAAAGGTCCTGGCGGGTAGAATTTTCCTGCCTGGCCGTAAAATATATTTCCTGGTCTCTTTCATCAACTAGCAATAACTCATTAACGCGCCATGATCCTGAGGTAAGCTGCTTTTTAAGGTTTCCCTTCAGATCGTAATAATAGTAATGACCCCAGCCGCTTTTATCACTCTTTAAAATAAATCCCTGACCATTTTTAAGAAAATACATCCCGTCAAACCAATCCACCCAGGTTTTTTGTTTTTCCTCATAAATGACATTTTTGCTGCCGTTCAGCGGATTTACGCTGTAAATGATCAGGTCATTCTGATCGCGGTTCATCCACTGCATCCACAGTGTTTTGCTGTCGGCCATCCAAAAAGGGGTCCCAAAGTACTGGTCATTTGAGGGATTAAAATCGGCCCAGACCGTTCCTTTAATACCCGTATTTACAATGCCCATCTTTACTTCCGGATTCTTATCTCCCGCTTTTGGATAGCGGGTATTTTCAAGAAACCCATGCTGTCCGCTTGAATTGTATATTGGAAACACAGGCACCTTCGTATCGTCAAATCGCATAAAGGCGATCTTTTTACTGTCCGGGCTCCACCAGAAAGCTTTATAGCGACTGGATCGGCCTAATATCTCCTCAAAATATACCCATGATGCCCAGCCATTATAAATTACTTCGGATCCATCGGTGGTATAACGGGTCTCCGATCCGCTTGTAATATCCACTGAATACAGGTCGTTATTCCGGGTAAATGCTGCCTGCTTTCCGTCAGGTGAAAGGGTTGGATTCTTTTCGAGGATCGTATCACGGGTGATCTGTTTTTCAACTCCTGCCGCATCTTTAAAAAACACATCCTTGTTTTTAATATATACAGTCGCCTCATTCACCTGTGCCGGTGGCGATGGAACAGCTTCTCCGGATTTTACCTCCACCGTATAAGGTTTGGTCTGCTGACCTTCTGTCCGGTATTCTATATAATGCGTGTTATCCGCCCAGCCCCTGTATGTTGGCATTGGATTGATTATTTCTTTTACCGGACTGGTAAAAATATCTTTAAAGTCAAGCTCTTTCTGTTGGGCGCCGGCTGATACTGATAAAGCCAGTAAGCCTGTAATCAAGGTAATTCTGAAGTTATTGATCTTCATGTTTTATGATTTTTCTGTTGTTAATAAATTTTATGGTTAGTTTTATGCTAGAATGATAAGGCCTGGTTACAGCGATCTGCATTTCCCGAAGGTATATTTTTTTAATAACTATTGGACATATTAGGCGTTAAATAAACATCCTTCTGTTTTGTGTAAGGATTTAATGCTGAATATTATTTTAGATGATGGAACCAACTCTCGCAAATTACAAAGATCTTCAGGATTTTGGAAATCTTGAGCTGCTATCCCAGCAGGTTGTGGAAGGGTTTATCACCGGACTTCATAAAAGCCCATTCCATGGATTTTCAGTTGAATTCGCTGAGCACCGGCTTTATAACACCGGGGATTCAATTAAAAATATTGACTGGAAATTATACGGCCGTACCGATAAGCTCTTTGTTAAGCGCTTTGAAGAAGAAACCAATTTAAGGTGTCAGATCGTGATTGATGTCTCATCATCCATGTACTATCCCAAAAAAGATTTCAATAAATTATTGTTTTCTGTTTATTCAGCAGCTTCTTTAATGTATTTGTTTAAGAAGCAGCGGGATGCTTTTGGATTGAGTTTATTCTCTGATAAACTGGAGCTGTCCACTGCAGCAAAATCCACTACGATCCATCAGAAGTATTTATTTTCGGAGCTCGAAAAGCTGATGAAACGGGATAGTAAAGGCGATCGTACAGCGGTGGCGCCAGCCCTGCATGAAATAGCGGAACAGATCCATAAACGTTCGCTGGTGATAATTTTCAGCGATATGCTCGAAGGGGAAGCCGACGATAAACTTGCTGAAATATTTTCAGCTCTTCAGCATTTAAAGCATAATAAACATGAGGTGGTGATTTTTAATGTTCTTGATCATAAGATGGAACTTAACTTCGAATTTGATAACCGCCCCTATCATTTTGTTGATCTGGAAAGCGGTGAAGAATTAAAAGTTCACCCGAATAATGTGAAAGAAGCCTACCTTCAGGCGGTCAATTCTTATCATAAGGAACTGAAATTAAAATGTGCCCAATATAACATCGATCTTGTGGATGCTGATATACATTCTGGTTTTTACCAGGTTCTGAATTCATATCTGATCAAGCGTGCAAAAATGGCATAATAACTGTTTAAAGAATAAAAATTTAGCTGACTAAAATTTAATATGAGATTAAATATCGAACGTAGCCCTGTTAAAGTATATCCCGATCCCCGACGTGTTATTGCCCGTTTCTTTTTCTCTCAGGAGGAACGAGCCAAGGAACTTATCCAGCGCGTAATGATATTGACAGACGAAGAGGTCTTTAGTATTATTTCACCGATTTTACAGGAATACTCAAAGCGCCACAGGAATATCACTAAAATATTGAACCGTCACTGTGATAAAGTGAAAAAACTGATCACGGATCTCGGAGTGGAGTTCGATAAAATCAACCCATACCGGAAGTTGTTAATCGGCTCCTACTTTACTCACGAATATTCGATTGAATCCGCTGCATTTTTCAATCCGTCCATTGTTGAAGATCCGGATCAGACGGAAATAATTGATGGTGAAAAAAGGGTGATCATCAGCTTCAGGGCGGTAGGAGAGGGACATATCTCATCGATTGTCTTCAGGCGGGCCATGCTTGATAAAAACGGACATATTATGGTTATTCCTTCCGGTAATTATATTGACGAGGCAGAGATAATCAAGAATGCTATTTATGTAAAGGACTTGTTTTTCCAAAAGGCATCGGAAAATAATATTGAGGATAAGGTGCTGATGGAAGTGAAAGATAAATTAGGCGAACAGTTTGAATATCATGAACTCCGGAAGGTCATTTTAGATCTGAGAAATCTGCAGTCGGAAAAAAAGGAAAAACTCGAATATGATAAAGTGCTATGGCTGTCTGATTCGTATCATAATATAAGTTTTTCCAAGGACACTGATATTTCCGACCGCGTAATATTCCCTATTTCTGAATTCGAACGAAAGGGGATTGAGGATGCCAGGTTCGTACGTTTTATTGAGGATGACGGGAGCATAATTTACTATGCTACTTATACGGCATATGACGGCCACCTGATTATGCCTAAATTACTTCAGACCAGAGATTTTTATGATTTCAAGGTTTCTTTGCTGTATGGGGAAGGCGCTCAAAATAAAAACCTTGCCCTGTTCCCACGTAAAATCAATGGAAAGTATGCCATGATCTCCCGTATCGACGGGTGGAACAATTATATTATGTACTCAGATAAGATCCATATCTGGGAAAATCCTGTGATGCTGCAGCAGCCTCATGCACCCTGGGAATATATCCAGATCGGTAATTGCGGATCCCCGATTGAAACAGAGGACGGCTGGCTGGTAATTACCCATGGAGTGGGCCCAATGCGTCGATACTGCCTGGGAGCCAGTTTATTAAAGCTCGATGATCCCTCTGTTGAAATAGGACGCCTGCCCGAGCCCCTGCTTATCCCGAATAAAGACGAGCGTGAAGGATATGTGCCCAATGTTCTGTATTCCTGTGGATCTATTGTACATAACGATAAGCTAATCATACCTTATGGATTGTCGGACTATTGCTCTTCTTTTGCAACAGTTGATTTAACGGCATTGATCGATAAACTCAAAAGTAAGTCCTCCTCATTATATGAGTTGTTCATATAAGCTGATATAATCAGAGACCATTTTCTCGCTCGAGAAATTGGTCTTTGACCAGTTATGACAATTGATACGCTGGATTTTACTTATATTCCCTACAGCTTCCACTGCTTCGCTGACCGTATCGACCAGGAAACCGGTATGTGCATCCTGAATTAATTCCGGCATTGAACCTCTGTTAAAAGCTATCACAGGGGTTCCGCACAACATCGATTCGGCTACACTCAGTCCAAAAGGCTCGTCAAAACTGATCGGGTGAAGCATAGCAAAAGCCTCGCCTAAGAGCTTATTTCTTTCTTGGGGCCCGGCAGGTCCATAGTAAGTTATATCCGAATCCAGTAATGGCTTAATCTTCTCTGCAAAATATTGTTCATCCTGGATTATTCCTGCAATTATCAGTCGTCGCTTGCTTCTTTTTGCGATATGAATAGCCTCAAGTGCACCCTTATGGGGATGTATACGGCCAAAAAATAGAAGAAAATCCTGCGGCTCGGGGTTAAATGAAAAGTTGTGGGATTGAATGCCGTTATAAACTGTGCCTAAATATTCAAGTTCCGGACTTCGGTCAGAATTGCTGATAGATACATATGCACTGCCGGAATTGTATTTTTTAAATACCGGAATGATCTTTTCTGAAGAAAAGCCGTGAATGGTAGTTATAACAGGTGTTTTGATCAGCCTTGAATAGCTTAATGGTAAAAAATCAAAGTGATTGTGGATCAGATCAAATTGTCCGGCTTTTTCCATCAGGTTACTGATATGAAGGCATTCCAGAACCTTGGCGTCCTGTTCCCTGTCTTCTTCATATCCGCAGGGGATTACAGAATCAAGTTTTGCCCTGGTAACAGAATCTCCTGTGGCAAAAAGTGTGACATCAAGCCCGGCAGAAACAAGTCCCTCGCTTAGGTTGGAAGCCATTTGCTCCCATGGTCCATAGTGCCTGGGCGGGGTGCGCCAGGCAATGGGTGACAAAACCGCTATCCTCATCAGGCAGCTTCAGATTCAGCTCCTGATCTTACCAGTTTCATGTTCTTTTCAGCCTCGTACGCAGATTCGCTTTTAAGGGCTTTTAAAACAAACAAGTGTGAAATGAGATAGGCAAGAGTACTTTCTGCTCCCTGGTTTCTGTTAAGACCGCCGGCCTGTAATCCATCACAACAGCCTTTGGTTTCGTGATCATATAAAGGAAGGCGCAGGGTATTCTCGCCCAGAAACCATTGATAACACAAATACATCTTGCTGATATAATCGGGGTTGAGACTTATTTCGAAGGCTTTATAATACATCAGCACCATTGCCATTGTTTCGATGGCCTGCTGATCAAAAATAGCCATACTTGATCCCCTGTAATACCAGCCATCACTGCCAATGGGACTTAAGTATCCTTTACTTAATGTTAGCGATTCCAGAAATTCAATTGATTGCAATGCGGCCTCCCTTACCTTAGTATCCCCTGTTATTTCGGATGAATGCAGGAGGGCGAGAGGTAATATCGCATTATCATAGGTCAGTTTTTCCTCAAACCAATGCCAGTCAGGTTCATTATGCTTTTCATAAGCCTGCATAATGGGTTTTGTCAGTTCTGTAAGCTGATGTAAAAGGTCCTCATTATGAGGGTGAACCCTTAAATAATTTGAAATACCAATAATGGTGTTGGCCTGTCCCCTGAGGTGGACCAATGCGGAAAAATGTGGTATGGACCTCACAAACAGTTCCTCGGCAAATTCCCGGTATGAATTATTCGGTGCAGAATTAATAAGAAAGCCTAATGCCCATACAGTTCTTCCGAAGGAATCTTCGGATCCAACCTCATCAAGATACTGGCGTTTGAAGCTCAGGAAATTCCTGAAATTGCCGTCATCCTTCTGCATGTATTGTATGTAGCTCAGATAAATTGGTAACAGGTCAAGTGCTTCTTTGCTTTTATTTTGCTCATATGCCATAAGCGTTAATAAAAGGGCCCTGGCATTATCGTCAAGGCAGTAGCCTTCTTTAAGATTGGGGATGCCGTATTTGGCATGCTGTACAATACCCGTATCATCTGTAAGCCTTTTCACATGAGTAAGACTGAATTCAGGTATCGATTCCGCATCGATGATCTGCCTTATTGATTTACCTGAGGGCTTGGCAATGGATTGCATTAACAGGTCAAGATATTCTTTCCCGATGGAAGGCCATCTTAACCGTTTTCCATAGTTATATGCATTGGCCTTTAACTTCTTCAGCTTTTCAGGATGATCCAGAAGGTCAATTGTGGCAGCTGCCAGGGCTACGGAATCTTTAAAATCAAACAAACGACCGCGGTCATCGTCCAGCAGTTCCTGCGCATGCCAGTATGGAGTGGATAGTACTGCAGCACCGGCACCTACAGCATAGGACAGGGTACCGCTTGTGATCTGAGCTTCATTCAGATATGGGGTGATGTATATGGTGGAGGCAGTCAGGTAGTTGAACAGCTCAGACTCAGACACGAATTCGTTTATAAAAGTTAAATGTTTCTCCACATTAAGCTCCTTTGCAAGCTCTTTAAGGCTATCCCTATATTCCTCCCCCGAATTCCGTCTTACACCAGGGTGGGTATTTCCCAGAATTACATACATCACATCCGGATGTTTTTTTACAATTTCGGGTAAAGCCCGTACTACGGTTTCAAGGCCTTTATTCCGGCTTATAAGGCCGAATGTGAAGAGTACTTTCTTGTTTTTAAAAGCAGGAAGGGCATTTACAGGGTTTACCTTAAGACTTTCCAGGTCTGGGACACCGTGTTCTATCCGTTGAATTTTACTTTCCGGGATATTATAAATTTCTTTCAGGAACCTTACCGCTCTTTTACTCATCACGACTATCTTCGAAGACTGGGAAGCTACTTCCCGGATAATGATATGCTGCATGAAGGATGGCTCCTTCAGTACGGTATGCAGTATGGTCACGATCGGCTTTTCCAGATGATTAAGCAGCGGTAGTAAAAATACTCCATTTTCTCCGCCAAAAATGCCGAATTCATGCTCCAGGATACAAACATCTGCATCACTGTTATTTATAAATTCAGCTGCACTTATATAATCCTGCTGGAACTCCTGCCTGATCCGGAATTTAACTTCCGCGGGATACTTGTAAGCATCAAGGTCCTCAGAATCATTCATAGCAACCACAAATCCGCTGATAGAATTGTTCCGGGAATTGGCCCCAATGGCACGGATCAGGTTATAATTGAATGTTGCGATCCCGCATTCGCGGGGAGTATAGGTGGAGATATAGGCAATTTTCATTTTTATGATTGATTTTTGTGCAGTCCGGGAGATGGTTTATGCAGTTTATTATTTCAGTGTGATCTCAATACAATGAATAGCTTTCATAATTTGTCAGTCAAATTCATTATTTTCGACATTTGCTTTAGCATTCATTTTACTCTGTTCAGATTTTGTACAAAAAATTTAAGGATATAGATATGAAACAACACACAATACGCAGTACTCACAAACAGGCAATATTCTTAGCAACAATTCTTTCTGTTTTTTGTTCTGTCAGAATTTCGTAACAATCATTTCATAGAATATTAATTATCAGTTTAACAAGTATTTATGAGCAGAATTTTTCTTCCGGTTTATATTTTGGGATTTATTTTACTTTCAGCTATGCAGGTTCAGAAGCCTGTGAAAGTGATCTTTTTCGGTGATTCAATAACCCAGGCCGGTGTTAAACCCGGTGGATATATAAGCCTTTTACAGGAAATGGTAAATAAAAACGGTTTAAAATATGATCTGATTGGCGCGGGAATAGGCGGAAATAAGGTTTATGATCTTTTTCTTCGGTTTGAAGATGATGTATTAAAGAAGAACCCGGATGTTGTTGTTATTTACGTCGGTGTTAATGATGTATGGCATAAGCAAAGCAGCCAGACCGGAACTGATCCCGATAAATTTGTCGCCTTTTATACAGCAATGATAAAGAAATTACAGGCTGCCAACATACGGGTCATTATGTGCACTCCTGCCGTTATCGGGGAGAGAACGGATAACAGTAATGCCCAGGACGGGGATCTGAACCGGTACAGTCAGATGATCAGGGACCTGGCTTTAAAATATAATTGTGATCTTGTTGATCTGCGTAAAGAATTTATTGAATATAACCTTAAGAATAATCCTCAGAATAAGGAATCCGGGATACTTACAACAGACCGCGTTCACCTGAATCCTGCAGGCAATCAACTTGTCGCGGATCTGATGATGAAAGCCATAAAAGCCAGATAAATTCTGCAGATGCATTACATCTGCAGAAATGAAAATATGTTTAACGGCGTCTGCTGCCGAAGCGCCTGTTAGGGCTGCCGCTCATTGAGGAACTGCCGGAAGCATTTGGTTTCTTAGTTGCCCCGCCTTTCTTTTTGGTAGACTGGGACATAATATGTGAAGCTGCACGCATATGGTAGGGCTGATCGTCAACCACCGGTATCTCGCGTGAAATAAGTTTCTGGATATCTTTAAGATATTCCATCTCTTCTTCATCACAGAATGAAAGTGCGATTCCGCTAAAGCCTGCACGACCTGTCCGTCCGATCCGGTGAACATAGGTTTCAGGGATATTGGGCAATTCGTAGTTAATCACATGCGAAAGCTCATCGATATCAATACCACGGGCAGCAATATCAGTTGCTATAAGGGCCTTAATCTGCCCGCTTTTAAAGTTTGAAAGCGCTTTTTGTCTGGCGTTCTGGGATTTGTTTCCGTGGATTGCCTCGGTTTTTATGCCCGCTTTTATCAGATCCTTGGTGATCTTATCTGCACCATGTTTGGTGCGGGTAAAGATCAGCGCCGACTTAATTGACTTATCATTCAGCAAATGAATGAGTAGTTTCTTCTTATCTCCTTTTTCCACAAAATAAAGAGACTGGTCGATGGTGTCAGCTGTGGATGAAGGGGGTGTTACCTCGACTTTAACAGGATCAACTAATATGGTATTGGCCAGTTTTTGGATCTCCTGAGGCATTGTTGCCGAGAAAAACAGGGTCTGGCGTTTTTGTGGAATCTTGGTGATGATCTTTTTCACATCATGGATAAATCCCATATCCAGCATACGATCCGCTTCATCAAGTACAAAGATCTTCAGGTGATGTAAATGAACGAACTTTTGATTGATAAGATCCAGAAGTCTGCCTGGAGTAGCTATCAGAATATCAATGCCTGACTTAAGGGCTGATACCTGGGATCCCTGGGATACACCGCCGAATATTACGGAATGTTTAAGCCCTGTATGCTTTCCATATGCTGCAAAACTTTCCCCGATCTGAATAGCCAATTCACGTGTAGGAGTTAGAATAAGGCATTTGATTGCTTTAGGGCCTTTATCATATATTTTCCCACCGTCCAGGATCTGGAGTATGGGAATAGCGAAGGCCGCTGTTTTTCCTGTGCCGGTTTGGGCACAGCCTAACAGGTCTTTGCGTTCTAAGATGATAGGGATAGATTGTTCCTGAATAGGGGTAGGGGTAGTATAACCTTCTGTTTTTAAAGCCTTTAATATAGGCTCAATAAGATTTAAATTTTCGAATGACATGTACTGATTTTACATTGCTGTTAAAAATACCAGCAATTTTATTTTGGCGCAAAGGTACGGCTTTAAAATGAGAATGTTAAGAAATTGGCTTTCTCAGGGCTGGGATGTTTTTCCGGATAGTATCTACCGCACTTATTCTGTAATGTAAATTTAACCGGATCGACAGGGCAATTTCCCGTTCTCCCGGATTCGGCTGAAACCTTAATATTCGATTGCTTCAATAATTACCGCACAGGCTTTCCGGATCTCCTCCTCGGTGATGATCAGGGGAGGGGCTATTCGCATTGCCGTATCGCAATGTAAAAACCAGTCGATAATAATGCCTTTTTCCACACAAAAGCTGCTTACCTTTTCTACCTGTTCAAAACTATCCAGCTGAATACCAAGCATCAGGCCCATTCCTCTCACTTCTCTGATCAGCGGATGATCAAGACATTTCCGGAAAAGAGCTTCTTTTGCCGGAACACTGGCAAACAGATTTTCTTCAAGGATTACTGAAAGGTTCGCCAGGCCTGCTGCGCAGCTTACAGGATGCCCGCCAAAGGTCGTAATATGCCCCAGGATAGGATTTTCTTTAAGAGCCGACATGATATCACTGCTGGAGATAAAGGCTCCTACAGGCATTCCGCCTCCCATTCCTTTAGCTAAAAGCAATATATCCGGGAGAATATTGAAATGTTCAAATCCGAATAGTTTGCCTGTACGGCCAAAACCCGTTTGGATCTCATCAAGGATCAGTAAAGTACCGGTTTCATCACACCGCTTGCGCAGGCTTTGCATATATTCTATGGATGGTACTCTCACACCGGCTTCACCTTGTATTGTTTCAAGGATGACGGCAGCAGTTTGATAATTTATCAGCTGCAGGTCAGGAATATGATTGAATTCCATAAACCGGATCCCAGGCAGGAGGGGCCGGTACGGCCTCTTATAATATTCGTTTCCCATTACGCTTAATGCGCCTTGGGTACTTCCGTGATAAGAATTTTTGAATGCGATAATTTCTGATCTTCCGGTAAAGCGCTTGGCTAATTTCATAGCTCCTTCCGTGGCTTCAGCTCCCGAGTTGACAAAATATACGGAACTCAGGGAGGAGGGAAGTACTGATGTAAGCTTTTCGGCGAATTTCACCTGTGGCGACTGGATATATTCCCCGTAAACAGTCAGGTGAAGGTATTTATCGGCCTGATCTTTAATGGCTTTAACCACGCGGGGATGGCGGTGGCCCGTATTGCTGACTGCGAAGCCTGATACTAGGTCCATATAGCTTTTCCCCCGGACATCATAAAGATACATTCCTTCTGCTGATTCAATTTCCAGCAACCGGGGGCTGGAGGATGTCTGGGCCGTGTTTAGAAGAAAAAGCTGACGAGGATTAAGCATGGGTAAAAATACATAAATCAGCGGTGGGTAAAAAGCCGCTGATCAATGCTGGTACGAAAATCTGATGTAATACGTGAAACGCTTCTGAAATTAATTATCCTTACGGCGATGATTTAGCTGCTTGATCAGGTGTTCCCTGAATTCACGTTCGGCCTGGTAGAGAAGCAGAATCTTTTGAGGAGGTATTGCTTTCTGATATAACTTTTTGTACTTCTTCTTTAAATCAAGCATCCTGCTTTCATAAGCCAGGTCTGCGTTGATCTTATCATTCGGGTCAACATTAGGTTTCATTCTGGCCTCTCTTCTTTTCTTCATGAGCTCCATCATTTCCTTTTGATAGTTATTATATACAGGCCAGAATTTCTGGGCTTCATCCGGTGTCAGATCCAGTTTGCTAGTTATAAACGCCACTTTAATGGCTTCAATCTGCTCATACCGCCCGCTTCGGTCTTGTGCAGCCGATGACAAAGCAATGGTGAATAACATTATTAAACTCACTGTCCCTTTCCTTATTAATCCATTCATAATGTTGTATTCTTAATATATTGTTCTAATTCTTCTGATGAAACATCGGTGGTAATTTGCTGCAGGCCATCAGTGCTTATATTCTCGATAATAAATTGTGTATCGTTTATGGTGCTGTTCACCTGCAGATAATTGATGATGGTCTGATCAGGGACTTCTGATAACTGTTTGCCAAAGCTGTAATAGAATGAATTGAAATAGATCAGGGATCCTATCAACAGGGTGATACATGCAGCTGCACTGTAAGGTATCCAGGTAGACAATATTCTCCGTAAAGGTTTGCGCCTGGAGGGTATCTGAGTTATCCTGGAATTGATCCGTCCGGAGAGATCTGTAAAGTAATCCTCAGGGATAGCAAATCCCACAGAGGGAACCAGGTTCTTAATATTTTCAATTGCAATACGGTTTTCGATCCTTTCCGGAAGTTCATCGAAATAATCAGAAGGAATATTAAACTCTTCTTCCTGCGCAAAACGATTCGCTTCAGCCAGGAAATAAGCATTTAAATGAGCGGATGATTCTTCAAAATATCCGGAAGGTACAGTAAACGGAGTTCTTCTCCCTACGGAAGCAAGATTTGGAGCATCTTTCAGCCAATCCATATCTGTATCATTTAATGCCATGTTCTCTTTTGATACGCTGCGGGTAAAAAGGTTTAATCTGAATCTAATAAATAATGCTCGATCTTCTTTACTGCAATATGAAAGGAGGCTTTCAGTCCCCCTACGCTGGTTCCTAAAATCGCTGAAATCTCCTCGTACTTCAAATCGTCGAAGTATTTCATGTTAAATACCAGTCTTTGTTTCTCAGGCAGGGTAAGTAAAGCCTTCTGAAGTTTCATTTGTGCTTTGTCGCCGTCAAAGTAAGTGCTGTCTGCAAGTGTCTCTGCAAGGTCCTGTCCAGTAGCCTCATCCAAAGAAATACTGTTTCTGAGTTTTTTCCGGTTAAGGAAAGTGATGCTTTCATTAGTTGCGATGCGGTAAAGCCATGTAAAAAGCTGTGAATCGCTGCGGAAATTCGAAAGACCCTTCCAAACCTTTATAAATACCTCCTGTACCAGATCATCGGTATCATCATGATCAATCACCAGCCTGCGGATATGCCAGTATATCTTTTGCTGATACTTATTTAAAAGCAGGTTGAATGCCTCATTCCGGGTACTTTCCCTGGCAAATTTTTCTAAGATTTCGGAATCCTCTACCTGCATATATCAATTTAGCGTTCTGACATATCCCGGATATCAGAATTAATTATTTACGTTTCAGTACTTTATGAACCGCATTGATAATATCTTCCGTATCAAGGCCGTATTTTTTCATTAGCTGATCAGGCGTACCGCTTTCTCCAAAACTATCGTTAACTGCAACATACTCCTGGGGGGCCGGATTGTTCTTAGCCAGAACCTGAGCAATGCTGTCACCTAGTCCACCATATCGGTTATGCTCTTCGGCTGTGACCACGCATCCTGTTTTTGCTACTGATTTTAAGACTGCTTCTTCATCCAATGGTTTAATGGTATGAATATTAATGATCTCTGCATTGATCCCAAGGGCGGCAAGTTTTTCACCCGCCTCAATTGCCTTCCATACCATATGGCCTGTGGCAAAAATGCTTACATCGCTTCCTTCATTAACCATCCAGGCTTTACCTATTTCAAATTTCTGATCAGGGTCTGTAAAAACAGGAACAGCCGGGCGGCCAAACCTTAAGTAAACTGGCCCTGTATATTCCGCAATTGCCATAGTTGCAGCTTTTGTTTGATTATAATCACATGGATTGATCACGGTCATGCCGGGAAGCATTTTCATCATGCCTATATCCTCAAGAATTTGGTGTGTGGCGCCATCTTCTCCCAGTGTTAGTCCGGCATGCGATGCACATATTTTCACATTTTTATCTGAGTAAGCTATTGACTGCCGTATCTGATCATATACCCGGCCTGTCGAAAAGTTCGCAAAGGTTCCGGTAAATGGGATCTTTCCTCCAATTGTTAAACCGGCAGCAATTCCCATCATATTTGCTTCAGCAATTCCTATCTGGAAAAAACGCTCAGGAAATTCCTTGATGAATGCATCCATTTTTAGAGAGCCAACAAGATCGGCACATAAAGCTACAACCTGGTCATTCTTTTTACCAGCTTCTACCAGGCCGGCTCCAAATCCGGAGCGGGTATCTTTTTTCTCCGTGTATGTGTATTTTTTCATCAGTATTAATTTGTTTTGAATGGTGATGAAGCTTCCATGGGCTTTAAAGTATTATTCATTTTCGGTTTGTGAACTGCCGCACATGGAGGTTTCATTAATGTAGTTTGGTTTTAATCGGAAATGATACTTGAATGAGCGTATGCAGATCTGACCTTTGCGAAATTAATAATCGCCTAAGGATTCTTCCAGCTGAGCCAGGGCAGCCTCAAGCTGCTCATCATTCGGGGCAACTCCGTGCCATTTATGTGAATGCATCATGAAGTCAACTCCATTTCCCATCATGGTTTGCATCAGGATCATAATCGGCTTTCCTTTACAGGTTTTTGAAACCGCCAGATCAAGTACACGGACCACATCGGTCATGTCATTTCCATTCATCTCTAAAACCTCCCAACCAAAAGCTTCCCATTTGGCTCTTAAATTCCCGAGCGAAAGAACATTTTCTGTTGATCCGTCTATTTGTTGTCCGTTAACATCAATCGTTGAGATCAGGTTATCTACCTTGTTATGGCTGGCGTACATAGCTGCTTCCCAGGTCTGACCTTCCTGTAACTCCCCATCGCCATGAAGGGAATAAACAAGCCTGCTGTCATTATTTAATTTTTTTGCAAGTGCCGCGCCAATGGCTACAGACATTCCCTGGCCTAAAGAACCTGAAGCGACCCTGATCCCCGGCAAATGTTCATGAGTTGTAGGATGGCCCTGAAGCCTTGAATTTATCTTCCTGAATGTGGCAAGTTCACTTTTATCGAAATAACCTGAACGCGCCAGAACACTATACCAGACCGGGGATATATGCCCGTTCGATAAAAAGAACAGGTCTTCATTCGTCCCGTCCATGTTAAAATTCGGGTCGTGCTTTAGGGCATGAAAATACAAGGCTACGAAATAATCTGCGCAGCCAAGGGAACCACCCGGGTGACCCGACTGGCAGGCATGTACCATTCTTACTATGTCGCGGCGAACCTGGCTGGCAAGCTTGGTTAACTTATCTAAATCTGGAGTCATATTGTATTGCTTAATCGCCGCTAAATTAGCCAAATGTTGTTTGAATTGAGGGGCTTATTCTTAATTAAATATTGATGAGGATTTAAAAATCCTAACTGAAGGAGGAATGGAGCACTATGCTAAGGATTCTAAAACCTGAGTGGATGAATTTTTGGTGTCGACCTTATCAATAATCTTACGGATCACTCCGTTTTTATCAATAATGAAGGTTTTTCGGGCTACGCCCATATATTTTTTACCGTACATGTTCTTTTCCACCCATACCCCATAAGCCTGAACAATCTCTTTATTTATATCAGAAATAAGAGAGAAGGGCAAATTGTATTTGGAAATAAATTTTTGATGGGAATGCTCATCATCCGTACTAACGCCAAGAACTTCAAAGCCCTCTTTTAAAAGGGACTGGTAATTATCCCTGAAATTGCAAGCTTCGGCTGTACAACCCGGGGTATCATCTTTTGGATAGAAATAGAGTATGACATCTTTTCCATGGAAGTCGCTGAGCGAAACCTGTCTTCCAATCTGATCATTCGCGGTAAAATCAGGAGCTTTTTGTCCTTCACTTAATTCAGCCATTGGGTGTTATTTTGCGATAAAATTAGCAAAATAAATAATTCAGTCCCAATTAAAAGCCTTCTGACCCGATTCTATCTGTAAAATGTAGCGTTGAATGTATTAATGTTTGATTTCATATCGGTAACCTGCAGCTGAAAGTTCTGCTTCCCTGTTGGAGTGTTCTCATCAAACGTATGCCAGAGGGATGCGGTTTTGGGATCGAATTCCATTAATATCCATCGTCCGTTGATTTTCCCGGTAAAGGATTTTATTCCCGATAAATTATCGGATATCCTGAATTGAATTCTGGGAATACCTGTCATGGATTTGCCGTCTGTGATATTGACGGGGACTATCCTGGGTGCGATGGTATCCACCACTATATAAAAACTATCAAAGCTGCGAATGTTCGCTTTTACATATCCGTTTTCATAACTGCCACCCTGAGCTGCTTTTTTGCTGTTCACTATCAGGGCTTTAGATCGGAGTGCCTCGCTTAGATTTTCGTCGGCTTTAATTTCCAGACTATACGCACTGTGGATTGGAGTTAAGCGATTATGCACATGATGTATAGCTGAAAATGCACCCAAAGGTCTTGGTGAGGAGGAGTAAACAAAGTTCAGATCGCTGTAAAGTGCTTTAGCCGGTATTGAAACACTTATACCGTTAGTATCCAGCCGGTTCGCTTTATCAAGAGCAAAGCGTATGCTCTTTACTTTATTTGCAGCCTTTAAGGCAGCCGGGTTATGTCTGATCTTAAAATTTAAAATACTTTCATTGCCGGCAATATCCCTTACAATATATTGTGCATCATGAATTTCCTGATCATTAATATTAATAATTCCGTTGTTTAATAACACTTTATAAATTTTCAGTGGATTGCCGGGCTCTACAAAACTTTTCTGGATGCGGCGCCCTGAGCTGATCATGGCGGGATAATCCACATGGGAATTAATACCGCGGGAATTTGCAAAGGAGAATTTCTCCCAAACTGCCTTATAAATGGGATTTCCGTCGATTAACAGCTCAATAGAGTAAACACCGTTTAAGTTTTCCGAAGCTGAATTTTTATCTGTGGCAGTGATCCCAAATCCAACTTCACCACCCGTATTGACGACATATGAAGGATTAAGCTGATATTGGCCGTTTGTTCCGCTTACCGGAAAATATTGCTTAGGGGTGTGTTCGCTGAATGGTTCGCCGTTAAGATGGTATAAATAGATCCCGCTAATCGCTGGCTTCACCCTGTCAGGGATAGTTAACCCAAAAAGCTGGGGATTGATTGTTTCTTCTGTATTGGTATCCCGTATTTCAAAATGAAGGTGCGGGCCGTTGGAACTTCCTGTATTTCCGGACCAGGCAATAATTTCGCCCTTCTTTACCGGGATTTCCACAGATAGCAAAGGAAAGTCTACATCAAAGGTTTCAATCCGGTACTGATAGGCTTTTAAGGTTTGACCGATCCGGTCATTATACCTCTTCAAGTGCATAAAGACCGAAGTGTTTCCATTAGGGTGCGTCACATACAGAGCATTGCCTCCGCCACCAAGCTGAATTCTTATTCTTGAAATATAGCCATCTGCAGGAGCATACACAGGGTAACCTTCACGCTGGTTAGTTTTAAAATCAAGTCCTGAATGAAAATGATTACTTCGAAGTTCACCAAAATTGCCTGCTATAATTGGAGGAAGATCAAGGGGTGGCCTGAAATAGGTTTTAGGATAAACGACTGGATTATCCTGTGCATGGACATTGGAGAATATAAGTATTAAAAGGGACGCAGCACTTATGAAGTTTTTGAACATTTTGAAACCTGGTTTGACGTTTTATTACCTGATATCAAAATCAAGTAATTTGTCTTCTTCCAAATAGCCTGCCAAATGATCCCCGATATTAACTTTTCCTACTCCCTGGGGTGTGCCCGTAAAGATGAGATCCCCTTTTTTAAGGGTGATATATTGTGATACAAATGCAATTATTTTTTCGAAAGAAAACAGAAGATCTTTTGTGTTTCCTTGCTGAACTATATTTCCATTAAGCTCCAGCCTGAAACCTAAGTTGTATAAATCAGGGAATTTCGACTTGGGAATGAATTTGCTGAGGGGTGCAGAATTATCAAAGGCTTTAGCTAATTCCCAGGGAAGGCCTTTTTCTTTATGTTTCTGCTGAATGTCTCTGGCTGTAAAATCAACACCCAGACCTATTTCATCGTAATAATTGCCTGCGAATTTTTCCGCAATATGCTTTCCTTCCTTAGATACTTTAAGCACGATCTCTATTTCATGATGGATATCCGAAGAAAACTCAGGATGGAAAAAGGGCTTGTTATCTTTCAGAACTGCCGTGTCAGGCTTCATGAATATGACCGGTACTGTTGGAACAGGATTATTTAATTCTTTGGCATGTTCGGCGTAATTCCGTCCGATAGCTATTATTTTCATCTCAGTTTGTTTTTTAGGATACCGCAATTGTTCAGGTGGTTTATTCTTTGCTTTCCCCGGGACACTTCAGATAAGAAAGTTTATGAGTAATACCTGAATTTATTCAACGAAGATATAAATCCTGCAGAAATTGAAATGAAAAAAAGGTGTAGAAATCAGAGAATTGAGATCCTCTTGGTAATGATCTCACTGCCGACACTTACCCGGATAAAGTAAAATCCACTTGCAAGTTTAGAGGCAATATTGAATGAATTGATCTGTTCGCCCGCCGAAAGTCTCTCGGTCAGAAGCGTAGTTATTTCATTTCCAAGAACATCCATTATTTTAATGGTTACGTTGGATTCTTTATTTATTGAATAGGTTAAATTTAATTCATCAGTTGCCGGGTTTGGAAAGACCTTAACATTATTCAGAATTTTATCGTTATCGTCGGTCTTTGGGATAGCCAGGTTAGAGATGTTCCCGAAAAATTTATCCTTATTAGGTTTGAAAGGCACAAAATTAACTCTTACCCCATTCTTCAGCCATATGGGTTTGTTAGCCCGGGTATCTGTAATTTTAGTAGAGATCTTTGCTTTTGTCTTCGATGTATCGGAGGCACTTACCTGACTTTCAGCGTATACGTGAACGTAACCGGGCATAAAAATGGCCAGCATTATGAACACTACTAAAAATCGCAGGTAATTGTTTCTCATACGCATTCCAAATATAGGGCTTAATAATATATACGAACAGAAACCAAGAAGGTTTTTAACAATTTTTAACTAAAATTCTATCGTATACGTTAATTACTCTCTGAATGTTAGGTGTAAATTTAATTATTCAAAATGTATTTATTCCCTTTTTTTCAATCGTTGTTAAATTGTTTTTAAGATGTACTTTTGTCCAATATTTTATAGGACGTGTCAAAAATAAAAAATCTGCATAAACTATCTGCCGGGGGTTTATTAATTAGCCTGGGGATTATTTACGGTGATATCGGTACATCACCTTTATATGTTTTTAAAGCTATTGTTGCTGACCGGATTATTACAACAGATCTTATTTTAGGCGGCTTATCCTGTATATTCTGGACCCTTACACTTCAGACGACCATTAAATATGTAATAATTACTTTAAGGGCTGATAATAAGGGTGAGGGTGGTATTATGTCGCTCTTCTCACTCGTGAAGAAAAAGGGAAAGTGGCTTGTGATACCGGCAATGATCGGCGGATCTGCATTATTAGCAGATGGCATGATCACTCCGCCCATAACCGTATCTGCAGCAATTGAAGGTTTGCGGATTTTTTATGCCGATATACCCACGGTTCCGATTGTTATCATTATCATCTCAATCCTGTTTCTGATCCAGCAGTTTGGAACATTTATAGTTGGTAAAGCCTTCGGGCCGATCATGTTCGTATGGTTCACCATGATGGCCGTATTGGGCACGATGTATCTGATCCAGTACCCTGAAATCCTCAAGGCGATTAATCCGTATTACGCATATATCTTGTTATCCACCAACCCGAATGCTTTATTTATTCTTGGTGCGGTGTTTCTATGTACTACGGGAGCCGAGGCTTTATATTCTGATCTGGGGCACTGCGGACGCTCAAATATCCGCATTAGCTGGATTTATGTTAAAATATGCCTGCTGCTTAATTATTTCGGCCAGGGTGTATGGCTATGGCAGCATCAGGGCAGTACTTTGGGAATAGGGGATAATCCATTTTATAATATAATGCCAGAATGGTTCCTGATCATAGGTATAAGCATAGCGACGGCGGCTGCGATTATTGCCAGTCAGGCGATGATTTCCGGATCCTTTACCCTTATTTCTGAAGCGGTGAGACTGAACTTATGGCCAAAGGTCAAGATTAATTATCCTACCAATCAAAAGGGCCAGTTATACGTACCGTCAATCAATCTTTTGTTATGGATAGGCTGTGTAGTTGTTGTCCTTATTTTTAAGGAATCCCAGAACATGGAGGGAGCATATGGCCTGTCTATTAACCTTACTTTCATTATGACTACTATCCTTGTGGCCGCCTTCCTGAAACGCAAGAAATTTCCAAATTATAGTATCATAATTTTCCTTAGCATTTACGGTATCATAGAGTTAGGGTTCCTGGTAGCAAATATGGCTAAGTTCCTCCATGGAGGCTGGTTTACATTGCTGGTTGCTTCATTAATCCTGTCTGTAATGTGGGCATGGTCATCGGCACGAAAGATTAAAAACCGCTTCGTCAAATTTGTTGAGATTGATGACTATTACCCGATAATAACAGAATTAAGCGAGGACGAATCCGTGCCTAAATATGCATCCCAGCTGGTGTATTTAACCAGTGCGAACTTCAATTCTGAGATCGAATCGAAAATCATGTATTCAATCCTTCAGAAACAGCCGAAGCGGGCGGATGTTTACTGGCTGGTTCATGTTGATGTGACGGATGAGCCCTTTACACGGGAATATAAGGTCGATTTTCTTATTCCCAATAAATTGATACGTATTGATTTTAAACTTGGCTTCCGGGTTGAGCAGCAGATCAATGTGCTTTTCAGAAAAGTGGTTGAAGAACTGGTGAAAAATGGCGAAGTAGACATTACCAGTAAATATAAATCCCTGAATAAGCATAAGATCGTTGGAGATTTCCGGTTCATTGTGCTTGAAAAAGTACTGTCACGCTCCAATATTTTGAGTTTTATCGAAAGGTTTATAATGGACTATTACTTTATCCTGAAGAAATTCTCACTGTCTGAAGAGCGTGGTTTTGGTCTGGATATAAGTTTTGTAACGATCGAACGAGTTCCGCTGATCGTTTCTTCCCAGGATTCCTCAGAACTTAAACGTCTGACGTAGAAGCGCATTTATCATGCGCTTCTACTCTTTATTCAGTTTGCTTTTATGATAGCCATACGTAAAGTAAATCACCAGGCCTATTCCCAGCCAGATCAGAAAGCGAAGCCAGTTGGTGTACCCAAGTTCAGTCATCAGGTATAAGCAGCTCAAAAGGCCTAATACAGGAATTAGTGACAGGTTTTTCATGAATGAAAGTACCGACATCACAATCGCGGCACCTATAAACAGGAAATAAGGGAGTTTGTCTTTATAAATATGCCAGTCACCCTTATACTCGAGCAGCGAAAATAACTGGTTCCGGAAAATTGCAAACAATGCAATGAACAGGATTGGAACAATGTACTTTGAATTTATATAAGGGATCCGGAATCTTTTCCGGTTGCTGTCATTCAACTCTTCTTTAGGCAACAGCAAAACACCTCCGCAGACTAAGACAAAAGCGAATAAAGTTCCGATGCTGGTCAGATCGGTCACTTCGGTTAAATTCATGAATAATGCAGGGATAGCAACAACAAAACCTGTTACCAGTGTAGCAAACCATGGTGTTTTATATTTGGGATGAATACTGGAGAATTTTTTAGGCAGAAGGCCATCCCGGCTCATGCTCATCCAGATACGGGGCTGACCCATCTGAAAGATCAGAAGCACGCTGGCAGTAGCAATAACCGCACTGATCGAAATGATATAACTAATATTATCCAGACCAACACTTTTGAATACAAATGCCAGTGGATCCTCAACCTGAAGATCTTTGTAGTTAACCATGCCCGTTAAAACCAAGGCTACAAGAATATAGAGTATGGTACAGATGATCAGTGAATAGATCATCCCCTTGGGTAGATCACGCTGCGGATTTTTACATTCTTCGGCCGTTGTAGAAATGGCATCAAAGCCAATATAGGCAAAGAAAACTCCGGAAACACCCTTCATCATACCTTCAAATCCATTCGGCATAAATGGATCCCAGTTTGCAGGAGCAACATAAAAGAAGCCGATTAAGATTACTCCTACCACCACACCAACCTTAAGGTAGACCATTGCATTTGTAGCCCGCTTGGTTTCCTTAATCCCGATATAAACCAGGTAGGTGATTAAAAAGACAATCCCCAGAGCAGGAATATCAGCAATAAATTTAAAATTTCCCGAGCCTGGTGCAGCTGCCCAGGCCTCTGCCGCATATTTAATTTTTGCACTTATGGCGCTTAAATCGGTTCCTGCGGCCATAACCTCAGAATGTGCCTTTGAAGCAGACAGGTAATCCATTGTGAGATATGCCGGGATATGGATATTAAATCCCTCAAGCAGATTTGTAAAGTATTCACTCCATGAAATAGCAACTGCAATATTGCCAATGGCATACTCCATTAAGAGGTCCCACCCGATTATCCAGGCGATCAATTCTCCGAAGGAAGCATAAGCGTATGTATATGCGCTTCCTGCTACCGGGATTCGTGATGCAAATTCGGCATAGCAAAGGGCAGAGAAGCCGCAGGTAACAGCGGTGATTACAAATAAAATACTGACCCCGGGGCCACCGGCAAATGCCGCATTTCCAATAGTTGAAAAAATCCCTGCACCGATTACCGCTGCAATACCCATTAATGTAAGATCTTTAACATTGAGAACCCGATTTAATCCTTCTGATTCAATTTCGGCATCTGAAAAGCCTGCCTGCCGATCTTTCATGATAAGATCAATGGATTTTTTACGAAAAAGATTATTCGACATGTTATGGATTTGAATGGTTTTTAATCAAACATAAAAATTATTTGGTTTTGAATACCATTCATCCCTCGAATAATGAGGATTTTTTTGACTATGGGCTGGGCGAAATTCGAATCCTCATTGAAAATTCGAGATACCCATTAACTTACCGGGAAGATTTTCGTTTGCTTTTCACCATAAAAAAAATAACCAGTCCGATGATCAGAAGAACTGCACCCGAGCCCAACACCAGGTACATTGAATTATCAGTCTGTCCTTCGTTAAGGGATTTTTTTGTGAACTGATCAGACCCGATCAGCCTTTCGTTCACTTCTATTGAATTAAAGAACCTTTCACGTTCAGGCAGGGCATATTCCTTATGAATATCCTGGTACAGGTATTCGAAGGTATAGGTAGCATTGTTTGCATGCAGTATTCTGAAATCCCGGTATAGTACCCCGCTTCCCGAATCTATCTGAAGGGTAAAGTCTTTAACAGTTAATTCCCCCAGTAAAGTATCTTTTTCATCTTTTATAATGGCATCAGAGGATGATTTTTTAACATTATCAATATAATCATCGTAGTATTCCTGCAGATGTCTTTCCTTTTCAATATCAGGCGTGACTAAAGACACATCAGGAGCTTTAAATATCAGAATAGTGCCGAATGGACTTACTGCCACAAGGCTGTATTTTTTATCCTTTTCACTCTTGGTAGACCCTTTTGGAAGTTTTACCGATACCGCATTGTCGATCTTTACCGTTTCCCAGGTTTGAGAGTAAGTTAAAGCAGGAAACAAATACAATGCAAGCAGAAAAAATAGGTGTTTCATATACTTTATCACTGCAATAAGTGTGCAAGGATTTCCCATTTCACCTTATTTTGTCTGAAAAAATGGATATTATTAATCAAGTTTTTCCAGCTCCTCCCTTACAAAGTCTGCCAGTTCCTTAACATATGATGCACTGAAATTAAATTCAATTCCGGCAGTTTCATAGATCTCTTTAATGGTTTTGGTATAACCTAGCTTTAAGGCTTCAAGATAGTTTTTTAAGGCCTCTTCGGGATTTTCACGGTAGTTCTTCCAAACCGCAATGGCACCCAGCTGGGCAATGCCATATTCAATATAATAAAATGGCACTTCAAAAATATGAAGCTGTTTTTGCCAAAGATTTTCAAGAGCCTGAGGATACCCCGACCAGTCTGCGAAATTATTTCCAAAGGGTTCGAAAATAGCTTTCCAGGCCTCCGTACGTTCCCCACTGGTATGTTCAGGGTTTGTGTAGATCCAATGCTGGAACTGATCAACTACTGCTACCCAAGGCAGGGTTTTTAATACATCCTTTAACTGATCTTTTTTGGCGCGGTTCAGATCCTCCGGATTATCGAAGAAGACATCCCACTTATCCATTGAGATAAGTTCCATACTCATTGATGCCAATTCTGCAACTTCTGAGGGAACATGTTTGAAATCATTAAGTTCTAAACCAGATGTGATAAATGTATGTACAGCATGACCCCCCTCGTGTACCATTGTAGTCAGGTCGCGAAAGGTTCCAGCAGAATTCATGAAAATAAAAGGGGCGCCGGTTTCAGCAAGGGGATAATTATAGCCCCCCGGAGCTTTTCCCTTGCGGCTATCCACGTCAAAAAAGCCATTTGCTTTCATTATTTCAAGTCTTTCGCCGATATACGGACTAAGTCCCTGAAAGCATTTAATTGACTTATCTATCAATTCCTCTCCGTTTTTAAAGGGCTTTAATGCTGGTTTCCCCGAGGTGTCCACATCCATGTCCCAGGGTTTTAAGGAATCGACGCCAAGAGCCTTCTGACGTATCTCCGCCTGTTCTTTAAGTATGGGAACGATTTCCTTTTCTATTGCTTCATGAAATTTATAACAGTCATGCGGGGTATAATCAAATCGTCCCAAAGCCTGAAACATATAATCTCTGAAATTACTGAAGCCTGCATTAAGGGCAACCTGATGCCTGAGTTTTAATAGGCCGTTAAACAGGTCATCCAGCTTGGATTTATCCTGAAGTCTCCTTTCTGTGATGGCTTCCCACGCTTCCTGCCTGACTTTTCTATCCGTATCCTTTAAAAATACAGCGGCCTGCTCAAGTGTATATTCCTGTCCATTCAGGGTTACAGACATCGACCCGGTAATGGCCTGGTATTTTTGCTGTTCCACCTGGATCTGGGTCAGCAGTGGAATGTTCTCTTCCCTGAAGAGTTCCAGGGCCTTTTTCACCCCCCGGATATAAACGAAGTACCTGGCCTGATCAAGCTCTTCGACAAACGGACTTTCAATAAACTTTTTGTTCAGTTCATTATGTATCGGGGCAATTTTAGGTTCGATCTCTGTGGCGAAATACTGAAAATCACTCAATAATTTTTCATCTGTGGTGTCACAGGTCATGCGTATATAACGCCAGGCAAAATCTTCTTCAAGTGCAGCCTCGAGTTCACTCCTGTCTTTGAGCCATTTTTCAAGGTCCTGGACGGAATTTAGCTGACGTCCCTCCAGCTCCCTGAACAGTGGTTCGAGATTTTCCCAGACTACTTTTAATTCAGCCGGTACATATGTTCTCTGTTTTTTTGTTATTTTAAGATCTTTCATGGGTGATTTATTTGAATGGCTGGCTTCCGTATTAATTCACTACAAGCCTTAACATTTTTCGGTTTACAATTGATTTCTGAGATATACATCCAGCATGAAGAAAACGGCAAATATTACTGATGCTATACCATTTGTTGTAAAAAAAGCGCGGTCAACCTTCGAAAGGTCATTAGGTTTAACCAGCTGATGCTGATAAATGAGCAGAAGTATAAAGAACAATATGCCGGCCAGATAGAACCAGCTTAGTCCTGAAAAAAGGTAAGGTAATGCGATGAATAAAACAGCCAAAAAATGCAGAAAGGCGGAAACCCTTAAGGCCTTTTTTCTGCCTAGCCATGCCGGTATTGAATTTAAATTATTAGCGCGGTCAAATTCTTCATCCTGAAGAGCATAAATGATGTCGAAACCGCTTACCCAGCATAATACTGCAAGGGAAAAATAAACAGGGAGCATGGCAAACTCTCCGGTTACCGCTAAATAAGCCCCGATAGGCGCCAGGGCCAATCCCAGTCCCAGGATTAAATGACAAAGTGGGGTGAAGCGCTTTGTATAACTATACCCCAATACCACAGCAAGTGCAATGGGAGACAGGTAAAAACATAAGCGATTAATAAGTAATGCGGTTATGATGAATAGAAGACTGTTAATGATTGTAAAAATGAGCGCTTCTTTGGATGAGATACGTCCTGAAGGGATGTCACGAATTACAGTCCTTGGATTTTGTGCATCTATTTCACGATCCAGGTACCGGTTATAGGCCATAGCTGCATTCCTGGCGAAAACCATACACAATACCATAAGAAACAATTTTATCCAGTTAAAATCATGATCTGTTGTAGTAACTGCCAGAAAAAAACCAATAAAAGCAAAGGGCATTGCAAAAACAGTATGAGCAAATAATACTAAAGAAAAATATTTTTTCATGTACAGGTCTTTCTTGCGGGAATATAGAAAATCATCCTCCTGGTCAGTCCCGTCAGGATAATTAAAACAATGAACTCTAGCGTGTAAATGTTGAATTTAAATCATTAATAAACTTAAGGATTTCCTCCCTGCCAACCTGTGTTTCGGCCGAGGTAATATAATGCTGAGGCACTTCTTCAAAGATCTCTAATAGGGTTTTTCTAAATTTCGCCACATTCTGATCCGTTTTAACGGCCGATTGCTTATCCGCCTTGGTAAATATCAGCTGGAAAGGAAGCCCGTTTTCACCCAGCCAGGAACAGAATTCGACATCGATCTTCTGCGGCTCGAGCCTGCTGTCAATAAGAACAAATACACATTGAAGGTTTTCCCGGTTGCGAAGGTAAAAGCTAATGAATTTTTGCCATTCGCTGCGGTTGCTTTTAGACGTTTTTGCATAACCATATCCGGGAAGATCCACCAGCTGCCAGTTTTCATTGATCAGAAAGTGGTTTATAAGCTGTGTTTTTCCGGGTGTTTGGGAGGTTTTGGCCAATCCTTTCTTCTGAACAAGCATATTGATCAGCGAGGATTTACCAACGTTTGACCGGCCAATAAAGGCATATTCTGGCAATACCGCGGGCGGTAATTTGTCTGTCCGGGTATTACTGCACTGAAATTCTGCACTTTTGATGATCATGCTACAAAGGTAGAATATTGCCCGCACTCTTTAAAACCCGGGATTTAATATTAGGCCCGCGTTTCCCTATCTTGTTTTTCCGGCTGAAATAAAAACTTATCAGCAGAAAAATTAAGGCTGAACAGGCTGTAATATTTATTGAAACTGTTTTATTTAAAGCCCCGGCCTGTTCCGGATGTTCGGAGTAGGGATATAATATTCTGCCGAATAATTCCTCTTCCGAGACCCGTCATACCTACCTTATTCCATTATCTTTGCAGGCGTATGTCAAAATCAGTAAAGCCTTACCAGGATTCAAATGCATCCAAAAAGGAGCAGGTGGCCCGTATGTTTAATAATATCTCAGGAACGTATGATTTCCTGAACCATTTTCTTTCGCTTGGCATAGATGTGATCTGGAGAAAACAGGCCATCCGGGAACTTCTTCCTGGAAAGCCCCAGTATATTCTGGATGTGGCCACAGGTACCGGTGATTTTGCATTCGAGGCAATAAAAATCTTAAAACCTGCGAAAGTTATTGGGGTGGATATTTCAGATGGGATGCTGGATATTGCAAGGGAAAAAATCATTAAAAGGAAAATGCAGGATGTTTTCGAAGTTCGTCCCGGGGATTCTGAAAAGCTTTTATTCGACGACAGCACTTTTGATGCGGTAAGCGTGGCATTTGGCGTCCGGAATTTTGAAAATCTTGAAAAGGGGCTTTCAGACATGCTCCGTGTGTTAAAGCCCGGAGGTAAAGTATTGATCCTTGAATTTTCCAAGCCGAAAGTGTTTCCGGTCAAGCAGGTATATAATTTTTATTTCAAATACATTACACCAGGTATTGGCAAGATATTCTCCAAAGACAGCAGTGCTTATACTTACCTTCCTGAATCTGTGGCTTCTTTTCCGGATGGAGAAAGCTTTAATGGCCTGATGCAAAAAGTAGGTTTTAAAAATACCAAATACCGATCTTTAACGTTTGGGATTTGTTCCATTTATACCGGCATTAAATGATGAAACAATTCTGCCTCGCAGCATTAATCTGCCTTTGTTCATTCACAAATCTGTTTGGTCAGCAAAGCTGGGGGGGCGGTATCGATAATGAGACTCTCCATTTCGGATTTACCTTTCAGTATGTAGCTTCAGAATATAAAATACGCAAAACTGCCAACTGGAAAGGTCCTTTTACCGATCCATATGATGGTACTCCGATGATAGACAGTCAGCTGAAGAGCCTTAGTTCGCCAGTATCGCCTGGTTTCGGCCTGGGGTTTGTTTCCGACTTTCGCCTGGGTAATAATGCAAACGTTCGCTTTACCCCGGGGCTGGTTTTTGCCGACAGACTGCTAAACTATGAATATGAGGACCCTTCCTATTCAGTTCAGAAAAAAGTTCAGTCTACCCAGGTCGATCTTCCCATAGGATTTAAATTGAAATCAGACCGGCAGAAGAACTTCAGGACCTATTTTATCGGAGGCGCCAAATACTCCCTGGATATTGCCTCCAAAAAGAAATCCGATGATGTGTCTTTAACTCCCGAAGCCAAATTTTTAAAGAATAAAAAAAATATACTTTGGTATGAAGCTGGAATAGGTCTCGATTTGTATTTTGAGTTTTTTAAACTTTCACCTGAGATCAAGTTTGCGCATTCCTTCAAAAGTATTCTTGATGATAGGGACAGAAGCGAAAATCCGTATACAGCTCCCATAGATAAGCTCTTTATCCGAAACTTTCAGTTCAGCCTGTATTTTGAATAAACTGGCTTGGTTTAACTAAATTATGGTTTATTTCCTGAATGCTTTCAGCAGAAATCATTAAATTCGGACTTTTAAATACATATGTCTCAGATAGCATTAATAACCGGTGCGACAGCCGGAATCGGAGAAGCATGCGCCCGCGTGTTTGCTCAGCAGAATTACGATCTTATACTTGTGGCCCGCAGGGCCGACAGATTGGAAGCACTGGCAGAACAGCTAGTTTCTGAATTCGGGATCCGTGTAAATACACTTACCATTGATGTCAGGAATAAAGAAGAGGTTGAAAAACTGGAAAGCTTATCAGGAGACTGGAAAAAAGTAAATGTGCTTATCAATAATGCCGGTTTATCTCAGGGGATTGACCCTATCAATGCAGGAAGCACAACAGATTGGGATGTCATGATCGACACCAATATCAAAGGGCTTTTGTATGTAACTAAAATTGTATCAAACTGGATGATTAAAAATGGTCCGGGTCATATAATCAATATGGGCTCCATTGCTGGAAAAGAAACCTATTTAAATGGAAATGTTTATTGTGCAACCAAGTTTGCCGTTGATTCTTTGAATATGGCCATGCGCATCGATCTTCTGCCGCATAAGATCAGGGTTACCGGTATACATCCCGGCGCAGTTGAAACTGAATTCTCTCAGGTCAGATTTAAAGGGGATATGGAAAGAGCCAGGAAAGTTTATGAGGGTTTTGAACCCTTGCATGCTATTGACATAGCCGAAACCATCTGGTTTGCAGTGTCCCGGCCTCCGCATGTTAATATTAATGATCTGGTGATTATGCCTACTGCCCAGGCAAATACCACCCATATCATTAAGGCCTAATGAATAGAAATTTGCTGAAATGATAATTATTGAAGGTAATTTCTGAATTTCTGAAACAACTAATCAGGAATATGTAGTTTTGCGGATATTTCGAAAAGGAATTTTACTAACCAATTAAAAAAATGTCTCTTCAAGAAAATATAGATCAGGATATTAAAGATGCAATGCGAAGCAAAGACAGTGCGCGTCTTCGTGGTCTTCGGGCTATTAAAGCAGCATTACTTGTGGCTAAGACTGAAAAGGGAGCATCAGATATGGTATCCGAGGATACAGAGCTTAAGGTGCTTCAGAAGCTGGTCAAACAGCGGAAAGAATCGGCAGAGATATATCAGGCCCAGCATCGCCCGGATCTTTACCAGATCGAATTTGATGAATTGCAGGTAATTGAAGCCTATTTGCCCAAGCAGATGGATATTAGCGAAATCACCACTCACGTGCAGGATGTCATTAACCGGACCGGAGCTTCAGGCATGAAGGATATGGGTAAAGTAATGGGACTTGTAAATCAGGAACTGGCCGGAAAAGCAGATGGCAAAACAATCTCAGAAGTTGTAAAAAAACTTCTGGCCTGATTAACAATATTAATTTCAGATACTGATCACAAAAACTTATTTTTATTACGGATAAATAAGTTTTTATGCTGATTATACATTCATACTTATATCTTAGCAAGAGTTACGATATCTGTACTTAACAATTCTATGGAGTTTGCGATAAAAGAAGAAAACGGTTTTAAATACATTGAGGAGGGTGAAGGTGAAGTTTTAATTTTACTTCATGGATTGATGGGGGCGCTGAGTAACTGGACTGAAGTGGTAGCGGAATTTAAAAAGGATTATAGGGTAATTATTCCCTTATTACCCTTATACGATTTGCCATTATTAACAACAGGAGTGAAGACTCTTGCAAAATTTGTTCATAAATTTGTAAAGTATAAAAAGTTTAAAAATATCACCATTTTAGGTAACTCGCTGGGTGGTCATGTAGCCTTAATTTATACGTTAAACCATCAGGATGATGTTAAGGCCCTGGTTTTAACCGGAAGCTCAGGTTTATATGAAAATGCATTTGGAGGATCATTTCCCCGGCGCGAGAGTTATGATTTTATAAAGGAAAAGGTAGAATATACGTTCTATGACCCGGCTACAGCCACCAAGGAACTTGTAGACGAGGTTTATCAGATCGTGAATGACAGGGTTAAAGTGATACGTATTCTGGCTATGGCAAAATCGGCAATACGACATAATATGTCAAAGGATATCAGTAAAATTAAAGTGCCGGTTTGCCTGATTTGGGGAAAAGATGACAGGATAACACCACCGGATGTAGCCAATGAATTTAATCTGCTTCTGCCTAATTGTGAACTGAACTGGGTTGATCATTGCGGACATGCACCCATGATGGAGCAGCCCGCTGAATTTAATGCTTATTTGCGAAAATTCCTGGATCGCATAAAAAGTTGACATTATGTATGCACATGAACTTATAGCTGATGCTATACCTCCTCTGAGAACTTCTGATACCATTCAGAAAGTGATGGAGAGGATGGCAGAGTTCCGGGTTAATCATTTGCCAATAGTTAATAACAAGCAATTTTTAGGTTTAATTTCTGATGAGGATCTCATCGAAATGCCGGATCTCACATTTCCCATTGGCGGCCTGAACTTATCCCTTCATAATCCCTTCGTATTTGAGCATCAGCACGTATATGATGTGATACGCTTGTTTTATGAGCAGAAACTTAGTATGGTACCTGTCCTTGATGTAAACAAGAATTATCTGGGAGTTATTTCCATTAATACCATGATGGAATACATTGCAACAATTACATCGGTTAAAGAACCCGGGGGAATAATAATTCTTGAAATAAACAACAGGAATAATTCTCTTGCCCATATTTCTCAGATCGTCGAATCAGATAATGCCCAGATCCTGAGTTCCTATGTGCAGTCCTTTCCCGATTCCACCCGCCTCGAGATTACACTCAAACTTAATCGTACAGATCTGTCATCCATTTTAGCTTCCTTTATGAGGTATGATTATACCGTAAAGGCAACCTTTAATGATATGAAATCTGATGATGGAAATTCCGACCGGTACGATCAGCTTATGAACTTCCTTGATATCTAAACAATCAGCATGAAGATTGCAATTTACGGCAGGCAATTCAATAATACAGTATTACCCCATGTTCAGCAGGTATTTGATTGTCTGTCCAAACATGATATTGAGCCATTTGTCTTTGATAAATACAACCATTTTATTTCCGGTAAGATATTCTTCCCTAAAAAATTCCAGATTTTCCGAAGTTACCAGGATCTGATAGCTGCCAAAGTTGACGTTATTATCAGTTTGGGTGGAGACGGTACACTGCTGGACACAGTTACGCTTATCCGTGACTCAAACATACCGGTTATAGGAATTAACTTCGGACGTCTAGGATTTTTGGCCAGTATCAATAAGAATGATATTTCTTCAGCTATAAACAGCCTGGTAAATAAGGATTTTACACTCGATAAAAGGGAAATGTTAAGAATAGAGTCAGAGCGTAATCTGTTTGGAGATGAAAATTTCGCACTTAATGATATAACTATCCACAAGCGTGATACCTCGGCGATGATGATTGTACATGCTTATCTGAACGGTGAATTCTTAAACTCATACTGGGCTGATGGTCTTATCGTAGGGACGCCCACTGGTTCAACTGCTTATTCCCTTAGCTGTGGCGGACCGATTATTTTCCCGGGATCCGGCAATATGGTTGTTACACCGATTTCCCCGCATAATCTGAATGTGCGTCCCATCGTTCTCTCGGATAGCCATGTTCTTTCGTTTGAAATAGAGGGAAGAAGCTCCAAGTACCTGCTCACCTGCGATTCCCGTACTGAAGTGATCGATACATCCATTAAAATTAAGGTCAGAAGGGCCGATTTTGGGATCAATTTGATCCGGCTTAATAATGAAAACTATTTATCTACGTTAAGGAACAAATTACTTTGGGGGATAGATACCCGAAATTATTAAGATCCTTGATCTGCATGCGTAAACTATTATTTTTTGCCTTCTTTTTATTCGGGTCTACCTTAGCTTATTCTCAAACCTGGGAGATTGGCGGCTTCGCAGGGAGTTCGGGTTATATGGGTGATATCAATCCGGTAAAGCCCTATAAATTCACTGATCTCGCATTTGGAGGCCAGGTTAAGAGAAATTTCAATGGTTACTGGTCGGCAAAGCTGAATTTTGTTCAGGGAAAGATCCAGGGTGATGATGCCAAATCTTCTAATCCTTATCAAAAGGAGCGTAATTTGAATTTTTATTCTCCGCTATCAGAATTATCTTTTCAGGTCGAGTTTAACTTTTTTAATTATTTAGCGGGGGTTTTACCCGGATACGGTACAAGGAAGGCCAGCCCTTATTTATTTACCGGAGTCGGAGCTTTTAGTTATAATCCGAAAACTAAAACGGATAATGGAACAGAGGTTGAACTCCGGCCAATCCAGACAGAGTCTGTGGAATATGATAAATATGCGATAAGTATTCCTTACGGGGCCGGATTTAAATATAATATAAGCGGTAACCTGAACCTGATAGGGGAGGTAGGATACCGTACGGCATTCACAGATTACATTGATGATATTAGCGACAGATATCCTGATTTTACTCTTAATCCACCAGCCAGTCCTTTAACCAGGCAATTGTCAGATCGCTCACTGCCGCCCCAGATTGGAGGACCCGGCATCCAGCGCGGAGATTTCAGAAAAAGAGATACCTACATGGTTGCGGGGATTTCCCTGACCTACACCTTTGTCTCCATCAAATGTCCAACGTTCTGAATTTCCTGGTTAATAGTTTGAATATTTCATGACTGATGTGCGGTTAAGTCGGCACAAACTTTGTGACATTTAAGCTTGTTCATTCGTTTTATTCGGGCAGAATTGAATGGCCTTTAATCCCCTTAACAAATTTTTTATGGAAGACATGAGCACAGTTTCTGAAGTACTGAACATTCTTAAAGAAAGAGGATATACTATAGACTTCAATCTTCATGATAATTGCCTGATTTGTCATAATAACTCGCTTCAGGTATTTCCTGATGAATTTGTAGTGGATAAGCATTACCGTTTCGAAGGCTTAACAGACCCTGGGGATGAAGCAGTAGTGTATGCGATCTCCTCAAGGAAACATAATATAAAAGGGACGCTGGTGAATGGTTACGGTATTTATTCTGATAATATGGCAGATGAAATGATTAAAGCTTTGAACAAAAAGGAAAATACAACAGATGAAAATTCTGATTTGGGGATAGATGAAAAATCTAATAATGCTACTCCTCAACGCCCTGAGGGTGACAGGCCTCTTGATGGACCGCTTGTTGAAATTGACCTGGCGGAATTCAAAAGACAGATCAGGGAGGAGGAAACATGGAAGCTTAAGGACCGGAATGCAATTACGGTATTCAAAACTCATGGAATGAACATCGTATTGATCGCTATGCATGAAGGAGCTGTAATGAAAACTCATACTGCCCCGGGGATAATCAGTGTGCAGGTACTGGAGGGGCAAATTGCCTTCAAAACTTCAGCCCAGACTTCCGAGCTCGGAGCCGGCGGAATGCTCGCTCTTCATGCCGGAATTCCTCATAGTGTTATCGCTGTGAAGGAATCGGTTTTCCTTTTAACGCTTGCAAATGCCCTGTAGAAAAGAAATAGGAATTTCAGTAAAAAAAATCCGGAACTTAATCTCAAATGATATTTTACACTATTCCTGATATTAAAGGACTTTTTAAATAAGCCTTCAGTAGAACTTCCTAAAGGATTACTTTTATAATCCTTTCTAATGATTTAAAGACTTAAACTGTTTTAATTCAGGTAGTAGATAAATGCAATTAAGTCATAACTTTGCAGCGCGAAATTTTAGACCAAATTTGGCCAGTTTTAATTAAAGCCTTAAGAAAGAGTAATGTTATTCTGATTATGTTCTTTATGTACTGATCTTAAGCGTTAATACTAATTAATGAGTTTACTTGAACAAATAGATAAGGATCGATTACCTCAGCATGTAGCTATAATCATGGACGGAAACGGACGATGGGCTAAGGAAAAGGGTAAATTGCGGGTCTTTGGTCACCAGAACGGGGTTCTTGCTGTTAGAGATACAGTTGAGGGCGCAGTTGAATTGGGGATTAAATATTTAACTCTTTATGCCTTTTCTACAGAAAACTGGAACAGGCCCAAATTGGAAGTTATGGCGCTCATGGAATTGTTAGTGTCAACAATTAATAAAGAGACTAAAACCCTGATGGATAATGGAGTACGCTTAAATGCCATTGGGAATCTCAAATCTCTTCCAGAAAGATGTTACAGGCAACTGCAGGAAACCATAGCAAAAACTTCTTCTAATACCGCCTGTACACTGACGCTTGCACTGAGCTACAGCTCGCGATGGGAAATTACAGAGGCTGCCAGGCAACTGGCAATAAAAGTTCAGAATGGTGAGTTAAAAGCCGGGGATATTACAGAGGAAGTTTTTAACAGGCATTTAAATACGGCCGAAATGCCTGATCCCGAACTAATGATACGCACAAGCGGTGAATTCCGGATAAGCAATTACCTATTATGGCAGCTGGCTTATGCTGAATTATATTTTACTCCAAAACTTTGGCCCGATTTCCGGAGAGAGGATCTCTATGAGGCCATTATTGACTTCCAGAAAAGAGAAAGACGCTTCGGAATGACCAGTGAGCAGTTGAACTAATTTTTACTTTTAACACTTTTTAACAAGTGATTAGCTTATTTTAGCACCGTTAAATACACGAAATGAACCGCATTCTTATATTGATTTTATTACTTATTTCCGGTACTTCAGCGATGGCCCAGTTTGGAAGAACAGGCACTCCGACACCGTCAAGAAGTACCTCAAATGATGAACTGAGCTATTTGAATCCGAAGGAATTTGTGATCGGCGGTACAACCATAAGCGGTACTCAATTTCTGGATAAAGAAGTGCTGATCACTATATCGAAGCTTACAAAAGGTGACCGGATAACCGTACCTGGCGATGCTACTTCCGGTGCTGTGAAAAATTTATGGGCACAGGGCCTTTTTGATGACGTAAAACTAAATATTACAGAGATCAGGTCTGATACCATCTTTTTTAATATTGCTGTTGTTGAACGTCCCCGTCTGACGGGTTTTGAGCTTATCGGATTACGCAAAGGTGAGATGGAGGATGTGCGTACTAAATTAACCGATAAGACAGGAAAAGTGGTAAATGAGAATTTGCTGAAAACCACAACAGATATCATCAAAAAACATTTTAAAGAAAAAGGGTATCTCTTTACTGATGTTTCTATTGCACAGAGAAAGGACACGGCAGAGGTAAATAACCTTATACTGGATATAACCATTGATAAGAACGAGCGGGTTAAAATAAGTGAGATCGTTTTCACCGGAAATAAGAATTTTAAAGAAAAGCAGCTTCAGAAGTATCTGAAAAAAACCAAAGAACGTGCTTTTTATAAAGTATTCGGTACAGGTAAATTCCTTGAAAATAAATACGAAGAAGATAAGCTTAACCTGATAACTAAAATGCAGGAAAAAGGTTACAGGGATGCTGAAATCATTAAGGATACCATCTATCGTACTAGTGAAAGCAGTATCGGTATAAAAATTGACCTTTATGAAGGACCAAAATATTATTTCGGGAAAATTACCTGGGCAGGAAATGCAAAATATTCAACCCAGGTTTTGGATGCGATACTTGCAATTCAAAAAGGTGAAGTGTTCAGCGAGGATAAACTTAACAGGAAGCTGTCAAGCAGCCCGGGTGGAGATGATGTTTCCTCTCTGTATTTGAATGATGGTTATTTAACATTCAATGTTGATCCTGTACAAACCAAAGTTTACGGTGATACCATTGATCTGGAGATCCGCCTGTATGAAGGACCCCAGTATACCATCAATAAGATAATGGTGAAAGGAAATGAGCTAACCAACGATAAAGTAATTTTAAGAGAGATCCGGACCAAACCCGGACAGAAATTTTCAAAAGAGCTAATTGTCCGGAGTACAAGGGAAATCGCCCAGCTTGGAAATTTTGACGATACTAAAACCGATCCGAGACCGATTAATATTAATCCGAATGATGGAACAGTTGATATTGAATATAATGTTGTCGAAAAGCCTTCAGATCAGATAGAACTTTCCGGTGGTTTCGGAGGGGGCAGGGTCGTAGGAACCTTAGGATTAACTTTTAATAATTTTTCTGCAAGGAATCTCTTCAATATGAGTGCCTGGAAGCCTTTACCAAAAGGTGACGGACAAAAACTGAGCATCAGAGGTCAGACTAATGGTAAATATTATCAGTCCTACAGTTTCTCTTTCTCTGAGCCATGGCTTGGAGGTAAGAAGCCTATCTATTTTGGAATCAGCGCTTTTACATCTCTCCAGTCAAACGGATTGTCTAATGGGGATCCGAGCCTGCAAAAGATCCGGATGAATGGAATGACCTTTACCTTAGGCCAGCGTTTGAAATGGCCGGATGATTATTTCCAGGCAAATACCTCTATCAATCTGCAGCAGTATGTACTGAATAATTACAATCAGTTTATCTTTTCAACCGGTAAATCTTACAATTTTAACTTAACCCAGGAGCTCAGCAGAAGCTCTATTGATGCGCCGATTTTTCCAACATCAGGCTCTAACCTTAAACTGACAATTCAGGCTACTCCGCCGTATTCTTTATTTAATAATACCAATTACGCAACTGCGACAGATAAAGAGAAATACAGATTTACAGAATATCACAAATGGAAGTTTGAATCACAATGGTTCCAGCGCATTTATGGAAAGCTTGTACTGAAAGCACAGGCTCAGTTTGGTATTCTCGGGGTATATAATCAGGCAGTGGGTCAGTCGGCATTTGAGCGTTTTAAGCTTGGTGGCGACGGTATGCAGGGGTTTGACTTTTTACAGGGATCGGAAGTGATCGCAATGCGCGGGTATTCTAATAACTCAGTAATCCCGGCAGGTTCCAACCCGACGATCGCACAAGGATCAGGCAGCCCGATATTTAATAAATATGTTCTTGAAGTAAGGCATCCTATCACAGCCAGCCAGACTGCAACAATTTTCGTTCTTGCATTTGCTGAAGGCGGAAACACCTGGAATTCATTTAAAGATTTCGCACCCTTCAATATCAGACGTTCTGCAGGGGTAGGCGCCAGGGTATTTTTGCCTATTTTTGGATTGCTTGGTATAGATTATGGTTTTGCCTTCGATTCAATACCGGGGTTAAAGGATGCTAAGCAACCATTTACCTTTAGTATATCTCAGTCCCTGAGTGGCGGTTTTAATTAAGCGTATGAAAAAAATTATTTTAACATGCCTGGTAGTAATGTTTACTACGATTGGAGCATTCGCACAGCGATTTGCTTATGTTGACAGTGATTATATTTTACAGCATATCCCTGAATACAATTCTTCTCAAAAACAATTGGATGCTTTATCCGTCCAATGGCAAAAGGATGTTGATGCTAAATTTGCGGAAATAGAAAGATTGTTTAAAGCCTATCAGGCCGATCAGGTATTACTGACCGAGGATATGCGTAAGCGCCGTGAGAATGAAATAATCCAGAAGGAAAAGGAAGCCAAAGAATTTCAAAACATGAAATTTGGTTTTGAGGGCGAACTTTTTCAGGTGCGTACTAAATTAATCAAACCCATTCAGGACCGGGTGGCAAAAGCAATTCAGGCTGTAGCAGATGCACAGCAACTGGATATGATTTTCGATAAAAATAGCGACATTACACTTTTATATGCAAGTCCGCGTTTAGACAAAAGCAATGACGTTATCATTCGTCTTGGCTATAAACCCGGTACAGTTGTAAAATAAGGCCTCTCACAAATCATAAACAAAAAACAGAATACGAAAAAATGAAAAATTTATTTAAAATAGGAGTAGTTGCAGCATTCATGGTGTTTGCAGGAAATACGGCAAGTGCTCAGCAAAAATTTGGTCACATTAATTCTGCCGATCTATTGCAGTCAATGCCTGAAATGAAAACGGCTGATGCAAGTTTTCAGACTTTCGCCAAAGCAAAGCAAACTGCACTGGAACTTATGGATGCAGAACGTGTGAAAAAAATCACTATCTACACAGACAAAGCTAAAACCATAAGTGAGGCAAATAAAGAGGTTGTTGAAAAGGAACTGATGACGCTTGGAAAAGATATTCAGGATATGGAAAAGCGTATCACCGAGACCCAGGAAAAATCTCAGGAAGAATTAACTACCAAGCGTACAGAATTGTATCAGCCGGTATTTAAAAAAGCTGAAGACGCTGTTAAAGCCGTAGCCAAGGAAAAAGGGTTTGCTTATGTATTCGATGTTTCCCAGCCAGGAGTTGTTTATTTCGATGGCGGAGAAGATCTGCTGGCGGCTGTAAAAACTAAATTGGGAATTTCTGCTGCAGCAAGCACCAAAAAATAATTTAAACTGCATAGAAGAAATGCGAAGCGAAGGCTTCGCATTTTTTTTGCAGTAGAATTTAAAAGTATTCGGGCTTTTTTCCAACTTTATCCCTGCAAAATATATTATTTTCGCTCATGAGTTCAGCATTACCTATAGGTATTTTCGATTCCGGGATCGGTGGTCTTACCGTTGCCAATGCAATCCGAAAAATATTGCCCAATGAGCAGATTATCTATTTTGGCGATACAGCTCATATGCCATACGGGGATAAATCTCCCGAAGCCATCAAATTCTATAGCCTGAAGATCGCTAAGTTCTTACTCGATAAAAAGTGTAAGCTTATCCTTATCGCCTGTAATACGGCATCTTCCCATGCTTTTCATGAATTGGTTCATTTTTTGGGTGATCAGGTTCCAATTATAAATGTGATAGACCCGGTTGTCGATGCCATGATTAAGGATAACAGGCACCGGAAAATAGGAGTGATTGGCACCAAATCAACCATCCGTTCTGATATTTACGCCAAAAAATTTAAAGAAGCAGATCCATCGATTGAAGTGTCCTCTCTGGCTACTCCTTTGCTGGCGCCCATGATAGAAGAAGGTTTCTTTAATAATAACATCAGTAATACGGTTATAAATTCCTATTTATCATCCCCTAAACTCAAAAAAATCGATAGTCTCATCCTGGCATGTACACATTATCCCCTGATCAGCAAGGAAATTGATGCTTTTTATAAGGGAAAGATAGAGATAATAAATACAGCAGAAATCGTTGCTCAGCACCTCAAGGACCGGCTTACAGAAATGAAGCTGATTAATGAGGGTCCCCATAAAAAGCATCAGTTTTATGTTTCTGACTATACTCCCTCCTTTGCACAAAGTACGCGTCTCTTCTTTGGCGAGAAGATCCATTTATCATATAAGCCCATCTGGGATTGACGCCGGCTTAAGGAAAATCAGGAATTAGCATACATTTTTAAGCAGATTATGTAAGTTTGCGTACATAAGCCCGTGAATTGAATTTCTATCTGACATATGTACTTGTGGCGACCGCCCTGTTTGCATTTACTGCATTGTTCACCTTATTTGCCTTATATTCTGAAAGAAAAATTTCCGCTTTTATGCAGGACAGGCTGGGGCCAATGGAAGTCGGGAAGTATGGTTCTCTGCAGGCTTTCGCAGATATTCTGAAAATGCTCCAAAAGGAATTTATAATCCCATCAGCTGCTGATAAGATCCTCTTCACCCTGGCGCCAATCGTAATATTTGTTTCTGTATATCTTGGATTTGCCGCACTCCCCTGGGCACCTGATTTGGTCCCAACTTCAATGAACCTTGGGATCTTTTACATCTTTGCTATCCTGGCCGTTGAAACACTGGGTATCCTTATGGCTGGCTGGGGTTCCAATAATAAATATGCCTTGCTCGGTTCCATGCGCTCGGTTGCGCAGATGGTCTCCTATGAGATCCCTGCCGGGATCGCGCTTATTTCAGCGGTTATGATCTCACAATCATTAAATCTCCAGGAAGTAAGTATCAATCAGGGTATTTTAACCAATGCACCCACACACTTTTTGGGTATCTGGGATGTAAAAGCAACAGGCGGATTCTTTGCCTGGAATATCTTTCAGGCACCTCACCTTATCATTGCTTACCTTATATATTTTATAGCCTCGCTTGCGGAATGCAACCGTGCGCCTTTTGATATCCCGGAGGCTGAATCAGAATTGGTGGCGGGATTTCACGTCGAATATTCTGGACTTCGGTTTGCCTTTATTTTTCTCGCGGAATATTCCATGATGTTCCTGGTAGGTATGATCGGGGTGATTTTATTTCTGGGAGGCTGGAACAGCCCTTTGCCTGATTTCGGATCTGCTAAGCTTGCCACATGGACCACAGGATTATACTGGGGAATCTTTTGGATCCTGATGAAAACATTGGCTGTAGTGGCTATTCAGATTTGGATCAGATGGACACTCCCACGGCTCAGGGTCGATCAACTGATGAGCCTTTGCTGGAAAGTATTAACACCTTTAGCATTTCTTTGTATGCTCATATCCGGAATATGGCGGCTTACAATGATGTAATTATATTTTAAAGTCTGAATATTCTGTTAACCTAAAGGAATTTGTGATGATAGGTAAAGTAATACAAGTATTTAAAACGCTTGCCCAGGGACTTAAACTTACCCTGAGCCATTTCTTTGCTGCTTCAGAAAGCCGAAAGGTCAGATCAATCACCGATCCTGACTATTTTATCCAAAACAGCGGCACCACCACTATCCAGTACCCGCACCAAAAGCTGCCAATTCCTGATGTCGGACGCTACCAGCTTGATGTGGAAATGGATGATTGCATTGTTTGTGATCTCTGCGCTAAGATCTGTCCTGTTGACTGTATTGAGATTGAAAGTATTAAGTCCACTGAAGCTATCGGAAAGACTTCTGATGGAACTGTTAAGCGATTATATGCAGCCAGGTTCGATATTGATATGGCCAAATGCATGTACTGCGGCTTATGCACGGTAGTTTGTCCAACCGAATGCATCATTATGACAGATACTTATGACCGTAGCATGGCTGATCTGAGCGGGATGGTCTATAAATTTTCAGATATGACTGCTGCCGAGGCCGAAGAGAAGCGACTGGCTTTAGAGAAATTTAATGCGCAGAAATTAGCGGCCAAACAAGCTGCTGCTGAAAATAAGGGAGACACAGAATAGTATGAATGCTGAACAAATTTCCTTCTATTTCTTTGCAGCTCTGATGCTGGGTTCAGCGCTTCTTGTAGTCACTATGCAAAATCTTGTACGCAGTATCTTTTTATTTTTTGTCACCCTGTTTACCCTTGCTGCGCTTTATGTTTTCGCCCAGGCAGATTTTGTGGCAGTTACCCAGGTAGTAATCTATGTGGGGGGAGTACTGGTGCTGATGCTGTTTGCCTTTATGCTTTCCAACCGTGAATTACTTAAAGGATTGCAGGAAACCAAGGGCCGGTTCAGGATAAATCATTTTGCTGCCTTGTTAATTTCCATTGCATTTTTGTTCCTTCTTTTTACGATAATAAACAATTCCGATCTGCTTAACCAACCCTGGTTGAAAGACAGTATGGCTATTGGAAAGAATGATAATACAGTCCATCAGATCGGCATTCATACAATGACAAGATACCTTCTTCCATTTGAGGTAGTTTCTGTCTTTCTGATGATGGCTTTAATAGGTGCCGCTCATCTGGCCAGAAAGGAACGAAAATTATGATACCACTCACGCATTTCCTCCTAATCAGTGCCTGTCTGTTTTGTATTGGGCTGTATGCTGTTTTAACCAAAAGGAATGCAATCCAGGTTCTGATAGGGATAGAATTTATGATCAATGCTGCCGTGTTAAATTTTGTGGCGTTTGGCCGGTATGATAAAATCAAAGGGGGAGGACAAATGTTTGCATTATTTGCAATTGTGCTTGCTGCAGCTGGTGTGGCAGTGGCGCTGGCCATAATCCTGAATGTTTACAAGTATTATAAAACAATAGATCCTGCAAAAATTGATACATTAAAAGATTAAATGGGGCAGTCAGATTTTTCAAATACAGCTTTGCTTGCATTTTTAATGGTACTGCTGCCGCTGCTTTCCTTTTTTACCATCCTAGCGGGAGGAAAGGGGAAAGGATCGGGCATAGCGATATTTAATATCGGAACTGTTTTCCTCATTTCAATTTATCTGTTCTTTCAAATTTGGAATCGCTCCCCCGTTCATGAGCATACTAGCTGGTTTTTTGTCGGGGAAACTGAACTGACTGCCGGAATTTTATTGAATAACCTTTCCGTACTGATGATGGTGCTGGTTTCGGGAATTTCGCTGCTGGTTCATATTTATTCTCTTTCCTACATGAAAGCCGACCCTGATATTCATCGGTACTGGGCTTATCTGGGCTTATTCTGCTTTTCGATGCTGGGATTAGTCATTGCGGACAGCCTTCTGCTTATCTACCTGTTCTGGGAGCTGGTCGGCTTTTCTTCTTTTCTTCTTATCGGGTTTTGGTTTACGAAAGATTCAGCCTCGCAGGCTGCTAAGAAGGCTTTCATCATGAACAGGATCGGTGATCTGGGATTTCTTTGCGGGATCATGATCATTTACTTCCAGTTTAATACTCTTGACCTGATTGCTCTTTTCGGGGATGAAGGATTGGTCGGATCCGCAGCAATACGTCAGGGTATGTGGATCAGCGGATCTGCTCAAATGCCTGCCCTCTGGCTGAGTGCGGCCGGATTATCCTTTTTTATAGGAGCAATAGCCAAGTCGGCTCAGTTTCCTTTGCATACCTGGCTCCCCGATGCAATGGAAGGGCCAACCTCAGTTTCTTCCCTCATCCATGCAGCTACGATGGTTGCGGCAGGTATTTTCCTCATTGCCCGGGTTTATCCTCTTTTTGATCCTTTGGTTCTTAACATAATAACGGTTACCGGTCTTTTAACAGCCTTCATGGCGGCTACAATTGCCCTTACCCAGAATGATATCAAGCGCATACTGGCTTATTCCACTATTTCACAGCTGGGCTTTATGATCACTGCTATGGGCATAGGCGCCTATGCCGAAAGTATATTTCATCTGGCTACCCACGCCTTCTTTAAATGTTTATTGTTCCTGGCAGCGGGCTCAGTTATCCATCAGCTACATCATTTAAAGGAAACTTATAATCTTGCATTCGATCATCAGGACATCCGTTTTATGGGAGGCCTGAAAAGAAAAATGCCTATAACGTGTATCACCATGTGTATTGCTTCGGCAGCCCTGGTCGGTCTTCCCTTTACCTCGGGATACCTTTCAAAAGATGCGCTGCTGATCACTTCCTTTGATTGGTCCTTTAGTAAGACTGGAATTAGCAGAATTTTGCCTTATATCCTGTCTCTTTCAAGCTGGATGACGGCTTTCTATAGTGCCAGACTGATTTTTAAAGTGTTTTTCGGCAGAGCAAAATATCAGAGTGGCGAAGCTGGAACTCTTACGGATCCTCCTGCCTCAATGAGCTACATTCTGCTTATCCTGGCATTCTGCAGCACATTTATTTTATTTTCGCTGAACCCTTTTTCCTATGATGTGTCATGGATATTACAAGGTTTGCCTTATGATGTATCCGGATCTGCTGCCTTACATATAACCCTTCCTCTGATTATCAATTTGGGAAGTGTTGTGATTATTTACCTGGCGTATCGGATCTATGTTACCGGAGAGGAAAGGCCATTTTTAATCAATGGGTTTATTTACCGTTTTTCCAACAGGGAATGGTATTTTAACGAAGTATATAACCTGATTTTCGTAAGGTCTGCTGAGAGTATTTCCAGGCTCTGCTATAGCTTTGACCGGCAGGTAATTGACAGACTGGTCCATGCCTCCGCATATAGTATCCGGATTATGGCTGATATAGCAGACTGGCTGGACCGGAATATTGTGGATGGTCTGGTGAATTTTATTGCAGACCTGGCTAAAGGTCTGGGTAATTTATCCCGGAAGGCGCAAACAGGCAGGCTGCAGCATTACCTGTTAAGCATGCTGTTTATAGTGATTACGTTTTTTATATTAACTTATTTAATATGAGTTCTATGGTATTATTTTCCATTTCGGAGAAATTTAGGAGGTACGGATGAGTTTGCTTTCTTTCCTTATTTTTTTACCGCTTGCAGCAGCTCTGCTCATTCTTATATTGCCGGAGACCGTTCAGCAGCGCTTTAAATTCATAACTCTTGGGGTTACGGTGGTTCAGCTTCTGGTCAGTATACTCATGTACCTGAACTTTAAGAGTTCAGGCAGTTCTGCCGGAGTAAATCATGAGGATCAGTATCAATTCACTGAGAAGTTCTCCTGGATCCGCCTTGATCTGGGAAGCATCGGGAAATTGGAGATCGACTATTTTATAGGTATTGACGGACTATCAATGCCTTTCCTGGCTTTGACTGCACTAATTATGTTTGTGGCTACACTTGCATGCTGGGAGATCAAAACCAATCTTAAAGCTTTCTTTTCCTTATTCTTATTATTGAATACAGCGGTTATGGGGGTTTTCTGCGCTCTTGATTTCTTTCTGTTCTATATTTTTTATGAATTAATGCTTCTGCCGCTTTATTTCCTGATCGGGATGTGGGGCGGAGTGAGACGCGAATATGCGGCTATTAAATTTTTCCTTTATACGCTTTTTGGCTCTGTGTTCATGCTTCTGGTGATCATAGGTTTGTATTTTTCGGTACTAAACCCGGCGACCGGGAATCATACCTTTAATATGATCCTGATGATGGATCCAGCTAACTATATCGATGGCTCAATATTTTCAGCACCTGCTGATCAGACTATTTTCGGTATATCAGCGCGTCTGCTGGCCTTTATAATCCTGTTCATTGCCTTTGCCATTAAAGTTCCGATTGTCCCATTACATACTTGGCTCCCGGATGCTCACGTTGAAGCACCGACACCGGTTTCCATTATCCTGGCAGGGCTCCTTTTGAAAGTGGGCGGATATGGCATTCTCAGGGTTTGTTTCAGCATATTTCCTGATGCGGCCCTGCAGTCTGCCTGGTGGATCGGCCTTATCGGGATGGTTTCCATTATTTACGGGGCTTTGAATGCCCTTGCTCAAACGGATCTGAAGCGCATGATTGCCTATTCATCTGTATCACATATGGGATTTGTCTTGCTTGGTATTGCTTCCTTTACAACCGAAGGAGTGAGCGGGGCAATGTTCCAGATGATCAGTCATGGTGGATTATCGGCCATGCTCTTTTTCCTTGCCGGGATGATCTACGAGCGGGTTCATGATCGGCAGATCGCTAATTTCAGGGGCCTTGCCCTTGTCATGCCGCAGTTTACTGCATTTGTAATGATCGCTTTTTTTGCATCACTGGGACTGCCCGGATTTTCTGCTTTTATAGGAGAGGCCTTTAGTTTAATTGGCGCATTTACTTCCGAAGGTATTAATGGATTGCTGCCCCGGTGGATGGCAATTGGCGGATCCGTTGGTATCCTGCTAAGCGCTGCATATTTCCTTTGGACCCTTCAGCGGATGTTTTTCGGGCAAACACGTTTAAAGGGCGGGGATGAATGGCTGCTAAGGCTTAAGGATGTTACTGCCAGGGAAAAAATAGCTCTTATCCCTTTAGCCGTCCTGGCTCTGCTGCTTGGTATTTTACCTTCCTTGCTGTTTGCGAAAATGAATGCTTCCGTTCTCGCATTTATTCAATTAATTTCCGGCTGATGATTGAATTTCTGCCCTATATCTCCGGATCGATAAATGATACGATTTCAAGTTTAGCTTATTTCCTTCCGGAAATCTTGCTTGTTATTGGCTTTCTTATTGTAATTCTGGCGGATCTGTTTCTTTCGAAAAGAAATCCTTCATTACCCTTTTTGCTTTCTTTGGTCATCCTGACTGCTGTAAGTATTGTAAACTTCAGGGTACTTCATATACCTGAAGTTCATCTTTTTAGCGGAATGATCATTCTGGATCATATGGCAGTTCTTTTTAAGCTTCTGTTTTGTATAGTCAGTATCCTGTTCGTTTTATTTATCCGGTTTAACCGGCCCCTGCAGGATCATACTAAAGGAACAGGCGATTTATATGCGATACTTCTGGCGGTTCATCTGGGCCTGAACCTGATGGCGATGTCGTCCAATTTGCTGATGGTTTATATATCCCTTGAAATGGTGTCCGTTGGATCTTATTTAATGGTTGGCTACCTTTCAAAAAATGCCTGGCAAACTGAAGCTGCAATGAAATATGCGCTTTTTGGCGCTGTGTGTTCTGCTGTTATGCTTTACGGAATATCCCTCCTTTACGGATTTACCGGAAGTCTTGACATAAACGATCCCGCTTTCATCACCAGTTTACAAAAGCTTCCGGCTGAGGCCTGGGGACTTGCACTGATTATGGTCCTTATCGGTATCGCGTTTAAGCTTTCCCTTGTACCGATCCATTTCTGGTCGCCCGATGTATACCAGGGAGCTCCGACTCCCGTTACCGCCTTTTTATCAACCGGACCGAAGATAGCCGGTTTTGCCCTTTTGATCAGGTTTTTAATGATTTTTGAGGCCCCCGTGTTTAATAAATCCCTGTTCGATTTTAATATGATACTTGCTGTGCTTGCCATTGCCAGTATGCTAGTCGGGAATTTTGGAGCAATATGGCAGAACAATGTAAAGCGGATGCTGGCCTATTCCTCAATTGGCCATACTGGTTTTATGCTTATGGCCCTGGTCGTATTTTCCGCCAGCGGTATTAAGGCCCTGATTTTTTATATGGTCATTTATGTGATTATGAATATGGCCGCTTTCCTGATAGTAGATGAGGTTGAGGACAGGACTGGAATCGAAAATATCGATCAGTACAAGGGATTGGGAAAGCAATTTAGCCTCATCCTGATCGGGATGGTTATCGTATTGATTTCTCTTACGGGTTTACCGCCAACAGCCGGTTTTACAGCAAAGTTTCTCATCTTCTCTTCAGCAATTGAAGCGTATAATAAATCCGGCTCTCAACTCCTGCTGCTGATGATAATAGTAGCAGCGATCAGTACGGTGGTGTCTCTTTTTTATTATTTCAAAATTCCCCTGAATGCGTTTCTCCGTGAGAGCAGCATGCCCCCTATACCCTCAAAGGCTTCCCCGAAATCGATAATAAGTCTCTTCCTGGTATTTTTGTTATTTATACTCATTTTATTCCCATCAGCTATTGAATATTTTCTTTAGCCAATTAAACTTTCACGGAAAAAACTTCGTTAAATAATTATTGTGTCAATTTCACAGCATTAGGCTTTTATGGATGGATTTTACGTCTGATTTCATTGGCTTCTTAGCGTTTAAATATCTACTTTTGCATTCTCAGAACCTTCTATGAGCGATCAGATCAAACATGAGTGCGGTATAGCACTTATCCGCCTGTTAAAACCACTATCTTTTTATCAGCAAAAATACGGGACCGCACTTTACGGTCTTAATAAATTATATCTGCTGATGGAAAAGCAGCATAACCGGGGACAGGATGGAGCGGGGATTGCAACAATAAAACTGGATGTTCAGCCTGGTAACCGTTACATCAGCCGGCACCGTTCTATGGGCGCCAATGCAGTAGCCGACATATTTGAGTATGTTCAGAATAAATTCGCCGATGTGCAGAAAAATAACCCTGAGCTTCTTAATGATACGGAGTGGCTGAAAGAGAATGTGAGCTTTACCGGGGAAGTTCTGATGGGTCACCTGAGGTATGGTACTCATGGAAAAAATAGTATTGAAAGCTGTCATCCGTTTTTACGTCAGAATAATTGGATGACACGGAACCTGGTTGTTAGCGGTAATTTCAATATGACCAATGTGGATGAATTACTTGAACAGCTTTTTGAGCTTGGTCAGCATCCAAAAGAACGAACAGATACGGTTACTGTTTTAGAAAAGATCGGGCACTTCTTAGATACCGAGAACCAGGAACTTTTTGATAAATATAAGGACGAAGGATTTTCCAATGAAGCGATCAGTCACCAGATTGCCGAACACCTGGACGTAGCCTCAATACTCCGCCGCTCTGCCAAAACATGGGATGGCGGGTATACCATTAGCGGCATACTTGGACATGGGGATGCATTTGTGATGCGTGATCCGGTCGGTATCAGGCCCGCATTCTATTACCATGATGATGAGGTTGTTATTGTAACTTCCGAACGGCCTGCAATTCAAACTGCCTTCAATGTACCCCTGGAATCCGTAAAGGAGATCAAACCCGGGCATGCATTGATAATAAAGAAGAACGGCAAGGTGAGCGAAGAGCAGTTCCGTGAACCCGAAGTGCAGAAATCATGTTCGTTCGAACGTATTTATTTTTCCAGAGGAAGCGATGCTTCGATCTATAAGGAAAGGAAACAGCTAGGCCGCCTGCTTTGTCCGCAAATACTCGATGCGATTGATAACGACCTGAAGAATACAGTCTTTTCATACATTCCTAATACCGCAGAAGTGGCGTTTTATGGTATGGTGGAAGGTATTCACAAATATGTCAAGAAATATCAGCGCGACACTCTTCTGAAACGCGATGACCGGATATCAGATGCTGAACTCGAAGAAGTTTTAAGCCTTGCTCCGAGGATCGAAAAGATAGCTATTAAGGATGTAAAACTAAGGACCTTTATAACTCAGGATGCTGACAGGCAGGATATGGTTGCCCATGTTTATGATACAACCTATGGGCTGATCAATAAAGGCACCGATAATCTGGTCGTGCTTGATGACTCAATCGTCAGGGGGACTACCCTGAAACAAAGTATTCTGAAGATCCTGGACCGCCTGGGTCCGAAACAAATTGTTGTCGTTTCATCAGCTCCGCAGATCCGATATCCGGATTGTTATGGAATTGATATGTCCAGAATGGGTGAATTCGTTGCCTTTGAAGCCGCAATCTCCTTGCTTAAGGAAACCGGTAAAGAAGATGTAATTGAACGGGTTTATCAGAACTGTATCGAATCGGAAAAACTTGGCAACAAGCAGGTTAAAAACTATGTTCAGGAGATCTATAGTCAGTTCAGCGATCAGGAGATCTCAGACAGAATAGCAAGGATCATCACTCCGAAAGATATCCGGACAAAAGTTAAAGTGATCTATCAAACTCTGGACAACCTTCATATAGCTACCCCATCACATCTTGGAGACTGGTATTTCTCGGGGAATTACCCTACACCCGGAGGTAATAAGGTGGTAAACAAAGCCTTTATGAACTGGATGGAAGGCAAGAATCAAAGGGCGTATTAATCAGTTATATTAATCAGGTTTAAAATTTTGTCTTATCTTCAGGAGAGACATTATTATTTTGTGAAAAATTTTCTGCTGATTATTTCCCTTGTATTTTATTCCATGATCTCTCTTGCACAGGAAATCGAATTTTATGGCATTGATGGAAATAAGATAGAAAAGATTGAATTTGAAGAAAAACTTGATCAAAGGTTTAATCTGGCGTTAAGTTTTCAGAAAGGCAGTAAAATTGAAACCCGATTGGTATCACGCATCCAGACCGGGAAGTTAAGCATGGATACTCGTCAGGAAATAATCACAAACCTTCAGGAAGTAAGTGGGATAGGGGTCGGCAATGATAAAATGCTGATCATAAACTATATTCAGCATGACATTAATAATTCAGCGCTTCAAAACCTTTCTGAAGAATTAATGAACCGGTTGAAGACCTATTATAAAAAATATCAGCGCTTAAGGAATTCCTCCCTATTCTTTGTTTATACTAAAAATACCTCCCTGCAGATAAATGAAAGTATAAGCTGGCATCCTGATAAGAATCTCCTGATCGGAAATACTTTTTTAAAATTTAAATATCCTTATGGTAGCTTTTTTATTATAAAACCAAATGGGGAATACTACGCCTGGTTTGGTGAATATAGTTATGATCAGGTTATCCGCCAGGCTAAATTATTCAACAGATAGTGGTGAATGTCCATCAGATTCGATGAATTCATCCTGCTAATTGCAGTTTTCCTTCACAAAACTCTAAATCAAAGAGTGACCGGTAAGCAGGTTATAGATCAGTCTGAGTGCAAAAATAAGGATCAGGACTCCGGCAATACGGTTCAAGCCTGCGATGGTCTTTTCCTTAATGCGATATCTCAGCTTATTGGCATAATAAGCTTTAACCACATCCACGCTGAACTGTGTGATCAGGATCGATCCGAAAAAGGGAATAACTGTGTTTCGAGCAATCTCCCCGGATACAGAAATGACCCCGCTCGTAACGCTCAACCAGTACAGAAGTATAGCCGGGTTGAAAATACACATGATGAAACCCTTGAAAAAATAGCCGGTATTATGTCTTTTGGAGCTGGTTTGCTCATAATTCACCTTGACTTTCTTAAACAGATAATATATTCCGATTGATAATAAGATTACACTTCCGGCAATACCTATCTGCACCCTGTATATATTTTCAAGAGCCAGGAAAGAAGTTCCGTAAAGGGTTAATGCAACATAAAATATATCGCTAACAAGCACCCCTGCTGCAAGTGAAACACCGGCATAGAAACCTTTTTCTATACTTGTTTTGATCAGTGCGAAAAATACGGGGCCGGTTAAAAAAGAAAGCACAAATCCCAATCCAATTCCTGATATGATTGATTCGATCATTCCGAATTATTTATCCTATAACTGCGAATATGCGAATTAACCTTAAAATAACAATGAAGTTTATGTCCAGGATTAATAAAACATCAAAATTATAGAGATATGAGAAAAAAATTTTATGTTAGAGTTACATTTAAAAAAAACCTAATCTTTTAATAATGGATAAAAACTCACAAACAAATTATGGTTCCGCTTTATACACACTGATCACTGTGTTTTTTTTCTGGGGCTTCCTGGCTGCAAGTAATGGAATTTTCATTCCTTTTTGTAAGACCCATTTTAGTCTTACACAGTTTGAGTCTCAGTTAATTGACTTTACTTTTTACGGTGGTTATTTTATCGGATCCCTGATTTTATTTTACGCATCAAAGATCAGCAAGGTGGATATACTTAATAAGCTGGGTTATAAGAATAGTATTGTTTTAGGACTGGTTATTTCTGCAGCCGGAGCATTAATGATGATCCCCGCTGTTAATTCCGGTTCTTTTTCATTCATCCTGACTGCTTTTTTCTTTGTAGCAATCGGATTCTCACTTCAGCAGACAGCTGCAAATCCATTTGTTGTGGCATTAGGTAGCCCGGTAACCGGTGCTAACAGGCTCAATTTGGCGGGTGGTGTGAATAATTTCGGCAGTATCCTCGGACCTATAGCCGTGAGTGTGATTCTGTTTGGAACAGCCACCAGTGCCTCACCCAAAGAAGTCGAGATTGCCTCCATTAATAATCTGTATTATATCCTTGCAGGATTATTTCTTGCAGTTGCCATATTCTTCGCTGTTTCAAAAATGCCGAAGGTTACCAGTGATGAAAAAGTTGAAGCAAGCAATAAAACCAATTTGCCTTTGGGGGTAATTTTTATTGCATTCCTTCTTATTCTTGCGGCCGGACCTCTAGCAGAAATGACCGGCTTAGGTTTACCTGTATTTGTATATTCATCTCTTTTAATTATTGTGCTTACCCTGTTCTTAACCCTTGGGGCAGCTGGAAAAGACAAAACAGGCTGGGGAGCAATGGGCTATCCGCAGTTGATCCTGGGTATGATGGCTATTTTTACCTATGTGGGGGTAGAAGTAACTATCCAGAGTAATATGGGGGCCCTTTTGAAACTCCCTGAATTCGGATCATTTGCAGATTCTGAAATTGCACCATTTATTTCACTTTACTGGGGAAGTATGATGATCGGTCGCTGGACTGGAGCTGTGAGTGCCTTCAATCTGACCAAGAGTACTAAAACTATCTTAACTGTAGTCGTACCTTTTGTGGCTTTCGCGATAATATTATTTGCAAACCACTTAAACGGTACCTCAGTTGAACAGTTTTTTGTGTATGGTTTCTGCGTACTGATCTTAATAGCAGGATTTTTCTTCAGTCAGGAAAAACCTGCAAAGACCCTGCTTACGTTTGGTGTTTTAGGGGCAATTGCAATGATTGTCGGACTTCTGACAACCGGGCAGATAGCTATTTACGCATTCCTGAGCGGCGGTTTATTCTGTTCGATCATGTGGCCATGTATCTTTGCCTTATCAATTACCGGCCTGGGTAAGTACACCAGTCAGGGCTCAGCATTTTTGATCATGATGATCCTTGGAGGTGCTATTATTCCACCGGTACAGGGTATCCTTGCAGATACCAGCGGTATACACTTTTCTTATATAGTGGCAGTGGTATGTTTTGCATATCTTGCTTATTTCGCAATAAAAGTAAGTTCAGAATTAAAGAAACAAGGGATTGACGTAAGTCAGCTTGATACAGATGTTGCCCATTAATGATTGAAAAGCCAAGCTTTGATTTGATATTTATGAAACTGGCATCCGACCTGTCGGCCCGCTCACATTGTGTGAGGGCCCAGGTCGGGGCCGTTTTAACCAAGGATACCCGAATAGTCTCTATCGGGTATAACGGTCCGCCGGCAGGAACGCATAACTGTGATGAGGAGTGGCCTGAAACAGGCTGCCCGCGTGATTCCAAAAACAGTTGTTCCCTGGCTCTTCATGCAGAAGAAAATGCAATACTTTATGCGGTAAAGAATGGTGCCGGACTGGAAGGCGCTACGCTTTATCTTACGCTTTCTCCTTGTATTTCCTGCGCAAGATTAATTTTCTCCTCCGGCATTAAGAAAGTATGGTACAAGGCCTCCTATGCGGAATATAAGGGCTATGCTTCGGATGAAGGGGTTGATTTTTTAAACAGGTTTGGGGTTGAATGTATCAAATTCCGGGAAGACTAGTCAGTATTCCCTTCCCAAAATAATCAATCCCATTTCTTAAATTGCGCTTTTTAAGCGTTCATTTACTTTATTCAAGCTCGGTATGGGTTATAAAAGTCTGGCAGATTGTGTTTCTGACCTCGAAAAGCATGGCCATTTAATTCGAATCCCTGAAGAAGTGGACCCTTATCTTGAGGCTGCTGCTATCCATTTGCGTGTTTTTGAGAATGAAGGTCCGGCCTTGTTATTTGAGAACATTAAGGGAAGCAGATTTCCTGCTGTGTCCAATCTCTTCGGAACTCTGGAACGATCGCGTTTTATGTTCAGAGATACGCTTGATTCCATAAAGACCCTGGTTGATCTGAAATCAGATCCCATGAAAGCCTTTAAAAATCCTTTAAAATACCTGAATACGGGATTAACAGCATTCTCGGCCCTGCCATGGAAAACAGGCTTCGGAGCGCCGGTTAAATATGGCAGAACTAAAATAAGTGAATTACCTCAGATCCAGCATTGGCCAATGGACGGAGGGCCTTTTATAACTATGCCCCAGGTTTATACCGAAGATACCGATAAGCCCGGGATCATGAATGCCAACCTGGGGATGTACCGTATCCAGCTGGGCGGCAATGAATATATCCAGGATGAGGAAATAGGATTGCATTATCAGCTTCACCGTGGTATAGGAGTGCATCAGAATAAAGCCAATGCGAAAGGGGAGGCCCTTAAGGTAAGTATTTTCGTGGGCGGTCCCCCGGCTCATCCGCTTGCAGCGGTGATGCCTCTTCCTGAAGGTCTTTCTGAAATGACCTTTGCTGGAGCACTGGGTAACAGGCGATTCAGATATTTTTATGATAAGGAAGGCTTCTGTATATCCTCCGATGCGGATTTCGTGATCACGGGAACAATCGAGCCAGGTCAAAACAAGCCCGAAGGTCCATTTGGAGATCATTTAGGCTATTATAGTCTGAAACATCCGTTTCCGCTCATGAAAGTAAGGAATGTATATCACCGTAAAAATGCCATATGGTCATTTACTGTAGTGGGGCGGCCCCCACAGGAGGATACGAGTTTCGGAGCACTTATACATGAAATAACAGGATCTGCTATTCCCAAAGAAATACCGGGCCTGCACGAGGTTAATGCCGTTGATGCGGCAGGAGTACATCCTTTGCTTTTCGCCATCGGCAGTGAACGGTATACCCCATATTTAAAAGAACAGAAGCCGCAGGAAATCCTGACCATTGCCAATCATATTCTCGGGAAAAGCCAGTTAAGCCTTGCGAAATATTTGTTTATATGCAATAAGGCTGATGATCCTTCCCTGAGTACGAAGAATATCCCGGCTTTCATGAAGCATATGCTTGAGAGGGTGGACCTTAGCCGCGATCTGCATTTCTATACCAGGACAACCATCGATACCCTTGATTACAGCGGTACTGATATCAACTCCGGCTCTAAAGTGGCGATCGCAGCAGCAGGCTATAAAAGGCGCGAGCTTATAACAGAATTACCCGCTTCATTTTCTTTACCGAGGCCCTTTGACAGTCATAAACTGGTGATGCCCGGAATACTGGCTGTTGAAGGGCCTGCCTATATCAGTCCTGAACAAACTGACAGCGAGATAGCGGTTTTAAATCATAGTATTGTCCTGAAAAATATGGACAGCATGCCCCTGATCATTCTTTGCGACGATGCCGGCTTTGCAGCAGAATCTGTGAATAATTTTGTCTGGGTAAGCTTTACACGAAGCAACCCCTCGCATGATATTCATGGAATTGGCTCTTTTATTGAAAATAAACACTGGGGATGTAAAGGCCCGCTTATCATCGATGCGCGTATCAAACCTCATCATGCCCCGTTGCTTGTTAAAGATCCTGAAATTGAAAAGAGGGTGGATAGGCTGGGAAGTGAGGGAGGCTCCTTAAGTGGGATAATCTGAGCCGGTTTGTACTCAGGAATCCGGATATTACATATCATTATCCCTGAAGATCCTTAACACTTTTAAAAAACGGCCCTGATAATATCCATTAAGCGGAGTAACGGTAACACTATAGGCTTTGCCTGAGGTGGAATGGATAAATTCATGACCCTCGCTGTTTTTACCTGTGATGATCCCCATGTGCCCAACAACTCTTTTGGTACTGTCAGTTCCTGTAAAAAGTATTATATCTCCTCTTTTTGCCTGATTTAAATTGATCTCTCTTTCCACTGATGTGAAGTCCTTTGAGGATCGCGGAACCTGGATATCAAAACGATTAAATACATGGGTAATAAATCCAGAACAGTCGAATCCCTTTTGCGGATCAATGGAGCCGTAGAGGTAGGGCACTCCTTTTAAAGTTTCCGCATAATCCACAAGCTCATCAGGTTTCGTGTTTCCGGTGTTTATGAATTGGGTTTCCAGTGAATAATCCCAGGTACTGGCTTTTATGATCTTGCCGCTCTCATCACTGGTTTTCCTTTCAGGAGGGGATGCCGCTGAGGTGTCTGCAATCCTCGAATTCTTTGGAATATAATGATCTGAGCCGGAATTGCATCCCCAAAGGAGAACGGCCATGATATTTAAAAAGATAAACTTCATGGTATAAGGTACACAAATATCCTTCCAAGTTTGATTAGACCAACCGGGTGTACGGTATCGCTCTGAATCAGTGAAGGGGTTCAAAGAGATCTCTGTTTGATCTTTTCCATGATCTCTAGTGATCTTTTAATACGTGTATCTATGGATTTCGCCTGCCTGACATAATATATCAATCCTCTTTTTTTTCCGTCGGGAAGCTTTTCAAAAGCCTCGGATGCGAATTCATCCTGGATCAAAACTTCCGAAAGTTCTTCAGGTAAGGCTAATCCATTATGCTGATCTAACCGGATGCATATTTTAAAAGGTATTCCGGGGATTAAATTATTCTCTTTAATCAGCTTTTTACTGGCTATGATCACATACTTTCCATTCCTTGGACTTAAAGCACAGGGGAATTCTTCGGAATCTTTAATTGCACATAAGATCCGTACAGAACCTTTCCCGGCTTTGAGCTTATTTGCCTCATTATCAGGAACAACGATGACATGATGGGCCATGGGTCCTTCAATATCTTCAAGCTGAACGTTAAAAGTAAGCGGCTCCATATTTTAGATCTTTCGGGTAAATTTATGATTTTATAAAGGTTCAGAAAGAAAATGGGTTATGCAGATATTGATAAACTTATTATTTCCGGTCCTGCCTGCAAAAAAGTATCTTTGCCCATGCAAGAAAAGATCATCATTCTTGACTTCGGGTCGCAATACACTCAACTTATTGCCCGGAGAGTCAGAGAGCTCAATGTATTCTGCGAAATACATCCCTTTAATCATCTTCCCGTTTTTGATAATGCAGTGAAAGGCGTCATACTTTCAGGAAGTCCATATTCCGTGAGGCAGGAAGATGCCCCGCAGTTAGACCTGGCAGTTCTTAAGGATTTACCGGTTCTGGGAGTTTGTTATGGAGCCCAGTATATCGCCCAACAGTCGGGCGGGGAAGTAAAAGCTTCTTCAACCCGGGAGTATGGACGGGCCAGGCTTGATTATCTTGATCATACACACCCCTTATTCAAGCATATAGAATCAGGTTCTCAGACCTGGATGTCACACGCCGATACCATTGCTTCCATTCCTGATCATTTCGAAATCATTGCCAGCACAGATTCGGTAAAGGTTGCCGCTTTTCATATCAAAGGCACAAATGTTTATGGAATACAGTTTCACCCGGAAGTTACTCACAGTACCGACGGGAAGCAGCTTCTCGAAAATTTCCTTGTTGATATCTGCGGATGCAGCCAGGATTGGACTCCGGATGCGTTTATAGAAACTACCGTCGCTGCACTTCGTGAGAAACTGGGTGAGGATAAAGTGATCCTGGGTTTATCGGGAGGAGTGGATTCATCTGTTGCGGCTGTACTTTTACACCAGGCTGTCGGAAAAAATCTGCATTGCATATTTGTTGATAACGGTTTATTGCGTAAAGATGAGTTTGAACAGGTGTTGGATTCCTATAAACATATGGGTTTAAATGTCAGGGGAGTTAGAGCAGGTGACCGGTTCTTAAGCCAGTTAGCCGGCATAAAAGATCCTGAGGATAAGAGAAAGGCAATTGGCCGCGTTTTTATTGAAGTTTTTGATGATGCTGCTCATGAAGTGCAGGATGTTAAATGGCTTGGTCAGGGTACTATCTACCCGGATGTTATTGAATCCGTTTCTGTAAAGGGACCATCAGCAACTATTAAGTCGCATCATAATGTGGGTGGTTTACCCGATTTTATGAAATTAAAGGTCGTCGAGCCCTTGAATACCCTTTTTAAGGATGAGGTCAGACGGGTAGGCAAAACACTGGGTATGGATAGTTCGCTCCTGGGCAGACACCCCTTCCCGGGTCCCGGACTTGCCATCCGCATTCTGGATGATATTACCCCCGAGAAAGTAGCCATTTTACAGGAAGCCGATGCTATATATATAAGCAATCTTAAAACTTCTGGCTGGTATGATAAGGTATGGCAGGCTGGTGCGATCTTCCTGCCTGTTCAGTCGGTAGGAGTGATGGGCGACGAGCGAACATATGAGCATGTCATTTGTTTACGTGCTGTAAGCTCTGTCGATGGAATGACAGCAGACTGGAGCCATCTTCCCTATGAGCTGCTTGCAAAGATCTCAAATGAAATAATAAATAATGTTAAGGGAATTAACAGAGTTGTCTATGATATTAGTTCCAAACCGCCTGCGACTATTGAGTGGGAATAATACTTTATTAATAGTAAGCTTCCTGGTCCTTCTTTCAGCATGCTCACGGAAAGTTGTACCTGTTAAACCAGGCGATCAGCCCTCGCCGAAAAAGGAGGAACCTTCAAAAGTACGGGTACCTGTTAAAAAAAGTCTGGATCATTCCCTGGTGCTTTTACTGCCTTTTGAACTGAATAAGATCAATCCTGAAACAGCCAGCCGCCAGGAAATCAGTAAAGCGGATCTGGCCATTGATTTCTACCAGGGTTTTAAGCTTGCGCTTGATTCCCTGTCTCAAAGAGGACATAATTATAAACTTCAGGTTTTCGATACCCAGGATCAGGAAACAAGGGTGGTAAATCTGGCAAGAGCGAATTCTGTGAGGAACAATGACATTATTATTGGTCCTGTGTTTCCTGACGCCATAAGCACATTCGCCGAGTTTTCTGAAACAAATAAAGCTTTGCAGGTCTCACCTCTGGCAGCTTCTGCGCCCTCACAGTTTAAAAACCCCAGGCTTGTTACTGTAAATAATTCCATAGATCAGCATGGCTGGAAGATCGCCGATTTCATCTTTAAGAACTATAAAGCCGACCAGGTTAATATTGTACTGATCAACACGCAGAAAAACGATGACGCAAAATTCGCGGAGCCGGTTAAAATGTATCTGAAAGATCTATCCGCAGGCCGCTTCAGCATTACAGAGCGCCCGAATTCAATTGGCCTGGAAAGTTATTTAAACCACCAAAAGAAAAATCTGGTTATTATAGCATCATCCGAAAGAGCGTATTTATTACCCACCATCGACCGCCTTTATAAGCTGAGCAGGGATAATTACAAAATAGAGGTATTCGGACACCCGAATTGGATAAAGGCTAAATTTCTTGATCCTGAAAAAATGCAGGGTCTGAATACCCGGCTGAGCTCTTCCTATTTTGTGAATTATAAGTTGAATAGAGTGAAGCATTTCATTGCAAGGTATCGCGATGAATACGGTTTTGAACCATCAGAGTTTTCATTTAAAGGCTTTGATATCGGGTATTTCTTCGGTAGTTTACTTGAACAGTATGGTAAGGACTATCCTGATCATCTGGGTGACCGGGTTTATGAGGGATTGCATAATAATTTCCGCTTCAGAAAGGATCCTGTACTGGGGTATCTCAATACCGAGCTGATGATCATTAAGTACCAGGGTTTTGAATTACAGCTTGAAAAATGAGATCAGAACAGCAGCTCAGGTCTTTTTTACGTGTGCTTGAGCACTACCCAGCAGATAAGCCACTAAGTAAGTTTCTGCCTGAATTCTTCAGGCGGAATAAACAAATGGGGTCAAATGACCGGCGTTCAGCTTCCAGGCTCCTGTATAATTATTTTCGTCTGGGCAGGGCAGCTTCCGACAGGACTATTGAAGAACGGCTTTTTCTTGCTGAATTTTTATGTACATCTGTAGATAACCCTTTTCTTCAGCATTTCAGATCAGATTTGAATGATAAGATTTATTTAACACTTGAAGAAAAGATAGCATATGCCCAATCCAATGAGGGGTTTGAATTAAAGGAGGTCTTTCCATTCACTGAGCATCTTTCCGGAGGAATCGATACAACCTTATTTTTGCAGTCATTTTTCATTCAGCCTGACCTTTATATCAGGATCCACCCCGAGGCCGAAGAAGGTTTAATTTCATCCCTGCATGAAAAGTCAATTCCTTTTAAAAAGATAGGTGATCGTACGCTTGCTTTGCCAAACGGAACGAATTTAAGCAAGGTGTTTCCGGATCTTATCTTTACATTCAAACCGTATGAGATCCAGGATCTCTCATCGCAGCAAACCTTAAAATATTTTAAGCCCCGGCGGTATGAACACTGGTGGGATGCCTGTGCGGCCTCCGGGGGAAAGTCATTATTACTTTTTTCAGAGCAGCCTGATATTAAATTAGTGGTATCCGATATCAGGGAAAGTGTTCTTGATAACCTCGATGAGCGTTTTATCGGGGCGGGACTTCGTACCTATCAGAAGAAACTTATCGATCTTACTCAGAATGCAGACCAGATCCTCCACCATTATGAATTCGACGGGGTCATTCTCGATGCGCCCTGCAGCGGTTCAGGAACCTGGGGCCGGACGCCTGAAATGATCACACAGTTCGCTGAATATAAAATTCAGGGTTTTCAGAACCTTCAAAAAACAATCGCCTCCAATACTTTGAAGTATCTGAAGCCAGGAAAGCCCCTGATCTATATTACCTGCTCGGTATTCAGGGAGGAGAATGAAGAACTTGTTAATCATCTAATATCGGAACATGGATTAATACTTGAAGAGCAGGAACTGATTAAGGGGTATGAGCATAAAGCGGATACCATGTTTGTAGCCCGGCTGATCAAACCCTGATCGGGGCAGGCTGTTTAATTATCCACTTATAATCCGGTGTTATTCCTAAATAGTTTTATAGCAATGGCAAGCAGGATTATTCCGAAAGCCTTTCTTAAAATATTCAAACCGGTCTGACCAAATAAGCGCTCGAGCCATATCGTATTTTTCAATACGATATACACAAAGACCATATTTAAAATAATCCCGATAATAATATTTTGTGTTGCATACTCAGATTTCAGCGACAGCAGCGTAGTAAGTGTTCCGGAGCCGGCGATCAATGGGAAAGCAAGGGGAACAATTGAAATGCTTTCCGGAATTTCCTCACGGAAGAAATTGATACCTAATATCATTTCCATGGCAATTATAAAAATTACGATTGATCCTGCTATGGCAAATGATGAAACATCCAGTCCGATGATCCTGAGGATCTCCTCACCTATAAAAAGGAAAAGGATCATCAATAATAGCGCAACAATTGAGGCTTTTTCAGACTGAATATGACCTGCTTTTTTACGGAGGGAGATAACAACAGGAATAGATCCAAGAATATCAATGATCGCAAACAGGATCATTGTTACAGACAATATCTGATTATAATCGAATGTTAAATTATCCATTGTTAATGTGGTTTTAAGCAGGCCTCGATTTTTTTAGCCCTATAAAAAAGAGCCGGTAATAAAAAAGGTTCCAGAATATCTGAAACCTTTTTTATTAGCTATTGAATTAATTATTCTCTGTCTTTTTCTACGATCTTCCCATCTCTGAGTTCACGTACCTTACTGTATTTTTTTCCATAACTGAAATATATAGCAACACCGATCGCCATCCAGATGAACAGGCGGATCCAGCTTTCGCTTGGTAAGGAATACATCAGGTATAAACAAACCAGAATACCTGTGATCGGTACAAAAGGCACGAAAGGTGTTCTGAACGGGCGGACAGCATCCGGTAAGGATTTACGAAGCACCATAATGCCTATACAAACTAGTGTAAATGCGAATAATGTTCCGATACTTACCATATGGCCCAGATCTGATACAGGAACCAATCCTGCGAATAAGCTTACAAACACAAGGAAAAATAAATTTGTTTTCCATGGTGTACGGAAGCGGGTATGCAATACGGAGAAAAATTTCGGAAGTAATCCGTCCTTCGACATCGTATAAAACACTCTCGACTGTCCCATTAGCATAACCAGGATAACGGATGTATAACCTGCAAGAATTGCAATGATCAGTGCGTCCTGTAAAAAGGCATAACCAGTCATGGCGAATGCAGTTGCAGCAGGTTTTGCATCACCGGCAAAGTCCTTGAAATTAACAAGTCCGGTCATAACATGAGCAAATAATACATAAAGTATCGTACAAACAACCAGGGATCCTAAAATCCCGATAGGCATACCTTTCTGAGGATTTTTTGCTTCCTGTGCAGCTGTGGAAACAGCATCAAAGCCAATAAATGCAAAGAATACAACCGCTGCACCCGTTGAAATACCCGTCCATCCAAAATTTTCGAATTTGCCGGTGTTCTCAGGAATATAAGGGACATAATTGTCAGGATTAATATGGCTCCAGCCTAAAACGATAAAGACTATTACCACAGATACCTTTAAAATAACCAGAAAGTTATTCATGTTGGCTGAACCTTGGGTACCACGGATAAGAATCAGCGAAAGCAAACTCACAATAAATATTGCCGGCAGGTTGATGATACCGCCTTCAATAACTGTCCCGTCACCAAGTTTCATGGTCTCCCATGGGGAAACAATCAATTCATGCGGCAGATCTATATTGTATTTATTAAGAAGTTCGAGCAGATATCTTGACCAGCTTACAGCAACTGTAGCTGCTCCCAGGGCATATTCAAGAACAAGATCCCAGCCAATGATCCATGCCATAAATTCTCCCATTGTTGCATAGGAATAGGTATAGGCACTTCCCGCTACGGGTATCATTGAGGCAAATTCAGCATAACATAAACCTGCAAACGCACATGCAAAAGCCGCCAGGGCAAAGGATATGGTAACAGCCGGACCAGCATTCTCAGCTGCAGCAATACCGGTTAAAGAAAATAAACCAGCACCAATAATTGCACCTATGCCTAAAGCTACAAGATTTACGCTGTTTAACGAGCGTTTTAATGTGCCTTCGCCGGTTTGGGCTGACTCGAACATTAACTGCTCGATAGATTTTTTATGGAACATACTTAATTGGTTTATTAATGTGTTTCTTGTGGTTTATTAAATATCTGATCTCAAACGTAATTAATTTAATTGTAAAAATGAAAAAGGGAACTTTTACCAAATTCCCTGATTTTTCAGTTTCTGCCTGATATTATCTTCCGGTAGTATCTGAGATATTTACAATTGTATCGGTGATGGTATTCCCCAGTGAGTCGGTGGTTTTTATGATTTTAATCTCCTTTTTCACCTGAACCTCAACGGCTGTATGCGCTCCCTGTGAAATATGAGGAGCAATGATCAGAGACACGATAGACATCAGTTTGATAAGGATGTTCATCGAAGGGCCTGAAGTATCTTTAAAGGGATCACCGACTGTATCTCCTGTAACTGAAGCTTTATGTGGTTCTGATTTCTTGAAATACATTTCACCATCAATCTCTACACCTTTTTCAAATGATTTCTTGGCATTATCCCAGGCACCCCCTGCATTGGATTGAAACATTCCCATTAATACACCGGAAACGGTAACACCTGCAAGCAGGCCGCCTAAAACTTCCGGACCAAAAGAAAATCCGATAATGATAGGCACGATCAGGGCAATAGCACCCGGTAACATCATCTCACGGATTGATGCTTTTGTGGAGATCGCTACGCACTTCTCATATTCCGGCTGAGCCTTATATTCCATAATTCCCGGAATTTCCCGAAACTGTCTGCGGACTTCATTAACCATGTCCATTGCAGCACGGCCAACAGCCGAGATACAAAGTGCTGAAAATATAAAAGGAATCATTCCGCCTACAAATAAACCGGCCAGTACATCGGCTTTATAAATATCGATGCGATCGATGCCGGCAACACCCACAAAAGCTGCGAACAGGGCAAGAGAAGTTAATGCAGCCGAAGCAATCGCAAAACCTTTTCCTGTAGCGGCCGTGGTATTCCCTACAGCATCCAGATTATCTGTACGCTCCCTAACTTCCGGAGGAAGACCGCTCATCTCTGCAATACCGCCAGCGTTATCCGCGATTGGGCCGAAAGCATCAATTGATAATTGCATGGCCGTAGTGGCCATCATTCCTGCAGCGGCAATAGCCACTCCATAAAATCCTGCAAAATAGAATGATCCGTAAATTCCGGCAGCCAGAACCAGGATAGGAGCTACGGTCGATTCCATTCCTACGGATAATCCGGCAATAATATTGGTCGCATGGCCCGTTGATGACTGTTTTATGATGCTCATAACCGGGCGTTTGCCCATGGCCGTATAATACTCAGTAATTAAGCTCATTAAGGTACCAACCACCAGGCCTACAATGATCGCATAGAAAACATCCATTTTGGTGAATTCAAATCCACGGATGACCATGTTTTCAGGAAGCATCCATTGTACAGCAAAAAATGAAACGATTGCAGTCATTACGATCGATGACCAGTTACCCATATTCAGCGCATTCTGTACGCTGTCTGTTTCTTTGCTGATCCTCACAAATGCCGTTGCAACGATTGAAAGTATCAATCCAAGTCCGGCAATAAGCATCGGTAAAAGGATTGGAGCAATACCCCCGAAATTATCTATTGAGACAATTTCACGTCCCAGGATCATGGTAGCCAAGATCGTGGCGACATAAGACCCGAAAAGATCCGCTCCCATTCCGGCAACATCACCCACGTTATCACCCACATTATCTGCAATGGTAGCAGGATTACGAACATCATCCTCAGGGATACCCGCTTCAACTTTACCGACAAGATCGGCTCCAACGTCTGCAGCTTTAGTGTAGATACCGCCGCCTACACGTGCAAATAATGCGATGGATTCGGCTCCCAATGAAAAACCGGCAAGAACTTCAAGAGCTTTTTCCATCTCTTTTCCATTCACATTGCCGCCCGTATTAAGAACATATATCTGATAAAAGACAATAAATAAGCTTCCCAGACCAAGTACAGCTAATCCGGCTACACCGATACCCATCACGCTACCGCCGGTAAAGGATACCTGGAGCGCCTTTGACAGGCTTGTTCTGGCGGCCTGAGTTGTACGCACGTTGGCTTTTGTTGCGATGTTCATCCCGATATACCCGGCAAGTGCCGAGGTAAAGGCACCTATAAGGAAGGATACCGCGATCACCCAACTGGAAGTTTCTACCAATGTGCCTGAATAGGCAAGTAAAACCGAAGCAATAGCGGCGAAGTAACCAAGTACTTTCCATTCGGCTTTAAGAAATGCCATAGCCCCGTCGGCAATGTATCCGGACAGACGCTGCATATTCTCATCCCCTGCATCTTGTTTGCTTACCCAGGCCGATTTTAATGCCATGATAATGATGCCCACGATACCTAAAAGAGGTATTAAATAAATTAAATTGTTTTGTAAAAACTCCATAGACAAATCTCTATTTAAACTGGTTATGTTTCTTTGTGACCGGCAAAAATAGCAGGCTTATTCTATTATTCAAACATTTGATCTATAATGTTATGACATTCAGTGACTTTTCTTTAAGGTAGTGGGGTAAACATTTGTTTATGAGGATGTTACAATACAGGCCAATTTCTCCTGTTTCATATTTTTTTTACTCGATAAATACGAAATAGCTAAACCTTTAAATTTTTTCTTTCAGGATAAATTTTAATGTATGTTTATCTTGAATTTTTAACTCATTGATTTTGATGAACGAGACTGTAGTACAAACCGAAATGAAACGTGAACTGGGTCTGCTTGATGCAACATTGCTTGTTGCCGGAAGTATGATAGGCTCGGGAATTTTTATTGTTGCAGCTGATATAACCCGTAATGTGGGTTCCGCCGGATGGTTGATAGCTGTATGGCTGATCACAGGTCTCATGACTTTAATAGCCGCCGTAAGTTATGGAGAGCTAAGCGCAATGTATCCAAAAGCCGGCGGACAATATGTTTATCTTAAAGAGGCTTATAATCCGCTCATCGGATTTCTATATGGCTGGAGCTTCTTTGCAGTGATCCAAACCGGTACCATTGCGGCTGTAGGAGTGGCCTTTTCAAAATTTACTGCTTATCTCTTCCCCCAGGTGAGTGAGGAACTGGTATTATTTAATATCGGGTCCCTTACCATCTCACCTGCCCAGATTCTGGCAATCGTTATCATAATTTTACTTACCTATATAAATACCAAGGGAGTGAAGGGGGGAAAGATCATTCAGACCACCTTCACATTAACAAAACTGTTTAGTCTTATCGGATTGATCATTTTCGGTTTTATTGTCATGAAGCCGGAAATATGGACCGCTAACTGGGAAAACGCCTGGAACATGCAAAAGCTAAACACCGACGGATCCGTCCAGTCATATACTACCGTTGCGGCTTTGGGAGCTATTGCTGCTGCGATGGTGGGTTCCATTTTCAGTAGTGATGCATGGAATAATGTAACATTTATTGCGGGTGAAGTTAGAAATCCCAAACGGAACATTGGATTGAGTTTATTCCTGGGGACCATGATCGTAACCATTGTTTATGTACTGGCAAATTTGGTCTATCTGGCAGTGCTTCCCTTACAGGAAATTGGATTTGCAGATAAGGACCGTGTAGCCGTTGCGGCATCGAGCGTTATTTTCGGAAACATTGGAACCATTATTATTGCCCTTATGATCATGATATCCACTTTTGGATGTAATAACGGATTAATCCTGGCAGGAGCGAGGGTATACCATACGATGGCTGCTGATGGATTGTTTTTCAAAAAAACCGCTACTCTTAATAAACATGCCGTTCCTGAATTTGGATTATGGCTGCAGTGCATTGTTGCTTCAGTTTTATGTCTTAGCGGGAAATATGGCGATCTTCTGGATATGATTTCCTTTGTGGTAGTAATATTTTATGTCCTCACGATAATCGGCATTTATATCCTGCGTATGAAACAGCCGGACGCTGAAAGACCCTATAAAGCTTTTGGCTATCCTTTCCTGCCCGCAGTATATGTAATTATGGGGATTGCTTTTTGTCTTCTTTTAATCATTTATAAACCGAATTTTACCTGGCCCGGACTTATCATAGTTCTTACAGGGGTGCCCATATATTATATGTGGAGAGCTATGGACAAGAAAAGGGAACTGCCCCGTTCTTAAAATAAATACAGATTAAGAAGGTCTTGTCAAAGCAGCCGGAGCGTATGGAAATGAAACGGGAACTGGGGCTCCTGGATTCCACCATGATTGTGGCGGGTTCAATGATCGGATCCGGAATATTTCTTGTCAGTTCGGATATTGCTAGGACAGTCGGTTCGCCCGGTTATATTTTGATGATCTGGGTTATTACCGGCATCATCACTCTTATCGCCGCTCTGAGCTATGGTGAACTCGCCAGTATGATGCCTATGGCCGGCGGGCAGTATATCTATCTCCGGGAGGCTTATAACCCGCTCGTTGGCTTCCTGTTTGGATGGACCGTATTCATGGTTATCCAGACTGGTGCAATCGCTGCCATATCCATTGCCTTCGCCAAATATACAGGCGAGATCCTTCCACAGTATATAGGTGTGGATCAGGTAATTTTCGATACCGGAAGCTATCAATTCAATTCAGAACAGTTATTAGCTGTTACGCTGATCGCATTTCTTAGTTATATCAATTTGCTGGGCGTTAAAAATGCGAGTATCGTTCAAACCACCTTCACGATTGCAAAGATCCTGGCCCTTATCGGACTGATAGTTCTCGGAATTTATGCGGGGATGAACAGCGATGCGATGTACGCTAATCTTGCGGATTTCTGGGGACCTTACCGTACAAGCCAGGATCCCGTCACGGGGAAACCTGTAACGGAGGTTTTAACCGGTGTAGTCTTATGGGCTGCCGTTGGCGCTGCGATGGTAGGCTCCTTGTTTTCTTCCGATTCCTGGAATAATATTACCTATACGGCCGGGGAAGTAAAGGATCCGCAGAGGAATATTCCCTTAAGCCTGTTTTTTGGAACACTTATCGTAACTGTGCTGTACGTACTTGTTAATGTGGCATACATGATGCTCCTGCCTGTCAGCGGGATACCTGATGGGGCAGATGTACTACAGAGAGGGATCATGTTTGCAAGTAATGACCGTGTAGCTACAGCCGCTACCGCTTTAATCTTTGGGGATGCTGCTGTTATTATAATGGCCCTGCTGATCATGATCTCAACCTTTGGTTGTATTAATGGGGTTATCTTTTCTGGGGCGAGACTATATTATGCCATGGCCAAAGATGGAGTGTTCTTTAAAAATGCTGCAACATTAAATAAAAACAATGTTCCCGGATTTGCATTGATCATTCAGGGTGTATGGGCTTCTGTTTTGTGTTTATCCGGATCTTTTAATCAGTTACTGGATTACGCCACCTTCTCCTCCCTGTTATTCTATGTGGTCACCATTATAGGTTTATTTATTCTTCGTAAAACCCGGCCTGATGCAAAACGCCCGTACAAGGCCTTTGGGTATCCGGTCGTACCCGCAATTTATGTGCTGGTAGCAGGGGCGATCTGCCTGGATCTTCTGATCTATAAAACTGCCACCTGCGGGATGGGCCTGCTGATTGTTTTGATGGGCTTGCCTGTTTATTATTTATGGAAGGCATATGGTGATAAACAGCTTTCAGGAGAAAGGTAAAAGGCTGGATCCGGTATCTGAACCATAATCCGGATACAGCCTCTTTAAGTTATCATTGCGGCAGTTGAAAGTTAATGGGGATCGTGTAGGCAACTCTGACATTCTGCTGATTTTGTCTTCCCGGGGTCCATTTCGGTGATTTTGACAGCACCCTAACAGCTTCCTCATCACAGTCATTTCCAATGCCCCTGAGGATCTGTATATTAGAAAGGCTTCCGTTTTTCTCTATAATAAAGCTAACCAGTATTTTACCCTGAACCCCATGCTCTATCGCTGATTCAGGATATCTTAAATTTCTGCTTAAAAACCTGGCAAAGGCTGCCTGGCCTCCCGGAAATTCCGGATAAACTTCAATATCGGATGTATCGTAAACTGGGATTTCTTCATTTTTTGTGGCGGACCCTGTTTCCCCTTTAAGTTCGATCGGGCCCGCACCCGGATTGTCTGAACCGGTTGAGATTACAGAACTGATCACAGCCTGATCAAATTCGCTTTGGCTCGGGGGTTCCGCTGTTACATGACTTGCTGGTACGACCAACATCGGTGGGTTCTGTATTGTTTTTAACTTTAATGCCTTCGTCTCAGTCCTTATGGTGGCCTGTTTTACCGGCGGCATCTGATAATTCATGGGCTTCAGATCCACGATGACATCCATTACATCAGCAAAGGGCTTAATGCTCTTATCATTTCCCCTGATTTTATTGTAAACTAATGGTGATAAAATTGTGCCAATGAACAGAATATTTGCCATCAGAAACGCTCTGACGGTGGTTTCTGCATTATGCTTTCTTAAGGCGTAAGCACCATAGGCCTTATTACGATTTTGGAACACAAGATCCAGCCACTGGTTCTTGTATAAATTTTCAGTAAAATTTATCATCAGCTTATTGGGTTATTTATAAATTGATGATAGAAATCCTGTTAATCCATATTCTGAAGAAAAAAAATTAACCCTCCAGGGATAACATGAATTAAACCACTTCTGCTACTACAAAAGTACTTCCGCCAACAAAGATCAGGTCGTCTTTCAGGGCATTGTCAAGGGCGGCCTGAAGGGCTTGCCTGACTGAGGAATACGTCTTTCCATGCAGTCCTTCAATCTCTGCTTCCCTTTGAAGATCATTAACAGGCTTTGCCCTGGGCAGAGCAGGCTGGCAGAAATAGTACTGCGCATTTTTTGGCAGCAGTTTCAGTATCCTGGAAATGTCTTTATCCTTAAGCATGCCGATCACCATATGAAGTTTATCGAAGGAACCCGACTCAATATTTTTCATTACCTCCCGCATACCATCTTCATTGTGTCCGGTATCACAGATCACCAGCGGACTGTTATTAAGTATTTGCCACCGGCCCATCAGCCCGGTCAGCTTCTGTACCTGCTTTAAGGCAGTTTCAATATGATGATCCGTTATGATAAATCCCTGCTCACGCAATCGCTTAACGGCGCTTAATACCGTTGCCAGATTTTTTAGCTGATAAGTGCCTGTGAGATCAAGTTGTAAATTTTTAAAACTAAAATATGAATTGGCCGGATCGGTGCACTGACTGATGACTGCGTTCAGGGTATTAGAGGAGGTATCGGTTTCAGCGGATCTTGTGATCTTCCATTCATCCGATGCAAAAACCAGTTCAGAGTTGTGAGTTTTGGTTGTTTCAACGAATATTTCAGCAACTTCTTCCTGGTGCTGTCCTACAATCAGCGGTACACCCTCTTTAATAATCCCGGCTTTTTCTGCCGCGATAAGCGGAAGGGTATTCCCCAGGATATCCATGTGATCATAATCAATATTTGTGATAACCGACAGGAGGGGATGGATCACATTGGTCGAATCCAGTCTTCCCCCTAAGCCTACTTCAATGACGGCTATATCAACTTTATTCTTTGCGAAATAATCAAAGGCAAGTCCAACAGTAAGTTCAAAGAATGAAAGATTTATCTCCTCAATATCCTTGCGATAGGTTTCTACAAACTGAACCACATCCTGTTCAGCGATCATTTTGCCATTTAAGCGAATACGCTCCCTGAAATCCTTTAAGTGCGGGGAAGTATACAGTCCGGTTTTATATCCGGCTGTTTGTAATATCGCGGCAAGCATATGAGACGTTGAGCCTTTTCCATTCGTGCCGCCGATATGAACAGATTTGAATTTATCCTGGGGATCACCTAATATGCTGCATAGCCTGACCGTGTTTTCCAGGCCGGGCTTTATAGCTGATTGTCCCTGGGCACTGAACATAGGAAGCCGGGAGAAGAGGTAATGTATGGTTTCGGAATAATTCATCATAAATAAGGCGAATTTATAGATTTTCAGGATCAATTCATGGGTTCATCCGAAACAAGCTAAATCAGTGTCTGTTTCCATACCCGGCGGATATTTCTAAACAAATGCATTCAGTGAATTGTTAGTATGAGGACCTGAAATTAAACAAGAAGGAGGAACATCATGTTACGCAGCATTAAAAGTTTAATTGGCTTTACCATCGGTGCGACCGACGGTGAGATCGGTAAGGTAAAGGACTTTTATTTTGATGACGAAACCTGGACTATCCGTTATCTGATCGTTGAGACAGGCAACTGGCTGTTTGGCCGGAAAGTATTAATACCGCCTCTTGCATTTAAAAAACCCGACTGGGCTGCCGAAATATTTCCTGTATCCCTCAGCCGGGAACAGGTTAAAAGCAGTCCGGATATCAACACCGAGAAACCCGTGACCCGTCAACAGGAAAAGGATCTTCATGAACATTATAACTGGCCCTATTACGGACTAACCGGATACGGAGCAATCATACCTATAGGCACGATCGGGGCTCCGGGTATTCATGGAGAAGATCAATCCAAACCGGAGCAGAATGTGCAAAAACCGGCAGAAGATCAGCACCTGAGAAGCATCAGGGATATTTCACATTATAAGCTTCATGCAACTGATGGAGGGATAGGCGATGTCGCGGATTTTTTATTTGACGATTCCAGTTGGAAAATTCCTTTTATCGTTCTGGAAACAGGGAATTGGTTCACCGGAAAGCAGATTCTCATTTCAGTAAAAAATATACTGAGGATTGACTGGGAAAAATCATCCGTTTATGTTGATCAGAGTAAGGAAACCTTAAAAAATAGTCCGGATTTTGAGGAAAAAGTCCCGATTCATGAAGGATTTGAGCGGATTAAATATCATTATCGTCCCGATCCCGGAACAGCAGATGAGGTACCGGATAATATACCGGTATAAGATAATTATCTGACTTTGAAGTTGAACATGACCACACCGATCTGTACATCAGGTGCGGATTCCAGTTTGTTCAATGAAGCACCCAAAACCGCGATTCTGCATTTCTCCCAGATCGCTTTATCAGAAAGGGTAGTGCCTTTTACACCGGGAACCGCGTTAACTACCACTCCGTTCTTATCAACGTAGATCCTAACGGCCACCCTGCCATATTTTTGGCCCTCATCTTTGGGTACAGTCAGATTGGTGAACCGCCGGCTCTTCAGATCAAGTCCTACTCCGCCAAAGCCTGATCCGCCCTCTCCATAATCAGACGAAAGCGGATCTCCGTCCTTGCTTCCCTGATTTCCCGCAACTGTTCCTGTTCCGTCACCCTTGCCGCTGGCATCATTTTTTTTACCCTTATAAAGCGCATTCTGATTTACAGTGGGTTTTTCTTCTTTTGCAGGAAGGCTTACAGAAGGGGATTTGGCGGTGCTTTTTTCCCTGGTTACTATTTCAGGGGCATCCTCCATATTTTGGGTTACGATCGATTTATCCGTTACTTCCGATACCGGATCAGATATCTCCTGATTATCTTTAATTACTTTATCAGGAGGAGTATTGTTCGCATCCGGAGCAGTGGAGGGTTCCTCAATGCTCATATAATCATCGCCCATACCAATATCAGAAGTTCCATAATTTACAATAATACCTCCGGTACCTATTTCTTCCGGCTGTACCCTGCTTGCAATTATAAAAAAGCTGATGATCAGGAAGGCTGCCATGATAGCGGTGGAAATGGCAAACGCTTTCGGATAATTGTTCTCCTCCTGTCTGTTGTACTCGATCATTTTTTAGTTTCTGTAGCTAAAACAAGTTTTACCTTCAGTTTGTTCGCGATATCTGTCAATTCTACTACATTCTCAATAGCTATAGTACGATCAGCATAAAGAATTATTGTTAGGTCCGGGGATGCTCTTTGATAGACCTCTATACTTTGATATAGATTTTCCGGCGCCACAGGCTGCTTTTCAACAAAATATTCCAGGTCCTTGGTAATAGAGACATTAATCGTTTTTTGTGGAATGGATTGTCCCGAACTGGATCTTGGCAAAAATAGCTTTACCACATTCGGGTTCGCTACCGCGGATGCAAGCAGGAAAAATAATAACAAAAAGAACATGATGTCATTCAGTGCTGAAGTATGAACCTCAACCGCTCCGCGTTGTCTTTTTCTTAAATTCATTTACCGGGCTCTTCTAATAAGTCAATAAATTCAATTGCATCGGTTTCCATTTTCAGGATGATCCTGTCAACCATTATATTCAGGATATGATAGAGTACATAGGCAATGATACCAATGATAAGTCCGGTTGCCGAAGAGATCATTTTAATATACAATCCGCCCGAAATGGTGCCTATTTCAATGATCCCTTTAACTGATACTTCGTGGAAGATGGTAATAACGCCGATAATTGTTCCCACGAAGCCGAGCATCGGAGCGATCCCGGCAATAATTCCGAGAATACTGATGTTTTTTTCAAGTTTAGAAACCTCAAGTTTGCCCACATTTTCGATTGCACCTTCAATATCTTTTATAGGCCTTCCGATTCTGATCAGGCCTTTTTCAAGCATCCTGCCAAGAGGCGTATTGCTGTTCCTGCAAATAGCCAGGGCCGATTCAAGTTTAGCTGATTTGATACTTTGCTTTACCTGCTGCATCAGATTCATTTCATCCTTTGATGCTTTTCTTATGGTCAGGTAACGTTCAACAAAAATAACCAATCCGATAAAAGCTAGCAAGGCCAAAGGGATCATCACCCAGCCGCCCTTAAAAAGAAGATCTATAAATCGTAATTCTTCGGCTGTGGGCATGGTCTGTATGGCTGCAGCCGCTGTATCGGTCACTGGGGTAAGCGTATCAATTTGTAACAACATTATTAAGGGTTTTTCGGTGGTTTAATTCTGGCTATCCAGGCCTCTTTATTTAATTCTTTATGTATTCTGGCTAATTCTACTCTTGCTGAAACTTCATCATTAAATGATCCCAGGCTGATCTTTATCATTCTCCCGGGCATATTGTCAACAATTTTTGCTTTAATGTCTCTGGAAGCAAGCTGGCTAATATATGTTTCGGCCTCCTTTTTACTCGCGAAAGCGGCCCCGATAATTTCAAAAGTAATTGCCTCATCAGGAACTGCAGCCTGAACCTGGTCAGCTGATGACTGAGGAGGATTATCTGTGTTTAACTGCAGCGTATCCTGAACATTACTTAATGTATCCGCGGTTGACAGGGTCGAATCCGCGGCTGGAATGATAGCTTCGGTAACAGGTGCCGGCGCCGGGCTTTGTTTTTTATCAGGGAAAATACCTGATCTGAACTTTTCAATTTCGGCATGAACGATAGGATTAAAATAGTATAGAAGAGCAGCTCCGGCAAGTATAAGGGGCAATAGGATCGCAAGAACCAGTTTTAACCCATTTCTTTTCCCTGTTTCTTCTATTTCTTCCGTTTCTTCGCTTACTTCAATTTCTTCGCTTACTTCCGTTCTCTCAATATCCTGATCTTCAGCAACCAGAATTTCCTGCTGTTTTGCGGGCTCAGAGGGGATTAAATTCACTATGGTTTTACGGTCATGAACAGGTTTAAGTCCGTAAAAATTGCCTTCGATCTTTAAAGTATCCAAAGGCTCAAAATGCAGTTCATCATTTTCTTTACGGATCGTACCAAGCGGCTTTATTTCAGCAAAACCAGCTGATCCCAGCAGTTCGGAAAATTGGGCAGCAAATTTCTCAATGAAATATTCGGCAGAGGATAGTGAAAGGTTTTTTTGATTGCTGATAAAGTTCGTTAAGAGCCTATGGTCAGATGTGCTTTTATCATTTTTATCAAAAGATAAGTGGTAGGATGGAGGGCTGAAGACAGAACCTGAGCTGTCATAGGAACCGGCGATTCTTACTTTGGTGAATGTTCCGAGACCAGGTACGTTCACCTCGTCTTTCTCGCGCAACAAATCTGCAATGTAAAAACCTATATCCATTCCGGTAAAGTTAATTTTTAATTCTCAAGGTGCAAAACAAAGCATCAGAACGAGTAATTTAATCCACCGAATACATTCAATCCCAGCTTTGAATAATGAAGATATTGCTGATACGATTGTCCGAGCAAATTATTGGCGCGCAAATATACTCCGATCTTATTATTGACACGATATTCTGCCCCGGCACTCAGATCAAGGAAACCATCAAGCTGATAGCGTGTAATTTCATCAGCCGGACCTGTTACTCTTCCATAGGATGGGCCCTGAAATAAAACTTCAGCATCCAGGAAAAGCTTTTGACTCATTTGGGCCTTCGCATTGGAAATTACCCGGAATGATGGCTTAAACCAGGCTTCTAGTTCTGAGGCAGGTTCATAATTGAAAATCTGTGCCTTAGCGCCTATGGTTAAAATGTCAGAGGCTTTTACATTGACTTCTCCGTCAAATCCAAAGACATTGCTTTTTCCATTATCATAAATAACTTCAAACCGTCTGAAATCCGACAGACTATTTGCAAATAGCTGCATATTGTCTATTGTTTTATAAAAGCCCATTAATTTGTATCCGAATTCTGCGCCCGTATTTCCTTTTACCCCGGCATAGATATTCATTTTTTCAACTGAATTCCGGACCAGGATATTTTGGTCCAGATATGGATTTTCTGAAGCAAGGTCTCTAAGGGATGTTTTAAGGACATCGCCATTTACCCCGCCAAACAATATTGCATAATTGGGAACAACAGGGAATTCTGCAGAAATTGCAGGCAAAATATTCAGACGGCTGTTTTCACCAAATTCCTGAACAAGATTTAGCCCGAGATTTAGGGCGAAGCCATTACTTTTAAGCTGTATATATGGGTTCGCCCGGAGTATATGATTGCCGATCTTGTACGCAGTATCCTTCGTTGTGGTAAAATCTGCCGATGCATTCACTCCGAAGTTTAAAAGGTTAACTTCTTTGTTTACGTGTCCGCTAAGCATAACCGAGCCTTCGCGAGTCTCAAAGATATTGCTGAACTGATACATGTTTATTTTACCCGCATAATTGAAGAGCGACCCTTCTGAATAATTATTCATGAATTCTGCCTCACCGCTTATCGTGCCAAAGCGCTGCTTTTCAGGGACTTCAGTTGAAGGATTGGGTGCATAGAATTGCTGTCCATAGAAAAAAGTGGACTTTCTATCGTAGTTCAGCTTTCCGCTGAGTGTATAGGTATCAGCGATTGATCTTCCAAAAACTCCGATTTCCTGATTAGAAAACTGCTGTTTGTCAAGACTGCCCTGCTGTGAAAGATGTTTGAAGAAGACACCTGATTGTAGGCCCTCATCACGGCCTGTATTTATATAAATTTCACCAAGAGCAGTACTAAAGTTGCCGGCTCCCACTTTTACATAGTTATTGTTTAAAGAGGCCTGCTGTTCATCCAGTATTTTCTGAGCCTGAAGCTCCTTGATATTCGAATTCAGATCAAGTTTCTTATCCATGATTGAATAGGTAAGAACAGGTTTGAAGGTCTTATCAATATTCATATCAGGGTTTCGGCGGATCTTTACTGCATCTGCAAGAACCGGCTTATAGGGCCGCACGACTTCTATTTCTTCTGTAAGAACTCCTGAAGCTGGTTTCTGGGTTTCATCTTTTTTGTCCTGCGCTATTACAGGCACTGATAAGCAAAATGCAGCAGTAAGAAGCGTATATTTTATAATGGAAATGTTCATTATTTGGTGCTTTTATTCAGTGTATCCAATTTTTGTTTTGCGATGCTAAGTATATCATCATCATCACTTTCATAATTCTCAATAATACTCTGAAGGGTGCTTTTAGCCTGAAATATATCCTTTAAACCTGCATAGTTATCGGAGATCAGAATATAGGTTTTAGCGATCCAGTAATCATGAGAAGGCATTTTATTAGTCAGCTCGAAAGCAGTGGCAAGGGAACCCTTATAATCACCTTTGAGGTATTGAAGGTTAGCTACATTGTATTTAGCCTCTGCCCCGGTTATGGTGAGGGTTTTATCTGCCACATCAGCAAATTCTCTCATCGCCTCAACCGTATCGCCGATAGCCAGATTTGCTTTACCTGCAAACAGGCCGGCCCGGAATTTCTCTTCCTCTGATGATTTTTCGTTATCTCTGATATAACGGGAATACATCAGGGTCTCATCAGGCATTTCAATGCTGGCATAAGCCTCCATTAGATTATTTACAGCAAAGCCGTAATGTGCTTTATACTCCGAGGTAAGTTCGAGTTTTTTCAAATGAACTATCGCCTCATTATATTTTTTCTGGGCAAGATAGATCTTTGAAATACTGATCAGGGCACGCTCGGTATAATCACTGGTCCAGTCATTCAGAATATATTCATAATCTGGGATCGCTGTATCAGGGCGGTTAAGTTTCACAAGACTTTCTGCACGTATAAATCGGGCGTGCTTATCATGAATGGGTTTAGGGAATTTATCATAATATGCATTTATAGCTTCAAACGCTCCCTGATAATCGCCTTTTAAAAACCGGTTATTCGCAGCCTGGAAAGTAATATTATCCTGTTCTGAAGTGCTCAGGTTTCCAATACTGGTCGAATTGGCATAATCAAGGAAGCCTGTCGCATCCGACTTTTCAAGGTAAATATTCTTGATCGATTCCAGGGCAAGTTTAGCTTCATCCGTGGTGGTATATTCACTCACAACACGCTTAAATGTGCTGATGGCAGCATCATCCTGATCCTGATTTAACTGAACCAGACCAATTGTGATCAATGCGCGCGGGACATAACTGCTTCTCGGATATTTGGCGATCAGTGCTGTGAGATCTGTAATAGCGACATCAAAGTTGCCTTTAATGAAATAGGTATATGCAATTTCAAATCCTGCATCATCTGCATAGTTTGATTTAGGGTATTGCTGCAGTAAGGATTGGTGCGTTGCGATCTTCAGGTCATTCTGACCCTGCAGACCCTGGATCATCCCTCTTTGAAAAATGGCATAATCTTCACTTGCTGCATTGGAGGCAATGATTTTATTGTAATTAACAAGTGCATTGCTGTAATCCTTTAATACGAAATATGAATCTGCAAGTCTGAGGATCGCATCATTTATCGTATTGGGATCCTTTTCATCTCCCTGCAGGAAACGGCTGAAGTAGGTTACAGCCTTCCGGTAGTTCTCATGTTCAAATGCGGCATATGCCAGGGCGTAATGTGCAAAATTAAATACATCCGTACTCCTTGATGCCGGGAGTTCCAGGAACTTCTCAAAATTATCTACTGACTCCCCAAACTTGCGAACCTCATACATGGCTTCAGCAAGCCAATAAGTAGAAAGAGAATGAACGTCTTCATCCACAACACTGTTGTTGGAACGCATAAACATGGAAATTCCGTTTTGAAACGCCCGTTCATTGTAATATTCCAGGCCCCTGTAGTAGGTTACTTTCTGATAAACCTCTTTTGCCTGCCGGTTTTTATTGGGGATACTTTCTAAAATATCAATGGCATCTTTGTAGTTCTTGGTAGTTAATAGTATCTCCCCTAAAAGAGTCTTGGCATCATCAAGTTTGGGAGAACGCGGATAAGTTTTTATAAACTGCTGTGTAGCATCGAGAGCAACCTGGTGGAACTCGAGCTCATAGGATAATTTAGCATAATTAAACAGGCCCTCTTCCTGCAGCTGCTTATCAAAACTAAGTTTTGATGCTTTAAAGAAAGCATTCCGTGCAGCCTGTTTATTATCCGTTTTGAGGAAAACTTCGCCAAGAGCGATCATTCCGTTCTGGAAGTATTCATCAGCGACCCCCAGTTTTTCAAACTCCGAAATGGCCTTTTTGTAATCTTTTAATTTAAACCGGGTATAGCCTATCTGATAATTATCCTGGTTGTTCTGGGTTTTACCCTGATCATTCTTCTGAAACTGATCATAGTATATACCTGCATTTGTATAATCAGATTTGGCAAAATAGGAAGCCCCGACTATTCGGAACATCTCTGTTTCATAAAGTTGTTTGGTTGACTTCAATATCGGAATAGCATAGGTCAGCACATCATCATAGCGCTTATCCAGGAAGTATAAGGCAGAAATATAATAAGGATAGCTGTTTTCATATGATTTTGATCCCTTGAGGCGTTCAAACTCTTTTAAGGCAGTTTTATAATCAGCCGACAGGTAATTGATATAGGCATAATAATAAATGGATTGTTCATTAAAGCTGCCTTTCTGGTCTTTTAGCTGCCCAAAGAGCGGCTCAGCGCTGGCATAATCTTTTATTTCAAAATAGGAATAGGCAAGTTTAAAACGGTATTCATCTGCTTCCTTTCCTGAAAGACTGTTCTGATCCAGCTTTTTAAACCATTCGATCGTTTTTGGGTAGTTCTTTTGTGCAAAATAGGAGCGGCCCACCTGGTAATATGCAAGCTTTGTATAACTGTTTACCGGATGATCGGCTATGAATTTTAAAAACATAGCTTCGGCATTATCATTCCCCAGCTCAATGGCGCAAACAGCCTGGTAATATTCCGCGTTTTCTTTTAATAAACTTATTTCAGGATTTTGTTCAGGTTTTGCTGAGGTGCCGCCTTTAAATTGCGTTACCCTGTCGAACTGATTTGAGGCTGCTGCAAACTTTCTTTTCTCAAATAATTCAAGTCCGCTTTTATAGGATTGATTTAAACTGAACCATGCAGTATGCTGAGCGAAAGCCGGAATAGTAAAAAATAACAGGAAGATTGTTTTGAAAATGTATCGTTTGAGCATAAATAAACAAATAGTTAGTGCTAAATTAGTTTAAAGCTAATTAGTCGTGGGGCTATAGTAATTAACATCTGTTGAAAACAGAATATTTAACGGAGATAAGGCCAGGATGTTATGAATTAAGAAACCTTAAGGCGATTATTATACATTCCTCTGGTTGGCCAGTAAATAAAGGACAGCCATTCTGATGGCTACCCCATTTTCAACCTGTTCCAGAATAATAGACTGTTTGCTGTCGGCAACATCACTTGTGATCTCCACGCCGCGGTTAATCGGGCCGGGATGCATGACCGTGATCTCTTTATCCAGAGAGTTCAGGATTTGCTTATTCAGGCCATACATCATGGAATACTCCCTCAATGAAGGAAAGTATTTTATATCCTGACGTTCCAGCTGAATTCGAAGCATATTAGCCACATCACACCAGTTTAATGCTTTGAGCAGATTATGTTCAACTTTTACGCCCAGGGTGTGGATGTATTTCGGAATTAATGTGCTGGGTCCGCAGACCATGACTTCGGCGCCCAACTTTTGAAGGCACAGGATATTTGAAAGGGCAACTCTCGAATGAAGCACATCCCCGATAATCGCTATTTTCTTTCCTTCAACCTCTCCATATTTTTCACGGATCGAAAAGGCATCAAGAAGCGCCTGGGTGGGATGCTCATGAGCGCCGTCACCTGCGTTTACGATCTGGGCTTTAACATGTTTGCTGAGGAAAACGCCGGCACCTGGGTAAGGATGGCGCATAACAACCATATCTACTTTCATTGAAAGGATGTTGTTCACTGTATCAATAAGCGTTTCACCTTTGCTGACGGAGGAAGAGGAGGCAGCGAAATTAACCGTATCTGCAGATAATCTTTTTTGAGCAAGTTCAAAAGATAAGCGGGTACGCGTAGAGTTTTCGAAAAAAATATTTGCAATGGTTATATCCCTTAAGGAGGGAACTTTTTTTATGGGACGGTTTAAGACATCTTTAAATGTATCGGCAGTTTCAAAAATCAGTTGAATATCTCTTGTGGTGAGATCTTTTATTCCCAGGAGATGCTTGGTACTTAATGTTAGAAGAGGTTCTGCCATTATATTTCTGATAGTAGGATAACCTGGTCTTCCTGATCTGTTTCTTTCCAGCTTACGATGACTTTTTGAGAATCAATAGTATCCACTTTTATTCCGATATAGTCTGCCTCTATAGGCAGCTGCCTTGAAAACCTGCGGTCTACGAGGGTCAGGAGTTCAACCTTCTCGGCTCTGCCGAAAGCCTGGAGTGCATCCATGGCTGCCCGTATGGTACGGCCGGTCCACAAAACATCATCAACAAGTATTACTTTTTTACCTTCAATGATAAAATCAATCTCCGTACTGCTGGGAATTAATAAACCTTCTTTACGCCTGAAATCATCCCTGAAGAATGTGATGTCCAGATTGCCGCTTTCAATGTTTGAATCCGGCAATGATTTTTTAAGTTCCTCTATGATGCGTTTGGCCAGTAATATTCCGCGGGGCTGAATACCTATGATTACGGAATTATTGAAATTATCGTGATTTTCGATTAACTGATGGCAGAGGCGCTGTATGGTGATCTGGAATTTCTGACCGTCGAGCAAGATTAGGTTTTGCATCAGTGCTTTAATTTGAGCAAAAATAGAAAAAAAAATCAAATCAGGGATTTCTATTTTACGAAATGAAAGAGAATTTCCAGCCGGGCGGAAATGTCTGTAAACAAAAAAGCCTCCCCGATTTGGGGAGGCTTGTTATATATAAGTCTGAATTATTCTGCTTTTTCTTCTGATTCTTCAGAAGCTTCAGTTGTTTCAGAAGCTTCCGGCTTTGAGGCCGCTTCTGCTTCTTCTTCAGTTTTCTTAGCTTTCTTGGCTTTGCTTTCTGCACCTTCCATCTTCTCTTTCAATTGTGCCAATACACCTAAATCTCCTAAAGTCGACTTCTCAACAGATTCCTTCACTTTTTTAACAGCGCTGGTAGTTGCTTTAGCTTCCTTCTTCTTTGCATTGAACTCTTCTTTACGTTCTTCAGCTTTAGCCTCTTCCCAGATACGGGCGTGAGATACAACGATACGCTTGGAATCTTTATTAAATTCAATGATTTTGAAATCAGCTGTTTCCTCTGCCTTAACGGAAGTACCATCTTCCTTAACCATATGCTTGGTAGGAGCAAATCCTTCAACACCATAAGGTAAAGCGATAATAGCACCTTTGTCAGTTACTTTTAATACTGTTCCTTCATGGATAGAATCCAGAGTGAAGACAGTTTCAAAAGTTTCCCAAGGATTTTCTTCCAGTTGCTTATGACCCAGGCTAAGCTTGCGGTTAGCTTCATCAAGTTCAAGAACGACAACATCTAATTCTTCACCTACTTTAGTGAATTCATTTGGATGGTTGACCTTCTTAGACCATGACAGATCAGAAATGTGGATCAATCCGTCGATACCTTCTTCAATTTCAACAAACACTCCGAAGTTAGTCATGTTCTTAACTACAGCTTTATGCTTGCTTCCGATCGGATAGCGTTCGCCGATATTTTTCCAAGGATCAGGAGTAAGCTGCTTAATACCTAAGCTCATCTTACGCTCTGTACGATCCAATGTCAATACCTGGGCTTCAACTTCGTCGCCAACTTTCAGGAATTCCTGAGGATTGCGAAGATTTTGTGACCATGACATTTCAGACACGTGGATCAGACCTTCAACACCCGGAGTGATTTCAAGGAATGCACCGTAATCTGCAACAGTTACGATTCTGCCTTTAACTTTAGAACCGATTGTAAGGTTTGGATCTAAAGCTTCCCAAGGATGCGGAGTTAATTGTTTTAAACCTAAAGCGATACGTTTTTTCTCATCATCAAAGTCTAAAACAACCACATTGATCTTCTGATCAAGGTTTAGAACTTCACGCGGATGCTCTATGCGGCCCCAGGAAATATCTGTTATGTGTAATAAACCGTCTACGCCGCCAAGATCGATGAACACACCGAAATCAGTGATGTTTTTAACAGTACCTTCAAGTACCTGTCCTTTTTCAAGTTTGGCAACGATTTCAGTTTTTTGGTTTTCTAAATCGTCTTCAATCAGCACCTTGTGAGATACCACAACATTTTTGAACTCATGGTTGATCTTAACAACCTTGAATTCCATTGTTTTACCTACATAGATATCATAATCGCGGATAGGTTTGATGTCGATCTGCGATCCCGGAAGGAAAGCCTCAACACCCATGATGTCCACAATCAGACCGCCCTTGGTACGGCTCTTAACAAAACCAGTGATGATCTTGTCCTGATCTAATGCTTCATTGATAGTTTCCCATGAACGCTGAGTTTTTGCACGCTTGCGGGATAATACCAACTGTCCGTTAGCATCTTCCTGCGATTCTACAAATACATCAACTGAATCACCAACTTTAAGGTCTGGTGTATCACGGAATTCAGATAAGGATACTAATCCATCAGACTTAAAGCCGATGTTCAATACCACATCTTTGTTGTTGATCGATACAACAATACCCGGGATGATTTCACCCTTGTTGATCGAATTGAATGTGCCGGCATACATTTGCTCAAACTTTTCACGGTCTTCGGTACTGTAATTGCCGAAACCTTTGTCATCCGCATCCCAGTCGAAATCGCCGGAAGGGGTGATCATAGATTTTGATTTGATCTCTTCGATCGACACTGAATCAGCTTCTGATTCAATGGTTTCTTTTTCTTTAACCGTAGTGGTTTCTTCGCCCTGTAGCTCCGCTTGTTTAGCTGTTAGCTCCTTTTCGGCTTCTAGTTTTTTGGCCATTAATTAATTTATCTCCTTTTTCCGATTTAAATCGGACTGCAAAGGTAGAAAATTTCATTTTTATTAAAAAACATTTTCAATGTTATTTTTACTCTGCCTTTTATTTAAGTACCTGAATAACAATTAATTTAAGATTTTTTTAAAAAACAGGGTTTATAGCGGTTCAGAAAACGTGTATTAATGGAATTAGTCAAAGCTTTCCCGGCAATTAAAAATAACCTGTCTCCTGTATATGCCCAACCCTTATTGAAGTACAGCCTTGTGCTTTCCTGAGCCTGTTCAATATTAAAAAAAACAGAATTACCCCATTGATGTTGTTTTTAAAATATAAAAAAAATATGGCAAAGGAATCGTTAAGACCGGATCCCAGATTAAGGAAAAGCCCTGAAACGGAGGATAATACTCCGCATGTAGGTAAGGAAGAAAAACTGGTAGAGGTCAGAAAGAAGGATAATAACTTAAAATTCCATGAAAAGCCTTTCGATGAGCAGGGATATACCTCATTTGAGGAAATCAGGAAGGCGAAAGGGGAGGATAAAGACGATCCGAAATAGTTAAAGCTGGCTATGCTTTTTCAAAAGCGGTTCAATATGATCTAAAGCAAACATGAGCTGCTCCTCTTCGTCAATATCCGTATTATCCAGGATTATTGCATCCGCGGCACGGGTAAGGGGACTTTCCTCCCTGGTAGTATCAAGGAAATCCCGATGGGCCAGATTATCGAAGATCTCCTCCAGGGTTATATGTTCACCTTTAGCGAGCAGTTCCTTGTATCTGCGCTCTGCACGGATCTTTGGATCGGCGGTCATAAATAACTTAACATCGGCATCAGGGAACACGACTGTACCAATATCCCTTCCGTCCATTACGATGTTCTTGGATCGCCCCATTCTTTGCTGCTGCTTTACCATTTCCATGCGGATAGCCTTTATAGCGCTGATTTCACTTACCTTATCAGAAACAGGCATTTGACGGATCTCTTCAGAAACATCTTCATCATTTAAGGTAATATGGGTCTGGTAATCTCTTGAATGAAAATTAAGATGGACAGCTTCAAGCGCCTGCTGTACCTGCAGATCATTGTGAATATCTATGTTATTCCTTAAAAAATAAAGGGTAACAGCCCTGTACATCGCCCCACTGTCGATATAAATAAAGTGAAGTTTCTTTGCCAATGCTTTAGCAAGTGTACTTTTCCCGCAGGAAGAATAGCCGTCGATAGCTATTACAATGTTTTTGCTCATCCGCTACAAAAGTAATATTTGATTTGGATTTTAAAACCCGGCATTTTCTTTTTCTGTGCTTGCATCCTGCCATACCTGGTCACTGCTTATCATAATAAATTGATCCAAAAGCTGCTAATTAGCTACTTTTGAGCATGGAATTTTCTAAAGACGAGATTTTAAAGGAGGTCACTTTTAAGACATCAAGGAGCGGGGGCAAGGGAGGACAGAATGTGAATAAGGTATCAAGTAAAGTTGAATTAAATATCAATATCCAATTGTCCCAGCTTTTTTCAGAAGACCAGAAGAGATTGCTTTTAAATAAACTGGCGAACAGGATAAATTTCGAGGGCATACTTCAGATCATTACAGAGGAGGAGAGGAGTCAGCTGATGAATAAGGAAAGAAGTGTGGAAAAGCTGATCCTGCTTCTAAAAAATGCTTTGCATCAGCCTAAAATCCGTAAAGCCAGCAAGCCGAAACGTTCTGCCATTGAAAACAGGCTGAAGAAAAAGCAGGCAACCTCTTTAAAGAAGATCAGCAGGAAGAAGAATTTTCCGGAATAGGTACGGGATTAATTGAATTTATAATATAGAGATACAGAACCGTACTGGTGAGCTTTGGCGGCACTTTTAATTTCCCGGGATTTAAATACCACAGACAGATCGGCAGTCCACCTGTTATTTGAATAAACCATACCAGCCTTTTGACTAAAGACCAGGGGCTCAACATCCAAAGTAAGCGGACCTTTATCCTCCCTGAACATGCCGCCCTTCACCGTAGCATCATAAGCGATATAATGGAGCATAGGTTTTGCATAAAAGAAAAACTCTTTATCCCTCAAAGCTGCTGTCACAGCATTATTAGAAACAGAACTTTGGGTAGTTACCGAATTGAATAATTGGTTTAAGCTGCCCGTTCGGAATGTCATTCCTGCACCCATACCCGCAAAGGTATTGCCGATATTTGCATAGGAATTGAGTGTAAAATCTGATTTGTTTGATTTGCCCCGGCTAAGAAAATGATTATATTCAATTGAGGTATTCACACCGGTTTCGTTTTTAACCTGCCATTCCCAGCCGCTCACCTCATAAAAACCTGCGGATTTATGTAAAAATTCCTGTACTTCCCTGCCTTTGGCGGCCGGGCCTATACTCCCGATCTGCAAGTTAATCTTTAAGGAATTTTCGGTATCATATAAAAAGTTAAGGCTGCCCCCAACAGACAGATAAGCAGCAAAGGGTCTGTCGATAGAAGTTATTTTATTCACATTGCCAGAATATGGATTGTACATTTTCTGCTCAGCTTCAAGCTCCCAAACCATTTTATTGACCTTTGCAGACAATTTGCTCTGATCCATGGCGTGCCGGTAAGTGATAAACAGACCGTTGGTATAATATCTGTCCTGACCGAGTCCCAGGTAGGCATCATTATCGCTTGTGAACCCAAACTCATTTTTATAGGCCGTAGTCTGGGCAATAGCAGAAGAGCCGCTAAGAATTAATATAGCAAGGTTAAAAATCAGAAAAGTGTTTTTCATGCAGGGAATTAATGAAGGAGACTTCAGAAGGCAATCCTGAAGTCTTTAATTTTGTAAACTTAAAAGCTGTAACCCAGGCTCAATCCGGCATAATAAGGAATAAAGAAATCTTTGTTAAAAACTGGTGTTAGTCCCGCTCTGAATGAAAACCCGCCATCGACCGGCTGTAAGCGGTATGAAAAGCTCATAGTTCCAATCACACTGCTATCATTATCTTTGAAAAAGAAGGATTCATCAGTTCCCCCTGTAGCAAGAAGAGTGGCTCCAAGTCCAATCTCAAATAAGTGTTTTCCCTTGCCCAGGAGATAATTCATGGAAAGCGGGATAGTTGTTGCATTATCACCATCAGCAGCAATATAGCCGATGCCGATTCGACCGCCTAAACCGTTCCTTTTGTTTGAAAAGCGGGTATCATAATTGGCTGTAAATAATAAGCCCTGCCCCCCGATTTCCACAAAAACATTTTGTGCACGTCTTTCATCACCGGAAGGAAGCTTCACCCTTGAATCTTCAGAAGAATTTTGGGATCCGGATTCTTGTGCAGAAGCCAGTCCTGACATGAAAAGAACGGCAGCAATGATTAGGAAACTATATTTTTTTTTCATTTTTACTGGGTTTGAAATTTAAATACCCAGTAAAAATACATCATCTTCATTAAATTCTATTAATTTAATACGGGTTTAATTGGTTCATTAACCGTTATGTTAATAGGGTTTTTAACCTTTTCTTTAGAAAGCGCTATGTCAATCACTTCCTGCATTTCGGTCACGTAATGAAACCTAAGATCCTTAATATAGCTTTCTTTTATTTCCAGAATATCCTTATAGTTAGACTTGCAAAGGATGATGTCCTTGATATTTGCACGTTTAGCAGCCAGGATCTTTTCTTTGATGCCCCCAACCGGTAACACTTTTCCGCGCAGGGTAATCTCCCCGGTCATTGCAAGATGGGGCTTTACCTGGCGCTGGGTAAAGGCCGAGGTAAGTGCTGTAAGCATGGTCACCCCTGCAGATGGCCCATCTTTAGGTGTAGCGCCGGCAGGGACGTGAACATGGACATCCCACTGATCGAACAGTCGGTGATCAATATCAAATTTTGAAGAATGAGCTCTTAAATACGCCATTGCAATTGTAGCAGATTCTTTCATCACATCACCGAGATTACCTGTAAGGGATAGTTTACCTTTCCCGGGACTTAGACTGGCTTCAATGAATAGAATATCACCGCCAACCTGTGTCCAGGCTAGTCCTGTAACTACACCTGCCACTTCATTCCCTTCATACAGATCCTTGTCATAAATAGGTGCACCCAGGATGGTTTCCACATCTGCTTTGCTGATGACCGGATTATATTCCACCTCCATGGCTATTTTGGTTGCAATGCCGCGAACAAGAGAGCCGACTTTCTTTTCCAGACCCCTTACACCCGATTCACGGGTATAATCTTCAATTACTTTTTCAATCACAGGAGCTTTGAGGGAAATATCTTTTGTCTTCAACCCGTGCTGTTCTCTTTGCTTGGGCAGGAGATGCTGCTTAGCTATTTCAATTTTTTCCTCAATGGTATACCCATTCACTTCAATGATCTCCATCCTGTCTAATAAGGCAGGCTGAATATTACTTAATGAATTGGCTGTAGCTATGAACATCACGTTCGAAAGATCATAATCTATCTCTACGTAATGGTCATAAAAAGCATTGTTTTGTTCCGGATCCAATACCTCAAGGAGGGCAGAAGAAGGGTCTCCCCTGAAGTCATTGCCAACCTTGTCTATCTCATCCAGTACAAATACCGGGTTAGAGGTTCCTGATTTTTTGATTGACTGAATTATGCGGCCGGGCATAGCTCCGATATACGTTTTACGATGCCCCCTGATCTCGGCTTCATCACGAATTCCTCCGAGAGCCATGCGTACATATTTTCTGCCCAGAGCTTTTGCAATGGATTTTCCAAGGGAAGTTTTTCCGACCCCCGGAGGCCCCACGAGGCATAATATAGGTGCCTTCATGTTATGCTTCAGCTTCAGTACGGCCAGGTATTCTATTATCCGCTGTTTTACTTTATCAAGTCCGTAATGATCCTTTTCAAGTATTTTTTGAGCTCTCTTAAGATCGAAATTATCCTTGGTGAAATGGTTCCATGGCAGATCCAGAAGTAGTTCCAGGTAATTGATCTGTATCGAATAATCTGCCGCTGCAGGATTCATCCTTGCCAGTTTTTCAATCTCCTTATTGAAATGGTCTCCTGTTTCTTTACTCCATTTCTTTAGAGCAGCACGGTTCCTTAAGTTATCAACTTCCAGATCAGGAGAATTGCCTCCCAATTCTTCCTGGATAGTTTTAAGCTGCTGGTTTAAAAAATAATCCCGCTGCTGCTTATCAAGGTCGACCCTTACTTTAGACTGGATCTGATTTTTAAGTTCCTGCATCTGAAGCTCCAGCGTCAGATGTTCAAGAACCATTTTTGCCCGTTCCCGAAGATTTGCTACTTCCAGCATTTGTTGCTTTGCAGCGACTTCAGCGTTCATATTGGAAGAAATAAAATTGATCAGGAAAGAGGCACTTTCAATATTTTTTATGGCAATGCCGGCCTCACTGGGGATGTTTGGAGACAGCTGAATGATCTGCATGGCCATTTCTTTTATTGAAGCCATAAGTGCCTTAAACTCTTTATCAGCTTTGGGCCTTAGCTCTTCAAATTTTTGAATGGTAGCTTTTATATAAGGATCGCTCTGAACCTCTTCATTCAAGCGGAATCTTTGTTTGCCCTGAATAATTACCGTGGTATTACCGTCGGGCATTTGAAGCATCTTAATAATAAGCGCTACAGTTCCAACTTCATTAAGTTGTTCGAATGTAGGATCCTCAACGCTGACATCGCGCTGGGAAACTACTCCAATGATCCGGTCTCCCCGGTAAGCGTCCTTAATAAGTTTAATGGATTTATCCCTGCCGACAGTTATTGGAATAACTACTCCGGGAAATAAAACGGTATTGCGCAGGGGTAAAATAGATAGAGTATCCGGCGTTTCTTCATTATTCATTTCTTCCTCGTCCTCCTGGGACATCAGGGGAAAAAACTCAGTATCTTCATTAATTAAGGGTAGTGTGCGATTGAAATCAAAGTTGTCGTAAATACTCATCTATATCTTTAAAAACGTCAAAATGACAGTTAATTCTTATTGAACTGGTCATACCAGGCTAATTATGTAAAGGTGCAAGGGATGTGCCAATTCCAGAACCCCATCAAAATAGGCAGATTTAATGAACATCCGGCCATTTATGGCATAAATTCATTATCCGGCAGATTGGCAAACCTAACTGCTGGTTGGGGTTCAGCCTCAAGGTAAATACGAAATTCAGCCTTTCCGCATTTTCCTTACAGGAAAATTAATTGGTTGTTTTTTTCTTCTATTTGCTAAAAATAGTACATTTAAAAATATTACGAGCGTTGCGCCGTTATAAAGTCCATATATACATTGTTAACAACCAAATGAGATCAATTACAGGTTTTTTATTTTTTATTTTAACAGCGAACCTTGCTTTCGCTCAAAGTTCCTATCATAAAATGGGGCAGAAAGCCCTGATCGACGGGGATTTTAAATCTGCCGTTTCCCATCTTGAGAAAGCACTGGCAACAGATTCGAATGATGTGAATACCCTGTATATGCTTGGATATTCTTATTATCACGCAACAAATTACAAAGATGCGGTGAAAACCTTTAACCGGGTAATTTCTATCAAACCGGCCGAGAACAGTGCATATTATTACAGGGGCAAGGCCCGCAATATTATGGCAACCGAAACGAAGGGAATCGCAAATGCAGAGAGGGAAAAATTACTTCTCTCATCAATACGCGATTTTTCAAAAGCCATTGAACTGAATGCAGATGATGTGAAATTGTATCAGAACAGAGCAATAGCCTACCGGGATTATGGAGTTTTGAAGGGACAGAAAATTCCTAATTTTTACGACAAGAATAAAGCTGTCGGCGCCTTCAGATCCTGTATAGCTGATTTTGAAAAAGTATTGACACTAACTCCCGACAGAAGAGATATTGTAAATCAGTTAGCCAGCGCCAAAAGCTATATGCAAAATCTTAAGTAAATTAATTATATCCGATATAATAAGAAAACCCGGTTGATGCCGGGTTTTCTTATTTAAAGGAAATTTAAAGATATTGGGTCAAATTTGTACGTAATATGATCAGTTCTATCCGGAAATTTGAAAATCTTCACATCACCTGCTGGCTTTTAAAAGATACCTGCTGGGTTATGGATCAGCGAATTTTAGGTGTTATAATGATCATTCCCACTCTTTTTCTGGCTTTTTATATTACCTATAAATTTCGAAGCCTCCTTTCTGAACTTTATCATAACATTGCCGTATGCTTATGGATAACGGCGAACACGATATGGATGATCGGAGAGTTTTTTTTCATGGATAATTTACGACCTTATGCCATGGTGTTTTTTATTTCAGGTCTAGCTGTCCTTCTTTATTACTATCTGTTCGTTTTTCAAAAAGTATCTAAGCAGCCCGGTGAGGCCTGAAGCTAGTTTGCTAGCCGCATACCGAAATCCTGTACCCAAAAAAGCCGTACTTCAGCAACTCCCATCTCTTTAAAGTTCCTGTTCATAATATTTTTGCAGTGACTTTCACTGCGGGTCCAGCTTTTCATGACCTCATCGATAGATTTCTGGCCTGAAGCTATATTTTCACCCACAGCGTAACTGCGCATTCCGGAAAAAGTATATCCTGCGTTCTCAATTCTGTTTTTGATTGTTTTGCCGGAGGGACTGGTATGTGAAAAGTATTTGCGCCTTTCCATATCACGGGCATGCCCGTAAGCAGCAGTTTCCAGCATCTTATTCCAGGTAAGCGGTTTTACAGGCACCATATAAGTGTTTCCGCATTTGCAGCCTGATGTACGAAGCCGGTTTACCTTGTTCAGAAAATCTTTCTGGAATTTTGATAGGGAGGCAGAGCTTCCCGGGTTTGGACCAGTGGCCGAACAGGATATGATAATTAAAAAGGAAAGGAAAAGAATGCTGCGCATAGATGTTTATAAACGCAGGAAATTATTTATTATTGGGATCAATTCTGTTTTAGCAAGCCTGTAATACTGTACTTATTATTTCCTAAAAAGAGTACATCCTGATTTTTATTAATCAAATAAATGGAATCAGGAATATAGATAAGGCTTTCTGATGATTGATACAGATAATTTTTTGTTTCATTTATTATGGACACATGGATTATGTGTCCTGCTGGATTTTTTTTGATACTGATTGAACGCGTGCGAAGCCCTTTTTCTGTAGCCGAATAGTATATGTTGCTGCTGTCTCTCACAGTCTTATAACTGTTACGCCAGGCTGGCTTATTTATATCTGATTCGATAAATAGAGCCAGCTCATCCTTCCAGATAACAGGAACATTATTTTTAGTTTCCGAAACTTCGTTTCGTTTTACTGTTTTATTTACCGTCTTTTTTATCTCCGCCAGTCTTGATACTTCCGCTTCAAAAAAACCTTTGATGTCCTCAAATGGGCTTGCCGGTTTTTCGATTGGTTCAGCACAGGATGCCAGCATTAACAAAAGTGGAATAAAGGCTTTTCCTGTCATTATGAAACAAGAATTTTTCCGCTCATTGTTTCAGGGATAGCTATATTCATCAGGGTTAATATACTGGGTGCAACATCAGCAAGTTTTCCATTGGCGATGTGGTGAAAATCCTTATCGATCATTATACATGGAACCAGGTTGGTGGTATGCGCAGTATTAGGTGATCCATCAGGATTGATCATAAAATCCGCATTCCCATGATCTGCTAGTATTATAAAGGAGTATCCATTTGCCATGCCGCAGTCAACCACTTGTTTAAGGCAGCGGTCAACGGTCTCAACTGCTTTAACTACCGCACTAAAAACTCCTGTATGACCCACCATATCCGGATTGGCAAAATTGAGGCAGACAAAATCCGGCCAGCCCGTTTGCAGTTCCTTACATACCGCATCAGCGATTTCCTGGGCACTCATTTCAGGTTTCAGATCATAGGTTGCCACTTTAGGGGATTGAATAAGGATTCGTTTTTCCTGATTGAATTCCCGTTCCCTTCCTCCTGAAAAGAAAAAAGTAACGTGCGGATATTTTTCGGTTTCTGCAATTCGAACCTGGTTTTTGTGATTTCTTTCCAGAACTTCCCCAAGGGTATTACTCAGATCATCTTTAAGAAATACAACATGTACGTTCTCAAAAGTTTCATCATAACTCGTCATAGTTACATAATGAAGACTGAGTGGCTTCATGTTATATTCAGGGAATGCCTTCTGTGTCAATGCCGTGGTAATCTCCCTTCCGCGATCTGTCCGGAAGTTGAAGCATATGACAACATCACCTTCTTCTATTCTTCCTACCGGCAGTCCGTCATTATCTGTTTTAACGATTGGATCTATAAATTCATCAGTAACTCCCTGGTCATACGAGTTTTGAATACTTTCAGAAATGTCGTTGGTGGCTTTTCCAGTCCCATGCACCAGAAGGTCATAAGCTAACTTTATTCTTTCCCATCGGTTATCCCTGTCCATGGCATAATATCTTCCTATCGCGGAAGCCAGGGTGCCGACACTATTCTGGAGATGACCTTCCAATTCCATGATAAACTGAAGTCCGGAATTAGGGTCTGTGTCCCTTCCGTCCATAAAGGCATGAATGAAAACCTTTTTTACATCATTAGCCTTGGCAGCGTCACATAGACCCTTAAGGTGATTAATGTGGGAATGTACCCCTCCGTTAGAAAGCAGTCCAATGAAATGTACATTTTTCCCAGTGTTGCGGGCATAATCAAATGCATTTTTCAGAACAGGATGATTATCCAGTTCATGATCTTTTACCGCTTTGTTTATTCTGCCCAGATCCTGGTAGATCACCCGCCCTGCGCCCAGGTTCATGTGCCCGACCTCTGAGTTTCCCATCTGCCCTGCAGGCAAACCAACAGCCTCTCCGGAAGCTTCAAGCTGTGAATTCGGACAGGTATTTATTAAATGGTCGAAAAACGGGGTTTCTGCTACGCTTACTGCGTCAGACTTATCATGTTTACCATAACCCCATCCATCAAGTATAAGTAGTATCGCTTTTTTATTTTTCACACTACAAATATACACTCACTGTTTAAAATAATGTACATTTTTCGAAAGCATGGCATAATTTTAGTGCTTAAATTGCCGAGGACATGGGAACAAAACTTTTACTTGCTGTAATTTCTTTCATTTTTATTTTTTTTGATGCCAGATCACAGCAGAAAGACGTGGTTGATACTTTATCAGGATTTGTAAAAGCAGCAAATACAAGAGACCTTTCCGGCTATTTTTCTTCAATTATTGATATGAGCATACTGGAGGATGAAAATGAATACTCCAAGCCACAGGCAGAATTGATTTTAAGGAATTTCTTCTCCAAGAACAAACCTGTCTCAGTTTCAATACTTCACCGGCTCAATTCAAATCCCAATTATTTATACGCTGTGCTGTCTGTGCTTACCGTAACGAATAAATTTCGTTTTTCAATTTCGCTAAGTAACGGCGATAAGTTTCTGATCAAAGAAATCAGAATAGAATACGATAAAGAATAAAAATTTTTCAGAAGTATTTCTATTTTTGAATTCAACCAATTAAAATGAATTTAGATAAAGCCATTCTGGAGCCTTTTATCAGGCAGGCTCTGGCCGAGGATGTGGGTGACGGTGATCATACTTCCCTTTCAACAATCCCTGCAGGTCAAAAAGGGAAAGCGAAATTATTAATTAAGGAAGCGGGCATTTTAGCTGGTGTTTCCGTAGCCCTGGAAATATTTAAAGCCGTTGATGAGGAACTGGCTGTTGAAGTTCTTATAAGTGAGGGAATGCCTGTTAAATATGGTGATATCGCTTTTTATGTAAGGGGCAGTGTACACTCCATTCTCAAGGCCGAGCGGCTGGTTCTAAATACTATGCAGCGAATGAGCGGCATTGCTACAAAGACCGCCCATATTGTTAATTTACTCACAGGCACAGGCACAAAAGTTCTGGATACCCGCAAAACAACACCCGGATTACGTTACCTGGAAAAGCTGGCAGTAAAAATAGGGGGTGGAGTAAACCATAGATTTGGCTTATATGATATGATCCTTATTAAGGATAATCACGTTGATTATGCCGGAGGTACGGCTAAAGCCATCAGTGCTGCCAGGGCTTATCTGAATTCAAAAAATTTGAATATTCCGATAGAGATCGAGGTGCGAAACCTGGATGAAGTGAAGGAGGTTCTTAGCGGAGAAGCGGTCGACCGTATACTGCTTGACAATTTCACCTTCGATAAATTGAAAGAAGCTGTTGCACTGATCAATGGAAGGTTTATAACTGAAGCTTCCGGGGGAATAACAGAACAGAACGTACTCGAATATGCCCGTTGTGGTGTTGATTTCGTCTCTATGGGAGCCCTTACCCATTCAGTTAAAAGCCTAGATATGAGTTTAAAAGCTGATAAAGAGTAATAAATATATATTTCTTAAGCCATACACCTGATTGAATTAGTAATATTGTACCGGAATGATATCTATATACTCGGTCTCAGCTTTACTTTTAGCATATCTTTTTGGTTCGATTCCCACAGCTGTTTGGATTGGACAAGCCTTTTATGGGATCGATGTACGCGAGTACGGAAGCGGTAATGCAGGTGCAACCAATACATTCAGGGTATTAGGCAAAAAGGCGGGCCTGGCAGTGATGATCCTTGATATTCTTAAAGGATATACAGCCACTAACCTGGCCTACCTGATTGGTCTTTCGGTTACCGGGCCCCAGAATTCTGTACAGTTTGTCAATTACCAGCTGGCTCTTGGAATTAGTGCGGTAATGGGCCATTTATTCCCTGTTTTCGCCGGCTTTAGAGGTGGAAAAGGCATAGCAACATTATTTGGAATGATATTAGCAGTACAATCGCAGGCAGCAATGCTTTGTGTTCTTACCTTTATTATTGTTTTGATGTTGACTAAGTATGTATCTCTAAGTTCAATAGCCGCCGGATTTTCATTTCCGCTGAGTATTATATTTATATTTCAATCACCAATACGCTCCGTTGTTCTCTATGGTATGTGTATTTGCGTTTTGATCCTGGTTACACATCAAAAAAATATCGAACGACTCTTAAAGGGTAAAGAATCCAAAGTAAATCTGTTTAAAAAAAAAAGAAGTTAACTAGCTTATTTAAAACAGAATTATGAAAAGATTAAAATTATATAGCGCAATTGCTATTAGCACAGTGCTATTTTCCTGTTCTCAGGTACCCCTTACCGGCCGTAGTCAGTTAAGTCTTGTAGACGATGCTGCACTTCAGCAACAGGCAAATGATGCCTATAGGCAATTTTTATCAGACCCTTCCACCAAAGTTATACGCAGCGGTGCAAGTGCTCAGAGTGTAAAAAGCGTTGGTAATAAACTTGCCAGTGCCATAAACCGCTACATGCAGTCAAATGGCTACGGTGATAAATACAATTACCAATACGAATTCAATCTGATCGAAAGCAAGGATATAAATGCATGGTGTATGCCGGGCGGTAAAGTTGCTGTTTATTCCGGAATCCTTCCTGTAACCCGTAATGATGCCGGACTCGCTACTGTTATGGGTCATGAGATCGCACATGCCATCGCTCAGCATGCTGCTGAAAGATATTCTCAGATGACCCTGGCGCAAGCTGGAGGCGGTATCGTTGGAGCGGCCGTAGGCGGAAGATCCCAGGGAACACAGCAGGTGGTTGGTCAATTATATGGATTGGGCGGACAACTGGCCTTATTGAAGTATTCAAGAAACCAGGAAAGTGAAGCAGATCGTCTTGGTTTGATCTTTATGGCCATGGCCGGATACAATCCTGACAATGCAGTTGCATTCTGGGAACGTATGGCTGTTGCCAAAGAGGGTAATGGAACTCCTCCCGAATTTTTAAGTTCCCACCCGAGTGATGCGACAAGGATCGATGCAATCAGAAAATTATTGCCTGAAGCGCGTCAGTTCTATACAGGTGCAAGAACCAAATAAATACTCAAATTAATCCCGGATCTTCCGGGATTTTTTTTGTTCTAAAACCTCCAGAATAGCCTTCCCTTTCAGAACACATTCATCGTATTCCTTCCCGGGATCGGAATCCAGTGTTATCGCACTTCCTACATGAAAAGACAGATACTTTGCTTCTGAATTGTAAAGGATCGTACGGATTATCACATTAAAATCAAAATCTCCGCCCGGTGCAAAATATCCGGCAGCCCCTGAGTAGACACCTCTGCGGCTTCGTTCAAACTGCTCTGCAAGCCGCATAGCGTTGATCTTTGGCGCTCCGGTCATAGATCCCATGGGAAAAGTATTGGCTATGATCTCTGCATTTGACAATCCTTCATCTGCCTCACAAACCACTGTGGAAATCATTTGATGTACCTGTTTGAAACTGTAAACACCAAAGAGTTCCTCAACTTTTACGGTACCTGGTTTAGCACTTTTTGTAAGATCATTCCTTACCAGGTCTACGATCATCACATTTTCCGCCAGTTCCTTTTCATCATTGGCCAGGCTGTTCCTGCGGTCTTCGTCCTCTATGGAATTGCTCCCTCTGGGCGATGTGCCTTTAATTGGCTGGCTGATTAATTTACTTCCCCGCCTGCTTAAAAAACGTTCGGGAGTTGCAGAAATGATATAGTTATGGTTTATCCGGAAGAAATTGGCAAAAGGGGTGGGAGAGACCCGGTTCAATTCATTGAATACCTCAAGGGGGTCAATATTTACATTGTCTGCGTAAAATTCCTGACAAAAATTCACCTCGTAAATATCTCCACGGCTGATATGCTTCTGCAGGTGTTTAACACTTTCTATGTATTCATCACGGCTAAAACGGCTTTTAATTTCTGTTTTGACAGGATGTGATTCAAAGGAAGGGATGTTTAAATCATTTAGTGTATTCCAGATATCCTGAGCTTCGGTACTGTATATAAATACCTCAGAACCACTTATCAGGATGGTGTGCCGGGGTATGAAAAAATGAAGGTCAGGAAAATGAAGATGGTCCGGATTCTGGGATTTCAGATCCTCAATTTCATTTTTCAAATCATATCCAAAATACCCGGGAATATAACCTTCCTGACCCTGCAAAAATTTTTCGAGCTCCTTGAAGCTTCCTGAGGTGCTGTGCAGTACCGCTGAAGAACCGGCGGCAATAAGCACGTCAAAGGCTGAATAAGGATCTGAATAACTGTTGGAATCAAAATAACAGGCCATATCAAATGTGTTGGCCCAGTATAATGCCCTGGTTTTTAAGGTAGCCGGATCTTCGGTATTGAAAACTTTTACCATATACCTTTATAATAAATCCCGGAAATAAATTCCGGCTTTATTTAGCAGAGTGTAAGGGTCTGAACACGATCCGGTCCTACAGACAGGTACTTAACCGGAACACCGAGATGTTTTTCCAAATAGGTGATATAATCGCTAAGTTTTGCCGGGATCTCATCAATCGCGCGGATACCCGTCAGATCCTCTTTCCAGCCTGAAATAGCTTCGTAAACAGGTTCAGGCTTTACGGCATGAATGTCATACGGCATATAATCTATGGTTTCACCATTGTATTTATAATGCGTACAAGCATAAATTGTTTCAAAACCACTCAGGACATCGGCTTTGGTCATAACCAGTTCGGTTACCCCGTTAAGCATAATGGCATATTTCAGGGCCGGCAGGTCAATCCATCCGCAGCGGCGGGGACGTCCGGTTGTAGCTCCGAATTCATGACCGATGCGGCGCAGTTCTTCTCCGGTTTCATCTTCTAATTCAGTAGGGAATGGCCCGCTTCCAACACGGGTACAGTATGCTTTGAAAATTCCGATCACACTGCCTATACTTTTGGGAGCAACGCCGAGGCCGGTACAGGCTCCGGCAGTGGTAGTATTTGAGGAGGTCACGAAAGGATAAGAGCCAAAATCAATATCCAGCATGGTGCCCTGTGCGCCTTCTGCCAATACTTTCCTGCCATCATGAAGATATTGGTTAACGTAATGTTCGCTATCAACCTGCGTGATCGTTTTCAGCAGTTCAACAGCTTCAAAGAAGGCGGCTTCTTTTTCAGTATAGTCGGGGATCTCGCCATAATGAGATAAGATCGACCGGTGTTTATTTACCAGACGGTCATATCGTTCCCTGAAATCTACCAGCATGGTATCTCCAACACGCAGGCCGTTCCTGCCGGTTTTATCCATATAGGTTGGACCGATGCCTTTCAAAGTTGAACCGATCTTATCGATGCCCATTTTTGTTTCAGATGCTGCATCCAGCAGCTGATGGGTGGGAAGGATTAAATGTGCTTTACGGGCGATAACCAGTTTGTTTTTTGCTACCGGATCAAATCCGTTCTTTTTAAGATTATCCAGCTCTCTTTTTAAGATGATAGGATCTATTACAACGCCATTCCCGATAAGATTCATTGCCTTATCGTTAAAGATACCCGAAGGGATGGTATTCAGAACATATTTCTGATTGTCAAATTCAAGTGTATGGCCGGCATTCGGACCGCCCTGAAAACGTGCGATCAAGTCGTATTCCGGACTTAAAACATCAACAATTTTTCCTTTTCCTTCGTCGCCCCATTGGAGGCCTAACAGTACGTCAACAGTCATGATAAAAATAGGGGAGTATGGTATGAGTAATATTAATTTTTATTAGCAAATGATTCACAGTATCCTTCTTTTAAACGGCCGCAATTGCCATATAAATTTAAGGAATGGTGTTTTATTTCAAACTTAAGGAGTTCTCCCATCATACTCTGGATCTGTTGGATCCTTGGATCGCAGAATTCAACCACTTTGCCGCAGTCAATGCAGATTATATGATCATGCTGTTTATAGCCATATGATTTTTCAAATTGAGCCATGTTCTTGCCAAACTGATGTTTGGTAACCAGGTCACAGGAAACCAGAAGCTCAAGGGTGTTGTATACCGTTGCCCTGCTTACACGGTATTTTTTGTTCTTCATGTGGATATAAAGGGATTCCACATCAAAATGATCGTTACGAGAATATATTTCTTCCAGAATTGCGTAGCGTTCCGGGGTTTTTCGCAGGCTTTTATTTTCGAGATAGGCTTCAAAAATTTTAATTACCAGTGCAATTGTATCTTTTCCGGGCATAGTGTGATTAAATATCCCCCAAATTTATCCAAAAAATAAGAATTTTCAGTATTTAATTCAGGAAGCTTTGACCATATCCTCAGATTGGGAATCGAATCGGGTAACGGAAGTTACCCCAACAACTTCTTTTAATTTTGCAATAAGATCATCCAGGTGCCGGGTATTATTTACATATACCATGATAGAGCCTTCAAATATTCCTTCATCTGTATCGACTGTAATGGATCGCATATTCACTTTAAAGTCGCTTGAAATTACCGTTGTAATGTTATTTATTAAGCCCACATCATCGATCCCGGTGATCTTCAGTCCTGTCAGAAAAGCCAGCTCTTTCTGTGAATTCCATCTCGCTTTAACTATACGGTATCCGTAATTCGACATGAGCTTGGCTGCGTTCGGACAGTTTGTACGGTGGATCTTTATTCCATCCCCAACTGTTACGAAACCAAATACGTCATCGCCCGGAATTGGATTACAGCAGGCAGAAAGCTTATAGTCAATTTTTTGAAGGTCCTCTCCAATTAACAGGGTATCATTGTCATTGCCTTTAACTTTCTTGATCAATTGATCCGTCATTATCGGTCCGGGTTTCTCCGGCCGGTTTTCGACGACTCTCTCGGATGCAGCGAATTCCTTCAATTGCTTTATATCGATTATCCCTTCGGCCACATTAAAGAAGAGGTCGAGAGTTGAAGGCAGCTTAAAGTAATAGGTTAGTTTATAAAGATTATCGGTATTATAAGTGATTTTCAGTGATTTAAGCTTGCGCTCAAGGATTTCCTTGCCTTGTTCTGCAATCTTTCTTTTTTCTTCTTTTAATGAAGATTTAATCTTTGATTTAGCTTTAGCGGTAACAACAAAGCTTAACCAGTCTTCCTTCGGAGATTGTTTGCTGGATGTGATGATCTCTACCTGATCGCCATTTTGAAGCTTATAGGAAAGAGGGACTAATTTATGATTAACCTTTGCACCAATACAACCGGCACCTATATCGGTATGGATCTCAAAGGCGAAATCAAGGGCTGTGGCATTAATAGGGAGCTGAATCAATGCTCCTTTAGGCGTAAAAATGAAGATCTCATCAGAGAACAGGTTCATTTTGAAATCATCCAGGAAATCCATGGCATTTGCTTCTGGATTACTCAGCATTTCCCTTACCTTATGGATCCATTGGTCAAGTCCGCTGTCTGCTGTGGGTTCTTTATATTTCCAATGGGCAGCAAATCCCTTCTCCGCAATTTCATTCATCCGTTTGGTACGGATCTGAACTTCAACCCACTGACCCCTTGGGCCCATAACAGTGGTATGCAATGATTCGTAACCATTTGCCCTGGGCGAAGAGATCCAGTCTCTCAGCCGGTCAGGGTTAGGCCTGTACAGATCGGTTACAATCGAATAGGCCTTCCAGCAATCCGATTTTTCATTGTCAGGTTTACTGTTCAGAATGATCCGGACAGCGAACAGATCGTAAACCTCATCAAAAGGAATGTTTTTCTTCCTCATTTTGCTCCATATGGAGTGGATTGATTTAGGCCGTCCGTACAGGTCTGCCTCCAGACCCTGTTCATTCAGGATCTCTTTAATCGGGGCAATAAAATCTTTTATGAAGTTTTCCCGTTCAGTCTTTTTTTCATTCAGCTGCTGCGCAATAAATTTATAGGTTACGGGCTCCATGTATTTCATGGAAAGGTCCTCGAGCTCCGACTTCAGCATATAAAGGCCGAGCCTGTGTGCAAGAGGAGCATAGAGATAGACAGTTTCTGAAGAGATTTTAAGCTGTTTGTCACGGGGCATAAAATCCATCGTACGCATATTATGCAGACGGTCAGCAAGCTTAATAAGAATTACTCTTACATCATCGGCAAGAGTAAGCAGCATCTTTCTGAAATTTTCAGCCTGAAGGGAACTGTTATAATCAAATACGCCGGATATTTTGGTCAGTCCGTCGATGATCTTGGCTACTTTCTTTCCAAATTCCCGTTCAATATCTTCCAGCGTTATATCGGTATCCTCTACCACATCATGAAGAAGGGCGCAAACAATAGAGGTTGTACCCAGTCCAATCTCTTCAGCTGCAATCTGGGCTACAGCTATGGGATGATAAATATAGGGCTCGCCGGATTTGCGCCGCATATTCTGATGACTTTCAAGGGCCATATTAAAGGCCATCCGTATCATCCTTTTGTCACCTTTTTGCATAGTTGAGCGGCAAGCTCGCAGCAAGGCACGGTATCTTTTAAGTATTTCCTTCTTTTCCGCTTCTAAATCGATCACAAGTTCTTTCATTCTCTGTTGCAATAGCTAATTTGTTTAAGCGTTAGCTTACTTGCCGGGTTACATTCTGTAACATTTGGTATTAATATATATAATTATTTAGCTGTAAATTGCAGCATATAAATTTATGAAATTTTTCACCCTATCGGTAATTGTTTGTGTGGTTTTGATGTCAAATATGGCTTCAGGTCAATATAGGAACGACCCGACTATAAAAGGCAAAAACGATACCATTAAAGTTGCCATTACAAATGTCGACAATGAACTCATCCCCTGGGTAACTATGCCCGAAGTGTTCGTTATTGATACCAGGATATTTAAAACTCCTGAAGAAAGAGCCAGGTTTAACCGTTTAAGATATAACGTACTTAAGGTGCTTCCTTATGCCTTATTCGCCAGAAAAAGATATGCCCAGCTTCAAAGTGAACTGGCCATAGCTCATAACCGTAAAGAAAAGAAAATGCTTATCAAAGCTTTTGAAAGTGAGATTAAGAATATGTTTAATAAGGAAATTAAAAATTTAACTATAACGCAAGGCGGAATACTTATTAAACTTATTGACAGGGAAACAGGAACCAGCAGTTATGATCTTTTGAAGGATATGAAGGGTGGGATAACTGCTTTCTTTTACCAATCTGTGGCACGGATTTTCGGTAATAACCTCAAAAATCAATATGATCCGCAAGAGGACAGGGATATTGAAACTATCATCCAATCATCCGGTTATTACATGTATAATTATTTATGATTGATAAGTCAGTCTACCAATTCTCTGTTAAGGATATTGACGGAGTGACAAGGGATTTACTGGACTTTAAAGAAAAGGTGCTTTTAATAGTAAATATTGCCTCCGAATGCGGTTTTACATCTCAGCTCAGGGAGATGGAAGCATTGAGAAATGAATTCTCTGACAGGAATTTTGAGATCCTTGCCTTTCCTTCGAATGATTTTGGCGGTCAGGAACCTCTTGAAGGGGATGACATCCGTAATTTCTGTCAAAAGAACTTTGATGTAAGCTTTCCCCTTTTTGACAAGATAAGAGTTAGGGGGCCTTACGCACATCCGCTTTATAAATTTTTGATTGATAAAAAATTGAATGGACATGTTGGGGCTTCTCCAAGGTGGAATTTTCACAAGTATTTGATCAATCAGAAAGGGGAGGTTGTTGATTTCTTTTACCCCTTCACCAAACCCAACTCCTCCAGAATAAAAAAAAGCATTAATAAATTATTGAATACAAAACCTTTATGAAATTAGATATACTCGTATTTGCGGTGCATCCTGATGATGCTGAGCTGGGGTGTTCAGGTACGATCCTTAAACATATTGCAGCAGGTAAAAAGGTGGGTATTGTGGATCTGACGCGCGGTGAATTAGGCACCCGGGGCACAGCGGAAACAAGAGATCAGGAATCTGCCGCTTCAACCCGGATCCTGGGCCTGCATGTACGGGAAAATCTGGAAATGAGTGACGGTTTTTTCAGGAATGATGAAGAACATCAGCTAAAGATCATCCGGGCCATCAGAAAGTACCAGCCAGAAATTATTCTAAGCAATGCACTTCATGACCGTCATCCCGATCACGGCAGAGCAGGTGACCTTGTTAATGATGCAGCTTTTTTATCAGGCCTTGTTAAAATCGGGACGGAATTAAACGGTAAGGAGCAAAAGCCATTCAGACCCCGGTTAATTCTTCAGTATATTCAGGACAGGTATATCGAACCTGATATACTCGTGGATGTGACCGATTTTTGGGAGAAAAAAATGGAATGCATACATGCATTTAAAACCCAGTTCTTCAATCCCAATAATGATGAACTGCAAACCTATATTTCATCACCGGATTTTCTGAAAGTCATCGAAAGCCGTTCACGTGAATTAGGCAAGGCCATCGGAGCAGTTCATGCCGAAGGTTTTACAAGCCGGAAACTTCTCGGAATAGAAAGCCTGCTGGATCTTAAATAAGACATCAGAACATTCTTAAAACCCTTATAAAGGAAGAATTTTTTCCATAATTTCCATTCCCTGGTCAATATGTTGTTGTTCCATAATGAGGGCCGGTCTGAAGCGGATGGTCCGGTCGCCGCAGCCCAGGAACATTACCTTTTCTTCCATTCCTTTAGAAATAAACTTATCCCTTTTTTCTTTGTCGGGCAAGTCAAAGGCGGTGATTAATCCCCTTCCCCTGACATTGGTAACCTGTCCGTTCTTTTCGGATATTTTCTGCAGGCTTTTCTGTAAATATTCGCCCATAAGGGCAGCATTGTTCACCAGGTTATCTTCTTCAATTATTTCCAGTATTTTCGATGACCTGACCATATCCACCAGGTTGCCGCCCCAGGTTGAGTTAATCCGTGAAGGAACTTTAAATACGTTTGTTTCGATCTGGTCTACTTTATTGCCTACAAGTATACCGCATACCTGCATTTTTTTACCAAAAGCCACAATATCTGGACGCGCTTTTTCTCCAAAATGCTCATGAGCCCAGAATTTACCAGATAAGCCAACACCGGTTTGTATTTCATCATAAATCAGGAAACATTCATTTTCATCGGCCAGCATACGTAATTGTTCGAGGAATTCCTGTCGGAAATGGTTATCACCGCCTTCAGACTGGATAGGCTCAATGATAATCGCGCAGATATCATCCTTATTATCAATAAAAGCTTGTCTGATCTGTGCTATTGAAAGATTTTCGCGTCTTTTAAGATCCTCATAACCTTCATCGGTAAAGGGGAATTGTATGCTTGGAGTACTCACTCTTGGCCAGTCAAATTTCGCGAACCACTTGGTTTTATCGGCCAGTGTATTGGTCAGGCTGAGGGTGTAACCGGAGCGTCCGTGGAATGCCTTTTCAAAGTGAATGACCTTCATTCCTTTCTCCCTGGTATATCCCTTTTGAAAATTTTTCTGAACTTTCCAGTCCATTGCCACCTTTAAGGCATTTTCAATCGCGAGGGAACCACCTGCAATAAAAAATGCATGCGGCAGATAGGAGGGTATGCCCACCCTCGAGAAAGTTTCAACAAATTGTGCGTACTGTGTAGTATAAATATCAGAATTCGAAGGGTTGGTCAGTGCGGCAAGCATCAGGTTCTTCTTAAATTCCTCGTCATTAATCATTTTGGGATGATTATAGCCAAGAGGAACTGAAGCAAAGCAGGTAAAAAAGTCTAATAAGGTGCGGTCATGTCTGGAATCATAAATATGAACACCATTGCTTTTTTCCATATCGAATGTCAGGTCATAACCATCCGCCAGGATGTGTTTGCTAAGCATTTCCTTTACCCTGTCTGGTGATACTGATAGTTTATACATGTTCTCCGATTTATACTCAAAAATAAAAAAAAGGCCTCAACCGAGCAAATTTAGCCACTTTCTTAATTTTTTGACTGAAAACAGGTTTAAACTGTTTAAACCTGTTTTTTTAAGAAAAAGCCTATTTAATCCTGATTTGATTGGATGATTTTTTTATTCGCTGGCAAAAAATTCTGCTTAAAATTCCCTTAGAATTTAAATTTTTCTGACATTCCAAGTATTCCGGTTAAGCCTCCGGTGTGTACGGCAAGGATGCGGCTGCCCGGGGTAAAGTGGTTTTGGGCAATGAGGTCGAAGAGGGCATAGAACATCTTTCCTGTATAAACCGGGTCGATAAGGATCCCGGTTGATGATGTGAATTTTTTTATAAAGTTCAGAAGTGCTTCAGTTGTTTTGGCATAACCTCCGAAATGATAATCCGTATGAAATTCATAAGAATCCGGTTGTACGTACCTGTTAATTTCTGTTCTCAGAAAATCACTGTCTTTCAGAACGGGAACCAGGTGTACTTTTGCGGGCAGCTCCAGGTTCTGAACACCGGATATTATCCCGGTTCCCGTTGTGCCGGTCCCTGCCGCACAGAAAATATGATCAAAACTTTCATTTAGCTCAGCAGCTAATTCCGAACATCCCCTGACGGCAAGGTCGCCGGCACCTCCTTCATCAATGAAATATGCCTCCGGATCATTTTCGAAATGCATTTGAAATAAAGCCCGTTTATCCCGGTAGGAGCTCCGGTCTGTAAACCGGATCTTCATGCCGAATAACTGACAAAGCATAAGCTGTTCATTATGGACCTCCTCTCCGCGAACAATTCCCGTGCATGTGAAACCGAATTTTGCAGCTGCGCAGGCTGTCGCTAAAAGATGGTTTGAATATGCCCCACCAAAAGTAACAAGATGCCTTTTGTTTAATCTTTCTGCTTCAGGAAGAATATATTTTAGTTTGCGCCATTTATTGCCCGAAATGAAGGGGTGGATCATATCATCCCTTTTAACGAATACCTGAACCTTTTTTTCATCAAAAAGAGGTGCATGAATTTGTTCTATAGGGCTATGGATCTGCAGGTCTATCATTGATCAAGGTTCGAATGATTCAACTGCTTATTAAATCTGCAATGGATCGTTTCAAAAAAATGATTAATTCTTATTTCCCTAATCCGAATCCGATTCCACCATTAAACGAATTGTATTCGGCCATACTATAGGAACCATAAAGTCTGAAGAATGCCAGGTTTAACTGGAAACCCAGATTAGTCCTGAATCCGCTGATATCCGTCTGATTGATATTTACAGGGTCTGTAAATACTGAATAAGTTCTTTGTCCGATTAGGTTAACCCCGGTTATCACCGGATAATTCCCCTTTAATGAAGCATCGGTTTTTGCATTATTAAATCCCATGCTGAAAAACGGCGTGAATATTAAGAATTTTTTAGAAACTATAACTTCTGTATTAAGTCCGGAAAATTTAGCATCAATCCTTTGATTAGAAAAATCCTGACTTTGTCCTGCCGAACCCGGCTGTGCTCCGCTGGGTGCAGGAACATCCAGGGGCAGATTATAAGTAAATTGCGTGTAACCAACCGCTACAGCCACATCGATTGGAAATAATTTATCAATGGTTCCTGACAGCAGTGGAAGAACCTCTAATTTAACTCCGCCGCCAAACATGCCAATTGATCCAAGGTCCTTACCAAGGCTTATTTTGGGCATGGCTCTTAAGGTGAAATCTATGCCGGTCGACAGGCCGATCGTTCCCTGTAACTGAGGGGCAGGAATTAGGTTGATACCTGTTCCCTTCGGAAGGGTAAAGGTTTCAAGCGGCCTGTTACTCGAATCATAAACGGTAAGCTGAGTATTGCTGGTTCCGCCCGATACGGTAGAAGTCTGCACAATTGAAGGATTAGTGGGTCTGACATTATTCGATAAACCTATCTTGGTGACGTCAAATATTTCATCTTTCTGAGGAACAACGGCTGCCGTTACCCCCATCCGCAGGTCAAAGCGAAGCAAACTCTTTGAATTGGCAGAATTATTCCATCCGGAATTCAGGCCCACACCTAAGCCCTTGAAAAGAGGTTTTAAATATGCCTGGGTTAACAGGGTAGCATCTGCCGGACCTGATTTTATTAAGGCTGAAACATCGCTTTGGGAAAACGCTGGAATTGCAGAAGTCAGAATTAAACAAAATAAGCTAATGCGGGAAAAATGGAATCTTATCATTGATGATGGTTTTATGGGCTAATTTAGAGTTTTTCAATACGCCCTGTAAAAATGAACTGTTTTAATGGATTTTTCAAATTTGTTTATACGCATTTAATGCGATCAAAGTTTAATTTTGTAACATGACTGAAGAAAACGATGAACAGGAATTTGATGAACAGGATCTTTATGAACACCTGCGAATCGTAGTTGACAAGGGTCAAAGCTTGTTACGCCTTGACAAATTTCTGATCATTCGCACTGAGAATACCTCGAGGAACCGCATACAGAATGCCATCGAAGCAGGAAACGTTCTGGTTAATGATAAGGTTGTTAAAGCGAGCTATAAGGTAAAGCCGCTTGATGTTATATCCATGGTCCTTCCGCATCCGCCGCGTGATACTGAAGTCTACCCGGAAGATATTCCAATTGATATTGTTTACGAAGATGAGGATGTGATCCTCATTAACAAGGCAGCAGGTATGGTTGTCCACCCGGGCTTTAATAATTATACAGGGACACTGGTTAATGCCCTGGTTTTTCATGTTCAGCAATTGCCTCAGCTGCCCGGTAATGAAGGCAGACCAGGTTTGGTTCACCGGATTGATAAGGATACATCAGGTCTTCTGCTGGTAAGTAAAAATGAATGGGCGATAACTTTTCTGGCCAAGCAATTTTTTGATCATACGATAACCCGTAAATATCTGGCCCTGGTATGGGGGGATATCGCAGAAGATGGAACCGTAACCGGATACATAGGCAGGAGCGCGAAAGACAGGAAGGTTATGGCTGTTTATGATGATGAAAGTAAAGGGAAATGGTCGGTAACACATTATAAGGTAGTTGAGCGATTTAATTATGTGACTCTGATTGAATGCCAGCTGGAAACGGGAAGAACCCACCAGATACGTGCACATATGAAGCATATTGGTCATCCATTGTTTAATGACAGTACTTATGGAGGTGATCGCATACTCAAAGGGACTGTATTTAATAAATACAGGCAATTTGTAGAGAACTGCTTTGATATCATTCCCCGCCAGGCATTACATGCCCTGTCTCTTGGCTTTATCCATCCAACGACACGTAAATTCATTCACTTTGAAACGGAACTTCCTGCCGATTTCACCTCCGTTCTTGAAAAATGGCGTAACTATATCAAGGAATGAGCAGACAGTTCATCAATTTCAATGGAGCCATTGTCCCGGCAGAACAGCAGATACTTACAGTCAGTAACCGTGGCTTCAGATATGGCGACGGTCTTTTCGAATCCATGCGATGGATGAAAGGGGAAATAAAGTTTGCTGAACTGCATACCGAGCGTATCCGTAAAGGAATGAAATTGTTAAAATTCGATTCCTGGTCACATCTCGATTCCTGGTTCATCCGTCAGAAGGTCGAGGAGCTGGTGCGGAGAAATAAAACCGGTCCGGATGCCAGGATCAGACTAACCGTCTTTCGTGATTCTGAAGGTCTTTACAGTCCTTTAAGCAACAAAATGGGATATGCACTTGAAGTACATAAATTAGAAGAAACTACCTATTCGATAAATGATAAAGGGCTGATCATTGATGTGTATGATGAACTCACCAAGCCCATTAATATGCTTTCAAATTCAAAGACCTGCAATTCGCTGATCTACGTACTTGCTGGAATATTTAAAAATCAGAATGCACTGGATGAGGTCCTGATTTTAAATCAGAATGGTTTCCTGTGCGAATCAATGAGCAGCAATGTATTTGTTGTATATGACAGGAAGCTTTACACTCCCGCGCTGAACGAGGGCTGTATCGCCGGAGTAATGAGGCAGGTGGTAATGCGTCTTGCAAAAGAAAACGGTATTGAACTTGTTGAGGCACAGATAAATCCCGATATCCTGAATGAAGCGGATGAAGTGTTCCTGACCAATGCCGCAAGAGGAATTCAATGGGTAATGGGCTATAATAATAAAAGGTATTTTAACGAGGTTTCCAGGTTCCTGAAAGAAAAGCTGAATCTGCTATAGTTTTGTCCCTCTTAAAAATTCCTCGATGTTCATTCTTTTTTTGCCTTCCAGCTGTACATCCTTAACGGATATAAAACCATCCCTGCAGGCGAAGCGTAGAAATTTTTTATTGTCCGTTAAAAACGCGCCGGGCTGTATCCCTGGTTCCTGTTCATGGATCTCAGCATCGAAGATCTTAAGTGTTTTTTCATTTAAATGACAGAATGCAGTAGGATATGGGCTTAAGCCCCGGATAAGATTAAAGACCTGCTGCACCGGCTGGTTCCAGTCAATAAGACAATTCTCCTTGAAAATTTTGGGAGCTTTTTTTAATTCCGTATCTCCTTTTTCATTGATCAGGGTCTGCTGTGCTTCTTCCTTATAATCCCCGGTTTCTACGGCTTTTACCGTTTTAACGAGCAGCGCTGCTCCTGTATTCATTAGTTTATCATGAAGGTCGCCGGCAGTCTCCTGATCCCCGATAGGTACCTTTTCAGAAAACAGGATGTCACCGGTGTCTATTTCCTGCTGTAAAAAAAATGTGCTAACACCGCTTTCTTTTTCACCATTGATAATAGCCCAGTTGATCGGTGCGGCACCCCGGTATTGAGGAAGGAGTGAGGCATGTAAATTTATGGTTCCCCTGGGAGGCATATTCCATACCTGTTCGGGTAACATGCGGAACGCCACTACCACCTGAAGGTCGGCCCCAAGCGCTCTGAGCTCATTTAAAAAATCCGGATCCTTTAATTTTACAGGCTGTAGAATCTTCAGACCCTTTTCAGACGCGTACTTTTTCACCGCAGATTCATTGATCTTTTGTCCCCGGCCGGCGGGTTTATCCGGGGCCGTGATAACCCCTGCAATTTCAAATCCCGCATCGAGCAGGGCTTTTAAGGAAGCCACTGCGAAATCCGGAGTGCCCATGAAGACTATTTTCATTTTAGGGGTTGTGGGTTATGGGTTGCCTGTTGCCTGTTACGGGTTACGGGTTACGGGTTGTGGGTTATACAGGTTCTACTGATAGAGCAGATACTTTTTGCGCATTATTTTGTATTGCGAAAGTCCGGGTTCCCAGCTCTGGCGGATCTCCTCTTCAGATTTTCCGGCGATGATCTGTTCCCTAAGGGTTGCAGTGCCTGCAAGTTTATCGAAATTTCCCATTTGATTACTTTGTTTGAAATCGAAAAATTTCTCTTTATAGGGGTATGCTTTATATAATTCTATAAGCCAGCTCAGGTTGATCTTCCCGGTATTCCGGATCTTGTTGGTATTATACTGACGAAGATCAATACCATAGCAGACCTTATCCTGATGCAAAGGTGTTTCACTCATGCCCTTAATACTTTTGGGGGTAAAGCTGAATTTATATTTTCCTTTCAGATCAGGATTTCCCAGAATGGTAAAGGGGTACAGAGTTCCGCGGCCCTGACTAATGATCGTTCCTTCAAACAGGCAGAGGGATGGATACAATAGAACAGATTGCTGGGTATTCAGGTTAGGGGATGGTTTTACGGGTAGTATATAAGGTGTTGAATGTATATAGTTTGCAACCTTGATTACTTTTATTTTGCACTGGACCTGATTAGCCAGCCAGCCCTCTCCATTAAGCATTTGGGCGTACTCAGCAACAGTTAATCCATGAACTATTGGTAAGGGATTGATACCTATTCCTGATTTTAATTTCGGGTCGAGTATAGGGCCGTCCACATAAAATCCATTGGGATTGGGACGATCCAAAATCAGGAGTTCCTTATTATTCTCCGCACAGGCTTCCATGACATACTGAAGGGTGTTGATATAGGTATAGAATCTAACGCCCACATCCTGAATATCAAAGATCATAAGATCAACATCAGCCATATCCTCTTTACTCGGCTTATGGTGTTTGCCATACAGGGAGATAGCCGGGATACCTGTTTTAGCGTCAAAGGAATCGTCAACTTTTATTCCTGCGCTTGCATCTCCGCGGAAACCGTGCTCAGGGCCGAAGATCTTAACAATATTAACACCCAGGGCTTTCAGACTGTCAACACTGGTTGTATTTCCGATGATAGACGTAGGATTTACAATCATTCCAATCCTTTTTCCTTTCAGATAAGGGAGATACAGGGCAGTTTGATCCGCTCCGGTCAGGACTTTCCCGCGCGGGCGGTTTAATTTACTAACATCAACATTTCGAGGATCGGGAACCGTTCTGGTCCCTGTCTGTATCCGCTGACCGTAGCTAGCAGAAATCGAAAAGAATAAAGCAGTAAGTATGAGATAGGTTAAACGTGACATTCTTTTAAAATTAATAATTGGCCAGAAACAGGTAATGTAATAATCCTCAGACACTAAAGAGTCGGAAACGAATTTAAAAAAAATTGCATCTTTGCTAAAGGTACAAAAAAACCATTTCAAGCTTGAATCTTCCCCTCTTCATTGCAAAACGAATAACGTTTAATTCCAAACGCACCTTTTCCAAACTAATTGTTAGGATTGCAATTCTTGGAATTATGCTGGGGCTTGCTGTGATGATCCTTGCGGTAGCTATTGTCAAAGGTTTTAAATCTGAGATCCGTGAGAAGGTGAGAGGGTTTTCCGGGGATATCCAGATCGTGAAGCTGGATTTGAACAGCTCCTATGAAAACACACCCTTTACAATCCCGCCCCAGTCACTTAATACGATTACATCCCGGCCGGGAATAAACTATGCCCAGCCCTTTGCAACCAAGCCTGGCATTATTAATACAAATGAGGAAGTTGAAGGGGTCGTATTAAAGGGTGTAGACAGTACCTATAACTGGAATTTTTTTAATAATATTCTTGTTGCAGGGAAGGTAATAGATTTTACGGATAGCGTTGAATCCAAAAGGCAGATATTGATTTCAAAATATACGGCTAACCGCCTGAATTTAAAGGTGGGCGATGATTTTCTGATGTATTTCATTGAAACTTCCTTAAGGAAGCGGAAGTTTGAAATTGTAGGGATCTATAACCTGGGAGTTGAGGAGGTTGATAAAACATTTGTAATCGGGGATATTAATGTTATCCGCAGCCTCAATAAATGGAAACCCACCGAGGTTGGAGGTTATGAATTAAGGGTGACAGACTTTGAAAAACTCCCAGAAACAGCAGATCTGGTTTACGACAATTTGGATATTGATCTTAGGTCCTATACCGTTAAGGAATATTATCCCACGATATTTGAATGGCTGTCACTGCTTGATGTGAACACTGAGGTGATCCTGGTACTGATGATGGCGGTAGCGGTGATCAATATGATCTCTGCCCTGCTGATCATGATTCTTGAGCGGACCAATATGATCGGAATTCTCAAGGCTTTGGGAAGCAGCAACTGGAGTGTGAGAAAAATATTTTTATATAATGCGACCTATCTGATTGGTCTGGGTCTGATTCTGGGAAACATATTAGGTATTGGACTTGGATTGATACAAGCTTCAACACATATATTTACACTGGATCAGGCTTCGTATTACATAAATTTTGTACCTGTTCAGCTTGAAGTAAGGGATATATTATTGCTAAATGCAGGGACACTTTTTATAAGTGTTTTAGTGCTTCTCATTCCATCCATGCTGGTTACCCGGATATCCCCGCTGAAGGCTATCACCTTTAAATAGGCTAATTTCTTTTTACCATCAGCACCGCTTTTGGGGAAGCTGATCTATCCTTTCCGGGATAAGGCTTAACTTCCTGCAGGATCACTGTATAGTTTATGTTATTTAAACTTACCCGGCTTGTATCGGAAATTTTAAACTGCTGCCCGCACTGACCTATGCAAAGTGTGGTCAAAGCTTCAACTCCCGGTTTTGCTTCAAACCTGAGGTTTACAGCAGCATTGCCGGCCCAGATACATTGAACATCTGCCGGACAGCGGCTATCATTCAGCTGGATAAAACTAAGCATCAGATTACTATCCTCCTTAGGTAAAACTACCTTACCGTTCAGCTCAAGATCAAATGACCTGTTAAAATCTGCGCTCTTCATTACATTCAATGAGTCTTTCTGACAGGAAGAGTTCGACATGAACAGGGCCCCGCCTGTCAAAATCATCACCTGGTAAATATACTTCATCCCGGACATAACTTGTTTTTTATTAGCCTTGAAATTTAGACACTCTTAGCCTCATTCCAAAAAATATCCATTTCTGAAAGTGTCATATCTTTCAGGCTCTTACCCAGTTCTTTGGCCTTGCCTTCAAGATATTGAAAACGCTTGATAAATTTCTTATTGGTCTTTTCAAGAGCATCTTCCGGGTTAATATCAATAAACCGGGCGTAATTTATCAGGGAGAACAGCAGGTCGCCAAACTCCCCTTCGGCTTTTTCCCTGTCAATGATGCTGTTGTCTGAGGCATTAAATTCATCTCTGAATTCCCGGAGTTCCTCTTCAACTTTCTCCCATACCTGGGTTTTTTCTTCCCAGTCGAATCCTACGCCCCGGGCTTTTTCCTGGATCCTTGAAGCTTTGATCAGGGCTGGAAGCGATAAAGGCACTCCCTCAAGTACAGATTTATTGCCTTCCTTTAATTTAAGCTGTTCCCAATTACGTTTTACATCTGTTTCATCTGCTACCTTCACATCCCCGTAAATATGCGGATGGCGGTGTATCAGTTTATCGCAGATTCCGTTTAATACATCCACAATAGTAAAATCATTAGTTTCTGAGGCGATGCGGGTATAAAAGACAAGGTGGAGCATAAGGTCTCCCAATTCCTTTTTTATTTCATTCATATCGCCCTCCAGAATGGAATCGGCTAATTCATAGGTCTCCTCAATGGTCAGATGCCGGAGGGTCTCCATGGTCTGCTTTTTATCCCAGGGACATTGTTCCCTCAGCGTATCCATGATAGTTAAAAGCCTTTGAAAGGCATCCGCAGGAGTGTTGGCTGAGGGGGGACTAATATTGACAGGCATTATATGAGATTAGAGTATGCAAAAATAAAGATTTTGTTTATGATTTTACCGCCCGCAGCATCTCCCTTTTACCGGGGGCTCCCGGGGCCTTCTCTATCAGGAAACCCAGGGCTTTCATAGAACGTTTAAGATTCCCGGTTATAGCGTAGGTTACAAATACGCCGCCTGGTTTCAGAAACTTAGTGGTATGGGCAATTGCTTCATGACTCCACATTTCAGGCTGATGGGCTGCAGCGAAGGCATCGAAATAAATAAGATCGAAGCGCCGGTCTGTTTCAAATTGCAGAAGGGTGGTACTGGCAATATGGAGTTTGCAGACAGGATTTAATATCTGTTCTTCAATCAGTGCAGATGGATATTTTGCCTGGAAAGAATCCCATAAAAGTGGTGAAATATATTCCTGGTAGCCGGTTTCTGCAATCAGATCCTGGCTTAAGGGATGGGCTTCAATGCCGGTATAGTCAATGCTGATACGGTTCAGAAATGCAAAATCAGCAGAAAGCAGGAAGTTTAACCCTGTTCCAAATCCAACTTCGAGGATACTCACCTCCTGAAGTTCCTTACCTTGAAGCAGGTATTTCAATCCGGAATCTAAAAATACATGCCGGCTTTCCTGCAGGGCACCGTGATGTGAATGATAATGTTCTCCGATTTCTTTATTGAACAGAGTTTTTGAGCCATCTGCAGTGACCTTAAAGCTTAGGGGATCCATTTGTTTAAATTAAGATGCGTAAGCGGCCCGGCAAAAATAAGCATTTTGTTAATGGACCTTCGAGCCACGCTCAACCCAGCGGCTGTAGGACTTATTATAGGTATGGATCTCTGAAGTTTGAACGTCGTCCTTTTTATATACGGGATGCCCCTGATTAATCCATTCAAAGATACTTCCATATAGATTATATACATTCTTATAACCTGCATCAATCAACTTTTCCCCTATTTTTTCGCTGCGGGTACCAATTGTGCAGTATACTATCACAGTTGCATCTAAGGGAATGTCGTAGATATTGCGCATGTCAAACCAGAAATAGCCGACATTTCTTGCATTCTTTAAATGGCTGACATTGAATTCTTCTTTCTCGCGGGTATCAAGAACAAATAGCTGAGATTTATCCATTTTGATAAAATCTTCCACAGATATAAGCGGAACAGTATGCTGATATGCACTATCCAGCATCTGCTTAAATTCCGGGTTTTTAATCTGTGCAAAGACAGTGTTTGCGAATAAGAAAAGTATTAAAAAACTATATCTGAACATTCCGAAAATTCTTTATTCAAGCCAGGATTTCATTTTCCAAATAGTATTAACTTCTAATTCCCGCCTTTGTTGTATCCCGGCAGATTGTTTTTTAGTAGGCAATTGATAACAAGCGGTATTGATTAATTTTTAAAGTTCTGTGTTACAATAATACCATAGATCCCTCCATCCTGGATCCCAATTCCAACCCTGCCGAAGGCTTCATGCAGTATATTCGCTTTATGAGTTGGCGAGTCCATCACTCCTTCGTGCGCCAGTTCCAGGGTTTGGGCGAGCGCCAGGTTTTCCCCGGCAATTCTGAACCTGATCTTTCCTTTTCTGATCCTGTCGAAAGGGCTTTTGCCTTCCGGTGTATAGTGTGAAAAATATCCCCGCTCAAACATGTCCTCTGAATGATTTCGTGCAACTTTCGCAAGTTCCTCATCAAATTCCAGCTGATTAAGGCCCTGTTTATTGCGTTCTCTGTTTATCAGACCAAGCATCCGGAACTCCAGATCCTTTCTTAGCCGGATTTCATGGGTTTTAAATGGCAGATGAACCAGTTGGGTCCCTTCCGGACGGATAGTTACAGTACTGCTTAATTGATACCCCAGATCATTAAATACATTTGACAATGAACCTTCAAGCCATTTGGGCTTTTTAGTCAGATATGCAGCAAGAGTGCTTTCCTGAGCTTTTTTTGTGGCATCTCCCACAGGGTAGGAGATAAGAAAAAATGAAAGCAGCGACGCATACAGAATTCCGGATAAAAGGCCTGGAAGGATACCGGCGGCTTTATTTGCCAGGTGCTCATGCGTCTCCTCTGATACTCCGTCGGATAATCGGTCGCAGATCATAAAAATTATTCTGCTGCTGATTACGAGCATAAGGATGAAGCTGAGGGGACGGATCCATAGCGCTGTTATGCCGAAAAAAAAGCCTGATAATTTTGAGATATACACAGAAAGGACAAGTGCAGTTAGGAAACTCCCCAGCCAGATCACTATTTCGATAAAGGAATTTATAAAGCCTTTCTTCCAGCCATTAAAGACCGAGAGTCCCATAATGGCTATTAAGATCAGATCAATATAGTTCACAGGTATTGGCATATAAAAAAACCCTTTGTTTGAAAATACACAAACAAAGGGTTTATACAGTTATAAATCTAAAATTTTACCAGATTTTGATCCGGTCTTCCGGTTTCTTATAAAGTTTATCTCCGGGTTTAACATCAAATGCCTTATACCAGGCGTCCATATTAACGGGTGCCCCAATCGTACGGTATGGTCCCGGCGAGTGGGTGTCTGTAACGATGAACTGAGCTGCCGTTTCAGGTAATATATTCCCCTTCCAAACCTGTGCCCAGGATAAGAAGAAGCGCTGATCAGGAGTTAAGCCGTCGATTTTCACATTGCTCTGGCCTTGTTTGGTCATTTTAAATGCCTCATATGCTGCATTTAAACCTCCAAGATCGCCAATGTTCTCGCCAAGGGTCAGCTTCCCGTTTACATGGATAGTATCCAGAACGGTATACTTGTCAAACTGCTCCTGAAGAGTTTTGGCTTTAGCTTTGAAACGGGTCTGATCTTCCTCTGTCCACCAGTTACGCAGGGTGCCATCTTTATCGTACTGGCTTCCGGAATCATCAAATCCATGAGAGATCTCATGACCAATTACCGCTCCAATTCCCCCGTAATTTACAGCATCATCTGCATTGGGATCGAAGAATGGAAATTGAAGTATTCCTGCAGGAAATACGATCTCATTGTTTACCGGATTATAGTAGGCGTTCACTGTGGGTGCTGTCATTCCCCAGCGTGATTTATCAACCGGCTTACCCAGCTGATCAACCATTTCTGTATATCCCCAGACACCGGCATTTCTCAGATTCTGGAAAAATGACTTACCGTCAATCTCTAATCCATCATAATTTTTCCACTTGTCAGGATAGGCAATTTTCGGTGTAAAGGCACGTAACTTATCCAGAGCCTTCTGTTTAGTGACATCGCTCATCCAGTCAAGATTTTTTATCCGGATCTCATAGGCCTTTACCAGGTTTCCGACAAGTTCCTGCATTCTGGCTTTCGCCTCAGGCTTAAAGTACTCTTTAACATATAACTGGCCTAAAAGATCTCCAACAGTGCCGTCTGTTAAAGAGGAAATGCGCTGCCAGCGTGGAGTTTGAACCTTTTGTCCGGTTAAAACCTGCGAAAATGCAAAACTCGCATTCACGAAATCGGAACTTAAATAAGGCGCTGAACTTTTCAGAACATTCCATTGCAGGTATGTTTTAAGATCATTCACAGCCGTTTTACCAAGAAGGTCATTCAGGTCTGTGAAAAACTTCGGTGAATTAACCAGGATCGTATCCTGACCGCTTACCTTCATCACAGGTAATAAAGCCTGCCAGTTTAGGTTGGAGGTGGTCTTGCTGAAATCTGCAACCGAGAATTTATTATAGGTTTTATAGGGATCCCGCATTTCAACCCTGCTCATTTGTGCTGCAGCCAGCGCTTTCTCAAAACTAAAAATCGTCTCTGCATTTTTCACAGCTTCTGCCTGTGAGCTTCCTGAAAGGCTGAAAAGTTTTGCTATATAATTCTTGTACGCTTCCTGTATTTTCAGGCTCCTGGCGTCATTTTTCAGGTAATAGTCGCGGTCTGGTAAGGTTGTACCCCCCTGACTAAGCTGGGGAACCATATTTTTGACATACTTCCTGTCCTGCCCTACATAAAATCCAAAAAATGGTGAACCGCCGCTGTAAGTTCGCATAAGAGCAGCATGATTAACAATGCCTTTCAGATCAGGAACTGTTTTAATCTTGTCCAGATCAGCTTTTATCGGACTGATCCCCAGTTTCTCAATGGTTACAGTGTCCATTCCGGCAGAGTAAAAATCGCCAACCCGGCGCTCAATGGATCCCGGAGTGGCAGCTTTATTATTTACAGCTTTGCTGAGTATGGTTTTTACTGCATTGATATTGAAATCCCTTAACTGGTTAAAACTGCCCCAGCGTGTTTCTTTAGCCGGAACCGGGTTGTTTTTTATCCATATACCGCTGGCATAGGTATAAAAGTCATCTCCTGGTTTAACGGTCAGATCCATATTTGACTTGTCAATAAATACGGTTTTATTGACCGGTTTGGAATCATGCTGGGCAGAGGCATGCAGCGAAATAAAACACGCTGCCCCAAACAGGACTGCTTTGAAATACTTTGTGTTCATACAAATAATTGGTTGGTTAAAAAAAACAGAACGTGAATTTAGGTCTTTTAGATCTAAGAAAAAACAATGATTACTTAAGATCTTATTTATTGAACCAGGAAATAATTTTTCCTAACCTTAGATTATCAAGGAAAAAGGCTGAAATTCTGCAGGAAAAGATGTTTTTCATTGAACGATCGCATCAATGTTATAATAACTTCAAATCGATAAAATTATTGTTACATCAGTGATTTGATGTTTCGCCTCAACAAATAAGCAGGGAAGACTTTATGAAAAAACTCTGAACAGGTAAATACAGCCGGTATAGATTTAAATTATACCTCTCAAAAACGTATTTTTACACTTTTTAACCGTCTTTTAACAAATGAGCATTCCTAAAACGTACAACCCCCGGGAAACAGAAGATAAATGGTATAAATACTGGATGGAAAAGAACTTCTTCCGTTCTGTTCCGGATGACCGCGAACCCTATACCATTGTTATTCCGCCACCTAATGTGACCGGTGTTCTGCATATGGGTCATATGCTTAATAATACCATTCAGGATGTATTGATCCGGAGAGCGCGTATGCAGGGTAAAAATGCCTGCTGGGTTCCGGGTACCGACCATGCTTCTATAGCTACAGAAGCTAAAGTTGTTGCCATGCTTAAGGAAAAAGGAATTGAAAAAAAGGATGTAAGCAGGGAGGAGTTTTTAAAATATGCTTATGAATGGAAGGATAAATACGGGGGGATAATCCTGAAGCAGCTGGAGAAGCTTGGCGCATCATGCGATTGGGAACGGACGCGCTTTACAATGGAACCGGATCTTTCTGAAGCAGTGCTCGATACCTTCATCCACCTGTATAAAAAAGGCTGGATCTACCGTGGTGTCCGTATGGTTAACTGGGATCCCAAAGGGAAAACGGCAGTTTCTGATGAGGAAGTGATCCGTAAAGAAGTAAACCAGAGATTATTCTATATAAAGTATTTTATCCGGGATGAAGGTTTGAAGCCCGGAGAAATGAATTCGAATTCCGAATTTATTACAATTGCTACAACCCGTCCGGAAACAATAATGGCAGATGCCGCAATCTGTGTAAACCCCAATGACGAAAGATATAAGCAGCTAAAAGGTAAAACTATATTTATCCCCCTTATCAACCGGGCTATCCCTGTAATTGAGGATGAGTATGTTGATATGGAGTTCGGTACTGGCTGCCTTAAAGTTACCCCGGCGCATGATCTGAATGATTACGAACTTGGGCTGAAGCATAAGCTTCCGGTTATTGATATTCTGAATGATGATGGTACGCTGAATGAAAAAGCGGGTATCCTGATCGGTGAGGACCGGTTTGCAGCCAGAAAGAAGATTGTCCAGCTGCTTGAGGAAGCAGGGAATCTGGACAGGGTGGAGGATTATAAATCCCAGATCGGTTTTTCTGAACGGACAGATGCTGTAATTGAGCCTAAATTATCCCTGCAATGGTTTTGTAAAATGTCCGAAATGTCCGGCCCGGCCCTTGAGTATGTTATGAGCGGCGAGGTGAAACTCATACCCGAGAAATTCATAAATACCTACAGGCACTGGATGGAAAATGTGAAGGACTGGTGTATCAGCAGGCAATTATGGTGGGGACAAAGGATCCCTGCCTGGTATAATGATAAAGGGGAATGGGTTGTTGCTAAAACAAAGGAGGAGGCCATTGAGGAATTTAAAATTCAATATCCCAATTCAGGAATTGATAATCTGCGCCAGGATGATGATGTGGTGGACACCTGGTTCTCTTCCTGGTTATGGCCTATAACTGTGTTTGATGGATTTAAAAACCCCGATAATGAAGATATTAATTATTATTATCCTACAAATGACCTGGTAACAGCCCCTGAGATCCTTTTCTTCTGGGTAGCCAGGATGATCATGGCTGGTCATGAATTCCGGGGTCAGGCGCCATTCAGGAATGTATATCTGACCGGAATAGTCCGTGACAAGCAAGGGCGTAAAATGTCTAAATCCCTGGGTAATTCTCCCGACCCTATAGAACTGATTGAAAAATACGGTGCGGATGGGGTCAGGGTTGGTATGTTGTTGTGTTCGCCAGCGGGCAATGATCTGATGTTCGATGAATCGTATTGCGAACAGGGACGTAATTTTGCCAATAAGATCTGGAATGCCTTCAGACTTGTAAAGAACTGGGAAATTGACAGCAGTCTTGAAAATACAAACCTGCAGGCAACAAACTGGTTTGACAGCGCATTTAATCAGGCAATCGCCGAAATTGAAGATAATTATAAGCAGTACCGTTTGTCTGAAGCCCTTATGGGAATATACAGGCTGGTATGGGATGATTTCTGCTCCTGGTACCTGGAAATGATCAAGCCTGCATATCAGCAGCCCATAGATGCTGAAACCTATCAGAAAACCATTGAATTCTTTGAAAGGATCATTAAGCTGGTTCATCCCTTCATGCCTTTTCTTACCGAGGAATTATGGCATGAAGACCTGTTTGGTGAACGTTCCGAAATGGACTGCTGTATCGTAGCACCTTATCCGGTTTCGGGAGCTATAAACTCCAAACTCCTAAAGGATGTAGAGATCATAAAGCAGGTAGTTTCGGAGATAAGGAATATCAGGAATATTAAACAGATATCCCCAAAGGACGCTCTCACGCTCGATATTAAGGTAAATACCAGCCTGAATTATCCTGAATACCTGAACATAATTTCAAAGCTGGCGAATATCAGCGAAAGCAGGTTTGTCAATGAAGCGGTTGCCGGAGCAGCTACTTTCATGGCCGGGAAGGATGAGTTCTTTATACAGCTTGAAAACAATATTGATGCGGAAGCCGAAAGGGAACGCCTTGAAAAAGAGATAGACTATCTCAGAGGATTTTTAAAGTCGGTGGATGCAAAGCTTTCCAATGAGCGTTTTGTGCAGAATGCCAAGACAGAGGTTGTTGAAAACGAACGCAGAAAACAGGAGGATGCCTTGTCGAAAATACAGATACTCGAAGGAAGTCTCCAGGCTCTTGAAAAATAAGCAAAGCTATTAAATGCAAAACGCTGACAGGGTTCGAAACTCTGTCAGCGCTTATATAATCCCAGTGGTCAGGCTACCATCTTTCTGATCTCTTCTTTGATCTCCCAGCGTGTTTTTTCATTCCGGATCACTTTCAGGTTCACCAGATGAACCTGTTCGTTGGTATGAATTCTGAGTTCGCAAAGCTTCGTCGTTATATGTGTTATGTCCTTTGCACATACCGCCACTATTTCTTCTGTTTCCGTATCGAAATAATTCAAAGTTCCATCGGTAATCTCAATAAAAGGCATCTTGATCCTTTTTCGAATTAGATTTACCATAATGGATAAGAATATTATTCCTAGAAATACATTTAATAAAATCAGGGTCGCCGAATGAAAGTAAAAGGCAACCGCAAATGTATTTATAAACAATAATGACAAAAATATCTTTGAATACATCCAATAGCGAGTATCATTGTCTGAGGAGCGATAATGATTGATGTGATGTTGATAAGTCATAAGTTTATTTAATGGTTTCGAGTCCTATTACGCAAAAAATCTAATAAGGTTATACCAAATAAATAAAGTTTTTCTTACGATTTTAACAGCAGCCACCGCCAGGTGTGCAGCCAGCTTCATTAAGGGGTTTTTCAGCGAAAACGCTGATACTGAATATCCCCATTGAACCTGAACGGAATTCTGAAATTTCCTCAGCAGATAAATAATTCCCCAGAATATCATCGGGCATAAGGATTACCTTTTCCTTTTGAAGCTTAAGATTTGTAAAGCCATTTTTCCGGATTAATTCCAGGTAGTCATCTTTTTGGATAGCTCCGGCCACACATCCTGCATACATTTCGGCAGCATCCTGTAGTTTTGCAGGCAAAGTTCCGGTTAGAACTACATCAGAAATGCTGAAATGTCCGCCTGGCTTTAATACCCGGTATATTTCCTTAAAGACATTATCCTTATTGGGTACAAGGTTCAGAACGCAATTACTTACAATTACATCGGCGGTATTGGATGTTACCGGCAATTTTTCGATATCTCCCTGACGGAATTCAACATTATGGAATCCTAGTTTTTCTGCATTTTCGCGGGCCTTACTGATCATGGCCTCGGTAAAATCAATGCCAATTACTTTTCCAGCTTCCCCGGTTTCGGCGCGTGCAATAAAACAGTCATTGCCAGCTCCTGATCCCAGATCAATAACAACATCTCCTTTCTCGATCAAAGCAAACTGGGTTGGTAGCCCACAGCCGAGACCCAGGTCAGCATCCGGGTTATAACCTTTAAGTTCGGTATAGTCATCACTCATGATGTTGTACACTTCGGTTGAGCATCCGCCCGAACCGCAGCATGAACTCTGATTGGTTTCCTTATCCTGCAGAGCTATTTCGCTGTATTTCTGCCTTACTAATTCTTTAACTTCTTCTTCTGTTTTCATGATCATATAGTTATTGTAATATTACGATATTTATCTTCAAAAAATTTTAACAGCAGCCTTCCTGTACTTTATAAGCTGCAATAAAGGTTCCTATTTCTTTTTCTAACATTTTCCAGGTTAAAGGATTGATGCAGTAACAAACACTTGCCCCATCAATCGTTCCCTGTATCAGTCCCGCATTTTTCAGTTCTTTTAAATGCTGGGAGATCGTGGCCTGGGCTAATCCCAGTTCATCCACCAGGTCACCGCAGATGCAGGCATTGCTGCTGATGATATGCTGAAGGATAGCGATGCGGGCAGGATGAGCAATTGCCTTGAGTAACTGAGCAAGATGATTCTGCTCCTTCGTGAAAATTTCAGATTTAGTTGTTCCCATATCTATTGCAATATTACGATTAATTATTTTACTTTTTATATTTCTCTCTCTATTTATTTTAAAATAAACAGAATCAGATGAATTTATGGTTCAAACAGGAACCTGAATAAATTTTAGATTAAGTCAGGAGCGTATTGCTCTGGAATAGATCAGATCGCCTTCCTCAGTTTAATGATCTTCAGCATATGCATTAATTTCATAACCGGGTAAACCGGGTCAATCTCGAACCATTTATTGCCGAAGTTGGCGCTGTTTGGATGCTTATGATGGTTATTCTGAAAAAGCTCACCCAGCATCAGGAAGTCGAAAGGGGTGGTGTTTTTCGATTTATCCTTATTATCAAAGTTCGTATAACCGTATTTATGGCCGCACCAGTTCACGATCGCCCCATGAATAGGACCCATTAAGTAATGGATAGGAAGCAGGAGATACATCCATTCTGCATTAGGCGGAACAAATGCAATATAAAACCAGGTATAGGCAGCACCGAAAAGTAGCCTGGAAGCTATAGATGAACCTATCCGGTCAATTAATGGCCATTCCGGATAATAACCCTGAAATCGGGTTTCCGGATTCTTGGTACGATTGAGATGATCCCGGAAAGTCAGGATAGTGGATCTCATCATTTGAAACACATCTGTAAAGAAATGGGGAGAGTGAGGATCCTTTTCCGTATCGCTGTAGGCATGATGTTCCCTGTGCATCATGGCATAGGCGCGGGGATTTAAAAAGGAGGCTCCTTCAAATATGAAAGCCATGAAGTAAAAAACCTTTTCCCATGCCTTTGACATGGTAAACATCCTGTGAGATGCGTAACGGTGCTGAAAGAAAGTTTGAAAAAACAGGGACAGGAACCAGTGGGCAACGAAGAAAATAAGAATAACCATAAATTGGATTAATGTTAAACAACACAGCCAATGGTCACCTTATTATGGGATGAAATATAACAGTGAATTATAAAATGATGAAAAGGGGTGCAAAAACTAATGGAACCGAATAAATTGTTCAGCTTCCTGTATTTTGCGAAACTTTTCCTTTTAACGAAGTAAAGGTACATTTATTGTCCTGATTTAAATTATTTCAAAAAATAAATAGTGTTTTGGGATAAAGTGGAAGCTCCATTATGAAATTTCAGATATTTTTTTTGTTATTTTAATAAAATTTCAGTGAAAAAATTCTCCTCATGAGAAAGGGACAGATGTTTAAAAAGAAATCTTAAAATTATTTTTTGAATGAAATATTTTAGATCGGCTTTTTTTGTACTTTTTTCCCTTGTATCGAATGTCTATGGACAGGATGATTCAACCTTTTATTCCAAAGCTAAATCTCGTTTAATCAAGGATCTGCTGGCTTCAGAAATGGAGCAATCCGGTTTATATAATGGAAGAGGATACCGGCCCCATACAATGTCATTTGCCAAGGGACATCCTTTCTTTAAAACAGATAAGTTCGTTTCCGGTAAAGTTCTCTACAGGGGCATTTATTATCATGACGTCAGCATGATGTACGACCTGGTGAAGAATGAGGTAATTGTTCCTTACATAGATGACAATTCACATTTCAGCCTGATTAACGAAGCAATAGCAGAATTCTCACTTGACGGTCATGACTTTCAATTTTTATCACCTGAAGGACAACCGCCCGGATTTTATGAAAAGTTATACGCAGGCAAGACCGGGGTTTGGGCCAGCAGATCGAAATCCATCGATGAAAATGCACTGAATGCGGAGGTCATTGAATGGACCATAAGATCCAGAGACCGGTATTACCTGTTAAAGGACGGAAAATTTACCCCACTTACCTCGGAGGGTTCGCTTTTAAATATTGCAGGGGACAGGAAGAAAGAACTAAAGCAATATATCCGGACTAACAAGCTTAAGTTTAAAAGTAATTTTGAATCTGCCATTATTAAACTTGTTTCCTATTATGATAAGATATCAGAGTAAACAGGTCCTTACGGCACTTTTATTTATCTTTTTTCTAATTCTCTGTGAGCGGTCCCTCGCACAGGAAAAACTGATCACCGCAAATTTTAAAGGGCTATCCATTGCACAGCTCGTTGCGGATATTGAATCCAAAACTGATTACAGGTTTTATTTTGATCCGGTAATTTCTGACAGCTTGAAGATCGATCAGAGTTTTACCAGTCAGCCCATAGAAGAGGTACTCAGAAAGAGTTTTCTTAATACGCCCTACAATTTCGCTGTAGTTGATGGAAACCGCATCATTATAACCCGGGAAAGTACCATCTATACCAGGATATCTGATGAGCTCACAGGTTTTAAAAATGCTTCGGTCAGGGACAGTACTGCCCGTATTGATGCCGATGTCTTTAATATTGAAAGTAAGGAGGCCACGCTCCGCTCAGCAAATAAAGTATTTGAAATAGGACTTAAAACAAGTCAGCCTTTAAGTGGTAAATCCACCCTTAACGGCTATGTCCGCCTGGTTTCAAACAGTGAACCCGTTATCGGTGCCCTGATATCCATTGATGAACCTTATACAGCTGCATCCACCAATCAGTTTGGGCATTTTACCATCAGTTTGCCTAAAGGGCGCCAGGAGCTTAATATACAGTCCATGGGCATTCAAAGTACCCGGCGCATAATTCATCTTTATTCAGATGGCCTTCTTAATATAAATGTGGAAGAGGCCGTCAGATCCCTTAAGGAGGTGGTTGTTATTGCAGGCAAAACAGCCAATATTGACAAGGTTGAAATGGGGGTGGAGAAACTTACAGCCCGGGCTATAAAGCAGGTGCCCGCTGTTTTTGGGGAAGCCGATCTTTTAGCCGTGGTCTTGACTCTGCCCGGTGTAAAGTCGGCCGGAGAAGCCAGTACAGGTTTTAACGTCCGCGGCGGAACAACGGATCAAAACCTGATCCTTTTAAATGACGCTACCATATATAATCCCTCGCATTTTTTCGGACTTTTTTCTGCCTTTAATAATGAAGCGGTGAAAGAAGTTGAACTGTATAAAAGCAGCATACCTGCAAAGTTCGGCGGACGACTGTCCTCAATTCTGGATGTCAATTCCCGGGAAGGCAATAAAAAGGAATTAAGCGGATCTGCAGGTCTGGGTTTAATCACCAGCCGGCTGAATGTGGAAGGCCCGCTTATTAAAGACAAAAGCTCTTTTATACTGGGAGGACGTACAACCTACTCAAACTGGCTTATGAAGATGCTGCCTGAAAATTCCGATTATGCCAAAAGTAAGACGGCATTCTACGATTTAAACCTGAACTTAAATCATCAGTTCAGCAATAGCAGTACCTTGCTTTTAACGGCATATACCAGTAAAGATGAATCGGACCTGGGAACAGATACGCTTTATGGATATTCGAATAAAAATTTGTCATTGGCATGGAAAAAAATATTTCACAACAACCTTACCGGAGTTTTTACCAGCGGTGTTGACAGGTATCAGTATACAAACCTCAGTGATTTTAATCCTGTTAATGATTATAAATTAAATTTTGATATCAATCAGTACAATTTCAAATCAGATTTCAGCTATTTTCTGAGTTCAAAGCATGTGCTGGATTTTGGATTAAACTCGATCTATTATAAACTTCATCCCGGATCTTACAATCCGCAGGGCAGTGGTTCTTTAGTCAAGCCGGATGTTATTGACAGGGAACAGGCCCTTGAATCGGCTGTTTATATCGAAGACAAATTCCAGGCAAGCTCTTCCTTTTCGGTGAATTATGGTATCCGCTATTCATTTTTCAATTATCTGGGACCTCAGAAGGATTATGCATATGCCCCTGATCTTCCTAAAACCCTGAATAACCGGATCGATTCTATAAACCATGGGGCTGGAAAGTTCATTAAAAACTATCAGGGACCTGAATTTCGGGTTTCTGCCCGTTATTCCCTGAGTGATGACTTTTCGATCAAAGCGGGTTATAATACATTGAGACAGTATATTCATATGCTTTCCAATACCACTTCCATAGCACCAACTGATATCTGGAAACTTAGCGATTCACATATTAAACCCCAGTTCGGAGATCAGGTTTCATTAGGCTTTTACAAGAATTTCAAATCCAATAGTATTGAAACCTCTGTTGAAGGATACTATAAAAATTTGCAGAATGTTCTGGATTATAAAAGCGGCGCAACCCTGGTTATGAATCATACTATTGAAACCGATGTGATCAATACCCAGGGCAAGGCATATGGAATAGAGTTCCATGTTAAAAAATCTTCAGGAAAACTTAACGGCTGGATGAGTTATACGTATTCGCGGACTTTCCTGCGCACTTCAGATGTAAATGCAGGAGAGGAAATTAACTCCGGAAATTATTATCCTTCTTCCTATGATAAGCCTCATGATTTTTCTTTAATAGGAAATTACCGTTTTTCTCATCGTTTTAGTTTTTCTTTAAATATTGCAGCGAGCACCGGGCGGCCTATAACGATACCTATCGGGAAATACAATTATGCAGGTACAATCAGAACGCTCTACGGGGATAGAAACGGATACCGCATCCCCGATTATTTCCGTTCAGACATTTCCTTCAATCTTGATGGGAATCATAAGGTCAGGCAGCTTACTCATAACTCCTGGACATTTGGTGTTTATAATTTAACCGGCAGGAAGAACGCTTATTCAATTTATTATAATACCAACAATGGATTTATACAGGGTTATAAATTATCCATTTTCGGCACACCTATTCCATTTGTGAACTATAATATCAGATTTTAAAAATGGCAAAGCATTTCAGAAACCTATTATTTCTACTGGCAATCCTCCTGTCCATGGGATGCAGGGAGAAATTTGAGGCAGAAATCAGTTCTCCCACTTCAGGGTATCTTATAGTGGATGGCTATATAAACACCGGGAAAGGTCCCACTGAAATTTTGCTCAGCCGTAGTATCGGTCTTAAAGAGGATGAAAGAAATACTTCAGAATTAAAAGCTCTGGTGCAGGTGGAGGATGATAAGTCTAATATCTATAAGCTTTTGGAAGTAGCTCCCGGCTTTTATTCACAGAATTTGAATTTGTCCGGGACGGGTAAATACCGGCTCCGTATTAAAACGCTTAATGGGAAGGAGTATTTATCCGAATACGTTGACTCGAAAATTACCCCCCGGATAGACAGTGTCAGCTGGAAAAGGACGGCCGACGGAGTGCAGTTATATGTTAATACGCAGGACCCCTCAAACAATACCAGATATTATCAATGGGATTTTCAGGAAGCCTGGGAGTACCGCAGTGAAACTAATTCGGAAATAAAATATATTGCAGCACAGAACAGGATCGCCGATAGAACCGATGCCGAACAAATTTATCGCTGCTGGAAAATAAGAAAATCGAAAAACATATTTATCAATTCTACTGCGAAGCTGACCAAAGATGTTGTTTCTCTTAATCCATTATTATTTATAAAAAGCGGTTCACAGGAACTGGGCCAGAGGTACCGCCTGATTGTTAAACAGCATGCCTTATCAAGGGAAGCTTACGAGTTTTTTGAAAAGATCAAAAAGAATTCCGAAGGCATGGGTTCTATATTTGATCCGCAGCCTGCAGAAATACGCGGGAATGTAAAGTGCATCAGCCAGCCCGGAGAGATCGTCATAGGCTATGTTTCTGCAGCCACCCGTGAAGATAAAGAAATCTATATATCAGGGGCTGACCTTCCTTTATGGGGTTACCAGCCCAGCTGCCCCGGACCGTATAAAGACATAGGGATTCACGCTGATAGCCTGATCAAATATTTTGTCGGTAAAAATTTGTCAGAAAAATATACTCCTATCAGTCCGATCCTGCAAGGACTTAAAATCGTGGCATGGTCTGCAAATGTAGAAAGTTGTGTGGATTGCCGCTTACAGGGCGGATCAACTACTAAACCTGATTTATGGATAGATTAAAAGTCATTTTTTTAACCGGTGTACTTTTGTTGTTTTATAATTCATCAGCTTGTGCTCAGGGTTTCAGTACGATCAGCGGGCAGTTTAAGAATTACAGGGAAAGCAGTATTACCGAGAAGATATTTGTGCATACCGACCGCTCCGCTTATGTAGCCGGAGAAATTGCCTGGTTTAAACTTTATACTGTTGACGGTACTTTTCATCAGGCTTCCGACCTGAGTAAGGTGGCTTATGTCGAGCTGCTGGATAAAGAGAACCTTCCCTTATTGCAAACCAAACTGGAACTGAGGGCTGGTGCCGGGCAAGGTTCTTTCTTTATTCCGCTATCGGTTAAAACGGGAAGTTATAAGCTCCGTGCTTATACCAACTGGATGAAAAACGGGGCGCCCGAGTATTTTTATGAGCGGATACTTGATGTGGTGAATACAATCGAAACTCCGGGGCTTAATTCAGAAGCACAGGCCGGCTCCTATGATATCCAGTTTTTTCCGGAAGGTGGAAATCTTGTTGAAGGCCTGCCCGCTAAGCTTGCTTTCAGGGCGGTTGATGAAAGCGGTGAAGGATTAGATTTTTCCGGGATACTTGTGAATCAATTTAATGAGACCATACTAAATTTTAAGCCCCTGAAGTTCGGAATAGGAAATTTTGTATTCACTCCAAAACCCGGAGAGTCGTATAAAGCGCTTATAACCTCTTCCAATCAGCAAAAGGTCATAGATCTGCCGGCTGGAAGCAAAAAGGGTTACGTCATGAGCCTTCGGGATGAGGGCAGCGCTGTAAAAGTCGACGTGTACAGCAATCTGTCTTCTGAGGAGCAGATTTACCTTTTTGTACATGGCAGGCAATTAATCTTACGAACGGATTCCGCGCTGATGCAGCAGGGCAGAACCTCCTTTCTGATCAGTAAGTCTCAATTGGCAGAGGGTATTTCTCATCTGACAGTTTTTAATAAGGATAGGGTCCCGGTAGCTGAACGCTTATTTTTCAGGAGGCCGCTTAAAAACCTTGTTTTGGAAGCCCGGACCGATGTTAAGGATTATACTTTACGGAAGAAGGTAAATCTGGAGATCAGCTCAAAAGATGAAAGAACTCAGCCTGTCGTATCAGACATTTCTGTTGCGGTTTACCGGATAGATTCCCTGGAAAGGGAAGCGGATGATATATTAAGTTATATATGGCTGAAATCTGATCTGAAGGGTGCGGTTCAGTCACCCGCTTATTATTTTCAAACCCTTAACAAGGAAAGTGATCAGGCTGCCGATAACCTGATGCTAACTCATGGCTGGAGAAGATTTAAATGGACAGATCTGCTGCAGGGCAAGAACTTCTCCTACAAGTTTCAGCCTGAATATGCTGCACATATTATTAGCGGAAAAGTAAATACCTCGGAAAATTTACCGGCCCGGGATGTTTTCGCTTATTTTTCAATGCCCGGCCGGAATGCCCAGATTTCCGCTGCCCGGAGCGATGCGAGCGGTAAATTGAATTTCTTTACAAATTATTTTTACGGCAATACGGAGATCATTATTCAGGCGGATCCGAAAAGTCAGGGTTCACTCAGCTTCGAGCTGGAAAATTTTTATAGCGATACCTATTCTTCCGGCCGGACCTATCCATTAAGACTCAGTCCGGGTCAAAGACCTTCCCTGCTATCCCGCAGTGTGGGGATGCAGACTCAAAATATATTTAATAAAGACAAACTGAACCGTTTTACCAAACCCCTTACCGATAGCGGCAGTTTTTACGGCAATAATTTTAAGAGGTATAAATTGGATGATTATACGCGGTTCACTACCATGGAAGAGGTATTAAGAGAGTATGTTCCTGAAATTAGCGTAAATATTCAGCAAAAGGATTACCGCATAAAGATCTGGAATGCCGTTGACCGCACCTTCTATGAAGCGGGTTCCTTAATTCTGATTGATGGTGTCCCGGTTTTTGATCATCAGAAATTGATGGAATACGATCCGAAGCTTATACAGTCGCTTGAGGTGGTACCTGAGCGGTATTATTACGGCGGAATGGCCTTTAATGGCCTGGCCTATTTTAAAACCTACAAGGGCAATATCCCTCAGTTTGTTTTTGACCAGGGGGTAAGCATTTTAGAGTATGAAGGCCTGCAGCTGGAAAGAGAGTTCTTTTCCCCGCTTTACGAATCCAGGGCAGAAGAATTAAAACGTATTCCCGATTTTCGCAGCCTCCTCTTCTGGGAACCGGGCTTAAAGTCTGATTCCTCAGGGAAAAGTTCCCTGTCTTTTTATACCTCGGATATAGAAGGCAAATATAAAGTTGTGCTTCAGGGGGCAGGCAAAGACGGGAGGTTTGGAAGCAGCAGCTACATTTTTAATGTGACAAAATAGAAGGGAACATCCGGATTAAGGCCCTGTATTGAAAATGTGTCAGGGCCTGACAGCCGTTTTCCACAGAGATTTAATTCCCTGTAATTTGGAAGGATAATTGTTAAGGTTTAGGATGAGCCGACCTATCTTTATCTTATTTATTCTTCTTGCCTCCTGCACGCAAAACAAGCAGACGAAAAACGAACTTTCAGATACAGGAATAAATTTCGCAGCCGATACCGGCACCACCGCCGCCATCGATTCGCTAAGGCTAAATTCTGAGCTGATCAGCTGCACCGGAATTGGAAACATTAAGCTTAGCGATAATATGGCAGGTCTGATTAAAAAAGCAGGACAGGATAGCATCATTGCAGACTCTCTTTTCCTGGAGGGTTCATTTGAAGGGATCGTGAGCAAGCTCTGGAAAAATACACCCTACGAGATCACGGTACGATGGAATGAAAGGGAGGCGCCCTACAGGACCATCAGGTTTCTTGAAATCAGGGAAGGCTCGGTATATCATTTTTCGAATGGTATAGGAATTGGAACAAGCCTTGAGGAAGTGGTTCGCTTAAATGAGGCCCCGGTTAGTTTTTATGGTTTCGCCTGGGATTATGGAGGTACTTTCACCGGCTTCAATGAGGGTAAACTGGCCAGGGAAATCCCTTGCTTTGACGGGGTTTTTACGCTGCCGATCAAAGGATCAATAGCTGTAAATACAGAGATAGTCGGAGATAAGAAGATCCGCTCGGACAACCCTGCTCTTGAGGGATTCGATATTAAACTTTCGGTTATCCGGATCAACAGGAAGAAAACCCAGCGGTAATTATTTACCCGGAATACTCGGGCAATTCTTCAAGAAACCGGTAAGATCTATTTTCAAAGTCAATTTCGCAGCAGAAATGGTGCAGGCCATTGCTAACCAGGAGCCATTTTACACGATGCACAAAATTATACCGCGCGATCTGATCAAAAGTGTCCTGTGAAATTTTTACTGATGGCGCCTTACATTCAACAAGCAAAACTTTTTCGCCCGCACTATTATAAAGCAGGATATCGGTACGCTTTTGTAGGGAGTTTAATTTAAGTCCGCCTTCAAGCTTTATCAATGACCTGGGGTACTTTTTATCGCGGATGAGAAACTGAAGCAGGTGCTGCCTGACCCATTCTTCGGGGGTCAGGAGCAGAAATTTTTTCCTGATCTCATCGAAAATATACATTTCATCGGTTTCCTGCCGGATGCGGAAGGGGTACTCCGGGAGATTTAAGGGTACAGGATCAAACATTGCCTGTAAATTTCATAAAATCCTTTTAATCTTCAGCATCCTGGAAATTTAAATTTTTAAACCCCGGCGGAGCTAATAAGACTTGAAAGAACTGCAATAATTTGTAATTTCGGAGGCTGAAATGAATATCAACGAACTTGTTAAAGACCTGAAAAACCGGAAATATAAACCGGTTTACCTCCTGCATGGGGAGGAATCCTATTATATTGATAAGATCAGTGATTACATCGAAGAAAATGTACTTTCCGATGCGGAGAAAGGCTTCAATCAGAGCATTTTTTACGGCAAGGATACAGATTTAATGACCATCATCAATTCGGCTAAAAGATACCCGATGATGAGTGAGTACCAGGTAGTGCTGGTCAAAGAAGCTCAGGAATTAAAGTGGGGAAAAGATGGTGATGAAGATAAGAAGTCGGCCGATCCCTTATTAAGCTACCTGGAAAATCCTCAGCCCGGTACCATTCTGGTTTTTTGTTTCCGCAACGGAAAGTTCGATAAAAGAAAAAAGACCTATAAAGCCATAGAGAAGAAAGGCATTGTTTTCGAATCCGCAGAGATCTATGAAAGTAAGGTTCCCGGATGGATAGAGGATTTTGTCAGGGAGAAGGCTTGTTCCATCAACCCCCGGGCCTCGGCCCTGATGGCTGAATACCTTGGAAATGATCTTTCAAAGGTTGCCAACGAGCTCGAAAAACTCATGCTCAATGTGAAAGCAGGGCAGGAGATCAGTGCTGATGATGTTCAGAACAATATCGGTATAAGCAAAGAATATAATGTTTTTGAACTCCAGTCTGCAATAGCCCGGAAAGACGCATTTAAGGTAAACCAGATCATTAATTATTTTGCAGCAAATCCAAAGAACAATCCCATTCAATTGCTGCTAGGAGCCTTAAATACCTATTTCTCCAAGGTGTTGAAATATCATTATGCCACAGACCGTTCGCCGCAGGGTTTAGCCAGGGAATTGGGTGTGGCCCCCTTTTTTGTAAAGGATTATGAACTTGCCGGAAGAAATTACAGCAAAATTAAAACATTTCAGATCATAAATTATTTAAGGGAATGTGATATGAAAGCTAAGGGTGTTGATGCAACTGCAAATACCGAACAAGGGGAATTAATGAAGGAGTTATTATTTAAAATTATACATTAAGATGTTAAGGGGACTTCGTACTATAGTTTACCATGTATGCAATTTAGAGGTGGCAAAGATGTGGTATGCAGAGATGTTTCAGATTGAGCCGTATTTTGCAGAAAGTTTTTATGTGGGGTTTGATATCGGGGGATGTGAACTTGGTCTGGACCCTTCCGATAAAGAATATACCCCGGGAAACAGCAGCATCACCTACTGGTCTGTAGAAGATATTGATAAAGCGTTTGAAACCTTTAAGACCAAGAAGGTGAACATCCATCAGGAAGTGCATTCGGTAGGCGAGGGTATCCGCCTGGGAAGTATCCATGATCCCTTTGGGAATATCATCGGTCTGATCCAGACAAGCGGCGGATAGATTTCCGGGTTTTAACAGGCCCAGCGCACAGGGCATTCAGCCTCTTTTATTTCTTACCGATTACATGGAGATTGATCACACTTGAATGTGGAAATCCCAGCGTGTTTCCTGGTTTTATTTCCAGGAGATTTTGCAGATAAACATCGATGATGCCTTTGACGACCCTGGTTTTATTCTCCAGGAATTCGGGCATTACCGCTACGAGAAATTGTTTGAAGTGAATTTTGCCCCTGTGATCAACAACAGCGGAAAATGAATACTGAAAATCCTGGTAAGCTTTATCAATAAGAACTTTGTATTCGGGATGGAGGTATTCTTCAGACCTGCTGATATGGCCCAGGTAGGGATCCATAACCGGCTTTAGTTTCTCCACCTTAATTATTTTGCTCCTGCTTTTAAGAACTACGGGATTCCGTGCGGCAAAGCTGCTGTCGGGGTCGCTGTTTGCCTGGATGGCCCTGTAATTGATAAACAGGCTATCCTCCCGGCTGGGGGCTCTCAGTGTGGCCACATCCGTATGTAATACATTCTTAATATAATCATTCGCATAAAGGGTCATGTACACGTTTGAAAGTTCCTCCTTAACAACCCTTGATTCAAGTCTCATAACCTGCAGAACAAGACTGTCTTTGCTGACATGCTTCACCCGAAACCAATCGCGTGCAAAATGAAAAAGAGCTTTATGACTATGGAATATGCGGTAAGTCATATACTTCTTCTTTTCAGGACTATAGATCCTTACCGAATCATCTGCATTAAAGTAGATCTCCCATTCAGGCTCCAGCTGAAAACCGTATTCGTTAAAAGAAAGGCCGTTGTCGAATCTGCGGTGAACTTCGGTATACCTGATCCCTTTTATTTCGGTGAAAACCGGAACAGGTTCATCATTGATCGTTTCTATATAATAACAGGAGGAGACCAGCAGGGCGGTGAATACAAGAAGAACAAAAGGCAGGAATTTCATTATAAAATGCTCTTGGATTCCTTCGCAATTAAGGCTTTTCGTGTTTATAAACTTTTCCGTCCTTCATAACAAAGCTTACCTTACTCATTACTGCAGCATCTTTTTCAGGATTTCCATCCACTGCAATAATATCGGCTAATTTCCCTTTTTCTATGGTCCCTAAAATACCGGCTATGCCCAGCAGGTCGGATGCATTAACTGTGGCGGCTTTTATTATTTCAAGAACGGGCATTCCGGCCTCATTCATATAAACAAATTCTTTTGCGTTCTTACCATGAGCATAAACGCCTGCATCTGTACCGAAGGCAATTTTTACCCCGGCTTTATAGGCCCGGGCAAAGGTGGCCTGTATCTGCGGTCCGGTTGCCAGGGCTTTCGGCGTAACCAGGTCTGTATAATAACCTGGTATTTTTGCACTGTCGGCAACGGATTTACCCGCAATAATGGTTGGAACAAAATAGGTACCATATTGCTTCATCAGCTTCATGCCTTCATCATCCATGAAAGTACCATGTTCAATTGAGTTAACACCTCCGCGAACCGCGCGTTTGATCCCTTCGGCGCCATGTGCGTGGGCTGCCACTTTAAATCCATAATCCTTTGCTGCAGTTACGATGGCTTTCACTTCCTCTTCAGTGAACTGGGCATTGGCGCCATCTTTCGCCTGACTTAACACACCCCCTGTTGCTGTGATCTTGATCAGGTCGCTCCCTTCCTTATACCGCTGACGCACGGCATGGTATGCTTCTTCCGGACCATTTATTACACCTTCATTCGGACCTGGATTACCCATCAGGTCTTTACGGTAACTATTGGTTGGATCGGCATGACCTCCGGTTGTGGCGATGGACTTGCCGGAAGTATAGATCCGCGGACCATCAACAAGCTTTTTATTGATCGCATTCCGCAGGGAAATATTTACGCCGCTTCCCCCCAGGTCCCTTACTGTAGTGAAGCCTGCCATTAAGGTCTTGTTTAAATATTGCAGGGATTCAAAGGCAATGTCAGCGGGATTTTGAGTAAACCGGTCAGCAGCATTACCTTTCCTGGTTTCGCTTTCCATATGCACATGACAATCGATCAGGCCGGGCATCACCGTTTGATTTTTTAAATCAATGATCTTATCGCTTCCGCCGGACGCCATATACCCTTTTCTGACATCCGTAATTTTATTTCCTTCTACAAGGATGCTCATTTCATTCAGGACCTCTGAAGTCCGGGGATCAATCAGTTTCCCGCAATAGATAATGCTGCGCTGGGCAAACAGGAGGGAAGGAAATAATACGAATAGTAATACAATTTTTTTCATACTTGAGAATATGTGATTTATGTTAACGATGACAGTTTATCCATGCAGCTTTTCCGCTGAAAACCATAATCAGAGTTTATAACCCTTTTCGCTTAGCCAGGCGTTCAGTTCCTTCTTAATGGCTTCACCCATGGCCTGCTGTTTTGCAGGATCTTCCAGGAAAGCCTTGCTTATGGCATTATCGCCAACTTCCAGTAATACACGGTAGGGCGCTTTGTTTACGTTTTCATCCAGACTGTAAAAAGCCTTTTTTCCGGTGGTTTTGCACGTATAATCATTTCTTCCGGTGGAGCTGTCGAATAATACGCCCCGGTTTTCCAGGTCTGTTACGGCGCTCACTGCCTTAATCAGGCGTGCTGCCAGATCACGGTTCTCAGCTTCATATTGATCACCCTGGTGGATATAACCCCATATCGCATGACGATTGGTTCCGCCATTATTATGCACAGAGATGAACACATCCGGATTTAATTTATTGGACTTTTTTAACTCATATCCATATCCGGAAAGCTTCCCGTCTATTAGGGCAGAGGTCTGCTCAACTATGGTATTGCTTCCTACATCCGCATGATGCAGGTTCTTTCTTCCAAAACTCCAGACCTTACGTTCTTTCAGAAAAGGCTTTGTTTTCATGGCCGCCTCAACAATTGCATTGCATACCGCCGCCTCACTGAAATCTTTGCCGGTATTGGTTTGATGGGAAGGCTGCCAGATAATTATTGGTCTTTTCTTCGCTGCAGATGCATTCAGCTCACCTGATTTAGTTGTTTGGGCCTGAATGCCGGCAAAGCAAAAGCAAAGAATGAATAGTGGAATTAACTTCATGAATTCAAAAAAATAATAAGTGCTAAAAATGGATTTGAAAATGTTTTAATTTCCTAAACATACGTTAAATGATCCTTTCATGGGAGCTGTTAATCCATGTTATTGAAACGTTCATAAGATTTTCTTTCCAGATCCTCCCTGTGATCCGGATGTGCGATATTTATCAGTGCCTTCGCGCGCTGGGATAAGTTCATCCCCACCAGGTCAACGGCGCCATATTCGGTTATCACCCAATGGGTATGACCGCGGGTGGTAACAACGCCTGCTCCGGGTTTTAAATAGGGGACAATCCGGGAAAGACCTTTGGAAGTGACAGAGGGCATCGCGATAATCGGCTTACCTCCCTGTGAGAGAGTTGCACCGCGAATAAAATCCATCTGGCCGCCTATTCCTGAATATTGATAAGTTCCTATAGAATCAGCACAGATCTGTCCGGTGATATCTATTTCCAGGGCGCTGTTTATGGCCGTTACTTTGGGGTTCTGGCTGATTATATGCGGATCGTTAACGAAATTAATATCCAGTGACCTGATTATTGGATTATCATCAGCAAAGTCGTAAAGTTTTCGCGTACCCAGCATAAAGGATGTAACACAATATCCGGGTACGATTTTCTTATGGCTGTTGTTGATCGTCCCATTCTTGATCAGCGGGATAACACCGTCCGAAAACATCTCGGTATGGATGCCCAGGTTTTTATGATTGCTCAGATTTTTAAGCACAGAATCGGGAATAGTGCCTATTCCGAGCTGAAGCGTAGCGCCGTCCTCCACCAGCCCGGCGACAATTTTACCGATCTTTTCATGGATTTCGCTGGCCCCGTCCGAATAACTTACCTCCGGCAGGGGTTCATCCACCCATACGGCAGCATCAAATTTACTGAATGGAACAAAGGCATCGCCATGGACCCTCGGCATGTTCGGATTGACCTGGGCTATCACCTTCTTTGCCGTATGAACTGCAGCACGGGCGATATCAACGGAGGTGCCCAGCGAACAATAGCCATGCTTATCGGGAGGCGAAACCTGTACAATGGCCACATCGAGCGGCAGAATATTCCTGTAAAATAATAAGGGGATCTCACTTAAAAAGACCGGGACATAATCCCCGCGGCCGCTGTTCACCGCCTTGCGGTTACTCTCAGATACGAAAAGGGAATTAATAAAGAAATGACCCTCAAGTTCCGGCGAATTCATGCTTACACCCTGCTGTGTAATACTTACCAGCTCTACATTCCTTAAGCGGTCTTTTTGTTCAAAAAGCCTGTTGATTAAATGTACAGGAGTAGCGGCGCTTCCATGTAAAAACACCCGGTTGCCCGAATGGATGAGTTTCAGCGCTTCTCCGGCAGTGGTAAACTGACCGGATCCGGTTATAATTGGAGTTTTGACTGGCATGTTTTCTAAAAATGGATTATATATGAGCTCAGACTTTGGATCCGAGTCTTCAATTCGGTGAATTTAGCATTTTGAAAGCTGTATTGCCAGAAAAAATGCGTATCTTAAAGACAGATCCAAACTCGCATTATGAAAAAGCTATCGGGGATCTTTATACCTCTGGGAATTGTAGTTTTTGTTCTTTTTCTCTTTCTTGCAACAAAGCCGGTTGAAGTGAGCAGGGAGAATTCTGTCATGCTCAAAGGTCTTGTTACCAGGATAAGCGAGGGTGCGTCCAAAGATATCATCATCAGTCTGGACGATATCAGAAGTATACATTACATCAGCCGGGGTATTGAACAGGGCCTAAAGGTGGATGATCTGAACAGCAGGCTTTTAAACCGGGAAGTGATAATTTATTATGCCAAACCGCGGCTGCTTAGTCTTTTAAGTCCTATGACCGGTACCAGACAGATAACCGAACTTAAACTGGGCAATAAAATCATTTATACGGAATTCTAAAGTGCCCCTGGATGCAAGGCCGGGGGCTGAGGCAAGATTATTTTACCTGTTTCACTCCAGGAAATAGGTATGTTCAATGATCGTCTTTATCCGGTCGTCCAGCTGATCCACAGATTTTTCAAGCATCTCCAGGTATTCCGGATTATTCAGATCTCCCTCTTCCTTAATTAAGGCCATTAGACCTAAGATGGAAGATACGGGCTGCCGGATCTCATGAGACTGGATACGGGCTATTTCCCTTAAGGAGCTGTTCTGGTTCTTGAGTAGTTTCAGACTGCGGTCAAGTTCCATAATATGGCTTACCTGGTTAGCTAGGGCAGACAGACATTCCAGCTGTTCCTTATCGAGATCATTAGGTTTAGTATCATAAACACAGAGCGTACCTACATTAAAACCGTCATATGATTTCAGATTAGCGCTGGCATAAAAGCGAATATTGGGTTCATTGACCACTACCGGGGCATTTGCAAAGCGGGTATCCATCCTTGCATCCTTTACGACCATCACCTCCTCCTCTTCTATTGCATGGGTGCAGAACGAGGTGCTCCGCGGCATCTGCTCAGCTTCCACACCCACTTTAGCTTTTATAAGCTGAATATCATAATCCATAAGTGTTATAAGAGCGATCGGGCTTTTACAAATCACGGAGGCCAGCATTACTATTTCCTGCAGGTCTTTCTGTCTGTCGAGATTGAAATCCAGATAGCGCTGAACAGCCTGCAGTCTTTCTTCTTCTTTATGATGGGTCATGGCAGCTTGATAGATTTTATAAATATACGCTTAGGATGCTGCTTTAGTTTTTTATTCAGATATCAGCTTATACTAACTCATTTCTCATCTTCATCCCCTCCCTAAATTTAATAAAGGCCCTGAATGATCCGTGCCTGTTTACAGAAACTTATTGTCACTTAGCCAGCTTTGGAGATGGTTCATCCATTTATCCGAAGTAGTTTTATTATTCATACCAAAGCCATGCCCGCCATGCGGATAGATGATCAGATTACTATAGATCTTTTTCTTTAACAGGGCCTCATAATAGGAAATACTGTTAGCCACCGGAACTGAAGCATCATCACCGGCATGGACTAAAAACGCAGGCGGCGTCTGTTCGGTTACCCGCAATTCATTGGAAAACTTTTGCAGGGTTTCAGGAGCTTGTATTTTGCCAAGTAAATTCAGGCGGCTGCCTTTATGGGTTATGCTATCCATAAAACTAATGACAGGATAAATAAGCACTGAAAAATCAGGACGTAAAGAGGTTTGTTTGGGATTGCCTATCAAGGGTTCATTGAACCGGGTTGAAGCACTTGCCGCGAGGTGCCCGCCGGCAGAGAAACCCATGATACCAATTTTGGACGGATCTATATTGAACTGTACAGCATTTTCCCTCACCAGTTGAATGGCCCTTTGAGCATCCTGCAGAGGCCCGATAGACTTGTCCACCATAATGGTATTTTCGGGCAAACGATATTTTAATATAAATGCAGTAATTCCCATGCTGTTTAATACTTTGGCTATGTCTGAGCCTTCATGGGAAGCCGCCAGTAATCCATAACCGCCGCCGGGACAAATGATCAGTGCAGAGCGTTTTCCTGCTGTCTTTTCAGGCTTGTACATCGTAAGGGTGGGTACCGATACTTCACTGATGCGGAGTTTGCCGTCTTCGCCTGTGACTGATTTTTCCTTGTTCGGTGTTGCTTTACTATTCGGAATCACTCCATCATACAGAGGTATAACCACTTGTGCGTTCATAGAATAAGAATATAGGATACTAAGGGTACAAAGTATTATGGTTGAAACTCTCATGTTCATTTTCAATTTATGTTAAAATAATCTCCGGATATAATATGGCTTTGCATCCCTTATTTATTGGCCTCATTCAGCCGGCGTGACTGCCAGCCTGCTGCCAGGATAAGCAGCCCCAACAGGATCCAGGATACCAATGGTATGATAAGGAATACAAAAGCAGGTTTAGCTCCCGGAACACTTACCGTTCCGCTGTAAAAAAGTAATGAAACCACAGTGATCAAAATCATCAGCCAATACAGCGTCTGACGTGTAAGCAGCGGCCATCGCTTGGAATACGCATTGGCCACCAGCAGGGCCACAAAGGGGGAAAGAACCCATACCGTAAAGGCGAGCATCAGGAAATAGGAATCATTATAACGACCCGTATATAGCATGAATGCGAATGAACCTCCGGCTGCACAATAAAGTGCGGTCAGGGCCACAGGCTGCAGGATACTGATGGTTAGAAATTTTTTAACAGTCTTCATATAAATTATAGTGCTGTGCGGGTTTAATTATGCGGCCATTGGATTAAGGGTTTATTTTCTGTCTACTGATCCAATAACCAGGCTTAGAAAATCTCCGAGCCTGGCTGGTTCAAGCCATCGCGTTACGATTACCAGATCATGCTCATTATCGATAATGATAAAATTTCCTCCGAAACCGTTGGCATAATATATATTTTTCGAAAGATCTTTAAACCGGTTTTGCTCATTCAGCCACCACATAAAACCATAGTCCTTATTGGCTGCAGAAGGCTGCCGGGCTGCATTGATCCAGCTTTCTGAGATGAGCTGTTCGTTTTTCCATTTCCCTTTTCTCAGGAACAGGAGTCCGAATCTTGCATGATCAAATGTGTTAATAAACATCCCTCCGCCGAAGTGTCCGCCCCCGCTTACCGACTGTACCATCAGCCCGTCAACATTTACAAAGGAATTGTCATAACCATACCAGCGCCAGGTTGTGGAGGCCCCGATGGGATCCATTATTTTCTCTTTAAGAACTGTTGGTAGGGGTTTTCTCCAAACCTGCAAAAGGGAATAGGCTAAGAGGTTAACCCGTACATCATTGTATTCATAAGTGGTTCCGGGTTCAAGCAGCTTCCGGTTCTTCCATTCGTCTATGCCCCCCTCTTTAGGCGGACGGTCTGCCCAGTCACAAAGGTCAAACATACAGCCTGACCAGTCGGAAGATTGGGTAAGGAGATGCCCCCAGGTTATTTTTGAATTATGCGAGCCTTCAAAAGTTCCCTCCGTTACATACCGGTTAACAGGATCATTCACATCTTTTATAAGCTGCTTGTCTACTGCTAATCCGGCTACTGTAGACAGGTAGCTCTTTGCCACACTGAATGTCATGTCCACCCGGTTTAAGTCACCCCACTGCGCAACGATATATCCTTTTCTGATGATCAGTCCGGCAGGTTTTCCCCTGTCTTTCATCGGGCCTAAAATTCTGTAATCAGGCTCATTTACATAGGCTTTTATATTGGCTATCCTCAGGTCCTTATCGGTTTTACTGTCATTCCTGATGGCAAAACTGACCGCACTGTCCAGCTTAAGCGCATTCATATTCAGTTCTGCAGGCTTTTTCACTTCCCATACTGCACCCGGGTAATAGGGGGTCTGGGCAAAAAGCAATTGGCCAGGCAGCAGAAGGCAAAAGCTCAAAAGAAGTAGATAAACTGTTTTCATTTTTCCTGTTGATTAAACATTCAATTAAATATGCAGATTGCAGGTCATATAAGCAAATATGCGCAGAAGCGGAGGAGTGCCCAAATTCTGGCACGAATTGGCACGAATTGGCACGGATCTGTCAAAATCTTGCCAAAATATCCTCAAAATTCCCCCATTTACCGGGTTTCTTCAGGGACAGGAGGCAGACTGCGACGTGACTGCTTCGCCCCAGCTTCGGGGCCGGTTCGGAAAGTCTTCGGTAAAACCTGCATCGTACCGAAGGTTTTGCGAAGCGCTACCGAACAACTACCGAAGGTTTTGCGAAGAACTGCCCAAGAATTCCGCATGAATTCCGGGAAAATTACCGGAGCAGTCCCGAAGGAGTCCCGGAACAGTCCCGGAGCAGTCTCGAACACGACTCGAAGCGGAGTCGAAGAAATGCCTCGTTCTGTGTCTCGTCCGGAAATAGCTATACAGGTTATTGAATAATTCCTGAATTGGTTATACAGTTCAATTTATTTTTCCTTACCGGGATGATAGCTTGATTCTGCCCTTTTAAGGACATCTTCCCTGTAATAGGCCACTGTTTTAAATTCCCTGTCGGCATACCGCTGCATCTGATCATCAAAATGAGGTGATTTCGGATCGCCGCTCTGGCCGCCGGCTAACATTGTTTTTGCCCTGACCTTTTCCGCGAATTCTACCACTGCCACGAAGCTGTTTCCGGCTACCCCATACTGGCGCTTCGTATTTTTGCCAAACCTGGTTCCGAAAGAGGCTAATGCACCCCATTCTCCTGATGCCATACCGACAGGAATGCTGGGCAGGGCATCATTGAATTGCTGATTGATATCGCCGTTTATGCGCTGGTAGCGGTTGAATTCTCCCCATTTGGTGTCTACCGAACCAAAATCCTTTTTCAGTGCGGCCAGACTTTCTGCGAATATTTCCAGGCGTTCATTAACCGGGGATTTTGCACTCATATAGTCCACTTTTTCCATAAAATTCAGTCCGGCTGGTATTTTTCCCGATCTGTTATAGGTATTCAGGTAATATTGACTGATCGTCATGGCTTCCGATCCTTTTGAAACTTTAAAGTCCCAGTTTTTCAGGAGCCGGATGGCCGTTTTTATATCCTTTGTGTCTTCAGGCTTGCTCTCATATGCCTTTAAGAGGCCCTTTATCAGTTCTTCCGCCCCCGGAAGATAGGGGTCGTAGGCGAGGGTGATGAGCTTGTCCAAAGTGAGGTCATTCGCCTTGCTTAATAAGGATATGGCATGGATCCCCCTGTAGTTTTCAGGCGCATACGACATGTACCCGGGATAATCCGCCTGTTTCGGACTGTTTTTTCCTGCACTGGTAAAGGGCGTTGAGTTACAGTTCTGGATCCATCCGTTCCTGGGATTAAAAAGGAATATATTGTCCTTCAGCTCATGCAGGCCTTTCCAGTCTGTTTCGGGATTACTGCCGTCAACTGGCTTTTTGTAATCAAACCGGGTATTTCTTTTTGGAATAAAGTTCCCGTGATAGTATGCAATGTTCCCATCGGCGTCGGCATAAACGGTATTATTGGAGGAATTCCTCCTGATTTCCATCATCTTATTAAACTCCTTATGGTTCGAGTTCTTTGTCCGGGTAAAGGATTGCTCCAGGGCTTTTACAGGATCCCACATCATTGCCGTGGCGACCCATTTTTTGCCGGATGCATGGGTTACCGGACCATGATGCGTACGGTAGGTCATAAAGGTTTTTTCCTTGATGCCCCCGCCGGTGGTATATTTTAAGCGGACCTTTACTGAATCCACCGGCCTGGATTCATTGCCATATTGATAAGCCGATCCCTGCTTGTTTTTTACTATTGTTTCTTCGAATTCATCGATAATGTCAACGTCTGAAGTGGTGTGCATCCAGCCTGTTTTTTCATTAAATCCCTGATAAACAAAGAACTGTCCCCATGTTACGGCACCATAGGCATTCAAACCCTGTTCACTTACCACATGGACCTCCCCGCGGAAAAAGAAGGAAGTGTGGGGATTTATGAGCAGCATGGCATCGCCCGATTTGGTTAATTTTCCGGATATGGCAAAACCATTGGATCCCCGGGGTTCATTGTCTTTCAGAAGCAGGGATCCGGTCTGGATCTTCGGGATGCCGGCAGCATTGGGCTTATCATAAAACTCACCGATCTTTTTAAGGGAAACCTTTTCTATATCGCCTCCGATTGATCCTTCGCTAAAATACATAGGCATCCAGGGCTCAAAACGGCTTATCAGTTTTGGCTTTACCTCCGGGTGCTTTGCGAGGTAAAAGTTAATCCCATCCGCAAATGCCTGGCATAATTCCCTGAGCCATGCCGGACTTTTTTCATAATTCGCTTCAGCTTCTTTCTGAGTCATAAAAAGATTTGCTCTCAGGTCGCTGGATAAGGCGCTTTCACCTTCCACTTCTGCAAGTCTGCCGGTAGCCCAGATATAATTCTGTTCAACACGGTTAAAATCATCCTCGCATTGTGCATACAGCAAGCCAAAAACCGCATCAGCATCTGTTTTTCCATAGATATGCGGAACCCCGAAATCATCCCTGATGATCTCGGTATCGGATGCATGTTTTTCCCAGCGCGCTTTTTCTGAGAGCTTATTGCTTCCCGGCCCGCGGCTGGTACAGCTTAATATTAAAAGGATGAGTAGGAGGGATATCCGGTTCATGTGATTTGCTATGATGGATAAATATAAGGCTTTTGAGTTAGGGAGGGTATGCGAATTAAAAGCTGCTAAGGAAATGCCTTGAATTGCTGATTGTTTGCAAAGATTTTGAGTATTGGATACTGCCTGGATGCATTAATTCAGTGCCATAGGAGTCTCCGGTAATGTTTTTCCTTTGTCATGCCGGCCCCTGAGCCGGCATCTCCATCAAACCAGGCCTCTGCAGGATCATGCCAACAAAGGGGGATAATATCTTCTGAAGGGTGTTTTTTTTAAATGGGAGTTCATTGCAGGGGATCCCGGATCAGGTCCGGGAAGGGTACTGGAAGAGTTTGGGAAGGGTTTGGGCCAGGAACTATTTGCTTTTTCCCTGAATTATTGATGCTTCTATCAGTTCCTCCAGAACGTTCAGATCCACATCCTCCAATTTGTTAATATATAAACAGCCAACACCCAACTTGTGCTTACCCAGATTACTGAGGACAGCAGCCTCTTTTTTTATATCCATCATAAGATAAAGCGAGAGGTTTGCTTTACGGGGAGAGAAACCTATCAGTAACCAGTCCACTTCTCTGCCAGTGGCGGGACTCTTGTATCTTTTATTTCCAAAACCAATGAGTGAACTGCCCCACATTTTAGGCTCTTCTCCGCTGGCTTTTTTCATCATTTCCAAAAGTGCGAAACTGTCTTTTCGTTTTTGCTCATCCTGAACCGCATTGATAAAATCCTCAACATTTGCGGTAGTTTGTTTTGTTTTTATCTCTGCGAGTTTTGATTTTTTTTCAGCCATTTGAAATCATTATTTGTTTAATAGGTTAACCGGCCCTTCTGCCGCCTGATCATTAAATTTTATCAGCCTGAATAACTGTACCGTCCTGGAAAAGTTTGTGTTGGTCTCGTCCGCCAAGGTGTGTTCTTTCTGTCTTTTCATTCACCTTTTGAATCGCCGACCTGTCATGCTATGCAAGCCGTAAAATCTTCTCCATTTTACGTCCTTTAGCCAACTCATCCACCAGCTTGTCCAGATACCTTACCTGCTGCGTTAATGGGTTTTCTATTTCTTCCACCCGGTAGCCACAGATTACACCGGTAATTAAGTGAGCATTTGCATTCAGTGAAGCATTCTGAAAGAATTCTTCAAACGTTACTTTTTCCATAATGAGTTTATTCAGACTGTTTTCATCATAACCGGTCAGCCATTCAATTACCTGATGCAGTTCTTCTTTCGTTCTGCCTTTCTTCCCGATCTTTGCCAGATAATGCGGATATACGGAGGAGAATGTCATTTTTGCAATACGCTCATCGTGTTTATTTGTATTGTTCATACCTTATTTTAAGGTTCCTGATTGTTTTGTTGCTGACATAACCAACAAAAGCGGAATATATCTTCTAAACTACAATTTTTTTTACTCATCCTGGACCTGATTCCGGACCCCATGCCATGAGCAGCCTATCCCAGGTATTAGTTTTACCCAAACAGCAAATGCCAGGAACTATTATGCTGGTTTCAGCATTTTTGTAAATTCATCCTACGAAAGTACTCGCCCGAGGGAGGTGCTTGAGAGATTTATCAAACTAAAAACTTTAAAAAAGAATATGAAATCACCTTTTTATTTAGTTTTCCTGGCAATCTTTTTTGCGCTGAACACAAATGTAAATGCGCAGGACTACAGAACATCACTGGGATTGGGAATTGACTTTGGGAATGGTATCACCCTGGTCGGACCATCCGTAAAGCACTTTTTTAACAAGAATGCGGCCATTCAGGGTGAGGTATTATTCGGAGGGAATTCAACTATCATCCAGGCTTTCTATCAGCATCATTTCCCGGTAAAAGGCGCTCCCAACTTAAACTTTTTTGTGGGAGGCGGACCAGGGATTAACTTTGGAGGTTCCGGGGTCAATCCGTATGATAATGAATCGGCAGTTTTGCTCAAGCCAATGGCAGGATTAGAATACAAGATTAAAGAAGCTCCGCTTGCATTTAATTTTGACTGGCGTCCGACCTTGTATCTGTACAATGGATGGAGCGAGATCGAGCCTGCCAGATTTGGCATTGGTATTAAATATACTTTCTGATACGGTTACTATAATTACAAGTATAAATTCGAATTTGCTGCTGACATAATTCCTAGAACATCCTGTGCCTGGCGACCACTCTTTTGGTTTAAGTGTTCCGCAGGATCAATAAATCTTATTAGAAAAACAAGGACTCCCTCCGGCAATTTTGAGAAAGATCTTAACAAGAGGTACTTACACCAATGCCGGACCGGGTCCTTGTTTCATGAAATGATTTAAGAGCGCTTCGCAACTCTTAAACGAGGGGGTTATTTAAACCACAATTTCATTCAAATTATTGTTGGGTTTGATAATTTAAAACTACCCAATAGAGCCCTGCGTCTTTTATCGATTGAAAAAACTTATCGCTATCGACGGGCTTTACGATATAACTGTTTGCTCCCAGCTCATAACATTTTCTTACATCAGGATCTTCCTTTGACGAAGTTAAGATTACAACAGGAATAGACTTCATCAAGGGGTCGGATTTTACTTTACTCAATACTTCAATACCGGATACTTTAGGCATTTTGAGGTCAAGTAATACTAATTTTGGAAGTTCTTTATCCCGTTGAGTGAAATTCCCTTTGCAATAAAAAAAATCGAGAGCTTCTGTTCCATCTTTCACATGGTGGATGGAATTTGCTAACCCACATTTTTTGAGAGCTCTTATTGTAAGATTAGCATCATCTATATTATCTTCAACAAGCAAAATTTCAATCCATTCGTCTTTCATTTTCTTATAAATTAATTAAATGGTTAGGTAAGCTAAAATAGAAAACAGACCCTTCATTTACCTTTGAAGTTGCCCATATCCTTCCATTGTGCCGATGGATAATTCTTTGTACAATGGCCAATCCAATCCCCGTTCCGTTGAATTCTGCCTGTGAATGTAATCGTTGAAAAACGCCAAATAACTTATCATAATAATCCATATCAAATCCGGCCCCATTATCTTTGATAAAATATACAATCTGTCCATCCTTAATTTCTGACCCAATTTCAATCTCAGGCTTAACACTAAATTTTGAAAACTTCAATGCATTGGATATTAAATTTCTCCAAACCTGCCTGATCATTGCAATACTCCCGCTCACTTGTGGAAGCTGATGGACGATAACCTTCACGCCGTCAAATCCATGAATCTCTTCCTCTTGTACAGCGTTTACAAGGGCAGTCATATTTATGTCACTAGTATTCATTTCCATCCTTCCCAATCTGGAAAAAGCCAGCAAATCATCAATAAGTTCGCCCATTTTTGCCGAATTTTTGTTGATGGAATTCAAGTATCCTAATCCTTCCTCATCCAATTGATGTGCAAAGTCTTCTGACAAAATTTTCGAATAGCCATTAATAGCCCGTAATGGGCTGCGCAAATCGTGAGAAACGGAATATGAAAATGCTTCTAATTCATTATTTGCGGCCTGCAATTGTGAGGTTCTTTCGATCACTTTATTTTCCAGATCTGCCTGAGTAAGATTTATTTGATCCGCCATTTTATTAAAGGCATGAGTAAGCTTACCCAATTCATCAATACGCGTAACTACTACATGTTTAGAATGCTCTCCCGCAGAAATTGCAATGGCCGCCTGAGTTAATTGGTCAAGGGGCTGGATTATATTCCGGCTCATTAACCAGGTTAGAAAAATGCCGAGCAGGATCAGAATTATGCCCATGGGTATGATCCAATTTAAAAAATTCAGAGCGGGTACCAATATAGTATCCTGAGAAAATTCTATCAGGATCCACCAGGGGGTTTTTGCAATAGGATAAATTGCAGCCATAACCTTGGTGCCCTCATTATTAACATATCTAAAGATTTTATTCGCCTGATTTAAATTTACAGGAGGTGCAGTTACCGGATGTAATAGGTTAGTCCACAGGCTCCCATCAGAGTTACCGATATATAAAATAGCTCCTGTACCCAAAAGCTGCGAAAGCTCTTTAATTTTTTGCTGATTTGATGTTAATAATTTCCAAACAATAATGTATCCTGCTGATTTTCCTTGATCACTGATACGGGTAACAATCGGATAATACATAGTTGTTTTATCAACAGCATAAACTTTCCCTATATTAGTAGTATCCGATGTATTCTGAATATCTGAAAAGATGGTATTCAATCTTAATCTCTCTCCAGCCTCAATATGTCCGGATTGGAAAATTGGATTTCGTTTGGCATTTAACAATTCCACTAAAACCCATGTACTATCCTTCTGGATCCTCCGTAAAATAAGTTCTGTATCCCTGATCTTTTGAGTACCCTCAGAAAATAAAAATGTTTTTATGGTATCATTATTAGCAAGACGACTCAGTGAAGTATTTAGGGAATGCGAGGACTTAACGAACATAGTCCCTAATTGATCTGTCACTGCCCTGATCCGGGTTTCCCCTATATTAATGGCGGCCTTTTTTACGCCATAATAAGAAATAAAACTAAATGTCAAAATGACGCTGCAGAGAAGCAGGCAGACTAAAATAGGTAGTCTTTGTTGAATAGATAATCCGGAAAGAGTAAGAAGTTTGAATATTCTATTAATCTTCATAATTATTACCTAATAGATATAATTTAGTCGTTTCGGGAATCTTAAATTAGTAATAAATAGCTATTAATCAAATTTTTTAACCTCTTCAGTTCTTATTACAATTTCATTAATCACTTCATCAAGTTCCAATGCGGAGATGTTTAGGTATCTTAAAAGTTCCTCCTTCTCATCATTTTGAGATTCATTAATTAAGTTTGATAAGCCTAAAATCCGTGCTAGTGGTGCTCTGACAACATGTGACTGAAACCAGGCAATTTCTTTTAGTTTAGTATTTTGCTGCTCAATGGCATTAATATGATTGATTCTTTCAGTAATATCATTGGAATTTATTAAAATTCCTTGTACAGCAGGCTCATTGGAGAGGTTAGTTATAGTTGACTGAAGCCATCGGTAATTTCCTTCTGAATCTCTGTACCTGAAGGTCACGGATCCCATCCCCTTAAGTCTGTCGATCTGTTTTAAAGCTCTCCTTAAAACCTCTTTATCGTCCTTATGTATGTATTCAAAAGCATTTTTCCCGATGAGATTTTCAGCATCAAGCCCTAATAGTCGTGCAGAAGAAGGGTTTGCGTAGGTTAAATTACCTTCCAAATCAATTATATTTATCAAATCGGACCCTTTCTGTACCAAGGCTTTAAACCGCATTTGGTTCAATTCAAGTGCTTTTTTAGCTTTAATTTTATCTGTAATATCATTTACAAGAACTAATCGTGCTTTTTTATCTGCATAATAAATGAAATTGCTCTGGGATGCCACATAAATAATTTCACCATTTTTTTTGATATGTTCAAATGTTCCATTGATAGGTGTGGGACTCGAAATATTAGGAAGCATTTGCTCGAACGTTTCATCAGCCTTTCTGGTTAGTAAATCTCTTATGGACATACTCATAAATTGCTGTAATGAATATCCGTAATGTTTTATGGCAGCTTTATTTACATTCAAAAATCTGAGACTTTCCTGATCATAAACCCACATAGGCAGAGGATTTAGCTGAAAGAGTTTCTTGTATTTTTCTTCACTTTTCTGAATAGTTAATTCGGCCAAATGATTTTCCAGAATATGCTGAATAATAAATCCGGCCTTCTCTATTGTTTTTTCCTCCTCAAGACTTAAATCCCGGCTGGTTTTCAGAAATATGGAAAAGGTTCCCATAATTTGCTGAGATGCATCTTTAAGAGGATATGAAATCCATGACTTTAAATTATGATCGATCGCTACTTCTTTAAATCTGTGATAGATAGGGTTGCCGGCAAAGTCTTTTACAGCACATTTTAATTTAGTAAAAGCAGATGTACTACATGCTATTCCTCTCTCTTCTATTGGAATGCCATTCATTTTCGAGAGAAAAGTATCAGGTAAATGCGAATAAGCCCAGGGAAATAACAATCCATCTTTCACCATTAGTACATTACAGAACAGATCAGGGTGTATATCCTGAATACCATTCAATAAATATTTTAATGCATCCACCGTACTTAAACCTTTAGTACTATAAATTCCCAACACCTCCCTTTCTAGTTGGTTAATTCTTTCGGTTCTTTTAATATCATTGATATTTCGTATAAAAAATGATACTCCGTCTTTAGAGGGGTATGCATTAACATGAAGCCACATTTGTAAGGGTTTGAAAAAACTTTCAAATACCGCGGCCCTTTGTGTGTTAAGTACCTGTTGAAACTGTTGATAGAATTCATCAGACAGTTGATAATCGAATTCCTCCCATAAATTTTTATTGATAATTTCATTTCTGCTTTTTTCCAGCAGGGTTTCTGCCTGGTGATTCCAGTAATTAACAGTAGAATTATGAGTTACAGAAAAGAATCCATCCGTAATACTTTCAAGGATATTCCTTATCTGTTCATTTTGATCTGCAAGCTGGCTTTCGGCATGTTTTTTTTGCTTATGCGCCTCAACTTCCAGTAATGCTCTGCTGATCTTAATTGGGATCTGATACAGATTTTCCTTAAGGACATAATCTGTAATGCCCATTTTTATTAAATCAACAGCTCTTTGTTCCCCAAGGAGGCCGGAAACAATAATAAAAGGGGTTTCAGGTAAAACTAATTGTTTTGCATAAAATGCCCTTTTACCATCAAAGTTCGGAAGGTTAAAGTCGGAAAGGATTACATCAGGTTTATAGTTTAATAGAGCCTCCTGATATTCCTGTTCATTATGAACTAATTTATTTATATACGACAGCGTACTCTTTTTTAATTCATATTGAATGAGTTCTATATCATTTGGGTCATGCTCTAGAATAAGGATTTTAATGACCATCGTATAGCGAGATTAAATTCAGTGAATTAAGCAGCATAATTATTTTTCGGGCTAATTGTTAGACTTTTAATATTAGCTCGTTCAATTAATGATTAATTAACATTACGATAAAAAGTTTACCAGATTTGAAAATAAATATATGGTCGAAAGAAAAGGACCTTTAAATGTAAGCAAAGTATGGTCAACTTTCCTGTACCTCTCACACAGTCCTTGTTTCATGAAATGATTTAAGAGCGCTTTGCAACTCTTAAACCAAGGTGGGCAATTTTCCCACCTAATGGCAGTTCAAATACATACGACCGCCTTCGGGGTCGGAAAGCAAGATCTTTTTACCGGGCACTTTGACTTGTGAATTAGAATTTTTCAATCTGTTTTCGTTTGTCATGCCGGCCCCCGAGCCGGTATCTCCATCAAACCAGTTCCTCTGTAGGATCATACCAACAAAGGCGGATAAGATTTTCTGGACTGCAAGTTTTTTCAAAAATGGGGGTTCATTGCATGGGATCCCGGATCAGGTCCGGGAAGGGTCCGGGAAGGCTCCGGGAAGGGTCTGGGAAGGGTACTGGAAGGGTTTGGGCCAGAGCCCTATTTGCTTTTTCCCTGAAATAAATGCTTCTATCAGTTCCTCCAGAAATTCAGATCCACCTCTTTTGGTTTAAGTGTTCCGCAGGATCACTTAAATCTTATTAGAAAACAAGGACTCCGTCCGGCAATTTTGAGAAAGATCTTAACAAGACGTACTTACTATTTTTTTTCACTCTTCCAGGACCTGATCCGGGACCCCATGCCATGGACAGCCTATCTCAAGTATATCCTCATACAGGCGGTAAAGGCATAAATTAAAATCACGTTTGGTTTAAGTGTTCCGCAGGATCACTTAAATCTAATTAGAAAAACAAGGACTCCGTCCGGCAATCGTGACAAAGATCTTAACAAGAAGTACTTATTTTAATGGCAGAAGGATTTATACTTTTTTTTCATAAGGTGAATTTTACCCTTTGTTGGAGAACGTTCCACACTAAACTGCCTCATTAAAATTTTTCCATTTGGAGGAGTATGATTTTACCATCTGCATCCCCGCACTGTTTCTTCATCTTCTTAGGTGTTTTCAGTTATCTTTGTCACCAATCGCTGTCACCAATTGATGATTAATCCATCGAAAACAGTCTTTATACCACTTTAGAAACAATAGTTTATGAACCATTGGTTAGTTAAATCAGAACCTTTCAAATACAGCTGGGAAAAATTCAAGAAAGAGGGGCGAACCTTCTGGGATGGGGTACGCAACTACCAGGCTCGTAATAATTTAAGGGAGATGAAGGAAGGGGATCTTGTTCTGTTTTATCATAGTAATGAGGGAAAGAATGTGGTAGGCATTGCCAAGGTAGTTAAAGAAGCCTACCAGGATCCTACTACGGAAGATAAGAACTGGGTGGTAGTCGACCTGGTGCCCGTGGAATCATTGAAAAACCCTGTTAGCCTGGAGCAGATCAAGGCCGATGAACGGCTGCAGAACATAAGCCTGGTAAAACAGGGCAGGCTGTCTGTAATGGGTCTGAAGGCAGAGGAGTTTGACAGGATATTGGAGCTGGCCAGCAGGTAGTTGGTTGGTTTGTTTGTTTGTTTGTTTGTTTGTTGGTGGTTGGCGGTGATTAGCTAAAAAAAAGTGCCTTTAACTCCGTAGCGTCATCGGCTTTCATTTTACCTCCCAGGATCAGTCTTAACTGCCTGCGGCGAAGTGCGCCGTCAAATAGCTTTATTTCTTCCTCGGTTTCAGGTTTCAGTGCGGGAACAGGGATGGTTTTTCCATCAGGATCGAGCGCAACGAAAGTATAATACGCCTCATTTGATTTCACCCTGGATCCCGAAGGAATGTTCTCCGCCCAGACATCCAGCCTTACTTCCAGGGATGTGGTGAAAGCCCGGCTGACCTTGGCTTCAATAGTGATCACATCGCCCAGTTTGATGGGATGATGAAAGGAAACATTATCCACAGAGGCCGTAACCACAATATTATTGCAATGCTTCTGGGCCGATATGGCCGCGGCGATATCCATCCAGTGCAGCAAACGCCCGCCCATCAGATTATTCAGCGTATTCGTATCGTTGGGAAGTACAAGTTCATTCATTATGGTAAATGAATTCGCAGGGCTTTTTATAACTGTAGTCATGGCGCAAAGTTAATGTTTGATATCAGAAAATCGCTCAGCGTTTAATGGTGTTTATCTGGCTGAACCCCAGTAATTCCTCCCACCTGGAGCCGGGTTTGCGATAGTAGAAAAATACCTGGTAATCATTTTCGGTCTCAAAATGGGAGCCGTCGAACAATACATCATTACGTGTTTTACCGTCTTCTTCAACCCAGATATAATGGTAATCATACAGCCCCTGTTTAATGAAAATAAGCCCGTTGTACCGGTTTCTTACCTCATCGTACATCAGCTTATCCCTCAGGGCGTAATCATTGAATGCGCCCACCACATACACATTTCCCTCCGCGGCTGGCGTCTTTGCTGCCAGTGACAGGTACACCGAAGCGTAATCAGCATCGGTACGCTTATCCCGTCCATCCTGGTTACGGATAAAAAATGCACCGTTCTCGTCATAATTGAAGGTATAGCCCAGCCTGTTTTCCGGGACATCCGCAAGGAGAATCACGGTATTGACGGTGTCCTGGACGATCCTGGATACCCGTTCTGTACGGAAGCGGAGACTGCGCAAATCGAAGCGGCGGAATTCATTGCCCCCTCTAAAATCCGCGGTGCGAATATCATTATACACCAGCTGCCCGGCACGGATGAACGAGGGTCTGAGGAGTGTCTGCGCATTATCATGCCGGCCATTCTGCAGAACCTGGATCCGGACGTCGGTATACGGATTGCTGATGTTCAGCTGCCCGTGATTGATCAGGAAATTTAATTTCTGCATCTGATCCCGTTCAGCGATATTATTGGACCGGATGACTTCGGCAGCGATGCTTACCTGCGGGCTAAGCACGTAAAATCGTCTGCTGATCAATAGTTTCCGCTGATCATTGTCCTCATATACCTTCAGGAGATAATTCCCGGAGATCTTAGGCATAATGTTCAGGTTGGGAAGACTTAGCTCATAATGGGTGTACTTCTGAAGCGTATTGAATGAAAAACGATAATCTGTTATTCTGTCTTCAGAAAAGCTTTCGAGATAATCAATAGGAGAGAGGCGGCTGCTTTTCCATTCCGAATCGCAGTGCTCTATGGAATAGGTGATATTCCTGGTTCCTGCCCGGAGATCGTCGAAACCCAGGATGAGGCTTTCTGTACTGCCTAAGGTATAAACCGGAAGTGATTGTTCTTTGGTACCGTTATAGAACTCAACAGTTTTGATCTCAGGGATATACACTGAGTTTTCATACCTGAGCGTATGCTGCGGAGTTTCCGCCTGGCGTATGCGGGGTTTCTTTTGAGCCAGGCAGGCGGTCATTGTAAATACCAGGAAGAAAAGGACAGGCAGTCGTTTCATATATTTCTTTATTTCCCGGCTTCCTTATATAATTAAGAGGGCTATTTGCCCTCCAGTTCCATAATTTCCTCTGCCATGCGCTCCCATTCTGCCTGGGCTTTCAATAAACGCGGGTTTAATTGCTGATAACGCCTGTTCGCCTCAGATAATTTTTCAGCATCACTGTATATTTCTTCTTTGGCCAGTTCAGCTTCTGCATCTTTAACCGAATTCTCCAGTTCTGCAATGTCCTCTTCCAGCTTTTGAAGGGTTAAGTTCAGCTTTTTGAGCTCCTTATTCTTGTCCTCGGTGTGCACCTTCGGCTTTTCTTCCTTCTTCTCTTCTTTTTTAGGCGGGGCTTCTACAGCTTTGGGAACATACACTCGTTTAGAGTTCCATTCTTCGTATTCTGCATAGGTTCCCGGATATTCTTTTATTTCCTGGTCTTCAATGAACCAAATTTTATTTGCCACATTATCCAACAGGTATCTGTCGTGGGATACCACAATGAAAGTGCCTTCGAACTGATCCAGTGCCTGGATCAATATGTTTACCGAGGCAATATCCAGGTGATTGGTAGGCTCATCCAGGATCAGGAAGTTTGCATCAGCGGTAAGGGCTTTGGCCAGGGCTACACGCGATTTTTCACCTCCGGAAAGGACCTTGATCTTTTTAAAGGCATCGTCGCCGGTGAACAGAAAGCATCCCAGGATGGAACGTAGTTCTGTTTCGGTATGCTTGGGCGCAAAGGCCTGTAATTCTCTTATGATCTCATTTTCGAGATGCAGGGCTTCAAGCTGATGCTGGGCAAAGAAGGTCTGGGTAACATTATGACCCGTTTCGCACATCCCATTGAAGTTTTTATCCGCTTCGGCGATGATCCTTAAAACGGTTGATTTTCCCCGTCCGTTGGCTCCGATAAGAGCGATTTTATCTCCTTTTTCAATGGTAGCCGTCGCATCCTTAAGGATTGGCACGCCCGGGTAGGATTTGGTAAGATCCTCAATACGGACAACATGCCGGCCCGACTGCTTGCTGAACTTGAAGCTGAAGTTTACCGAAGGATTATCGTCATCCACATCATCTACCCGCTCCATTTTTTCAAGGGCTTTTATTCTCGACTGGGCCATTTTGGCCTTGCTCGCCTTGGCCCGGAAACGTTCAATAAGCTTCTCTTCCTGCCTGATCTTTGCCTGCTGATTTTTAAACTGTCCGCTCTGTATTTCTTCGCGCAGTCCTTTTTCCTCTACATAAAAGCTGTAATTACCGGCATAGGGTACTAACTTCCCTTTGCGGGATTCCACGATCTTTTTAACGACCCGGTCCAGAAAGTACCTGTCGTGGGATACGATCACGATAGCACCCTCGAAAGCCTGAAGATAGGTCTCCAGCCATTTGATCGAAGGAAGATCCAGGTGATTGGTAGGCTCATCAAGAAGCAGGATGTCAGGGCTTTGCAGCAGGATACGCGCAAGCATTACCCGCATGCGCCAGCCCCCCGAAAATTCGGAAAGTGTGCGGTGCGTATCGGCTTCGCTGAAACCCAGTCCGGCCATGATCTCATGCGCACGGTATTCAATACTATAACCGTCCAAAGCCTCAAACTCATGCTGTTTATCGCTGAGTTTATTGATCAGTTCGTCGGTATATTCGGTTTCAAGTTTTTTAAGAATCGCTTCTATTTCCGTATGAAGCTGGTTTTGGCGTTCAAATGCCTCCATGGCAACATGCAGAATGCTCTTGTCAGACTGATAGGAAAGCAGATCCTGATTCAGGTAACCTATTTTAATGTCTTTCGCCATTGAAATGGTTCCCCGTGTGGGAGCATAATCACCAACAATTATTTTAAGAAGGGTAGTTTTTCCGGTCCCGTTAGCGCCAATTAAGCCAATTTTTTCTCCGGGTTTTATATGCCAGTTCGCTTCGTCGTATAATGCCCTTGCACCGATCTCGAACGTGAGGTTATTTATCGCAATCATTTGGCGCAAAAGTACGGATTTTATGTATTAATTCCTGAGGGCCGCACCAGTGTTTACATTCGAATGTCTATTATTTGCCATTTATTGATCTGTAATCGGGATTGGCTCAGGTTTTGATTATATTGTATTGATTATGAATTCCTCATAAATTCAAAAATATACATGTTATTTAAATCTTATAAATGTCCCGCTGGCTGAAACTTACCTTGAAAATTGGCGGGGTACTCCTTAGCCTTGCCCTTATACTCTGGATGGTTGTTGCAGGATATGTCTATTCTCATAAAGAGGAACTGCTTCTGACGATCACAAAACAGTTAAATGAGGATATTAACGGGCAGCTCACCATTGAGAAAATGGAGCCTGCCCTGATCAGGGGTTTTCCCGGTATATCCGTATCCCTGGAAAACGTGCTGTTAAGGGATAGCCTGTGGAGCATTCATAAGCATGATCTGCTTCAGGCGGATAAGGTTTATATTGCAATCAATGCCTTTTCGATCCTCAGCGGTTCGCCTACCATTAAGGATATCCGGATTAATGACGGGAAGATCTATTTATTTACCGATACCAACGGGGTAAGGAATACGGATATTTTCAGAAAGAAACCCGCTTCTTCAAAGGGCGGTGGTAATTCCAGTAAAAGGATAAACAGGGTCTACCTGAAAAATGTCTATCTCACTGTTGACGATAAACAGAGAGACAAATTGCTGATATTCAACATTAATAATTTTAACGGGAATTTAAATTATAACAGTTTGGGATGGAAGGGCCGGGTTAATATGAAAGCCAGGGTTGAATCCTTCGCCTTTAAAGTGGCCCGGGGAAGTTTCATGAAGAACATGGAGCTTGACGCCGATCTGGATCTGATCTACCTGGATAAGGAACATCAGCTCAGGATTCCGCTGCAGGAAGTCACCATAGGAAGGGATGATCTTGAAGTGGGCGGGGTATTTCATTTTGCTCCTGATTTCTCTGATTATAAAATAGATATCAAGGCTGAATCGATAGAGTTTAAAAATGCCACTGCACTATTATCCACCCATATCTCCTCGCGGCTTAAACCCTATTCCGTTAAATCGCCTGTTGGTATCCAGGCTTCCATCGAGGGTAAGCTTAAGGGGGGCGGTGAACCTTTGATAAATGCTTCCTGGACGGCTAAGGACAATACCATCAGCTCAGCGGGGGAGACCATTACGGACTGCAGTTTCACCGGCATATACAGCAATGAACTGGTAAAGGGAAAGAAGCGGAATGATCCGAATTCAGTCATTGCCTTTTACAATATGTCAGGCAAATACTATGATATCCCTTTCAAATCGGATTCTATCCAGATAGCGGATCTAAAAGATCCCGTGTTTACGGGAAAATTCAAGGCTGACTTTAAATTAAGCAAACTCAATAAAATATTCGGCGGTACCACCTTTCTGTTTAACGGCGGTACGGCTGAGCTCAACCTGCTTTATAAAGCTCCCTTTAACCAGGATGATAAGGGCCAGCGCTTTATTTACGGTACGGTACATGTTCATGATGCAAAGGCCACCTACAAACCCCGGAATCTGGCCTTAAAGGACATGCACCTGGTCATGAATTTTAAGGGCAATGACCTGTTTCTTGATAATATCAAAGTGAAAAGCGGGAATACTACGCTGGCCATGCAGGGTACCTTAAGGAATTTCTCAAATCTATACTATACAGACCCGGAAAAGATGCTGGTAAACTGGCAGATTAAAAGTCCGGAGATAAACCTCAATGAATTTATGGTCTTCCTTGGCAAGCGTAAGTCTTACACTGCCAGCACGGGAGATAACAGGGCTGTTGCGAAGATGTCGGCACAGCTTGACAAGGTGCTTGAACAGGCCAGTATGAAAATGAACGTGAATGTAGACCGCCTGATCTATAAGAAGTTCGTAGCCACCCAGGTGCGCTCTGAAATTACCCTGAAGCGGGCGGGTATTGCCATTAATAATCTCAGTTTGAACCAGGGCGGGGGTAATCTGAATATCACTGGTAATATCGATCAGTCGGGCAAGATCAACCGTTTCAATGTGGATACGAAGATCAGGAATGTTAATGTGGAGAAGCTGTTCTATGCCTTTGAAAATTTCGGTCAGGATGCCATCACGGATAAGAATTTAAGGGGTTCATTCTTCGGCGGTACTTCCGTATCCGGATCAATGACGGATAACGGAAAAATAGTTCCGCGTTCTTTTAAAGGTTCAGTGGATTTTGATATCCGTAACGGAGCGCTCCTGAATTTCGAGCCTATGACCCGTGCCGGTGCTTTTGCTTTTCCCAATCGTAATTTCTCTGATATCCGGTTCTCTAATCTGAAAAACACGCTGCATATTCAGGGCAGTAAGATCCTTATTCCTCCCATGGAGATACGTTCCAGCGTCTTAAATATATTTCTCGAAGGGGTATATAGCTTTGACAGAGGTACAAATATCGCTCTGAAGATTCCTCTGAGAAATCCTGAAAAGGACGAAGTAATAATTAATACCGACTTGAAAAATAACCGTGATCTAAAAGGCATAGTCATAAACCTGCGTGCCCTCGACGGGGAGGATGGGAAGGTTCGCTTCAGGCTCGGTAAAAATACTCCTGATGGCTATCAATAAGGCGGAGGATATTTCAGGAAATAATCTCTATAGCCTGTTTATCACGAAGAAGGTTCGTGTTATACTTTAAGAACTTAAGAATTAAGTAAGTCAGCACGGCAATACTGCCTGAGATCAGTAAAATTTCATTGTAATGCTGCTGCTTTTTTACCAGTTCGCCGGCAATGTCGAAAAAGCAAAAGATTAGGAACAATGCTGCAAATCCATTTTTCTCCTGGCGAAGGACCTTCCTCCAGCTAAAGTCATTCTCCGGCCTGCGAAAAGAACTGAAGTTCGGAACTATGACCGGGGTTTTATGTGTCCAGTCGGTATACTGCTGGCCAAATTTAGATTTCAGGAAATTCTCCTCTGTAAATATTATACGTTCATAATACAGGAAGTAAAAGAGTGTAAAGGCTATCGTGAACCAGAAATCGCCGGTAAGCATGGCTATTCCCAGCCACATGAAGAAATTACCCAGATACAGCGGGTTTCTTACTATGGAGTAAATACCTTTGGTATTCAGTACGTCAGCCACCTGCCTTTCGGTATTGCGGCCGGATGTATTTGCCGGAGTATACCCAACCGTATAAACCCGGATAAAAAAGCCAAGCAGGGATATGAGCAGGCAGCTTGTTTCGTAATAGATCCCTAAAGATCGTTCTTCAAAAAAGGATTTTTCAGGACTGGCTTCATTTCTCAGAAAGAGAAATAATCCGATGAGAAAGATAATCAGGGGAAGGATTCCCCTGTATTTAAACAGCCAGTTTCCCTGAGCTTCCAATTGATCCGTAAGGGCCATATTTTTAATAATTTTAGCACAATGTATCTTATTTAATTATAAGATGATCGTTCATGTTGAAACGTCAAGATATGATGATTAAGTATAAGTTCCAAAACCTGTATAATCGATCTTAAAATAAAACTCAAACCTGTAACTTCGCGGCATGTACCAGATTATAAAACCCATACTCTTTAAATTTGATCCTGAGGATATTCATCATGTCGTAACCGGCGGATTGCGTGCTGCAAACCGTATCTGGGGTGTAAAAGCGATGCTTAAGAATACGTATCAGCTTGAAGACAGCCGTTTGGAAAGGCAGGCCTTCGGATTGAAGTTCAAAAATCCCCTTGGTCTTGCTGCTGGATTTGATAAAAACGGCAGCCTGGTTGAAGAACTGGCTGAACTCGGTTTTGGGTTTATTGAGGTTGGAACCGTAACGCCCCTGCCGCAGCAGGGCAATGAAAAGCCGCGTATGTTCCGTTTGCCTGCCGATGAAGCCTTAATTAACCGCATGGGCTTTAATAACCAGGGGGTGGATGTGGTAGCCGACCGTTTAAGCCGTATAGATCGTAAAGGGCTGATCATCGGCGGTAATATTGGTAAGAATAAAATCACACCGAACGAAGATGCATTGAGCGATTATATCAAGTGTTTCGATCGCCTGTTCGATGTGGTTGATTATTTTGTGGTGAATGTAAGCTCTCCGAATACCCCCGGTCTGCGTGAATTACAGGAAAAGGAGCCCCTGAAAAATATTCTGAACGCCTTACAGCAGCGTAACCGGAAAAATGATATCTCTAGACCTATACTGCTGAAGATCGCACCTGACCTGACGGATTCGCAGCTGGATGATATTATAGAAATTGTAAGGGAAACAAAAATAGCAGGGGTTATCGCAACCAATACAACGGTTTCAAGGGAAGGTCTGCGATCGGATGAACAACTTAAAAATGAAAGCGGCGGACTTAGCGGCAAGCCATTGAGGGCCCGTTCCACAGAAGTTATACGCTACCTTTCAGAACATTCCAATAAAGCTTTTACGATTATCGGAGTAGGAGGAATACACTCACCTGAGGATGCTATCGAGAAAATTAAAGCGGGAGCAAGCCTGGTCCAGATCTATACGGGTTTCATTTATGAAGGACCGGCATTGGTTAAACGGATACTAAAAGGATTGTTAAAGTCCTGAGAGGGCACTGCTGAAGAGGGAATTCAGGTCAGGTTTATGAGTTAATATAATCCCGCGAGGAAGCAAAAAAAATCCCGGTCATTGAATGACCAGGATCTGTAAATTCATTATTGAATTCAGCTTATTTCTTTGCAGCTGCTTCAATTTCAGCTAAAACAGCGTTGTTTTTGCTGATCTGGCTTTTTGCAGACTGGGCTGAACGGCTACCGATCTCAATGTTTCTGCCTAATTTTAAAAATTGAACCTCTAAACGTGAAGTGGTCTTATTTTTTCTGTCTTTTCTTTTTAAACGTGTAACACCCATGGTTTTAAATTTTAATTTTTTATTTGAGGTCAGGAGCGGATTCGAACCGCTGTAAAAGGTTTTGCAGACCTCTGCCTAGCCACTCGGCCACCCGACCTTTTATCAAGGACTGCAAAAGTAGCAATTAATTATTGCTACCCAATAAACTTTTTCGAATTTCTTCTTATTTCTGAACATATAATTGATGCTGAGATAGCTACATTCAGTGATTCAGCTTTTCCAAATGCCGGAATAGTTACCGGATGGCTGATAAGGGCTAATAAATCTGCGCGTATTCCCTGGCCTTCATTACCCATTAAAACGATCCCTTCTGATCCGAAGGCTGTTTCATAAAGTGAATTCCCATTGAGTACAGCCCCGTAAACCGGCATATCTGCAATTTTGAGAAATGCTGAAAGATCGGTATACCAGATTTTGACCCTCGACAGGGATCCCATGCTTGCCTGAACAACCTTGGGGTTGTACACTTCTGCAGTATCGGCAGAACAAATAATATGTCTGATCCCAAACCAGTCGGCTGTACGGATAATAGTACCTAAATTACCCGGATCCTGTATTCCATCCAATGCCAGAGTAAATGAACCTTTTATTAAATCTGGTGTTAATAGTTCTGTTTCAGGTATTTTTACGAGTGCAAGTACCTGCTGAGGCGAAGTAAGGCAGCTTATTTTAGATAGTTCGGTAAGGCTTATTTGATATACCTTTACATTTTGTGATAAATTAACCAACTTTGGCATCACATTCTCTATATAGTAGATAGAATCTATGATATAATCGGAGTTAACAAACTCTGACAGGGATTTTAAGCCTTCAACAATGAAAAGACCGTGTTCTTTTCGATTTTTTTTTTGATGTAAAGATTTTATAAAACTTATTTGAGACTTTGAAATCATACCTTATCTGTCGTAATTTCTCACTTGCAAGTATACTGCTTTTGATCATAACTTTATCGGGCTGCAACGCCACACGTTATTTATCCGATGATCAGGCGCTGGTTAAGAAGGTAAACCTGGAAGGTGTAGATAAGGAATTTTCTGAAAGGGCGCTCACCTTTGTTCAAAGTGATATCAGGCCGAATTCACGCCTTAAACTTGCACTTTATAATACATTTAACACAAAAAAGGGTAAATACCGAACCGACAGGCTAAGGGCTATCGGAGAGGCTCCCCATCTCCTGGATAGCTCACTGGTTGAGATCTCCCGTACTCAGATAGAAAAATTCCTGGCCACTAAAGGATACTTTAAAGCGGAAGTTAAAAGTGATATAAAAGTCGAAAAAAAGAAAGCTGAAATTACCTTTACGGCAGTGGAAGGTCCTTTATTCAGGATCAGGAACATCAGTTATGAAATTGAAGATTCCGTAGTCTCCAAGCTGTATCTGGCTCACCGGCATCGGTTTTCTCACCTGCAGGAAGGTGACCGCTATGATTCGGATTCGCTTGCTTATGAGCGGGAACAGATATTCAGGCTCATGAAACAGCATGGATATTATGATTATGTGCGGCAGTTCGTCCGGTTTGATGTGGACAGCAATTTATACAGCAGCCAGGCCGATCTGAGGATGTTCCTGGCGAATCCCACAGATAAAACGGAACACCCGGTGTACACGATCGATAATAGTTTTATTACCATTAAAAACAGTGCAGGTACAACGCTGGGAGTGAATCCGGATACCATGGAGGTTGATTCCCAATACCGCTTTGTTGATTATTCGGAGAAGTTCGACGCACGCCCGATCAGCAGATATATTTACCTGAAAAAGGGTGATACCTATAATATTGACAATGAAGATCTGACCTATGACCGGCTTTATGACCTGAACGTGTTCAGAAACCTGAAGATCGATTTTGTAAAAGCCGCTGACAGTACGAACAGACTTCTTCCCCGATACGATATTACCCCGCTAAAGCGGATGAGTAACAGGATTGAAGGGGAATATACCTTCAATTCAGGCCGGAACGGATTTAATATCGGAAATACCTATACGAACAGGAACCTTTTCGGCGGGGCCGAATTGCTTGAGGTGAAAGCAAAATACGGGGTTCTTGTTGACGCCGGGGCCAAAGGCAATTTAATTCAGAAAATATTCAGCCGTGATCTTCAATTGGGCGTAAACCTGGTGATCCCTAAGCTTTTAGTGCCTTTTAATATCCCCCAGATGGGAAAGAACGGCATTCCGCATACCACCATTTCCAGCAGTCTGCAGTTATTTGACCAGCGCGATGCCTTCAGGAGCAGGGTGTTTATCAATTCGATTACTTACGACTGGCTGGAGACCAGATTTAAGCATCATGCCTTTACGCCGATCAATGTGGAGTTCAGGAAAGGTGAGCTGGATGATGTATTCAAAGATAGCCTGCAGCAGCGCGGATTTGAATTATATGTACGTACCAACAACAGGCAGTTTTTCAATCTGGGGAGCCAGTATGCCTATACCCTGAACACGCTCAAGCTGAATACCTACGGTAATTTTTTATACTTCAGGGGAAGTATGGATGCGGCAGGCAATACTTTAGGTCTGTTGGGCGGCTTAGTAAAATTTAAACGAGATGATTTCGGATCCCGTACGATCTTTGGACTGCCCTACCAGCAATACGTAAAGACGGAGGTCGATTTCCGGATATACCGTTCACTGGGGGGAGAAAAGCAATTGATCGCCCGTTTTAATCCCGGGGTTGGCGTCCCTTATAATAACAGTCAGCAGCTGACTTTTGAAAAGAGTTTTTATGCGGGTGGTTCCACCGGAGTGAGGGCCTGGCAGGCTCGTACCTTAGGTCCGGGAAAATATAACAGGGCCTCATTGGGTACCGGGGGCAAGGCTGATACCCTGAGAGCCAACCTGCGAAACCTCGATCAGCTGGGGGAGATCAAGTTTGAAGGTAACCTGGAATACCGTTTTAAGATCGCGGAGAACTTCTTTAACGCCAAAGTTAAAGGGGCTACTTTCATGGATGTTGGTAATGTTTGGCGCTTGCGTAAGACCATCGAAAATCCGGGAGGTGAATTTCTATTTAATAAATTTTTAAGTCAGCTGGCCGTTGGAACGGGAGCAGGCCTTCGTTTTGACCTTAACTATTTCGTGTTCCGTCTGGATGCAGGTATAAAGGTCAAGGATCCGCAGTTTACCGGTTCAGAGCAATATGTGCTCAAATACCTGTTTAACAGGAAAGAGTTCAGGGAAAGGTATGCAATTACCCATAAGCCGGATATATACCGGTTCGTTCAGTATAACTTTGGAATTGGAATGCCGTTTTAGGGTTGCGGGTTGCGGGTTATGGGTTGTGAGTTGTGGGTTGCGGGTTTGGAACAATTCGGTTTTTTACCATCCAGCCCCATAACAGGCAACACGTAACAGGTAACAAAGGGGTTGCGGGTTGCGGGTTAAAATATTCCCTTTATTCCATCCACGATCGTGTCGAAAAAGGTAGGGAGCTTCAGGCCGTTCGAGGAATTAAAGAAGAACAGCAGAATAAGCAGGATCCCCGCTATGATTATAAATTTCCTGAACATGGTGGCCAGCACAATGATCCCCAGGGGAACAAGTACCAGGATCAGCCAGTTTATTTTAAACGGACGGAGATTATCATCTTTCTTCAGAATATAATAGAGCTTGCCATGGGCACCCGCTTCATTCTCATGCCGTAAATACAAAAAAGTTGACCGGTCGACAGGCTGAGCGGCAACAGCAACCCCGTTATTGAACTGTAACTGCTGCTGAAAGCCGTTGATGCTGAACTGAAAGGTTCCGCTGAAATTTTCCAGTGGTTTCTCATTTTCATCGGCTGCGATGACTGCGATCTTATTATTCTTTAAGAGGTTCTCTTTAACCACAAAATTATTCAGTGCTATTTCATTTCTGTTTTTCGTATCTGATTGCGGGAAGACTTGATTTCCTGCGAGAATGAATAAAAGCAGGAACAGGAGGGACTTGGGTAAACTCATTCGAATGATCGTTTATTATAGATTAAAAAACCGATATGAAACATAACTCCGTAAGGCTTTTGTTCATCATCGTAATGATTAAGGCTCAGACTCACTGGTCCTGCAAGGGTATGATAGACCAAACCAGCAGTAGCTGCAAGACGCTTGTCGTCTAAAAGCCGGCCATAGCCCACCGATTGCAGCTGATTTAGCTTAAATTCCTTTAAGGGCTGAAAGATAAAACCTTCCAGGCGGAAATCCAGCTTTTTCGTCACTTTAAAAACATTTTTTAATCCGATAGCCCCGTAGGTATGTGCCCTGAACTTTTCAAGATACAGCGATTTTGAATCCTGCAAGGGATAAAATGCAGGAGCACTCAGCAGTGTGGATTTGAAGGTGCTGAATTCGGGCTTATTGCTAATGACGCCTTCCGCCAGGTATCCCAGAGAATATTTTTCATTATGAATGACATATTCTTCAATGCTTGCCATTGCCTTATACCAGTTCCTTTCATGTTTCTGAGGTTGGATCCTGCTGAACCCTTCCTCAGCCCTGAGAATATTTCCAGGGGAATACTTCTCGGTGCCTGAATAGAAATTTATTCCCGCCTGTACGGCATAACCGCTGTTGGCGTATTGCCTGCGGTTTAAGGAATTTCTGCTGAATACCAGGGAAGTTATAAACCCATTATAACTGCTGAAATCCATGATATCACCGAACTGGAACCTTTGATTGGGACTATACCTGTTATCGAAATTTATGAAGCCCCCGCGTGCTTCAAGCTTTCCATTATTACTGAGGGGAATACCCAGTTTTAGAACCGTGCGGCGGTCTGACTGCTCTATGAATGTGGTTTCTATGTTTTCAATGAAGATATGGCTCTTATTAAAATAGTTCCAGTGATTATACGTAAACTCGGCTTCCAGGTAAAGGGGTCTTCTAGCTGGGATATCCATTCTTGCGGTAGTTTGTGCAGCCTCATAAAAGCCTCCTGAATAAAAATTTGCTGAAAAGGTATAGGATCTCTTTCTGAGATAATTATACTGCAAGCCTACATAGGCATTGCTGATCGGCCGGGTGGATATCGCCCCTCCAAAATCTATTTTAAAGCTTTTTTGCGGCTGTACCTGCAATTCAAAATCGTAAAGTTCGGATTTACTGTCGTAGTTGATCCTAGGATATACGGTTTCGAAATTATCATCAGCTACCAATTTGTAATAGCCTGTTTTAACCTCGTCGAGGCTCACTTTTTCTTTAATGGTGCTTCGGATCACAGTTTCAACATACTTTTTTTGATTCGGGTTTATGCCGGTTGCATTAATCCTGCTGAATTCAAGCTCATGCTGATTTTTGAATTCCTCCCGTTTTTTAGCGAGCACTTCGGGGCTTGTCCTGCGGCTTATCGCCTTGAGGATGTTAGGTATGTCGGCCATGGCTGCTTCATATCCCTTTTTGATGAGTTCTTCAACCGGCGTAAAATTCGTTGTGCTGAAATTGGATACATCCGGCTGGATATATGTTCCATTATTCCCGATCGCAGTTGAATCAGTCTTTGAAAGAAACAGGTATACCAAAAAGCGGTTCATTAGTTTCTCATCGTTCTCCTTTGGATAATCATTATAAATTTTAGAGGATACGTTAGTTCCGATAATATAATCGGGCTTAAAATCCTTGATCAGGACATCAACCGGAAAGTTATTGTAGAGACCGCCGTCAAATACATATTTGTCATTTACTTTCACCGGGCGGTAAACCAGCGGGACAGTGAAGGTTCCCCGGATCGCTTCAGCCAGGTTGCCTTTAGAAACGGGTATCATCTTCTGAGAGAAAACATCGGCAACGATACATCTGAAGGGGACAAACAGGCTGTCGAAGTTGTCGCGGGCATTTGCCGAGGCCTGGCCGTATAGTTCAAGCAATGCAAAATTCAGGGGAACGTCATTGATCAGGTTGGATCTGAGCTTTACGTTAAACCCGGTATCCACCTCAAGCTTTGCGGTAATAAATGAAGGATTTTCAGGCTTTTTATTAAAGAAATAGCGGTAGTCACTCTTAAAATGTCCGCCAACCCAGTTCTGAAAATCCTGGCTCAATGCCACCTTCTCAATCTCGGCAGGTGAATAGCCGGAGGCATACATTCCGCCTACTATCCCGCCCATCGAAGTTCCTACAATATAATCTACCGGAATATTGTTTTCTTCAAGCGCCTTTAAAACGCCGATATGTGCCAGGCCTTTCGCACCGCCTCCGCTAAATACCAGTCCCACCTTCTGTGCCCGGAGGGAAAAGAAGCAAAAAATCAGGACACTTAACAGAATAGACTTTTTCATGGTAGCAGACCATAAATTTAATGTTTTATAAGAAATTTTTGCTCACATTATTCTGTCATAAAAACAGTTTTTTGTCTGCCAGGAGAGGTTTCTTATAAGAGGGATCAGTTATCCCTGACTTTTTTGATCAGCCTGATGCTTTTTACTTTTGAGGACACCTGCACAGCCCGGTTATGATGATTGGCTCCCGAGAGAACAATGATTCTCTTTCCTGGGTTTTTTATGGCCAGGTCGCGGATGTTTTCAGCAATTTTCAAATCCCGGGCGATCCCGAATGTATCATAGTACCGGTAAGGAGTATTGGCTAATAGGGCAGTTTGTGCTTTAGTATATTCATCAGTTACCTTATCGTAGCGCCCGTCTAATAATTCAGAAGCGCTTAACTTAGACATCATCTCTCCCTGTTTTGCTTTTAAGGCCACCAGTCCCTTATCTTTTCTTGCCCTGACAATTATACTGTCACGCATAAGTTTTTGACTTGCAAGCCTGAATCTGCCCATCTCGCCCAGGGTATCGAGGTTAAATCCGGCAGGAAGTTGTTTCCCCACCATATCGTTTCCCATAAAATCAATACCCACCTTCTGAATGCCTGGAAATCCATTTTTAGCCATGATCATTTCAGGCTGGTAAAAGATTTTCAGGTATGCGGTATCCTGATCCATGTCTTCCGGCCTAATCTCTACGGCAATAATATCCGGTTTAAAGTTTTCAATGATCTTTGTCACGTGGTCAAAGCTGTATTTGACATTCTTTTTATGTCCGGAGTGGATGGTAGGCAATATCAGCAGATCTGTCTTCTGAGCCAGTAAAGGGCTTGCCCACAGGCATACGCTCAGCGCCAGGAGTATTATTAGTCTTAGTTTCATTTTAAATTTTGTTTTTGTTGGATATGACAGGGGGATCATCCCCTTATTGCTGCACCAGCCCATCCTGATTTATAGTAAGGCTGTTCTGTCCGCTTTCATCAGCTATAGTAACAAGGAACTGCCTGGCTGTAGCTTCCTGTTTTAACAGATTCTTCTTTCCGTCGATTACTATTTCCTTTTCAGGGATATTTAAATCCTTTAAACTTCCTGCGTATGATTTGTTCTTTTTAAACCATTCTTTCTGCCGGTAATAGGCCAGCCATAAATAAGCCCTTTGTTTTTCAGAATAGGGTAAAGTAAATCCTGCATCCTTTTTATCAGGTGAATTGCCTGAGAACACGGTATATCCCCATCTTTCGGGATAATGCATATTGATGAGGCCCTGTGGACTCCAGTTGGCATAATGCGGAGCCAGGGGTTTTCCGTCGCTGGCCAGCGCTTTTGAGTAAACGCCGTTCTGAACTGTAAAGTCAAAACCAGTCCTCAAAAAGTTGATCCGGAAAGCTGTATTCTGTTTGGCATCTTTCGGATTGAAATTAAGGGATGCTAGCGGAATGGCTATCTCCGCTATCCAGCCTTCATCCTTATCCGCAGAATTATTGATCGTGCCCTTGATTTTTACTGCCGATTGAAGGTCGATCGGAACCCAGCCTGTGATGGGAACTCCGCCATCCCTGTAAGGCTTGTTCATGATCAGGAACAGCATATTGTTTAGCGGATTGATCTGGATCTCAAAATCATCATTCATATTATTATCCGGGTCGATAAAGATCTTGAAGACATTGTCGCGGAAAACCTTCTCCGTTTCAGGCCGCTTGTTTGCCCAGACATGGGGTTCTTCCATCTCAGCTCCGATATAGAGGTATTTTTCATCCCAGAGCATTTTTGCCCTGGTTTTAAGCTCCGGAGCAGGTTTTTTATCTCCTTCAATATCGATGAAGTATTCTGACCAGGAGGATGCAGTCCATGCTTTTTCATTCAGTATGCCGTCAATTTTCAGCGGACTTTCAGCATGGTATAATACATAAGAGCGGGGGGGTGTGAACAGGTTTTCCAAACCACTGAACGGCGACTGGGTCTGGGCTCTCAGATCAGGAACAGAGCTGGCAGAAATAAGAATAGCAAGTGTGAAATTCCTGAGGGTAATCATCCTTGAGGGATGGGGCAATAAGCGAAACAGCATTGATGAATTAATTAAGATATAAAGCTAGGATAAAATGCCAATAAAGCAGGCGGTTTCCATGATCATCGTGCAACAATGCTAGTACAGCGGGATGTGCAGTAAAGAATTTAGGATGCCAGGCAGGGGATAATCGGGTATTGATCAGGGCTAAGGTCTTGGAATAAGCCGGATTTTTTTACATTTAATAAAAATTACAATTATGAATTCTAAATCTTTCGTCCTGTTTCTATCCTTTTTTATCAGTATGAGCACTTTTGCACAGAAGAATAAAAATGCAAAGTGGGAAACATTATTTAACGGTAAAGATCTCAGAGGCTGGAAACAACTCAACGGGAAGGCAAAATACGAGGTGAAAGACCAGGAGATCATCGGCACAACCATTTCAAATGAGCCTAAAAATTCCTTTCTTGCTACGGAAAAAGAATATGGTGATTTTATACTGGAGCTCGAATTATGGGTCGATCCTTCGATGAATTCAGGCATCCAGATCCGCAGCCTGAGCAAAGCGGATTACCAGGATGGCCGTGTACATGGTTACCAGGTGGAAGTGGATCCTTCGGACCGGCAATGGAGCGGGGGCATGTATGATGAGGCCAGAAGAGGATGGTTATACCCCCTTGAATTAAATCCGGATGGCAAAAAAGCATTCAGGAACAATCAATGGAATGCTTACCGGATTGAATGTATCGGAAGCACGATCCGCACCTGGATCAATGGGGTGCCGGCGGCTCACCTGATCGATGCCGAAACGTCCAAAGGATTTATTGCCCTGCAGGTGCATGCGATTTCAAAATCCACCGAGCCGGGAAAACAGATCCGCTGGAGGAATATCCGTATCCGCACTGCTGATTTAAAACCTTCGGCTCCCGACAATATTTATGTGGTTAACAACATTCCCAATACGATCTCCCCTCAGGAGAAAAAGCAGGGCTTTAATTTATTATGGGATGGTAAAACCGGTAAAGGGTGGAGGGCTGCTATGAAGAACACCTTCCCTGAAAAAGGATGGGAAATAAAAGAGGGGTCGCTGACCGTATTAAAAGATGCTGCCGGTGCTGCGGCAGGTGGGGATATTGTGACAGAAAAAGAGTATGGCGCCTTTGAACTGAAGTTCGATTTTAAACTAACTGAAGGAGCTAACAGTGGTCTGAAATATTTTGTGTCGGAAGAAAGCGGTTCGGCACTGGGACTGGAATACCAGATACTCGATGATGTAAATCATCCTGATGCGAAGCAGGGAATAAACGGGAACCGTATTTCAAGCAGTCTGTATGATCTGATACGTCCGGAAAAGCTTCCATCTTCCCTTATCAGGAAGAATGGCCTTTGGAACCAGGGGATTATAAAGGTGTTTCCGGACAGCCGTGCAGAGCATTGGCTGAATGGCTTCAAGGTACTTGAGTATAAGAGAGGTTCTCCCGAATATATGGAACTGGTTTCAAAAAGCAAGTATAAGGCTCTGCGCGAATTCGGCATGGCTGCAAAAGGCCGGATCCTGCTGCAGGATCATGGCGATGTGGTGTCGTTCAGAAGTATTAAGATCAGGGAGTTGTAGAAGCCGGCTCCTGAATGATTTCCATTGATTATTACTCCCATAATTTTTTTAAATAAAACTTGTGCAATCAACTCATTGCGTTTATATTTGCAACTGAATGGTTGCAAATGATTAAAAAATGAGACGAGATGTATTCCAGGCAATTGCCGATCCCACACGCAGAGCTATTCTTACTTTGATAGCCCTGCAGGCGATGACGCCTAATGCTCTGGCGGAACACTTTGGAAGCAGCAGGCAGGCTGTTTCCAAGCATATTCAGATCCTCAGTGAATGTCAGCTCATAAAGCCAGAACAATCGGGCAGGGAAGTGTATTATCATTTTAATCCGCAGAAGTTGAAAGAATTGGATAAATGGCTGGAACCTTTCCGTGCACAGTGGGAAGGTCGATTTGATCAATTGGATAAGGTATTGGAAAACTTAAAAACTAAAGATTATGAAAACAGCAACAAAGGAGACGACGATCTCTAAAGACTTGGAAAACAGAAAACTTTTAGTGCTGAGGGAATTTGATGCGCCGGTAGAGCTGGTTTGGAGAGCCTGGACTGAGAGCAAGCTGCTGGACCAGTGGTGGGCACCCAAACCATGGAAGGCAACTACGAAATCGATGGATTTCAGGGAAGGCGGTATATGGCTTTATTATATGGAGGGGCCGGAAGGTGAAAAGTCCTATTGCCGTGCTGAATTTAAAACCATAGATCCGCTGAAATCTTATACCGGTCATGACGGTTTCTGTGATGAAAACGGTAATCCCTCAGGCGATCTGCCTGGTATGCAGTGGGACGCCAAATTCTCGGAAACGGAGACTGGTACTAAAGTGGAAGTGGAGATCACTTTTGCTACACTTTCCGATCTTGAAACGATTGTCGAAATGGGCTTCAATGAAGGCTTTACAGCTGCCCATGGTAATCTTGATGAACTATTGGCCAGCCTTCAGACATCCTGAAGCGATTCAGATCCGTCCAATGGAGTACCGGGTGCCGGGCTTAATCACAGGCATTAATAATATTCCATTGGCGGATTAAACACTGATTTCAGCATGTAATTCACCCGCCCTGGCGCGTAAAGTTGGCAGACAGACCGAACTATGCCTGATCATGGAAAGAGTTTTCATACTTAATATTTCTTCCACCTGTGGCGGTCCTGAAAATCCTTGTTAATTTGTATTTCCCATACACTTCCGGTCTGCAATTCCCGTTCAATAACCGTATTATTGGCCCATTCAATTAAATTACAATCTTTTCTATGATCTTCTACCGAAAGCAAACGCTGCTCCTAACCCTGGCATTTTTCTATTTTTTTACTATTTCCTGCTTCCAAAGCGGCAATAATTCTTTGCCCGACCCGGATTCAGCATCCCTTAATGCCGCCGGTGAAAAACCCTCAGAAATTACGGTAACCAAAGCCCAAAATCTAAACTATACTCCGAACGAGCTTGGAAAAGTAATGGTATTGGAATATCATCTGATTGGGTATCCTGAAGATCGCTGGAGAAGAACCCCCGAGAACTTCCGGAAAGATCTTCAAATGCTTTATGATAATGATTTTTATCCCGTATCGGTTCTGGATATTGCTTATGGAAATATCAATGTCCCTGCGGGCAAGACCCCATTTGCCATCACGCTTGATGATTCCAGTGCCGGGCAGTTTCGATATACAGAGAAGAACGGACAGCTGCAGATAGATCCTGAATGCGCCCTAGGTATTATGGAAGACTTTAAAAAGAAGCATGCCGATTTCCCGATCACGGCAACTTTCTATGTATTACCGGCAATAAAACCTAAGCTGCGTCTTTTCGCTCAGCCCGAATACAAAAAACAGAAGCTTGAATGGCTGGTAAAAAACGGGTATGAGGTAGGCAGCCACAACTGGTATCATTCCATGCTTTCAAAATTAAGTGATGCGGGGGTACAGGAACACCTTTCCATGTTTGTAAAGGAAATCCGGGAATTTTTACCGGATTACGAAGTAAAAACTATGGCCTTGCCTTTAGGTATGCATGCTAAAAACCGGGCACTGGAAGTGAAAGGAGAATTTGAAGGGACAAAATATAATCATCAGGCCGTTATGCTGGTGGGTTCGGTGAGTTCGGTATCTCCTTATTCAAAGGATTTTAACCGCCTGGGTATTCAGCGGGTTCAGGCTGGGGAGCATACCGAAAACCCGGAAACCTTCATGAAAAGCCAGATCAAGCATAAAACCCGGTTCGTTTCTGATGGAGATCCCAAATCCATCACCGCCCCTGAAAATCTGAAAGACCAGTTAAAGCCGGGGCTGGAGAAGAAGTATGCGATCAGGTGGGTTAAGTAGGGTTGTGGGTTTTGAGTTGCGGGTTGTGGGTTGCGGGTTGAATTCTGCTGAACAGGATAATTCTTCCACGCAACAGGCAACAAGGTTTTGGGTTACGGGTTGTGAGTTGTGGGTTGTGAGTTGTTTAGTTGTGGTGCTGGTCCCGTAACACGTAACCCGCAACCCGTAACAGGCAACAAGGTTGTGGGTTGTGGGTTGAATTCTGCTGAATAGGATAATTCCTTCCACGCAACACGCAACCCTTAACCAAATTTTCCCTTCCTTGACCTATTTAATTGTCAATTACCTAACAGATTGTCCCTTTTGTTAACATTTATTAAATAAAACTTAAAGATTGTTATAAACATCGTACTTTTGTTTTAGGGCGGAATTAATCCAGACCCGCAGCAATATTTTAGATGAAACTCAGCGAGAAAGAATCGATTTTTACCAATGAAGTTGTAACCCGGTTTGAACTTTATAACAGCCTTTTTCTGACCTTACCTTTTTACCAGATTAAGCATACAGGAACCTTATTGCCCTTTTTTACATCACACTGTGAAGACGGGGTAAAATCTCAGCTGGGCCCCACGGATATAATTGAAAGCTTTTTTGGGCAGTATGAACAATATATTCAGGCTGCGGATCGATTTGATCTTTTGTTTCGCTTCATTCAGTACATCGAGCGTCAGGTGGTTTTATTTGATGCGGTTGAAGATGCTGCATTCAATAAAACCGGTCGCTGGGAAGATACCGGATCCCTGCAATCCTTATTTCAGCAGGCAGCTGCTAATCCCTCTATCAGCAGGGAAATTAAGGAAAAATTAAAGGATTTCTCTCTTCGCCTGGTTCTTACTGCGCATCCAACTCAGTTTTATCCCGGACCTGTACTGGCAATCATCACGGATCTTATCGGGGCTCTGAAGCAAAATGATATTAATTCCATCAATTTGCTTTTAATGCAGCTGGGTAAAACCCCTTTCTTTAATAAAAATAAACCTAGTCCGGTGGATGAGGCAGTAAGCCTTGCCTGGTTCCTTGAGAATGTATTTTATCAGGCTACCTCCAGCATTCAGTCGCAGATAGATAATGAATTTGATATTTCTAATTTACATCAGCTGATAGAACTTGGATTCTGGCCAGGGGGCGATCGCGATGGAAACCCCAACGTCACCAAAGAAAGTACGAAGAAAGTTTCTGAACTCCTTCGTACAGTCCTGTTCCGCTGTTATTACCGCGATTTCCGCGTATTGAAAAGGCGGGTGACCTTTCGCGGTGTTGAAGAATACATTGCAGCTTTACAGGACCTGTTTTACGAAAACAGCTTTAATGCTGTTCCTGAACCAAAAGATCAGCAGGCTGAGATCATAAGCAACCTGGAAGCCATTAAAAAAGTATTGATCGACGTCCACGGGGGATTATTCCTGGATAAGGTTGAAGACCTGCTTCGTAAAGTTAAGCTCTTCGGCTGTTATTTTGCTTCTCTTGATGTACGTCAGGACAGCCGTATACTACGCAGCGTTCATCAATACTACCTGGATGAAAAAGGGCTGAGAGGTGAAGATAATCCGACCGGTCTGACTGAGGATGAAAAAATCCTTAAACTCAGTTTTGATGAAGCCGATTTCTTTTGTTCTGAGAAAGCGGATGCCCTGACCAGAGATACTCTGGAAACCATCCGTTTGATCCGGCAAATGCAGTATGCCGGGGGTGAAAAGGCATGCCACAGGTTTATCATCAGTAACTGCCAGCAGGCCTCTGATATCCTTCAGTTAATGGAGCTCTTTCTTATAAGCGGATGGAAAAAAGAAGCGTTAAACATTGATTTTGTGCCTCTTTTTGAAACCATTGAAGATTTGACCAAGGCTTCTCAGATCATGGAGAGACTTTATGCTCATCCCTTTTATAAGGAGCATCTGGGCAGACGGCAAAACAAGCAAACCATTATGCTTGGTTTTTCAGACAGTACGAAGGATGGAGGCTATTTAATGGCCAACTGGTCTATATTAAAAGCCAAAATAGCACTGACAGGGGCAGCAAGAAATAATGGTGTCGACCTGGTCTTTTTCGATGGCCGCGGCGGGCCTCCGGCAAGAGGAGGAGGCAAGACCCATCTTTTTTATGCTTCAATGGGTAAGGATGTGGCAAATGATCATATTCAACTTACCATACAGGGGCAGACCATCAGCAGTCAGTATGGCTCTTTTGACAGTGCGCATTATAATATGGAGCAGCTGATCAATGCGGGAATTGTTTCTTCACTTAATCAGAGTAATACCAATACGCTTAACAAATCTCAGACGGATCTGATTGCAAAACTGGCCGCTGACAGTTATCAGGTTTTCGCTGCTTTAACCGAGCATCCGCTATTTTTAAAATACCTTGAAAAGCACAGCCCTCTAAAGCTCCTTTCGCAGATCAATATCAGCAGCAGACCCGTTAAAAGGAACGTAGATTCAGAACTAAGGCTCGAAGACCTCCGTGCCATCAGCTTTGTAACAGCATGGAGTCAGTTAAAACAAAATATCCCCGGCTATTATGGTGTGGGTTCGGCATTGAAAAAAGCGAAAGACAGCGGTTCGTTCAATGATATTAAGCAGTTCTATATTGAATCCGGGCAGTTTAAAACGATGATTGATAACTGTATGATGTCTATGTCGAAGTCTGATTTCCGGGTTACTGCTTACCTGGAAAATGACCCGACATTCGGTGAATTCTGGAAAATGATCAAGGAGGAGTTTGAACTGACAAGGGATCTTCTACTTGAAGTTTCGGATACCAAGGTTTTAATGGAGCAATACCCGGTGGAACGTAAGTCTATCGCCTTAAGGGAAAAAATTGTACTTCCCCTGGTAATCATTCAGCATTATTCTTTGCAGCAGCTAAATAAATTAAAAGCTGAGCAAAAAGATGATGCGCAATCAGAGATTTATGACAAGCTCATTATCCGTACGGTATATGGTATTGTAAATGCAGGAAGAAATCTGGTATAATCAGGAGAAATATATTTGGACTCATGTCATGGTATTATAGAATAATTCTCCTGAGTATATGTGCTGATTATAAAATCCTTAACTTTCAGGAATTTGAAAAGTCTTCAAGCAGGACTTTTCCCAATACCCTATGAGTGAAATGAAAGAACTGCAGGAAAAGCTTGCACAGTGTCAGAAAGAAAAAAAAGATCTAGAATACCGAATAGAGGAACTCAGTGATTTTGTTGAGAATGCTGCCATACCTCTCCATTGGGTAGATTCTGATGGCATAATCCTCTGGGCAAACCAGGCTGAGCTCGATACGCTGGGCTTTACCAGGGAAGAATATATTGGCTTTCCCATCAGCCATTTTCATGCCGACCAGGAAATTATTGCAGATATGCTGAACAGGCTGGGCAATGATGAAACACTTCATAATTACCCCGCAAGGCTTAAATGTAAGGATGGATCAATTAAGCATGTCCTCATAAGCTCAAACGTGCTGCGAAAAGATGGAAAATTTATTCATTCACGTTGTTTTACCCGGGACATCACACCGATAGTTGAGGAGGGTCATGGAAAGGCACGTTTATTAAATGAGCTTGAGGAAAGTGAAGCCAGGCTCAGAATGGCTATAGAACTTACTAATCTGGGTACCTGGGACTGGAATCCGGGCAGCGGAGATATCTTTTGTTCCGATGAATGCAAAAAAATATTTCAAATCCCATTGGATGGATCCTTAACATTTGAATCTTTTTCAGGCCGTATCCATACAGACGACCGGGACAGCGTGCTGCAGGAACTGGCAAACGCAACAAAACCGGACAGTACAGGAGCCTGTGAGTTAACTTACAGGATCAATCGTTTTGATGATAACAGTGTAAGGTGGATCCGTGTACAGGGTAAAGTATATTTTAACGAAGCCAGGGAAGCTATCAGGTTTTTGGGAACCATCGTTGATATCACCGATATTAAACAAAGCCATGAGAAAATAATGCACAGTGAGAAGCTGTTTAAATCCATTGCTTTGAATATCCCCAAGTCTTTGATTATCGTGATCGATAAAGAGCATCGATTTTTGACCATTGAGGGGGATTATATGGAAAAGTTGGGTTATGACAGTGCAAACTATGCAGGCAAACATCCTTTGGAAGTAGCCCCGCCTGAAGAGTACGAATCTTCAAAGCATTTGTACGAACGGGTGATGGCCGGGGAGAAATTTTCTGTTGAACGAAAATCCGCTACCGGTGAGGATTATATGGTGCATTTCGTTCCGCTTAAAAATGATCTCGGAGAGGTTGAAACAGGATTGATTATCGCCCTTGATATTACAGATATTAAGAAAGCTGAAGAAAATAGCGCACAACTGGCCGCTATAATCACATCCTCAAACGATGCCATCATCAGTAAAACCTTGAACGGAATAATTACAAGCTGGAATGAATCTGCAGAAAAAATGTTTGCTTACCAGGCAGAGGAAATAATCGGTCAGCCCATCCTGAAACTGATACCTCCTGAACGGCAGGAGGAAGAGCCCCAAATTATTTCCCGCCTGAAAAACGGCGAAAGGGTGGAGCACTTTGAAACTCAGCGTTTAACAAAAGGCGGGAGGCTGATTGATGTTTCATTAACTATTTCTCCTGTTAAGGATGCACAGGGGAAAATTATCGGCATATCAAAAATCGCACGTGATATTACTGAGAAAAAACAGGAGGAACATCGAAAGAATGATTTCATCGCCATGGTGAGCCATGAATTGAAAACTCCTTTAACAGCAATTACCTCATATATTCAGCTTCTGCTTTCCAGGGCAAAAAAGGGGGGTGATGAATTTACTTTGCATGCTCTCTCACGGGCAGAAGTGCAGGCGAGAAAAATGATCTCCATGATACATGATTTTCTGAGTCTGGCAAGATTAGAAGAAGGGAAGATCCTTCTGAATAAGGAAGAGTTTGAACTTCATCCACTGATTGAAGAAATATCCAGGGATGCAGAGTTCCTTAGTTCAAAGCATACCATACAGCTTGTGGATTGTGAAGACCTGCATATTTATGCCGACCGGGATAAAATAGGGCAGGTGTTAATTAACCTGTTAAGCAATGCTGTCAAATACTCCCCTTCAGGCGGAGCCATTACAATAGGCTGTGAGAAACATGCGGGGAGCGTTAAGGTCTTTGTAAGGGATGAGGGGGTAGGTATAGACCCCATGGACCAGAAAAGGCTCTTTGAGCGGTTCTACAGGGTAAATAATGATAAACTTAAAACCGTAGCCGGATTTGGTATAGGCTTATATCTCGTTTCTGAAATATTAAGATATCATAACAGTAAAATTGAAGTCGAGAGTGAAGAGAATGTGGGTTCCACTTTCTATTTCACCCTGAATACTTTGATTAATTAAACGCCTTCATCAGAACAAAATAAAAAAGCCCTTAACGATGTGTTAAGGGCTTTTTTTGGATTGATTGTGTGCCCAGAGGGATTCGAACCCCCATCAGCAGAACCGGAATCTGCAATTCTATCCATTGAACTATGGGCACATTATCCCTATAAAGGGCTAATCAGATTGCAAATATAGTTATTCCCCTTTCAGTGGCAAGGACTAAACATTAAATCTGAAATGCATGATATCTCCATCCTGCACGATATACGTTTTACCTTCCACGCCCAGCTTTCCTGCTTCTTTACAGGCAGCTTCTGATCCCAGGCTAACAAAGTCATCATACTTGATCACCTCGGCACGGATAAAACCTTTTTCAAAATCTGTATGGATCACACCGGCGGCCTGAGGGGCAGTAAAGCCCTGTGTAATGGTCCATGCTCTTACTTCCTGCACACCTGCTGTGAAATAGGTGGCAAGATTCAATAGCTTGTAAGCAGCGCGGATAAGCTGGGTTACGCCTGATTCGCTCAGCCCTAGATCCTCGAGGAACATCTGCCGCTCTTCGTAACTGTCAAGAGAAGCGATCTCAGCCTCAATTTGCGCCGATATCACTAATACCTCTGCATTTTCATCTTTTACGGCTTCACGGACACGGTTTACATACTCATTTCCCTTAATAACCGATTTCTCGTCTACATTACAAACATACATAACCGGTTTTTCGGTCAGGAGGAACAGATCTGCAATAAATTCCCGATTCTCCTCACTTAAGGGAGCCGTTCGAACGGATTTTCCTGATTCAAGGTGTGCTTTGACGATAGTGCAGGCATCAAGGGTTTTTTTGGCATCCTTATCGGTCTTGGCCATTTTTTCCACTTTCTGGATCCTCTTTGTAACAGCTTCCAGATCTTTCAGCTGAAGTTCGGTATCTATGATCTCCTTGTCGCGGATAGGATCAACAGATCCGTCCACATGAATAACATTATCATCATCGAAGCAGCGTAAAACATGTATTATAGCACTTGTAGCACGGATGTTTCCCAGGAACTGATTTCCCAGGCCCTCTCCTTTACTTGCTCCCTTAACCAGTCCGGCTATATCTACGATCTCAATAGTATTAGGCTGTACTTTATTGGGTTTAACCAGTTCTGCAAGCTTGGTCAGGCGGGCATCCGGTACCGTGATAACACCGATATTGGGCTCGATCGTACAAAAAGGAAAATTCGCCGCCTGCGCTTTCGCATTTGATAAACAATTAAAAAGAGTTGACTTTCCTACGTTGGGTAATCCAACTATTCCGCATTGTAATGCCATTTGTGTTCTGTTTGTGGGTTATATATTGTAGGATCTTTCCTTTTTTTGCCGCAAAGATAGAAATTATGTTCTGAGTTTCCTGTGAGGTTGATAGAAAGACAAAGTCTGCAGGGTTCTTATGATGAATGTTCAGTTGTTTGAAACACACTTCAACCGGAGCGTTGAAGTCCTGTTAAGGGGTCATGCCTCCAGGGTTGAATTATCGAAGTGATGAATTACCTTAAAACAGGCATTTATTTGATTCAAATCCCCTGACGCCAACTTTAGTCCAAAACGTATTTCCGCTTTGCGGATATTTTTCCAGATCTGCGGCAGTCAGACTTTCTCTTGCTGTAGTAATGACCAGATGGTCGAGATCCTCCCCGGCAAATGTGCATGAAGTAACATTTGGTACGGGTATTTCAATTTTATCTAATAGCGAGCCCTTATAAGGGTCCCATTTGTAAATTCCAAAGCCTCCCCAATGGGCAATCCAGAGCATACCATCCTGATCTATGGCCATACCATCAGGTGTTCCCATTTCCAGGGGTATTTGAATTGCAATTTTTTCAAAACTTATCTCCCCGGTTTCCTCCTTAAAAATAAAAGATTGTACTGATTGTGCCGGACTATCAATATAATACAACCTTTTATTGTCCGGTGACCAAGCGATACCGTTTGAAATGGTCACCTTTTTCAGTTTTTTAGTAAGATGAAGATTTTTATCAATGCAGTATAAAGACCCGGCACCTTCTTTAAAGTTCATCTGCATGGTGCCTATCCATAAGCGGCCATAACTATCGCATGCACCATCATTGCAGCGGTTTTCAGGCAAATCATTTTCTATATCTATAAGCCATTCCAGCTTTTTTGTGGCCAGATTAAACCTCCCGATGCCCCCGTCAAGACCTAAGATCAGATGATCTTTGATTCCCTGAACTGCCAGTGTTAGCCTGTGATCAAATTTCCAGGATTGGATGTTTTTTGTAAGCCAGTTATATTCAAATAACCGGCCTTTTTCAATATCTACCCAAAAACAGCACTTTCTTTCTGCATGCCAAATAGGTCCTTCGCCCAGAATACACTGTGATGGATATAGCTCGGCGGCTTTCATACAATATTTCGCTGGCCCGGCCTAAAAGGGCAGGGGTCTGACCATGACTTCCTTATAAATAACCTTACTTTCCGGATCATGGCCCTGTAAAGCAAAGGTGCCATTCGAAATAAGCCTGCCTGACATATCTTTTGTACGGCTTACATTATCCGGTTCAGTATACTCCACTACGGTCTTATCATTTATTTTAATGGTTACATTTTTCCCCCTCACAATGATGTGCTCCGTATACCATTCATTATCCTTTACGTAAACCTCCTTAACATCCTGAATAGCATACAGACTGCCGGTTCTGCGCCAGTCTGTATGCGAATTGTTGACCTGCACTTCATAACCTTTGGATGGCCAGCCTTTTTCCTGGTAAAATGTATGAAAATAAATCCCGGAATTGGACCCGGACATGGTCATTACCCTTGCTTTTAATTCAAAATTCTTAAAATCATGGTTCATGATCTTACCTACATAAAACAAGTGTGCACGTGGGCCCTTGACAACAATAGCCCCGTTCTCGACTTTAAACGTCCCGGGATTTTCGCTGGCTTTCCAGCCATCAAGAGATTTACCATCAAACAGGTTAATCCATCCTGATTTTGTTTGTCCCGGCATCGGTGCGCATGATAACAGCATTGCGCTAATTATGCTGTATAGGAGAAGTTTTTTCATTTTGTCTTTTTATTAAGAGATTTAAGGAGCCAATGTTAAGATTTAGCGTTAATAAATAAGATTATTGATCAGCTCTCAGGCCATTCCATTATTTTGCCCCGGTCTTCATTTTTAAGACATTCGGCCAGCGTTTTTTCATCATACTCCAAGCCATATTGTTTCAGTACATCCTCCGGAACGCCATCCCAGGTATTTGGCTGATTGCCCTTGTAATTCATATCCGCAATACCGATTTTACTCGTGAAAAATCCGGTGGCTGTAAGATTTCTCATCATGTTAAAGAAAGCAACCCCTTGCGCATTTTCTGGCAGGGCCTTATCCGGATAAGCAATCAAATTTACCAATTCGGTTTGCTGGGGTTTACTTGCTTCAGCAAAGGATTTTTTAAACATCTTGGAGGATTTTATGTCCAACCATCTCAGTCCGCCACGCAATGGGGTTTGATTTTTTGGCTGATCCTTAGCCATGAATTCTATAAATTCCGGAACATCAGCATCAGATGCACTGCCAGAAAGCTTGTCAGCAGGTATGATCATATCACATAAGATGGTAATTGTGGCTATCTCTGGGTCTGTGAAGAATTTCTCAGCCATCAGTTTTTCATCAATTTCCTTTTCCTGTGGGGTGCGGCCATAATTTTCCGCTTTAGCTGTTATATTTTTATCATCGTTTTTTTTATTGCAGGATGACAAAATTGTGCCTGCGCTAAGTGAGCCTATAGCGAGGGCCTTAAGGGAGTCTCTTCTATCCATAATATTTTGTTTATAATTAATATTTAACAGATCCGATCATTTCCGGTTAAATATTCTGTTTTTTAAGCTGATCAATAATATATTCCGAAGCGCGCATCGACAGCGCCAGAATGGTCCAGGTAGGATTTTTATCCGCCTGGGATACAAATGCTCCTCCATCTACTACAAACAGGTTTTTTACATCATGGGCCTGATTGAATTTATTTAAAACAGAGGTTTTAGGATCATCTCCCATCCGGGTAGTTCCTACTTCATGAATAATTCTTCCAGGATTTAAAAGGCCGTATTTTTTGTCTTCACCAGGCTTATCACCGTTAGCCACTCCGCCCATTGCCTGAATAATCTCTTCGAACGTATCCTGCATATGTTTAGCCTGTTTTATCTCATGATCACTCCAGGTGTAATTAAACTTAAGCACGGGTATACCGTATTTATCAACGACATTCGTATCTATTTCGCACAAATTATCAATCCTCGGAATGCATTCACCCCGGCCTGCAAATCCAACAGATGCACCGTAAAAACGACGGTAATCGTCTTTCAGGGAAGCACCATAACCTCCGGCATCCTTCATCTTTCCGTCCCGGCCGGCGTATTTTCCATTATTTTTTTCAATTCCTGATCCAAATCCATAAGAAGGCATTCCCATACCTCCTCCAAATTCAATATGATAGCCACGGGCAAAATCCAGTTTTTTATTATCCTTCCACCATGGGATGTACAGGTGCATTCCGCCTACGCCATCTTCATTATAGCGTTTGCGGTCCATAAGGCTAGGAATGAAAGCGCTGCGGGAAGATCCTGTTGAATCATGCAGGTATTTTCCAACCAATCCGCTTGAATTAGCCAGGCCGTTTGGATGCTGTGATGATTTGGAATTAAGTAATAAGCGGGCGGATTCGCATGCACTGGCAGCTAATACAATAACCTTTCCATTGATCTGATATTCCTGCAGGTCTGTTTTGTCAATATAGGATACGCCGGTAGCTTTCCCTTCTTTGTCGGTAAGGACTTCCCGAGCCATGGCATTGACATAGACCTCTGTATTACCGGATTTTCTGGCAGGTTTAACTAAACAGGTAGAAGAAGAAAAATCAGCATGAACCGTACAGCCTCTGCTGCACTGGGCGCAAAAAAAACAGGATCCCCGGTCCTTATTCACCGGCCGGGTAAGGATAGATAATCTGGATGGAATAACCGGGATACCAATACTTGTTGCGGCCTTTTTGATCATCAGTTCGTGTAGCCTGGGCTTTGGTGGCGGCAGGAAATGACCATCCGGTTCATTATATATTCCTTCCTTTGTTCCAAATACCCCGATCAATTTATCCACACGATCATAAAATGGTTTTATATCATCATAGGAGATAGGCCAATTATCGCCCAGCCCGTCAATGTTTTTCCGCTTGAAGTCATGAGGTCCAAAACGGAGAGATATTCGGCCCCAATGGTTGGTTCGCCCCCCGATCATTCTGGAACGGAACCAGTCAAATTCAGTTCCTTCCTGTTTTGTATAGGGTTCTCCTTCAATTTCCCAACCACCGTATGCCGCGTCAAAATCGCCAAACGCGCGGTTTGTGTTTGCCCCGCGTCTGGGTGACTGATAAGGCCATTTTAATTGGGTTTGCTGCTCAGGATTTGCAGGGTCAAAATCAGGACCCGCCTCAAGAAGCGCTACTTTAATGCCCGCTTCTGAAAGTATTTTAGCAGCCATTCCGCCGCCTGCGCCCGATCCAACGATAATTACATCGTATAATTCGCCCTTCTTTTTAATTTCAAATGCCATAAATTGCTTATTAGTTAATTGTTGAAACAGTAGTAGTGTTTGATTTTTATTTAAAATGGGGAAGGACTGATACAGGACCATCCTCCATCAATGATTAGACTTTGTCCGGTTATTTGTTTTGCCTTATCCGATACCAGGAACAGAGCAGAATCTGCTATATCCAGGGTATTTGCAGGTCGCCCCATCGGGGTTAGTTTTGACCATATATTGTCGTATTCAGGGTCTCCCATCGTTCTTTCGGTTATAGTGGCGCCTGGCGCAATGGTATTGACATTGATTTTATAAGGAGACAATTCGATTACAAGATTTTTTGCCAGCATCTCGATAGCAGCCTTGGTCATAGCGTAAGCCGCCAGATCTTTATGCGCCTGATGTCCTGTAACAGATGAAGTGAATAAAAGCGAACCACCGGACGCTTGTTTCTTCATTTGGTTTGCTGCGGCCTGAGCCAGGAAAAACGTACCTGCAAGGTTTACGTTCATAACTCTGTTAAAGGATTCGGGAGGATAGCTCATAAAATCGCCAAATAAGGTTATACCAGCGTTTGCAATGACGATATCAAGCTTCCCAAATTGGCTTACAGCTTGTTGAACCATATCCTGGATGAACGCCCAATTACTTGAATCACCTGGATATGCCATGCAATTTCCATTATCTTTCTGAATATCTGCTGCTGCTTTTTCAGCCAGTGAGGAATCAATGTCATTAAGTATTACCACCGCCCCTTCTTTTGCCAGCTGCCTGCATATTTCAAACCCGATACCTTGTCCGGCACCGGTTACAATTGCAACTTTTTTATCAAAACTTTTAACATCCATTTTATCCTTTTTTGAATTTAATGTGAATCTCTTGAAACCTTGCTTCCTGATCCCCCTTTTAAAAAATCGAGATCTGCTCCTAAATGTGCCTGTTCGACATGGTTTATATAAAGACTAACATAGCCTCTTTTAACATCATCTTTAAATGGTTTCCACTGATCTTTTCTGCGTTTTAATTCTTCTTCACTGATCTGGACATTCAGGGTACGTCCGGGAACATCGAGTGTAATAAGATCACCATTTTCCAGGACACTAAAATTTCCACCCAAAGCAGCTTCAGGGGAAACGTGCAATACAACAGTTCCGAAACCCGTTCCGCTCATACGACCGTCTGAAATTCGTATCATATCCTTGATCCCTTTTGCCAGTAATTTAAGCGGGAGGGTCATGTTACCCACTTCCGGCATACCAGGATATCCCTTTGGACCAACATTCTTTAAAACAAGCACACTATTTTCATCCACGGGGAGATCAGGATCATCAATTCTTAATTTGTAATCTTCGATATTTTCAAATACGACCGCTTTCCCGGTGTGCTGAAAAAGATGCGGACTTGCTGCAGAAGGTTTAATGACTGCCCCGTTCTCGCATAAATTTCCCTGCAGGACCGCCAAAGCTGTAGAATCACTAAATGGTTTACTAATAGTGGCAATCACTTCGCGGTTATAACATTCAACGTCCTTGTAGTTGGCCTGCAAGGTTTTGCCGTTTACCGTCAAACAATCCCGATGGAGAAAAGCGTCCAATTCTTTTAGCAATGCAGGAAGTCCTCCTGCATAATATAAGTCTTCCATGAAAAAAGCTCCCGAAGGCTGTAAATTCGCCAAAAGTGGGATAGCAGCAGACAGATGGTCCAGATCTCCGATTTTTAAATCAATGCCAATCCTACCGGCGATAGCCAGTATGTGGATGGCAAAATTAGTGGACCCTCCAATTGCTGCATTTACTTTTATTGCATTTTCAAATGCTTTCCGGGTTAGAATATCAGACAATTTAAGATCTTCATTAACCATTTCAACAATGCGCTTACCAGAAAGCTGGGCTAATACTTTCCGGTTTGAATCTGCGGCTGGGATGGAAGCATTCTGAGGGAGGGAAATACCCAGGGATTCCACCATGCAAGCCATTGAGGATGCAGTTCCCATAACCGCACAGTGTCCATGGCTGCGGCACATTCCGGCTTCGGCAATATTAAGTTCTTCCTCAGACATATTTCCGGATCGATGCTCATCTGTAAATCGCCACACATCACTTGTTCCGATATCACGTCCTTTATATTTGCCGGTTAGCATCGGCCCGCCGGAAACTACAATAGTTGGAATATCCACACTGCAGGCACCCATAACCAAGGCCGGAGTAGTTTTGTCGCAGCCACATAATAAAACAACGCCGTCCAGGGGATTTGCACGAATTGATTCCTCTACATCCATGCTGACCAAATTCCTGTAAAGCATAGCTGTAGGTTTTATAAGGGTTTCCCCTAATGACATTACCGGAAATTCTACCGGAAAGCCACCTGCTTCGAGTATGCCTCTTTTTACCGATTCTGCCAGCTCCCTGAAATGAGAGTTGCATGGGGTGAGTTCGGACCATGTATTACAAATTCCTATAATGGGTTTTCCCTGAAATTCATAAGCAGGGATTCCCTGATTTTTCATCCAGGCTCTATAAATAAACCCGTCTTTTCCCTTCCTGCCAAACCAATCCTGGCTACGTAAAACCTGTTTCATGCCTCCCGTTATTTTTTGAGTTAAGGGCCATATCCTTTAAATTGGCCTGTATGCTTTTGTTATTAATTGTTATTGAAATCCCGCTAAGTATTCTGCTTTGAGAATGTTTTGCACTCCTGGGATCGTTTTCTTAATAATGGAACAATTAATATATTTTAATTATTAATAGAGTCATATTCCCGATCCGTTAATTCATTATAAATGTGCTGAAAAATGCCGGGTAAAACTATTCTGTACTTAGCAAGAATTATCATATACTTAACTTGTTTCACTCTAAATAAATTTCTGACAGATAGGGTGTAAGAAGATCAGCAGCATCTAAGCAGCAGCAGATGGGGGAAGGGTATCCGAGTATTTTGAGTTTGTTGAATAAATACTTGACAAAAAGCTTTTAAAAAAAAGCCCATCTGCATACTTTGCGGATGGGCTTTAAAAGGATTAATCAATTAGTAACCAGGGTTTTGAGGTTTTAAATTAGGATTATTATTCATTTCCTGTACTCCCAGCGGGAATAATAAATGTTTTGCCTGTAATGCCCGGTTTGTGCTTTTATTGACATGGCCTACAAAATTATCAAATCCATTAGTGCTTTCGTTATACACTTTTTGCAGTCTGACCATATCAAACCAGGTGATACCTTCATAACACAGTTCATGCCAGCGCTCTCTCCAAACGGCTTCCCTGAATGTGGATTGATTATAGGTTCCCATTGCAGGAGTGGTAAGTTTTGCCCTGTCTCTAATCCGCTTTAAAGCATCATATGTAGCCATATTAGGGCCAGCCACTTCATTTTGAGCTTCAGCATATATTAATAGAACTTCTGCAAACCTAATGAGAGGTACATTCAAATTATTATTACGTGTCCCGGCCACACCAGAAGTGCCGAATGCAGTAGTATTAAAATGCTTAAATATATAGGGTGCACCTAATTCAAAAGGGGCGCCGTTTCCATTGGTATAATAACTTGTATAGAAATAGCCTTCCTGGTTCTTTGCTCTTAAATCACCAGCTTCATAAGAATTATAGAAGGCAGGTGTTGGGATCGTACTTCCGGTTCCACCAGGGCCAGCAAATGTAACTGGTTTAAAGTTAGGGAGCATATTTCCCATAGGGTTACCCGCAACCACAACATTATACTGAAGCATAAACAGATGTTCCGTCCTGTTCTTCAAACTTTCTTTATGAACGTCGGTATAGGTAGGGAAAAGATTGATTAAACCAGGATTAGCGTTGGCATAAGTTATAACTTCATTCGCTTTATCGGCAGCCAGTTTATAATAAGCCGCACCCTTATTTAAAGGCAGTCCGGCCATTGTTAAGTAAACCAAGGATAATTGTGACTTTACAGCAGCCAAAGAAGCACGCCCGCTTACATCCATCCATCCAAAGCCTGCAGCCTCGGCAGCTATGAGGTCTTCAACGATCAACTTGTAAACAGCTTCCTTATTGCTTCTGGCAGGACTGAAGTCTTCAGAAGTAACTGTTTGTGGTTTTGTGACGATCGGAACATCGCCCCATAACCTAACTGCATAAAAATAAGCCCAGGCACGAAGAAAACGGGCTTCACCCAAAATCTTTGTTTTCTGAGCTTCGTTCATTGGAGTAATTGAAGGCACTTTCTCAAGAACCAGGTTTGCCTGTGATATTACCTTATACAGACCGTTCCACCAATTGATCACGTGCTGGGTATTGCCGTCATATGTGAGGGAATAAAGGTTGTTAAGGTCAGAATTCTGCGCAGTTTCTGTACCCGAAGTTCCGGTAGGAGCCTCAAGCAATTGCCAGTTCGAAGAAAATATACCTGCACCGTCCCCAATAAACCGGGTATCTGCATAGGCGGAAGCTATTGCAGCTTCAGCATGGTCCGGGATGGTATAGAAATTTTCAGGCGTTAAATTTGAAGGAGCTGCCTCATCAAGAAAACTTGAACAGCCAGAGCCAAGCAGTATGCCTCCGCAGAGGAAAGCTTTGCTTGCATTTTTTAATATATTACTGAATTTCATATTAATATCTTTTTAAATTAAATTTTACAAACCAACCTGAAGACCTAACATAAAGGTTCTGGGTTTAGGATAGCTGTGCCAGAACATTCCCTGTGAGAATACATTATTGCCATCATTAGCATAGCCTCCTGTCGGAGTAGTTTCCGGATCTCCATTTAATTCATCATGTGTAAGAAGGAAAAAGTTTTGAGCCGAGGTATAAACTCTCAGCCGGTTCAATCCTAGTTTTTGGGTAGTGGATGCAGGGAAAGTGTAACCCAATAATAAATTTCTGCCACGGATGAATGAGCCGTCTTTGATCCAGTGCGTATCAACATTGGTAACATAGCCAGCTCTGGTGTCACGTAATTGAGCGATTGGTGTGTTTTGATTCTCAGGTGTCCATGCATTCAGAACAGTTGCATAGCTATTGGCCAGTGAAACCCTGTCCTCACTTGAATGTGAGGTCATATCCAATATATCATTACCATAAGAATACTGCAGTTCAACAGTAAGATCTACTTTTTTATACCTGAATGTATTTAAGAATGCTCCCCATGCCTTCGGACTGCCATTACCAATGATCATGCGGTCAGCATCTGTAATAGCATAATCACCGTTAACATCTTTGTATTTAAGATCGCCCGGAAGAATTGTAATTCCGTTACGATAGCTCGCAAATTTAGCGGCTTCGGCTCTTTCCGATTCAGCCCATGTTCCTAGGCGCACCAAGCCCCAAAAAGACCCGGCAGATTCTCCTATACGGATAATATTGGTCGGGTTTGTAAAATTTGGTCCCCCGATACCGAAAATATCCGATGGAGTAGCCAGAGAGAGCACCTTGTTACGATTCATTGAAATATTGAAAGTGGTATTCCATGAGAAATTTGCACCTTCAAAATTGATCGTATTCAGTGCAAGTTCAATTCCTTTATTTTCCATTGAACCCACATTCTTTCTGATCGTAGCATACCCGCTTGTACGTGGAACAGGGGCATCCAATAGCATATCGGTGGTTTTTCTGTAATAGAGATCAGCTTCCAATGATATCCTTCCTTTAAGAAGGCCAAGTTCAAGACCAATATCACTCTGTGCAGTTTTTTCCCATCTCAGATCCGGGTTGGCTAAACGATTAATACCAGTTCCCCCTACACGGCCGTCATTGAAAACAGCTGCATAGTTTGAGCTTAATAAGGATAAAGAGGAATAAGCAGGAATTTCTGAATTACCTGTTAATCCAAAACTTGCCCGTAGTTTCAGGCTGGAAATCGTATTGTTATCCTTTAAAAAATCTTCTTCCGATACTCTCCATGCTAATGCAGCGGATGGGAAGAAAGAAAATTTATGATTTGCACCGAATTTAGATGCACCATCTGCACGTCCGGTGACTGTTAATAAATATTTATCCTTTAAACTGTAATTTATTCTTCCGAAGTAAGAATTAAAAGCATTCCTTGAAGCGCCTGATCCAACACTTGGAAGCAGGCTGCCGGCACCTAAATTATTATAAGCAAAATAATCAGTTGCAAAACCCTGAACATTGGCTCCTATGTTAAAAAAATTCGTTTCCTGCCATGAAATTCCAAGAAGACCAGTAAAGGAATGAATATCTGCAAAACGTTTATTATAGGTGAGGTAGTTCTCCAGGGACCAGAATCTTTCTTTCCTGTTATTCGCAGAAGCAGTACCCTGCTGTGCAATTGCCAAGGTCCGGGTAACCGATGTGTTATTCTCCTGAGTAAGGATATTTGCACCCAGGATAGTCCGCATTTCCAAACCCTTGGCAAGATTAATATTTGAATACATGCTGCCTAAAGCAGTTTGAGTATTTAATATGAATTTTGTACCAGATAATCTGTGCATTGAACTAAATGAACCTTCTGCAAAAGGGAAATCACGGTTATTTGCAAAGGTGCCATCAGCATATTTAACGGGTAGAAAAGGAAAGTCTTCAACAATCTGACGACCCACCGCATCGCTCTGGTCTACGATATTTTCAGCCTGTGTAGTATAACTTAGTGTACCTCCGATTTTCAACCATTTTTTAATCTGATCATCAATAGTTAGTCTGCCGGAATAACGGTTAAGATAGGATTCTTTTAAAAGTCCCTGGTCATCCCGATATCCCAATGAAAGGGAGTATGAATTACGTTCATTACCTCCGCTAAATCCAACCTGATGGTTCTGTGAAAGCTTATTTTGGGTTGTTTCTTCCAGCCAGTTGGTATCATACAGTGGATTGCCTGCACTATCGAAGATCCGTGGGTCGGTTCTGCGCAGCTTAGGATTTAGATAAGCCCATTTGCCTGCTGCCCATCCTGTCGGGTCAAATTTTTCCATGTTTTTCCAGGCAAGGTCCTCTGTAGCCATGTATTCCTTAGCATTTAATACTCTGGTTCTGTTAGGACCAATAGTCGGGACACTAAAATCACTGTCATAAGTAACTTTACCTTCTCCGGATTGTCCCCGCTTGGTGGTGATGAGAATTACACCATTGGCACCCCTGGCACCGTAGATTGCAGTGGATGAGGCATCCTTCAGCACTTCAACAGATACAACATCATTTGGGTTGATATAATCTATTGCCTGGCTGGCCTGAACCTGGTTACCTATCGGGAGCATTACTCCATCAATCACATACAAAGGATTATTTGATGAATTGATCGAGCTGAAACCCCGGATCCGGATATTTGTTCTACCTCCCGGACGGCCAGAATTGGTGTTTACCTGTACACCGGATACCTTACCCGCCAGAGCCTGGTTTAGTGAGGAGGCCGGACGTTCCTTAAGCTTGTCTTCACTAACTGATCCAACGGCACCGGTAAGATCTGACCTTCTTTGTGTGCCATAACCAATTACAACTACCTCACTTAATGCAGTATTTGATCCAATCAAAGAGATATTAATGGTTTCCCTGCTGTTCACTGCAATCTCTAAGGGCTCATAACCAATGTATGTAATTACGAGCGTTCCATTTTCAGGAGCATTTAATGAATAATTTCCATTAGCATCGGTTGAAACACCGGTATTCGATCCTTTTACTTTAACAGAAACACCTATCAGGGCTTCCCTTGTTTTCTGGTCGGTAATTTTTCCTTTTATTGGAATGTCAGCATTGCTGAGGGTTTTACCCCGACCGTTAATAGTTTTTAAATTAATTGACAGCCGGCTGTTTTGATTTTTTAGCGCTGCTGATACAGGGGCAGGAAGGGAGCTCATGAAAAGAGTCAGGGATAATAAGCTCATACTGATTATCCTCCAATTTCCTGTTAAAGGCCTGTTTTTTGATGTAGTCAATTGTTTTTCCATTTAAAATTTTTTAGGTTTTGTTTACAGCAATCATTTTTCAAATCAGGTATTATTCATTATAATTCCTGGTGTTAGTGTTTTTAATACACCACTTTTAAAAAAAATAATTCTATACTAAAAATAGACAGAGTATGGAGGGAGAAATGTTCTGTATTGAGCAAAAAATATAACATATTTACCTTAATGCGAAATATAATATTCCCGGCAGATTGCTGAATGTCAGCAAAAAAATTAATTGCAATGGCCTGTAAGAGTGGATTCTAAGCGATATTCTTACTGATGCTGCACTTATATTGATATGGGCTTTGGTTTGTGTGATCCTTAAATACCTTACAAAAATGAGAGTTTGAATTATAGCCGCACATGTATGCAATTTCTGAGATAGGTTTATCTATTTCAATTAAGAGTTTACATGCATGTGTCATCCGTACATCAACCATGTATTGCGAAAACCTCGTTTTAGTCCTGTTTTTAAAGAACCGGCAGAATGATGGTACTGTCATGCATGCAACTTCCGCAACCTGCTTCAGGGAAATAGGCTGGTGAATATTATCCTTGATAAATTTAATTACATCAATCAGCCTGTCTGAATTAAGGCTGGGGGGAGCCAGTTCCTTGCAGTCAATAAAATTCCTGTCCTGAGAAATGGATATCAGATGCATAATCTCTAAAAGTCCGTTCGCTTTTTCAAACCCCTTTTTTGAAGTGAGTGTTATAAGCTTTTCAGATATTATCTTTCTTGTTTCTCCAAAGATATTGATCCCCTTTGTCGCCTGCTGGAACATTTCCTTAACGCCGTCAAATTCTGTAACGAAGGCGAGCATCGGTTCAAATATTTTAGGATTGATATACATAACAATAACCCTGGATCGCAAACCCGGATCCTGTTTATAAAAATCAGGGTCACTCAACCATAGGTGAGGAACATTCGAGCCAATAAATACCATATCCCCCGATTCGTACCTTGTTACCTTGTTCCCAATAATTCTCTTGCCATATCCTTCAAGGATAAAGACTAATTCAAGTTCAGGATGGGCATGATAACAAGGCCGGCCATGAAGCGGTGAGAATAAATAGGGTTGATCCCTTAATTCTATATGAAGGCTGTTATTAATAAACGGTGTGACTTCCGTTTGTAATAGCCTCATTGCCTGAAAAGAAATTTAGTGTTAATGTACTTCATGTGTAGTGTTATCATAGTCTGAAGGCATAAAACAGAGAAAAAAAGGAATAAGGACGGATCCTTTTCCCGGATTTCAGTCTGTAATATATAAGTTAACTGCCTTCTAACAAAAAATTAGGAAAAAAAAACTCGAGAGGTTAGTAAAGATTTTTCATTCGATTTTTATATATGAATTGTAATTACAGTGGAGAAACCCTGCCGTAAATACAAATGGCCATGATTTGTCTTTAACAAATCATGGCCACCCTGATTAACTGGATAACATTTTATAGAATGCTGAAATTATCCCGGGATGAGCCCGAGTTACCGTGCCACCTGAGCGTTTGTTTAGTGTTGATTCAAGGAAATACCCTGAAAACAGATATAACCTCTAAGCAACACTGATTGAAGGAACCTTTTTATTACGCATATAGATAACTAAGGCCGTAAAGGCTATGATTAATATAATCGGAATAATGAGGGTGGCCTGCAGAATTTCAGGGCCTGCAGCACTTTTTGCCTCGTATAAGGCCTGAGCCATTTCAGATCCGCCAGGAGCGGAATTGTATTCTTCAAGGGATGAACCCGCAGGGAGTTTTCCAATTAATTTCCTGTCATAATAGCTTCCCATAAACATCATATATAATGATACGGCAAACATCCCTGCGCCTCCCATCAGATTTAATCCTAAAGCGCCCGACTGAGGTATATTCTCTGCTATAAAACCAAGCATTGTTGGCCAGAAATAACATACTCCGATCCCAAATATAAAAGCTGCAAAGAAAATAGCGTTTCCACTTAGTATACTCAGGAGATATAGTCCAAGGGCAGACAGGACTGCCGACATCAATAATACACCCTGCGGTGAGAATTTTTTAACTACCGGTTCAGCAAGGCCACGACCTATCACCATAACCCCTGTTGTTAATGTTAAAATTAGAATCGCGTTGTCTGTTACGTTTTTCAGTAATAAATCAATCCATTGTCCCGTGAACAGTTCGGTAATTGCAGTTCCCAGCATGCAGATAAACATGAAGATAAATAAGGGAGAGGTGACCGAACGGTACATGGTTGCGGTGGAAACACCGGATGAAACCCGTTCCGTTACCGGAAAATTAAGCAGGGAGAATAAATAACCGTATACAAGGGTTGGTAATACCATAATTCCAACCTGCATTTTCCAGCCTAAGCCGAGATAATTAAACAGTAATACAATCAATGTCCCGATAAATATTCCTCCGGGAAACCAAAGATGAAAATGATTTAGCTTAGTAGTTTTGTTCTGTGGATACAGTGTTGTAACCAGAGGATTACAAGCTGCTTCAACAGTTCCGTTAGCGATACCTATCAGCAATGTTGATATGAACAAAGTCCAGTAGCCCTGTGCGAAAATAGTTAATACTATTCCCAGCAAATGAAACAGGAAAGCAACCAGAAGTAGACGCTTCATGCCTATAATGTCGACGACCATTCCTCCAATGACAACCGCAAGGGGAAAACCCCAGAATGCAGTTGCGGTAATGCTTCCAAGCTGTGTTGCATTTAATTGAAAATCTGCACCTAATTGATTGAGTATGCCTGCCCGTATTCCGAATGATAAGGAGGTTACCAGTAAAGCCAGGCAGCTTGCAATGAAAAGCCTGTTACGATGAATGTTTTCCATTTTAAATTTGCTTAAGTTTTAATGTTAGGTTATAAAATCAGGTTTAAATTAGCTCCAATATCGGGTCATGCTCATACAGTCCAGGTACCTGTTTTCCGGATTGAGACGGAGCTGAAAGTGCACCAGTTTCAAAAAGATTTTCCCTCGGTTTTCTGTTCAATAAGCTTTAATGGACCAATCTATTAAAACAAATCAATGAGTGCTAATTTAATTAATCAGCATAACCATAAATGTCGTTTATTTAACAATATTTATAATGAGATAAGCATTTCTTATCTGGTAGAGACCAGAAATAAAAGGCTGTACCAGGCTCAGCAATATGAAAATATTGTTGTTTAGCTGTTATGGGTAGCGAATTTGAGTTTTATTTTGAAGATTCCCTTTGGGATATTCAAATTCTAAAAGATGTACCCCAGTAATCTGTAGGCAAGCTTTGCAAGTGTGTATTCGGATAAAATACTGCCTTCCATAGGAGCACACTCTACAATGTCAAATCCAACCACATTTCGGTTCTGGCAAACCGTACGTAACAGTTCCAGCGTTTCGTTCCACATTAATCCATTAGGCTCAGCCGTACCCACTGCAGGCATGATGGAAGGATCAAAACCGTCAGCATCAATAGTTATATAAACGTTTTCAGTCATCGAAGCAAGAAGCTCCTTTATCCAGAAGGGATTTGTACGGATCTTGTGTGCATAGGCAGTATGAATGTGATCTGAATTTTTTATTAGCTCGGCTTCTTCAATACATTGCGCCCTGATACCTGCCTGGCAAATATTCAGACCCATATCATGGATCCTGTGCATAACCGAGGCATGAGAGTAAATATTATCATTGTAGCTGTAGCGTAAATCTGAATGGGCATCGATCTGTAGAACGGTCAGATCATTATATTTCTTAGCGAATGCTTTGACAAAACCATATGTTACTGTATGCTCGGCTCCCAGCGATACAACAAATTTATCATCCTTTAAAAGTTTGCCGGTATGTTCTTCAATAAGATCAATAGCTGCTGCATCAATCTTTCCAGTGAAATCCATCGGGGGAAGGGTTGCAATTCCGATCTTGTTCAGGGTTTCAACATCCAGCTCTTCATCATAAAATTCGACAAACCTGGAGGCGCTGATAATTGCTTCTGGACCCTTTGCTGAACCCATCAGGTAGGATGAAGTGTATTCGTAGGGAGCGGACTGAATCACCACCCGGCTCTTTTCATAGCTGCAAAGGTCCTGGTCTTCAATACCTAAAAAATTTTTATCTGCGGGCAGAGCATTCATATGCGTTTTTTTGCCGCAAAGATAGAAATTATGTTCTATTTACATTTCAGTTTGCCTGGATTATTGTATCCGGGGGAAAACGGGATTTAATAAAAAAGGCAGCCGGGTTAATCAGGCTGCCTTTAAATTATATGTTTAAGAACGATTAAATATCAAAGGAGAAGTCATCCTCTGTTTTAGCCGGCTCCACATGATTTTCACTGTATTCGTATCGCTTTTCAACAACTTCCTGATTTGCTTTGATGTAATCAATAGTTTCTTTAAGTCCCTCTGCAAATTTTTCGAAGTCTTCCTTATAAAGGAAAATTTTGTGTTTAATGAAAACACCGTCTTCTAAACGCTTTTTACTTTCAGTTACAGTAACGTAGTAATCGTTAGACCGCGTAGCCTTAACATCGAAAAAATAGGTGCGTTTCCCTGCTCTTACCTTCTTTGAAAAAACCTCTTCTCTTTCTTTGTTGTCGAAATCTCCCATAGTTGTCTTTTTTGTTGGGGTAAATATAATAGATATTCGGAAAGTAACAAATCATTTTTTTTTGTTACGGTTTGTATGGATTAATTTAAGATTTGAAAATTTAATATACGCTTAAGGCGCAATTCGGCAGGGTAAAATTAAACTATCTGCTCCTCCAGGAGTTGTTTTTCATACAGTTCGAAGTATAAACCTTTCAGTTTCATGAGAGTTTCGTGGTTGCCATTTTCGACTATTTCCCCTGCATCCATTACCAGAATAGTATCTGCATTTTTGATGGTTGACACTCTGTGGGCAATTAAAATACTGGTCTTGTTTTTCATTACCCTGCCTAAATTATTCAGTATTTCCTCTTCAGTACGGGTGTCCACGGCTGAGAGGCAATCATCAAATATGAGGATTTTGGGTTCCTTAATAATGGCCCTTGCGATTGAGAGTCTTTGTTTTTGTCCTCCCGAAAGGGTAATTCCCCGCTCCCCGATAAGAGTTTCAAAACCATTCTCAAATTCCATAATATTATTATAGACTGCAGCATTCTTAGCCGCCTGTTCTACCTTCCCTTCATCCGTTGATGATAGACCGAAGGCGATATTGTTACGGATAGTTTCGGAGAATAGAAACACTTCCTGAGGTACAAAGCCGGTCTGTCCCCTGAAATTAGTGAGGTCAAGGTCCTTTATCGCCTTGCCATCAATACAGATCTCACCGCTGTCGGCATCATACATACGCATCAGCAGATTTGCAATGGTCGACTTCCCGGAGCCGGTTCGGCCGATTATAGCAAGAAATTGACCCTGCCTGACTTCAAACGAGACCGTTTTAAGGGCTTTGATCCCTGTGTCGGGATAGCGAAAACTTACATCCTTAAACTCTATCCGGCCTTTAAGATTGATTTTTTCCCCTGCCCTGGAAGTGATTTCAGGTTTTGTATTCAAAAACTCGTTGATCCGTTTCTGGGAAGCTGCCGCACGCTGAATGAGGGAGGTTACCCATCCCAGGGAAGTAACGGGAAAGGTTAGCTGACTGACATACACGATGAATTCGGCGATATTACCTGCACTGATCGTTCCCTTCATTACTTCAATTCCGCCAACATAAATGGTTATAATGGTACTTAAGCCGACCAGCAGAAGCATCATCGGGAAAAATAGTGCCTGCACTTGTACCAAAGCCATGGAGTGTGATTTATAATTCTCACTTTCAGAATTGAACTTCTGGCGGATATCCTCTTCACGCACATAGGATTTTATTACCCGTATCCCGGAAAATGTTTCCTGAACGAAGCTGGATAATGAAGAAAGCTGTTCCTGGATTTTTTCACTGCGCTGGTTTATGATCGTATGCACATAATATATGGTAACAGCTAAAAGGGGCAGAGGTAATAAAGAGAATACCGCAAGTTTTGCATTGACACTGAACATAGCTACGATGACCAGGATGAATAAAACAGCTGTATTTATCGTATACATAATTGCAGGCCCGATATACATTCTTACCCGGCTTACATCTTCAGTAACCCGGTTCATTAGGTCGCCCGTATTGTTCCGGCGGTAAAAAGCCATTGAAAGTTGCTGGTAATGCTTGTATATTTCGTTTTTCAGATCGTATTCAATATGCCTTGACATCAGGATAATGGTCTGACGCATGAAGAAAAGGAATATTCCGCGGAGCAAAGCAAGTACAAGGACAGTAATACCGAAAAACAGTAAACTGCGGCTGAAGATCTCTCCAATCTGTACCTGTCTTTCGAAACCATTGTATAGCCTGTAAATTGAAATATTTTCATTAACCAGGTCGAAAGCGATCCGGATAACCTGGGCAGGAAGTACCCCGAAAAGATTGGAAATAATAACAAACAGGATCCCCGGAAGCAGGCGCCAGCGGTATTTATAAAAGAATTTATTCAGGTATGCGAGTTCTTTCATCAGCTTCGGATTGCAAAAGTAGCCACAATTTGTGATTTACATTTAGTGATTATGAAATTCAGTTCTGTTGGCTGCCGGGGAGGGGTTTAAGCCGGTATGTTGATTTAAAAGCGAGAAGAATTACGCTTGCCGGAACAGAATGTGGAAATTTTAGTACTTTTGTGAGGTACAGCAAGGACTATATGATATTATCTCAGTTTGATGAACACTCCGTTTTTAGTCAGCTTGAAAAGTCAGGGCATCAGAAAGTAGTTTATTGCAGTGACCCCGATACCGGCTTAAGAGCAATAATTGCAATTCATGATACGACTTTAGGCCCTGCTCTGGGAGGCACACGTATGTGGGCTTACAAAACCGAAGCAGAGGCTTTGTATGACGTATTGCGTTTATCCCGAAGCATGACCTATAAAGCCGCTATCACAGGATTGAACCTGGGAGGAGGAAAGGCAGTAATCATCGGTGACAGCAGGGTTCAGAAAAGTGAAGCGCTGATGCGCAGGTATGGACGCTTCATAGAGAACTTAAACGGATCATTCATTACCGCAGAAGACGTGGGTACTAACCCAAAGGATATGGAATATATCCGTATGGAGACCAAATTTGTTACCGGTGTTCCGGAGTCCATTGGGGGCAGCGGCGATCCCTCTCCGGTAACGGCAAGAGGTGTGTATATGGGAATTAAGGCCTGTGTTAAAGAATTTTTTGGAAATGACAGCCTTGCCGGAAAATCCATAGCAGTACAGGGAATTGGCCATGTTGGTGAAAATCTGGTGGGTTTGCTAAGGAATGAAAATGCCAAGGTATACATCAGCGATATTAATGAGGAACGCTTAGGACAGGTAGCACAGAAATATGGTGCCGAGGCTGTTGCAAATAACAGCCTTTTTGATCTGGATCTGGATATTTATTCACCCTGTGCATTGGGCGCTACGGTGAATACGGAAACCATTAACAGATTAAGATGTTCGATAATCGCAGGTTCGGCAAATAATCAGCTTCTGGATGAGGAAGTTCATGGCAGGATGCTGCTGGAAAAAGGCATCATGTATGCCCCTGATTACCTCATCAATGCTGGCGGACTCATTAATTGTTATTCCGAAATAGCAGGTTTTAACAAAAAGAAAACGCTGCAGATGGCTGAAAATATTTACGAAGCCACAAGAAGAGTAATCAGAAAATCGAAAGAAGATAATATCCCTACAAATGAAGCGGCGAATAAAATTGCCGAGAAACGCATTGCGGATATAAGAAAAATAAAAGCAGCCTATTAATTTAGGGCATACATAACACAAATCGTTCTTATACATGCTAAACAGAAGACACCTGAGAGTCAAGACACTGCAGGTTTTATATTCGTATCAACAATCCCAGGCTAAAGAAGTAAAGCCCTTTGAAATGTCACTCGTTAAAAGTGTGGATAAGGTCTATGAAATGTATATCTGGCTTCTTTCATTGCTGGTTGAAGTTTCAGAATACAGCATTATAGATGCGGAGGAAAGGGCAAATAAATTTTTACCATCTGAAGCAGATCTTAATGCAAGTGTCAAATTACACCATAACCTCTTTATACAGGCCCTTCTGCATAACCAGGAATACCTTGCAGCTGTAAAGAAATATAAGATATCCTGGGATTTCGATCCGGAGATAAGAAAATCCATTTTCCTGACGCTTAAGGCCTCACCTGAGTATGCCGAATTTAATGCTATGACAGAACATACCATTAAAGCAGATAAGGATATAATCAAATATATATTTAAAAAGCTGATCCTTAAATCTCCTGGTATTGAGCAGGTTTTTGAAGAGAAATTCATCAACTGGCCGGTTGATAAGGAGGTATTGCAGGCTCTTGTTGCCAAAACCTTCAAAAATTTTTCCAGCGAGGATCCGAATATGAATAAGCTTGCCCAGGTCTGTCCCAACTGGGATGAAGACCGGCCGTTTATTATCGATCTGTTCAATAAGGTTGTAGCATTCGAGCAGGAATATCAGAAGCTAATCGCTGAGAAAACAAAGAACTGGGAAGCTGAACGGATCGCTGTGATGGACACTTTATTGATGCGTATGGCCATAGTGGAGCTTGTGCATTTCTCATCGATACCCATTAAGGTTACGATGAATGAGTACATAGAAATAGCAAAAGAATTCAGTACACCTAAAAGTAATTCGTTTATAAACGGTATTTTAGACAAAATATTAGCTGACCTGAAAGCGGCCGGGAAGATCCGGAAGGTTGGCAGAGGATTAATAGAATAAATAAATACATGAAAAAGATTATTTTATCACTTGCTTGTGCATCCATACTTATGGCTTGCAATAATGAAGCTCCTACAGAATCGTCTACTGCGTCTGAGACCCCCCAGGTAGTCAGTACAGTTTCTGAACCCGGGTCAGAGAGTGCACCGGCCTTCAAGTTTGAAAAGGATGTATATGACTTCGGTCAGATCACTGAAGGAGAAAAGGTATCTTACGATTTTAAATTTAAAAATGTAGGAAAAAGTCCCCTGATTATTACCAGTGCAACCGCTACCTGTGGCTGTACAGTGCCTGAATATCCTAAAGAGCCGGTTGCTCCCGGGGCTGATGGTATCATCCGGGTAGTATTTAACAGTGCCGGAAAGCCTGGAATGCAAAACAAGATAGTTAGCATAACTGCTAATACTGTTCCTTCATTGACTGAAGTGAACATCCTGGGGAATGTTACTCCAGCAGCGACAACTCAAAATTAAATTTAATCTAATAGAAATTATATGGAACAGATCGGCCAGTTTTTACCCATGCTACTCATTATCGTGGTGTTTTATTTTTTTATGATTCGCCCGCAGATGAAGAAAGCAAAAGATCACAAAAAATATGTTGAAGAGTTAAAAAAGGGGGATAAGGTTATCACGACCTCAGGTATTCATGGTAAAATCATTGAAATGAATGATTCTACGTTTCTGATTGAAGTTGAAAGCGGAACAAAGATCCGTTTTGAAAAATCTTCAATTTCCCTGGAAGCTTCCAAGGCGCTTAATCAGCCTGCTGCAAAATAGTTTAATGCATTTTTATTGAATTATATGGATAAAGCCGCTTCCCTGGAGGCGGCATTTTTATTTAGCTAAATTTGTAAAACACAAAATATGCCCCTGATTAAATTCAGTAAATCAGAGCGGCGAAGGATTTCGCTGTTTTTTATCTGCCTTACCTTTGCAGTGGGAGCATGGTTATTTTTTGCACTTTCCAACCGCTATGTTTATCAGGTCAGGACCCTTGTCCGTTTTGTCGAGTTTCCCGAGAATAAGGCCTTCCATTCGCTACAGTCAGATACGGTGAAATTGCAGGTTGAAGGTACGGGATGGCAGCTGTTGTTTTCCAAGCTGCGTATCAATCCGCGTTCAGTGGATGTCAATCTTCAGGAATTAAAAAAGCAGAACTTCATTAGTTTATCAGATCAGCTGGCAAATATCAATCAGCAGTTTGCCTCCACCCAGAAGGTTGTTTATGTACAGCCAGACACTTTATATTTTGATTTCTCCTCAAGAGCCGTTAAGAAGATCCCCATCATGCTGATCTACAATATCAAGTTTAAGGGACAATACGGAATATCGGATTCAGTAAAGCTGAACCCTGCCTATGTTACGGTTACTGGGCCTCTGGAAGAACTCGCCTTAATCAATACCTGGAAAACGGATACCCTTAAGCTGGAAGATGTAAATGGAAGTATAAGCACAAAAATATCACTAAAGAGACCTTCCAAGGCTAATATTAATATTTATCCCGCTGTCGCCGAGGTCAGGATACTTGTAGATGAATTTACGGAAAAGGCAGTAGAGGTTCCTGTAACCATAATAAATAACCGGAACTTTAATACGGTTAAACTTCTTCCTGATAAGGTTCAGGTAACGATAATGACCGCACTGAGTAATTACTCCAAAATTGACCGGAATTCTTTTGAAGCCACGGTAGATTTAGAAAACTGGCGTGAAAAGGGCTATACCCAATTGCCGGTTAAGTTGACGCGTTTCCCTGACTTCTCCAGGCTGGTGCGGATTGAGCCTCAGAATGTGGACTTTATTATTCAGAAATAATGTTAAAGATTGGAATTACCGGCGGAATAGGCAGTGGTAAAACCACTGTGTGTAAGGTTTTTGAAATCTTAGGTGTGCCGGTATTTTATGCAGATATGGTAGCCAAATCAATTATGCATACCGATGATCAGCTCAGGCAGGAGATTATAAAAAATTTTGGCAGGCAATCCTATGCAGAGACGGGAGAACTAAACCGGGTTTATATTTCAGCTATTGTTTTTAATAATAAAGCCGAGCTGGAAAAGCTTAATTCCCTGGTTCATCCGGCTGTTTTCCGGGCTTTTGATGTGTGGACTGCTGTTCAGAAAAGGGCTCCTTACGTGATAAAAGAAGCTGCATTATTATTTGAAAGCGGCTCGTTTAAAATCTGCGACCGTACTGTACTTATTATCTCTCCTGAAACAATCCGGATGGAACGGATCATGAAGAGGGACGGGATCAGCGCTGAAGAAATCCGTGCAAGAATGAGCCGGCAGCTGAGTGATCAGGAGAAAGAGAAACTTGCAGACCATGTTTTGATCAATGATGAACATGAGCTTCTGATCCCGCAAATCCTGGGTCTGCATACTTATTTCCTTGGTTTATCCGGATTATGATTATTGAAGATTTTCTAATTATTAATGAAAATGGTTTGTATTGCCGGGCTGGGGATTTTTACCTTGACCCGAAACATGCAAGCAATCACGCAGTTATATCTCACGCCCATGGAGACCATGCCTGTATGGGGAATGAAAATGTTTACTGTACTGCGGCAACTGCTGCGATAATGAAGCACCGGTACCATAAAAATCCCGGAAAGAATTTTTTGATTTACAATTGGTCGGTACCCTTTCTTATTAATGGAGTCAAAATCAGTTTCCATTCTGCGGGGCATATCATAGGCTCCGCCCAGGTTCTGATGGAGTTTAATGGTGTACGTTATTTATACACCGGGGATTATAAACTGCAGGATGATGCCACCTGTGAGAAAATAGAATTTGTTAAAGCCGATGTGCTGATAACGGAAACAACATTCGCCGATCCTTCTGTTCAGCATCCCGCTGCCCGGGATGAAATCAGAAAACTGAATGAATTCAATCATAATGTTTTATTGGGAGCCTATTCACTTGGCAAGGCACAGCGAATTATCAATCTCATCACTGAGCATTGTCCTCAGCGTTCGGTGCTTGTACATCATTCCATTTTGCCTCTTAATAAGATCTATGAATCTTTTGGTTTTAAGACGGGTAATTATGAGCTCTATACACGAAAGCTAATGAAGCAGCCCGATCAGAATTTTGTTTATATTGTGCCTCCCTTAACTTTTAACAGTTATATCAGGGCAAAAAATGTAGTACGTGCCTTTGCCTCAGGCTGGAAGAGATTACAGGTACATAATGATCTTCAGCTTCTGATTTCAGACCATGTAGATTGGAATGATATTCTGCTAATGCTTAAGCAGGTACAGCCAAAGGAGGTATGGACGCTTCATGGAAACGGCAGGTACCTCATTGAGTATTTCCGAAACCAATTACCTGTCAAATTGTTAAATTCATGCTGATCGAGAATATTGATTATTATCTTGATGAAGATGGTAATTTTGTTTTTACAGAAGCTTACCATTTAAAACGGGGATTTTGCTGCAAGAATAAGTGCCGTCATTGTCCATGGAAATATGGCCAGGATAGGGATGAGATTCAGGACCATACTGAATAATTCTTTATATATTATAAAATATTTATATCATCCGTATTTTAAGAATGGAAATAGAGAAAGAAATAGTCAGTAATAAATTCGAAAATAATCATCAAAAGGCGATAGTTAATCTGATATATACCTATGGCTGGATCACTAACCTTCTCAGACAGCGTCTGAATAAGCATAAAATCACCCTGCAGCAGTATAATATTTTAAGGATTTTACGGGGAAGTTATCCTCAGCCTGCTACCGTTAACATGCTTAAGGAAAGAATGCTTGATAAAATGTCTGATGCCTCACGGATAGTGGAACGCCTGGTTCAGAAGGAACTAGTAAAGCGATGTGTTAATGAAAAGGACCGGCGGGCAGTAGATATTATTATCAGTGATAAAGGGCTTAAGATCTTAGAGATCCTCGATGCAGAGATGTCATCCAAAGATATTCTTCAGAATAATATCAGCGATAAGGAGGCTGCTCAGTTAAGTGTTATACTAGATAAGATGAGAGGGTAGATTCATTCCCAGCCATGAGTAAAATTTCAATGTATTAAAAATCCCGCAAGGGCAATGCCAATGCCGAGCAGTACGGCGGCCATTTTCTTCAGATTAAATTTATGGTCGACGCTTGATTCAAAGAGAATTGTGGTTGAGATATGCAGAAAGATCCCGATAACCACTCCCATGATCCGGTCAAAATAGGCATCAATATTACCTATAGAACCCTGCCCAATCCCGTAGCTTATCCAGTATCCCAGAGGGCTCATAACTGAAAAAAGCACGAGTAAAATTATTACCTGACCTTTTTGAATACGATTTTGCGTAAGAACACTGCCGAGGGCAAAAGCTGCCGGAATATGGTGCAATGCAATTCCGTAAACAAGCTCGCTGTGATGCCCCTGGGCTAAAGGCATCCCTTCCAGGAAGGCATGCAGGCACAGGCTGATCATTATCCCATAAGGGAATACATAATGGGTATGATGGTGCTTATGGATGTGTCCATGCTCAATTCCCTCCGAAAACTGCTCCATTAAAATCTGAAGAAGAAAACCACCTAATATAAATAAGCCTATCTGAGCATCCCCGGAATGGTAAACATCAGGCATAAGATGCAGCACTGTTATGGCGAAAAGATAAGCGCCGCTGAAAGAAAGCACAAGTTTCAGACGGTTTGTATTGTCGGTTTTAAAGAAAAAAATCCCCATGCCGCCTAAAAAAGCACTGCTGAAAAGCAAGATCAGTTCTTTGATTTCCATGTTTTAAAAGGCTCTGTAATTAACAAAATAGCGCTTAGGCTGTATCCTATCATTGATCCCAGTATTGCTCCGAAAAGTATGTCGCCGGGATAATGAACCCCAACATACATTTGTGCGAAACTTATAGAAAATGCCCAAAACAATGCAAGAGGCATGATCGGTTTCCATTTATGGTAAAATATAGAGATAAGGAAGATTGCCAGTGCAAAATGGTTAGAAGCATGAGATGAGGGAAAACTAAAGCCTGAACCGCAGGCTATTAAACTCCTGACCTCATCCTTTATGTCAGGATCATTACAGGGTCTTAATCTTTCGAATGCGGGTTTTACAATGGAAGAGGCAAAATAATCTGTTAGGCCGAATGATAATCCTAAGAAAATCAGCAGAATCCAGCCCTGCTTCCCATAATTTCTGACAAAGAACACGGCAAGAAAAAGGTATAAGGGAACCCAGAAAAACCGGTTTCTGAGAGCAGGCATCAGCCAGTCGAAAAATGGATTTGCCAGTCCTTTATTAACAGCAAAGAACAGGTACTGGTCAAATTGTATGAGCTGCTCAAGCATTGGATTTCTGGCAAATAAATATCAGTCGATCTGACTTGAGCTCATTAAAGGGATTTAAAGAATAATCACCGAAGTGGTTGAGGATATTAAAACCGCTTTTTTCGAACATCCGTTCAAAATCTGAGAATGAGAAGGCTTTTACTTCTTCCTTAAAGGAGTAATCTTTATTCTTGTGTTCAAAGGATATACTTTTTACAATATTTCCATCTGCCACTTTTTTGCTGATATAAAAGTCAATCCCGTCCACATGTTTGACTTCCCGATGGGTAAGGTGCCTGATAATTTTCTCACTGTTAAAATAATCGATTACTAATATTCCGTCTTTTTTGAGGGATTTTCTAAAGGTCTTTAAGGCATTAATATGGTCTTTTTCCGTTTCAAAATACCCGAAACTTGTAAAGAGATTAAATGCTATATCAAAGTAATTGATATAGAATAAATACCGCATGTCATGGACAAAAAAGTGCAGTTTTTCATTTTCAAACTGCTGGGCAAACTTGATGCTGGAAAAAGAAAGGTCTATTCCGGTAACGTCATAACCTTTTTTATTGAGATAGACAGAATGCCTTCCGCGGCCACAGGCAATATCCAGTAAGCGGGAATTTATACCCGGTTTTAAAAATGTGCAAAGATTATCTATAAAAAACTCAGCCTCTTCGTCATTGCGCTGATGATATAAGATATGATAATAGGGGGAGCTAAACCAATTTTGAAACCACTTCTTAGGCATATAAGATATCAGAATTAAACCCCAAATATAGACATTTAGTGTTTTAGACTATGGGTATAGAATGTAATTGTTATTTTTGATTTTTAGAACATACAGAGTGACCCTAATAAAATCAATTTCAGGAATAAGAGGTACCATAGGTGGTATAGCAGGAAATGGATTAACGCCGCCTGACATCGTAAAATTTACCGCTGCCTTCGGGCAGTGGGTTTTGGAAAATACGGGAAAGAACAAAATCGTTATCGGAAGGGATGCGCGTATTTCCGGCGATATGGTGAGAAACCTCGTTGCAGGGACCCTTCAGAGTATGGGGATTGATGTGATTGATATCGGACTTTCAACTACTCCCACTGTTGAAATTGCAGTACCCATGGAAGGTGCCGGAGGCGGAATTATATTAACTGCAAGTCATAATCCCAAACAATGGAATGCTTTAAAGCTCCTGAATGATAAGGGAGAGTTTATTACTGATGAGAATGGTCAGATGGTTTTGACCATCGCTGAACGGGCAGACCTGGAATATGCGGATGTAAATAAGCTTGGGAAGGTAACCTATGATGATTCCTATCTGCAAAAACATATAGATCATGTTCTGGCCCTTTCACTGGTTGATGCAGATGCCATACGCAACGCAAATTTTAAGATTGCTATAGATTGTGTGAATTCCTCGGGCGGCATATTTGTCCCGGCTTTATTAAAGGCTCTGGGTGTTAAAACTGTTTATGAACTCTATTGTGAGCCTGACGGTGAATTCCCGCATAATCCTGAGCCCCTTCCTGAAAATCTTACCGCTCTCTCAAAAGAAGTTATCACTAAGAAGGCGGATCTGGGAATTGCTGTAGATCCGGATGTCGACCGGTTATGTTTCGTTTGCGAAGATGGATCCATGTTCGGCGAAGAATACACCCTTGTGGCGGTCGCGGATTATGTACTGAAGCATACGCCGGGTAATACCGTATCCAATTTGTCATCTACCAGAGCCTTGCGGGATGTAACCGAAGCTGCAGGTTGTATTTATAATGCAGCGGCGGTAGGAGAGGTCAATGTGGTGAATAAGATGAAGGAAACCAATGCCATTATAGGTGGTGAAGGAAATGGCGGGATCATTTATCCTGAATCCCATTATGGCAGAGACGCCCTGGTAGGAATTGCTTTATTCCTGACCCACCTGGCCAAATGCCGGCAGCCGGTTTCGGTTTTACGGGCGGGATTACCCACTTATTTTATTTCCAAGAATAAGATCACCCTGACTCCTGAAATGGATATTGATTCCCTTTTGAAGGAAGTTGAGAAAAGATATGAGAAACAGCCTTACAGTACAATAGATGGGTTAAAAATCGAGTTTGATAAGCAGTGGGTACATCTCAGACGTTCTAATACAGAACCTATTATCAGAATTTACTCTGAGGGAAATTCAGAAACTGTAGCAGATAACCTTTCCCGGAAGATCATATCAGATATTAAAGAAATATTGAGATTGAGTTAATTTTTAAAAAAAGATCACTCAGAATAGAAAAAATAATGCGTGTATATTTTGACAATGCGGCTACAACTCCTGTAGATAAGGAGGTATTGAAGGCCATGTATGAAGTTATGGAAACTCAGTATGGTAATCCTTCCTCGATCCATGCACATGGGAGAGAGGTAAGAACCATCATTGAAAAGGCCAGAAAAAGCATTGCTTCCCTGCTTCATGCTTCGCCTTCGGAATTTTTCTTCACATCAGGCGGTACTGAAGCTGATAATATGGCTATCCGCAGTGGAATAATTGACCATGGAATTAAACATGCCATAACTTCTGCAATTGAACATCACGCAGTTTTGCATACCCTCCAATCGCTTGAAAAAAGTAGACTTATCCGTCTGAGTTATGTAAATCTGGATTCGAAAGGAAATATTGACTACAATCATCTTGAAGAACTTCTACAGGAAGAAAGAAGCTTTGTCTCCCTGATGCATGCCAATAATGAATTAGGAACGCTTACGGATATAGAAATGGTAGGCGATCTTTGTGAGAAATACAATGCAATCTATCATTGCGATACTGTGCAGACCATGGGACATTATCCGCATGATCTGAGCCGGCTAAAAGTGCATTTCCTGGTTTGTGCTGCCCATAAGTTACATGGCCCAAAAGGTGCCGGATTTCTATATATCAATCATAATATCAAGATCAATCCTATGATCTTCGGCGGTTCACAGGAACGGAATATGAGAGGGGGAACTGAGAATGTTTACGGAATTGTTGGTCTTGCCAAATCTCTTGAGATCGCATATGAAAAAATGGAAGAGCATCATCAGCATATTCAGGGTCTAAAAACCTATATGATGAATCAGCTTCTTGAACATATCCCCGGCATTGGGTTTAACGGTGAAGTTGATCCTGAAAAGAGCTTGTATACTGTTTTGAATGTATCATTTCCTGAAATGGAGATGGCCGAAATGCTGCTTTTCAGTCTGGATATTGCCGGAATATCTGCTTCAGGCGGAAGTGCCTGCAGTTCAGGAACGAATATTGGATCACATGTTTTAAATGGAATTCACGCTAATCCAGACCGGCCGGCGGTCCGTTTCTCCTTCAGTAAATACAATACAAAAGAGGAAGTAGATTTTGTAGTGAGCAAGCTGAAAGAGATCTGTAAAGTGCCTGCTTCTCTACATTGAACTGATTAAATCGTTCCTTATTTTCAGTCTGTAATGGATTTATTTTGTTTTTCATCAAACAAAATCCCCCGTATTTTTTTAATTAATCAGACCAAATCCGATTATTATGAAAACCAGCAATGAAAAAAAGGCAGAAACAGCCAGTAAACCAATAAAAAATCAGGCTCCTAAAGGTAAAAAATCTCTGCTTAAAGATACTGACGCAGAGGGTTCATCACCTTATGTCGATCTAAACAAAGCTAATTTTACTGAACGCAAACATGGGCGGACTAAAGAACCTCTGGGCCCGGATCACGAACCTGGAACAGTGTAATCTGAGTATCAGATTTGATTAAATTTCCTTTCCATGTCCATTTTTTTTCTTATATTGATGTTCTAAACCTTATGAGGGAGGTTATCATGGAAACCAAACAAAGTCCCACGGAAAGTGAGAAGGGTAAAGTTGAATTTACAGAAAGACCTAAGGGGAGGCATCATTATTTAAACCTGACAAGAGGTTTTAGTTTTAGTTACCACTCGCATGGCCGGGTAAATCGACACTCGATCGGGCTTAACCATGAACCCGGAACCTTAAATACCTAATCCCGCATCGTCGGGATTTATTTTTGTGCCTGAATAAAGAAATACCAAAAATCAGTATATGGAACGCAGAAAATTTTTACAGAACACCGGAATTACACTGGGGATGTTAGCTTTATGGCAAAATAAAGGGCTTGCTAATTTCCTGACGCAACAAACCTATAAAATGATACCTCTGCGGAAAGATGTAGGGATATTTACCGGGCAGGGCGGAACGATAGCCTGGCTTGTGAATAAGGGAGGTGTGGTTGTAGTGGATTCTCAATTTCCGGAACCTGCGGCACATCTGATTGGAGAATTAAAAAAGCAGGCTGAAACGCCCTTCCGTTATCTGATCAATACCCACCATCACGGAGACCATACCGGTGGTAACCTGGCTTTCAAAGGCCTTGTCCAACACGTTATCTCACATGCGAATTCATTGATCAATCATAGGGCCGCCGCGGCTGCACAAAAATCCGAAAGTAAACAGTTGTTTGCAGACACCGTGTTCAATAAGCGATGGAAGACAGAGGTTGGTGATCATTCTATTCATGCTCAATATTTTGGAGCAGGTCATACCAATGGCGACAGTATCATACATTTTGAGGATGCTAACATAGCTCATATGGGTGATCTGATGTTCAATAAGCGTTTTCCATTTATCGATCGTGCTGCCGGGGCTAATATCCAAAGCTGGATAGGGGTTTTAGATAAAACGCTTGCTAAATTTGATTCGGATACCTTATTTGTATTCGGCCACTCATTAGATCCCGAAAAGGTGACCGGTAAAAAGGAAGATCTGAAAGGAATGCAGAATTATCTGGAAAAACTCCTTTTATTTGTCAAAAACGAGATTAGTTCAGGGAAGTCGAAGGATGACATTTTAAAGGCCACCTCAATTCCCGGAGCCACAGATTTTCAGGGCCAGGGTATCGTCAGGAGTCTCACTGCGGCTTACGAAGAGCTGACAGCTTAGTTTTGTTGCCTGTTGCCTGTTGCGTGTTGTGTGTTGACTGTTGCAGGTCAGAGAATACACTGCAGGTTAGGTTTAACTTGCCAGCGGATTGGAAATCATCTTACTCAGTAGAATTGCACTCATTACTCATAAGCCACAACCCGTAACCCGTAACCCGCAACCCGTAACTCATAATCCCAACTTAATTATTCATCATTTTTAAAAATGAGGCAAGCCTGGATTTCATTTGACGGCGGTCTACGATAAAGTCTAAAAAGCCATGTTCCAATACAAATTCTGAGGTTTGAAAACCTTTAGGAAGATCTTTTTTGATGGTTTCCTTTATAACCCGGGGTCCGGCAAAGCCGATCAGGGCACCAGGTTCAGAAATATTGATATCTCCCAGCATCGCGTAGGAGGCAGTAACTCCTCCCGTTGTAGGGTCTGTAAGTAAAGATATATAGGGTAGTTTGGCTTTACTCAGAAGAGCAAGTTTCGCTGAAGTCTTCGCCATCTGCATAAGGGAAAATGCTGCCTCCATCATACGGGCTCCGCCTGATTTCGAGATCATCATAAATGGAATCTTATGTTGAATGCTGTAATCTATTGACCTGGCTATTTTTTCGCCTACAACGGAGCCCATGGATCCGCCAATGAAGTTAAAGTCCATGCAGGCAATTACCAGCTCCTGGCCGCCTAACTTGCCGGTACCAGACCGGATAGCATCATTTAAGCCGGTCTTTTCATAGCTTTCAGCCAGACGATCGGTATACTTCTTTGAGTCTGTAAAATTCAGCGGATCAGCGGATCTCAGATTGGCAAAAAGCTCGGTAAACTTGTTTTCGTCAAATAATATTTCAAAGTATTCTTTGGATCCTATTCTGAGGTGATAAGCACAATATTGACAAACGTATTTATTCTCTACCTGCTCGGCATAATGCAGCGGCTTTTTACATGACGGACATTTATTCCACAGGCCATCTGGTGTTTCCTTTTTTTCTTCGGTTGAAGTAATTATCCCTTTTTTTTCTCTCTTAAACCAGGCCATATGCGAATAGTGTATAACATACAAAGAAACAAAAATTTTAAGAAAGGATGCTTAACACAAAAATATTGAATGAATGTTCTATCAATGCGTCAAATTCCTGAGCTTATTAATTGATTTTGAGGCTATTTTTCCTAATTTCGATCTTCTAACATCAAACTAAACAGAATGGACTTAAAAGATTTAAAGGGAGTATTGCATGGGGACGCAGTGCAGGAGTTATTTGAAGCGGCAAAAAAATATCAGTTTGCCTTGCCTGCTGTTAATGTGATTGGGACAAATTCTATTAATGCAGTAATGGAAACTGCAAAGGTTGTAAATTCTCCAGTAATAATTCAGTTGTCAAATGGAGGCGCTCAGTTTTATGCGGGCAAGACTTTGAATAACGATAAATTACAGGCCTGTATATTAGGCGGGGTATCTGCTGCACATCATATTCATTTACTGGCCGAGCACTATGGTGTTGCCGTAATTCTTCATACTGATCATGCTGCCAAGAAATTGCTTCCATGGATTGACGGACTGCTTGATCACGGTGAGAAATTTTTTGCACTGCATGGCAAACCTCTTTTTTCCTCACATATGCTAGATCTTTCTGAAGAGCCGATAGAGGAAAACATAGAGATCAGCAAAAAGTACCTGAACCGCATGAAAAATATGGGTATGACCCTCGAGATAGAGCTGGGTGTAACCGGTGGGGAGGAAGATGGTGTGGATAATACGGATGTAGACAGTTCTAAATTATATACCCAGCCTTCTGAAGTGGCCTATGCTTATAAGGAACTGAACAGCATCAGTCATAAATTTACAATTGCTGCTGCATTTGGAAATGTTCACGGTGTATACAAGCCTGGGAATGTAAAATTGCAGCCGGTTATCTTAAAAAATTCACAGGATTTTGTGCGGAGTGAATTTAAAATTGAGGCAGAGAAACCAATTAATTTTGTCTTCCATGGCGGTTCAGGTTCTTCAAAAGAAGAAATCCGGGAAGCAATATCCTACGGAGCAGTTAAAATGAACATCGATACGGATATACAGTGGGCTTTCTGGGAGGGAATAAAAGATTATTATAAATCTAAAGAAGCATATCTTCAAAGTCAGATAGGCAATCCTGAGGGGGAAGATTCACCCAATAAGAAGTATTATGACCCGCGTGTATGGTTACGCAAGGGAGAGGAAGCGTTGGTAAAACGTTTAACTCAGGCCTTTGATGATCTAAACTGTATCAATGTAAATGATAAGCTTTAATTAATAGAGAATGATCTGCCGAAGGGCGATCATTTTATTTTTTAATTTCGTAAAGTCATGAACCCTAAAAGAAAGTTGAGTTTTTTTGAACGGTTTTCCAATAAGGTAACTTCATGGGCAGGCAGTTCATATGCTTTTTTTACAGCATTTTCTATCGTCCTCATATGGGCATCCACCGGACCTTTATTTGATTATTCTGAAACATGGCAGCTGGTGATTAATACCGGGACAACCGTTATCACATTCCTGATGGTCTTTTTAATTCAGAAATCGCAGAATAAGGATAACAAGGCCATACAGCTCAAGCTGAATGAATTGATTGCGGCAGATGAGCGTGCAAGCAACCGGATGGTGGATCTCGAAGATATTACAGAAGAGGAACTGGACAGACTGCATAAATTTTATGAAAAGCTTTCAGACCTTTCTCAAAAGGAAGATGACATTCATAATTCCCATTCCATTGATGCCGCCGTACAGGTCAATGAAAGGAAACACGGAAAAAAAAGAACTCTTTCTACAGGAATGCCTGAAATGCTTCGTAATGAATCAGCCCGTTCATCTCCCAAAAAGAAAGTGCCGGGCAAACAGACTGAAAAGAAAAGGGAAACTCATCCTGTAAAAAAGAATGGAAAATAAGATAGGGGTTGCAAAAGTAACAGATCCGGAAAAACTGGAACAGGTATTTGCCATCAGAAGAAAAGTATTTGTTGAAGAACAGAACTGTCCACCGGAACTTGAATGGGAATTTGAGGATGAATCCGTTCATTTCCTGGCTACATTTAATGAGGTGCCTGCCGGTGCCTCAAGATGGAGAAAAACTCCTAAAGGATATAAACTTGAGCGTTTTGCGGTATTAAATGAGTACAGGAATTCAGGCCTGGGCCAATTGCTGGTACGTTCTGTTTTGGATGACCTTCCCTCTGAGGCCGGATATATTTATCTCCATGCCCAGATTGCTGCAATGGGCTTATATGAAAAATTCGGTTTTCAAAAAGAAGGTGAGCAGTTTGAAGAAGCAGGAATTCAGCACTTTAAAATGGTTTTAAAAAAATAGTAGCAGCTCTGAACTGATCAGCCAAAGATCCGGGAAGAATATTCAATTGCTTCCTTCCATTTATCCTGATCAAGCGAGAGCGCTTCGCCTTTTGAATCAAGGAAAGAAATCAGGTTTTCGGTTGCAATATTCCCCGTGAGATCATCTGAAGCCATAGGGCAGCCTCCAAATCCTCTCAAAGCTGTATCAAATCGTTTACAGCCACTATTCCATGCAGCTTCAATTTTCGGTTGCCAGGACGAAGGATTACTATGAAGGTGAACTCCAAATTCGATAGAGGGGAAGGATTTTAATAAATGCGGATATAAATAATTGATCTTATCCGGAGTTGACACACCGGTGGTATCTGCTAGTGAAATTATTTTTGCTCCGCGTTCTGCCAGTTCAGCCGCTCTGGACTCAACAATTTCATGGCTCCAGGGATCATTGTATGGATTGCCAAACCCCATTGAAAGATAAATAACAGCTTGCTTACCGGCCCGGTCACATCGATTCAACAGGTCTTCAACAGTGCCGAGTGATTGTTCAATGCTTGAATTGGTATTACGCTGCTGAAACGTTTCGGAAATTGAGAAGGGAAATCCAAGATAACTGATTTCCTGGTGCATCAGCGCATCCTGGACCCCTCTGATATTAGCTACAATAGCCAGGAGTTTTGTATCTGAACTGAGGTCAAGTTTTTCCAGCACACCGGCGGTGTCTTTCAGCTGGGGAATAGCCTTTGGCGAAACAAAACTTCCGAAATCGATCGTGTCGAAGCCTACCTTAAGGAGTATATTGATGTATTCGGCTTTAACTTCTGTCGGAATAAAATCATGCAGCCCCTGCATAGCATCGCGGGGACATTCAATGAGTTTTGTCATAATAATTATCTTCTCAATTTTTTAAAATAAGAAAGCCGCTTTAAAATTATTTGGCCAGAGTATCTTCAGTCATTGAGGTCCGGTTAAACTTTCTGATGATGAGACGCGTACCCCTGTCATAACTGAAATAATTCCACACCCAGTTTACAAAAGTAACTACTTTATTTCTGAAGCCTACCAAAGACATAAGATGAACAAACATCCAAACAAACCATGCAAATATACCCTGAAAGCGGATTTTGCCAATATCTACCACCGCAAGGTTTCTTCCCACGGTAGCCATTGAGCCTTTATCGAAATATTCGAAAGGTTCTGGTTCTTCATTATTAATAATATGGATAAGATTAGCCGCAAGTTTTTTTCCCTGCTGAATTGCCACCGGTGCTACTCCGGGCAGCCCATTGGGTTTCTCCGGAGTGATAGAGGTAGCCACATCGCCGATTGCGAAAATGTGTTCCTGACCAATGACGCGGTTAAATTCATCAATCAAAAGCCGGTTCCCGCGGGCAATCGCTTCTGCCGGGAAACCATCTAATATTGCACCTTTCACTCCAGCCGACCATAAGACATTTTTTGTATCAATGGACTCTCCGCTTGAAAGGCGTATCACATCGCCATCATAACTTTCTACCCGAATTTCGTTTAAAACATGGACCCCCAGTTTTTCAAGGAATAATTTTGCTTTTGCAGATGCCTTTTCAGACATCGCTCCCAGCAATTCCGGGGAACCTTCAATGAGATATACCTTAATATCTTCAATACTTAATTCCGGATAATCTTTCGGCAGAACATGTCTTTTTAGTTCTGCAAGTGCACCTGAAAGCTCTACGCCCGTAGGGCCACCTCCAACAATCACAAAATTCAATAATGATCTTTTCCTGACAGGATCACTCTCAATTAAAGCTTCCTCAAGGTTTTGAAGTATCATACTTCTGAGGTTCAGCGCCTCAGGAATTGTCTTCATGGCCATAGAAAAATGCTCAATCTCTTTTTGTCCGAAGAAATTGGTATCTGAGCCGGTTGCTAATACCAGGTAATCATAGAAGATTTCTCCGATTGATGTATGGATCACCTTTCTTTCAGGATCTACCCGTTCAGCGTCAGTCATCCTGAAAGTGAAGTTTTTCTGATTTTTGAAAATCTTCCGAAGTGGAAAAGCAATTGAATCTGCTTCCAGTCCGCCGGTTGCCACCTGATAAAGAAGGGGTTGAAAAGTATGGTAATTATGCCTGTCGAGCATTAAAATCTCAACTTCCTTGTTTCGAAGGCGCTTGGCAAGTTCAATCCCGCCGAAACCACCTCCAATTATTACGACTTTTGGAAATTTACTTGTATCCTTTTCAGGTAGAACCATATATTTTACTTTTTATAATTTCCAAACGTCTTTATTGCATTATTGTTCGTCACCTCTGATCTTAAATATCATTCCGTTCAGGTTTTCGCTCATTCTTATCTGGCAGGCCAGCCTGCTGTCAAAGCCTGCATCAGGTAGTGTATCAAGCATGTCCATTTCTTCGTCGCGGGGCGGTGGAAGTGAATCAAGACCTTTCAATACTTGTACATGGCAGGTTGCACATAGAGCCATCCCGCCGCAGGTAGCCAGAATATTATAATCTGATGCTTTTAAAACCTCCATCAGGCTCAGGCTTATTTCCTCAGGGATTTCAACATTAGCCTGTTCTCCGTTGCGGTCTTCAATTGTAATATTAATCATTCTAAAATTCGTTCACACCATAAACTGTAGTGTATTTAAAGCTTAATTTCTGGTCAGGATAAACATGTTTAAATGCACTTTGTACCATTAATGCTGCCTCGTGAAATCCGCATAGAATTAGTTTAAGCTTTCCGGGATAGGTGTTGATGTCCCCAATGGCATAGATACGCTCAATATTGGTAGAATAGTCAAATGTGTTTACCTCTATTGCTGATTTGTCAATATTCAGCCCCCATCCGGCAATTGGTCCTAATTTAGGGCTTAATCCAAATAATGGGATTAAATAATCCGCCTCGAGTGTTTTATTGACTTTATCACGTCCTACAAAAGACACTTCCTTAAGATGACCATTACCTGAAACGCCAAGCAGATTAGTTTGAAGTACCAGATCTATTTTACCATTGCTGGCTAATTCATGCACTTTCTCAGCTGAATCGGGTGCTCCTCTGAATGTATCCCCCCGATGTATCAAAGTTACTCTTTCGGCAATATCAGACAGGAAAATAGTCCAGTCAAGTGCAGAATCCCCTCCGCCGGCAAGAACAACTTTTTTGTTCCTGAAGTGTTCAGGATTTTTTACCATATACTCAACACCTTTTCCTTCAAAATCCAGCAGACCTTCAATTTCAGGTTTACGGGGCTCAAAGCAGCCCAGACCCCCCGCAATCACTACCACTTTTGAATGGACGATGGTTCCTTCATTAGTTCCTACCAGGTACGAGCCATCATCCTGTTTAACCAGGGTCTCTATGCGCTCTCCCAGGGTAAATCCGGGATGGAAAGGTGCGATCTGTTCCATCAGGCGGTCAACAAGCTCCTGGGCCTTAATATCCGGGTATCCGGGGATGTCATAAATTGGCTTGTGCGGATAGATTTCTGACAGTTGTCCTCCGACCTGTGGTAAAGTGTCGATCAGGTGGCATCTCATCTTCAGAAGCCCGGCTTCAAATACTGCGAACAGACCCACTGGTCCGGCTCCAATAATACATATATCTGTTGTTATCATCATTAATTGCTATCAGGTGCTATATTATTTTATTTAGATTTTAATCTCCTGCGGCTATTCGTCAAGATTGGTATAAATGGTATTCAGGATCCGCTTCAGGTTGGTATAGTCCTCTTCTTTCAGATTTTCCCAGGCCTTCATCCTTATTTCGGCCATCTTTGGACTCCATTCTGCAACCTTTTCCTTGCCTTGCTCAGTAAGATGAATGGTAAAGCATCTTCTGTCCGAAGGATGAATTCTTCGCTCAGTTAATTCCTTTTTGCATAACAGATCAATGATCCGTGTCAGGGTAGGATGATCCTTGCCGGTTATTTCTGCTAACTGGCTTTGATTCATATCATTGTGTTGATTAAGGTTCTTTATAATCAACCATTGATCAACGGTTATATCGTAATTCTCCGCGTTAAACCGCCTTTGGGCATATTGTTTTACTTTTCTCGCTGTTCTGTCGAGGAGATAGGAGTACGTACTGAATAATTCTGTTGCCATACATATTGTTAGTACAACAAATATCGATATATAAAAAGTATTAAACAAAAAAAAAGCATCCGCTATATTCGGATGCTTTTCAGGCACTGATATTTTAAATTATTTTTTTTGAGCGGTCAGTTCAGTATTGGCTCTTGAAACGTCAACTTTACCTTTTGATTTTATGAATTCAACAACAAATGGTGTTGCTACGAAAAGGGAAGAATAGGTACCGAAGATAACACCGATAAGCATCGCAAAGGAGAAGCCTCTCAATATTTCACCTCCGAAGATGAAAATAATAGCCAGTACAGAGATTGTACATACCCCGGTAATTACGGTTCTGCTCAAAGTACTGTTTAGTGCGTTATTTATAACTGTCGGCAAATTTTCCTCTTTTGTATGGTGCTGGTCAATATACTCCCTTACCCGGTCAAATACTACTACCGTATCATTAATGGAATAACCGATCACGGTTAATATTGCAGCAACGAATGCCTGATCAATATCCAAAGAGAAGGGAAGCCAACCATTAAATATGGTGAATATTGCCAGTAAGACCAGAACATCATGGGCAAGGGCAACAATTGCCGCAAATCCAAATGCCATCCTTCTGAAACGTACCAGTATATAAAGGAAGATAACCAATATGGAGAAGATGACCGCATAAATGGCCGATGTTTTAATATCATCTGCAATTGTTGGTGTTACTCTCTGGGAATCTTTGATCTCGTAAACCGGATCTACTTTCTTCAGACCTGAAGCTAATTTCGTAGCAACCTGATTGTTTGCCTCTTCAGTATTTTCGTTAATGAGGTAGGCAGTGGTGATCTTAACCTGATTGGAAGATCCGAAAGTTTTCACCTCAACAGGACTATCGAATTCATCAATAAGAATTGATCGGACCTTTTCTACTTCGACCGGTTTATCGAATGCAACAAAGTAAGCTCTGCCGCCCTGGAAATCAACACCAAGACTAAAGCCCTGGGTGAAGGCGGAAACTATACCCGCAAGAATAATTGCAGAGGATAATATGTAGAACCGTTTCCTTCCGGTAATAAAATCGAACTTTGAATCCTTAAAAAGGTTTTCTGTTGCTTTGATAGAGAAACTGATAGGTTTTTTTCTGTCAAGAAGCCATTCGAAAACAAGGCGTGATATAAAAATTGCTGCAAACAATGAGGTAACAATACCGATCATCAGGGTGGTAGCAAATCCTACAATTGGGCCCTGACCGAATATATAAAGGATTACCCCGGTTAAAAATGTAGTGATATTTGAATCTAATATAGACGGCATCGCCTTCCTGAAACCTTCAGTGATGGCCAGTCTCATTGATTTTCCTTCTGCAAGTTCCTCCCGTATCCGTTCGTATATCAGTACGTTGGCATCAACGGACATTCCCAGAGATAATACGATACCAGCTATACCTGGTAAGGTTAATACCGCTCCAAGTGAAGCAAGTACACCCATCAGGAAGAACAGGTTGACTATTAAAGCAATATTGGCAACCAGTCCGGCAGTACTGTAGTACATACCCATGAATAAAAGGATCACTATAACACCCGCTATAGTTGAGATCAGTCCGGCAGATATGGAAGCGGCACCTAGAGAGGGTCCAACTACATAATCACTAACTATTTTTGCCGGTGCCGGAAGTCTTCCGGCTTTTAATACGTTTGCAAGATCCTGGGTGTCTTCTACTTTAAAGCTTCCGCTGATTGAGGAAATTCCATTGGGAATCTCTCCCTGTACGGTAGGGGCAGAGTAAACCAGGTTATCAAGTACAATTGCAACGCTTTTCTTGTTGTTTGGATCAGAGGATGCTGCTGCAGTTAATGTTCTCCATGCCCGTGCACCATCAGCATTCATCACCATGACAACCTCCGGGTTCCCGCGCTGATCGTAATCAGAACGTGCATCAGATATTACATCACCCTCAAGTGCGGGTCCGCCCGCAAGACCGCTGGCCTTTAGTGCATATAGTTCAAATACTTTACTATCTGCGGACATAGGTTTTACTCCCCAGTATAATTTCACGTTCTGCGGAATAACTGAGCGAACTTCCGGGGAAGACAGGTAGGCATTCACTTTCGCCGTATCCTTTAATGCAGCATACCCAACTACCGGTCCCGGGCGCAGACTGCTTTGACCGTCCTGACCTTGAAAAGTCGCAGGACTTAATACAGCAAATAATGGGTTTTGTTTAGCCTGTTCAGCCTGAAGCTTATTAAGTACAGCGGCGCTGTCAACAGAACTTGTATCCTTTTTGCCCAGAGCTGCAAGCTTGCTTTTTGAGGTATCCTGACCCAGGGCAGGTACTGAAGCAGTATCGGCAGTTTTAGAGGTGGATGCTAAAATATTATTGACATTCTGTAACAGAGCAAAGATTTCCTGGTTATCGTAGGTTTCCCAGAATTCAAGTCTTGCAGTTCCCTGCAAAAGTTTACGAACACGTTCCGGATCTGTTACACCGGGTAATTCTATAAGAATACGATTAGTTCCCTGCTGCTTTTGGATATTGGGAGCGGTAACTCCAAATTTATCAATACGTGTACGGAGAATATTAAATGAAAGATCAACCGCTCCGTCTGCAGATTGCTGAAGAAAATTTAAAACGGTTTTATTGTCTGCATCGATCTTAATGTTTGCTGAATTTTCTTTTGTAGCAAATAAAGGAGCAAGTCTGGCATTCGGACTTAATTTTTCAAATTCTCTTCCGAAAGCGGCAATAAAATTCTTATCACCCTTTGCCACTTCTGCCTCGGCATTACGGATAGCCTGGTTGAAATTTGCATCCGTGCTGTTATTAGCCAGATTACGTACCATGTCGCTCAATGCGATCTCCATAGTCACGTTCATTCCACCCCTTAAATCCAATCCCAGAGGGATTTCACGATCCTTGGCGTATTCGTAAGTGATATAGCTAAGACTGCTGAAAACAGGGAGTGAAGCTACCGAATCAAGGTATAACCGCTCTTTTTGCGGATTTCCTTTTGCAAACTCTTCAGCATCCTTTTCAACCTTATTCGCTATCCATGTGAACGAGAGGGAATATAAACACGCAATCGTTAACGCTATTGCGGCGAATTTAACTAGTCCTTTACCTTGCATTTTATTTTAATTGTCTAATAATGTTGATTTAAGCCTGTTTTGGTTAAGACGGCAAAGCTAATTAAATTTTTGTTTTATGGAATTCTTTACACAGAAAATAAAAGAAGAAAATCAGGCTTTTTTGTATTTAATAAATGAATAGGAGTAAGCATTTTTTTCATCCGGCTCATGGCGAATGTTTTCTGCCTCTGTCCACTGGGTTTTATCTATTTCCGGAAAGAAAGTATCCGCATCAAAATTATGGTGAATTTGCGTTAAGTACAGGACATCAGCAAGCGGAAGTGCATCATCAAAAATCTGGGCTCCGCCAATTACATAAACATCATCTGCCTCTTTACATAGTTCCAGTGCTTCTTTGAGTGAATGGCTCACCTCTGCTTCAGCTATCTTCAGGTCCTTCTGCCTGCTTATTACAATATTTCGTCTGCCAGGTAATGCCTTTCCGATGGAATCAAAGGTTTTCCGGCCCATGATTATGGGGTGGCCGGTGGTCAGCGATTTGAAATGTTTCAGATCTGCGGGCAAATGCCATGGAAGCTGGTTATTTCTGCCAATTCCATTGTTTTCATCTATCGCTACTATCAGGCTTACAGTCATGGTTTGATCATTATATAGCTACAGCTCCCTTAATATGAGGGTGGGGATCATAGTTCTCAAGGGTGAAGTCCTCAAATTTAAAATCGAAAATATTGCTGATGGTTTTATTTAGTTTCATTGACGGCAATGGCCTGCATTCGCGGCTTAGTTGTAATCGTGTCTGATCCAAATGGTTATTATACAGATGGGCATCTCCAAGAGTGTGTATAAAATCGCCAGCTTTTAATTCGCAAACCTGTGCCACCATCATGGTAAGCAATGCATAGGATGCAATATTAAACGGAACTCCAAGGAAAATGTCAGCGCTCCGCTGGTATAACTGGCAGCTCAATCTTCCGTTGGCAACATAAAACTGAAAAAAACTATGACAGGGTGGAAGAGCCATATTCTCAATTTCAGCTACATTCCATGCAGAAACTATCAGACGCCTTGAATCAGGGTTTGTTTTAATCTGACGGATTACATCGCTTATCTGGTCAATATGTCCTCCGTCAGGTTTTGGCCATGAGCGCCACTGCGATCCGTAAACAGGACCCAGTTCCCCATTTTCATCTGCCCATTCATCCCATATACTAACACCGTTATCTTTAAGATATTTAATATTTGTCTCTCCTTTTAGGAACCAGATCAATTCATGAATAATTGACCGAAGGTGTATTTTTTTGGTTGTAACCAAGGGAAAACCTTCCTCCAGATCAAAGCGCATCTGGTAACCGAAAACGCTGATCGTCCCTGTGCCGGTCCGATCATGTTTTTGTGCGCCTTTCGCCAGCACATGCTCCATTAAATTCAGGTATTGTTTCATTAGGTTGTAAGTAACTGCTTGTTAGATCGGGTGCAACATTCACGCAAATAAAATAAATGTATTTTTGGCATCCTATTATTGTTCATAAATATAGCAGGATGTTCAGAATATGATCGTATTTCCTAATGCAAAAATAAATATTGGATTAAATATCCTAAACCGCAGGCCTGATGGTTATCATAATATTAATACCATTTTTTACCCAATTGGCCTAAAGGATGCATTGGAAGTGGTGGAAGCAGATGATCTTTCATTTACTTCTTCCGGTTTAATAATTCCGGGAAAACCGGAGGATAACCTTTGTTTAAAGGCCTATCACCTAATATCCAGGGACTTTAAGCTGCCTCCTGTTCACATCCATCTGCATAAGCATATCCCAATAGGCGCCGGACTTGGCGGTGGGTCTTCTGATGCCTCGTTTTTCATTAAATTATTAAACGATAAATTCAGGCTCGGACTGAATTCAGAAAGAATGGAAGGATATGCTTGCCACCTTGGTTCTGATTGCAGCTTCTTTATTCAGAATAAGCCCGTATTTGCTTTTGAGCGGGGAGATAAGTTTAAACCTGTAAACCTCGATCTGAGCGCTTACTTTATCGTTTTAGTGATGCCCATGATACATGTTTCAACGGCGGAAGCCTATAATGGGATTAAGCCCGCGGCACCGGATCGTTTATTAACTGATTTAATCATCCTTCCTGTGGAAGACTGGAAATTTTCCATTAAAAATGATTTTGAAGAAACTGTTTTTGCCAAGTATCCATCCATCGGACTTATAAAAACTGCTTTGTATAAAGCGGGGGCTCTATATGCTTCTTTGAGCGGCAGCGGATCTGCTGTATATGGAATTTTTAAAAACGAAGTAAAGCTACCCGATCTGGAACAGCAAAACCAGATCTTCTACGGGGTCCAGACCTGATTGCCTGAACCCGTGTAAAAGAAAACTGCTTAAGGCATTAACTTTCTTTGAAGAAATTCTGCGGTAACTTCTGAAACTTTGACTGCATTGTAGTATTTCATCCAGTGATGGGTGTCATCCGGAATAGCAAGGTATTCAAACCCGAATTTTTTATCCTCGAAACGTCTCGCCAGATCCACGCTCTGGCTAAAAGGAACATTCCTGTCATCATCTGCATGAATAATAAGGGTGGGAGAGGTCCAGGTATCCAGATAGGTCACCGGAGAGGACCTGCGGACTGCTTCGGCTGCAAGTGCAGCATCCGGAGCAGGTTCACGGCTTTCTGTATTGGAACTGCTGAACCTGCTGTTCACACCATGGATATCAACCCCGGCAGCAAACAGTTTGGAATCTTTTCCAAGAGCCAGGGCCACCAGGTAGCCGCCATATGATCCGCCATAAATTCCTATTCTCTTTGAATCAATATTTGGCTGGCTTGCAAGCCATTCGCCTGCAGCCTTAATGTCCTGATATTCTGATGCTCCTAAGGAACCCGCGTTTGCAGGTTTATGGAATTTATAGCCATAACCTATTCCCAAACGGTAATTAACAGACAATACAGTAAATCCCAGGCTGGTAAGGTACTGGTTCAGTGCATAATCGATAGAGTAATAATCCATAAAGTGCCAGCCTAATACCATTTGTCTCTGGGGGCCGCCATGAACGTAAACTATAGCTGGTCTTTTCCTGGATGAGGCAGTTTCTGGCTCAAACAATTGGCCGTACACGGTTTGTCCGTCAGGAGCCTTAAAGGTTATATGTCTGGGCTTTACCAATTGATTAAGAGGAAAATCAGAAGGAATAAGGTTCTCTCCTATAAGCTTTACAGATCCTTTATTAAAGTTCATAACAGCGGGCAGGAGTGGTCTTTGTGCTGTTGAACTTAAATAGGCTATATAGGAATTGTCGCCGGTGATAACGGGGTATGATTCAATTCCGTTACCAGAGGAGAGCAATTCCATTGCTGCTTTATCAACAGGGGTACGGGCAATATGTCTGCGGTCGATATCCGCAGGGTCTTTTCCTGCATTTGCAGCAAATACAAGCCATTTTCCATCGGTGCTCAACTTTACCTGTTCAACCATAAAGTTACCAGGTGTAAGCAATAATTCGCGGCCTCCTTTTGCGTCCACTGAATAAAGATGGGGCCATCCATCCTGGTAGGATGAAAATACAATCCGGTTTGATGCGGCCCAATTCAGATTGCTGCCTCCATCCGTTGAGGGAACAGAGCCTTCTAAAGTTTCCGGAGCTTTCCAGATGGCACTCCCTTTGCCTGTATTTATATCAGCGGTCCAGATCGCCCAGGGCTGATGCTTCCTGGAAAATACAGAATCGGCTGCGCCCCCCGAACCAGGTGTTCGGATAAAAGCTAATTTTTGTCCGTCCGGAGACCATCTTGGTGAACCGTCCTTTGAAAAAGAGGGAAGGATCCAGTTTATGGGCGTTTGATCATTTGTGTAAACACCAATAAAGGCATGATCTCCTCTCTGGGAAACAAAGGCAATCTTTGAGCCATCAGGGGAAAAATTAATCGATCCGATGGATCCCCTCGCATAAAACAAATTTTTTGCCGGGGATGAACCGTTGACCGGAGACGACCAGATCTGTCCGCCTTTACTAAAAAGAACCCGTTCGCTGTCCGGGGAAATTACAGGGTAATCCGCTTCTGAGAGTATGATTGCTTTCCCGCCTTCAAAAGGTATGCTTATAACCTGCACTTTCGCACCCTGCGGATCGGAGGCAGCATGAACAGGAGTGCTCGCTTCACGCGAACTATGATCACCGCCTCTTACGAAAACGATCCATTTGCCATCAGCAGAAATAGAGAGGCTGCTTATTTCCTGGCCGTCGTCCTTATTGAATTCAGTTAGCTTTCTGGGTGTAAAGCCCGGCCCTTCAGCAACATATACGTTTCTGAGACCTTCCTGATTCATGGCCCAGGCAATTTTAGTCCCTTCAGTGCTGCTGGTTAGTTCAGAAGGGAAAGGATAACTTAATACTGACTTAATTGAAAACTTTTGAGCGGATAATTCTCCGCACAGTACAAGGGTAAATAAGAAGACTAGTAAAGTGCTTATTTTTTTCATAAGGGATAAAAAAAATTTTCATAAAAAAGCCCTGACCGAAAGGTCAGGGCTGTAAAGTAAATGAGTTCAGATTATTGATCCCACCATAATTTGGTGGTACGGGCAACACCAGCCGGAACATTTGCCCCGTTTTTGCTACGTTCTCCTAAAGGATAATCAAGTCTCCTGATGAAGCTGCTTAAAACCGAATTTAATGGCAGAGTGAAATTCTTATAGTTATAATCATTTCTGCGTACATCATTAAATGCTTCTGGATTTAGGTAAGTGGCGACATATTTTTCTTTAAAGATCAGTTCTTTGGTAAGATTTGCCGCACCAACCGAAACCCTCGGATCTGCAAGATAAGCATCACGTTCTGCTGCAGGAACAAGCAGCTTATCCATATTAGCCCTTATACCTGCTAAATAAGCCGCATAAGACCGGGCGCGGTCCGAGGTAAAGGCAGCCTCAGCTTCCACAAACTTTAATTCAGCAAACGTTACTAATAACAAAGGTGAAGTATCACTCGTCCATGGGGAATTGAAAGAAATATAGTTTTCATCTTTCACCGTATTGTTATGCGGTGGATTATTCCTGTTACCTGCCCCATTTACAGTGCCGATATAAGACGGATAGCCCGGATTTCCGGGAACTGATGTTGGATCAGTGATCCTCTTGATCCTTGGATCAAAGACTCCGTATGTTGTACCGTTCATATGGTCAATTAATTGTTCTGATAACCATCCGCCTAAGCTTAAACCTGCATTGTTTCTTGAAACCTGGGCCCAGTTATTACGGAGAACAAACGTCGCCATTCCGGCATCATCAGCATTTGAGGTGTAGGAATTTCCAAGAGCTGCTAAAACATTGGCAGCATTGAAGGAGGTTGTTTTGCTCGCTTTAATCAGAAGGCGGGCTTTAAGGGCATACGCAGTTTTTAACCATTTTATCCGGTCACCAGCATGAATAAGATCACTTGCTGAAGCCAGTTTAATTGTTGCGTTAGTTTTTGCCAGTTCTGTAATAGCTTCATCCAGGAGCGTTAATGTGGCCGTGTAAACAGCCTGATCCGTATCGTATTTCGGAGTGAAATTACTTGGATTAAATGCTTCAGAGTACGGAGCCGCACCCCAGAGGTTATTTACCATGGTCAGGTGATAAGCAATAAGGATGTTCGAAACACCCAGATATTCGCTCGAACCCTGAACTTTAGCCAGCTTTTTCATCTCATTGGCATCGGCCATAGCGAAGTAAAGCCCATCCCACATACCTGTATAATCAATCGTTTCGTAGATATCACTGGCCGCACTTGCGGTCGGATTCGCCGTATATTGAACATAAGCTGTTATATTACTGCCAACCGAAAAGGTTTGGATTCCTGCCTTGCTTGTTGAGGTTGCCAAAAGCGCGGGCAAGGTAGCAACACTCACCTGGTTAGGGTTTGTGTTCAGTTCATCAAAATACTCCTTGCTGCAACCCGATAATACCGTTATTGCCGAAACTGCAATGAAGAGTCCGTATTTATATATTTTTTGAATTATCATCATCATAGTCTTTAAAATCCAACATTAAGTGTAAATAAAAATGCTCTGGCGGCCGGGTAGGTCATACCGGCAGAACCGTCAACATTACTACCGCTGTCCGCTGATAAAGATTCAGGATCCAGTCCGTAATAATCCGTTTTCAGCCATAGGTTATTTCCGGTGATGGAAACAGAAGCATTGCGGATCGCCTTAGCAGGAAGCCATCTGCCGGGTAATGAATAGGAAAGGCTTGCAGAACGTAAACGAATCCACGAAGCGTCCTGTACAAATGGCTCAGAAAGTGATCTGTGGTAGAGCCTGTAATAGCCTTCACCATAATTAACTCCATCAGGGCCCATAGCCTGACCCAGCCAAACAGATTTAGTATTCGGGGTACCGTTTGCCAGAACACCTTCAAAGACTTTGTATGATCTGCGGTTAACCGTGTAATCAGCAATACCGAATGCTGAATTGAAGTTTTCAAGACGGTTAAACTTCTCAAAGCCCCAGCGTGCATCAATAATGGTTGACAGGGTTATTCTTTTATAGGTAAAGTCATTAGTTAATCCACCGATCCAATCAGGCTGGGAGTTTCCTAATAATTTTTGCTTGGTAAGCGATGAAATTGGGAATCCATTAGCACCGATCAGCAATGGCCTCGATTTATCGGTACGCATCGGATCTTCTGTATCCGTACCATAATAACGGAGATAGTAAGACCCGTAAATATTACCATATGGCTGTCCAGGAATTAATTTAAATGTCACAGGTGAATTAATATAACCACCAGTACCAGCTCCGTAAACAATTTCCTGTAAACCTTCCTTCAAACTAACAACCTTGTTTTTGTTTGCAGAAAAGTTCAGGGATGCATCCCATCTGAAATTGTTTGTTTTAACAGGATTTCCGCTTAATACCAGCTCGATCCCTTTATTTCTGATGGTACCTGCATTGATGGATGCAGTAACATATCCCGTAGTTGATGAGATCTGAGCTCGTGTGATCTGATCCTTACTCAGAGAGTAATAGTATGTTAAATCAAAACTAAGACGGTTTTTCAGAAATGACATCTCCAGTCCTGCTTCGTACGTATCCGTGAACTCAGGTCTGAGGTTTAAATCTCCGAGGTTCGAGGCTATTGTAAGTCCTGTAGATCCTGTAGGAAGACCGGTGTAATTGGAGTATCCCGTTGATGTAGAATAAGGTGCTGCATCTTTACCGATCTGAGCATAGGATAATCTCAGCTTGCTCTGACCTATGAATTCCGGTAATTTAATATTATCAGAAAATACATAACTTAAACTAGCTGAAGGATAGAAGAAAGATCTGTTATCTGCAGATAGCGTTGAAGTAATATCATTTCTGCCTGTTACTGATAAAAACAGGTAGTTTTTATAATCAAAGGTGGCCTCTCCGAAAAATCCGTTTGAGCGGTATTCGGTTTTGCCCTGAGAAACGGCAAGGGTCTTGGCATTGACCAGCCTGAAATCATTATAGATACTCAATACGCTTCCTAATACTCCTGCATCTTTCACACTTCTGTCGTAAAGCTCATAACCCAGGCGTAAAGTACCATTGATGTTTTTAGTTAATTGCTTCGAAGCAGTAGCCAGGAAAGTAGAATTGATGGCCCTGTAACTTGTATTATATTCTCCAACGAATCCGTCAGCATTGTCATAAACAGCTTCTCCCGGTATTCCTAATCTTCCGGGAGCAGTCCTTTTCCGGTTGTCGGTATAAGTATCCACGCCAACCCTGTAGTTCAGACTTAGCCAGCTTGTTGGGGTATAACCTACATTAGCTCCAGCGATATAACGGTTGACATTATCTTTAAGTCTGTTTGTTGCCGCACCATAAATTGGATTGTTGGTTCCTCTGTATTTTTGAGTCCCGTCTTCGTTGATATAATCTCTAACATCCCAGCGACCGGAGTAGTAGGTTAAACTTTCTCCAAAGCGATCAGCATCGTAGCGGTAGCCACCTGAATTGTTGAAACTCATATTCACACCAGCCCTTACCTTCGGACTAACCGTAATATCGGTGTTTAGTCTTGCAGAAAGGTTTTGATAATCTGTAAATGGAAGCATTCCATCATGATTAAAAGAAGATACGGAGGTAAAGAACTTAACCGCTTCTGAACCGCCCGTGAGAGATACGGTATTCCTTAACTGGCTACCCGTATCGAATGCATTTTTATAATTGTTATAAATAAAGTCAGGATGTGTAGGATCGATTTCCTTTGCCTCAGCAATTGTAGGACCCCATGCAGGACCAAGGCCGATCGGCACATAATTTCCTAAAATACCCGAAGTATATTCCTGCTGTATTGCAGGAGTTTTATTAATATTCTCAATTCCGTAAGTGCTGGAGAAATTAACATTTACGCCAGTTCCCTTACCTTTTTTTGTGGTGATAACAACTACACCGTTAGCACCGCGCAAGCCATATAATGCCGTGGCTGCGCCTCCCTTTAAAATATTAATAGTCTCGATATCATCTGGATTGATATCAGAAACCCGGTTTCCGATAGAGCGGACATTCGCTCCAGCACCCGAACCCTGGGTGGATGTTGAATTGTCTATCTGAACCCCGTCAATCACATAAAGGGGATCGTTCGATGCAGAAGCGTCAATTGAATTTATACCTCTTATACGGATGGTAGCTCCCTGGCCAGGGCCTCCTCCAACACTGGAAATAGTTGCTCCCGCAACCTTTCCCTGCAGGGCATTCAGAATATTTGGCTGGCGGTTAACATTTAATTCTTCGGCATTAACCCCCTGGGCTGCATACCCCAGTGATTTTGGCTGCCGGGTAATTCCAAGGGCGGTTGTAACCACCACCTCTTCCAGTTGGCGGCTGTCTGTTGCCATTGCGATATTTATAATAGTTCTGGTACCTACCCGGGCTTCCTGTACGGAAAATCCTATAAAAGTAAAAACCAGGGCAGCATCATTTCCAGGTACCTGAATACGGTAATTACCATTCACATCGGTAGTAACCCCGGCATTCGTGCCCTTGACTTTTACACTTACCCCAGGCAGACTTGTTCCGTCATCAGCTATGGTAACTTTACCGCTTATTTCCCTAACCTGGGCCTGAACGTTTATGGTCAGAAAGAATAAAATGGGTAAAAAAAACAGTGTAGAGATTTTTTTCATATAAAACATTTTAAATTTTTAATAGTGTGCCGAATGTAGAGATTTAAAAAACGCAATAAAAAATTAACTCAAAATTATTTTTGGGAATAATAGGCACATTCGGAAAGACAGATCATAAGATCAGTGAAAGGGGATCAGGAAATTTTAAATTTTTACAGATCTATAGTGACTTAGACTGCAGAAGAGGCTGGAAATAGCATATAAGGGAGGTTTTCATCTAATCTGTCTATAGATCAAATGAATTCAGGCAATGAATTTTGTTTAATACCACGTTAAATCAGGCAGGGTTACAAGAATTGATAAATGTTGCCAGAAGTAAAATGAATGAGAACATCCAAAAAAGTTTTGTTTTGAATTCTGATGATCTTTTTAGTCTGTGTGTGTATGGCTTTTTCATAATCCTTATTTTATAATGTTTCTGGTCAACACATGACAAATTATAAACCAAATTCTAAGGCTTTTGTAAATGGCGGCTAAAATATAAAAAAAGGGCTTTATTTAGCTGGAGGTTGTTTAAGCCTAGATTAACAAAGATAATGTGTATAGTATTATATACGAAAAGCTGATAGATTTTTGTTCTCTAAAGGACATAAAGAATCACTGATCAGGTCCTTATGGGTGATATTGGAATTCACGGACTTTGATTTTAATCAAGTTTTATAAGGGGATTAAAACAGGGTTAATTTTTGATTTTTATTTAGCACGGTTCAGGAATGCTCCAAACCCATTATCTGATGTAATCCCGGTCCTCTTCACTCAGATAATCCGCATTTTGAGCTGCTGTGTCTGAATGTGGTTTATTTAACCCGGCTGGGCTATCGTTAATAGAGGTCAATTCCTTTCTGCGGGGTCTTCCTGCCAGATAGCCGACAATAAGTCCTAAGCCGAACATAACTCCAAGGATAGTCAGTTTAGGTATTTTGGAATCTCCGAAAATCCAGAAATTTACTTCATCGGTATTATTCATCAGAATAATTGTAACCAGAACGGAAACAACTATAATAAAGATTGTTTTAAAACCCATTTGTATGTGATTAAGCTTTTCGAATATCGTGTTTTCAACTGGTAATAAATAATAAGCCTATGATGCAAAAATAATATTAAGGGTTGAAATGGTATGCAGTTTAATAATTATAGGTAAATCCGAACTCAATATTAGGATTCTTTAGTTTTTTGCCGTTTTCGAATATCAGTTTTCCTCCAAGGTCGAAATTCGGAATATAGAATCGCAGAAGGTTCATGTCGGCTCTAAGCTCCAATCCAAAAGTCCGGGGTTCGAAAGCATTTCCCTTTCCAATATTTTCAAAATCGGCAAAAAATCCTGATTTAATGCGTTTTATATAGGCCAGGGGGCCAATCTCAGCATCCGGATAGAATAGGGGGAATCGATAGTCCAGAAGTAATGTATTCCGAAGTCCGCTGATCTGCTTAATATTGCTATATCCGCTTATTCTTGGGATGTCAATATTGAAATCATAAGCACCATCGTTTTCCTGGTAGTTGAAACTGGCCTGAAAAGAATGGTTAAGAAAAATACCCGGGGTATAAAAAATGCTGCGGAATGATAAAAGAGAGCCTTTCAATTGTCTTTCAAAGGGAAAATGATGATAGGATAGGGAAAAATTTTGTCCCCAGCGCGGAGCAAGATCCCTTGCGCTACGGCGTACATTCCGGTTTAAGTACATTTGGTACTTCATTGGAAATCTTAACTGGCTGATAAAATTGCCGGGCTGATTCTGTACTTCATACCTTGAAGTATAACTCGTAGAGCCCTGCAGGCCTAGATTATAGATCTTGTTCAGGCCATTCAGCAGCACAGGAATGGTTACTTCCAGTTCTGTAAAATGCTCTCTCCAGTTTACCGGGACAATGGTATTCCCATTCCGGGATGATAAAAACCTCGGCCTGTTCATATACTTTACATCTATCATTGGATAGAAGCCCTTATAGACGAATCCTGCCAGGTATTCACTTTTCTTTAATTCATTGTTAAACTGATAGCCCGCATATACGTCAAGTGTATTAAGCTGGTTATTTGATTTCAGAATTAAACCGAGTTCAGGATCATCTGTTATGTCATTCGCCGCGCTGGGAGAAAGACTATGGAAATAAAACAGGTTGTTTATTTCCCTGTAGCGTTTCACGGGGTATTTAACAGAAGGGACTGTATCCAATAATGTGGTTCCCGACTCCTGACCTATGAGCGGGCCTGCATAATTAATAAAGGTATCATCCAGTTTGGATACTGGGATATCCGCGATCGAATCCATTGATACAGATGATACATCATGCCCTTTTATCTGGTAGTTATTAAAAATAAGTGTATTTGACCGGGAGTCATAATAAGGATTGGCTGCACCGAATTTTGAAGAAGTAAGTGTCCTTATGGTTGAAGTTCCAGGATTCAGGCTGTAAATATTATTGACCCCATTATAATGCGCCCTGAAAACGATCTTCTCACCGGCATAAACGGGCCGTGACAATTGTTGTCTTGCGAAAGGAAGTATGATCAGGGACTTGCCTTGCCGGAGATCTGTTTCCAGGAGAGCTGCTCCATTCTGATTGACAGCAACACTGATGAGCTTTTCTCCCGATTGGTTATAGGAGGGGGTTTGCAGGAGATAGTTTAGAGGATTTGGAAATGATCGGAGCTGTTTACCCGTTTCAGAATCTAATTCTACAAGACTATAGCTATTGTCCTCCCCAATGCTTACTGCTGCAATTCTTTTTCCATCCGGAGAAAGACTGGGTGAAAATAAGCGGCTCTTATGCGTTAACTGACGATAATACTTCTTATCCGCATCATAAATATTAATAACATTAAAGGAACGTTTCAAAAATCTTTTATCGTACCTGAATTCATCCCATACCAGTTTTCCTGAACTGTATTTAAAATTGCTTTCTGTTTGATATCCGATCCTGAGGAGTTTATGTTCTCTGCCATCTTTATCAACCTTAATCAGGACCGGAGTTTCTGCCAGACCCTGCTTAAGTACGATCAGATCACCCGTCGGAGTCCTTACCGGGAAAAGATAATCTGCCGGTATACTATCCTTCCGTTTAATAATTGGAGGGTAGGAAACGGATCCAGTTTTTTCGGCCTGATTTTTCCATAATCCTTTCAATTCAGCAACTGTTGAATCATGAAGCTCACGACTTGACAATCCGGCATATTTCCTGATGGAATTACTCAGGCTGTATGGACGGAAGGGATTTCGGGAAATCCGGGTCATAATACTATCAAGTATATCTTTTCCATAATCTCTGCGCAGCTTACTGGTCATGAAATATCCCAATTGATAATACCCGGGGGTACGGTCTTTAACGGAACCGAAATAATTTTTAGAGTAGGAGTAAGAAAAAGTACTTAGTGTATTTGTACGGAAGATTTGTTCCCACTCAGGAAGCCGTCCGCGGCCTGCATGACTCAGTGCTGTTTCGACCCCGACAGCATCTCCTTCATAAAACCAGGGGGGTAGTGTAATGCCAAAAATTGCGAGGGCAAGTTCTTCGAAAAATGGTGCTTTTAGTCCGCGAGACATCTTATCCAACTGAACCAGATGTCTCATCTCGTGAAGTACTAAACCGTTCAGCCAGTCCTGGGGATCGGAGCTTTGGGGAGGGGTAGTAAAGAACTCAGAACGACGGGGGGCAAGCTGTACGAATGCATTTGAAATTACACCCTGGTTCTGTAAAATAATGGAGATTCTCCTGGGCTTTTTATTCAGGCTCCGGCTTAAACTAAGGATGGCCTCTTCCAGGGTATTCGCCATTCTTTGCGCCTCCGCCTCCACTGCGATAGGGTAGATTAACTGAAAGTTTACTGTGTTGATCTGACGCCATTTTACACCAGGAGGGTTCTGGTCACTGTTGAAAATCTGTGAAAAAGCATACTGTGAACAAGAAGTTAATATAAGTGTCGTAAATATGCTGATATACAATGTTTTAATTGCATTACAATAAATCATAGTTTTATCTTGCTAATAATTTTAGTTTTAAACTTTTAAAATGACCTGTCTTATATGATATTATTATTTAAATAATCAAAATTAATTCACTGATTATTAATCAATTATGATTATTGTGTATTTGGGTCATAACCTAAATAAAGCCTGTAAAAATGAGTAATTTTTCAGAGAATTTCAGTCTCTCATTCTATTTTTGAAAATGTAGGAATAAATCAATTCAAATACACTATCTAATTTTTATTTCTTCGGATAGCGGATTATTTTTAAACAATAGATTTTCATTTAAGTTCAACTCTTTTGAATACCAGCTCAGGGTTTTATTTGTTGTTCCCACATCCCCTTTTCCGGATTGGGTAAGTTCAAATTAAGAGTGAGATTTATCCCGCCGGAGGCCGGTTCCTTAAATAACAAATAATGGTTTTTCAATTCAGGAATTTTTGAGGATTGACCGGATCCGGGTTTCTGCGTCTCAGAGAAATTTATAAGTATTCCCGCTTAATCCCCGGGTTTTTCAATCCTGGAAATTGAGGGAAAAAGCATGAGAATTTTTGGAGGTCCTATAAAAATGAAGAGATCGATTCTCCGGAAAAAAATAACCACAAATTAAAATGGCTTAGTGTAAAATTTTATTTTTACCCGCCTTAATATCTGAGCCTATCAGGATTTCTTTTTTCTGTTTTTTATGAAAGGATACATGAAGATAGCGCTAAGCACTATGATAGCACCGGCATAAAATCCCAGGGTCATTTGCTCCCTTTTTCCAAAGAAAATGAACGCCAGTATGATCCCGTAAACAGGCTCCAGATTGGTAATCAGAGCTACTCTGAATGCGGAAAGTTCTTTCATAACTGCCACTCCTGCCACGTAAGCTAGGGACGTACAGATCGTTCCCAGCACCAATAAATACATCAGATCCGCAAATCCGAGGCTCATAGAGGCTGTATAACCGTCTGAAATAAATAAATAAGCAGAAACCCACACCCAGGCTCCAACAAGCTCATAAAAGCTTATAATAGCTGCTGGGCGATTCTGGACTTGCTTAGAATTTATGATTGAAAAAATACTTGCACACAGGGCACTGAGCAATCCATAAATAATTCCCATCGAATAGCGGGATTCAAACTTGAATATCAGATAAATTCCACCTATGATTAGAAGGCCGGTAAAAATTTCAAGTCTTGAAATTTTCTGCCGTTTTAAGAGCGGTTCAAGAATAGCTGTGAAGAGAGTGAGGGAGGAGAGACATACCAGGGCAACCGAGACTGTCGATGATTTAATGGATTGAAAAAACAATATCCAGTGCAGGGCTACAATTGAACCGGTAAAAAATAGTTTAAGAAATGTTTCCGTGGAGATTTTTATAGATATACTGCTGAATCGAAAGTAAGCATAGAGAGTAATAAAAGCGATTAGTACCCTGTACCAGACTAAATGCGTTGCCGAGACAGAGATTAAAGCACCCAGTATTCCGGTGAAGCCCCAGACAAATACAGTTAGATGCAGGATGACCAGGTTGCGGCTTACCGCGGTCTTTTTTGAAAATAGCATTCCAGAATTATTTAGGGGCTTTAATCAGCAGGTAGACACCTAATATTCCGAATATTATATTGGGGATCAGCACCGCTAAAAGAGGAGGCAGGCCACCTTTTAAAGCAAACATATTAGAGAACTGAATAAACAGTATATAGGCAAAACTTAAAAAGATGCCAATTCCCAGCGGCAGACCAATGCCCCCGCGAACCTTGCGGGAAGACAATGAAACCCCCATCAGAGTAAGTACATATGTTGAGAAGGGATAAACAAAGCGTTTGTATTTTTGAAGCTTTAAATCAACCATAACACCTGTTCCGCGTGTTTCTTCCTTATCGATGCGCTCATTTAACTCCCTCATATTCATGGCCTCGTAAATATTGTCATAAATTTCAAAATCCTTTGGCCTCATATCCAGTGTGGTATCTTTTTTCTGTCCTGAGGTCATGGTTTCCTTAAGTCCGTCAATAGTTCTTATTGAATAGTTCTCAATGATCCATTTCATTTTTACAGAATCCCAGCTTATCTTATCGGCAACAAGCTTCTCTTTGAGGTCATAGCCCGAAAACTTCTCCAGTGAAAATTTATAACCCATCTTTTGATTATTATCAAAACTTTCAATGTAAACATAACTGTCTTTATCGATCTGCATATGTGTATACATCTTTGAATTATCGGTTTTTGGATTTACATACACATTCTCGAAATCAATCTTCAGTTCATTTGTTTCGGGAATAATGAATAGGTTGAAGATCAAGGTCACAATAAATATCACCGTGGAGGCCAGGAAATAAGGCCATAGAAACCGTTTAAAACTAACCCCAGAGCTAAGTATTGGAACGATTTCCGTTTGGTCGGCCATTTTAGCCGTAAAAAATATCACTGCTATAAAATTGATCAGGGGCGACAGAAAGTTCAGGTAATAGGGAATGAAGCCTGCATAATAGCTGAAAATGATCTCTTTTACAGGTGCACGGTGACGCAAAAAATCATCAAGTTTTTCTGATACATCGAATATGGCCATGATGATCGTAAAAATTATCAGGGTAAAAATGAATGTACCCAGGTATTTTTTAATGATATACCAATCGATGATCTTGATCATATGCTATAGACGTTGGGATAATTGCTTTACCATTTTATTCTTCCAATCGTAAAAATCGCCTGCCAATATCTTTTCCCGGGCTTCCTTTACAAGCCACAGATAAAAGTTCACATTGTGCAGTGTGGCGATCTGTGCTCCAAGGATCTCTTTTGAATGCGCCAGATGTCGAAGATACGCTTTGGAATAATTTCTGTCAGCAAAAAGATCGCTGTCTTCTTCAATCGCTGAAAAATCATTTTTCCACTTTTCATTCCTGATGTTAAGGATCCCGTTTTTAGTGAAAAGCATTCCATTCCTGGCGTTCCGGGTGGGCATTACGCAATCGAACATGTCAATTCCCAAAGCAATATTTTCGAGAATATTGATCGGTGTTCCTACTCCCATCAGATACCTGGGCTTATTTTCAGGCAGTATATCACAAACAATTTGGGTCATTTCATACATCTCATCGTCAGGCTCACCAACTGAAAGTCCGCCGATGGCATTCCCTTCTCTTTCAAATGAGGCAATCTTTTCTGCGGATTGTTTCCTCAGATCCTTATATACCGAACCCTGAACTATAGGGAACAAGGTCTGGGAGTAATCATATTTAGCTGCTGTGCTGTCAAAGTGATCACAGCAGCGCTTCAACCAGCGATGGGTCATATCCATAGAGCGCCTCGCATAACCATATTCGCAAGGATATGGAGTACATTCATCGAAGGCCATAATGATATCGGCTCCTATAATACGCTGGGTATCCATTACGGATTCTGGAGTAAACAAATGTTTAGAACCATCTATATGAGACCGGAAGGTTACACCTTCTTCCTTTATTTTTCTTACCGCTGACAGTGAGTATACCTGATAACCTCCGCTATCTGTTAAGAGGGGTTTATCCCAGCCAATGAATTTGTGAAGGCCTCCGGCAAGTTCAAGGGTATTTAAGCCTGGACGTAAATATAAATGATAGGTATTTCCAAGAATGATCTGTGCTTTAACATCATCAGCAAGTTCCCGCTGATGAACGGCTTTTACAGTACCCGCCGTCCCAACCGGCATAAAAATCGGGGTTTGAATCAGACCATGATCGGTACTTATTTCCCCTGCACGCGCTTTAGAAAATTTATCTGAAGCCTCTAGTTTAAATTTCATTAAGGTATTTGAATAAATAGCCGCAAAAATAGCAAAATATAAACTTGCTTTAGAGAAGGTCTGGTTTAGAATAGGTAATTTCGCTGGATTTAATAAAGATTACCAGATGTTTGCTGAAAAATCAGAAATTTACCCGTATCCAAAGATCATTTAAGGCGTGGCTTATTTATATATTACGATACTCATTTTTTTCCAGCTCTGTTTTTTTCTGCAACTGTATTATCTCTTCATAATTCATAAAAGATTATCTCATTTTAAGATCACAGAGCCTGTTGCCATTTCAGAAAATCCCGTATCTGTTATTATATGTGCCCGCAATGAAATGCATAATCTGCAAAAAAATCTTATTCCTATACTGAAGCAGGATCATTCGGATTTTGAAGTGGTGGTGGTAAATGATTGTTCTAATGATGGCTCCAACTGGTTTTTACAGGATCTTGCCGCCGAATATGATCATCTCAAGGTTGTAACCATTAATGATCATCCACGATTTAAGCATGGTAAGAAATTTGCAGTAACACTTGGAATTAAGGCTTCAAAAAATGAGAATATGATATTCACGGATGCAGATTGTATTCCTGCCTCGGACCAGTGGTTGAAAAAAATGCAAAGTCATTTTCATGATAATACGGAGATCATTCTGGGATATTCGCCCTATGAGCGGAAAAATGGCTTTCTTAATAAATTCATAAGATTTGAAACTTTTTACACTGCTTTAAACTATCTTTCCTTTGCACTCGCGGGCTTGCCTTATATGGGTGTGGGCAGGAATATGGGATATAAGAAGTCATTGTTTTTTAAAGGCAAAGGATTTGCCTCACATATGCATATCTTGTCGGGAGATGATGACCTTTTTGTGAATCAGAATGCGACCCCTCAGAATACATTAATTGAAATAGACCCTTCGGCACATGTCTGGTCTGAACCGAAAACTTCTTTTTCTGACTTCTTTTCACAGAAACTGCGGCATCAGGGGGCAGGAAAGGCTTATAAAAAGGAGCATAAGAAAATGTTAGGGCTGCTGGCAGGTTCCGGTATTTTATTTTATATATTTCTATTCGCGATGGTGGCTATACAGGCCCAATGGTGGCTCATTGCAGGGGTGTACCTGATACGATTAGCAGTTCAGGTGTATATTTATGCCCCCATATTTAAAAAATTAAATTATCCTGATCTGGTATGGTGGCTCCCTGTATTTGATTTCATTTATTATTTTTATCTGATAGCTCTCAGCTTTATCACAGTATTCAAGAAAAGAGTTGAATGGAAGTAAATCCGAACTTTTCGGCCAATGCAAGGAACGATTTTAACCTTGTATGCCGCGCAAAAGATGGTGAACAGAAAGCTTATGCTGAGCTTATGCAGCGTTATAAAGATTCGATCTACTTTATGGCTCTTAAGATGGTTAACAATAAGGATGACGCCATGGATCTCACAGTGGAAACCTTTGGTAAAGCATTTGAAAATCTGGAAAAGTATAAGCCGGATTTTGCATTCAGTACCTGGCTTTTCAGGATAGCGACAAATAATTGCATTGATTTTATCCGGAAAAGGAGGTTGAATGTTGTTTCTTTACATACGCTTACGGATGATGATGGGGAGGAAAGACAGCTTCAGATTAAATCCGATGGCCTGAACCCGGAGGAGACCTCAATTAAGAAGCAGGAGAATGAAAAACTAAAAAATATTGTTGAGCATTTACCTTCGAGATATCGTACCTTGATCATCCTCAGGTATTTTGAAGAACAATCATATGAAGAAATAGCAAGGCAGTTAGATCTTCCATTAGGGACAGTGAAGGCACAGTTATTCCGCGCCCGTGATTTATTAGCCAATGTTATGAACCGCAAAAAGAACAATTTACGAAGTGACTTCTGATATCATTTCCCATTATTTTCCGGACCTAAGTCCTAAACAAAAGGATCAGTTTGAAGAACTTGACGCGCTTTACCGGTATTGGAATGAACGCATTAATCTGATCTCGAGAAAGGATATTGATATGCTTTACCTGCATCATATATTGCATTCACTTGCCATTGCCAGGGTTGTTTCATTCTTACCTGGTGAAAAAATTCTTGACGTGGGAACTGGCGGCGGATTTCCCGGAATACCGCTGGCTATTTTATTTCCTGAAAGCCATTTCCATTTAGTAGATTCGATCGGAAAAAAAATAAAGGTGGTTAAAGAAGTTTCATCAGCCCTGGGCTTAGAAAATGTAAAAGCCACCCATGCACGTGCCGAACAGATCGACGATAAGTTTAATTTTGTGGTATCCAGAGCCGTAACCAAGCTTTATGATTTTTACCCCTGGGTAAAGGGAAAGTTTCTGAAAGATTCCCGAAATACTCTGCAGAACGGAATTCTCTACCTTAAAGGTGGTGATCTGGGGGAAGAGATCAGGGAATCGAAACTCAGTGCAAACCTAATTCCTATCTCGGATTTTTTTGATGAGGATTACTTTGAGACAAAATACGTGGTTTATATTCCGCAATAAAATGCATTTTTAGGAGATCGCTTGTCCCCCAAATTGTGATCTCCATCCGGCTTTAGCTGGCTGAATAGTTAGATTTTTTTTAATCGTCACAATGTCATTGCTGCATCAAATAGCGCTTTCATGTATGTCTGGTGTAGGCCCTGTTCTCGCCCGGAGTCTGGTAAGCTATTGCGGAAGCGCTGAAGAAGTTTTCAAAGCAAGGAGTGAGGCCTTGTCTAAGATCCCTGGTATCAGATCCAAAGCACTGGAGCACATAAGGAGTTATTCAGGATTTGAAAGAGCCGAGCGTGAAGTGAATTTCATTGAAAAGTATAAGATCAAACCCTTATTTATAACGGACGAACATTATCCAAAACGCTTGAGGAACTGTGTTGATGCACCCGTATTACTTTATTTTAAAGGCAATGCTGATCTGAATGCGGTAAAGGTAGTCAGCGTGGTAGGGGCTCGTAATTCCACTGATTATGGAAAAGAGATCTGCAGGACATTATTAGCCGACCTTCAGAAATATGATCCATTGATAGTGAGCGGACTTGCTTATGGAATTGACGGATCTGCACATAAGGAGGCGCTTAAAAATGGAATTTCAACAGTTGGAGTAATGGCCCATGGTCTGGACAGGATCTACCCGGCCCAGCACAGGTCAATGGCCGAAAAAATGATTTCCTGCGGCGGGCTCCTCACTGAATTCATGTCTGAAACTATCCCCGACAGGGAGAATTTTCCAAAACGAAACCGGATTATCGCCGGACTGGCTGATGTTACCATCGTCGTGGAGGCAGGGATCAAAGGAGGAGCGCTGATCACAGCCGAGCTGGCAAATTCGTATAACAGGGATGTTTTTGCCTATCCGGGAAGAATCAGCGACGAATACAGTTCGGGATGCAATTATCTGATAAAAACTAACCGTGCAAACCTGATCAGCAAAGTTGGCGACCTGGAGTATATTTTAGGCTGGGCCGATACAAAAAGTCCTTTGCAAAAATCCCAGCTCAGTTTGTTGATTAATTTAACTGAAGATGAACAGGTAATAGCCGATGTTTTAAGCTCAAATGGAAATCTGGCAGTTGATGATCTCGCCATTTTTACAGGCTTTCCGCAGAGTAAGCTCTGTGTGACCATATTAGGTATGGAAATGCAGGGTACATTAATAGCTTTACCGGGAAAGGTTTATAAGCTTAGTATTATGGACAGTTGAAAGTTTTTGACACTATCCACTTCAAATATCCTAGGATGATTTTTTAATATTTTGAATAGAACTTCCATGCATAATTGGTTTCACCTTGTTTGGGCCCCCAATCTCCATCCGGTTTTATCATGAAATTTCTATGTATGCATCCATGATACCCGGGGGCACATCCTTCCGGTCATCAATAAGCATTTTGATACCGCCCTTTTTTTTCCTTCCGGAGAGTTTCGCCGCCACCCATTAAAACATCACTAAAAAGGATTATAAATTGATTAGTAAATAGCGGAAAATAAATTGCTTAAGCATTTTTTATTATCATCAGACAGCCTACCCTGTTTTGGATGCGGGTTAAGCCCGGATGATTGATCCTGCCCTCACCGGCACCTGCCTGCTTATGAGACAGCTATATGTCAGCTATGTGTCAGCTATGGGAATATCGCTATAAGATCCCTATATGGCCGGTATAAGCTAAGATGTTCTGAAAGTTTTGGCAAATGGAAGTATCCTGAATATACAAAGAAAATTTGATCATGGCAAAAATAAGTACTTTATTTGCTATTGAAGGAACTATCGATATCAGTGCAGATAATAGTAAAATATAGGTCAACATACGTGTGCTGCAAGAGCAGTAAAAGCAGAACAGAGAGTTTTTGACACTACCCGCTTTCAACTAATTAATCTTCTTTTTTTGGATAGTCAAAAAATATAAGTTCCCCTGTCCCCCTGCTCACCATTTTCCAGTCAGCAAAGGGGAATTCAATTAAAACCATCCCGCATGTAGGTATATTATAAAGGTCAACATTACACAGATCTCGTACCAGATGTGTTAAACTTGGATTATGACCAAACAGGGCTGTCACATCTGAACGGTTATCCAGTTCATTTATAATTTTTAAAAGGTCAAGTGGAAGAGCTTCGTAAATCCCAGGTTCCTGGATTATATCCGATTTTTTCATTCCCAGTTCTTCAGCGAAATAATTTGCTGTGCTGATTGCACGCCTTGCCGGGCTGCTGACCAGCTGCTGGATATGCAGATCTTTTTTAGCTAACCGCCGGGCCATTTCGGGAGCATTCTTTTCTCCCCTGGCGTTTAAGGGGCGATTAAAATCGGGCAGGCTCAGATCATCCCAATCTGATTTTGCATGACGAACTATGAGTAATTTTTTAGACATTAACCTGCTGACTTATTTCTTTAAGATTTATATTATTCATACATCTGAAGTGAACAAGCGGGCAATTTTCATACCCAATTTTAGAACATGGCCGGCAGGGAAGCCCTTTTACCTCAAATATCAAAGATTCCTCAGTTTTATAGGGATACATTCCGAATTCAGGAACCGTATTTCCCCATACTGACAGTACAGGTTTATTAAAGGCTGCGGCAATATGCATCAGTCCTGTATCATGAGTAATCACTTTTTCTGCCATTTTTATAAGGAAAGCCGACTGATCTAATTTAAAGATCCCGCAGCCGTTAAAAACATGTTCACCCGCATTGGCTGCAATCTCATTTCCTCTTTCTAAATCATCCTTTCCCCCAAGCAGAACAACCGGACGGTTGATCAACCTGCAGAGTTCTGTAAGTCTATCTACGGGAAGCCTCTTGGTGGCATGCTGGGCACCTATTACCAGGGCGATATAGGTATGATGAGAAAGGGGCAGAAGATCCTCTGTTTTGTAATCCTGGATTAAAAAATAATCGAGCCCCTTCCCATCGTTCTTCACTCCGAGTAATCTGACCGTGTCCAGGTACCTGTCTACAATATGGACAGGAGGGAGGACATTCTTCTTAAAATTTACCAGCAGCCATTTCTGCCAGTTTAGTTTATCAAAAGAGGAGCTTGGAGTGTTAAGCCGCGTTTTAATAATTAATGTCCTGAGATTGTGGTGAAGGTCTATTACCTGATCAAATTTTTCTTTTCTCAGGTCTGATATGGTTTCAGAAAGTTTGTCTTTTAGCAGATGTATTTTGTCTATGTAGGGGTTGGCTGCTAAAACCGGTTCAAAGGATTTTTTCGTCAGGTAATGAAGCTCAACATCAGTTAACTGCTGTTTAATACAACGGATTACAGGGCTTGTCAGAACAATATCCCCGATGGAGCTGAAGCGGATAATGAGTATTTTAAGCTTTTCCCTTTTCAAGATGTCCTGGCTGATTTCTTATTCCGGAATATAGACGCGATCTGGTTTAGATCCATAGCATTCAAACAATTAAACTTTGACAGGCCTCCCTTTCTTGCAACTAAAGTACCGAAGTGCATATCGTAAAACCCCTCTTTTCGATGAGCATCCGGATTTATGGAAAGAAGTATCCCTTTCTCAACTGCGTATTGATGCCATCGCCAGTCAAGATCCAGACGTAAGGGATTGGCATTGATCTCTATAATAACTTGATTTGCCGCACAGGCATCTATTACCTTATTATGATCTATCGGATACCCGCTCCTGCTTAACAGCAGCCGGCCTGTAGGATGGCCAAGTATGGTTGTGAACGGATTTTCAATGGCCCGGATCAGTCGCTCAGTGGCTTTCTCTTCAGTCATTTTCAGGATGGAGTGAACGGATGCTACCACAAAGTCGAAAGATGACAAAACTTCATCTGTATAATCCAGGGACCCGTCATATAATATGTCCGATTCTATTCCTTTAAAAATATGGAAAGGGGAGAGCCTTGCATTGAGTTCATCGATTTCCTTATGCTGGGCCGCAACCCTGATCTCGTTTAACCCATTGGCATAGAAAGCAGATTTTGAGTGATCACTGATCCCGAAATACTCCAATTTTAATTCATCCCGGCAGAAAAGGGCCATTTCTTCAAGCGTATGAACTCCATCACTCCAGGTGCTGTGGTTATGTAATGAACCCTTCAGGTCGGTATCCCGGATGAGTTCCGGTAATTTATTGCTTTTGGCAAGTTCAAATTCATTGGTTCCCTCACGAAGTTCAGGTTCTATGAAGGGGATACCTGCTACCTGATATATTTCCGTTTCACTTAATCCGCTCAGGTCTTTATTTCCGCAAAGGGACCTAAGTTCATCCACATGGGCTGCGTTCCCGGTACCTTGAATTAATTCCCAGCCCAGATCATTTGGATTACAGAATTTCAGCTTGACGATCAGACCCGATTCGGTGGTACCTATTACCTCATTATCTTTAAGTTCTGTAATGATCAGGCCGGAAGCTCCAACACCAGCAATTATTTCATCATTAAGGGCATGAGCTATCAGAATATCAAGACTGTCAATTATCTCACATTTCCGGCGATACTGACCCGTGATGAAGCTTAACTCCAGCTTAAGATCCGATTTGATCTTTTTCAGAAGGTCTTCACCAATTGTCTCGACCCTGGCAAAGAGAAATCGGCCATTGCTGGCCATATTAAATTCAATGATACGCTTGATCTCTTCCTGGGTTTTAAGACCAAAACCTTTTGCTTCAATGAGCCGGTTTTCGTTGCAGGCATAATATAACTCCCCGACATTCTCAATACCCATTTCTTTCCATACGGCAATGATCTTCTTGGGTCCCAGACCCTTGATCTGCATCATCTCAACTACCCCGGGAGGAGTCTGGCCAATAAGATCTGTGAGTTCCTGAATAGAATTGGTATGAACTAAAGCCCATACTTTTGCTGCCGTACTTTTACCTAAACCCTCTACCTGCTCCATTTCAGGGAGAGTTTTAGCAGCTATGGAATATGGAAGTTTATCTACCTTGAAAGCTGCATTAGCTATTGATTTAGTCTTGAACGGATTTTCATTATGAAGCTCCATCAGCTGACTTAGAAAGCGTAAGGTTCTTGAGATGCTTTTATTTTCCATTATTTTATCTGCCCAAAAATAAACAACCCTTCCCTGAAAGGGAAGGGTGTAAATTAATAATATAAATTCTTAACCCCGGGGAGACTGAGGGTTTATTTTATCGTGATAGAATATGGAAGGCGGGTTTGAACTCCGGTAAAGCTTAAAGTGGACCTTAACTGTTCATAATAGGTAAAGCTGGAGCCCAGCTCATGCTTTACAAAATAGGTTTTTACCTTATCTGCTGAATCATCGAATAAAGATTTAAGCGGGTCTTTCTGAACAGGGTAACTAATTATTTTAAAATCTTTCAGGTTTGCTTTTTTTGCTGCGGATGCTATGGCATCATCAATATTTCCAAGCCTGTCTACAAGCCCGATCTTTAAAGCTTCTGATCCGCTCCATACCCGGCCCTGTCCCACGCTGTCAATATAGGATTGAGATTTTTTACGGCCATCCGCTACTTTTTGAGTAAATGTATTGTATGTTCGGTTGACTTCCTGTTGAAAGATCATCTTTTCGGCATCCGTGAGCGGACGGCTAACTGTTCCCAGGTCAGCAAAACGTCCGGTTTTAACACCGTCGAAGGTTATGCCCAGTTTATCATTAAAGAATTTCTGCATATTAGGAATGATACCGAATACGCCTATGGAACCTGTAATGGTATTGGGCTGGGCGAAAATAGAATCTGCCGCGCAGGCTATATAATACCCTCCTGAAGCAGCCAGATCACCCATAGAAACAATAACGGGCTTTGCTTTTTTGGTGAGTAACACTTCCCTCCAGATAACATCTGAGGCAAGAGCGCTGCCCCCCGGAGAATTCACTCTTAATACCACTGCTTTAACCTTATCATCAGTTCGTGCTTTGCGTATAGCCCTTGAAATTCTTTCAGAGCCTATGTTATCATCGTCACCTTCACCGCTGATTATCTCACCGTTTGCATAAATTACCGCAATGCGGTTAGGAGAAGATGCTTGCTCTTTATCTTTTTCCGGTGCATAGTCTTCAAGGCTGACCGATTTGATATCTTTCTTTTTGGCAATTCCTGTTCGGGACCTTAATTCATCAAGTACTTCATCCTTATAGCGTAATCCATCAATCATTTTAAAGGTCAAAGCATCTTTCGGACTTCTTATTTTAGCACTGTCGGCCAGTGAAAAGAGTGTGCTAGCAGAAATCCGTCTGCTTTTAGAGATCTCTGATAAAAAATGTGAATACATAGAACCCAGGAAGGAAGAAACCTGCTCCCGGTTTGGCTCACTCATTTTATCCAGGATAAATGGTTCTACAGCACTTTTATATGTACCTACCTTTATAATTTGAGCCTCGATTCCTAATTTATCCAGGGTTCCTTTAAAAAAAACACTTTCAGCATTTAAACCCCGGAAATCTACCATTCCTTCAGGGTTAAGATAGATTTTATCAGCAGCGGTTGCCAGATAATAGGCACCCTGAGAATAGACCTCGCTGTAGGCAAGAATAAATTTGCCGCTTTTCCGGAAGTCGATCAGGGCATTCCGGATCTCTTCAATAGTTGCAAAACCGGCAGAAAGGGAAGAGGCATCCAGATAAATTCCTTCAATATGGTTATCCTTTTTTGCCTCAGCAATTCCGGCCAATATTTCCTTTAGTCCCAGAGTTTTCTTTCCCTGAAAACCCATAAAATTAAAATCTGCGAAGGGATTCTTTTCCGAGCGTTCTATTATTGGATAATCCAGACTTACATGAAGAACACTGTTATTTGTTACTGCAACTTTACCATCATTTCCGGCTGAGGAAATCACGGCAGTAATAATCACAATAAACAATATGAACATGACGAAAAAGGACAGAATGACCCCTATCATGGAGGCAAAAACAAATTTGAAAAATTCTTTCATATAATGGTTAAATGTATTTATCTATGCAAGTATACAAATGTACAGATTCAGGAATTGTGTATTTGTTACAAGGATATAAAAATACATGGATACCGCATACCTATTACTTGGAAGTAACCTTGGCAACAGAGAAAATTATCTTAGGCAGGCTTCAGAACTGATTGGAGAACGGCTCGGACTGGTTCGTTCAATTTCATCCTTGTATGAGACTGCATCCTGGGGAAGGCATGATCAGCCAGATTTTATTAATCAGGTTATAGGTCTGGAAACTGAACTGGAACCTGAGGAATTATTAAGCGGAATACTGTCCATTGAGCGGGAACTTGGAAGAGAACGGGTTGAGAAATGGGGCTCAAGAACAATTGATATCGATATATTGCTATTTGCTGATAAGGTGATCAATGAAACTAGTCTGACTATACCTCATCCTTACTTACATGAGCGACGTTTCGGCCTTATGCCCTTATGTGAAATTGCGCCTTTAGTGAGGCATCCGGTATTTGGTAAAACAATACTAGAACTGATGGATGAATTGTCTGATGATTTATTTGTAAAAAAGTTATCTTAGCCCATTAAATTTCATTGACTTATGCCAGAAGAAATTAAAAAGAAAACTCCCGGACTTAATGTGGATCTCTCATATCTCCGCGATGTATCGAGTGGCAGTAATGAGTTTATGGTAGAAATGATCGACCTATTTCTTCAGCAGACTCCTGTTTATTTTGAGCAACTGGATCAGTTCATCCGGGATAAAAACTGGACTAAAGTTGCCGATATCGCTCATAAAATAAAGCCGACCCTTTCATTCATGGGTGCAGATGCAGCAAAGGACGATATGGCAGAAATTGAATCCAATGCCCGAAATCTTAAAAACCTGGATAAGATCGCCCCGGCATTTAAAATACTCAATGATCTCAGCACGGAGCTTTTTGCTAAATTAAATGAGATAAAATCGGAACTCGGAAAACTGGATTAAGCAGCTCTCAATTCGAATTCATAACTTTCCATTATCAGATTAGCTAATAGCTTTTTACAGGCATCTTCCACTTTCTGGCGGGCAATGCTTTCATTCTCAGCCTCCAGTTCCAATGTAATATGTTTGCCGATGCGGACATTTTGTATCTCTGCCAATCCAAGATTTTTCATACTTCCTGTAACGGCTTTACCCTGAGGATCAAGAATTTCCTTAAGCGGCATAATATTTACTTCAGCTATGAATTTCATTTTGTGAATTTAAATTGGATAAGTGATATTATAAAATATAAGAATATAATGATTGGAACTGCTGCAAATTTAAATATTAGAAGTAGAATCAGCGAGGAAAAAACCAAAATATAACGGGGCAGGTTATTTGCCAGGCTTATAGTTTTGAATTTGAGGGAGATAAGCGGAAGTTCTGATACCAGCAGAATGCTCATTCCGAAGCTGAATACAAATAAAAAGAAGGGGTTTAAGATATAAGGTGAAATAAAAAAGTTTCCCTGTTCAAGTATCATTGGAAAAGAAGCGATCAGGATTGCATTAGCCGGTGTTGGAAGTCCAATAAAATTTTCAGACTGCCTGGTGTCAATGTTGAATTTGGCAAGTCTCAAAGCCGAAAAAATCGCTATTAAAAACGCTGAAAAATTCAGCCAGATACTCACCGGGCCCAATTGAGGCGACTGTAGGAACAGCTGGTAGATGATTACTGAAGGCAATACACCAAAACTTACCATATCCGCTAGAGAATCCAGCTCTTTGCCTATTTCTGAGTAGGCATTCAATAATCTGGCAAGCATACCATCCAGAAAATCAAATATTGCAGCAATAAAAATAGCGTAGCTGGCAAAAACTAATTCACCCTGGAAAGCGAAAACAATACCCAGGCAGCCGCTCAACAGATTAAGGCAGGTAATGGCATTGGGTAGATGTTTCTTCATCTGATTATTCTTTTATTCCGGGAGCATTGATTCCTCCGTTCAGAATGGGAGATACTCTATTTATTAGGAATTCATCGAGATTAAAAACTCTTCATTGGTTTTTGTGCCGCGCATTTGTGATTGCAGGAATTCCATAGATTCCTGTGAATTCATATCTGCAAGATGGTTACGAAGGATCCAGATCCGCTGAAGTGTATCTTTATCCAGGAGCAGGTCATCGCGGCGTGTGCTTGAAGCTGTAAGGTCGATTGCAGGGAATATGCGTTTGTTAGACAATTTACGGTCTAATTGCAGTTCCATATTACCTGTTCCTTTAAATTCTTCGAAGATCACTTCGTCCATTTTAGAACCAGTTTCAGTTAAAGCTGTCGCTAAAATGGTCAATGAACCACCATCTTCTATATTTCTTGCGGCTCCGAAGAAGCGTTTAGGTTTGTGTAAAGCATTTGCGTCCACACCACCGGAAAGTATCTTTCCGGATGCAGGAGCTACTGTATTATACGCACGGGCCAGACGGGTAATCGAATCCAGCAGTATAACCACATCATGTCCGCATTCAACCATGCGTTTGGCTTTTTCAAGCACTATATTGGCAATTTTAACATGACGCTCTGCAGGCTCATCAAAGGTAGATGATACTACTTCTGCACGAACGCTTCTAGCCATGTCTGTAACTTCTTCCGGGCGCTCATCAATCAGTAATATGATAAGGTAAACTTCCGGATGATTTTTTGCAATGGCGTTTGCCACGTCCTTAAGCAGCATGGTCTTTCCTGTTTTTGGCTGGGCGACAATCAAACCGCGCTGTCCTTTTCCTATTGGTGTAAAAAGATCAATGATGCGTGTTGAATGGTTTGCAGTATCAACAAAAAGGTTAAGCTTTTCTGTAGGAAAGAGCGGGGTCAGATAATCAAAGGGAACCCGGTCACGAACTTCTGCCGGAATTCTGCCGTTAATTGCCTCAACCCGTACAAGCGGAAAATATTTTTCACCTTCTTTCGGCGGACGGATACTTCCTCTTACTGTATCACCGGTCTTAAGTCCGAATAATTTTATCTGGGATTGAGAAACATAGATATCATCAGGGGAGGAAAGGTAGTTATAATCAGAAGATCTTAAAAAACCATAACCATCAGGCATAATTTCAAGAATTCCTTCATTTACGATTACATTATCAAAATCCATATTAATGGCAGGGGCTTCCTGAGTTCTGCCCGGATTTTGATTGGGATTATTAGGATTTTGTTTGCGTTCAAACTTTCTCGGTTCTGCCGGATCTTTGGATTTATCCTTAGGTTCAGCAACAGCGGTTTCTGCAGATGGCTCAGCATTAACCGGGCTCTCAACCGGGTTTTCAGCAGGAGTTTCAACAGGAGATTCTTCATCTTCAGGGTAATCAAACACCCGTGTATTATCCAAAGGGACTTCACGATGTTGTTTGCTCTCGGATTTGGATTTAACAGAACGAAGACGTTTGCGAGGCTTCTCCTCTACATGGTCACTTTCTGTTGAATTGTTATGTACTGTCTGTACTGTAGGAGTTTCTGTAGCAGCCGGTGTTTCGGCATGTTCCAAAATTCGACGGATCAGATCCTGTTTACGCAACGTATCAGTATCTGCCACACCAAGGTTTTGAGCAATTTCACGCAGCTCGGAAACGAGCTTATCGTTCAATTTATTACTATCCAGCATTAAATATGGTTTATGTTTTTTGGGATTTTAGTTCAATAAATTTATCCTGGGTAGTGACAACACAAGTAATTATGAAATATAAGAATTATTGTGATTTCCTGATTTCAGGGATAAATTGAGATTACAGCACAATTCTATGGAATAAAATGAAAGAATCAAAACTTTTAATTTTTTTTTTGAGGGATGCATCCGTTCTTTAATTATTTTCGCTCAAATTCCTGAAAGATAAATGAACAGATCAGAGCTTATAGAACAGATAAAGATAAAGAAATCATTCCTATGTATTGGCCTGGATACAGATATTGAGCTTATACCTCAATTTTTGCGTGATAAGGAGGATCCGATATTTGAATTCAATAAGCAGATAATTGATGCTACGAAAGACCTTTGCGTGGCCTATAAGCCAAACAGCGCCTTTTATGAGAGCAGGGGCCTTGCGGGATGGCAGAGCTTAATAAACACTTCACAATATATCCCTGAACATTGTCTGGGGATCATTGATGCAAAACGCGGAGATATTGGAAACACCTCATCCATGTATGCAAAGGCTTTTTTCGATAAATCTTCCTCAGGGATGGATTTTGACGCCATAACCATTGCGCCATATATGGGAAGTGATTCAGTTAAACCTTTTCTGGCCTTTAAAGATAAATGGGTTATTCTACTTGCATTGACTTCAAATGAGGGCGGGAAGGATTTTCAGTTTATTGAATCAGAAAACCGCCGCCTTTTTGAAACCGTCATAAAAACAGCCAATTCCTGGGGTTCAATTGATCAGATGATGTACGTGGTAGGAGCTACCCGCAGCGAGGAGTTTTTAAATATCCGGAAATTCGCACCGGATCATTTTTTACTTGTTCCTGGTGTTGGAGCACAGGGTGGAAGTCTGCAGGAAGTCTGCAAATATGGCCTGAACAGCGACTGCGGTCTGCTGATCAATTCTTCCAGGTCAATTATCTATGCCTCATCGGCGGAGGATTTCGCTGAACGTGCCAGGGAAGAAGCCCTGAAGCTTCAGGCTGAAATGGAAGTCCTGCTTGACAGGATGAATTTTTAATAGAATTTACCATTATTATTCCGGTACCTACCGTTTAATCATCATAGGATTATGATGAAGTAATTTTCGGTATACTTAATCATGGTACTTCCGGAAGATTTTTTGCATTATATCTGGAAATTCCGGTATTTCATCGGGACGGATCTGAAAACCACTTCAGGAGAAAAGCTGGATATCATTCATGTTGGTATTCATAATAAAAATGCAGGTCCTGATTTTGAAAATGCCAAGATCCGTATCGGGAATACTTTATGGGCGGGAAATGTAGAAATCCACCTGCGCTCTTCCGATTGGAGCCGGCATCAGCATCAGATCGATAAAGCCTACGACAGCGTAATTCTCCATGTGGTTGGTAAGCATGATCAAAGAATTTTCCGCAGTGATGGATCGGAAATTCCCGTATTTACTTTAAATAGCCTGATATCCGAAAAAGTAACTGCCAATTATATACGCTTAATGGAAGGAGGAATAAACTGGATCCCCTGCGAGAAACTGATCACTATGGTCGATATTTTTCACATCAGCAGCTGGCTTTCGAGAATCCTCATTGAAAGGATGGAGGATAAAACCCGGCTTGTAGAAGACATTCTCCATGAAGTTAAAGGAAGCTGGGACGATGCTTTTTACATCATGCTTGCGCGGAATTTCGGGTTTAAAACTAATTCTATTCCTTTTGAAATGCTTGCACGGTCATTACCCCGGCAAATTTTAGGCAGGTATCAGAATAAGCCTCTGCAAATCGAAGCACTGGTTTTCGGACAGGCTGGTTTTTTAACCGGGAAATTTAAAGATGAATATCCAGGGATTCTGAAGAAAGAGTACCTTTTCCTGAAAAAGAAGCATTCCCTGATACCTATAGATAAATACCTATGGAAATATATGAGGTTGAGGCCTAATAATTTCCCCACAATCAGACTGGCGCAGTTTGCAGCCCTGGTCATTAAATCGAATCATCTCTTTTCAAAAATCCTCGGGGAAAGGGATATCAGGTTAGTTGTCAGTCTTTTCAAAGAGCTTCCTCTGAACTCCTATTGGAACTCTCATTTCCGGTTTGATGCTGAATGCAGGGATCTGTCGCCTGCCTTGGGAGAGCAATCGGTAAATAATATTCTTATAAATACGGTATCGGTGTTTATGTTTGCCTTTGGTAAGAAAACTGGCACGAATATTTATATAAGCAGAAGCATAAGCCTGCTTGAGAATTTGCCTCCTGAAACAAATGGAATGATAACACGTTTCAAGGAAATGGGAGTCAGATCACAAAATGCTTATTATTCACAATCGCTGATGCAATTAAAAAAGTCATATTGTGATGAAAAGAAATGTTTATCTTGTGGAATTGGAGCAAAAATATTGAACATCTGATGTTGCAGCAGTTTATTACATTTTTTGAAAAAAGATCTTTTGGCGTTTGTGCTTACCTGGGCGAGCGATTTGATATTTCTATTTCAAAAATTCGCTTATTCTTTATTTATTCGTCTTTCCTTGCTGTTGGTTTTCCTCTTATCTTTTACGTCTTTGCAGCCCTTGTCCTGGATATACGCCATTACATCAAACGGATAAGGACCCGCGTTTGGGATTTTTAAAAAAAAACATGCTGTATCCTGCGCCAAACCATAATTAGGTCCTTATTATTTCCTGAAAACTCTTGTTGAAACAAATGCAATGCATCCATACTTATATGCAGCGGCAAAATCTGCCTTGCTAAGCCTGTCTGCCTGCTGTCTTTCATTTAAAGCACACCCATTAATCTTATTCCGTTAAAGAATCTTGAATTCCTGTAAAAAGCCCCTTAAATCGAAATGATCAGGTCTCGATATGGATGGCTTCGTCTAGAAGGATCTAATAGGATGGAAACCTGGAGAAATCAGGGACATTGTCCGTATGTGTGCCTGTTTAGTCCCTGTTTAGTCCCTGCTTAGTCCCTGTTTCATCCCTGTTTCATCCCTGTTTCTATTGTTTACATCTGCCTTTTGTTACGTACTCATTTCGTATCAGTTCCAGCATGTTTTTTGCGGCATATTTAAACAGAAAGGTGGGTGATTAAAATTGGTTTGATGAATGTACTTTGTTGACTGCATCTGCGGAATGGAAATTGGAGAAAATCGAAATATTTAAAAAAAACAGAATAATAAAAAGAGGCTGATCATTTAGTAAATGATACAGCCCCCTCACCTTAAAAAAACTACTGAAATTTAATATTTCCCCTTAACTCACCGCCTGGAACTGTGGAACTGTGGATGTTTACATACCATTTGCCAGCCAGTAACTGTGCGGCCTGAACATCTGTCAGGGCTATTGTGGTTCCGCTTAATGTACCGCTGCTGCCCGTAGGGAAGCCTGTAATACCTATAGCAACGCCCGAGCTTGTCTGGTCGGTGCCGTTTTCTGAACCATGAAAATGCATATTTGTTGTCGTAGCGGATGGGTTTCCTAAAGTCCAGGTTAACTTATAGGCAATGGTCTTCAGGGTAGGATCGTAGGAGATCTCTGCTGTACCGTTACCGGAAGTGGTAACAGCCGGAACTTCCTGAGCTCCGCTTAACTGAACCGTAACCTTCTTAATCAGACTTACTGGTTCCTTGTCTTTTTTACATCCATTGAAGAGGAAGAGTGTGAGCACAGCTGTTAGGGTAAATAACTGCGCAGATTTCGCTAAGTACTTTTTCATAAACAATTTAATTTATTTGTAGAGTACTTACGAAATGAAAAAAGGAAGGGTTGCCCGCCGGAAATAAATTTTTAATCCGGCAAAAACTCAGGATAATATTTTAGCGATTTCAGCGAATCCTTTTTCAGAAGCTCTGTCTGCCGGGGTTTTCCCGTCTTCCGTTTTGGCAGCTATATTAGCACCAGCCTCCAGGAAAACGATCAATAATTCTATGTTCCCATTATGGGCAGCAGAATGCAGGGGTGTATCGCCCGACTTCTGGACAACGTTAATATCAGCCCCAGCTTCCAATAGCATTTTAGCTATCAGGGTGTAATTTGCTGCTACTGCAGAGTGAATTGGATAAACACTATATCCATTTTTTGAGGGTATATTAGGATCTGCTCCTTTTAATAAAAGTAAACGGGTGAGGTCCTCATTGCCAAAATATGCGGCGAGGCTCAGCGGAGTGAACCCGTCTTCCGAAAAATCGTTTAGAAGGTCAGGATTTTCCGATAAGGCTTTATCCACGATTTCCGATTTGCCCAGGGCCGAAGCTTCAAATATGCTTATTTCAGTAACATGCTCCAGAATGATATCAGACAATTCTGATTTTTTGTAATAGCAGGAAAGCATTAAGGGAGATATCTGCAGGCTTGTTTTATGATTGGCAAGAGCGGGATTAGCATTCAGGAGATTTTTCAACTCCCCTGCATTTCCAGTTTGTATGTATTCTTCCAGTAAATCCTGACTCATCATCCGAATATTAATTAGACCATCTGTCTGATAACCAATTATAGGAAAAAAACAGAGAAATAAAAAATCCCGCTCCGAGAACGAAGCGGGATCAACCACCTAAACCTAAACTAAAACTTTGTTCCTATATCTAAATATTCCGGAATTAAATGCCATTTTATTATTTGACCATTACTTTTCATCAGGGTTTAATCCATGGTAAAAAAAACTCAGCCGAACTGCATATATGATTATTCTTTATAACGTTATATTTGTCATTATTTAGAAGCTATCGAATGCCCTTAAGAGGAAATCAATTCAGGAATGCAAATTCTTTCCGCGAAGAACCCAAGTCAAAATCCACAGCGAGGGCAAAGAGCCCGGGGGCAGCGGCAGAGGTTCTGCCAAAGTTTAAGTTAAACGATGATCGTACAATTAAGATAGTAGGTTTATTCTTTCTTATTCTTTCGCTTTATTTTATGGTCGCATTTACATCCTACCTGTTTACATGGCAGGATGATCAGAGCTATGTTATGGATGCCAACGGGGGATGGGCTAATCTCTGGAAGACCCAGGCTGAATTATCTGCGCTTGGCTTAAATCAGCCGGTAGTCGAAAACTGGCTGGGTAAATTTGGAGCACTGCTGTCCCATCAGTTCATCTATGAATGGTTTGGGGTTGCATCCTTTATTTTTATTGCTGTTTTCTTTATCGTAGGATACCGTATGCTCTTTAAAATCAGGGTTTTTTCAATTAAAAAGACCCTTGCATATTCCTTCTTTTTTATACTCTTCATCTCCCTTAGCCTTGCCTTCTTTCATGCCTTTATTTCAGATTACCCCCATTATCTGGAGGGTGAATTCGGGTTCTGGACCAACAGGCTGCTTCAGGCTCAGATAGGTAATTCGGGTACAGGCGGACTGCTTGCCTTTGCCGGCCTAAGTGTTCTGATCATTGCTTATAATATAGATTTTAAAATTCCCAGCCGGAATGCGGAGCCGGATTATGTAATTCCTGAAAATTCCGGCCCTGTCGAGCTGGAGGATGAGATTACTTACGAACCGGTGGAATTCAATTTGCCAAACCGCCAGAAACATGAAGTTGCTGCCGGAAATAAACTAAATCAAAATCTTCCTCTTGATCATGCAGAGGCAGAGGAGCACAAATCTGTGGTATTAAGTCCTGCCAGAAACATGCCCATGGAAACGGTCAGCGCTGTTGAAAATGAAATAAAGGAATCGCCCTCGCTGATCATTGAAAGAACCGAAGAGGAAAAGAAATCAAATGAACTGGTTGAACAGTTTGGGATGTATGATCCGACTTTGGATTTGTCGAGCTATAAATATCCGACCCTAGACCTGCTTGAAAATTATGGGTCCAATAAGATTGCAGTTAATGCAGAAGAGCTGGAGGCAAACAAGAATAAGATCGTTGAAACTCTGAATCATTATAATATAGAAATAGATAAGATAAAAGCTACAATAGGTCCCACAGTTACTTTATACGAGATTATTCCTGCTCCGGGTGTCCGTATTTCTAAAATCAAAAATCTGGAGGATGATATTGCACTGAGTTTAGCAGCTTTGGGTATACGGATCATTGCCCCCATGCCAGGTAAGGGAACAATTGGTATCGAGGTGCCTAATCAGCATCCGGAAATGGTTTCTATGCGTTCGGTACTGGCAACAGAAAAATTCCAGAATACAACAATGGATCTGCCAATAGCTTTGGGAAAAACCATTTCAAATGAGGTTTATATTGCCGACCTGTCAAAAATGCCGCATTTGCTGGTTGCAGGTGCCACGGGTCAGGGTAAATCTGTCGGTATTAATGCCATTTTGATTTCCCTTTTGTATAAAATGCATCCTTCCCAGCTAAAATTTGTCCTTGTAGATCCAAAAAAGGTCGAATTAACGTTATTCCGGAAGATCGAACGTCATTTTCTTGCAAAATTGCCAGGTGAGGCAGATGCCATTATTACAGATACAAAAAAAGTCATCACAACGTTAAATTCTTTGTGTATTGAAATGGATATGCGTTACGATCTGTTGAAGAATGGGCATGTAAGAAATTTAAAAGAATATAATCAGAAGTTCATCAGCAGGAAACTTAATCCGAATGAAGGCCACCGGTTTTTGCCATTTATAGTACTGATTATAGATGAATTTGCCGACCTGATGATGACTGCCGGAAAGGAAGTTGAAACACCGATTGCACGTATAGCCCAGTTAGCAAGAGCTGTTGGCATTCACCTTGTTATCGCAACTCAAAGGCCGTCTGTGAATATCATTACAGGCACAATTAAGGCTAACTTTCCTGCAAGGCTTGCATTCAGGGTATTATCGAAGATTGATTCGAGAACTATTCTGGATAGCGGAGGTGCAGATCAGCTGATTGGAAGAGGGGATATGCTTCTGTCAACCGGGAGCGATCTGATCAGGATCCAGTGTGCTTTTGTGGATACTCCTGAGGTTGAGCGGATTTCCGAGTTCATCGGGGCCCAGAGAGGTTATCCTTCTGCCTGGATGCTGCCGGAATATGTGGATGAAAATTCAGAATCTTCCATCAAGGATTTCGATGCCTCAGACAGGGATCCTCTTTTTGAAGAAGCAGCCAGAATGATCGTTATGCATCAGCAGGGATCAACTTCTCTAATACAGCGTAAATTAAAATTAGGGTATAACCGTGCGGGCAGAATTATTGATCAGCTTGAGGCCGCCCATATAGTTGGACCCTTTGAAGGAAGCAAGGCCCGTGAAGTATTAATTCCGGATGAATACTCTTTGGAACAGTTCTTGGGTACACTGGATAAAGAATAGATAATTAAGCAAACAAAAATGAGAAAGTTAATAATATGTGCTTTTGTACTTTTAGGTTCAGGAATGAACCTGATGGCACAAAGTGAAGTTAAGGCAAAGGCAATTCTTGCCGAAGTGAGCAAAAAATACCGCAATTACGATGTCATTAAAACTGATTTCACTTATACACTGGAAAACCAGCAGGCTAAAATAAAAGAAACTCAGGCAGGCACCCTGTTTGTCCGTTCAAAAACAAATAAGTATAAGGTTATTCTGAAAGGTCAGGAACTGATCAGTGACGGTAAAAACCAATGGACTTATCTCAAGGCGGATAAGGAAGTTCAGCTCAGCGAGGTGGATAATACATCAGATGGCCTAAATCCGGCAAAGATCTTCACAATCTATGAGAAGGGATTTAAATCATTGTATACCAATGATACCAAGGTAAACGGAAGATTGGTGCATAATATCGATCTTACCCCTACAGACAGTAAGCGTAGTTTCTTTAAGGTGCGCCTGCAAATCGATAAAATAAACAAGCAGATATCAAATGCTGTTATTTTTGATAAAAACGGGAATAAGTACACTTACACAATCAAAACATTCAGCCCGAATATCAAGGTGCCTGAATCCACATTTGCCTTTGATGCTAAAAAGTATCCTGGGGTAGAGGTTGTCGATTTAAGATAAACTTTAAATTTTATAAGTAAAGGGTTCAGGCGCATGGCGTTTGAACCCTTTTTTTGTTATTTTTGAAATGAAATGACACTTTCTTACACCCAGCATACCCTTGAGAAACTTGAAGCCCTGTTAAAATCTCTGGGATTTAAATTACGTTACGAAAAAGGAAATTTCAAAACCGGGTCCTGCATTTTAGAAAAGGACAGGATAGTTATCGTAAATAAGTTTTCTAATCTGGAGAGTAAGATCATTTCACTTGCGGAATTGCTTCAAAGTTCAGAAACTGATGAAAGTTTGCTGGATGAAAAGCAAAAAGCTTTCCTTTACTTATTGAAACAAACTAAAATAGAATTTTGAAGGTAACATTCTTAGGAACAGGAACTTCACAGGGAGTACCGGTAATTGCCTGCGACTGCGCGGTTTGCTCATCTGGTGATAAGCACGATAATCGTTTGCGTGTTTCAATTTTGGTTGAACATAAAGGTAAAGTGATTGTAATCGATTCCGGTCCTGATTTCAGGTATCAGATGCTGCGTGCAGGCGTAAAACATCTGGACGCCATACTTTTTACCCATGAACATAAGGATCATGTGGCAGGACTGGATGATATCAGGGCCTTTAATTACAGGCAGCAGACAGAAATAAATGTATTTGCCCATAGACGGGTTCAGGAAGCTTTGAAAAAAGAGTTCTCCTATATATTTTCAAGCAATAAACATCCTGGTCTGCCCAGGCTTGATCTTTTTGATATTGAAGATAACCAGCCGTTTATGGTTGCCGGTATTGAAGTGATACCTGTTTCGGTCATGCACTTTCAGCTACCGATTTTTGGGTTCCGCATTGGTTCCTTCACGTATATTACTGATGCCAAAACCATTACAGAGGAAGAGAAATTAAAAATTAAAGGCTCGGAGATCCTGGTGATCAATGCATTGCAGAAGGAAAGCCATATTTCCCATTTAACTTTTGATGAGGCCCTCGCTCTGGCCAGGGAGATCGGAGCCAAACAAACTTACCTTACTCATATAAGTCACCGGCTGGGAACACACAAAGAGATCTCTGCCGAGCTCCCTGAAGGGGTTTACCTGGCTTATGACGGCCTTGAGCTTACCCTTTGATCCTTAAAATTGTAGCTTGATATTTTATCCCGGTTTAAAAATGAAAAGATCCTTATTATTTATTGCAGCAATTCTTTTAACAGTTTCCTGTTCCCGAAAAATGCAGTCGGCAGGAGCTCCAGACAGTGCCCCATCCGCAATACGGGTTATGAGTTATAATGTCCATCATTGTAATCCTCCATCAAAACCAGGTTTGATCGATATCGATGCCATTGCTGCTGCTATTAAATTACAGAACCCAGACCTGGTGGCATTACAGGAAATAGATGTAAATACCAAACGCTCAGGACCCTATAATCAGGCTGGGGAACTGGCTAAAAAGCTGGGTATGAACTTCTTTTTCGGAAAGGGGATAGATTTTGAAGGCGGGGAGTACGGAGTGGCTATCCTGTCAAGATACCCCGTAAGCGAAGGAAAGGTATTCCGTCTACCCACAGTTTCAAGCACTAAAGGTGAGCCAAGGGTACTGACTACAGTAAAAGTTTCATTGCCGGGCGGTAAGATGATCCGATTTGGAAGCACGCATCTGGATGCACAAAATGCGCATACGAACAGGGAATTGCAGATTAAAGAGATCAACAGGATCTCATCCGGAGAAACCCTGCCTTTTATCCTTGCAGGTGATCTGAATGCAACACCTGAATCCGGGGTGATCGCAGAGCTGGATAAGCAATTTACCCGTACCTGTAAGGTTTGTGAACCTACAATTCCGGTGATCAATCCTACTAAGGCCATTGATTTTATAAGCTTTTTACCGGCATCCGGGTTTAAAGTTATAAGCCATGAAGTGGTGCCGGAAAGATATGCATCGGATCATTTACCTGTAATTGCAGTGCTGCAAATACAGAAATAATAAGATTTATGGAAGTTTAACGGGGTTGAATTCTTCCAGGAAGGACAGGAATTCAGTTGCAAACAATTAATACTGTGCCCGGGAGCAGATTCGAACTGCCACGCCCTTTCGAGCGCCACCCCCTCAAAGTGGTGCGTCTGCCAATTTCGCCACCCGGGCTTTTTTATTCTTACTGTGCCCGAAGAGAGACTCGAACTCTCAAGGATATAACTCCAACGGCTTCTGAGACCGCAACGTTTACCAATTTCGCCATCCGGGCATTAAAATAAGTTTTGGATTGGTGTGCAAATATAGAAGATTTACACATGTTCGCTAAAACTTTTAAAAATATATTCTGCCTGCCATAAAGAGCATAATCCTGAGGGTTCGGCGTGCACAGATCCGGCATCTGGTCCTCTCAAACAGTTTTCCGGGAGGAAAATAAGCAGGATCAACTGGTGGGGATTTAAAATCTTGAGTGTGATTTTAGTTTAGCTATAAATTATAGGTATTTTTATACTTTAGGGAAATCTATGAAAAACATCAAAAAGAAAATTATGCTTTTAATCCTCCTTACAGGAGGGTTTATAAGTTCTTTTTCGCAAAGTAAGGATATTATTGCAGGGAAGTGGCTGAATCCGGAGGGGGACGTTCAGATAGCGATCTACCAGACTTCCGGTAAATTTTCAGGAAGGATCGTTTGGTTGAAAAATCCGACCGACGAGAAGGGAAATATCCGGCTCGATAAAAGAAATCCAGATCCGGACTTGAGCAAAAGGCCTTTGATAGGAACTGAAGTTCTTAAAGGATTTTCTTATCAGGCCGAGGGCTTATGGGAGGGTGGAACTATTTATGATCTTAAAACAGGCAGGACCTTTGATTGTAAAATAACCCTGTTGAACCGTGATAAAATCAATGTTCGCGCTTTTGTAGGTATATCGGCGCTTGGCCGGACAGAAACCTGGTCAAGGGTACGATGAAAGTCTTCTTTTCCTTTTTTTTATTGTTTAGCTCCGGGGGTTTGCTGTTTTCTCAAAGCATAATTCCATTACAATCCGGCAGGGAAACAAGTATTCGTGGTTTATCGGTACTGAATGATTCTGTTGCATGGATAAGCGGAAGTAATGGCTGGACAGCATTAACTTCAGATAATGGTAAAAACTGGAAGTGGCAGCAGATTAAAGGATACGAGAAGTTTGACTTCAGAGATATTGAGTCCTTTTCAGAAAATAAGGCCATCCTGGTCAGCGCAGGATCACCAGCTGTAATAATTATTACTGAGGATGGAGGGAATACCTGGAAAGAGGTCTACCGGAATCAATCACCAGATATATTCCTGGACGGTATGGATTTTTGGGATGATGAAAGGGGAATTATCTACGGGGATCCTATAAACGGAAAGATGGTTTTACTTAAAACTTCAGATGGAGGTGATAGCTGGAAGGAAATCAGTGATAATCTTAATATACGGCTGGTTGAAGGAGAAGCCAGCTTTGCGGCAAGCGGTACCAATATCCGCTGTCGCAGCAAAGGAAAAACATGGATAGCTACCGGAGGAAAACAATCCCGGATTTTTTATTCCTCTGATTATGGTGAAAACTGGCTCGATTATCCTTGTCCCATACTTCAGGGAAAAAATTCTACAGGACCATTTTCAATTGCCTTTGTAAATAAGCGAACAGGCATTGCAGCCGGGGGTGATTATCTGAGAGATACTCTGAGAGAAAATAATCTTTTACTTACAAAAAATGGCGGAAAAACCTGGCATAAACCTACCGTCAGCACCTTTGGGTACAGATCAGCTGTTGAGTATATAACTTCTAAAATGGTAGTGGCTGCCGGTCCTACAGGAACGGATCTGTCCCTGAACGGCGGCAAATCCTGGAGAAATTTATCGGGTGAGGGCTATCATACTGTCAGAAGATCCAAATCGGGATCATGGGTACTTTTAACCGGTTCGGGAGGAAGGATCGCTGAACTTCAGATTTAACATGACACTCAGAAGATACATAATTGTTGTTTGCTAGCGTTTAAGTGGTATCTTTAAAGGAACTGATTTATTAAAAACCTTCCTAAGTACTCCTTAATCAGAGTTTTTAATAATTAAACCAGGCAGCATTCCGTTTAAAATCTATGCTGACAAAATTAAATTCAATACATCATAATGATATCGAAAGCCTTCAATTATATTAAAAATATCAAAACTACCGGTGCCATTTATGAATCCTCACGTTATGTTTCCCGAAATATTACCCATGAAATAAATGTTAATAAAGCCCAGATAATCATAGAACTGGGTTCCGGAAGTGGTAATATAACTGAAATTATACTTTCAAAACTTCATCCTGATTCAGTGCTGTATTGCTTCGAGATTGAGCCCCAGTTCTATGCTCATCTGGAAAGTATACAGGATAAAAGATTTCATTTGATAAAAGGACCAGCAGCTGATATCACCAAATACTTTGCTGCATCCTCCGTGGATGTTATCATATCCGGATTGCCGCTCAGCCTGTTTGATAATTCGGGTCGTAAGCAATTACTTAATGACTGTTATGATCTGCTCAAGAACGGGGGAGTTTACAGGCAGTTTCTTTACTCCCTTCAAAAAAAATACTTTATGCCCATTTTCGATCGCATGGAAATGAACCTGGTCATGAATTTACCTCCGGCAATTCTTTATTCCTGCTATAAAGTAGACTGATCTCCAGGAGTAGCTCCGCATTTCCTTTAAGTCAATCCCTTCTAGCGCCCTTTGCACCGATTTCTCTATAATATTCTCATAAGAGGCTGGATTACTCTTATTGAGATGATTTAATCAGGAGTGTTTAAGAATTGAATGGCTGCCGCTTCAGGCAATGAAAATATTCCTCCCGGAATTTAGCTTTTCATATTTAACGCTTAACTTGCTCACATGAATTTAGAGTTCAATAAAAACGAAGATTCCAATAAACAGCTCTTGTATGAGGTTAGGAATCGACTCAAAAAGATATATACCGGAGGTGGGGAAAAAGCAGCAGCTAAACAAAAGGAGAAGGGAAAAATGCTGGCGCGGGAACGTGTGGCCTATCTTCTTGATAAGGATAGCCGATGGTTAGAAATCGGAGCTTTTGCAGCAGAGGATATGTATAAAGATGTTGGCGGATGTCCTTCAGCAGGTGTTATTTGCGGGATTGGTTATGTATCCGGAAGGCAATGCATGATTGTGGCCAATGATGCTACCGTGAAGGCAGGCGCCTGGTTTCCAATGACTGCAAAAAAGAATCTGCGGGCTCAGGAAATTGCTATCGAAAACCGGCTGCCTGTAATTTACCTCGTGGATTCGGCTGGTGTATTCCTTCCTATGCAGGATGAAATATTTCCTGATAAAGAACATTTTGGCAGGATTTTCCGCAATAACGCGATCATGAGCAGCAGCGGCATAATCCAGATCTCGGCCATTATGGGTTCATGCGTAGCTGGCGGAGCATATCTGCCCATAATGAGTGATGAAGCAATGATTGTTGACGGCACCGGATCCGTTTTTCTTGCAGGCAGTTACCTGGTAAAATCAGCAATTGGAGAAGATATTGATAATGAAACTTTGGGAGGAGCTTCCACGCATAGTGAAATATCGGGGGTAACAGATTATAAGCATCCCGATGATGCTTCATGCCTTGATTCTATCCGGAACATAATGAGTATGATAGGCAGCCCGAAAAATGCTGGATTTGATCGTATAAAGCCGGCCATGCCTAAAATGGATGAGCAGGAGATTTATGGGTTGCTTCCTGAGAACAGGGAAAGTCCGTATGATATGAGAGGTATCATTCAGCGTCTGCTTGATAATTCTGAATTTGAAGAGTATAAAGAACTTTACGGTCAAAGTATTTTATGCGGTCTTGGTCGTATTGATGGATGGGCGGTAGGAATTGTTGCCAATCAGCGAAAGGTCGTAAAAAGTAAGAAGGGGGAGATGCAGATCGGAGGTGTCATCTATTCCGATTCGGCTGATAAAGCAACCCGCTTTATTATGAATTGCAACCAGAAGAAAATTCCTTTGGTTTTCTTACAGGATGTTACAGGTTTTATGGTGGGAAGCCGTTCAGAACAGGGCGGAATAATAAAAGACGGTGCCAAAATGGTAAATGTGGTCGCTAATTCAGTTGTGCCAAAGTTCACTATCGTTATCGGGAACTCATATGGGGCAGGTAATTACGCCATGTGCGGCAAGGCCTATGATCCAAGGCTTATCTTTGCATGGCCATCGGCGAAAATAGCTGTTATGGGTGGATCCCAGGCGGCTAAAGTGCTTTTGCAGATCCAGGAAGCATCGTTAAAAGCCAAAGGAGAAGTTATTACTCAGGAAAAGGAGGATGAACTTTTAAAGGAGATCACCGACCGGTATGACAGCCAGACCACTCCGTTTTATGCGGCTTCCCGTCTCTGGGTTGATGGGATCATTGATCCTCTTGAAACCAGAAAAGTTATATCTATGGGTATTGAGGCCGCAAATCAGTCGCCCATTGAAAAACAGTTTAACCCGGGCATTTTACAAACCTAATTCAGCGATCCTTTGAAAAATATAGTTTTTGCAATTTGTTTTTTAATAGTACAGTCAGCCATTGCCCAGCCGCTCCGGAAGCTTCATGAAAAAGCTATCGTTGTCGATACACACGGGGATATCCTTTCCGATCAGATTCATTCTGGAGTGGATATCGGGAAAAAACAGTCACGGGGTGATTTCGATCTTATACGTGCCAAACAGGGCGGTCTGGATGTTCAGGTGTTTTCCATCTGGTGTGATCATACCGGGGGATATGCAATGGCCAACCGGCAGATAGATTCCCTGGAAGCCCTGGTTAAGAGACATCCCGACAAGATAAGCATGGTCAAAACTCCTTCGGAAATAAAATTGGCAGTGAAACAACAAAAAATGGCTGCTATGATAGGTGTTGAAGGAGGCCATATGATTGAGAACCGCCTGGATTACCTGGAGGCACTTGCAAAAAGAGGAATGATCTATATGACCTTAACCTGGAATAACAGTACAAACTGGGCAAGTTCGGCAGCGGATGAAACCTTCAAAAAAGATAGCCTCAGGCATGTCGGATTAACAGATTTTGGAAAACAGGTTGTCAATCGAATGAATGAACTGGGTGTTATTGTTGATCTTTCCCATGTAGGGGAGAGAGCATTTTACGATGCAATTAAAACTTCAGTTAAGCCTGTTATGGCATCACACAGTTCTGCATATGTGTTTAATTCACATCAGCGAAATCTAAAGGATGAGCAGATCAGAGCCATCGCCAAAACCGGAGGAGTGGTCTTTGTTAATTTTTACAGTGGTTTTTTGGACAGCACCTACAGCCGCAAACAGCAAAATTTCAATGCCCTGCATAAAAACGAACTTGCGGAGCTTACAAAAAAATATGACAGCCGCTCAAAGGCCCAGTCTGAGATCAATTCAAAGTATTCCAGGGAAATTAACGATATGCGGCCTCCTTTATCCTTACTGATTGATCATATTGATCATATTGTAAAGCTTGTTGGAGCCGATCACGTAGGATTGGGAGCTGATTACGATGGAGCTGAATCTTATCCCAAACAACTGGATGATGTTTCCAGGTATCCCCTTATTACTGAGGCTTTAGCACAGCGTTCCTATTCTCAGAAGGATATCGTTAAAATCCTCGGCGGCAATTTTCTGCGTTTATTAAAGGAAAATCAGCAGGTAATTAAATATTCCACCAGTAAGTAAGCTTAAGCACCAGGAAGCGATTCTTAACTGAAAAAGGAGCAGGAAGATAATTGTCTGTATAAACGATAAAAAGGTCTGAGGCGGGTTTATAACGCCACTGAAGCCGGGTATTTATATTGATATTCTCTCTCTGTTCATTATACTGAACAAAACCCGTAAAAAACAGTTTGTTGGTCATTGTTACATCGATTCGCGGACCTATAAGCCAGAATCGGTTTTGATTCCATGGCTGAGGCAGGCGAATATCATTAAAGCTGGAGCTTACTGCCACACTTACGTAAGGCTGAAAACGATATCCAATTTCGCTTGTGAGGTTCAGACGTGTACCGCCGGCGTAATATCCCCCGTAACGGGTTGAAAAAGCGTATGTGAATAAACTTTGCGGTTTTGATGCAAATTCAGTACCCCAGGCTTCCCAACTGTGCTCGCTGCCAACTGCCAATGAATCGGCACCCGAGTTTGTGGGATCAAATGGCCTTTGCAGTTTGACATAATCATTTGCAATCCAGGATGTAAATGTTGCCCGGCTTCTGAAATTAAAGGAATAAGCCAGGTAATTGGTATTATCGGTCCTTTTAAAAGATTCGTTGAAATAGGTCGCGGAAAATATCTTCGGCCCATGACTAACGAGCTGGCCTTTTTTCGGAAAGAATAAATACCCCGCCTGCGGATTGATATTGATATAACCAGTGCGGGGGACATAGCCTACTTCTGCATTATAATTGCGTCCGACATATTCATGCTGCCAGTTCAGGTTCCAGTTGCCGCTGATATACTGAAGGTTCGCCGCCTGCATCATATCACGTCCTTTTTTACCGGGACTAAAGGATTTCATTGTTACAGCTTTGCCTGTCCAGGTATTATTAGAGGATGCCAGGTTATACTCCAGTCCGGCATTTCTGTTGTAACGCGATATTCCCGCAGCGGAATTTTCAGGCTGGAAATTTATCGATTGTTTATTAATGAATATTGCGCCAATATTGGACCTGGCAAAAACCTTCCTTTGCATTGCCAGAACCGTAAAATTTTGAGAGGGGAGATTAGTCTGCGTTTTAGCGGTCTGCATATTCATCAGCCCGAGCCTCCAGTCTTTATTAAGCTTGCCGCTGAGCCTTGCCCCATACTGAATAGGTACGCCAAGCCCGATACGCCTGGAAAAGAATGGTCTGATATTCTGATATCCAAAGTTCGAGAAGAGATCCCCGTTCTCCAGGAAATACTGTCGCCGTTCAGGAAAAAACAACTCAAAGCGGTCCAGATTAGGAACCTGGCGATCAACCTCTACCTGCGAATAATCGGGATTAACGGTCAGATCTAAATTCATTGATGGGGTAACGGCCACTTTCACATCTCCCCCAATCTGCCTTCGGTAATCATTATTGGTAGGGGCTATTGCGAAATCACTTGAAACTCCCCCGAGAACGTATGGAATTACTGAAATATTCTGACCGGGTACCGGTGGGGCCTGATCCCAAACCAGGTTTCCGGTGTAAGCGAGAGAAGCGGTAGCAAACTGTCTTGGAACTGGTGCCCAACTGGATTTTTCTGAGGATTTTAAGTCCATCCGGCTAAAATTGATCCCCCATTTTTTTATCCCCGGTTTGTATCTGATGGACTTAAATGGAATAGCTGCTTCAAATACCCAGCGGTCTTCATAATTTTTAACCTCGGAGACCCATTTATTGTCCCAGCTGAGATCCACTTTACTTCCATCATACATGATGCCATCCCATTGGGCGCCAGCGGCATTAGAACCAAAGGAAAATCCGTTGGTCTGATCATCGAAAGGATCCATGAAAAGCAAAAAGTTATCATTTTTATTAAATGCGAAATCGCGTCGCAGGGATTCAACAAAATAAGGACCGGGCTCATGATAGCAAACGGCTATCAGGTAAAGAAAATCCTGGTCATAGCTCATTCTGACATCTGTTCTGACCTTAGCAAAACTGGTATCCATGGGCTGGACCATAAAGAATTTGGTCGCGACGTCTGCCTCCAGCCATGCAGCTTCATTTAAAATGCCATCGATTTTTATTGCAGACACTGCTGGTTTAAGCTTGAGTTCATAAACTTCATTCTTTTTTTGAGCAACTGCATTCAGGCTTAAAAGGCAGGAGATCAAGATCCCGGTCAGGGAGAGAATACCTAAAGGGCTTCCTGATTTACCTTTATTCTGAGGCTGTGGAAAATATAACATAACACACTTAAAGATTGATATTTAAAAGATGTAATTATACCAACAAACCCTCATTGTTAAAGAAAATTATTTTTTTTGCTTATACATGTATTCACTAAGATAAAACCAGTTCTAAAGATTGTAGAATGAGCTGACAAATCAGTGTTGTTCAAACGCATCTAATGTTTTAGATTTGCATAAAAAAAAATGATGTCTGAAGAAACTGAACATGTTAAATGCCTGATTATTGGTTCAGGCCCGGCGGGTTATACAGCAGCAATCTATGCTGCCCGCGCTGATCTGAAGCCAGTAATGTATACAGGAATAGTTCCCGGAGGACAATTAACTCAAACTACTGATGTTGAGAATTATCCGGGGTATCCTGAAGGTATTATGGGCCCGGTAATGATGGAGGATTTTAGAAAACAGGCTGAACGATTTGGTACGCAGATCCGTTTTGGATATATTAACAAGGTTGATTTTTCAAGCCAGCCCCATAAAGTTATAGTGGATGAAATTAAAACAATCACAGCCGATACTGTTATAATTGCTACGGGTGCCTCCGCTAAATGGCTTGGACTCGACAGCGAGCAGAAGTATAACGGTTTTGGGGTTTCAGCCTGTGCGGTTTGTGATGGTTTCTTCTTTAAGGGTCAGGATGTTGCAATTGTCGGGGCAGGGGATACAGCAGCCGAAGAGGCTACATATCTTTCAAAGCTTTGTAAAAAAGTTCATATGCTTGTCAGGAGGGATGAATTCAGGGCATCTAAAGCAATGCAGCACAGGGTGCTCAATACTCCGAATATTAAGATCCATTATAATACGGATACAAAAGAGATAATGGGTGATGGCAGAAGCGTTACCGGGGTTAAGGTCGTAAATAATAAGACCGGTGTTGAAAAAATAATTGATGTGACCGGTTTTTTTGTTGCTATCGGCCATAATCCCAACACCGAAATATTTAAAGACTGGCTGACTATGGATGAAACAGGTTATATAATTACCCAGCCTGACAGTTCAAAAACCAATATTGAAGGTGTATTTGCCTGCGGCGATGCTCAGGATAAATTATGGAGACAGGCAGTTACTGCTGCAGGCACCGGATGTATGGCTGCCCTGGAAGCCGAACGCTACCTGGCTGCTAAAGAACATTCTGAGCCACTGAACGTGTGATAAATAGACTGTTTTTAGATATTTAATAAGTACTTATATGCCCCCGGTTTTTCGGGGGCATTCTTTTTGCATACATAAACTATGAGACAATCTGCAATTCGCACACGAACGGGCATTCTAATGGTCATAGGAGTTATTACGGTAGGCTTAATAGTAAGCCTGTTTTTTTATGTAAAAAATCAATTCTTTCTTTCCAGAACCGAACTGACTGAAAACGTTATGGTAGAAAAGATCATCAGCATGGGTAAACTCGAGCTGGTGAAATATTCCATGAAAGATGTACTTGAAAAAAAGCAGACGCGCAATATCCTTCCGGATAAACGGATCTTATTTGTTGCCGTAGGAGAAGTTACGGGATGCATTGATCTTACAAAAATGAAAAAAGACGATATTATTTCCAGGAATACTGATTCCATAACAGTATTTCTTCCAAAGCCGGAAATATGTTATGTGAAGCTGGATCATCAGCTCTCAAAAGTATATGATGTGTCAGGCGTGTGGTTTCCAAGCGATTCAAAGGATATGGTTGAGGATATATATAAGATCGCTGAACAAAAAATACTTGAGAATGCCGGTAAGCAGGATATCCTGGGTAAAACCAGGGAAAATGCCTTATTAATCTTTAAGCCCATCCTGGAAAACATTTCGGGTAAAAAAGTAGGCATTCAATTCAGATAGGATTGAAGTATTGGGATCTTGACAATTTATTTTTCTAGATTTGGGTATCAGGCCTTATTGACCTCGACGTTTAATATACCCTGCTTTATTCTAAATTCTTTAAAATCATCTTATGAGTTTTATCAAATATTTACCTGGTTTATATTTAACACTCCTGCTGTTTTCTTCATGCGGGGAAGAAAAGAATAAGGAAGCTGTGGTTGTAAAAGCTCCCGTAAAAAGTATCATGGCTCCATTCCGGTTTCATAAAGCAATCGAAGTAAAGCCAGGTTTGACCCTGGATGTACTGAGCTGGGGAAGGGGCTCGAAATCCGTTGGAGGATACCTTATACTGAGATCAGACTCCACCCATTTGAATTACCGTTCCATATCGGATGAGCTGGATGGTGAAATTGCAGATGTATGGGATATGGATATGGATTCAGATGGTAATCCGGAACTTTATATCCAGGCAAAGGGCGAGGGGGAAGGCTCCTATCTAACGATGTATGTTTATGAATTCAGCGGTAACGGCTCTTATCAGGAACTCCGTTTCCCTTCACTGGGAAGTGCTTCGAAAAAAGGATATAAAGGCAATGATTCACTTTATATAAAAGAGGGAAAGCTGCTGCGTGAATTTCCGGTATTTGCCGCGGAAGATTCTACAGCAAAAGCTTCAGGAGGACTTCGAAAGCTGGAATACAGTTTGCGCAATAATAGTTTTCAGGTAAAGGAGATTAAAGAGGAAAACAAAGAGGAGGCAGAGAACTAATAATTATTCGTCCGTATCCTCGAATTGCTTTTGCAGTCTCTCCAGGTTCTGGATCATGTCTTCGAGCCTGGTCTCTTCCCTTTTTATATAGATCCTCATCAATACAAAATAGCATAGGGCTATCCAAAGGAAAGTCAGTACTACACCTGTTATGGTTACCCATAAAGAGGTAAGAAAGGCTATTTCAATAAAATAAAGTATAAAACCTGCTGTGAAGAATATGGAGTAGATGCGGTATTTGCGCGTATTGAAAATATAACGGTCGTGTTTATATTTTTTAAGATACAGAATATATTCCTCCGGTTTATCCAGAAGTTTATCCGTCCCGATCCGGCGGTAGTTACCTATCAGTGCAAGCACGTAATAAATACAGCAGGCTAAAAAGATGAACATCGCCAGATGGGTTGTCCACATTTTAAAAGGGCTGTTAATCCATACATAAATAAGCAATGCGGCAGCAATGCTCATTGCTATCATTTCAATTAATAATCTGCTTGCAAGCCCTTTTTTGGTCTTACGCACTTTCTTTAATACATCTTCGAGACTGACTTTCGGCAGTGCCACCTGGCTATGCCAGATGCTCTTCAGTGCTTCAAAATCTTTCATGTCTGTTATATAATTCAGTCAGTTTTTGTTTAATACGGTGGATCTTCACTCTCAAATTCCCTTCAGAAATTCCCGATATATGCGCGATCTCCGTATAAGGCACTTCGTCAAGTACCATCGTAATGATAATCCGCTCATTTTCTTCCAGTTGGGCGATACATTTGTATAAGGAAGCTACCTGTTCATTTTTTTCCGAGATCTCTTCACCCCGGGTTTCAATAATATTATCAGTAAGCTCGTCCTTAGGCTGTCGTTTTTCAACGCGTAAATAGGACAAACAGGTATTGACAGCTATGCGGTAAATCCAGGTAGAGATCATGGCCTGGTTCCGGAATTTATCCAGGTTTTGCCAAACTTTCATGAAAGTTTCCTGCATCAGATCATTGGCAATATCATCATCGCCGGTATAACCATAGCATAAATGATAGATCTTTTTGGAATTGGCCTGAAAAATTTCTTTAAAAAGCGCTTCTTTACTCAAGCTGTTATATTATTTATATTTAGACCGAGCGGTTTTAGTTTTGTTACACAAACATGCTTTTGTCAAGCCATCGGATCTGCTGGGTGGACTTCAAAAGTAAGGAACTAAATTCGTTCCTGTAGTCAAACTGCAGATCCTCATGAAGTTTAGGAATCAGTTTGGTGGCCTTCTCCAATTGACGTGTTAATAGGCCCTGAAGAGGTTTGTGGCTGGTTTTGAGATCGGCATACTGCAAAAAATTGCTGCAAAACCATAATATCAGTTCCAGTTCAACCTGCTTCGATGCGGTATATTTTGCATGCCTGTTGATCAGCCTGAGGATTTTTCTCAGACTTTTTGTGCTGTAATAATAATGTTTTTGAAGTGCTTTAAAATCATCTTCAAGGAATGTTTTAACCTGGGCAGCATATTCCATGGGATCATTGGCATCATAAAGAAGATAATTAAGCAGTTCTTTATTATCTTTTTTGTATTTGGCCAGCCGTAGACAGATATCGGTAAGCTCCTGCACACTCCTGCTCAACAGTTCTTTTTTTATATCACTTAACTTCTCTGGCTTCATCCGATGCTTTGATTTGCTTGGTAAATCTAATTAATTACTTTTGTCCGTTATACTAAACCCAAACTATGAAATTTAAGTATATTGGAATAGCTGTCCTAATAGCTGTCTCTATCTCTGCAATTCTAACTTTTTTTGATCATTATAACATTCTGCCTGTCCCGGACATCGCGCTTATGTTTTCGCGATGGCTTGCAATTGGCGGACTGTTTCTTTATGGTTTAAAAAAGAGGTCGCTTACAACCTGGATATTGATTTCTATGGTAGTCGGAGCGGAGATCGGGCATGATTTTCCTGAGGTTGGCGTTAAACTGCAGGTGTTGAGCAAGGTCTTTTTAAAGATGATCAAGACTATAATTGCCCCATTGCTTTTTGCCACGCTAGTGTATGGTATTGCCGGGCATTCAGACCTGAAACAGGTTGGCCGGATGGGCTGGAAGTCGATACTGTATTTTGAAGTTGTCACTACCATTGCATTATTTATAGGCCTCGCGGCGATAAATATATCGCAGGCTGGAGCGGGAATACTGCTTCCTCCGGGGGTACAGGAAGAATTGCCGGTAGTTCCTCCGCAGAGTTTTAATGATATCATTCTCCATATTTTTCCTGAGAATATTGCTAAGTCCATAGCTGAAGGACAGGTACTACAGATCGTTGTTTTCAGTATCCTCTTTGGGATTGCCCTTGCAATGGTTCGGGAAGATAAACGGCAGCCTATGCTGCGAGCCACTGAAAGTCTTTCTGAAGTGATGTTTAAATTCACCAATATTATCATGTATTTCGCCCCGATCGGAGTAGGAGCGGCCATTGCCTATACCGTGGGCCATATGGGGCTGGGAATTTTAGTCAACCTGTTTCAATTATTGATGACGCTGTATGTTGCACTTTTCGTTTTCCTTCTGGGTGTATTGCTTCCGATTGCGCTGATTATCAAAGTGCCAATAAAAAAATTCTTGCAGGCAATTGCAGAACCTGTATCTATTGCATTTGCTACAACCAGTTCCGAAGCTGCTCTACCGAGAGCAATGGAGGCAATGGAGAGAATTGGCGTTCCACGGAAGATCGTAGCATTTGTTATGCCTACAGGATACAGCTTTAATCTGGACGGTACCACCCTTTATCTTTCCCTTGCAGCTATATTTGTGGCTCAGGCGGCAGGAATGCCGCTGACCTTTGGTCAGCAGCTTCTGATCGTATTTACGCTGATGCTGACGAGCAAGGGGGTTGCGGGTGTGCCGCGCGCATCACTGGTGATCCTGCTGGGTACTGCATCATCCTTTGGAATGCCTGTTTGGCCAATCTTTATAATTCTTGGTATTGATGAATTAATGGATATGGCCAGAACATCAGTTAACGTTATAGGAAATTGCCTTGCAACGGTAGTGATCGCTAAATGGGAGGGAGAGTTCAATCCACCGGCAGAGTTAAGTGAACCGGATGAAAAAAGGATCCATAAGCTGGAAGATCAGGTTGAGAAAGTATAGGTTATATTAAAAATATAGGTTATATTAAATGAGCAGGTATGAACTGCATTAACTATAAGAATTATGAGTGACAGAGCGAAAAAGATATTTTTAGCTATTTGTATTATCACACCTTTCCTGCTTTACACCGGATATTACTATTCTATCATGTTAAAGAATGCCCCTTACAGGTTTTCTGATTTTGAATCAATTACTTTCAGGTATGGATTGGGTGACAGCCTTATTAATGGTTACGATTCAAAAACCGGATCCTACCAATATTTGAACAGTAACGATTCATTAGTCAAAACAACAGTCAAATTAAGGAAGGATGATCTTTTATACCTTCACCGTAAAGCTGCAGAACTGGGGTTCTGGAATTTCCCGGATGAACTTCAGGGTGAGGAATCTCCGGCCCGGATTTCACCGCATTATTATATAGAATATAAATACAAGGATAAAACCAAGAAAGTGCTATTTGATGCCGCCTATAACGAAGAACCAAAGCTCAGGGATGCTGCGAAGTCACTGGTTACAGAAATTAGTAATATGATCAATGATGCCAGCGATAGGGACCGGAATTGATATTTAAAAGAAAACTGTGCTTAAGCAGGCAATTTATTGATATGAAATTAGTTTTTCTTTCAATAAATAAATTCCTATATTTGCACCTCATTTAAAAAAATAAGTAATAATGTACGCAATAGTAAATATAGCCGGACAGCAATTCAAAGTTGCTAAAGACCAATATCTTTTTGTACACCGTTTGCAGGGAGAAGAAGGCGCTAGTATTGAATTTGACAATGTATTATTAGCTGAAAACAATGGCAAATTCTCTATCGGTGCTGATGCATTGAAGGGTGCTAAAGTTTCGGCTAAGATCCTGTCTCATTTAAAAGGGGAAAAAGTGATCGTTTTCAAGAAGAAACGTCGTAAAGGTTACAAGAAGAAAAATGGTCACCGCCAGCAGTTCACCAAAATAGAGATCACTGGTATTTCTTTATAATTCAGAGATAGGTAAAGATTACGTTTAAATTTAAAATCCCGAATTGGAAACAATTCATAAATGATAAAATAACATGGCACACAAAAAAGGAGCCGGTAGTTCCAGAAACGGTCGCGAGTCACATAGCAAGCGTTTAGGAATTAAGATTTTCGGTGGACAGGCTGCAATTGCAGGAAATATCATCGTACGTCAGCGCGGTACAAAACATCATCCGGATAAGAATGTAGGTATTGGAAAAGACCATACATTATTCGCATTGATCGATGGTACTGTAATGTTCAAAAAGAAGTTTGACGACAAGTCATATGTTTCTATTCTTCCAAGAGAAGTGGAAGTTGTTGTTGAAGACGCACCAGTAAAAGCTAAAAAAGCTGCCGCTCCAAAAGCAGCAGTAAAAGCTGAGAAGGTAGAAGTAAAAACTGAAGCTAAAGCTGCAACTAAGAAAGCTGCTGCCGCTCCTGCAAAGAAGGCTCCTGCAAAGAAGGAAACTTCTGTTGAGGAAACTCCTGAGCCTCAGGCTCCTTCAGAAGAACTATAGTAAGAAATTACAAACATAATATAGAAGCCTTGCTGCAGTAAATGCAGCGAGGCTTTTTAATTCTCTCTCCTGAGTAATTGTTCTGCAAACCCCCGGAGTATTTCCTTTTTCGGGCTTTCCACAGATACTTTCTCCAAAGCATTCAGCGCCTTGTTTACGAAATCCTCCATTTCAGTTTCCGCTAGTTTTCTTACTTCAAGCAGGTTATAAATTGATGTAATAGCAGTTATCTTTTCAGCAGGCTCATGTGAATTGCTTATCCACTGGTCCAGATCTGCTGCAGTAGTTTCCTTTGCAAGTTCTTTTGCTTTGATAAGCATGAAGGTTTTTTTATTCGACAGGATATCGCCGCCTACCTGCTTTCCGAATTTCTCAGGATTTCCATACACATCCAGAATATCATCCTGCAACTGGAATGCAAGGCCAAGATTTTCACCGAACTCATATAATAATTTAGCTTCATTTTTATCGGCTCCGCCGATTAAAGCGCCTATCTGCATACTTCCGGCAAGCAGAACTGCCGTCTTTTGGCGTATCATTTGAAGGTATTCTTCAATACTGACATCATCGCGTTTTTCAAAATTCATATCCGCCTGCTGTCCCTGACAAACACCCGATGCTGTGTTGCTGAATATATCCAGTACCTCTCTTAAAATTACATCATCAACATTTATCATAAGCTTATAGGCCTCTACGAACATTACATCTCCGGATAAGATCGCAGCGCTTTCGTTCCATCTGGCATGTACAGTTGGTTTTCCCCGTCTGAGCGGAGCTTTATCCATAATATCATCATGCATTAAGGTGAAATTATGAAAGAGTTCAATGCCCAATGCTGCATCCAGAGCTTTAAATAAATCCCCGCCAAACAGTTCAGTTGATAATAATACCATTACAGGACGCATTCTCTTACCCCCCAGATTCATCAGGTAACTGATCGGCTCATAGAGTTCGGCAGGTTGGGCGGTATATTTGGTTTCGGCTATTGCCTTGTTAATGATTGTCTGAAGTTGTACTATTGAATGCATTCAATTGATTTTGGACCTGCGACAAAATTAACAAAACTTACATTATCTGAGCCTTCTTAATGCTATGCCTTGATTCTGGGCCTGTCATATAGCAAACAGATTAAAAAATTTGGGTAATAGGTTTTATACTTCCCAAACCCTTGAATGAAAGGATTTGGGAAGGTTTATCAATACGGATAAATTGATCTTTTCAAGTATCGGAGATGCGTTAAACTAAATAGTTCTTTTCAAAGCTTTAAGAAACAAGGGTGAAATCTATCTGGCGTTTACCCAGATCCACCTTTTTTACCATGATGGTAACCTCATCACCCAACTGATATTTCTTTTTCCGGCGCTGACCGATTATGCAATAATTCTTTTCATCCAATACATAAAAATCATCATTCAAATCGCGCAGGCGAATCATTCCTTCGCATTTGTTTTCAATGATCTCCACATACATTCCCCATTCAGTAAGGCCGGAAATAATACCGTTAAATTGTTCGCCGATATTATTTTCAAGATATTCTGCCTGCTTATATTTTACGGAAGCCCGCTCAGCATCAGCAGCTTTTTTTTCCATTAAAGAAGAATGAAGCGATAGCTTTTCATATTCTTCTTCACTCACTGATTTTCCCCCGGATAAATAAAGTTCCAGCAGGCGATGGACCATTACATCGGGATAACGGCGGATAGGAGAGGTGAAATGGGTGTAAAAATCGAATGCTAGTCCGTAATGACTATGCTTTTTTGTTGTATAAACAGCCTTCGCCATAGAGCGTATAGCTAATTGCGTTAATACGTTCTGTTCTTTTTTACCTTCAACATCACTCATCAAAAAGTTAAGCGAACGGGCGGTTTCCCGTCCAGAACTGATATCGATTTTATACCCGAACTTAAGTGCGAACTGAGAAAAACTCAATAATGCATCTTCCTTTGGAGAATCATGCGAGCGGTATACAAATGTCAGCTTCTGCTTTCCTTTACCTTTTTTTGCAATGAATTCTGCAACTTTTTTATTGGCTAGCAGCATGTAGTCCTCGATGAGCTTATGGGCATCCTTGCGTTCTTTAATATAAACTCCCAGTGGTTTTCCCTTCTCATCAAGTCTGAATTTAACCTCAGTACTTTCGAAGTTGATAGCCCCATGTTTAAATTTGCGTTCTCTTAGTTTATAAGCCAGTTCATTTAATATTAATAACTCCTCACTATGCGTCCCTGTTTTGTTTTCTAGCACTTCCTGGGCATCTTCATAACTAAAGCGGGTATTTGAGTGAATGATAGTTCTTCCAAACCATTCTTCAATAACATTAGCTTCAGGATCCAGCTCAAAAACGGCCGAGAAACAAAGTTTGTCTTCATTAGGGCGCAAAGAGCATAAGCCATTAGATAATCGCTCTGGAAGCATGGGAATAACCCTGTCGACCAGGTAGACAGATGTTCCCCGCTCAAAAGCTTCTTTATCTAATGCAGTACCGGATTTGACATAATGTGAGACATCCGCTATATGAACTCCAACCTCAATATTTCCATTTTTTAAAGTTCGGAAAGAAAGGGCGTCATCGAAATCCTTGGCATCCGAAGGATCGATGGTAAAGGTAAGCACCTCCCTGAAATCTTTTCTTTTTGCAATTTCCTCCGCTGTGATAATATCTGATATATCCTCTGCCTGTTTTTCCACTTCGTCAGGAAACGATAAAGGGAAGCCGTAATCTGCCAGAATCGCATTCATCTCGGCATTATTCTCGCCCTGCTTACCCAGGACATGGATAATCTCACCTATTGGATTCTTGGCATCTTCCGGCCAGTCGATAATTCTTGCAATGGCTTTATCCTGATCTTTACCCTGATTTAAACTATCCAGAGGAATGAAAATATCATGAAGCATTTTTCGATCATCGGGTACGAAAAAGGCAAATCTTTCAGACAATTTAATGATGCCTGTAAATTCCATTTTAGCCCTTTGAAGAATCTCAACTACCTCTCCGTCTTTTTTACGGCCCTTGCTTTTAGCATAGACATAAACTTTTACTATATCGCCATGCAGCGCATTGCGGAGCTTACGGGGAGCTACGTAAATATCTTCTTCAAATTCATCCTCACTAACTATATAAGCTGAACCGTCGGTGGTCATATCCACTTTTCCAGTTACAAAGGTTTTAAGTTGTTTTAATATGAATTTTCCACGTTCCGGCTCACTCAATATTCCTTTACGCGTTTCTTCTTTCAGAACTTCCAGAATTAACTCCCTTGATTCATCATCGTGGAGACTTAATTTTGAAGCAACCTGCTTATAGTTTAAAGGCTTATTGCCAGATTTTTCAAATACATCGGTAATGAGCTTTGTGAGTATGATGTTTAGATTATGAGATTTCTTTTTAGACATGTTATACTAAATTTGTTCTAAGATAGGGTATACCCTATTAAATTACCCGCTTAATTAATAGTTAACATAAATTGGCCTGCTTTGTTATATCCGGAGTGCCTGCTTTTCATTCAAGCGGTAAACCATGTTTGCTCTTAATTTACAATGCAAATGTTTTCATCTGAGAGGAGTGGGAGCAATTTGAAACGGAGTAAAAGCTGGGCTGTAGTTATTACATCCTTTTCGCAATAAACCCTTATCCGGTCCAGATCCCTGTCTTCCCAATAAACGCTATGGACCATACTTCCATCAATATCATCTTTAGGACTTGGGATATTGAAAACTGCAGCCAGAAGATTTAAGGAAGTAAAATTTTTATAATCGCCGAATTTCCACAGGTCCATAGTATCCAGATGCCGGATCTCCCAGGGCTTTTTTCCATGGATTTGCAGCTGCTTAGGAATAGGGAGATCGTTGATCAGCATTCTTCTGCATAAATAAGGGAAATCAAATTCCTTGCCGTTATGAGCACAAAGGACTAATGTTTCCGGCTGCTTGTTCAGGAGCGTAATAAAATCAAGAAGTACGGATTTTTCATCGTCATTACAGTAGGATTTTACCCGTAAACCTAAGGGGTCTTTCTGAGTAGAAAATATTCCGGCCGATATGCAGATGATTTTTCCGAATTCAGCCCAAATTCCGCCCCGTGCATAGAATTCTGAAGGACTTTCCCCATCCTTACGCTGATACCGCGTTTTATGTTCCCAAAGCTGTTGATATTGGTCGGGTACTTCATTAAAGGAAGCATATTGAGGAACTGTTTCAATATCAAGAACCAGAATTTGATGAAGGTCAATATCTTCTAACATATATGGATGTTAATTTATTGTACTCACGCCAATCAGTTACCTAATACCGGCAGCCTTAGATGCCCGGTCAGCTCAGCTCAGACATTAGCTTATCAAAAGCATCTTTTAACTCCCTTAATTCCTTTTCTAATACGGTAACACGCAATTCCAGTTCATCCTGGGACGTGCCGGACTTGATTTCCGAAGCCAGATCCTCCGCAGCACTTTCTCCCAATAGATGGATATATCGAACTTCTTTTTGGCCGGGACGTCGTTCGAGCGCCTTTACAAACGGCAAAGGCTGTTCGGCGAGTTTATGAAGGACGGTCTGTACATCTTCAATGGTCTCAAATTCATAAAGTCTTGCAGAATTCGTGTTTAATTCCCCGGGAGTTTGGGGTCCCCGTAAAAGCAATAAGCAGATGAGCGCCAGTTCAGCAGGCACCAGTGGATAGGCCACTGCCAAATTATGCTTGTATTTGGTTACCCGGCTGGATCCGCCTGTTGCCGTAGCGACCAATCCTCTTTTCTTCAAGGAATTTAAGGTATTTATAATTACTTCCTCGCTATATTGAACTATAGGAAAGCGGGAAGTTTTTTGATTACAGGCAGCGGTAAGACTGTTTAAAGTCATTGGATAATAATCGGGAGTAGTCCTCGATTTTTCCATAAGAGATCCAAGAACGCGCTGTTCTGCCGCATCCAAAACGGGTAATGTAGGTGTTGAATCCATACCCAAAGATAGGATTCTGTTTGGTCAGGGAAACAGGCAGCGGATATTTTTAGCCAACGGTTAGTATGCTGTATTCCTGAACATAGGCTGAACAGAAATAGACAAGATTATCCCTGATTACGTAACTTCATAATTTCTTTTCCGGTCTTTCTGAGCCACATATCTTTTTTGAAGTGAAAACCTGAATAAATAATTTCCGGCTGTTTCATTCCGAAGATATACTTCACTAAAGTGCCATCAGGGTAGGCAGTGTACGATACTTTTAAAAAATTTTCCATAGGTATATGATTAATTTCCCGGAAAATTATCAAGGATTATGCCATATACTGTCAAATATTAGCAATGTGAAAAATATTTTTATTAACAGAGGGATGATATCATCCGATCATTACGCCGGGTTTATTCAGGATTGGAACGCGAATGAGGTTGGATTCTACGATACTTTCAGGAACGAAAATAAATTTCTTATCATAGATCTGGTTTCCTATGTAATAACTCAGCCAGTATTCATTGGTAAGGCCAAATACCTGTTCATCAATTAGTTCGATCAGAGCAAAGTCATGTGCTTCTATGGTGCCTATGGAATGACGAAGAACAGATGTTTTTACTTTCTCCCCATCTTTTTCTCCATAGCCTTTAGAACTTACCAGAACCGTCCCGATAGGCTCATCCTTAAGATTGATGAGATATACGTTCCAGATTTTTGCCTCAGGAGTAGCGCTTTCCATAACTATGGCTACAGAAATATTTTCGACCAGGTTCTCAGGAAGATCTTTTTTCATAAAATTATATTCTGAAAGCGGGGCTTTGAACTTATTTAAGAGTTTTTGACCCGCTTTTCTTTACCGGAGCTTTTTTGCTTACTTTCTTGGTTTTGGAACTGAATGCATCTGGTACCTGCTCAGAAATTAATTTCTTTACACTCTCAAGCGATAGCACTGAAAGTTCCTCCTGAGTATATTTGTCGTTTGTCGAAGGGTTTTTTCCAAGTTTCAGCATCTGCTTGCCAAAACGGATAAATGGTCCCCATCGTCCATTTTCAATTGCGATTTTTTCGGCAGGCCATTGCTGAATGAAGCGGTTGGATTCTTTTTCTACTTTTTTGCTGATGAGCTCATCAATTTCTGCCTGCCCAAGGTTTTCGAAATTATATCTTACGGGCACATTGATGTACAAATTATTCCATTTTATAAAGGGCCCGAAACGTCCTTTGCCTTTAGTTACCGGTAAGTTGTCATAATGGGCTATGGGTGCATCCGCAACATTCTTTTCCTTAATTATTTCAATAGCTCTTTCAAGGTTAACCGATAGCGGATCTTCTCCCTTAGGTAATGAGATAAAGCTCTCTCCCCATTTGATATAAGGCCCGAAGCGGCCAACCCCTACACTCACTTCCTGGCCTTCATAATCCTCCAACTGAAAGGGAAGTTTAAAAAGTTCCAGTGCCTCGGGAAGTGTGATCGTTTCTACCATCTGTCCGGATCTCAGACTCGCATAGCGCGGTTTGGGATCATTCTCATTATCGGATGCTTCCCCAATCTGTACAAAAGGGCCGAAACGACCTATACGAACAGATATTTTCTTTCCGGTTTCCGGATCTGTTCCTAAATCGCGTTCGCCGCTTGCCCTGTTGGCATGCTGCAGCGTGGATTCAACCTCAGAATGAAAAGGTCCGTAAAATGATCTGAGCATTTCTGTCCAGTTCTTCAGCCCCTGAGCGATCTCGTCAAATTCTTTTTCAACATTAGCCGTGAAATTAAAGTCAACTATTCCCTTAAAATGCTCAACCAGGAAGTCATTTACTACCGCCCCGATATCCGTTGGAAAAAGCTTGTTTTTTTCGGCTCCGGTATTTTCCGTTTTAGTAGAGGTGGCGATCTGTCCGTCTTTTAACCTGATCACCTGAAAGTTTCTTTGTTTTCCTTCACGTTCCTCTTTAACCACATATCCGCGGTTTTGAATTGTTGAAATTGTGGGAGCGTAGGTTGAAGGCCGGCCAATACCAAGTTCTTCAAGTTTCTTGACCAGGCTTGCCTCAGTATATCTCGCCGGAGGTCGGGTGTAGCGCTCCGTAGCAGTCATTTCCCGCAAGTTGAGAATCTGTCCTTTGCTTAATGGTGGAAGAAGTGTGTTCTCATTATCTTCCTCCAGGTTGATCTCATGCTCTTCATCATCAGTGGATTCGATATAAACCTTAAGAAATCCGTCAAATTTCATGACCTCCCCATTGGCAACAAAATCTTCGTCCCGTGTGGAGATGTTTATTTTGGCAGTTGTTTTTTCAAACTTTGCTTCCGCCATCTGGGATGCAATGGCACGTTTCCAGATCAGGTCATATAATCGTTGTTCTGAAGAGTCACCGCTGATCGTATGCTGCTCAAAATAGGTTGGTCTTATAGCTTCGTGTGCTTCCTGAGCACCAGCAGATTTTGTTTTATATTTTCTTAGTTCATGGTATTTCTCTCCGAATGCCGATTTGATCTCTTCTGCGGCTGCATTTAAAGCTGTATCGGACAGGTTGACTGAATCCGTACGCATGTAGGTGATCTTTCCGTGTTCATAGAGCTTCTGGGCAACAGACATGGTTCTTGCTACTGAAAAGCCTAATTTCCTGCTCGCCTCCTGCTGGAGTGTAGATGTGGTAAAAGGTGCAGCGGGACTTCTTTTGGTTGGCCTTGTCTCTAAGCTCTCAACTGTGAATACTGCGTTTGTACAGTCTTTTAAGAACTTTTCGGCTTCAGCCTCAGTTTGAAAGCGCTCCGGGAGCTCAGCCCTGAAAATTTCTTTCTGCTTGTCTGTAGAAAATATTGCTACTACACGGAAGGCCGCTTTTGGAACGAACTTATTAACCTCGCGCTCGCGGTCAACTATCAGGCGTACCGCAACGGACTGAACCCGTCCGGCAGAAAGGGATGGTTTTACTTTTTTCCATAAAACAGGTGATAATTCAAAACCTACCAGACGATCTAAAACCCGCCGGGCCTGCTGTGCATGGACCAGGTTATAATCTATTTTTCTGGGGGTTTCAATTGCCTTTAGAATAGCAGTTTTTGTTATTTCATGGAAAACTATACGCTTTGTCTTATCTTCTTTTAGTCCCAGGGTTTCGAAAAGATGCCATGAAATTGCTTCTCCTTCGCGGTCCTCATCCGATGCAAGCCAGACCATCTCTGCATCCTTGGCTAATTTTTTTAATTCATTGACAATAGCTCTCTTGTCGGAAGGTACTTCATAGCGCTGCTCAAAATTATTGTTGATGTCGATCGCATCATCAGTTTTGATCAGGTCACGGATATGCCCGTAGCTTGATTTGACTAGGAAATCTTTCCCCAGGTATCCTTCAATAGTTTTGGCTTTCGCCGGGGACTCAACAATAAGTAGATTTTTAGCCATTCAGTGCATTGATTTCTGCAAATAAAGCGAATAATAAAGGGAAATTCAAATAAGCCGGAATAAGGAAGCCCGATTCCAGGCATTTAAATACGGTGCTGAAGAATTTTAGTTTTGCTTTATTTGCAATTTAATTTTCCGGACTTGGTGCAGGAAAACAGTCAAACTAAGGTTTACACAAGGAATCCACCGCCTAAAAGGTCGTTTCCTTCGTAGAAAACAGCCGACTGTCCCGGAGCAATGCCAGAGACTGAATGATGGAAGTTAATTTTAATTGTATCCCCATTCTGATTAAGCGTGCTCATTGCACCTGCGTCCTTATATCTTATTTTGGTAATAGCCTCTAAAGGCTTACTAATGTTTTCATATTTAACCAGATTGATATTTCTGACTGTGGCTTCTGTTTTTTCGAGTTCATCAATTGTGCCAAGCATAACTGTATTGCTTTCAGGAAGTATGCGCGTAACGAACATGGGATGACCGAAGGCAACTCCCAGGCCTTTACGCTGGCCAATTGTATAAAAAGGATATCCCTGATGCTTTCCTGCAAGAGATCCATCGCTGAGCATAAAATTGCCGGGACCGATCCTTTCGTCAAGATCCTCCACTTTATTTCTTAAGAAGGAGCGGTAATCATTATCCGGTACAAAACAGATCTCGTAACTTTCAGATTTATTAGCCAGTTCAAGCTGACCCATATCCTTGGCCATTTGCCGGATTTCTGATTTTGCAAAACTCCCCAGAGGGAACTGGGTACGGGCTAAATTTTCCTGTGAAACCCCCCATAATACATAAGACTGGTCTTTATGCTCATCTTTTCCTTTGGAGATCACATACCGGCCGCTGTCCTGTAGCCGTATATTGGCATAATGACCTGTAGCTATAAATTCGCAATCCAGTTTATCGGCTCGTTTTAACAAGGCTTCCCATTTAATGTGGGTATTGCATAAAACACAGGGATTAGGGGTTCTTCCGGAAAGGTATTCATCCACAAAATTATCAATCACAAAATCCCCGAATTCATCCCGGATATCGAGGATATAATGAGGAAATCCATAGGCCACAGCAAGGGCGCGGGCATCATTTATACTATCGAGACTGCAGCAGCCGGTTTCTTTTGAAGATCCTCCTGAAGATGCGTAATCCCAGGTTTTCATGGTCAGACCGATCACTTCATAGCCTTGCTCATGCAGCATTACTGCAGCAACTGAACTATCAACTCCGCCACTCATGGCTACCAGAACTCTTCCTTTTTTACTCATTATCCCTGGAAATCAACCCTGATCTCAAATTTAAATTGTCTGCAAAGATAGGGCTTATAGATTTAATATACCATGAACCACGGTCAGGAGCCGGTAAATTAGTGAGCCGGTTGTATCATTTTTTTTAATTCAGGGCTTAAGTCTTCTATTGTATCGATATCATGTAGCTCCGGCATCAAATAGCATAGCTTATTAAGTTCCTGAATGTCTTTCAGAGTATCCAAAGCAACTGAATCAGTGCTCCAGTTCTTATTAATGAATAGGCGATTTTCAAGGTAGTTCATCCCTAATAGATAATATCCGCCATCCCTTGCAGGACCTAATACAAAGTCGTAAGCTTCCAGTTTAGTGAATGCTGTTCTTAAAAGTCCGGGATCTATTTCAGGGCAATCACTTCCAATAATGATAACCTGCTCACAGCCCTGATAAAAAGCTTCTTTAAAGGCATTAAACATTCGTGTTCCCAGATCATGTCCCTTTTGAACCATTTTTTTATAAAGTTCCTCCGGCCATTCATCATCTGGATCAATTCTGCTTCCATAAAAAAGCAAGCGACTTACATCCAGAGCCGAAGCGACCTGGCGGGTATGGTCAAGCAGAAATTTATATATGGTCAAGGCATTTTCATTGCCTATATCTTTAGCGAGCCTGGTCTTAACCTTGCCACTTTCGGCATTTTTAATGAAGATTATAAGTGCCTGTTTTCTGAGATTTAATGGGAGGGCTGACATTCCAGTTATTTCTGTGTCGTTAATTCACCGCCGCAACCCGATCCGGCTCCCGCAGTGCATCCATAGCAATGCTGGTTTAGAAGGATTTCCCGCCGGATTAAGCGTTCGGTAGAGAAATCTTTGATGTGTCCGGGATAGCCATTTGAAATTTTCATTTCAAGCATTTGATTGAAATCGCAATCATACAGATATCCGTCCCAGCCCACTGAAATCATATTCCGGCACATTACTTTTTCAGCAGCCTGAGGATTGAATGAATTAACCAGTTTTTCCATATAGGAATCATAATTCCCGCTGCTTATCAGGTAATCGAGAAAGCGGCTTACTGGCAAATTAGTTATGGCAAAAAGCTTGTTGAAATCTACATTAAACCGTTTTTTTAATTCCCTTTTAAAATCCTGTTCCAGACCGGATTCAGATCCGGGGAGAAATGCTCCCGACGGGTTATACACTAAATTCAGTATGAGGTCTGAACCTGGTTGGCCGTATCCTGCCTCATTGAGCAGGTGCAGGGCCCTGATCGAATCATTGAAAACGCCTTCCCCGCGTTGAGAATCGGTTTTATGAGATGAATAATAGGGCAGAGAAGAAACCACTTCAACCTGATGAGCTTTAAAGAAATCCGGCAGGTCATGATATTTTTTATTTGCTACGATGATGGTCAGGTTGCACCTTACAATAATTTTACGACCCATTTTGCTGATCTCTTCTACAAACCAGCGGAAGTCGGGGTTCATTTCCGGTGCACCTCCGGTGATATCTACCGTTTTAATATCCGAGCTGCATAGTGCATCGAGGCATTGCTGCATGGTTTCACGGCCCATGATTTCTTTGCGGTCAGGGCCGGCATCGACATGGCAGTGCTTGCAGGTCTGGTTGCACATTTTTCCCACATTCACCTGCAGAGTGTCTACTGAAACGGGATTTAAGGGGTATAGACCCGCCGAACTCAATTTCTCCTGAAACCTGGGCAGTGAAAGGATAAGTTCATCGGCCGAATTAAGAACTTTCAACTGAATGAAAGAATCAGATAATTGATGATTGAGTGCGTGTAAACTATTCATGAGTTTTAACCTGTCACCTTACATGGACAGTTCCTTGACTTTATTCATCATCTGTACCCCGTGTACGAGAGATGAACCACCCCGGATGGCTGCCGCTACATGTATAGCTTCCATCATTTGTTCTTCATTCGAACCTTTTTCAAGACAATCCGCAGCATAAGCATCAATGCAATAAGGGCATTGTACAGTATGTGCAACTGCTAAAGCGATCAGGGATTTTTCTCTGGCCGTAAGCGCCCCATCTTTAAAAACTTCACCATAATAATCAAAAAACTTTTTGGCGAGTTCAGGCTGAAATTCGCTGATGTTTCCAAATTTCTTCAGATCATCAGGATTGTAGTATGTTTTCATCGTTTTTGATTTTCATTATGGCCTAATATAACTGATACATTCTATTAAGTCCTACACCTTACAAGTATATAGATCTAGTCCTCATTTTTTTACATTTTCAGGATAAAATAAGAGCTTAAGTGCTAATCTATCCTTCATGCCTAAAATCAGGATTATCTATTAGTATACTGATAAGTTGCTTATATCTATTATTTAATGGATAAATTTAAATTATCTATAATTTAATGGATATTGAATTTTTTTTATACTTTTACTTAAATCTTGCTTATGAAAAGATCAGACACAAATCATATCTGTGTTATCACAGGAGACATAAAGGGATTTACAGCTATTTCTGCCAGAAATAGAAAGGTATTGCTGAATGAAACATCCGGACTTTTAATTTCCTGGGTGGAGAACCCTGTTTATGCCCGGATATTCAGAGGGGATAGTTTCCAGATGTTATTTAAAGATTTTGAAACTGCCCTGAAGCGTTCAGTTCAATTAAGATGCTGGTTTAAGAAGCATTCAGTCCCTAATGAGTATACACTGGATGCCAGGATGGCAATTGGAACCGGGGGGATCTCATTTTATGGGGAGAGTGTTCTGGAATCTGACGGAGAGGCATTCCATTTATCCGGAAGAACTTTTGATAGTATGGCAGAAGGAGAGAATTTAAGCATCGTTACTTCTGACAGCAGGATAAATAATCAGTTGAAAATTATATTGAATCTTGCAGAGGTCATTATGAGTGACTGGACCATTAACCAGGCAGAGGTTATTTATCTTTTACTTGAAGGTAAAACCCAGCAGCAGATGGCTGAAGAGTTAAAAGTGGGACAATCAGCAGTAAATAATCGGATCAAACTGGCAAAATGGAAGCAAATTGAGATGGCGATGCAGTATATTGTATCTTTAATTGAAACTAAATGATAGTTCCTGAAGAGATCGGCGTCCTTCTCCGCTTGATTATAGCCCACCTATTGACAGAATTTATTCTGCAGCCCACTGCATGGATAGAGGAGCGAAAGATAAAAAAGTTCAGTTCTGTAAAACTCTATATTCATGCACTGATCACAGCAATAAGCGCTTACTTATTTGCAGGTGTATGGGATCAGTTGTGGATCCTTCCACTCATATTTATAAGTCATCTGTTAATAGATGGTTGGAGATCATACCGACCATGGAAAGTTAAATACCTGATTGCAGACCAAATACTTCATATACTGGTCTTATTGCTGATCTTTTTGGGAATGTTTAACCGCTGGAATGATTTGGCATTTTTTTCTGTTGAATTGTATAAGAACAACGATTTATTAGCCACAATTGCTGGTTATTTAATAGTAACATGGCCATTAGGTGTTTTAATTGGGATTGCAACCGAGAGGTGGCGAAATGAACCAGGAGTAAATACGGACGGACTCGCCAAAGCAGGGATGTGGATTGGTTTTTTCGAACGTTTTCTGATCTTTACTTTCTTACTGATTGATCAGTATACAGCTATCGGTCTGTTAATTGCAGCAAAATCAGTATTGCGTTTTAACGATAAAGAGAATAGTACCCAAAAGAAAACAGAATACGTATTGATAGGCACTCTGATGAGCTTTTCGGTATCTTTACTTATGGGTATTGCTCTTAAAGCTCTATACGGATTTATTTGATATAAATGGTTTTGACATTAACGAACTCCTTAATTCCATAAATCCCAAGTTCACGCCCGTACCCGGATTGCTTGATTCCTCCAAAAGGCAAACGCGGATCAGATCTGACAAGAGCATTTACAAAGCAGGAGCCAGCCTCCAGACTGTTTAAAGCAATGTTCTCAGCCCGGGTGATATCCCTGGAAAAAACTGCAGCCCCAAGTCCGAAAATCGAATCATTTGCCATAGCTATTGCTTCCCTTTCATCATCCGCGGTAATGATCGCTGCCACAGGGCCAAAGAGCTCTTCATCAAAAGCCGGCATTCCTTTTTTTACTGAGCTAAGAACAGTGGGCGGATAAAATGCATGTTCACCATCAGGTATTTCACCTCCCAGAAGGCAAACTGCTCCCAAATCCATGCTCTTCGCCACCTGTTTGTGCAATAGATCTCTCAAGTCGGTTCTTGCTTGCGGCCCGATATCTGTTTTTTCATCAAAAGGATCACCCATAATTTTGTTACCCATTTTTTCTACAAATAGTCTTGTAAACTCCTTTTCAACTGATTTTTCAACAATAAAGCGCTTTGCCGATATGCAGCTTTGTCCGCTGTTTATTAACCGGCTGTTTACACAGGTTTCAGCGGCGAGTTCTAAATCAGCATCATGTAAAACCAGGTATGCGTCACTCCCTCCAAGTTCGAGTACAGATTTTTTTAAAAGGGATGCCGCTTTTGCCGCCACCTTTTTTCCGGCTTCAGTACTTCCCGTTAGTGTTACAGCCCGGATAAGGGGATTTTCTATAATGCTTTCCACCTCACTTCCGGGGATTAATAGCGTGCGGAAAACATGTTCCGGAAATCCCGCATCAAGAATGATCTTTTCAATTTCCAGGGCGCAGCCAAAAACATTTGAGGCATGTTTCAGCACCGCGCAATTTCCCGCCATCATAGCCGGAGCAAGGAATCGGAAAACCTGCCAGAATGGAAAATTCCATGGCATTACTGCTAAGATCACTCCCAGTGGCTGAAAACTTACAAAGCTTTTTGTCGCATCAGTCTGAATGATCTCTTCTTTTAAAAATGCGCCAGCATGTTCAGCATAGAAATCGCACACATCTGCACATTTTTCAATTTCAGCAATTCCACCTTTGAGTGGTTTACCCATCTCAAGCGCCATAAGTGCGGCAAGTTCATTTTTCCGATTAAGAAGTAATTGGGAAGCCTTTTTAAAATATTCAGCCCTTTCAGGCAGCGAGGTATCCCTCCAGCTTCCCCAGGAATTATGGCATTTTGAAATGATAATTTGGGCTTCTTCCCTGGTATGGGTCGAATATGTATGAATGATCTGCCCGTTTAGTGGATTGACCGAATTTATAGTCATAAGGCCATTATTTATTCTTTGTTGAATCCGAATCTCCCATAATTTTATTTCGTATCCTCAGGGTCGCGCTATCGATCGTATCGCCTGTAGTTTTCAATTTATTCTTAACATCCTTTCCGGTTTCTTTTAGAACTTCACTTATTGAATCTACCCGGGCGTCTGCGCTTGTAATGATATCATAGACCGTATCCTTCCTGAATACAATAGTCCGGTCGGCATTTTCGTATACCCATAAATCTGCTAACAGAATATTGTTCTTTTTTGAAGGTTCGCCCACTTTGTTAATGACTTCTTCTTTTGTCATACCGGTAGTGATACCGGCGAAGTCTTTTTGCTTTTCCGCACAAGCAGTAAAGAGAGTTGCACTAAGCATAATCAAAAAGTATTTTTTCATAAGAAGGGTTTTTATTACAATATTAGGGTAAACAAGCCGGAATTGGATAAGTTTTTTAACGGCGGGTGAGTAATAGAGCCTGAATTTCAATGGAGGCATCTGAGTTAATAACTTTGGATTTTTAAAATTTGTTCCCTTTAATCCTTTTCATTGTTATCGAGTCATAAGTTCATAAATCTGAAAGTGGATGAAAACTATACTCAATTATTTTTACCTGCCTTTTATCAGCATCCTTTTAGTTCTAAGTTTTTCTTCATTTAACCCGGCAGATCCATATGGTTTGATATTTCCATATAAAAAAGCGGGAATGAATGAGCGGCAGGCCGCCGCCCACCTATTAAGCCGTTTTACGTATGGTGCCAGACCAGGTGATGTGGATGCTGTTATCAAAACCGGGTTAGAAAAATGGTTTTTGCAGCAGCTTAGCGGGACACTTTCCGATGATACTCTTCAAAGCAGACTTAGCAGCTATGATGCTATAGATCTGAGTAATAAGGAAGTGGTGAAAATTTTTCCAAAAAATGCGCAGGTATTAAGAATGGCTATCCGCGATGGGGTGATTCATAAGGATTCGATTAATCCTGATGATAGAAAAGCCTATCGGGCCAAGCTTCAGGCTTACATGGAAAAAAATGGCTATAAACCACAGGCAGAACTATTCAGGCAATTGATTAATCAAAAAATATTAAGAGCTGCCTATTCGAATAACCAGTTGAAAGAACTTCTTACAGATTTTTGGTTCAATCATTTTAATGTTTCTATAACAAAAAATCTTTGTGCGGAATTTATTCCTGCTTATGAGAGGGATGTGATCAGGCCGAATGTGCTGGGCAGATTTGAAGATATTCTCCTGGCTACGGCCAAATCACCCGCCATGCTTATGTATCTTGATAATTTCAGCAGTTCCGGTATTGCAGAGAGTCTACCTCTGCCGGCAAATGCAGGTATGCGCCAGCGAATGACCGATCAGGCAATCATGAAAGATACCACATCCTTTCAGTCAAAAGCCCTTCAAAAAGTACAGCAGAACAGAAAGAACCAGGGTCTGAATGAAAACTATGCGCGTGAGGTTATGGAACTTCATACTCTTGGAGTTGATGGTGGTTATACGCAGGCAGATGTGACCCAGGCTGCGAGGATCCTTACAGGATGGACTGTTTATCCGATGGATAATGGATATGGCTCAGCGATTAAAAACAGCCTTGAGAAGGCGGGCGAAGTCAATCTTAAAAAGCGGGGATTTGTACATGAGAATGACTTTCTTTTTGCAGCCAACAGGCATGACAGGGGCGAAAAGATTGTCCTTGGAAGGAAATTTCCTGCAAACGGGGGTTATAATGAAGGATTGGAGCTTTTAAAAATGCTTGCTAATCATCCCTCTGCCGCAAAATTCATCTCAGGTAAAATTGCTACCCGCTTTGTTAGTGATAATCCACCAGTGCAATTGATCGATCGGATGGCGGAAACATTTAAACTGAAGAACGGGGATATTAAAGAAGTCCTTCTTAGTATGGTTTCATCTCCGGAGTTCTGGACCAGGGAAGCTCTGAGAGAAAAAACAAAGTCGCCATTCGAACTTGCAATCAGTGCTGTTCGAAGTTTGGATGCTGATATCCGGCAGCCATTTCAGCTTAATACCTGGATCAATAAAATGGGACAGAAAATGTATTTCTATCAGGCACCTACAGGTTTTCCGGATAAGGGGCAATACTGGATCAATACCGGATCCTTATTAAATCGCATGAATTTTGGGCTGGCGCTGGCATCTCAGCGTATTCCGGGAGTTCGGATAAATCTTCCAGCTCTGAATAAAAACCGCGAGCCTGAAAGTCCGGAAGCAGCTCTGATCACATACAGTAAGCTGATCATGCCTGAACGGGATCTTAATCCCACAATTAAACGGCTTAGCCCATTGCTTAATGATCCTTTACTGACAAAGAAGATTGAAGAAGCAGCTTTAAAAAATATTCCTCCTCAACCCAAACAAAATATGAGCAATGAAGACGCACAAATGCTGAATGGAAATTCAGAAAAGCCAAGTGCAAAGAGTGTTCAGGCTAGGAGCGGACAGGCTATCCCGGGATCAAATCAAATGCTTGCCCAGGTTGTTGGAATTATTTTAGGATCACCGGAATTTCAGCGTAAATAATTATGATATCAAGAAAAGCATTTTTAAAAGCTGGTGGCCTTGCAGTCTTTGGAATAGGAATGGGAGGGATCCCGGCCTTTCTTGCTGAAGCTGCGAGTCTGGTACAGACACCCCAGATTTTCAAACGAAAAAAGATCCTGGTTTCAATTTTTCAGCGTGGTGCTATGGATGGGCTGATGGCAGTTTCTCCTTTTGCTGATCCCTATCTGAAGGCGGCGCGTCCAAGTTTATTTATGTCGGCCGCGAAAGCTGGCGCAGGATCTCCGCTAATTGACCTGGATGGTCACTTCGGGCTTCATCCTTCCATGCAGGCCTTTGAATCTATGTTTCGTGAAAAACGCCTTTCCATAGTTCACGGCATGGGCTCCCCGAATACTACCCGCTCACATTTTGATGCCCAGGATTATATGGAATCAGGTACTCCTTTTAATAAGGGTACAGCAAGCGGCTGGCTGAACCGGGCTGTCGGACTGATGGGTCATGAGGCTACCCCGTTTCAGGCGGTCAGCCTTACTTCATCTATGCCACGGTCATTCTATGGAGATAAACCATCAGTTGCCATCAGTAATTTGCAGGATTTTGCTATACAGATGCGCGGAAACCCAGGCGCAGCTAACCAGGTATCCAAAAGTTTCGAAGAGCTGTATGATCAGACTTCTTCCGGCCTGCTCAAAGAAACGGGTAAAGAAAGTTTTGATGCTGTAAAAATGCTTCAGAAAACTGATGTCAAAAATTATAAACCGGCAAATAATGCTGCTTATCCGAATAGCGCCCTGGGAAATTCGTTGAAACAGATAGCACAACTGATTAAGATGGATATCGGTCTGGAAGTGGCATTTGCAGAATCAGGGGGCTGGGATACCCATTTCAACCAGGGGACTGAAAATGGTGTTTTTGCAAGAAATGTGAATGACCTTAGTCAGAGTATAATGGCTTTCTGGCATGACATGGAGGCTTATCATGATGAACTTACTGTTATGACAATGACTGAATTCGGCCGTACTGTTAAGCAAAACGGAACAGGAGGAACAGACCATGGCAGAGCTTCCTGTAATTTTATTCTGGGGAATGATGTAAATGGAGGAATTGTACACGGCAAAGTAGAACCATTGGCCATTGAAAATCTGGAAGATGGCCGCGATCTGGCCGTTACAACAGATTTTAGAAGCATATTCAGTGAAGTGGCAGAGAAACATCTGCAAATTCCCGATAATTCCACTTTGTTCCCAGGATTTGAAGGGAAGAGAATAGGAGTGATGAAGTAGCTTGTTATGGAGTGAATAAGTAAATGATCAATCGTTTATAAGCGGAAAGAATAGACCTTATATGGGACCTGTAACAGTAAAAATTATTGGCTGCGGCGACGCCTTTGGCAGCGGAGGTCAAATGAATACCTGTTTTTACCTTCAAGGCAGTAATGTAAAAATACTTATCGATTGCGGTGCATCATCCCTTCCATTACTTAGAAAGCATGAAGTTTCTTTAACTGAACTTGACATAATAGTTCTTACACATTTTCATGGGGACCATTTTGGTGGTCTTCCTTTTATATTACTATACCTTTCAACTTATGGACAGGAAAAGCCGCTTCAGATCCTAAGTCCTCCCCATTGCAGGGCTAAAGTTAAAGAGCTACTTGATATCCTGTATCCTGGTACTTTAATTCTTGAAAAGCTGAATATTGATTTCATTACTTATGAAGCCTATCATCCCATCATTAGTTTAGGAATAAGGATAACTGCATTTCCGGTTATCCATACGGTTGTATCATTTCCACACGGAATCCGAATTGAAATTGATGAACGAATAATCAGCTATTCCGGTGATACTTCATGGACAGATGAGCTGATTCCTCTTTCCCGTGATGCGGATCTTTTTATTTGTGAATGCTGCTTCTATAGAAAGGAAGTAAAAGGTCACCTAAATTATACGGCAATTGAGAAAAATCTGAGCCGCTTTCAGTGTAAAAAAATCTTGCTTACCCATTTTGATACGGAAATGCTGGATAACCTGTCAGATATTGAGCTCGATTATGCCAGAGAAGGAGAGATCATTGATATTTTATGATGTATAGCCATTCAAGAATTTGTAAGGGATGTTATTATTTAGCGGATTAACTACACAAACTTCTGCTATTCTATGCATAATGGCTGCTATTCTTAATATTGGATAGATAGAACAATTTATTTCCAAGAAGGTTTATTTTTTTTTAAAAAAATTAAATTACCGCAGATATAGCCAAGGCTGTGTTGAAAGGGCAGTTAAACTCATAAAACCAGCTTATATTGTATATTAGGATTAGGAAATTTAATAAAATTCCTGAAACGGGGACTTTGCTTTGCTTTAAGTCACCCGTGAAACTTTATATAAAAAACATGGTATGCATCCGCTGCATAATGATAGTGAAGCAGGAGTTTGAAAAGCTTGGCGTTCATTGCAGGGAGGTAGTACTTGGAAAAGCAGTGGTCACAGAAATTCCGACTTCCGAACAGATAGAACAGATCAGAAAGGCTTTATCAGACGCGGGATTAGAATTATTAGAAAATAAAAAGAGTATCCTGGTCGAAAGGATTAAGAATGTTATTATTGAAATGGTTTACCATACAGATATTCCAATCAAATCAAACTTTTCTGATCACCTGAGTGCCAAGTTAGATCTTGATTATACCTATATGGCTAATGTATTTTCAGAATTGGAAGATACTACCATAGAAGGTTATATTATCCGTCAAAGGATTCAGCGTGCTAAGGAACTTATACGTTATAATGAGCTGAGCCTAACCCAGATCTCATGGAAGCTGAATTACAGCAGTGTAGCACACCTTTCCAATCAATTTAAAAAAGTTACTGGTATAACTCCTTCACACTTCAAGTCCCTTAGTTCTTAAGGGCTTGTTTTAAATGTGTGAATTATGCAACCTTTATCTGAAGTTGTATAACATCCCCCGCCCATTCTGTGATTACGTTTGTATTGTCCTGTGTTCTGTATAAATCAGATTCCGGGAAACACTAATTGAAAAGCTATTTAAAAATTGATTATGAACAAAAAATTTACTGTTAATCCGGATGGTCTGCAAATGCGAAAAAGCACAGGCTATTCAAAAATTAGTAAGACCATATGTTATATGGCCGTACTTTTTGTTGTTTTTCTTGCAGGATGTAAGAAAGATGATTTTGAAGGTGAAGTTGTTGGGGTTTGCCCTGTAGTTACTACAGACCCAATGGATAAGGCGGTTGATGTTGTTTTGGGCAAGCTCATTACAGCAACTTTTAATACAAGCATGGATCCGGCAACTATAAATAATTCTACATTTATTATTAAGCAGGGTACTACTCAAATATCTGGTAAAGTATCGCCAACAGCCAATGGTGCTGTGTTTACTTTTAAGCCAGATGTTCCTCTTTTGCCATTCACTCTATATACGGGTACGATTACAACAGGAGCAAAGGATACCTTGCGTACAGCAATGGTTGCTGATTATGTTTGGACCTTTACCACTATCCCTCAGCTAACAGTGTCGGCAGACCCATCAACAGGCGGAACGGCTACTGGTGGCGGAACATTCGCCCAGGGATCAGTAGTTACGGTAAATGCTACCCCGGCTTCGGGATACATTTTCCTTAACTGGACAGAAACAGATAACGGACCGGTAATATCAAACAGCCCTAGCTATCAGTATACTATGGCTGGTAACCGGAACTTGATTGCTAATTTCCAGGCAGTACCAGCAGGTAATTTTGCTGTAGTTCTGTCATCTTCTCCTCCAGCAGGAGGAACAACAATCGGCGGAGGTACATTTGCTGCCGGTTCGAGTGTTACAGTATCAGCAAGACCTAACGCAGGATTTACTTTTGTTGATTGGACAGAAAATGGAGTTAGAGTTTCAACAAGCTCAAATATTCAGTTTACCTTAAATGCTAACAGAACTTTTGTTGCAAATTTCAGAGCAATACCTGCATCACAGTTTGCAGTATTACTAACCTCAAGCCCGGCTTCAGGTGGAACAACAGATGGTGAGGGAGCATTCGCCGCAGGAAGTTCTGTAACCATTACAGCTGCACCGAACACGGGTTATACCTTTACTAACTGGACTGACCTTGCAAGCGGAGTTGTATTATCTGCAAGCCCTAGCTATACATTTGCATTGAATGCAAACAGAGCTCTGGTTGCTAATTTTGCCTTAAATACCTATACCTTAACGGTTAGTGGTACAAATGGTACAGTTGCAAAAAACCCTGATCAGGCCAGATACAATCACGGAAGCACAGTGGTACTTACCGCTACGCCAGCTCCTGGTTATATCTTCTCTTCATGGAGTGGGGATGCTACCGGAACAACCAATCCATTAACAGTTACAATGGACGGAAATAAAACGATCGTAGCAAACTTTACCCAGATACCTGTTAATATGTTCACCCTGAATGTAACCGCAGTAAATGGTTCAGTACTAAAAGTTCCTAACCAGGCAACTTACAGCAGTGGATCTACAGTGGTTCTTACAGCAACACCGGCTGCCGGATATACTTTCTCTTCATGGAGCGGAGATGCTACGGGATCAATAAATCCTTTAACAGTTACCATGAATGCTAATAAGAATATCACAGCCAATTTTGTTCCGAATGCAGGAGTAGGTCCAGCAGCGGTTAACCTTGGAACCGCCGGTGATTTTGCAATTCTTAGCAAGACCGGAATATCTACAACAGGTGTTACTAACATTACAGGTGATATAGGTGTGAGCCCGGTGGCTGCAACTGCAATGACAGGCTTTGGCTTAATCATGCATTCCAGCGGTACATATTCTACTACCCCTATTGTGACAGGAAGAGCTTATGCTGCTGATTATGCAGCTCCAACTCCGGCCAAAATGACAACGGCGGTAAGCGACATGGAAACAGCCTTTACTACAGCAAATGGTCTTACTTCTCCTGCTCCGATTGTCGGTCTTTACGCTGGTGATATCAGTGGAAGGATCCTTCCTCCGGGACTTTACAAATGGAGTACAGGCGTTTTAGTAACAAATGCAGGTGTAACACTTACAGGTGGTCCTAATGATACATGGGTATTCCAGATAGCTGGTAACCTGACGATTAATAATAATGCTAAAATCACCTTACTGGGTGGTGCACAAGCCAAGAATATTTTCTGGGTAGTGTCAGGACAGGCTACCTTAGGTTCAGGTGCTGATGTCAGCGGAATTATATTGAGTAAAACTCTGATCTCTTTGAATACAGGTGCCAGAGTTAATGGACGCTTATTAGCCCAGACAGCAGTAACCCTTAACGCAAGTACTGTAACTCAACCCTAATTGTAACTAATCCCCCTGAAAAGGGGGATTTAATTAAAATTTATAAAAACTAATATTAAAGGAGATATCAAATGTTATCAATAAACAAAGTAATGCAACGATTTATCATCTTTTCTCTGATGGTAATTCTTGCTCATACCACCGTTCAGGCGCAGACAACGCAGGCGAAGTGGTGGTTCGGAGTATCAGGTGCTGCGAATTTTAATTTCTATGACGGAACAACCCAAAGATTAAACAATTCATTGTTCGTTCCAACTGCATTTCACAAAGGATTTGGAATTGCACCTTATGGATCGTTACTTATGGAATATCGTCCCGGACCAGTTTGGGGTGGTATGTTAAACATAGGTTATGACGGTCGTGGTGGAGAGTTTAACGGTGTAATTGCGCCTTGTAATTGCCCGGCTACCCTGGAAACTGATATCAGTTATTTAACTATTGAACCAAGTTTACGTTTAGGTTCACCAACTTCTAATTTTTACTTTTTTGCCGGACCCCGCCTTGGGATCAATCTGAATAAAGATTTTTCATACACTCAGGAGAAGCAGCCAAATACAGACGCAGAACTTAGTGCGATCCGTAAAAATGTGATTTCTGGTCAGATTGGTGCAGGTTATGATTTTCTTATATCTTCACCCGCCAGTACTTCTAAAGTTGTTCTGTCGCCGTTTCTTTCTTTTCATCCATATTTCGGACAAGATCCAAGAAGCATTGAAAGCTGGAATGTTGCCACAATCAGGACAGGTGTTGCTCTGAAGTTTGGAAAAGGAAAAGCGAGCCCAATTACGGAAACACCACTTGCGGTTGTTCCGGTTCGTGATGTTAATTTCTCCGTACGTGCACCGAAAATGGTGCCTGCAAAACGTGAGGTAAGCGAAACCTTGCCGCTTCGTAATTATGTATTCTTCAATGAAGGATCATCTGAAATTCCAAGCCGTTATGTTCAGCTTACATCCAATCAGGCGTCAGACTTTAAAGAAGCTCAGCTTCAAAATGCACAAACTGAAACCATGAACGGACGTTCTGCCAGACAGCTTAATGTCTACCATAACATCCTTAATATCATGGGTGATCGATTGAGAGCTAATCCTAATGCTACAATAACATTAAGTGGTGCATCGGCACAAGGCCCGGCAGAAGGTAAATCTTTTGCTGAAGCTATCAAACTTTATCTTGTTAATGCATTCGGAATTAATGGATCAAGGATTTCTACTGATGGACGTACCAAACCTCTAATTCCTTCTGAACAGCCCGGTGGTACCAAAGAACTTGTCTTACTTCGTGCGGGTGACCGTCGTGTTGATATCGAAAGTTCTTCTGCTGAGTTATTAATGGAAGTTGGCGGCGGAATGATGAAGCCTGTTCAGATAAATGCTGTGCAGGTGGATCCATTAGACAGTCATATACTTTTCAACGTTGACGGAGCTGCTGACCTATTGAAAACATGGTCTTTAGAAATTGCCGACGAGCAGGGTATGGTTAAGCGTTTTGGTCCGTTTACCCGTGATCAGGCAAGTGTTCCCGGACAAACTGTTTTAGGAAGCCGCCCGGAAGGACATTACAAAGTAACAATGATCGGTGAGACTAAAAATGGTCTTCCTGTTAAAAAAGAAAGTACAGTTCATTTGGTCCGTCAGGATGACACAATGGGGAAAGCCCTGCGTTATAGCATCCTGTTTGATTTTGATAAAACAAAATCAATAGAAGCATATGATACATTTTTGAAGGATGTTGTCAGCCCTGCTATAACCAATGGTTCAACTGTTGTTATACATGGTCATACAGATATCATTGGTGAAGAAGATTACAATCATACCCTATCTCATAACAGGTCATTGCACACTCAGAAAGTGCTTGAAAGTTCATTAGCCGGCGCTGGAAAGTCGAATGTGAAATTCCAGACCATGAGTTTTGGTGAGGATGAAGGAAAATCTCCATTTGATAATAATCTTCCTGAAGAACGTTTTTACAACAGAACGGTGATTATCGACATCGTCCCTGAGAAATAAGCGGAAAAAGTTAAATAAAAAAAGAGGCGGAAATTATTCCGCCTCTTTTTTTATTTAAAAAAATTAAAGTTTGGATATTATTTTTTCTAAAGGCAGACTAAAATGGAATAAAGAACCTTCATTGGTTTTGCTTTCAAACCAGATTTTTCCGCCGTGCTCCCGTACTATCTCAGAGCAAATATATAGACCCAAACCTATGCCCGGTATTTTTTTCTGATGAACATTGCTCGCTCTGCCATAAGCTCTGAACAAGTATTGCTGATCTTCATCGGGGATACCAATTCCAAAATCATGGATACTGACAGTGCCAAATGTTCGGCTTTCGTTCTCCTTTAGATTTACAACAATATCGCTTCCTTCTGGAGAATATTTAAGTGCATTGCTGATGAGGTTGGTTAATACCTGTCCGATCCGGAATTTATCCGCCAAAATATATTGGTCAAAACTGCCTTGCTGTATTATGGTCCGGTGCTTATAACCGGCCTGGAGATCTTCGATTATTTCTGCAGTAAGCTGATTCAGGTCAAATTTATCCTTTTCTAACTGGAGTTTCCCTGATTGAACTCTGGAAATATCAAGTAAATGGCTGATCATTTCTGATAATTTATTTGCCTGAAGATTGATCTTTTGCAGGATGCCTGCCGCCATCTTATCTTTTGTCTGCAAAGCTCTTTTTTGCAGGATTTGGGCGTACCCTTTAATCGTACTTACAGGACCTTTAAATTCATGACTTGCGATGCCAATAAATACATTTTTAAACTGTTCGGCAAGCCTTTTCTCTGTCACATCTTCTATGGCCAGCAGGATGAGTTCAGTTTCATTTCCTACACGCCAGAGTTTACGTGCGTTTAAAAGCATAGTCTTATGGCCGATCTTTTCAAAATTATGCACCAGCTCAAAATCATTGAATGTGCTGTTGTACGGTAAAATATCTTCAAGCAAGCCCTTTAATGCGGGTATATTCCATTGCCCGTCCCCGAGTGTATAAATGCTTTTTCCAATAGTTGCTTTCGGCAAAACCTTAAATGTTTTGTAGAAGGAACGGTTTGCACTGTTCACCGTGAAATCTTTGTTTAATACAAGCAGGGGCTCGCGGGCAGTATCTACTATGCTTTCTGCGTATTCTTTAGCTTTTATGATCGTATTTTCATAAACTTGTTTATACGTGATATCACGCATAAGTTTCGTGAAACCCCGGATCTTACCCTTATCGTCATATAGGGCAAACATCATTCCCCCAACCAGAAAAATTGAATTGTCCTTCCGTATATGATAACGCTCATCTACAGTCCTGCCTGTTTTTTTAGCGTTTGACATTTCTTTCCGCAGCACATTTTTTTTATTGTCCGCCGGGAGGTATAATTCTGATGCAGAATGGCCAATAATCTCTTCCTCATTATATCCCAGAAGATTCTGTGCACCTGCATTCCAACTGCTGATATGACCTTCAAGATCTGTAGTAAAGACAGCACAATCTTCCAGGCTTTCCAAAACCTGTCTGAAAAATGGTTCTTCATCCCGAAAACTCTGGTGAACTCCCATATCAGCTTTATTTGACAAGCGGACACTGTATTTGCCAACCTGAGTTTGTCCCGGATCCTGAGAAAATTTTTGTTTGGACATACGCAGTGATAAAATTTATAAGCCTGCTAAAGTATATAAATTATTTTTGGATATATAGCCTTTGATCCTAAGAATCGATCTAATACGGGATATTAGTAAAAGTTTAAGGATTTTACCAATCTCGGATTTTTCCTGAACTTATTGCCTTCGTAATACAGGGCCGGTAGTAATTTCCAGAAGACCATCTGAAAAACAAGTTCCCCTTCATGCTTGTTCAGTTATTATTCCCCTGCTTATGAATTCGGATGAAAAACATAAGAACTCTGTTTACAATTCTATGTATTGCTGGTTTTCTTATCGCAAGTGGATTTTATGTATTCCCGGACAAAAGGGTGCTAAACAAAGACTTTAGCGTATTTCCCAGTCCTTATTCGGGGCTAGTATTTGAAAAAACGGAAGAAATTAAAGCTCAATCCGGGGTAAAATCCGTTTTGTTCAACTCAGACGGAACAAAATTGTATGCGCTGAACCTGGAGGGAATGAGCATTTTTGAATTCGACAGGGTCTCGAAAATCTTATTAAGAGTTATAAAGTTCAAACCCAGCGAAGCTTTGGGTTGGGATTATGCTCAGAATAAATCTATTCCATCCTTTGCTGAAAAACCTGTTGAGGCCTGTTTAAGCGAGGGTGGAAAAATTTTATGGGTTTCGCTGCATAATGCAGGTGGAATTGTTGCCTTAAGGCTTGATTCTCTTCCAATAGTTAAGAATAAAATCTTATTGCCTAATCATAAGGAGATCTACATCACCAGACTTAACAGCCTGATTACCGATACCCTGATGATCCCCTTAATCAAAACGGGAAAAACGCCGAAAGTAATCGCCAGAACCCTTGATGGCAGGAATTTGCTGGTTAGTAATTGGCATTCACAAACGATCAGTGTGTTGGCTGCCAATGATACGCTGGCGCCTTATGCCCGGAAGATTGCCAGTATTTCAGTTAAAGGTATTCCAAGGGGAATAGCTGTTGATAACAGGAATAAGAAATCCTACGTAACCATTATGAATGGGCGTACAATCAGTGTGATCAACCATAAAACATGGAAGGTAGAAAGTAATCTGCCTACAGCATATAACCCCCGCCATATCGTGGCTGATTCTGCAGGTCGCTTATTTATCTCTTTTAATGCCCTGGCTCAGCTGGCCTGCATATCTGGTAAAAGCGGCAAAGTTTTATTTAAGACTGCCACTCATGAACGACCCCGAACCATTGTGTTATCCAAGAATCAAAAATTTATATTTGTTACCTGTTATGGAGGTAATACCCTGGATGTATTTAGAATAAACAAAAATAGCTTTACCCGGGTTGCAACACTTAAAAGTGATGGCATGCCCGTTGGGGCTGATATTTATGAAGATGAAAGAAAGCTGGAAGTTTGGGTATGTAACTGGATGAGCGGCTCCCTGAAAATTTTCACATTTAAGAAGCTTGGATAAGATACAACTTGGTATGTTTGCCTTATGGATCCAAGTATTGATTATTAGTCGGGGAAATGAATTTAACCAAGTACCATCTAAATCCTACTATTCTATTTGTTCTTAGCTTTTTATTTCTAATTGCACTGGGAACCGGGCTTCTCATGCTGCCTTTAGCTTCGAAAGGTGCAGAAATTAACTTCATAGATGCCTTATTTATGTCGACAAGTGCGGTTTGTGTAACAGGTCTGGTAGTTTTTGACATAAGTACCGAATTGAGCATGTTTGGTTTGTATGTTATAATAATTTTAATCCAATTAGGCGGATTAGGAATTATGACCTTTACAAGTTTTTTTGGCTATCTCATAACCCGACAATCTTCATATAAAAATCAGATTATGTTTTCTGAACTGATGAATGATAAAAATGTCAGTTCAATCATTCATTCTTTGATGAAAATTGTGTTGTTAACCTTCTTTTTTGAAATTCTCGGGATGATCTTCATATTTATTTCCTCCGACAGTGATCAATTTAACGGGGTTTCTGACCAGCTCTTCTTCTCTGTATTTCATTCCATATCCGCATTTTGTAATGCTGGTTTTTCTACTCTTTCACTTGGTTTATATGACGAAGGAGTGAGGTTTAATTATCCAATGCAATTAGCAATAGCAGGGCTGTTTATACTTGGCGGATTAGGATTTACAATTATCTTAAATGTGCAATTGTTTATCAAAAGATGGGCGATTCTTCTGTATGACAGGATATGGCATAAGAAACCAATTAAATATAAAGTGTGGGTAATGACCTTTAATTCCAGGCTTATAGCTTACACGACTTTCATATTACTCCTGTTTGGATTTATAATGGTTTTTATACTGGAATACAACAATACTTTGTCTGCCCATCCAACACTGTTTGGAAAGGCGGTAACTGCATTTTTCGGTGGAGCTACTCCCCGAACTGCCGGCTTTAATACTACAGATATGAGTGTTCTCACATTTCCCACAGTCATGATTATTATACTCCTGATGTGGATAGGAGCTTCACCAGGTTCTACAGGGGGTGGAATACGTACAACTACTATAGCAGTAGCAGTTCTTACTATTCTTAATTCTGCAAAAAATCATGATGAAATTAATCTCTTTAAAAGAGAAATTTCTATTGAATCTGTGAAGAAGTCCTTCGTAATTATTTCCCTCTCTCTCATTTGGCTGGGATGCGCAATTTTCATTTTATCGCTTACTGATCCGGATAAAGGCATGCTTGCTTTGGCGTTTGAAAGTGTTTCGGCATACAGTACAGTAGGACTTAGTTTGGGCATTACCAGTTCATTAAGCGATGCCGGTAAAATCCTTATCTTATTCACTATGTTCTTGGGAAGGGTCGGAACAATTACTCTTCTGGTCGCGCTATTGAAAAGCGTCCACCCTAGAAGTTACCAATACCCAAAGGAACATGTTTTATTTTAAAAAATTAATTAACTGTTATGAAGCTAAAAAGTCAACCCAAAAGAAGATCTGCCGCGGAGACCGCTCCAGCTTCTCCCTTTAATCAGCAGTTTTCTCCCTGTGTAAATCATGAGTTCGACTCAGGAATTCATAGTCTCAGCTTGGGTAGGCAAGCTCAATATTTCAACGATTAAATCTACAGCTTATGAAATTTATAGTAATGGGACTTGGGAGCTTTGGCAAATCACTTGCTATCCGGCTTACTGAAATGGGACATGAAGTGATAGGCGTGGATAATAGGATGGTTAAGGTTGAGCAGTATAAAAATGATATTACTCATACCATTTGTATGGATACAACCGACCGCGATGCTGTAAGTTCACTTCCATTAAAGGATGCAACTGCAGTGATCGTTGCTATTGGTGAGGACGAGTCGGCCTCATTGCTTACATCTGCACTTTTGAAGCAGTTAAATGTGAAGAGAATCATAGGAAGGATCGTGTCTGATCTTCAGAAAACGGTTCTTAACGCAATGGCTGTTCTGGAATTTGTGCTTCCGGAGGAGGAATCTGCTGAGCGGCTGGCAATCAGGCTGGATCTTGAAGAGGTTATTGATTCATTTAAGATTTCAGAAAAGTACAGTATTGTTGAAGGAGTGGTTCCAAAAAAATATGTGGGAATGACGATTGGAAAAGCAGATTTCATCAATTCCTACCAGGTGCTGGTTTTAACCCTTATCAGACAACAGGGATCGGAAGGTGAAAGAAATCTTTTAAAAGAGGCCACCGGTATTGCAACTTCACAGACGGTTATGTTAGAGAATGACATTCTTGTTTTATTTGGCGAACAAATGAATATCAGAAGTCTTCTAAGAGATTGAGGATTCTCCCCGTCGGCAAAATTCAGCCTGTAGAGCAATAAAAATGCCTAGCTTAGTAGAATAATACGCTTTTTATGCCTTCAAAATCTTTATCTGTTCCTGAAGAAAAAAATATATTGCATGCACGGAACAAGCATAGGAGCCGCTATGATTTTTCGGAACTGGTTAAATCCTGTCCCGAACTTTCCCCGTTCGTGCTTCTCAATGACTTTAATGAATTAACCGTTGATTTTCAGAATTCTGAAGCTGTAAAAACTCTGAACAAAGCTTTGCTGGCTCACTTTTACGGGATAAAACATTGGGATATACCAGCAGGTTATTTATGTCCCCCCGTTCCCGGTAGGGCAGACCATGTGCATTATATTGCTGACCTTCTGGCTGGGCCGGAGGGCGAAATTCCCCGTGGGAAATCTGTTAAAGTGCTTGATATCGGAGTTGGAGCAAACTGTATTTATCCCCTGATCGGTGTTAAAGAATACGGCTGGACATTTGTAGGTTCTGAAATTGATCCATTTGCATACCGGTTTGCGGAAAATATTGTGGAAGCTAATTCCCTGTCCAAGGCTATCAGGATCAGAAAGCAAAAATCCAGCTCTCATATCCTGGAGGGTGCTATTTACCCGGGGGAAACCTTTGCTCTTACTATGTGTAACCCACCTTTTCATAACTCTGCAAAGGAAGCGGCAGCCGGCGCTGAGCGTAAATGGAAACAACTTGGTAAAAAACCAAATACAGATATTTTGAATTTCGGCGGAATGAATGCAGAGCTTTGGTGTGAAGGAGGGGAAGAGCGTTTCGTTCGTCAAATGATCGAGGAAAGTGTCCATTTCTCAAAAACCTGCCTGTGGTTTACTTCCCTGATCTCAAAAAAGGAAACCCTGCCGGGCTGTCTGCATAAACTAAAACTTGTTGGTGCTGCAGAGGTACGAACCATTGATATGGCCCAGGGACATAAGATCAGCCGGCTGCTTGCCTGGACATTTATGGATAAGCAGGCTCAGCAAAACTGGAAGGATCTTTATATTAAAAATCAATAAATTAATCCTCCAACAGCAACCCATTTTAAGCCATCTTTTTTCAGATTTTCAAATCAGATTCCATTGACGGATGTTATTCAAAAGGATTGATTGGTAACACTAAAACTTCTGATATGGGAAAGAATAAGAGCGGGAAGTATATTCCCCCAAAAGGACGGCCTTCGGGTTCCGGAAGAGAAAGTTCTGGTCTTAAAGAGGCCTTTGCAGTTACAAGCAATGAGGAGGATAAAGAGCTTACTGATAAATATCTGAAAGATCCTGATGAGCCATTATCAAATGTTCATGTACGCCATCATAACAGGAATATAGACCGGGATATCGAGCCCCCAAAAGTGGAAACTGAATAATTGGATGGTTATAACGCTACCCAGGGCCTGCCTCCAAAAAACCTGCATGATCCTTACTTTTCAGTATCAATGATCTATCAGGTTATTATACAGACTATTGATAGTGGAAGCAATTACTTCATTAAAATCATTTTTATAAACCGGATTGCATCCATTAGTGATCACTACGATACCGAATTTTTCTTTAGGATCAAAAAACATAGCACTGTAAAGACCATAGGCAGAGCCCGTATGTCCTTTCAAAGCTTTGCCCGGAATTAAACTGTCAGCCCCCCGGATAGCAAGACCATAATCTTCTTCATTTGCGATTTTCGTCTGCATAAGCTTTGAACTTTTTCTTGATATGATCCGAACCCATTTATATTTTCCATAGTTCATGTGCATGGTCATATATTTTGCAAGGTCAGCAGCAGAAATTTTCATTCCCCCAGTTGGAGAAAACATTGGAGTGCTGTACCCCATTTTATAATTATCTATATCCGCGTTCCTTGATGTATAGGCAGATGGGGAGGCCGTGAATGATTTTGAATCTGAATTGTAAGCATAAAGCGTTACAAATCGGGTGCTGTCCAGTGAACTGATATTATATCCGCCGTAAAGCCCCAGCGGAGTTAATATATGGTTTTTTACATAATTGTCGAATCTTTCTCCAGAGATTTTTTCTATAACTGCACCCACCATATTGTAATTCAGATTGCAGTATTCATAGTTTGTGCCCGGCTCATAATCCTTATAGCATTTAGCCCAATCCTTGTTTTTTTCTGGGTTGATAATATCAAGGTTGAAATAACCCTGACTGTCATTAATGCTCGAAGTATGAGAAAGTACCATTTTGAGAGTGATAACAGTTTGCGGGAATTTTGGATTTCTTACTTTGAAACCCACCAGATTACTGAAATCATCATTCAACGACAGTTTTTTGTTCTCGATAAGCTGCATAATAGAGGTTGCAGAAAATGATTTGGATATGGATGCAATTCTAAAGATATCTTCCCCGCCTAAAGGCAAATTAGCTTCAATATTCTTCTTGCCAAAAGAATTGGTATATATAATATTACCGTTCTTAACAACTGCTACAGCAAGGCCTGTGACATCAAGTCTTTTCATAATATCCTGGATTTCATTCTCGGCTTTGGCAGCCTGACTGAAACCATATTGTGAATAGAATGATAATAGAATGAAAAATAAAGACTTAAAAACATGTTTAATCATGCTTTAAATATCAGAAAAATAATCTAATGTTTTTTATGGATGACCATCTATGGCTAAGGACTTTAGAATTAGGATTAAATTTCACTTTAAAGGCCGGGTTCTGAGTACAACCTGCGTCCCCGGATATTCCCCGATTGGACTATCTTCTGCTGTGATTAGGAATCCAATAGGCTCAACAGAGGAAATCATCTTTAGGGTAATTTCTTGCGCATTTGAAGGAAGCCCCGGTGAATTGACTAGCTGTCCGATATTTTTCACTCCCTCGTTTTCTGTATCCATCCAGACCACATACATTGATTTTGCGGGCTGCAGTTTTTGAGGGCCTGGCAAATTCCGAACTCTTAAACGTATGGAGAATTTTTTGTCTTTCACTTTCCCGATTTTCACATATCCGCGTGCTTCAGGAATAAATTCTGATTTGGTAAATCTTATTGTTTTGGAACATGAAGGCAGAATTATGCAGGCTAAGAGTATAAAAGATATGATGAAACTTATGCGATGATTAGAGTTTCTGTTTTCCATGATAGAATGACTTAGCATAAATCTGATTTATCACTAAAGAGCCTAATAAGGTCGATCAGGATTATTTTATAGCTAATGGCCTATTCTATAACATTTGCTCATTGCCCATTGTTCTTGTTCTTTTAGGTTGAAAATTAATCAGATGCCCTCATAAGTTCCAGGAGTTTATTATAAATGTTTCCATTTAGGGGTACTGTTTTTTCACTTCCGGTTAATCTGGAAAGGGCATGGAAGGACAGAAATAACGGCATATAACCATCGACAGAATTCTCAAGGAATCAGGAGCTGTATAATGTCTTTCACACTGCTGTATAAAACCCTGTAAAAACTTCACAATTAGGTTTACAACCATCTTAAACCCAACTTTTTCCAATTAGAAGTATATACATTTAAATCAGAATTAAATAATAAGGGTTTTATTTTTTAAATAAATAGAAATATTATGAGAGTATTAAATGTTTTTTGTTCTTTCTGCTTAATTTTTTTAAGCGCATCATGTACCCCAAACCGAAACCTAGTATATTTCAGTGATTTAGAAAGCAAATCTGGAGATAGTCAGATAATTACTGCCGAAACCGAACCCAAAATTCAATCCAGTGATGTATTAAGCGTTACGATCAACACACCAAGTGTAGAATCGAATCTCTTATTTTCCTCAAATTCTAATAACCTAAATAAGAGTGGTTATTTTGAAAGAGAAGGATACCGTGTGGATAAAGAAGGCAATATCAATTTGCCTGTAGTTGGGAAAGTTTATTTAAAAGATTTAACCATTGAAGAAGCTCAGCAAAAGATAGTAAAGAGCTTAACTAATTATGTTAAAAACCCAATCGCCAATATTCAATTCATGAATTTTAGAATTACGGTTATTGGTGAAGTGAATCACCCTTCTACATTTAATATCCCTAACGAGCAGGTGAATTTATTGGAAGCGCTCGGAATGGCGGGAGATTTGACTGCCTATGGGAAAAGAGAAAATATACTCATTATAAGGGAAATGGAAGGAAGACGGTCCATTGTCCGCCTTAATCTCAATAACCGGGATATCCTTAATTCTCCCTACTTCTATCTCAAGCAGAATGATGTCATCTATGTCGAACCTGATAAGGCCAAAGCTTTGGAGTTCAATCCAAACAACCGCCTTATGCCGCTTGTAGTAGCCAGCATCTCGGCAGTGGCAGTGTTAGCTACAACCTTGCTATCCAGATAAAATTCCTTAAACAATAAAATTATTATCATGGCTTTATATACTAAATCGTCCGCATCATCAAACGAGGATTCAAATGAATCCTGGACGAAATATCTCAGGTACTGGTATGTTTTTGCATTGTCAGCGATTATCTGTTTGGGTGCTGCACATTTTTATTTGCTTAATGCAACACGTCTTTATAAAGTTACCGGGACCTTATTAATTCAAAGCGATTTTAAGGGTGACGGGATTTTAAAAGGAACGGCTTTCAGTGATCTGAATATGTTCCAGGGGGCAAAAACAGTTGACAATGAAATGGAAGTTCTCAGATCAAGAGATCTGATCCATGCTACCTTGAAAGACCTGGCGCTGGAAACCAAATATGCCCTTGAGGGAAGGTTCAATGAGAAGGAACTCTACGCTAATACGCTGCCAGTACAGGTTATTGTTAATAATTTATCTGGTTTGGCTTATTCCCAAAAACTGAAATTGCAGATTAGGGATAATGAAACCTTTGTTCTTCATAATAAAGGTAATAATGTATTGTACCGGTTTAATCAAACCATCAAGGGTCCTGGATATTCAATTAAAGTGAGGAAGGGCCCTGCTTTTGATCCAAATTTTCCCGCGATAAGTATTAGTTTCAGAGACTTATATAAGATGGCGGAAAGCTATAGCTTATCGGCTCTTAAAATATTGCCGATTGTTAAAGACGCAAACACGGTGTCATTAACCCTTCTGGATGCCATTCCTCAAAGAGGTGTAGACATCTTAAACAAACTCATTGAAACATATAATGAGGAGAATTTGAATTCCAAAAATCTGGTGGCAAGAAATACTATCCGCTTTATAGATAAACGTCTGGAAGACCTTACTGATGAACTTTCTACAGTTGAGCAGGGGGTTGAAAATTATAAGCAATATAACAGGATTACTGATATTAACTCAGATGCTGAGCTTAACTTAAGAACCTCCGGAAGCTATGACCAGGATCTGTCATTATCGCAGATTCAGCTCGACCTTATACGGGCTTTGGAAGATTATCTTAGCCAGCCTGATGATGGCCAATATCAACTGGTACCAAGTACTCTTGGCATTAAAGATATAACCTTAAGCAACCTGATCAATAAATATAATGATCTGCAAGTTGAAAGACAGCGCTTGCTGAGAAATAATAACCCGGATAATCCGCTGATTATAAATATTAATGAACAACTGGCAGGGTTGAAGTCTAATCTTCAGGAAATAATAAGAAATGTTAAAAAAGGATTATCCTTAGAAAGGAATAACCTGTTAGCTAAATCTAACCAGTATGAATCTAAAGTAAGGAATGTTCCGGTTGTAGAAAGAGGTTTGTTACAACTTACCAGAGATCAAAGCGTGAAATCCGGAATATATCATTATCTCCTGCAGAAACGTGAAGAAACTGCCTTATCATTATCTGCAACAATCCCGACGTCCCAGATTATTGATGAGCCGGCTTATAATACTACTCCCTCAAAGCCCCGTGAAGCATTGATCTATTTGGGTTCCTTGTTTGGAGGAATTTTCCTGCCTCTGGCATTCTTCTTTGGTAGGGATAAGTTAAATACTAAAGTGCAGGATATCACTGATGTTCAATTGCTTGGAAACACCCGGATATTGGGGGAGTTAAGTCATAAGGAAGAAAATCAGACTGTGGTTATGAAAAGAGGGAGCCGGACAACTATATCGGAACTCTTCAGGTATATACAATCCAATCTCGGTTATATTATCAATAATTCAATGAGCCAGATCCTGCTGGTCACTTCCGGGATGAAAGGTGAGGGGAAAACATTCTTCAGCATTAATTTAGGTATTACCCTGTCTATGGTTCAGAAAAAGGTGGTGATTGTAGAATTTGATTTGCGTAAACCTGACTTAATCAAGGGTATTAATATGAAGTATGATAAAGGTCTTGCCGATTACCTTGGAGATGAAAACATGGAGATAGATGAGATCATAAAGCCATCGGGGGTATCACCCAATTTATCCGTAATAGGCTGCGGGAGGTTGCCGGATGATCCTACTGATCTGTTGGTTTCCGAAAGAATAGAACTTTTATTAGACCAGCTTAGACAAAAATTCGATTATATTATTTTAGATACATCCCCTGTAGGCCAGGTGGCGGATGCTTTTAGCCTGGCACCTTATGCTGATGCCAGTATTTACCTTGTGAGATACAATTTTACTGAACGGATACAACTGAGCGTTTTAGATGACATATGTAAATACAATAAGCTTAAAAACCTCATGATCGTATTTAACGATGCCAAGAAACAAAATATGCGTTCTTACGGATATGGGAATGCTTATGCCGCTACCTGATCATCAGAATTATAAATTTCAAAAAATCTTTGTCTGTAGAGTATTTCAATATAAATAAACCAGCTTCCCGTTTAGATTATTCCCTGTTTTTTTAGCACAAAAAGAAGTTTAGTGCTGCGCAAGACCAATTAGTTTTTATGAATAATTCTCATAAAAACCAGAAAACTCAAAAAGCAATTTGTTCAAAAAATAATCATGTAAGTGAGTTAGCGAAGCTGTATCCGGGCCTCATTGGTCAGGTCATTCATATATATGTAACTTATGGAAAACGAAATAAAACCCCGGTCACTAAGCAACAGAAGCTGGTATGTGATTTATACCCGGGCGAGATGGGAGAAAAAAGTTGACATGATGTTAAAGCAGCAGGGTATAACTTCCCTGTGCCCTTTAAAAATTGTTAAAAACCAGTGGGCTGACCGGGTAAAAACTGTGGAATTGCCATTATTCAGCTCTTATGTATTTGTATATATTAATTTAAAGGAGGAGCTGGCCGTAAGAAAAACCTATGGAGTGATAAATTTTATTTATTACCTGGGCCGGCCGGCTGTGATCCGTGATACGGAGATTGAAAACATAAAAAATATATTGATCAGCAACCCTGATGCTGAAGTAGTCAGCCTAAAAGATCTTTCAGTAGGTGACAGGGTGGCAATCAAAAAAGGACTTCTTGCCAGACAGGAGGGAAGTATTATTAAAGTCAGCGGTAAAACAGTTTTAATGGTTTTTGATCATCTGGAATGTGCCCTGGTAACTCGAATGCCAATATCTGAACTCTCACTTATATCATAATGAAAAACCACAAAGTTGAAAATACCAATATTGCTGTTGTAGGATTGGGGTATGTTGGGCTTCCATTGGCAGCAGAGTTTGCGCGGTATTATAAGGTAATTGGTTTTGATCTGAATGAAGAACGTGTACATCAACTCAATTTAGGACTTGATCATACAGGTGAAATAGAAGAAGAAGGTCTTAAAAAAGTTCTCATTACTGATTGTACTCTTCCCAAAGGCCTTTATATCACTTCTCATATTGCACAGATACGATCCTGCAATGTTTTCATTATAACCGTCCCAACGCCTGTGGATAAACATAACCGGCCAGATCTGGGTCCACTGCTTAAGGTAAGCAGAATGATTTCGAAGTTATTGAAAAAGGGGGATACAGTAATTTATGAATCAACCGTTTATCCGGGTGTAACAGAAGATGAATGTGTACCTGCGCTTGAAAAGGGCTCCGGATTAACCTATAACATTGATTTTTTTGCCGGCTATTCGCCAGAGCGCATCAACCCGGGTGATAAAGAACATTCCGTAACGAAAATTCATAAAATCACGTCAGGTTCTACGCCTGAAACGGCAGAATTTGTCGACTTCCTGTACCGATCAATTATTGTTGCCGGTACGCACAAGGCGGCCTCGATCAAAATTGCCGAAGCTGCAAAAGTTATTGAAAATGCCCAGCGGGATATCAATATTGCCTTTGTTAATGAACTGGCAATGATTTTCAATAAATTAGGCATAGATACCAATCAGGTATTGGATGCAGCCGGTACAAAATGGAATTTTCTAAATTTTAAACCGGGTCTTGTAGGCGGGCATTGTATAGGAGTGGATCCCTACTATCTAGCTCAAAAGGCTCAGGAAGTAGGATATCACCCTGAAATTATATTGGCGGGACGCAGGGTAAACGACGGAATGGGAGCATATGTGGCTGAGCAGCTCGTAAAGGCTATGCTTGCCAGAGGGACCCATATCGGAAACAGCGAGGTACTCATTCTTGGGTTTACATTTAAAGAGAATTGCCCCGATGTAAGAAATACCAAAGTGATAGATATCGTCAGACGACTGGAGGAATACAAGATAAATGTAACTATTCATGATCCCCAGGCAGATCCTGTACAGGTACATGCTACCTACGGGGTTATATGCCAGAACGGGGAGTCGAAGAAGAAAGTGTATGATGCGATTCTTCTGGCTGTTGCACATAAGCAATTTAAAGACATGGATCTGTCTAAGATGTGCAAATCAAATACCGTGGTTTATGACATTAAAAATTCTTTGCCTAACGGGCTTGCGGATATTCGATTGTAACCTCGGTTTTGATCTTTTTCCGCAACCAATACCATGATATTGTGAATGTTACGCGAAAATAAATTAACCGGTTGCCTCATACATTAGGGTAAATATCAAATCAAATGTTAAGGCTAAAAGAACTTGATACTTTAAGAGGATTTGCGGCTTTAAATGTAGTGTTATTTCATTACACTACACGATACAGGGAGCTTTATCATCATAAATATCCTGTTGAATTCGACTGGATCTATGGTCATTACGGAGTTGAACTATTTTTTGTTATCAGTGGATTTGTAATTTTTATGACGTTACACAAGGTAAAGGATGTAAGAGAATTTGCAATTAAAAGGTTTGTCAGATTATTTCCAACCTATTGGATATGCTTAATTCTCACTGTAGTTTTTACTTTTTTGCTGAAGAGTGGTGAGATGAACAAAATCACTTTTACTCAGCTGCTGATTAATATTACAATGATACAGGGTGTTTTTGAAGTTCCGGATATAGATGGTGCCTACTGGTCGTTATTGCCTGAATTATTTTTCTATGGTTTCGTTGCTTTCATTTATGCAATAGGATGCTTACCTAAAACTAAAATTGTTGCAGTCATCTGGCTGGCTCTGATGGTTTTAAATCAAATGGGTCTGCTTCCTTTCGGTGCTTACTTCCTCAACTTAAAATATGGAATGTTTTTCCTTTCGGGAATGCTCTTTTATGAATTGAGATTTAATAAGAGTGATGCGATTATCCACTTGCTAATTGCCCTATGTTTAATAATCGCTGTATGGATCAATAACCTACCTGCCAGCCTGTATGTGTTTACCGGAATTTTTGCACTGTTTTATTTGTTTATTTATGATAAACTACGGATTTTAAATTTTCCGCCCTTATTATTTTTGGGATATGTCTCTTATCCCTTATATCTTCTTCATCAGAATTTAGGATTTTACTTAATGAATATATTGAAAGTATATATATCCAGCGAAATTTTGGTGATCATCCTGAGTATTTTAACCATGATCGGCCTGGCGTGGTTAGTGGTGAAAATCGTGGAAAAATCAATGCAGGTAAGACTAAAATTCGGCATCCGGAATCTATTAAATGTTCCTTTTAGAAACGCTTCATAAGCGCCAGCCCTCCCTTAACTTTCCTTGTTTATCAGATACCTTAACTGTTTCGCTTTAAGCTTTTTTAAAGCCAGGGATAAAGGTGTTTTAAGTTAGTGTTCCGATGGTTTTCTGATGATGAATACACTCCGTATTAAGAATAAAGTATGAGTTTAGGGAAGAAAACATTAAACGGATTAGCCTGGGCTTTTAGCCAGCAATTTGGTGTCCAGCTGATCAGTTTTTTTATTACAATAGTTCTGGCCAGAATTCTTGCTCCGTCAGAATTCGGATTAATTGCCATGCTATCGGTATTTATTGCGGTTGGAAGTCTATTGATGGATAGCGGGCTTTCTTCCTCCTTAATCAGAACCAGTTCGGCAAGTCAAAAAGACTATTCAACTGTATTTTTTTTTAATCTCGCAGGTAGCGTAGTAATCTATTTTATCGTTTTTTTTTTAGCCCCATTCATAGCCGACTTTTACAGACAAGAAGCATTAACTGATATAATTAGGGTCTACTCCATAGTTTTTATACTGAATGCCTTTTATGAAATTCAAAATGTAAGACTGGTTAAGGTCATGAATTTCAGAACTCAGGCAATTATTCAGGTTCCTTCAGTCCTAGCCGGCGGCTTATTAGGAATTATAATGGCCCTTAACGGATATGGGGTATGGAGTCTTGTCTGGATGAATATACTTCAATCCTTACTTACAACTATTTTTCACTGGGTATATTCGGGATGGAGACCTGCCTTTTTATTTGATTCCGTATGTTTTAAAAAACATTTCAATTTCGGATATAAAATGACTTTGTCCGGTTTACTCGATGTAATTTATAAAAATATATATGTCCTGATTATCGGGAAGTATTATTCAGCAACGCAACTGGGTTATTATTCCAGGGCAGATTCTATAAGCCAGTTACCGACCGGAAATATTTCTTCGGCAATAAATAAAGTGACCTATCCGGTATTTGCATCCATATCTGAAGATAACGTCAGATTAAAGATGGTCTATAAAAAACTAATGCAGCAGGTGATCTTCTGGAACACCTCAATTTTAGTTTTCTTAACGGTGGTAGGCGAGCCCCTTTTCAGATTTATCCTTACTGAAAAATGGCTTCCCGCTGTTCCGTATTTTCAAATTTTATGCCTCTCGGGGATTTTTTATCCCCTGCATGTATATAATCTCAATATTTTAAAAGTTAAAGGCAGGAGTGATCTGTTTTTAAAGCTGGAATTTCTTAAAAAAGCTTTAAGTATCCTGGGCATTATTTCGGTAATCCCTTTTGGGATATATGGTTTACTCTACTTTCAGCTATTTTTTAACGTGATAACATTTTATATAAATTCAATATACAGCGGCGAACTTATTAATTATCCCGTTAAGGAACAGTTAACTGATATATTACCCGAAATTACCTTATCTGCTGTTACTGGTTTAATATGTTATTTTTTTGACGCCTTCCTTTTCCAGGCATTCCACTTCTCCGATTTCGGTCGGTTAACACTCGATTTCCTTTTCTTCTTTACTTTTTACCTGGGCCTAAGTCACCTTATGCAGTTTAATGCCATGTATGATTTTAAACATTTAGTCTTAAAACGATGATACCAGTTACTAAACCCTTTCTCCCGAAACCAAAAGAATATGATGACTATATACGTAGCATCTGGGAGCGCCAATGGCTTACCAATAATGGCCCATTGGTTAATGAACTTGAACTTAAGCTTAAGGAATACCTCGATCTGAAGCATCTGCTGTATGTTTCAAACGGGACCGTAGCCCTTCAAATAGCTATAAAGGCCTTAGGGTTAAAGGGGGAAATCATAACGACCCCTTTTTCTTTCGTTGCTACTACCAGCAGCATAGTTTGGGAGGGGTGCAAGCCCGTTTTTACTGATATTGATCCGGAAACCTTTAATATGGATCCTGAAAAGATCGAATCTGTTATAACACCTCAGACTTCGGCAATACTAGCCACACATGTATATGGTAATCCCTGCGATATTGACAGGATAGAGACTATTGCGGCGAAGCATAATCTGAAAGTTATATTCGATGCGGCGCATTGTTTTGGTTCAAGGTATAAAACCAGATCTGTTTTCGAATTCGGAGATATAAGCACCACAAGCTTTCATGCCACAAAACTTTTTCACAGCATAGAAGGAGGGGCGGTATTTACAAAGGATCCTGAATTGCTTAAAAAAATGGCATTTATGAGAAACTTCGGCCATGATGGTCCCGGGGACTTTGCCGAGTTGGGCATCAATGGAAAAAATTGTGAGTTTCATGCCGCTATGGGTTTATGCAACCTGAAGTACGTTGATGAAATATTGAAACAGCGAAAGTTATTATCCCTTCATTATAAAGAAAAACTGGCCGGTGTAAAAGCCCGCTTTCCTAAACATACAGATGACTTCGAATCCAATTATGCCTATTTTCCCGTACTATTCGATTCCAGCGAACTGATGCAATCCTGTTTATCCGCCTTGGAAAGTGAAAAAATCTTTTGCAGAAGATATTTTTATCCTTCCTTGTCTTCTTTGCCTTATGTAGAGAAAATGGATCTGCCGGTATGCGATTCAATTGTGGAACGGGTTATGTGCCTGCCTCTTTACCATACGCTGACTTTCGCTGATCTTGATTTCATTTCAAGGATAATTTTGAGGACTCAGAATTACGAAAACCATGTTCCTGTAAAAATAGATGAGGAAATTGCGAGCATGTTAAATAATGTTATATCCAACTGACGCCCTCAAAATCCCCAACCCCGAAAATCCATTACGAAGATTTTTGTTTTTGACTTCATAAATTTTTATTTCCTATGAATAAACCTGAAACCATGGTAAGCATTTGCTGCGTTACCTACAATCACGGAAAGTACATCGCAGAGGCATTGGAAGGTTTTCTGATGCAAAAAACCAATTTCAATTTCGAGATTTTAGTTGGAGAAGATTGCTCTACTGATAATACCAGAAATATAGTTCAGGATTATTGTTTAAAATATCCTGGAAGAATTCGTATGGTTACAGATGAGGTGAATGTGGGGAGTATTAAAAATCAGGTAAGGATATTTGATCAGGCTAAAGGTAAATACATTGCGATGTGTGATGGAGATGATTATTGGGTGGATCCTTTAAAATTACAAAAGCAGGTTGATTTTATGGAGTGCCATGAGGACAGTGTGATTTGTTGTCATTATAGCAGGGTAATTGATGAAGACGGTGAAGTGGTTTATGTTCACCCGGAGCCCGTAGGACTGGAATTCGCGTATGAGGATATTCTAATTGGAAAAAAGGAAGAAACAAGGATTTGTTCCTTAATGCTGCAAAACAAAGAGGCGATAAATCAAATCAGCAGTCAGGAATGGTACCATAAAACCTTTGGTGCGGATACATTTTTAAAATTATATGCCCTGGCCAGGCAAAATGGCAAAATTTATGTCTTGCCTGAGGTGATGTCGGTGTATCGCCTGCATCGGAATGGAGTGTGGAGTATGATCGATGCAAAACTCCGGAAGCGCCGTATGATTAGTGATTTCAATATCATGATCAATAATTTTGAATATTCCTCTGTGTATAGAAAGAAACTGCTCAATATTTACATTAAAGAATTTCTCCTGTTTGATTTAAGAAATTTAAATATCGATAAAGCAATAAATACCTTGCTTACTCTGGCTTGATCAATTCTTTCCCTTTAATAAATGAAAAATGGATGGCGGAATATTTTTTGTAATAAATACACTTCAGGCTGGGGGCGCTGAACGTGTAATCAGTACCCTGGCAGCCAAATTTTATGAACGTAAATACCCGGTTACTTTAGTTTGCCTTAATTATGCAGAAGCTGTATTCAAAATTCCGGATGATTTAAAAATAGTATACCTGGTAAGGCGGAAAGCTGACAATATTTATTTCCGTATTTATTATGCAGCAAGCATTTTCTTTAAGTTAGGGTATTTGCTTTATAGAATTAAACCACGATGTGTGGTCTCGTTTATGACTACAGCCAATCTTTGGACTGGATTGACCTGTTTAATAACAAATACCAATTTTATAGTCTCAGAAAGAACCACTCCGGATCATACCATTAAGAGGCAAAGAGGCTTTTTAAAGTGGTTATCTACTTTCATTTATGCAAAAGCGGATTCAATTGTTCTACCCGTAAAAGGTATAGAGAATTGCCTGAGAGAGATTAAAGGTTTTAAAGAATTAACTAATTACAGGATTATAAATAACCCGGTGAGTCATTTTGATAGTCTGACGGGATTGAAAGTTAACAATCGAAAATTTATATTGGGTGTTGGCCGTCTTTCCTATGAAAAAGGATTTGATCAGCTGATCGCTGCATATGCGATCTCGAAAAATAAGGAAACAGATCTTCTTATCGCAGGTGAAGGGAAGGAGTACGAAGCCTTAAATCAGCAGATTCAATCACTGAAACTGAGTGACAATGTGAAATTATTAGGCCTGAAGCAGAATTTGCAGGATTATTATTCCCAGGCTGAAATGTTTGTTCTTCCATCCCGAAATGAAGGCTCTCCAAATGCATTAATTGAAGCCATGAGCATGGGTTGTACCTGCATCGCCATGGACTGTGAGTTCGGACCATCGGAGATCATTCAGGATCAAAGCAATGGTTTATTGGTAGAAGACGGGAATATCGTAAAACTCTCTCAGGCGATTAATTCAGTCCTGGAAAATCCCCAGTTAAGGGATAAACTGGCTGCTAATGCAAAGCTGATTAATAGAACTAATTCTCTTGATGAAATATCTTCCCAATGGGAAAAATTAATTCTTTCCCCCAAAGCTTAAGTTTTCATTTTAAAATTACTGTGAAATCCACTATTGGCTTTATCCTCAGGACTTTAGCTATAATTCTTAAATCTTAAAAAGGATATAATCAGGTTAAAATATTTCAACTAATTCATTCCGTTATGAATATTCCATTTTCTCCCCCGTTTATAGATCAATCTGTAATTGATCAGGTAATAGACACCCTGAATTCCAAGTGGGTCACTTCCGGCCCAAAAGTTAAAGCTCTGGAACAGGAAATGCTTATATTAACTGGTTCAAAAGCTTCTGTATGTGTTAATTCATGGACATCAGGAGCAATAATGATGTTAAAATGGTTTGATGTCAAGGAAGGTGACGAAGTTATTATTCCTGCCTATTCCTATTGTGCAACTGCCCTTTGTGTATTGCATTGTGGTGCCAGGCCGGTAATGGTCGATATTCTGGATGATTTCACTATCGATCCTGCAGAAATCAAAAAGGCCATTACCCGTAAAACTAAAGCAATTATTGCTGTAGATATTGCCGGATGGCCCTGTAATTATGATGCTATCAATGCAGCAATTAAAGATCCGGATGTGCGACACTTGTTTAATCCTGAATCAGAAAAACAGATTTTATTGGACCGTATATTGTTGATTTCAGATGCTGCTCATTCGATTGGTGCAGTTTATGGAGAACTTCCTTCTGCACAAAAAGCCGATATAACCATATTTTCTTTTCACGCAGTTAAGAACATCACTACGGCGGAAGGAGGATGCATTTGTCTCAATTTACCCGAGGTATTTGACAATAATGAAGAATACAGCTTTTTAAAGATGTTTTCCCTGAACGGACAAACAAAAGATGCTTTTGCAAAATCGATGGGAGCTAACTGGAGATATGATATAATCTTCAAAGGTTTAAAATCTAATATGCCGGATATATGCGCAGCTATTGGATTAGCCCAAATCAGGCAGTATTCGGATATTTTGCTGCCCTTAAGAAGGAAAATCGCAGAAAAATATTGCGATAAGTTCAAGCTTTTTGATTGGTTTATTGCACCCTGTTTAAAGGAAATGGGGAGAGAATCGTCGTATCATTTATTCCCCTTGAGAATAAAAAATATTGTCGAAATAGACAGGGATCAAATCATCGATTGGCTCATGAGTAAGGGAATAAATGTAAATGTTCATTTTATTCCAATGCCGATGCTCTCTTACTTTAAAAGCATAGGCTATAAGATAGATGATTACCCTAACAGTTATAAGCAGTATTCCTGTGAAATATCGCTTCCTATTTATCCTCAGCTTACTGATGCTGAAGTGGATTATATAATAGAAAATGTAATCGAGGGGGTCCGGCTCCAGAGTGATCACAATCATTTCGTGGCAGCTGTATCTTAATCCTTATGTGATGATCGCCAAAAGAATATTTGATATTTTTTTCTCACTTACGGGAATTCTTATCCTCCTGCCTTTATTTATCATTATCTCAATTGCAATAAGGCTGGATTCAAAAGGGGGAATTATCTATAGTCAAACCCGTGTCGGGCGGAATAAATCAAATTTTAAGTTGTTCAAATTCCGCACCATGTACCATGAAGCGGAAAAAGGAGGCATGTTAACCATAGGTAGGGATAGTAGAATTACTAAAATTGGTTTCTGGTTAAGAAAATACAAAATTGATGAACTTCCCCAATTATTTAATGTTCTTAAGGGAGATATGAGTTTTGTAGGTCCAAGGCCGGAAGTATGTAAATACGTTGATCTATACGATATATCACAGCAAAGAATCCTGAGTGTAAAACCCGGATTAACCGATTGGGCCTCTATCAATTATATTGATGAAAACCAACTTCTGGCTTCTGCGGAAAATCCTGAGTTGTATTATATAAAACATATCATCCCTCATAAAATAACCCTGAATATTAAATATATAGATCACCATAACCTGTGGATTGACATGAAGATCATCTTACTTACGATTAAGAACATAGTCTCCAGATAATTTTAAAACTTTTTAAGGCGATTATGGATTTAATATAAATGGAAACTTTAAAAATCCTGGACTGGCCCGAACAGCGCTTTTATTCTGAAACCCATCCTTTTCACAGATGGAAAAACGAATTCCTTGAAAATGGCTTAAAAATTAAGTATTGCCACGATCACAAAAATCTTAGAGATGCCGATTTCCTGATGATCCATTCCAGATATTTCGACCGGGGAATGAATATCGGAAAGGGGCTGCGTCAGGAACAGCTTGTTAATTTTTTTGAAGATATAAAGCAAACTACCAGAAAGATCATTTGGTTTGACGCGGCAGATTCTTCAGGTTCTGCAGATTTTACTCTTATTCAGTATGTAGATGTTTTTTTGAAGAAGCAATTGCTAAAGGATAAAAGTTATTATACATCTCAGCATTCAAATAATGATCTCAGAATATGGTTAAATACACCTAAACCAGAAAAACCAAATCACCCCTTTAATCCCTGTCCCTCAGATCAGCTCCATAAATTAAAGCTGGGATGGAATTTGGGATTGAACGATTACAGATATTTTGGTTATAAATTAAGCAGACTGAGTAACTTTTTGAGTTATAGATTGTATCCTCCTAAATTCAGCAATGTAACGGATCCAAGGACCCTGGATCTAACCTTCAGGGGGACTATTCACAAGGATGGAAATGGATCAGTTAAAGTTTCAGAGCAAAGAAATACGGTTCTGAGAATGCTCGGCGAATTAAACCTGAATATTGCCAGTGGTTCTTCTATTCCAAAAGCCAGGTATTGGAAGGAATTACGAAACTGTAAATTAAGTATCAGCCCCTATGGATGGGGTGAAATCTGCTACCGGGATTTTGAATCTTTTATTTCCGGTGCGCTTCTAATTAAACCATCAATGCATCATCTGGAAACCTATCCAAATGTTTTTATTCCGGATGAAACATATATCCCGGTTTCATGGGACTTAAATGATCTTGGGGAGAAACTTGATCACCTTCTTTCAAACTATTCTGAATATCAGGCCATTGCTCAAAATGGACAGGAGATATATAAAAAGGCTGTTTACGATTCCGGATCTTTTATAAATACAATTCTAAAAGCAATAAACTGACCGCCAAAATCAGTTCAATAACCTTTTGCGTATTATGAAATTAATAATCATTTTTTTTATGGTTCTGTATCTCTATGCACTTGCATTTGGGGTTTTCATGACAGAAACATTCAGGCTTCCAGCACCCATTATATTCAGTATTCCTTTGATCATATTGTTTAAAGAAAAAAAGAATATTTTTTTGTATAAAAAAGAGCTCTGGGTTTTTACTATTGCCATTTTTTGTTATTATATCCTTGGACTGGAGAATTTTAAAACCTTTGCAGCAAACATGATCGGTGTGATTATGTGCATGCTGTATTTCAATTATTTCGTCGGATCCAATACAACACGCTTTAATTTCTCTGTCCTGATATTTTTTATGCTGCTGGGAATTTCAGCTGTAGTGGGAGTAATTAATAATTTTTACCCGGAAACAAAAAGTCTGAGGGAATTTATTTTGGATGAGCCGGTCTTGCAGAGTCCTGCAGGTTTATCAACTACCCAGTTCACATTCGGGTACCAGCTGGCTGCTTTTGCACCATTTGCTTTAATTTATACGTTTTTATATTCCAGGCCCTTTTATATAAAATTGCTTGCTTTTGCAGCCTGCCTCGTGTTTATCTATTTTGGTATGCAGCGTTCTGTATTTATAGCTTTCCTGGGTTCTGTAGCCATATTTATGGTGATTTTTTACCGGTTGAAAGCTGTAATATTCATTGGTATAGGGATTCTTGTTGGAACCCTGTTATTTAACTATGTACTAAAGAACTATAGTGAAAATGATAATATCATTACTAAAAATATAAATAACGATCCTGAATTTGATCGTACTCTGCTTACTGCTGAAAATCTGAAAATACTGGCTGATCATCCCCTTGGCCTGGTATTTTATGGAAAGAGCTGGGCGGATGTAATTTACCGTAACCGGGTCTTTGTTTCTGGAGTTACATCCCACAATGCTTACCTGATGTTTTTAACCTATTTAGGCCCTTTTCTGGGACTGCTTTTATTAATCATTATTTACACCAGCATCTTCCGAATAGGATTTAATGCCTTAAAGGAAATCAGGCATAAAGAAAATGCCTTGCTCGTTTGTTTATGTTTCGCTTTTTTGAGTATTTCCATAAATGCTCTTTCTCACAATGCATCACTTCTAAGTGCTGATGGTCCCACTGTATTCCTGTATTTCAGTATTCTACATTTGGGAATACTACGCAGTGAAAGGACTATGAACCAGGTTTTTTAAGGCCATTGCCATGCTTTTTTCCTTTGTAATACCAACATATAACCGCTCCCTAAAAGTTAGAAGAGCTATAGATAGTGTCCTGGATCAACCCAATTGGTCTGAAAGTTCAGAAATAATTGTTGTGGACGACGGCTCTACCGACAGTACCCTGGCTGAACTTCAAAAATACATAGCACTTAAGCAGGTTAAATTGATTAAACATCAAAGTAATAAAGGGGTAGCCGCTGCAAAAAATACAGGAATTACAAATGCCCGGAATGAGTATGTTGTTCTCCTTGATTCAGATGACCTGCTGGAAAGAGATGGTCTGGAGTATTTAAAAAATCTGGTTTCAACCCGTGATTATGATCTTTTTTTTTGTGGAACTAAAGTTCTCAATGAGAACCGGCTGATGTATGATCAGCAATTTTCAGGACATAAAACCTATTTGGATTTACTTAAAACCCCAGTTGGGGAATACCTTCCGGTATGCAAAACCCAGGTAATTAAAAATAATCTCCTCAATAATTTAAGGGGTTATGAAAGTATAACCTGGTTAAGTATCGCAAAAAAAGGGTATAAGGTATATTTCGATTCTAAACCAATTCGGCTCTACGATAAACAAGGTGAAGATCGAATTTCCAACCGTTTTAACGGGCTGAAAAATTCCGAAAAAATGAGAGACGGCTATTTCGTCTATCTGAGAGAATTCGGAAACGATCTCAGGAATCATAATTATCCCGAGTATTTAAAGATCCGTGTAAAACATTCCTGTTACCGGATACTTAGTTTAATGTTTTAGATAGTACATAAGAATAATAGACTTTGGATGTCCCGATCATGAAGAAAGTATATTTTGTGTTGAGTCATTTAAGAGCCGGTGGCTCTGAGCGGGTATTTTGGATCCTGTCTCAATATTTTGATAAATCGGTTTATGATGTAAGTCTCGTGCTATTAGATTCAAGAAAACCCTTTTTCTCCACAGACCTGGAAGGAGTAAGGATCATTAACCTGAATTCTGTCAGAGCATCTAATTCGTTTTTTAAGCTGCGCAAATTAATAAAAGAAGAAAAACCCTTTGCTGTTTTTACCACCGGGGGACATATTAATACGTTGCTATCCTGTATATCCCTGTTTGTTTATATTCCTAAACTCATTGGCAGGGAATCAAATGTGATGGATGTGATGACTAAATTAGGCGGGCTGAAGGAAAAATTCTGGGATCTGTTTTTACCTATCACCTACAGGAGATTTGATATAGCAGTTTGTCAGTCATTGGAAATCAAACATTCACTTGCCAACCATTATAATATTCCCAAGAGAAAATTAATTGTTATTCCGAACCCTGTTTTATCCAGTGAGATCCATGTTGAAAAACCCCCAAAAGAAGAAAAAAGGATTGTTATAGTAGCGCGTTTAGCAATCGAAAAAGGAATATTCCGCCTGCTGCATATCCTTAAAAGATTACCAGAGACCTACTCACTTACCATTGCTGGCGAAGGGCCCTTAAGGAAAGCAATAATTAAGGAAATAAATAACCTGAAATTAGGAAGCCGGGTAAAAATTGCAGGAGTGGTACCCAATGTAACCGAATTAATTGCCAGTCATAATCTTCTGGTATTATCTTCCATAACAGAAGGTCTCCCAAATGTTGTTTTGGAATCTTTATCTGTTGGGATACCTGTTGTTGCCTTTCGCGTTGGTGGGATACAGGCAGTTTTAAAACCCAATTTTAACGGATACATTGTTGAACAGGGTGATGTTCAAACCTTTGAAGATTGCATTGTTAAAGCTTGCAACAAGGAATGGGATCATGAGGCAATCAAAGCTGATGTGAATTCCCGGTTTGGGGTTCAAAAAGTAGTAAAACAGTATGAAGCCCTTCTTTCATACCGGTAAAATTTCTCTAAAAAAATCATTTACCATTTTAAACCCAGTTTTATGTGCGGGATTTACGGATCAACCATCATATACGGAGAGGAAATAATTCGAAAGAAATTGGCAAGGATAAGTTTCCGGGGTCCTGATTTCTCAGGATTTATTCAAACTCCCGAGATAATTTTAGGGCATAACAGGCTTTCGATCATTGATTTGGATCACCGTTCTGATCAGCCGTTTACTTACCTGCATCTTAAAATTGTCTTTAATGGGGAGATTTATAATTACCGCTCCATTAAGGAGGGTTTAGAAAAGCAAGGGTATTCATTCAGAACCACTTCGGATACGGAAGTGATTTGTGCCGCATATTTAGCCTACGGTCACACATGTCTTGACCATTTTAATGGCATGTTTTCATTTGTTATATATGATGAGATAAAGAAACAGCTTTTTGGCGCAAGGGACCGTTTGGGTAAAAAACCTTTCTATTATTGCAATAAAGGCAGGTCCTTTGAATTTGCCAGTCAGCCATCACAGCTAAAGATCGGAAGAACTTTTACCCTGGATCAGCAGGCGGTGAGTGAGTATTTTATTTGGGGATATATTCCCGAGCCCAGATCAATTTGGAACGAGGTAAAGCAACTTCCTGCGGGTAATTTTTTCATCTATGACTTGGTTTCAAACTGTCTGGATATCAAACAGTACTGGGACCTGGATCGCAACAGGATAAATACATTTACAGGCACTTACCAGGATGCTAAAGAAAAGCTCAGGGAATTATTGACAGATTCAGTAGGCATACGGATGAATGCCGATGTCCCTCTCGGGATATTTCTTTCGGGGGGGATTGATTCTTCCTTAATTGCTGCACTGGCCTCAAGAAAAATAAATCATGCAAAAACTTTTTCCATTCAATTTAATGAACAAGGTTTTGATGAAAGTAAATATGCTCAACAAGTTGCAGCCCATTTAGGGACAGAACATCATACTATTGCCTGTAATTATAATGAAGGAATGGATCTGATCAACGGCTTCTCAACGTTTTATGATGAACCTTTTGCAGATTCGAGCGCCATCCCAACCATGCTGTTGAGCAAGCATACCAGGAAGCATGTAACGGTAGCGCTTAGCGGTGATGGTGGGGACGAGGCTTTCATTGGGTATGCCCGATATAAGTGGATACATATGGTGAGTCTATTATTTAAACTTCCCCTTCCGGTCCGGCAATCTCTGGGCTCAGTACTAAAGCTATCTCCCAGCTATGTGCATAAGCTGATCGCTCTGGGTGTTTCCATGAAGGATCTCGACGTGTTGTACATTAAAATGTTCGGCGGTTTAGAAAACTCCTGGATCAGCGATCCTGAAAGGGGGATGGGAAATTCACACCGGCATATATTAAATCATACGAATAAGTGCTTATTAGAGAAAGTATCTGATTTTGATATTAAAACCTATTTAAACGGGGATATAAATACGAAGGTTGACCGGGCTTCCATGGCTTTTTCCTTAGAATCAAGAGCTCCGCTGATGGATTTCAGGGTGATGGAGTTTTCAAGAAGCCTACCTACTGAGTTTAAATATTACCAGGGCAATCAAAAGCGGATCTTAAAGGACATCCTTTATGAATTTCTGCCTTCAAGCTTGTTTGCAAGACCCAAAGCTGGTTTTACCATGCCGTTTAAAGAATGGTTTAAACATGAGCTTAAAGATTATGTCCTGGATAATCTTTCAAAATCAGAATTGGAAAAGATCCCGGGTATTAACGTGAACAGAACCCAGGAAATTATCCGGGAACATATGGATGGAAAGTGGAACCGTTATCCGCAGATATGGAAACTCCTCGTATTTTCTCAATGGCTGAAAAAGCAAAGTGAAAGCCAGATTATATTAAATCTGCCTTTAATGCAGTCTGTATAAACGCCGACTCTATTTGATTTCCGAAATGAAAAGCAAAGTTTTATTTATTACCTCTGCCATGTGTAAAGGCGGAGCAGAAACACAATTAGTGAAAGTAGCCCTGTTTTTGAGCTCTTTAGGCTGCACTGTACAAATTATCTCATTAAAGCCAATCAACGAGTTCGAGATAAACTATGACAAAGAAGGGATACCGGTACTTTTCTTAAAGAACTGGAGCCGTGATCCGGTAGCTAACTGCCGGATTTTGTATAAAAGTGTGAAGGAGTTCAAACCTGATATTGTCATAGCTTTTATGTTTATAGCCATCATATTTGCCCGTATCTTAAAGCTGCTCCTTAATTTCAGGCTAATTTCCAGTATACGTATTGCGGTCCTTACCAGGAAATGGTATATCCCTTTTTTAATGACTTCAGGCTTGGACGATGCTATTGTTTTTAACTCCAGATCCTCAAAAGCTAATTTTGAAAATAAAGGCTTCACCCGGAAAAAGGGGATTGTTATCAATAATGGAATTTTCATTCCCCAGATTAATCCGAAAATTCAAATTGAAACCAAGGAATTTATTTGGGTGTGCATAGCCCATTTTAGATGGAATAAGGATTATGTTACTCTTTTTAAGGCAATTGCAATTCTAAAAGGATTGAATTTCAGGGTGAATATTATCGGGGAGTACAACCATCATAATAATCCATTTCGTATAATTAAAGATTTAGACATTGAAGACCATGTAAACGTCCTGGGGTTTAAGCAGCATACTGCCCAGTACCTGGATGATGCGGATGCATTTGTCTTATCCTCATTTTCAGAGGGGATGCCCAATGCACTGCTTGAAGCGATGGCTTATAGTAAACCGGTTGTTGTTACCAACATTGAGTGCAATAATGAAGTACTTCATTCCTCGGGATGCGGGTTTCTTTTTAATCAGGGAGATGAATATGATTTGGCAGATAAAATGCTTTCTATGATGAATTTATCTGTTTCCGCAAGAAAGGTATTGGGCGCGAATGGCAGGGGATATATTCAAAAAAATTTTGCTGAAGATGGGGTAATGAAAAACTGGCTAAAGATTATCAATCAATATTCCTCCAATCCGGAACTAATCCCGGATAACTAATCCGGAAATTTTCAAAATAAATCCATCAGTTTTCAAATTCATTCAAAATCAATTTTTGCTATGTGCGGAATATTCGGAACATTAAATCTCCGTATTGAAGAACAGGCTTCTGAGATATTCAGCGGCTTGTCTCATCGCGGTCCCAATGCCAAAGGCTTCACAATTATTGACAATGTGGAGCTATTTCATACCCGGTTGTCTATCCAGGACCTCAGCAATAAAGGGGCTCAGCCCATGCATCATCATGGTCTCTCCATAGTTTTTAATGGTGAAATATATAACCACATGCAGCTCAGGGAAAAATATGGGCTGTTTTCAGAGTCTAATTCCGATACTAAAACCCTCTTAATGCTATTTGAGCTAATGGGCATGAAAATGCTGGATATCCTTGATGGCATGTTTGCATTTGCATTATATGATCAGAACAGGCATGAATTATTTTTAGCCCGTGACCGGGCCGGGAAAAAGCCGCTCTATATTTATCGTCATGGTGAGGAAATGGGCTTTTCTTCAGAATTGAATATTCTTTATCAGGTCTTTAAGCCGGAAATTGATATCGCCTCCGTTTCCGCCTACCTGTATCTGGGCTATCATTACAGGAAAGCTACTCCTTATAAATCGGTTGCAGAATTAGAGAACGGGAACTATTTGAAAGTCAATACGATCAGCGGAGATCAAAATCTTGTTAAATGGTTTGATTTGCGTTCTGTCTATGAAAGAAGAAGTACGCTATCCTACAAGGATGCACTTCATGAACTTGACAATAAACTTCAGCTCGCCGTAAACAGAAGAATAGATAGTTCAGATCTCGAGGTTGGCTCGTTTTTAAGCGGAGGAATTGATAGCGGATTAATTACGGCAATGGCCGCCTTGCATAAACCATCATTAAGAACATTTACAGTAAGGATCGAAGGAAGCTACGACGAATCTTCACTCGCCAGGCTGGTGGCAAAAAAATATCATACCAGGCATACACTTATTGATATATCATTCTCTGAGTTGAAAAATGATGTGGAAAAAATTCTGATCAATTACGGAGAGCCCTATTGTGATAATTCAGCCATTCCAAGTTATTACGTGGCTAAATCTGCTAAAGAGCATGTTAAGGTGGCATTAAATGGTGACGGGGCGGATGAATTATTTGCCGGGTATAGAAGATATGTACCGTTCAGATATATGGATTTCTTTAATTCCGGGAGTTACTTAAAAAACTCAGCGAGGTTTTTATCAGAAATATTACCGGTTGCCAATGAGAAAATGAGTACCTATAATTATATCTATCGCTTACTCAAATTTGCCGGGTACACTGATATTCTGCAGCAATATAGTTCTGCATCTTCAGATATTTTAGTTGGCTATGAAAGCCAGTTTTTACAGATTCCCGATCTGGAACTAATAAGACATGACTTACATGAAATCAGCCGGCTTAACATGTCGCCATTGAAGAAACTGATGTTTCAGGATTTTCAAACCATTTTATTTAGCGGCTTACTTCCGAAAATGGATATAGCAACTATGGCACATTCATTAGAAGTAAGAAGTCCTTTTTTATCAAAAGAATTAATTGAGTTTGCACCCGGGTTAAGAGACGACTTTAAGATAAACGGTTTAACAACTAAGTTTATCCTTAGAGATCTGGCTAAAAAATATTTGCCTGAGGAACTTATACATAAACCTAAACGGGGCTTTGAAGTTCCGCTCAAACATTGGGTAAATAATCAGCTAAAAGATATTATTTCTGATTACCTGCTTTCTGGAGATACGCTGTACCCGGTAATCATAAAAAAGAATTTCATCAAAGACTTACTGTATAAAAGGGTTAAGATATCTGAGGAAAAAAGAGCCAAAATTCTTTTTGATGTATTCGCTCTTGAAGTCTGGTATAAAAACATACGGAAAAACTTATCATCGATTACTTTGCGGTCACAAGCCTCCGCAATAAGGGTCTGATCCTTATCCATTGCCGAACCTTTTATTCGGTGCGGCGACCTCTCTCAATTAACCAAATAAATAACTCTTAATTAATTATCATGAAAGTATTGGTAACCGGTAGTGCTGGGTTTATCGGATTTCATCTGGTGAAACGGCTTTTAGAACAAGGAGATACTGTAATAGGACTGGATAATGTTAATGATTATTACGATGTAAAGTTAAAATATGACAGGCTCTTCGAAACAGGTATAAACAGAGCTGAAATTTCTTATGGCACAGAAATGTGCAGTGAAAAGTTTCAAAATTATACCTTCATTAAACTGGATTTGACAGATCAGAAAAGCCTTAGAAAACTATTCCAAAGACACGAGTTTGACGCAGTTTGTAATCTTGCGGCACAGGCAGGGGTAAGATACAGCCTGATTAATCCGGATGCGTATATCTCCTCCAATATCCAGGGGTTTTTGAATATCCTTGAATGCTGCCGTCATCAAAAAACAGGTCATTTAGTTTATGCAAGTTCTTCAAGTGTGTATGGATTGAATAAGGGAATGCCATTTTCTGTTCATCATCATGCAGATCATCCGGTTTCATTATATGCCGCATCTAAAAAAAGCAATGAAATGATGGCTCATGCCTACAGTCATCTGTTTGATTTGCCCACTACAGGGTTGAGATTTTTTACAGTCTATGGTCCATGGGGCAGGCCGGATATGGCCTTGTTCCTATTTACCAGGGCAATTCTGGAAGGCAAGGAAATAAGTATTTTCAATCAGGGTGAAATGAAGAGAGACTTTACCTACGTGGATGACATAATAGGAGGTATCCTTAGAGTATTAGGCAAGCCCTCAACCGGAAATCCTGAATGGGACGGGATGAACCCCGATTCCTCAAGTTCACAAGCTCCCTACAGGATACTAAATATAGGGAAGGGCAGCTCTGTTAATTTATTGGATTTTATTTATGAGATTGAAAAGAATTTAGACAGAACTGCAAAAAAGGTATTCCTTCCTATGCAGGATGGAGATGTATCTGAAACATGGGCTGACACCCAGGAGTTGAAAAGTGAATTTGATTATGAACCGAGGATTTCGGTAGAAGAAGGGATCAAAAACTTCATCGATTGGTACAAAATGTATTATTCTTATAAACGGCCAAGAGTGTTCACTAAAACAGACACTTTAATTGTTTGAATGTCTATTAAAAACTCCGAAAAAATCAGGTAATTCCTGGCTCACAAAAATCATGGGCGATTCATGACTTTTCTATGACCATAGTATGACCCTTAGATGACTTTATTTGACTAAGGTTAGCCTTTTTGAAGCTCAAAAACTCTATTATATATTTTATTTAAAAAAAAATAAAACAAATTTCAGCTGAAAGAAACTTTCTGCTGAGCGGCTTATAATAGATCCCAAGTGTAGTTTCTGTTAATTCAGTAATTTTTTAGTTATTATGAGGATGTATAGATTTTATTATCAATAAATATTTTGTTTTATTTAATTTAAATTTTCGTTTCTAACTTACTGTATCTTAAAAAATTAGCTCTTATTTCCAACTTTTTTGAATGTATCTATAGCTTTTGCGAAGCCGTTTAAGCTGATATGTTTAAAAAATTGAAAATTATGAGAAAGAAAAGCTTCAAAAGCAAAATCCTGATGTCAGTATTATTATTAACAATAATTTTATTCACGCAATGTAAAAAGGACAGTAGCCAATTTAGCCCCACGGGTACAACGGAAACAACAACAACAACAAGTAGTCTAGCCACCACTGCTCCAACCTTATCAGAACCGGTTAGCATTAACCTGTCTTCTGTTCAAAAGGAAACTGGTTATGCCTATTATATAAGTTTTAATTTTGGCACTCCTGGTGATACTGAAGCCGCGCCATCCAGTTCAATTTTGAAAATTTATGAGAATGGCAAGGAATTAGGTCCTGCTCATTCAGCTCATAAAGATATCAGAGCTACAGGTTTGGGAAGGTTTAGCCACTGGGATAATAGTTTGTATTTTACAGCTTCAGATAATTCTGATCCCCGTTCAAATGGCCGGAAATATACTTATACTGTAGGAAGTACCAGCAGCACTACCACAACTACAACAACAACTACCTCACCAACTTTAACAACTCAAAGCAGCATTAACCTTACTTCTGTTCAAAAGGAAACTGGTTATGCCTATTACATGAGTTTTAATTTTGGCACCCCTGGTGATACCGAAGCGGCCCCATCCAGTTCAATTTTGAAAATTTATGAGAACGGTAAGGAACTAGGCCCGGCTCATTCAGCTCATAGAGATATCAGAGCTTCTGGAGCTGGGAGATTTAGCCATTGGGGTAATAGTTTGTATTTTACATCTTCGGATAATTCCGATCCACGTACCAATGGCCGGAAATACACATATTCTGTAGGAAATACAAGCAGCACAACGACCACAACCAGTCCGACGACTACAACAAGTCCGACAACCACCACCACTACCACACCAACTACTATTTCCTCAACATCCCCAATTGGGTATGCCATGGTAAATGGTTCAACTACCGGTGGACAGGGTGGTCAAACAGTTACTGTAAGTAATATTACAGATTTTAGAAACGCAGCTAGTTCAGCTTCTCCCCTGATCATTCAGGTATCCGGAAGCTTTACCGGTACTGGTATGATGGATGTTGCCAATAATAAAACAATCATCGGATTGAGCGGAGCAACATTGAATGGTATAGGATTAGCCATGTATGGAAAGAGTAATATTATCATTAAAAACCTTAAAATCAACAAAGTTGTTGGGGGTGATGGTATTACTATTAAGCAGGCGAGTCATCATATATGGGTTGATCATTGTGAAATCTGGCAGGACAGAACCCATGGTTGGGATTATTATGATGAGTTGCTTGAAGTAACAGACAGATCTGATTACGTTACCATCTCAAATAACATCTTCCATGATTCGCATATTGCCCTTCTGATAGGAAGCGGTGATTTACAGACTACCGATATCGGTCGTCTTAGAGTTACCATGTATGGAAATTATTTCTATAATATTTCAGAAAGACAACCAAGTACCAGGTTTGGTTATATGCACGTATTCAATAACTACTTCCTGAACGGCAGCGGTTATACTATAGGTGTAACTATGGGTGCAACTGTTAGAACCGATAATAACTATTTTGAGAACCAGGCAAATCCAATTTATACTGAGTATAATGCAAAACCAGGATTTGTAAGCGGTGCATCTACGAATTTTTATAAGAATTCCGGAACTAACAAGATTTCTACAGCTGCCTCAAGCTGGGTACCAGAATACGAATATAAATCAGTGTTAATTCCAGCTGCTGATGTAGCAGCCAGAGTATTAAGCCAGGCAGGTCCTAAATATTAATCTGTCTTTATAATTTTTCCCTTAAAAGGGACATAACAATATTATCAGGCGCTGCACCCTAACTGGTGCGGCGCTTAATAATGTAAAATGTTTTTTCATTAGCCTTCCCCAGGCTTGAGCCAATTGTCCGAACATAAAGCCCGGATCATACTTTCAGGTAAGCACAAAATTAGCCGTCGAACATTGTAAAGCCGGATTAATCCCCTCAATCCTCCTTATTATTCTTAATCAAAAGAATTCTCTTTAGTAAATAATTGCCGGAGCTATTAATAATCTTGCAATCCCTATTATCTAGTCTGATTAATTCTGTTCATCAGAGCACCCTGCTCGATTTTTAAAACTTAATACCGTGGATTTTAAAAGGAAAAAAGTACTGATCGCCTGCGATTCTTCCCGCACGCTATTGGGTTTTCGGGGGAAGCTGATAGAGGCTTTACTGAAAAATAATGATGTTGCTGTGTTCACTCCGAGGATCAATCAGGATAGCGTAAGAGCCGCCCTTAATTCCATGGGGGTAGTTATTTATGAAAATGAGCTGGATGGGAGCAACGTTTCGATCCTATCCGATCTGACCTATATCAGGCGTCTGTATACTATCATAAAGCAGTTCAGGCCTGATGTGTTTTTTCCATACACATTCAAACCCGTAATTTATGGCTCACTGGTGGCTAATTTATGCCATGTCAATCATATAGTCCCCATGCTAACTGGTTTAGGATATAACTTTTTAAAAGGTAATAAAAAGAACCCCCTGGTCAGAAAAATCACCCGGAGCTTACTTAAAATCAGCCTTAGGGCTAACCAGCGAACAAAACTTATTCTTCAGAATCAGGATGATTACAGGACGCTTCTGTATGCCGGTATAATCGATCAGAGAAATAAAGCATTCGTTGTAAATGGTTCAGGTGTTGATCTGTCTCATTATAATTTTTCAAAACCTGAAACCGATAAAATATGTTTTTTGATGATTGCCCGCTTAATAAATGCAAAAGGGATCAGGGAATATTTTGAAGCGGCTCAATCAATCATTCTGAAATATCCGCAGGTGAAATTCAAACTGATCGGTCCCCGCGATCAGAATATTGATTCGATCGATGATCAGCTTTATGATAAAATAATTGCAGGAGATGTCATTGAATATTTAGGTGAAGTGGAAGACGTCAGACCTCATATCAAAGCTTCTTCGGTGGTTGTTCTGCCCTCATACTATGGAGAGGGGATACCTCGCTGCCTTCTGGAAGCCATGGCAATGGGAAGGGCAATAATTACCACTGATTCCGTGGGCTGTAAAGAAACCATAGATCTTTCCGGGAACCGTCAGACCGGATTTTTAGTACCGGTAAGAAATGTACAGGTTTTAGCAGAGAAAATGCAGCATTTCATTAATTATCCATTTGATACGCAGATGTTTGGCAAGAACGGAAGGGAATATGCCAGGGAGAAATTTGATGTCAATAAAGTGAATCTCCAAATGCTCGATATCCTGGAGTCAAATACCATATCCGCCTGAAGGGAGGACATTAAAATTCTATCAGCTTCCAAAGTCAGCATAAACTACCTCCTAATCGCTGATACTACATTGATTTTAATTTATTCTTTGTAACAGATCTTCCATAACACTTATAACCCTTTATTGATGAGACACTACCCGAAACGTGTAAAGCCAATTGGCGGATATATGGATTTGCAATTGCCTGTTGGGGATGAATTTTACCCCACCCTTATTAAATTAAATACGGCAAGAAATGCTCTTGAATATATCCTTAAAGTAAACAATTATTCATGCATTTACATCCCTTATTTTACATGTGAAGTCATGCTTGAGCCTATTAAAAGGCTTGGCGTATCCTATTATTTCTATACGATTGACAAAAATCTGGACCCTATTATTGATTTTAAAATAGAACCCACAGAATGTTTCTTGTACACGAATTATTTTGGAATTAAGCAGGCTACAATTCAAAAGCTGAGCCGGGAGGTCGACTGTCTTATAATTGATAATTCTCAAGCTTTTTTTTCCCAACCACTGCCAGGGGTTGATACCTTTTATTCCTGCAGAAAGTTTTTTGGTGTATCGGATGGGTCGTATTTGCAAAGCAAGGTATTAAGTAATTTAAAATTCGAAAAAGATGTTTCATTTAACAGGATGTCCCATCTTTTGAAGAGTATAGATATGGGTATTGAAAATGGTTACGAGAATTTTGTAGCGAATAATGATGATCTGTCAAATAATCCGATCAGAAGGATGTCCTCCATTACTGAGCGAATTCTTAAAACAGTTGATTATGATTCATGCAGAAGGATCAGAAACAGAAACTTCAAAATTCTCCATGAAGCCCTGAGTTCAAAAAATAAGTTAGCGATTGATATGGCTGAAATAGACGGGCCAATGAGTTATCCCTTGCTGGTGGACAAGGAAACTGTTAAGAAAAATTTGATTAATAAAAGAGTTTTTGTACCCGTGTATTGGCCGAATGTATTCAGATGGACCACAGACAGAATGTTTGAAAATTATCTGGCAGCAAACCTGGTCGCCCTGCCAATCGATCAGCGTTATAATGAGGAAGATATGGGACGTGTAATTAATTATTTAAAACAATTGATATGAATTATTCTATTTATTTAAGGCCCCTGAAGCTGGCTGATGCCAGTATTTCATACAAATGGAGGAACAATCCGGAAATATGGAAATTCACCAGATTTTCGCCAGCCAAACCCATAACCAAACCCATTGAGGAAGAATGGCTAAAGAATGTTTTAAGAAATAAAAATGAAGCACGGTTTGCTATATGTCTTCAGGAAAATGGAAGATATCTGGGGAATGTTCAGATAACGGACATACAAAATAACAATGGGGAGTTTCACCTTTTTATCGGAGACGCATCCTTTTGGGGGAAGGGTATCGGCCAGGAGGCAACCAGCCTGATGCTGGATTATGGATTTAAAGTCTTAAGATTGGATTTTATAAGGCTTGATGTCCACCAGGAGAATTTAACGGCACTTGCGATTTATAAGAAGATTGGATTTAAAATTATCGATAAGAATGGGGATTTTTTTCATATGGCTCTTAGAATTAAGGATTATTCCAAACTTCAACTTATAAATAAAGTGGTATCCCGCCAATATATATCAAGGTATATTAACTAACTCTTTTAACCTGAGGATCCATTTCTCAGATTTCACTTCTCAAAGTAATTGCTTATTGAAAATTCTTTAAATAGCTCTTGCCTGAATTGCCGTACGCCCTAAAACCTTTTCTTTTGATTTTGCGTGTACTTTTCCGCTTACACTGAACCTAAAAATTTATGATTAATTTAATTACAATCCACCAGGATGTGGAATGGAAACAGATTGTTCAAAAATCTTTGGAATATGATTTTTATCATACCTGGGATTACCACAGCATGGCCTCAGAAGGGGATCCGGTTTTATTTGTTTTTAGTGAGGGAGATGATTTTATTGCCCTGCCCTTACTGAAACGGACCATTCCTGATACTTATTTCTATGATATGACCTGTGTTTATGGATATACCGGCCCAATATCCAATAAACCATTCCAATCCATCTCTGCCGAGATAAGCCAAAACTTCAAAACTGAACTTTTAAAGTTTTTGAAAGAAAACAATATAGTCTCAGTTTTTTCAAGATTACACCCGTTTTTTGATCAGCTTTCGCTGATAAGAAATTTTGATGGAGTCTATGATAATGGACAAATCGTCATGATTGATCTCAGACAAACTCTGCAAGAACAGCGATCGAGATATAAGGGCAGGCTGCTGGGTAAAATCGTAAGATTAAAGAAAGATGGATTTTACATTCAAGATTCGAAAAGTCCGGAAGCTATTAAGGATTTTGCGGAGATCTATACAGAGAATATGAAGCGTGTGAGTGCGAATAACTTCTATCTCTTTTCTGAGGAGTATTTCACCAATTTCCTGAACTCGCCCGGCATCCAGAGTAAATTAATCCTTGTATACCATGAAGGTATAGCTGTGTGCGGAGCACTGATCAGTTTTGCCAATTCAATTATTCAGACGCATTTATTAGCCACCAAAACATCCCATATGCAGTTTTCCCCGGCAAAATTAATTACGGATGAAATTGCATTAATTGGCAGGGAATTAGGAATGCATTACTTAAATCTGGGTGGAGGATATGGCTTTAAACGGGATTCTTTATTTGAATTCAAGAAATTATTTTCTGATTTAGAATTAGAGTATAAAAGCTGGCGCCTTATTGCCGATCAGAAAGCCTATCGTGAGTTAACACTGGGAGTTAATATAGACCCGGAAAGTGATGTGGATTTCTTTCCATTATATCGCTATAAAACTAATAAAGTATTAGAGCCGGCCGATCAGAACGTATAAATACTACTTCCCGGTCACATTTACCACATCAATCTGACCAATAATTTATCCCATGCTGACCCTTGTTACTTTCTCGAAAAGGATCTTCCATCGATCAGGTTGGTTAACTCAACCATTGAAACAGTTATCAGTAGTGTTAAACTGCTGCCGCTTTTCTAACTATTAATAATTTTAAGAAAATGAAAAATTTATTTTGTGATAAAGCCTATTCAAGATGGCTCATTTTATCTATTGACAGTATTATTATTTCAACTGCATTTATGATGTCCAGTATTATCGGGCATAAGTTTGAGTTTGAAGAGATTTTCAAAATTGATTTCCTGGTGCTTTTAAGTATTTACACGCTTGTTACCTTATTGGTATTTGTCTGGATGAGAATACACACCGGTATAATAAGGTATTCTAATATTGAAGACATTTTCAGGATATTTAAAGCTGTAACCTTCAGCAGTATATCTTTTTGGATCCTTGCCAGGTATCTGATCATTCCATACATGCACCTCGACTATAAGTTATTAAATGCAGGGTCAATAATTAATTTTTTTACGGCAATTACTTTACTTATCGTTTTAAGGATTATCGTAAAAAGCTTTTTTGCTTATTTAAAAGACCTCGAGGAAGGCAACAAAGAAAACATACTCATTTATGGATCAGATAAAAAGGCCATTTTAATAAAACAGGCCTTCGAATATTCTCAGGAAAAAAAATATAAGATCATCGGTTTTATCGATGATCATCCAGACAGAGTTAATAAGAATATTGAACAAAAGCAGGTTTACCCATCTTCTGCCATACAACTAATAAACTTCAAACACGGCATTGATAAAATGGTTGTAATGGTTGATGACCTCAATGAGGAGAGTAAGCAAAAGGCTGTAAAAAAATGTATAGACTTAGGAATCAGCGTGTTATCTGTGCCACATTCCACTCAATGGATTAATGGCAGGCTTAGTTTAAACCAGGTCAGGAACCTGAAAATAGAAGACCTTTTGCAAAGAGATCCTATAAAACTTCAAAAAGATAATATAAAGGAACTCACAGGTAAAAGAATTTTGGTTACCGGTGCAGCAGGTTCAATCGGTTCAGAAATTGTCAGGCAATTGCTCAATTATGATCCGGAATGTATTATCCTTTGCGACCAGGCGGAAACTCCCCTTCATGAGTTGCAGTTGGAAATTGAAGATCAGCAATTAAATGTTCCAGTTCATGTGTTTATGGCCAATATTCAAAATGCCAGGCGGTTAAAATCATTATTTTCAACCTTTAACCCCCAGATTGTCTTTCATGCTGCGGCCTTTAAACATGTTTCTATGATGGAAAATCATCCCTGTGAAGCCATATTAACCAATGTTTTAGGAACCAAGAACCTGGCAGATATCTCCCTGGAATATAAAGTTGAGAAATTCATTATGATTTCTACCGATAAAGCTGTCAATCCCACAAATATTATGGGTGCCTCAAAGCGCCTGGCCGAGATGTACATTCAGTCATTAAATTTTTACCAGGCCAGAGACATGTCTATTGATGATATTTCAGATATTAAAGGAGTGCCAACCAGATTTATTACCACCCGCTTCGGAAATGTCTTAGGGTCAAACGGATCGGTAGTGCCCAGGTTTAAATCTCAGATTGAGAAGGGCGGACCGGTTACTATTACGGATCCAAAGATTACAAGGTATTTCATGACCATACCCGAGGCCGTTCAGTTGGTTTTAGAGGCCTGTGTAATGGGTAAAGGAGGAGAGATCTTTATTTTTGATATGGGAAAACCTATAAAGATTATAGATATGGCTGTGAATATGATCAGGCTTGCCGGTTTAATTCCAGACAAGGATATAAAAATTATATATACGGGCCTCCGGCCGGGTGAAAAACTTTATGAAGAACTGCTGAATAAAGGCGAAGATATTATCCCAACCCATCATGCAAAAATTAAAATTTCAAAGGTCATCAATTTTCATTTTTTCTATGTTAAAAAGATGGTTGAAGAACTTCTTGATTTAAATGAAAATGATGATACTATTGCCGTGGTTGCCAAGTTAAAGGAAATTGTTCCCGAATTCAAAAGCAACAACTCTGTGTACTGTAAATTAGATGCCACCGCATAGAGATAAATGTGTGAGCCCATATTCCACAATTCAAATTAAATGCAAGCCTATTTTCTTAAATTAATTTTCCCTCTTAGCTGGCGGTCTGCTAGTTTGTTTAATCAGACCGCCAGCTCAACTCAAATTCTTCATTTGAGTAATGAACTGAATTTCTATCAGTTACATTTTAAATCCCAACAGGTATCATAATTTATATTGACTACAATCAAGGATCAATACTGACCGGTATCAGATATTTCTATGATTCATAATCAAGCACTCATCTGACCATAATCAAATTCTTAAATAATAAAATATCTTTTATTTGACATGGTAATTAAGAATGAATAATGAGAGGGTAATACGTGCGGGCTGAAATGATTATTCAATTAGTAAAACTGAATTATAAATGAATTTAAATTCTACTTTATGAATAATGGTGAAATTGTTGAGCTTGTAATTCGTAGGAACAATATAAGCATTAGCGAATTATCCAGGAGGCTGCATGTAAGCAGGAGGTCTATTTATAACTGGTTTACCCAAAAAAATCTGAGTTTTGATATCATCTGCAAAATAGGAGAGGTATTGGACTATGATTTTTCAAGGGATTTTCCGGAAAAGTTCAATGGGCGGAATACAACGGGCATGCGGGAAATCTTAACGGATCTTGAATTGGATAATTATCAGAATTCAGCACATTATTGGAGAACCAAGTACATCAATCTTCTGGAGAAGTATACGGGTGTTTATCAATAAGATCAATAAGCCTTTATTACCTCTAACAATTGTTAACTGACTCCGCTCTATCAGTATGAGGTGGACTAAACTTTTCTTAGTGGGAAACCCTGGAAATAGTTCAGGAGGTGCATTTTGATTAGATTATTGGTTTGTAAACGGATGACTTTCCCGCCTAATTTCTCAGCTTTCTTATTTTCGGTTCATCCAGAACGACAATCTTTCCGTCGTGCTCAATCTCTATTAATTTTTCATTTTTAAAATCCTTCAGCGTGCGGATCATTGATTCTAAGGAGGATCCCACTAAATGAGACAGATCTTCCCGTGGGATGTTAATGATGCTCTTTCCATCCTTCCTTTCACTGAATTTATCTATGATCCTTGTGATTCCAAGTGCCACCTTTTTTCTAAGCGAGTTATAAGCCATGTTTAGAATTATATCCTCGTCCTCAGAGATGTTCTGGGATAATAAGCGAATGAATTCTCTTGCAACATTATTATCCGTATTAATCTTATGCATGAACTCGTCTTTAGGAATTAAAACCAGGGAAGCATCTTCGATAACTTTCGCATTCTTACAATAATTGCAGTCCTTAAATATCTCGGTATATCCGAAAAAATCTCCTTTTGAGAATATGCCTGTTATTAATTCCTTTCCCTCTTCATTTATCATGAACTCTTTTACCTTCCCGCTTTTAACGTAATACAAAGATGATGGCCGTTGATCCACTCTATAAAGCATGTGCTTTTTCTTATAGTACTGGATCTCATGTTTATCTGTGATAAGGTTAAAGGGTTTTCTAAGGCCTTCTTTCGGACTTTTTAGCTCTTCATTATTCTCCAGATTGTTTTGATTTTTACGTTTTTCATTTTTTGCCAATCTGATGCTGATAGTATTCAGGAGGTCGGTACAGTTTATGGGTTTAACCAGATAGTCATCAGCTCCTAAGCTCATTCCCTTACGCTGATTATCATATTCGGCATCACCTGTAATAAATATAAACGGAATATCTGCTGTCTTTGGATGATGACTTAAGATATGTATCACTCCGTAGCCATCAAGATGGGGCATTTTTACGTCACACACAATAATGTCAGGGTTCTCACTGATCGCTACTTTGATGCCATTCCGGCCATCATTTGCAGTCAATACCGTATAGCCTGAAAGACTTAATAATAAATCAAGATTTTCCCTTAAGCTCCTGTCATCTTCGATTAATAACACTTTTTTCATCGAGGGTATATTTTGCTTCAAATCCATTTTCTTTCTGCTTCTTGTCCAAGCTTCCTCCGCCATTTTTAGCTTCCTTAATCCTCTGTTTTGGGTTGTTTCTAATAAATAAATGGCAATTAGTCAACAATCCGCTCTCCTGATCAGGGAAGAGTTTAATTGTTAATAAATTAAGCCTTGAGTTTATTTTCTGAACCTGAATTTCAATGATTTGGTAGACCGATTGAAAGTAATTCTTTAGAAAGAACATATGATATTTCAATCGGTTTTTAAAAAGTTAAATAATTAAGTATTTAATGTAATGCTGCCGGATTAAGGTTTCCTCAAACCCAGTGAAGGGGATGTTTAATTATTAAAAAAACTTATCAAAACCAACTCTTAATTGTTATTAATGAAGTATTTAATGAAATGGATTGTTAAATTAAAATCAGAAATTATGGAAAAGAATGAAGAAATTGTCAGAAAGGCTTTCAAGGTATTTGAAACAGGCAATATGGAAGAACTAAATGCTCTTGTGGATGAAAATTTTGTTGAACATACCCCTGATCCCAGCTTCACCTCCTCAAAAAAGGGATTGGAATATTTAAAGGATCTGGTGAGTACTTATAGAAGTGCATTATCCGGCTTGAATATCGAAATTAAACAAATAATCAGCTGCGAGGATAAGGTAGTTGCTTATTCAAATTTTAAAGGTAAGAATACCGGCAACTTAATGGATATCCAGGCTACTAATAGAGATGTTTCTTTCGATAATATCGATATTCTGCATCTGAAAAACGGGAAAGTTTCAGATCATTGGGGTGTTGCTGATAATCTGGGCTTAATGATGCAATTGGGCGTGCTGGATGAAAAAGTATTTCATTCCCATCATTAATGAATTTTAACTGTTGGCGATGGCTCAGCGTATCTTACGTCAGCCGTCTTTAAAAAGCCTGTTTACACTGTACTTTGTAACAGGCTTTTTTATGGTTGAAACAGGAAGCTGATGGCTGACGCTTCAGCTGTAACCCGTTGGTCAGAAAAGGGCTGGGTCTGCTCAGGCAATGTTTCCGGAAATCAACTTAATCAATTGCAATGATCGGCATTGTCCAGTTTCAACTGATCAGTTCCTAAATTAAGCTGTTATTTTAAAAATAGTGTTGCTAATGTCTTTTGTATTTAAATACATACCTTAGTCATTGGTTTTTAGAGAATTAGTCAGCGATCCTATGGAGAATACCAGCCAGCAGATAAATACACTCATTGACTTAAATGATGAGCTCGAAAATTATTTCCGCAACACCATAATCCCCCAGCTTTTCATTGATGCACACCTGATCCTGAGAAAGTTTACTCCACCTGCCATGAAGCAGTTTAATCTCGCCCTGACAGATGTGGGAAGGCCAATTGCCGATATTAAGGAGAACTTCCGTTTTCCCGCAATTATGGATAATATCCAGCATGTAATAGATACCGGTGAAATACTGGAAAAGGAGATACAGACCACTGATCTTCGCTGGTACCAGATGAATGTCCTGCCATATCATGTGAAAAAACAGAAGAAAACAAATGGTGTGATCATCACATTTGTGGAGATAACCATGCGTATCAAGGACTTGAAAGAGCAGGAAAAATTGATCGCCGAACATGAAATGTTATTGGATACCATCTCGCATGATATCAAGAATCCCCTGACCGCTTTAAGCCTTACGATCCAAATGCTTAAAAAAGTACCTGAAAAGGGAATGGAGAAGTTTCCTGTCCTGCTGGCAAATATTGAAGTCAGCCTTACCAATATGCAGCTGATCATCAATGATCTTACAAAATCACGCTGGCAAAAACACAAGTACCAGGCTGTAGAGGAACTCCTGAATTTCGAGCATATAATCGAAGATGTAAAGCTGACTTTAGCTCCGCAGATTGATGAATCAAAGGCCATCATCAAAAGTTCCATCGGCGTTTCAGAGATCATTTTTGTCAGGCGCAAGCTGCGAAGCCTCGTTTATAATCTGGTAAATAATGCAATAAAATACAAGTCGCCTGAACGTAAACCGGAAATATTTATTAAGACAGAAGAAGTGGAGGGCTTTATGGTTATCAGTGTCGGTGACAATGGGATTGGAATAGCCAAAAATGACCTGACCAAAGTATTTGGCAAATATCAGCGGCTTGCTGATTCAATTGAGGGTACCGGTATCGGACTTTACCTTGTAAAGGAAATTGTTAATGGCTCAGGCGGAAAAGTAACTGTGGAAAGCAAGCTGGGTCAGGGATCGGTATTCAAGATTTTCCTTAAACTTCAGCCGGAGTAAATAAATAAGTTTTACCTGCTATGTTTCATCCCCGAATTGGGAATCCTCGTAGGGGCAGTGTGTAAATATTAACTACGAAGGGTTCCACAATATGCATCGATAGATTTATCCAGCCAAAGTAACACCGATCAATTTTCCAATACCAAATGTTATTGCTGCAGCAATCAAACCAAATATTACCTGTCTGAAACCAGAGTACCAAATACTCCTAGCTGTAAATAAAGTTATTGCAGAGCCAATTAAAAACAAACCGGCCGCACTACAAATCACACAAATGATTATTGCTGTTGTGCCTGATGTGAACATAAAAGGAATAACAGGTATTACCGCACCCAAAGCAAAAAGTATAAAGGAATATATGGCAGCTTCCATTGCAAAACCCTTCAGTTCTTCCCCATTAATCCCTAATTCTTCCCTTACCATTATTTGGTAAGCCTGGTCTTTATCCAGCATTATTTCAGCAGCCATGGCATTGGCCTGGTCTTCGGGTATGCCTTTGGCCATATAAATCAAGGCCAGCTCTTTCAGTTCTCCTTCAGGATTTGTTTCCAGTTCATTCTTTTCCAACTGCATTTGGTTTTCATGCAATTCCTGCGAGCTTTTCACAGAGATCCATTCTCCTAAAGCCATCGATAGTGCACCGGCTAATAATCCTGCTACCCCGGCTAGCAAAACGCCTGTGCCGCCAGCAGTTGCACCGGCAATTCCCATTACCAAACTAAAGTTAGAAACCAAGCCGTCATTACCCCCCAATACCGCCGCTCTTAATGCATTTCCACCAACAGAGCGGTGTCTGCTTTCAAACTTGGCCACATTGCTTCCTGTAACTTTAGATTCATTTTCTAAAAGTGCTCTAAGAATTTTTACATGGCTTGTTTCGCTGCCGGTTAGGGGTAACTTATTTTTATTTTTGGCATTTATGACTGCTGCAGAAATACTTTTTTCTGTATCCATTAATACGCCCAGCACATAATCATAACCAAAGATTTTACCAATTGTATTAAGTGTTTTAGCCCTAAGGGATGGCGGTGGAAACACAGCTTCCGACCGGGGATTTAATTTTTTCAGAAAAGCCTCCGCATGACTTTTTTCAATTGCACTCATTTGCCTGAAAACATTGGCAACCGTTGTATCTGATTCAGCGTCTGCTAATTTATTATACAAAAAGCAAGCATCTACTTCTGTTTGAAGGTTTTTATTTAAGGTTTCAGCCATTATTCTGTTTAGAATTAAAGTAAAACGACTATTCCATTAAGTATGAATTTAATTGCAATATCTGAATATTATAACTCAATTTCAATGTCCGTCATCAGGGTTTTCTGCATTTTTCCGGCAGATACCGAAACCCGCACGCCAGGCCAAAAAGCCCGCAAATTTACAGTAAGCGAAAAGAAAATTCCATTGAAAGACTGGATTGAAGTGGGGGTTTTCGGGCCTCCCAAAAAGGTGAGCAACGAGGTAAACCACTATACCTGCGGAAACACTTATTTGAAAATCTGGTGGAACTGAAGGATTAAGAGGTTTTTATTCGGGTTGGTATAGATTTATCTGGCCTCCAATTTCATTTACCTCAGGATCCTCATCAAAAATTGGAAGGTCGCTTTCATAATCGAGTTTCAACCATACGCCCTCTGTATCCTTTTGAATGCGGACATATTCTTTCCCTTCTTTGAAAATTGTAAACGAATTATCCTCTTCCGGAAATACGGAATAGGTTATTGATCCTATAAAAATATCGAATGGTTCTTCCATACGCAAAGATAGGTTTGCGGGTTGATATTTTCAAAATCCTCTGTTCCGGGTACGGCATAGAACAACTTTGCACTAAACAGATAGATTGAAGGATTTATTTAAGGCAGAAGGAAAAAGAGTTTTCAGATTGTATATATGTTATACTCATGTAGAAAACCTATGGGATTATACCAAATTTGATTATCGAAAATGGAAACATCATAAAACACAAAAACCCGATACTTTCATATCAGGCTTTTGTACTCGGAGCGGGAATCGAACCCGCACTCGCTTTAGGGCGAACAGGATTTTAAGTCCTGCGTGTCTACCAGTTCCACCATCCGAGCAGATGGACCTGCCGGAGCAGGTGATTTGCTTTTAAACTTAAATCCCTTCCTGGTAGGGAAGGGATTAGAGCGAAAGACGAGATTCGAACTCGCGACCCCGACCTTGGCAAGGTCGTGCTCTACCAACTGAGCTACTTTCGCATTTTAATACTAACCTTATGGGTTGGTTTCCCGTTTTGGTGAGTGCAAATATAGACAGAAAAGCAATTCCGTCAAGTATTTTTTATTTTTTTTGACGCTTTCATTCTAAACTCTTACTAATCAGGAGGTCTGAGACCAGATCCTGCTCAAATCCTTTCGATGCAGCATAGCGGCTTAGGAGGTAACGCAGTTTAAAGGGGTCCTTTTCACTCATAAGTTTCGATTTTTTTTCCAGGATCTGCCTGAGCCGGGAGATATAATCGTCTTCATCGATCGCTCTCAGGGATTTCGCGATAAGATTGTCGGGAACCCGTTTTATTTTAAGTCCCTGCCGGATCTTGATCCGTCCCCAGCTTTTGATCCGGAATTTCCCCAAGGTATAAGCCAGGGCAAAACGCTCTTCATTCAGAAAGTTGCCTTCGATCATTTCGGATATGATTTCTTCAACATCCTGCCGGTGAATACCCCATTCATAGAGTTTGCTGCGCAGTTCAAACTGCGACCTTTCCTGATAAGCGCAAAAATTTTCTGCCTTCAACCTGGCCTGCTGCCTGCTAAAAACTTTAAGCTTTTTTTTTTCGTTTTCCAAAGCGATGAAATATCGTAAATATTTGAGAGTATTCTTTAAAATTTAGTGAAATTCGCAGGGATGAATCACATTTTGTATCCGGTAGAAGAATTAAAATCAAGCATGAATGCAGAGGCATTTATTCAGCTTGAAAATGCCATGATAAAGACCCTGTTAACTGACAGCAGGAAGCTCAGTGATACAGAGCATGGGCTCTTCTTTGCCCTTAAAAGCCGAAGGGATGGGCATAGCTTTATCGCCGATGTATATCAGGCAGGTGTAAGAAGCTTTGTTATTTCAGATCCGGAATACGACTTTAAGAAATTTAATGAAGCGAATTTTTACCTCGTGGCCGACACCCTGGATGCCCTTCAGAACCTTGTGGCTGTGCACCGCGCAAAATTTGAATATCCTGTAATTGGTATCACCGGAAGCAATGGCAAAACAGTTGTTAAGGAATGGCTTTACCAGCTTCTGGTGACCGAAAATAACATTGTCCGGAGCCCGAAGAGTTACAATTCCCAGATCGGTGTTCCTGTTTCGGTATGGGAAATGAATGCTGAAAATGATCTGGGCATATTTGAAGCCGGCGTTTCCCGAACCGGGGAGATGGAAAAGCTTGCAGCAATCATCCGTCCAACAATAGGAATTCTCACAAATATTGGAGAGGCTCATAAAGAAGGTTTCGAATCGGTAAATGAAAAGATCCGGGAAAAATTAAAGCTTTTTGAGGGTGTCGACCTTTTTATATACTCGCCTAAATATCTTGATCAATATGATGGTGAGATCCCCGGTATAAATAAATTTACCTGGAGCTACCGCGATGCCGGAGACCTGGAGGTCTTTGATGATGAAGTACTGGAAGAAAAATACCAGTTTCTTCGTGCCCGCTTCAATGATATGGATGTGGAAGCAATAATCCCTTTTACGGATCAGGCTTCAATAGAAAATGGAATTATTTGCTGGGCGACCCTGCTGGCCCTGGGATACGCCCCGGAAGAAGCAGATAAACGGCTTGAAAAGCTCCTTCCCATCGGCATGCGCCTTGAACTGAAGAATGGGATAAACAATTGTTCGGTCATTGATGATTCATATAGTCTGGACCTTTCATCATTAGCCATAGCCCTTGATTTTTTAAAACAGCAAAATCAGCACCTGCGCCGTACCCTTATTCTATCGGATATCCCTGGCTCCGATGCCGGACATGTCTATGAGCAGGTTAGTCTCATGCTTGAAAATAAATCGGTAGACAGGCTCATCGGCGTTGGCGAAAAGATAAGTAAATATGCCAGCGAGTTCCCGTTTTCATGTGATGCTGAGTTCTTTCCGAGCACAGAAAACCTGATTGAGCATTTTCCGGGCTTAAAATTCAGCAACGAAACCATATTGTTAAAAGGAGCAAGGGCTTTCGGCTTCGAAAGTATCAGCCAGCTGCTAACACAAAAGGTTCATGAAACCGTTTTGGAAATCAACCTGAACGCGCTGGAGCATAATCTGAATTATTATAAATCCCTGCTGGAGCCGGGTACAAGGGTGATGGCAATGGTGAAAGCCTTCTCTTATGGCAGCGGAAGTTACGAGATAGCCAACCTTCTTGAATTTAATAAAGTGGACTACCTGGCAGTAGCCTATGCAGACGAAGGGGTGGCATTACGAAAGGCAGGTACAAGCTTGCCGCTGATGGTCATGAGTCCGGATAGTTCTGCCTTTGATGCGATCATTGAAAACAATCTCGAACCGGAGATCTATAGCCTGCGGATACTTAAAGAGTTTGAAGAAATCCTGAATCGCAAGAACCTTGAGAATTATCCTGTTCATATCAAGCTGGACACGGGGATGCACAGGCTTGGATTTATGGAAAATGAGGTTGGGAAACTGATTGAATTTTTGTCCGGAAGCAAAAGCATGCGGGTTCAGTCCATATTTTCGCATCTGGTTGCGAGCGAAAATCCCCTGCACGATGATTTTACCAGGCATCAGATCGCACTTTTTACTAAACTTTATGATCAGATCACAGAGAGCCTAAATTATACAGTCATAAAGCATCTTTCCAATACTTCAGGTGTAAGTCGCTGGCCTGAAGCTCAATTTGATATGGTCCGTCTTGGGATAGGCTTATATGGGATTGATACTTCCGTTGGGAAAGATTCTCCCTTACAAAACGTAACTTCGCTGAAAACAACTATCTCGCAGATTAAAAATCTTCCAGCAGGTGAAACTATTGGGTATGACCGTGCAGGAAAAATGACCCATGCCGGAACTATTGCCACCGTTAAGATAGGTTATGCCGACGGTTATAACAGTTCCTTGGGAAATGGTACAGGCAGGATGCTTGTCAGGGGAAAAGAAGTTCCGACCATCGGTAATATTTGCATGGATATGTGTATGATCGATATTACCGGTATAAAGGCAGAGGAAGGGGATGAGGTGATCGTCTTTAATGATACCATCCGGATTGAAGATGTGGCAAAAAAGCTGGGACGTTCTCCATATGAAATGCTTACAGGGATATCACAGCGGGTAAAAAGGATTTATTATTATGAATAGAATAGCCAGAGCTTTATTTAATTACCTGGTGAGAGGCGCGCTTGTCATTTTGCCTATAGCTGCGGCATTATTTTTCATTTACTGGATATTCTCCAAGGTTGACGCTGCTTTGAATTTAAGCGATGTGATCTGGGTTGATCAGGCTGGCAAACCGATCTATATTCCCGGGCTGGGGATCCTGTCCGTACTGATAATGCTGATCGTTGTAGGCATTGTTGTGACCAATTTCGTAACTGATCCTATTAAAAAATGGTTTGCACGCTGGTTCAAAAGATTGCCCTTATTTAATGTGATCTATACTTCATTCAAGGATATTACTGAAGCCTTTGTCGGGGATGATAAAAAGTTCAGTGAACCTGTTGTAGTGGAAGTGAATGAGACCGGCTTAAAGAAAATAGGTTTCCTTACCCAAAAAGATCTTTCCAGGATAGGCTATCCCGGCGAGGTTGCGGTTTATTTTCCCCTTTCTTATTCTTTTGCAGGTCAGCTTTGCATTGTGAATTCTGAGCGGGTAAAACCCCTTAAAATGAGCGCAAGCGATGCCATGAAGTTTATTGTTTCAGGTGGCGTAAGTAATTTGACCTGATCCTTTTAAGTCTAATAAAATCCGAGGTTTTCTTACAGCTGGTCCGGCAGTTTTCACGCAGATCCGAGAAAAAAGTTATTATGCAGATTCCATTTTATTCCATCATGCTTTAAAAGGCTGAAATGATCAGCATTAAAACTGCGTTTGAATTTCATATCCTTATATTCTTCCCAGATCAGAGGAAATACTGCGGGGGAAATATCCCGGTAGGCAATAGTTAGGTGCGGCCGAAATGGCTGATCTGTCGATCCAGGTTTAATTTTATCCAGTTCGTTTTTTATTAATACGGATGAAATAGAGCTGTGCAGGGCAATGATCCCGGGATTTTTCAAAGCTCTGATCACTACAGCCTTTGTATCGAAAGCCTCGAAGTTTTCGAGGAATTGTTCAAAAGGTTCCATTCCGGAAGTCGCAGAAGCTATTTCCCTGATGAGGTATTCTTCATGTGTATCCTCCATGTGGAATGGACGGTACAGGGTGATATGAACCGGGGGCTTTAATGCCTTTATTACACCAAATTTTTCTGAACAGGCCAGTCTGATTTCATGGATCTGGCGAGCCAGACCTTCAGGAGGCAGAAGAGCGAATAAATAGTGGTTCTTCATTTCAAATATTCAGTATAAAATTAGTTATAATCAGCATAAGTGCTTTGTCCTGAGGATAGGATTAAATGAAAATCCATGCCTCTTAGAACAGAACCGGAAGTTTTCTGGTTTAAGAACCTTAAGAAAGCAAGTCCTCAGATAGGAGATTTTGAGTTAAGGGAAGTCCTGAAATTCATGAAATGCTGCAAGGGGTAAGATCGACCGGTTTTCAGGTAAATTAGCTGTTGGAAATAGCAGGCTGATTTTGGCCTATCACGTATCGGAATAAAAGATTAAAATATCAAAAGCTACATTATTTGCAGCTCCTGATATTTAATCTGAATGTATTTTTTTGCTTAAAAACTAAGCATTAAACTTCTTTTTTGCCAAGTGCAATCCGGTATAAAGCGTATCCCATGATCAAAAAGAAAATAAATCCCATGATCTGATAAGCTCCGGAACCCAAAGTTTCAGTAAGAGTTTCTTCCATATTCAAACTTCCTACGGGGACTGCCGTAGTCTCAAATGCCATAAAAAATGCGTAGATCACGCCCATCAGGGCACCACCGGCAACCAGGCCGGTAGCAAACAGATTGCCGCGGCCCAGTTCTTCGTCCTCCATTTTTTCGTGATTTTTTCTGGACCTCATGTCAACCAGGCCTTTGATCGCACCGCCGGCGAAAATCGGCAGGGTAGTAGATAATGGAAGGTAAGCCCCAACAGCAAATGAGAGGGATTTTACACCGCAAAGTTCTACTGTGATAGCCAGAAATACCCCTACAAGTACAAATTGCCAGTCGAGATTGAAAGAAAGCAAACCTTTAATAAGCGTAGCCATTAAAGTTCCCTGGGGTGCAGGATAAGTTTCTGTTCCTATAGCATGATTAATTCCCTGCGAGAGCATTTCGGCATTCGGCCTGTCCAGAATGGAAAGGGTAGCCCCGATTACAAAAGCCGAGACGATGGCGCCCACAAATAATGCCAATTGCTGATACTTTGGCGTAGCCCCCACGATATAACCCGTTTTGAGATCCTGAGAAGTTGCACCGGCATTTGCAGCAGCAATACATATCATACTACCCACTACCAGGGCCATCGGCTCATAAAGCTGCCCCGTCCATCCGATACTGATAAACACGAGGCATGTTCCCATCAATGTTGCAATGGTCATACCGGATACCGGATTGGAAGATGTGCCTATCAAACCTACAATACGGCTTGAAACTGTAACAAAGAAAAATCCGAAAATGATCACCAGAACTCCGATCAGTAATTTGTTTAATACCGAATCTCCCGGGATCTGAGGTAAAACAGCCATCAGAACAATGAGTGCAAGACTTCCGAATATAACGGTATTGAATGAAAGGTCATTCTCAGTTCGTTTAACTGCTTTCTTCTCATCAGCGCTTTTATTCATAGAGGCCAGACTTGATTTAAAGGAAGAAACGATTGTTGGAATGGTCTTAAGCAGCGTAATGAACCCACCCGCGGCTACAGCGCCTGCGCCGATCTGCTTAACATAGGCCTGGTAAATCGCAGTAGCCGTATTGCCAAATGTTTTTGTTGCAGGATCCCATCCTCCTGGACCTCCGGGGCTCAATATATCTTTCAGGTAACCAAGCTTAACCAATTGCAGTGCTATGGTTTCTCCCGGCACTAGAGTAGCCAGAAGCGGGATTATGCCAAGCCATGCCAGCACCCCGCCTGCAACCAGGACTCCCGCGATCTTTGGCCCGATTATATACCCAACCCCCATATACTCAGGTGTAATCTCACCATTAACCGTAGCAGAAGGAAAATAGCGGTTGCTTTGTGTTGTGGCCCATGCGGGTGCCTCTGCAATAACATGAAATACTTTTTGCAAAATGGCATAGGCAAAAGCAAATCCTAAACCATAATAGGCAGTCTTTGCAAAATCACCGCCCTTTTCACCTGCAATCAGCACAGAAGCACAGGCTGTTCCTTCGGGATAAGGCAGACTTCCATGTTCTTCCACGATCAGTGATTTCCTGAGAGGGATCATCATAAGAGTTCCAAGGATCCCGCCCAGTGCAGCCAGGAAAAATATGGGCCAGTAAGAAAAGAAGGATTCGCTATTGCTGCCTGCTGATAGAAAAAGGAAACCGGGCAATGTGAATACTACGCCTGCAGCAATAGATTCGCCGGCAGATCCGGTTGTTTGTATGATATTATTTTCCAGTATGGTTGTTTTAAAAAACTTTCTGCCGATGGAAATGGCCAGAACAGCAATTGGAATTGAGGCCGAAACTGTAAGGCCGGCTTTAAGTGCCAGATATACCGTGGCAGCACCGAAAATGATTCCAAAAATAGCACCCAGCAAAATTGACTTGAATGTAAATTCAGCCATTTTACTGCCTGCATCGATGTAAGGCTTAAAGCCCTGTTGTTCTTTAATTTCTGCCATATTGGTTTAGTTTTAGTTTTTTTTAAATTAAAGATACTTCTTTTAACGATATTTGAAACTGCAGATAAAAGACAGATATTTTCAATGACACCAAAAAACAAGGCCGTTTTTTTAGATCGCGACGGGGTATTAAATCAGGAACTGGGCGATTATGTCTGCCGTTTTGAAGACTTCAGGATACTTGAACATAATTTTCCCGCTCTGAAGGAATTGCAGGACAGGGGATACGTGTTAATTGTCATAACAAATCAGGGGGGGCTGGCGAAAGGATGGTATTCTGTAGACACTCTTTCGCAGATGCATCAGCACCTTAAGCATACCTATGCAGAACAGGGGATCAAACTGAGCGAGATCTATTACTGCAATCATCATCCGGAATATAACGGGAAATGCCTTTGCCGTAAGCCGGGATCGCTCATGCTTGAAAAAGCTATTGCACGTTTTAATATAGATGCTGCGGCTTCATATTTTATCGGCGATCGTGAACGGGATGTTCTGGCAGGCGAAGCAGCAGGGGTAAAGGGAATCCTGATTGACAGCGATCAGCCGATCGGGAAGATCCTGGAACTGATTGAATAACGGTTACTGAGTTATACCTGATTGCTGATAATATTTTTAATAATAATCTCAGCATGCACCCTTGAGTTTTCAATAAACCATACATGAGTATCCATGCCTCCGCATACCACCCCGGCCAGATATATTCCTTTTATATTTGTTTCCATCGTTTCCGGATCATGTTCCGGTGCCAGTTTTTCATCAGCGGATAAGCGGATGCCCAGCTTTTCAAGAAATGAAAAGTCGGGCTGATAGCCTGTCATAGCCAGTACAAAATCATTTGGGATGCATATTGGACCCTCAGGGCTTAAAACATCAGCTTCATTCATCCTGATGGCGCTCAGCGCAGAGTTAAAATAGGCTTTTATACTTCCTTCTTTTATCCGGTTTATAATATCCGGCCTCACCCAGTATTTTACCCTTTCCCCGATCTGGGATTCGCGTATGACCATGGTTACTTCTGCACCCTTGCGAAAAGTTTCGAGAGCAGCATCGACAGATGAGTTATTTGCACCGACTATTATCACTTTTTGGCGGGCGTAAAAATGAGGATCCTTATAATAATGTCTCACCTTAGGCAGTTCTTCGCCCGGAATGTTCATTTTGTTGGGGATGTCATAAAAGCCCGTAGAAACAATGATATTCTTCGCTGTATAATCCGATTTACTGGTATGGATCAGGTAATCCCCATTGTTTTTAGCCACTGTCTGAACCTCTTCAAATAAACGCAGGTTCAACCTGAATTTATCCGAAACCCGCCGGTAATACTCGAGAGCTTCGGCACGAACAGGTTTTACATTATTGGAGACAAAGGGTACATCACCGATTTCAAGCTTCTCTGATGTTGAGAAGAAGGTCATATTGACCGGATAATTATAAAGTGAATTAACCAGGCAGCCCTTTTCGATAATTACATAACTAAGACCGGCCTTTGCCGCCTCAATTCCGCAGGCTAACCCGATCGGGCCCCCGCCGATGATTAATATATCATATGTATCTGCCATATACAATTATCTCAATTAATAATTAATTAAGGTATTAAAACAAATAAGGCCCACATTGTGAGCCTTGATTTGTTGAATTTCTGATTTTTATTTTCCTGCAGCCTTTGCGTGATCTGCAAGAAATTGAGCAAGGCCGTTATCTGTTAAGGGATGTTTCATTAAAGCTATCATAGCCGCCAGGGGTCCGGTTATAACATCGGCGCCGATCTTTGCGCAGTTAATAATATGCATTGGATGACGAACTGAGGCTGCTAAAATCTCTGTTTCATAGCCATAGTTATCATAAATCAAACGTATGTCTTCAATTAATGTTAATCCATCGGTGGATACATCATCTAAGCGGCCAATAAATGGAGAAACATAGGTTGCACCAACTTTAGCGGCTAACAAGGCCTGACCTGCAGAAAAAACCAGGGTACAGTTTGTTTTGATCCCCTTTGAGCTGAAATATTTAATGGCTTTGATACCTTCGGCTATCATCGGAACTTTAACTACGATCTTCGGATCCAGGGCTGCCAGAATCTCACCTTCCTTAACCATATTTTCAAAATCGGTGGCAATTACTTCAGCACTAACATCTCCTTCAACCAGGGCGCATATGTCTTTATAATGCTTTAACACATTTTCCTGTCCGGTAATGCCTTCCTTAGCCATAAGGCTGGGATTGGTGGTTACGCCGTCCAGAACTCCAAGTTCCTGTGCTTCTTTGATTTGGGCCAGATTAGCTGTGTCAATAAAAAATTTCATTTTGTTTTCAGTTTAGTTTTTGCCTTTGGTTCTTTTGGTACGATAGCTAAATGTTATTTTAAATGATCGTACGTATCTGAGGATTCGATTATAGAAATGATTTTTCTATATATATATTGAAGAAGAGGAAATTTGCTTGTCATTGACAAATGGTCAGATCATCCAGACACAAATTGAGAAAAAAAAATGGGCAAGCACCTTTTATCGCACCGCTACAAACCTTCTACCCTTGCTGCGTTCCCACCCTGGGGGAGTTCAAAGGGAGCTGGTCGTAAAAGACTTGCCCGCCACAAAAGTAGAAAAAAAAAGGAAATATAGGCCTGATGCCTTAAAATGCTGGTCGAAATATTAAATTTATAATCCGCAAAGCTTATAATTGCGAATGTTGCAAATTGTTGCTTAAAAAATGTCAGTTTTTGATTAAATGATAAAAATCATTGAAAATTAAGTAATGAGCCCCATTTTCCTTAATTTAGACTTTTACAAATTTTTGATTTTTGATGACAAATACTGATTGCCAAACACAGGGTTTATACCATTCTTCTTTCGAGCATGATGCCTGTGGAGTTGGTTTTATTGCAAATATTAAGGGCCGGAAATCGCATCAGATCGTAAGTGATGCCCTTACTATTTTAGAGAACATGGAACATCGCGGGGCCTGCGGTTGCGATGCGGATTCGGGAGACGGTGCAGGAATACTAATTCAGATTCCTCATGAATTTTTTAAGAAGGAAGCGCGGAAGCTCAATTTCAGCCTGGATAAACCGGGCAGCTATGGAGTAGGAATGATTTTTTTTCCAAAGAAAGCCACAATCAAGGAGGCCTGCCGTACCGCAATATCCAAGGCAGCTGAAAAGTTAGGCTTAAAAATTCTCGCTTACCGTAAAGTTCCTGTAAATGCAAATATTATAGGAGAAACGGCTTTTTCTTCTGAGCCGGATATTGAACAGGTTTTTGTATCCAAACCCAGTTATATTCATACCGCCGAAGATTTCGAACGCAAGCTTTATGTTCTTAAGAACTATATTACCAAGACCGTACGTGAAACAGTAACAGGAGCCGAGCAGCAGTTTTATATCGTTTCCCTGTCGCAAAATGTTATTATTTATAAAGGGGAATTTACAAGCAGCCAGGTAAGGACTTATTTTCCTGATCTTAATGAAAATGACCTGACCTCTGCATTTGGAATGATCCATTCCAGATTCTCCACCAATACCTTTCCTTCCTGGCGACTGGCACAGCCTTTCAGGTTCATTGCGCATAATGGAGAAATTAATACGCTAAAGGGTAACCTGAACTGGTTTTATTCAGGTATAAGGTCCTTTGCCTCTCCATTTTTCAGTAAGGAAGAAATGGATATGCTTTTACCGGTTATCGATAATAACCAATCGGATTCGGCTTGCCTGGATAATGTAATCGAATTGCTTTTCCATTGCGGCCGTTCATTGCCTCATGTAATGATGATGCTTATCCCTGAGGCCTGGGATGGCAATGAGCAAATGGACCCCATTGCAAAGGCATTTTATGAATACCATGCTACCCTGATCGAACCATGGGACGGTCCGGCGGCTATAGCATTCACCGACGGTCATATGATCGGCGCAACACTCGATCGTAATGGCCTGCGTCCCCAGAGGTATGTGATCACCAATGATAATCGCATTATCGTGGCTTCGGAAGCAGGTGTTTTACCGGTTGATGAATCAAAGGTTATAAAAAAAGGCCGTTTACAGCCAGGCAAGATGCTGGTTGTGGATACCCTTAAAGGAATTATTATTGAAGATGAGGAGATCAAGAGAGAGATCACTACCCGCCAGCCTTATGCCCAGTGGCTTGATAATTATAAGATCAGGCTTGAGGATCTCGCCGAACCAAGAGTAGCTTTTACCCAGCTTTCAAACGAATCAACATTTAAATATCAGCAGGTGTTCGGTTATTCCCGTGAGGATATCGAAACCCTTATAAAACCTATGGCACTTTCAGGCAAAGAAGCGATAGGCTCAATGGGAACTGATACTCCGCTCGCTGTATTTTCAGACCGGCCGCAGCATCTTGCCAATTATTTTAAGCAGCTTTTTGCACAGGTAACCAATCCGCCGATCGATCCTATCAGGGAGCGTCTTGTAATGAGCCTGGCTGGATTTATGGGTAATAACGGTAATATCCTTGATGAGGATAAGATGCATTGTCACTGCGTGGCTTTACCGCATCCCGTACTGAGTAATACTGAACTCGAAAAGATCAGAAGTATAGATACCGGGTCGTTCCAGGCTAAAACGCTTCAGACCTACTTTAAAGCTGATGGACAGCCCGGATCTCTGCAAAGAGGACTTGAGCGCCTCTGCAGGTATGCCGAAGATGCAGTTCATGATGGTTTTGAAGTACTTATACTTTCTGACCGGGCCATCGATTCGGAGCATGCCCCGATCCCTTCATTGCTTGCTGTATCAGCGGTACATCATCATCTTATAAAAAAGGGTCTGCGCGGTGCCGTTGGGATCATGCTTGAAGCGGGAGATGTATGGGAAGTCCATCATTTTGCCTGTCTGATTGCCTTCGGAGCAACAGCAATTAATCCCTACCTGGCACTGGCTACCATACGTAAACTCAAAACAGACGAAAAGCTCGACAGTGCACTGGACCTTAAAGCTTTATATAAGAATTATACCAAATCGGTTAATGATGGATTACTGAAGATATTTTCCAAAATGGGAATATCCACCCTGCAATCTTATCATGGCGCACAGATCTTCGAGATCGTAGGTATTAATCAGGAGGTGATCGACCGGTATTTTACCGGTGCAGTATCCCGTATCGGCGGTTTAGGCCTTGATGAGATAGCTCATGAAGCCTTAAGCAAGCATTTTGCAGGATTCAGGCGTTCTGGGGTCGAGGCCAAATTACTTCCGGAAGGAGGGGTCTACCAATGGAAGCGAAGAGGTGAAGCACATCTGTTCAATCCTGAAACTGTGCATTTGCTGCAGCATTCTACAAGGACGAATAATTATGAGGTTTATAAAAAATATGCCCAGCATATAAATAAGCAGACCGACAGCTTATATACCATTCGCGGACTTCTTGATTTTGCCCACCATCGTCAGCCGGTGCCGCTTGATGAGGTAGAGCCAATAGAAACTATACTGAAGCGTTTCGCAACAGGTGCCATGTCTTTCGGTTCCATATCTCATGAGGCGCATAGTACCCTTGCTATTGCTATGAACAGCATAGGGGCTAAAAGCAATACAGGAGAAGGCGGCGAGGATGAATTAAGATACGAAGTTCTTCCTGATGGAGGTTCGATGCGTTCAGCAATCAAGCAAATAGCATCTGCGCGTTTTGGTGTTACTGCAAATTACCTGGCTAATGCCGATGAATTACAGATCAAAATGGCTCAGGGGGCTAAACCGGGTGAAGGCGGACAGCTTCCGGGAGATAAAGTCGATGACTGGATCGCCAGGGTCAGGCATGCAACGCCGGGCGTTGGCCTGATATCACCTCCGCCGCACCATGATATTTATTCGATAGAGGATCTTGCCCAATTGATCTTCGATCTGAAAAATGCCAACCGCGCTGCCCGGATAAGTGTAAAACTTGTTTCTAAAGCAGGGGTAGGTACAATCGCCGCAGGTGTTGCAAAAGCGCATGCTGATGTTATCCTCATTTCAGGTTATGACGGCGGAACAGGTGCATCACCATTAACCTCTATTGTCCATGCAGGCTTGCCATGGGAACTTGGCCTTGCAGAGGCACAGCAGACCCTTGTTAAAAATAAACTTAGAAGCAGGGTTGTACTTCAGACTGACGGACAGCTAAAAACGGGAAAAGATATTGCTATAGCCACTCTTTTAGGTGCCGAAGAATGGGGTGTGGCAACTGCGGCACTGGTGGCCGGCGGCTGTATCATGATGCGTAAATGTCATCTGAATACCTGCCCGGTAGGTGTTGCAACCCAGGATCCTGAGCTTAGAAAATTATTTTCCGGTAAACCGGAGCATATCGTAAATCTTTTCAAATTCATTGCTGAAGAATTACGCGAGATCATGGCAGAACTGGGCTTCAGAACGATCAATGATATGGTCGGAAGGGTTCAATTCCTTAAAATGAGAGAGGATGTTGATCACTGGAAAGTGAAAAACATTGATCTGTCAGGAATTTTATATTCGATGGATAATCCATCCGGCATGACCTTGTACAACAGTGAAAAGCAGGATCATAATCTGGAGAATGTTCTGGATTGGAAACTTCTTCAGAATGCTAAAAAGGCAATTGATACGAAAGTTCCGGTATTTGGCTCCTTCACTATTAAGAATACCGACCGTACAACCGGTACCATCCTTTCAAACGAGATCACTAAGAAATACCAGTCGGCAGGTTTACCGCAAAACACGATCAATTATAAGTTCACCGGCTCTGCAGGTCAGAGTTTCGGAGCTTTTTGTACCAAAGGGATATCCTTTGAACTATGTGGCGAAGCCAATGATTATGTAGGAAAAGGTTTATCAGGTGCTCAGTTAGTGATCTATCCATCTAAAAAAAGCAGGGTATTGCCTCAGGAGAACATTATCATAGGGAACGTTGCCCTGTATGGTGCAACTTCCGGAGAGTTATATGTAAGAGGACAGGCTGGCGAACGTTTTGCGGTAAGGAACTCGGGAGGTATCGCTGTAGTGGAAGGGGTTGGAGATCATGGCTGCGAATATATGACCGGCGGCCGGGCTTTGATACTGGGCAAAACCGGGAGGAACTTCGCTGCAGGTATGAGCGGAGGAATAGCATGGGTTTATGATCCGGATAATTCCTTCATCAGCAACTGCAATGCAGAAATGGTTGATCTGGATCCATTATCGGCTCAGGACGAAGATGAGATCCGCACATTACTGAACAAGCATGTCCAGTTAACGCAAAGCCAGGTAGCAAAATATATACTTGACGACTGGGAACAACAGTCAATGTGTTTTATTAAGGTATTTCCAAAGGAATACAAAAGAGTTTTACAAAATCAAAAGGTACAGCAATCTGCAGGATAATGGGAAAAGTAACAGGATTTAAAGAGTATGACAGGGAGCTTCCTAAGAAAATTGCTCCTGCAGAGCGGGTAGAAAATTATAATGAATTTGTTGTTGAATATCCGCCGGAAAAACTAAATGAACAGGCTGCCAGGTGTATGAATTGCGGGATTCCGTTCTGCCATTCGGGCTGTCCGCTGGGGAATGTAATTCCCGAGTTTAATGATGCTGTTTACCAGGGGAGATGGGAAGAAGCATATCTTATTCTGGCATCTACAAACAATTTCCCTGAATTTACGGGTCGTATTTGTCCGGCGCCCTGCGAGGCCGCATGTGTGCTGGGCATCAATAAGCCCCCTGTAACTATCGAGGAAATTGAAAAACATATTATCGAGATCGCCTATGCCAAAGGATACGTCAAACCGAATAAGCCGATATTAAGATCAGGAAAAAATGTTGCAGTAGTAGGTTCAGGTCCGGCTGGATTAGCAGCAGCTGCCCAGCTGAATAAAGCAGGTCACTCGGTAACGGTATATGAGCGCGATGACCTTCCCGGAGGCTTGCTTCGCTATGGTATCCCGGATTTCAAGCTTGAAAAGTCGGTTATTGACCGCCGCCTGCAGGTTATGGAGGAAGAAGGTATTAGTTTCATCTGTAATGTTGAAGTGGGTGCAAATGGTGAAATGAAGCAATTTATTGACGAGCATGATGCAGTTATTCTGGCTGCCGGGTCAACAATTCCCCGCGACCTCAATATCCCTGGACGGGAACTTAAAGGAATTCATTTTGCCATGGATTTTCTTAAACAGCAGAACAAAACCGTCAGTCATATTTCCTTTACGGATAAAAAAATACTTGCGACAGACAAGGATGTTATCGTGATAGGTGGAGGAGATACAGGATCCGATTGTGTAGGAACATCCAACAGGCAGCATGCTAATACGGTAAAACAGTTTGAATTAATGGTTCAGCCTCCTGCCGACCGTACTATGAATATGCCATGGCCTACATATCCGATGCTTCTTAAGACTACAAGTTCACATGAAGAAGGATGCGAACGGTTTTGGGGTGTTAATACCAAAGCTTTTCTCGGCAATGATAAAGGGGAATTAAGAGCTATTTTGGTTTCAGATGTTAGCTGGGAACACGATGTACATGGCCGTGCGGTTAAGTTTGAAGAGGTAGACGGATCCGAGCGTGAAATTCCTGCCCAGCTGATCTTGCTGGCCATGGGGTTTGTTCATCCGCAGCATACAGGACTGGTTGAAGATACGGGTCTGGAGCTTGATGCGAGAGGTAATGTAAAAGCTGCTGAAGGGCACTATCAGACGAATATTTCAAAGGTGTTTGCTGCCGGCGACATGCGGCGCGGGCAATCCCTGGTTGTTTGGGCAATTTCCGAAGGAAGGGAAGCAGCAAGAAAAGCTGATGAATTTCTGATGGGGCGTTCTAATCTTCCGAGCAAGGACAGGATCAGGGAATATATGTCCTGATAAATAATATTTTATCCATTTGTTATTTTTTTCTAAATCCACGGGTAATACCTGTGGATTTTTCATTTTAAGCCCGGGATCTGAGTGCGAAAACGACTATCCTAAACCACCGCTAATCCTGTTATAGATGTTTTCTGCTTTCCACTCCAATTTTTTGCCCAGTCTCATTTTTCTGGAGGTTCTGACTTTTTTATAACCATTTTCAATCAGGAAGTTGATAGCGCTTTCATTAGCAACCGGGAGCCGCGCAGTGTTTTTAGTCCTCATTCGTAATTTCATGAGTTCTGTCCCTGCCTCAGGATCATCGGCCAGAATAAATTTGTCAAAGAGACCGGGGAAATAAGCCCCGCGCACTTTCCCTTTGGAAAGATACAATAATGAGGTTTTTAGATACTCATTCAGAATGATCGTCCTGTTCTCACCGCTCGTGCTTTTGTCAAGCTCAAGAACCTCCATTCTATATTTTTCATGATATGGGATGACAGATTCCGGGTCCCTTAAGTGAAGATCTGTATATTCTCCCTCCATGTGGATATATTCCATTTCAAGTTCAAACCCCAGTTTTTTATAAACCGGATATCCAAGATCAGTTGCATCCAGATAAATTGTCTTGAATATCTCCGGATCTAAGCTTTCCATCAACGCGCTGGTAAGAGCCTTACCGAGACCCTGGTTCCTGAATTCAGGGTGAACTGCTATATGGGCCAGCCAAACCGTATCCAGATGCTGAATCGTAGTCCCGATAGCGGTGATCTTTTTACCATCAGTTATTTTAATAGGGTTACAAAAAACTGATGCGGAATAATAATAAAAATAAGGTCTGATATCACCCCATCCTTGCGGCTGAAGTTCATTTAAAATGTCAATATCCTTGTTTTCTAATGTCTGTATCTTCATTGGAGGGTCTTATTTTTCTGAAGGATTTTTTTTGCCTGCAAGTAATTTATCTACTGTTTTCGCAATGCGCTCTCTTCTGGTTTTTTCCTGTTTGGCGCACATTACCCATGTGACATATTCTTTTTTATTGGTATAAGACAGACTTTCGAAAAAAGTTATGCTTTCCGGCTGATGTTCCAGTTCGGATCTTAGTTCTGAAGGGAGCATCACAATACGGTTTTTAATATCGATGTATTGCCCCAGGCTATTCTTAAGAATGTCAGCATTACTCACTCCTGAGGGTTTGATCTGATCTTTTGGGCGGAAACGTAAAGCTGTCCAGATGTTATTGATTGCGGCTGAAGCTACCGGACTAAGGCCATAGTTTGAGGTTTCCTCCCAGGAGCTCATCATCTCCAGATCAGAGGCTATGCCGGATGATTTTTTCGGATAGGCGATCCAGAGTATCGTATCACTGCGGAGATGTGCATGCAGTAAGCTCATTTCAGCTTTTAGTTCCGCTTTGTTCCTGACAAAAAGCTGCACAACATCAAAAATGCCATTCGCTTCAAAATGCAATATTACACCTTCGGGAAGAGGATCCAGCGCATGACTAAAGTTTTCAGGCGGATTAATAAGCAGGAAGCGTGATCCGGCTTTGATCTGCAATTTCTTTGCTAGCGTACTGCTATTCATCACTTTGATTTGAAATTCAATTTGCTGAAAAAATCCCATAAAACAATCCCGGCAGATACAACAATATTAAAAGAGTGTTTAGTGCCAAACTGGGGGATCTCTATGCAGCTGTCGATCAGTTTCATGGCTTCATCACTAACTCCATTTACCTCGTTTCCGAAAATAAGGGCATATTTTTTTGTAATATCAGGCTGATAATCATTCAGCATGACACTGTTCTCTGCCTGCTCAACGGCTATGATCGTATAACCGCCAGCTTTTAATTCCAGTATTGCATCAGATACGTTTGCTGAATATACCCAATCAACCGATTGGGTGGCTCCTAAAGCAGTTTTTTCAATTTCACGATGAGGAGGCTGTGCGCTGATACCGCATAAGAATATTTTCTCAACAGCAAAACCGTCTGAAGTCCGAAAGATGGAACCTATATTATGCATACTCCGAACATTATCAAGTATGACAACCAAAGGAAATTTCATTTGGTTTTTAAATTCTGCGACACCCACCCGCTCCAGTTCATCAAGTTTAAGTTTCCTCATAAGTTCAAAAATAGCTTGTTCAGTATGAAAGAATTTATTTATTTGCTTTTAAATAAATTCACCAGGTTTCCCTTTATACTAACCCGGAAATCGACAATGATTTATTAGCTTTAACCATGTTAAATGATGTAGAATATTCGGTTCAGCAATCCCCGGTTTTATTTGAACATAATGGCCAAAATGTTTATGTCTTTACTCTGAAAAATAAAAACGGAGTTGAGATTACAATTAGTAATCTTGGCGCTATTCTCCGTTCCTTCAATGTTCCGGCCGGCGGGAAAAATATCGATATTTTGCTGGGATTTGAAAAAATGGAACAATACCTTGATCAGGATTATGTTCAGAGTAAAACCTATTTGGGAGCGATAATCGGAAGATATGCAAACCGTATAGAAAACGCCTGTTTTGCAATTGATGGGGAACTTATTCAGGTCTCTGCAAACCTGCCGCCTGATCAGCTTCACGGAGGAATGGAAGGTTTTGATAAAAAGGTCTGGACTCTCGAAGAATTTGAGAAAGTTCCCCATCCCAAAATTTCTTTTTCATATATGAGCATTGACGGGGAAGAGGGCTTCCCTGGAAACCTGAACGCTAAAATTAGTTTTGAGCTTACGGATCAAAATGAACTGATTATATGTACTGAAGCAGTTACAGATAAAGCGACAGCCTTAAACCTTACTCATCATGGATATTTTAATCTTAACGGAGGAGGACCAATAGGAGATCACCTCATTAATATTCCTTCGTCATATTATCTTGGGCAGAACGAGAATTATGTGGCTACAGGGGAATTGCTGCCCGTAGAGGGTACTCATCTGGATTTCAGGAACCCAAAGCGGGCAGATCAGGACTGGTCAGAGGGGGAAGGCTATGATCAATCATTTGTTCTGGATTCCGCCCATGATTCATGGGCACTTGCTGCGAGCGCTTTTTCTGAACAGAGTGGTATAAGTCTTGAAGTTTACACGGATGAGCCTACAGTTCATTTTTATACAGGGAAATATCTTAATGTCAATAATGGAAAAGGCGGTCAAAATTATTCAGCTTTCACAGGATTTTGCTTTGAAACCCAGCATCACGCCAATGCAGTGAATGTTCCTGAATTTCCCTCAACCATACTGAGACCGGGACAGGTATATAAACATAGAACCGCTTATCGTCTTAGCACTGTTTAGAAAAATGTTTGATTAGCCTGATATCATCATGCCTTTCTTTCTCCAATCCCTCAGTTTATCAAGATTGTGGATCATAATGAAACCAAGGGAAGCGGCCAGGCATATTCCGCATAAAAACCACCAGAACAAGGTATAACCCCCGTACTGAATTAGTATGGCTCCGTAAATTGGTCCGATGATCTGTGCAACAGCCCAGGCAATAGTATATAGTGCTGCATATTCGCCGCGATTATTCTCATTGGAACGTCTGATCCAAAATGAATTCATAAAGGGCATGGAAAACATTTCTCCCACGCTGATAAGAAATATGCAGAATACCGCAACCCAGGCAGTTGCCGGCAATAGATTAAATAAAGCATAACTTGTTCCGGCCAGAAGCACTCCAATTGAAATGAAATATAAGTCAGGTTTTCTTCCTTCCAGCTTGCTGATTAAGATCATTTCCAGAAAAACTATAATAAGCCCGTTCATTGCCATCAGGCCTCCGATAAATTGCTCTGTCAGATGCCATTCTGTTTTGAAGAAAACAGGCTGTAAAGTAAAGAGCTGAAAAAAGCAGGAGGCAAACAGGATCGTTAAAAGTATGAAAGCTAGATAAAGTTTATCCCGGTATGCTGAACGTATCACGGGTTTATCATTTTCATGATGATATTTCGGCTCTTTTTTTACCGCAGGAAGAAGCTTTATCAGAAGTAATGCTGCCAGAATATTGGTGAAGCCATCTACATAAAAAAGGAGGTGATAATCAATGGATGCAATAAATCCGCCCAGGGCACCTCCAAAAGACCATCCAAGGTTTATGGCCAGGCGGTTTAAGGAATAGGAGCGGGTACGGGTTTTTACAGTACTGTAATAAGCTACCGCTGTAGAATTAGCGGGCCGGAAAGATTCGTTGCACATGCTCAGAATAAAAGTACCAATCCCCAGGCTTATAAAGGTATCAAGAAAGCTGATGACCATGAACATAAGACCACCGCTGATCAATGCGGCTACCTGTAGGTAATAAAACCCGATCTTATCCGTGATCCTTCCCCCAATAAAAGCACCCACAACCGAGCCGAGCCCAAACAGGGCCATTATACTTCCTGCCTGAACAATGCTGAAATGGAGTTCTTGTGAACAGTAAATAGTTAGAAAGGGAACCACCATGGTTCCGCTCCGGTTGATCAGCATCACCAGCGACAGGTACCAGTTCTCTTTGCTTAACCCGGAATAGGCTTGTTTATAGATGTTAAGGGTGCCTGTGATCACCTCACAAATATAGGCTAATTGCATAAAAAGTCCCGGCATTTAAACGCGGGACTTACATGATTACCTGAAGGAATAAATTATTTAATGCTGTCAGAGGGTTCCTTCCGAAATTTCTCCAATTGTTCCATTTGCTTTTTCAACTCGGGGCTGTCAAATTTCTTTTTCATTTCCTCGGCGTTGAGTTTCATTTGCTCTATCTGTTTCTTCCACTCGGGGCTGTCAAATTTCTTCTTCATTTCCTCGGCATTAAGTTTCATTTGCTCCATCTGTTTCTTCCACTCGGGGCTGTCAAATTTCTTCTTCATTTCCTCCGCCTGAGCAGTCATTTGTTCTATATGCTTCTTCCATTCGGGACTGTTAAATTTTTTCTTCATTTCCTCGGCATTGAGTTTCATTTCTTCCATATGTTTTTTCCACTCCGGGCTGTCGAATTTCTTCTTCATTTCCTCGGCGTTGAGTTTCATTTCTTCCATATGCTTTTTCCACTCGGGGCTGTCGAATTTCTTCTTCATTTCTTCAGCATGGCTTTTCATTTCTTCCATATGCTTTTTCCACTCAGGACTGCTGAATTTCTTTTTTAATTCATTAGTGTCGGCCGGAAAGGGCAGCGCTGGTGCAAGAGGAGGTGCAGGAATTGCAGCAGGAGCTGGTACAGATTTTAGCAGAGCTGCCGGAGCGGGAACAGACAGGGCAAGCTCAGGGACCGGAGGGATTGAAGGAGCTTCCGCTGGCTTTGGGATTGGCGCAAGGGAGGGCGGGACAGTATCCTGGCCGGATTGATTGACAGCTGTACGATTATTTTTTTGCTGTTTGATTGCGTGTTCAGCCGGAACTATCCATGCCAGGGAAAGGCATACAGCAACCACAGCTAATGAAGTGAACAGGCGTTGTTTTGGATTTGAATTTAGCGTTTTCATATTCGTGAGTCGTTTTATACGGTTTAATAATGTGTATTTTTCTTTGCCCGAGGCAGAAAGTGATAAACTGAGATTATCCGCTTTATTCTCAGCAATCTGAAGCAGTGCATGAGCATATATGACCGGATTTGCGGTGTTTGCTATAACAAGATCATCGCAACAGAATTCTCTCTCTCTTCGTATCTCCTTACCAATGAGCCATATTGCCGGATTAAAAAAGAGGATCATCTCCATTATTCGCTGAATGATATTGAACAGATAGTCATTTCGCTTAATATGTGCCAGTTCATGCAGTAAAATAGCTTCTACCTCGGCCTGACTTAGGCTGTTTATCATCGCCACAGGAAAAAGGATGATCGGTTTAATAAAACCAATAGTGAATGGAATTAAGGCCTCGTTGGAAATACTAAGGCTTATTTTTCTAACTATTCCCAATTTGTTTGATAGCGTTTTGATCTGAGTGTTCCACCTCAGGTCAGCATTCTTCAGACTGTCTTTCCTGATCGAATTGATCCGGAATAAACCAAATAAAAGTATAGCCGACTGGGTGAGAAGTCCAGCAAAATATATCAAAGCTATCCATTTCGAATAGTCTGGCATTAGTGGTTCACCTTCAAAAAGTTCAGCTGAATAGGTATAGGGTTCACCCGTTTTCATCTGAATGCTGCTGCTTATTTTATCGGATCCGCCGAGATAAGCATCCGAAAAAGAAATGATAAAGCTTGCAAATATCCAAATCATGGCCATGTACAGGATTTTATACCGCTGGTTAGAAGGCAATTCGGGAAAGGCCTTCATAATGAGCTTCACAATTACATAAACAAACAAGCCATGTAAAATGGAGTAGAGGATGGCCTCGCTTAAGGCAGAAAAGAGAATTGTACTTTCCATATCTTTATTTTTTATCCAGTTGATCCAGGTATTTCTTAATCATTTCAATTTCCTCCCTGGAAGATTTCTTATTGCTCAAAGCCTGCATAACCAACTGGGAGGCAGAGCCGTTAAAAACCGTATCAATCAGGGTATCCAGTAAATTCTGGCTGGTTTTAGACCTGGATATCAATGCTTTGTATATGTGTGTCCGGCTGCTGGTTTCCCGTTCCAGAAGGCCCTTTTCATGCATGATCTGCATAAGCTTGAGGGTTGTGGTATATCCTATTTCGGTGCCTTTTTCACGGGCAAGCTGCTCATTTACATCGCGGACAGTACAGGAACCTTTTTGCCAGATAATCTGTAAAATTTCGAGCTCGCTGTTGGTGGGTTTAACTTCCATTATATTAATACGAATTTTTTCGTATACAATAATACGAATAGATTCGTATTGTAAAAATTATTTAGCATTTTTTAACATTTGGGGGAGTAGGAGGGATTAAAACTGCAGACTTTCTTCTGTTAACGGTAAAGTTTTTCTAACGATCAGACATTTTTCCACAAATCTCATATAAACTGATCAATCCATTAACTTTACCCGGTAAACCGGAACAACTTGGCAAAGAATAGCGAACAGAAAGAAACTCCTTTAATGCAGCAGTACAATACGATCAAGGCGAAATATCCTGGAGCATTATTATTGTTTCGTGTGGGGGATTTTTATGAAACTTTTGGGCAGGATGCAGTTAAGGCCTCGGGCATTCTGGGAATAGTGCTTACCCGCAGAGGTAATGGCTCAGGAACACATATTGAACTGGCAGGATTTCCTCATCACTCGCTTGAAACGTATTTGCCGAAACTGGTAAGAGCAGGTCAGCGGGTGGCTATCTGCGACCAGCTGGAGGATCCAAAAACTACTAAAACCATCGTAAAAAGAGGAGTTACAGAACTGATCACGCCCGGAGTATCTTACAGCGATAACATCATCCAGCAGAACACCAATAATTACCTGGCTTCACTGTATTTTGAAAAAAACTCCTTCGGGATAGCGTTCATAGATATTTCAACCGGGGAATTTCTGGTTGCTCAGGGAAATGCAGAATACATCGATAAACTGCTGCAGAGCTTTAAGCCCAGTGAAATTATTTTTCAGAAAAGCAGGCAACGTGATTTTACCGAGACCTTCGGTGATCGTTTTTATACCTATCACCTAGATGACTGGGCCTACAGCGGGGATTATGCCTTAGAATTTCTTTTAAAACACTTTGAGGTAAAATCATTGAAGGGTTTTGGGATTGAGAAATTTTCTCTCGCCATTATTGCCGCAGGGGTAGCCTTGCATTATCTGAATGAAACGGAGCACCGTAATCTTCAGCATATCTCCTCCATTTCCAGGATTGAGGAAGAACGTTATATGTGGCTTGATCGTTTTACCATCCGTAATCTTGAGCTCATCGGTTCCACAAATGAAAATGCGATCAGCCTTGTTGATATTTTGGATAAAACCTGTTCACCTATGGGAGCCCGTTTGCTCCGCCGGTGGATCATCATGCCACTTAAAGAGCGTAAACCAATTCATGAACGTCTGGATGTTGTTGAATTCCTGATTGAGCATGATGAATTAAGGGAAGAACTCCTAAATGAACTTAAACAGATCGGTGATCTTGAAAGGCTGATTTCCAAGATCGGCCTTCAAAAGGCAAATCCCCGTGAGGTAATGCAGTTAAAGCGTGCCTTATATGCCATCGCGAAACTGAAGGAATTATGCCAGACCTCTGATAATTATCCTTTAAAAACGATTGCAGAGCAGCTGAACGCCTGTTTGCTCATCCGTGACAAGATAGAGAAGGAGTTGCATCCGGATCCTCCGGTCATGCTTGTTAAAGGTTCTGTGATTGCTGATGGGGTTGATGAGGAACTGGATCGCTTGCGCAAGATCGCATTCGGCGGGAAAGGTTATTTGCTGGAGATACAAAAACGCGAAGCTGAAATAACGGGTATTCCATCCTTGAAAGTTGCATTTAACAATGTTTTTGGATACTACCTGGAAGTTACCCATACTCATAAGGATAAGGTTCCTTCAGAATGGCTCAGAAAACAAACTCTGGTTAATGCAGAAAGATATATTACTCCTGAATTAAAGGAATATGAAGAGCAGATCCTCGGTGCGGAAGAAAAGATACAGGTTCTGGAAACCCGGCTTTATAATGAACTTACATTTGCCTTGTCAGAATATATTAAACCCATCCAGCTAAACGCCCAGTTAGTGGCCCAGTTGGATGTCCTTTTAAATTTCGCTAACCTGGCCATCAAAAATTATTATGTCAAGCCATCTATCGATGATTCCAGTATAATTGACATTAAAGGGGGCAGGCATCCGGTTATTGAGAAAAATTTGCCTCCCGGTGAAGAATATATTACAAATGATGTATTCCTTGACAGTGACAGTCAGCAGATCATCATTATTACCGGACCGAATATGTCGGGTAAATCAGCTTTGCTTAGGCAAACAGGCCTTATTGTACTGATGGGGCAGATGGGTTGTTTTGTGCCCGCCAAAGAAGCCCGTATCGGGATTGTCGATAAGATCTTTACAAGGGTAGGAGCCTCAGATAATTTAAGTTCGGGAGAGTCCACATTCATGGTGGAGATGAATGAAACTGCCAGTATACTCAATAATTTGTCCCCCCGAAGCCTGATACTGATGGATGAGATCGGCAGGGGAACCAGCACCTATGATGGAATATCCATTGCCTGGTCCATTGCTGAATACCTGCATAATCACCCCACTGCGCAAGCCAAAACACTTTTTGCAACGCATTATCATGAGCTGAATGAATTGACCAACTCATTTAACCGTATCCGCAATTATAATGTTTCCGTAAAGGAAATCGGAAATAAGGTAATTTTCCTGCGTAAGCTTGTTCCTGGGGGGAGTGAGCATAGTTTTGGAATCCATGTAGCCCGTATGGCCGGAATGCCTTCAAAATTAGTAGGTAGAGCCAATGAGATCCTTAAACGGCTCGAACAGGAGCGCACCGGAGGGGAGGATATCAAAGACAGCATAAAAAAGGTTCAGAAACAGGCTTATCAGTTACAGATGTTCTCGATAGACGACCCTGTTCTTGTTAAGATCAGGGATATGCTGAATAATTTGGAAGTGAATACATTGACCCCGGTGGAAGCGCTTATGAAACTCGATGAAATCCAGCGGGTGTTAAAAGCATAATAAGATATCAGTTTCCTGGTTTAAACATGTAAATTTTGCCGTCACTGTAGGAACACACATACAGTTCTTTACTGGCATCCTCTCCGAAAGAGGAAATGGTTCCCGGATGTTTTAATAGCAGAGAATTGGAATATTTTCCTGCGTTTTCGGTCAGCGCCCAGATATTTCCTGTTACATAATCGCCGTAAATATATTTACCCTGAAGGCCCTTTATCGCTTTTCCGCGATAAACATGCCCTCCGGTTACAGATCTTCCGGTTTCTGAACCCTGAAGGTATGACCATACCGGCAGTGCCAGTCCTTCTTTTTTGCAGTTCGCAGATCCGAAGCATTCATCCGCTTCCATAATATTCCAGCCGTAGTTTTCACCTTTCTTTATGATATCGATCTCTTCAATTTTATTCTGTCCTACATCTCCCGCCCAAAGATTACCGGTATTTTTGTCAAAGCTGAACCTCCATGGATTCCTCAGGCCATAGGCATAGATCTCTTCTCTATAGCCCTGAGAGTTACCTTTAAAGGGATTGTCTGATGGAATAGAATATTTCATTGGTCCAGAGGATTTATTGACATCAATCCTGAGGATTTTGCCCAATAAAGTAGACCGGTTTTGTCCGTTCTTCTGGGGATCGCCGCCGCTTCCTCCATCTCCAACAGCAATATAAAGATAGCCATCGGGACCGAAGGCCACCTTACCGCCATTATGGTTACTGTATGGCTGATCGAATCTCATCAGTACTACTTCTGAAGCGGGATCTGCCCGATCTGGATTAGACTTGCTGACATTGAATCGTGAAATAACTGTCTCCAGTTTATTGCTGTTACGGGTATAGTTCAGATAGAAATAACCATTGTTTTTATAATCAGGATGGAAAGCCATTCCCAGCAGTCCACGTTCGCCCCCAGAGGTTACTTTATTCTCTATATCCAGGAAGATACCTGCGGACTTTACATTTGCAGTATTAGCAAACACATGGATCTTGCCTTTTTGAGAGACCACAAAGTTGCGGTTGGTTTGATCATCGGGACTTAGAAATTCTACAGGCATGTCAAATTTAAGTGCCGGGAAAGCATTAACTAATACCAGTTTAACCTGCCGGGATGAATGTTCAGGGCTTTTCTTAACAAATTTTTGCTCAAAAGCAGAACGCTTCTTTTTTGCATTTTGATTTGCCTGTAGAATGAATGCCAGTCCGAATACTCCGAATACAATTAGTAGCAGATATCTGTATTTTTTTTGACGCTTCATAATTAATACGTGATTGGTATTGTAAAGAAAGGGTTTTTTTTTAATAGTTAATCAGGATTTCCTGACTATCATAACCATCAACAATAAGGGATACTTAATAGTTTGTCTATTTTCCCTCTGAGCCAATTGAAAAAGTTTACTGTAAAAAAAAGCCCGGGTTGAAGCCCGGGCGTATTTGTATTATATAATTTTATTTTATTGAACCCTTCCGGTTCTTTTATCTCTCTGACGGCCGATTACATAACCTGTTCCGGCTCCTACAACTCCGCCGATCACAGCGCCTCTTCCGTCTTTCTTATCAACCAGAACACCTGTTCCGGCACCTACAACTCCGCCAATTACTGCACCTTTAGCAGCTGAACTCCAGCCTTTTTTCTGAGCAGGCTGAGCAGGGGTATAGGTTTGATTTGACGCAGAAGAGGAAGTATAGTTCTGACTCCTGTTTTGAGTGGTCCTCGTTCTGGCAACAGATCTTTCTTTTGCTACGGCTGCCACTGCTGCAGCTTCTGCTGCTAATTTTTGTTGTTCAGCGGCTTCCGCTCTTTCAAAGCTGTCCAATCTTAATCTGTCCTGAACCATACGTATCGAGTCCTGATTAATCTTAGCGTTAACACCCGCGTTACTATTACATCCTGCAACTGTTGCAGCAAATGCAACTAATATTAATAACTTTTTCATATCGTTTTCATTAAGAGCTCTGCATTTATGTGCGTTTGCTATATCTATATGTAGAAAAAACGTGCCAGAAATCCGAAAAGTATCCTGATGGTATAAAAAAGGGCATTGGCATGGTTGTTAATGCTTGGCACAGAGATATATTTTTATAAATTAGAAGCAAATAACCGTATTATGCATTCAGAGTTTGAAATAGACAGGGATACGTTTAACGATCTGGAAGTATTTTCAGAAAGAGCGGGTAATGATAGCCTTTTCAGGTCGTTTAAAAACACGCGCACTTCAGGCGCAAGGGATCTGCTCTTTCAAATGATGAATCTGCCATTGTCGGATATCAATGAACTGATCGACAGGAGGGATGCAATAAAGTATTTCTATGATCATCCCATTGATCTTGAGATTACCCATAACCAGATCGATCTGATTGAGCACTATCTCTGCTATAATAAGAGGTTACTAAGGGACAATCCTGCCGATGCTCTTTTTGATCATTATTCCAACCTGATCCACTCTTCCTCCCATTATTATATTATTACAGCGGGTGTGAAGAATATAATCCAGGTTATGAAAGTGCTTTCTGCCCTTATGTTATCCATTAAAAATGATAAAAATGCTCCCAGGCTTATCAGGAATGCCTGTGATGCCAGATTATTAAATGATAAATCATGGATTAAAGTACTGGGATCAAATAAGAAAATCTCATGTTTTCAAATCAACCGGTTTGATAGATTATTCCGCATGACTAAGCTCCAGGAGGCTAAGGAACTTCTGAAATTTATTTATGAACTGGATATTTATGAAACGCTTGCCGGCTTTGCAAGGCGTAAAAAATGGACCTTCCCTTATTATCATGCATCCGGTTCTGAAATTAATCTTACCGGTTTATTCCATCCTGCCATATCGGAACCGGTACTTAACAGCTTTGCTGCCGGGCCGGGCAAGGAGCTTGTTTTAATAACAGGTTCAAATATGTCTGGAAAGTCTTCTTTTCTTAAATCCCTTGGTCTTTCAGTATATCTGGCGCATATTGGTTTTCCTGTGCCGGCCAGACGCATGGAAACATCAGTGTTCTCCGGCCTGATAACAACGATTAATCTTCCTGATGTTATTAATGATGGCTTATCACATTATTATAGTGAGGTGAAAAGAATAAAACATACTGCATTAAAGATTCTTGAAGGGAAAAAGCTTTTTGTAATCTTTGATGAATTGTTTAGAGGTACCAATCCTAAAGATGCATTCGATGCATCCCTGTTAATTATAAAAGCCCTGTAAGATCCCCAATTGTATTTTTCTGATATCAACCCATCACGCGGAACTTGCAGAGGAGTTGAAAATTATACCATCCATTTGTTTTAAGTATTTCGAGAGCAGTTTTGAAGGAGAGAAGCCTGTTTTTTCTTATAAGATGAAGGATGGAGTATCTTATGAAAGATCTGGTATGCACATCATAAAGAATGAAGGTGTGTTTGAAATACTTGAGAAAGTCATCAAATATTAATATTTACCTTTCAGAAACTGGCATCTTCGCTGAAATCAGAATAGTTTTCCCCGTTTAGCTATAACGATATAGGTCAATCGGATTTATTTCCATATTATTTCCCTCAAAAATCCTTTAATCTCCATTTTTAGCTTCTGTTTTTTCTATAATTTATCACGATTGATGGATTTATTATTCATTTTATGTCCTTTTTGGTGTAATTGTAATTTTATTTTACATTAATTAGGCATTATTTTCAATTAATATCAAATTTTATTATTTAAAATTCAATTTTTGAATAAAATTCATTGTTATATTGATAATTATGCTAATTATTTTGTTATATTTTTTATTAAAATAATATTTTAATAACTTTTTTAAATAAAAACTAATAAAAATAGAGGTAAAAATGCATTTATAATAAAAATATTACAATGTTTCGATAGATTTGTATAGATAATTAACAGAATTTCTAAAAATTTATCAAAAATTGTATGAAAAAAATATTAGTTAGGCAGGTATCGCCCTTTTTGGTTTTGGTAATCATTGCAATTGCTTCAATTTTTGCTCCAGCTATGCCGAATTTTGAAGATTCAAGTGTTTATAACCCGGCAGATATAGCTTGGATGCTGGTTGCAACCGCCATGGTCTTTTTAATGACTCCGGGTTTAGCTTTTTTTTACGGAGGAATGGTGCATCGCAAAAATGTCATTTCTACCATGATCAAAAGTGTGGTTGCTTCAGGAGTTGTAAGTGTATTATGGATCGTGGTTGGCTTTAGTCTGTGTTTTGGGGAATCTATAGGAGGTGTTATTGGAAATCCCTTAACGTTTATCTTTTTTCAGGGTGTGAACTCAGGACAACCCTGGAGCCTGGCACCAACCATTCCTCTCACACTTTTTGCTTTCTTCCAGTTAATGTTTGCAATTATTACTCCCGGTCTGGTAGTAGGAGCTGTGGCGGAACGTATAAGATTTACCTCGTATATACTGTTTATATGTCTGTTCAGCATATTTATTTATGCGCCGCTGGCACATTGGACCTGGCATCCTGAAGGCTTTTTATTTAAACTGGGTGTCTTTGATTTTGCGGGAGGAACTGTCGTTCACATATCTGCCGGAATGGCTGCCTTAGCTGGTGCTTTAGTTTTAAAGCGAAGAAAGGTGCACATGGATCATAAGGAAATCCCTCCTGCAAATATTCCTTATGTTTTAATAGGTACCGGTTTATTATGGTTTGGCTGGTTCGGCTTTAATGCTGGCTCCGCGCTAGGGGCTAATGCCTTGGCGGTTTCTGCCTTCGCAACAACTAATATTGCCGCGGCTACGGCAGGTTTGTCCTGGATGTTTTTCGATGTTATAAGAGGAAAAAAACCATCCGTTCTTGGCTTTTGTATTGGAGCGGTTGTGGGTTTGGTGGCTATAACACCGGGGGCCGGTTTAGTAGGTATTCCACAAAGTGTTTTTATAGGAGCAGCTACAGCGGTAATTTCCAATCTCGCCGTTTACTGGAAATCAAAAACCAGTCTTGATGACACCCTTGATGTATTTCCATGTCACGGAGTAGGGGGTATTTCAGGTATGATATTAACCGGATTATTTGCAACAACGACAGTAAATCCTGCAGGGGTAAATGGTTGGCTCTATGGAAATGCACCATTCTTTTTTACCCAGCTTATGGGAGTAGCCATTGTAGTGGTTTTCAGTTTTGTTGGTTCATATGGAATTTTCAAGTTTATTAACCTTATTCAGCCAATCCGGGTTAGTTCCGAAGATGAGGAAGAAGGACTTGACTCTAGTCAGCATAATGAAAAATATGTACAGGGGACATTACTTGTATCTCAAAATGGTATCAGCACTGAAAAGGAGGTTTTGATCAGTCAATTGTAATGTAATATAGAATATAATGTAAAAACAGAATCTTAAACTAACTAATTATGAATGTTAAAATGATCTTTTACAGTCAGAGCAGCTTTGTTATTTTGCTTGCTTTTAGTATTTCATCCGGTAAAGCACAGGATAGTACAGAAGTTAAGAATAAGACAACTATTAGTGGATTTGCAGATGCCTATTACCGCTATAGTTTCCTTGATCCGCCCGCTGCGGATGAGAATTTTAATAATTCTACAAGTTTTACCAATTCTCATAACTCATTTGAACTTGGGATGCTTTCGGTTAAACTTGAACAATCCTTTGGGAAGGTGGGTCTTGTGGGAGACCTTGGATTTGGGAAAAGAGCACAGGATTTTTCTTATAACGATGAGAAAAGCATGCTGGCTATAAAGCAATTATACCTGAGCTATTCTCCTGTCCAAAATATAACTTTAACCGGAGGAAGCTGGGCCACGCATATCGGCTACGAGTTAGTTGATGCGCCTGCAAACCGGAATTATAGCATGAGTTATATGTTTTCTTACGGGCCCTTTTTTCATACAGGTTTGAAAGCTGATATCAAAGTGGGCAAAAGCGGGTTTATGCTTGGATTTGTAAATCCTACTGACCTGAAATCTGCCAGTTTTTCGCGAAAGTACATAATTGGCCAGTATAGTTTAAAGATTGCCAATGACAAAATCAATATGTTATTGAACGGTTTGGCAGGTAAAATGGATAAGAATAATCGGAATAACCAGGTAGATCTCGTGGCTATAGGGGCTGTTTCTGAAAAAATCAGTTTGGGTTATAATGGAACCATCGCATCGGCACAGGGACTGAATTCCACAGGCATATGGATGAAGGCAAACCAATGGTGGGGTTCGGCCGTTTACCTTAATTATGATGCTACAGATATTCTGGGTATGACGTTGCGAACAGAATATTTTTCGGATGAGCAAGGTATCACAGTGCCTTTTCTTGGAACCACCGGGGGAAGCATCAGAGCAGCTACATTTTCAGTTAATGCCAAAGTAAGCAAGCTGGTTGTAATCCCTGAAGTCAGATTTGAAAATGCGAGCTCTCAAATTTTTGCAAAACATTCTGGGACATCGAACAGCTCCTTTAGTTTTCTATGCGGAGCCTATTATAAATTTTAACAGTACTCTATAGATTATAGCTTTACACTAACCAGTACGAACCTTCAAGGTTCCATTCAATCCCATTGCTCAGGCAATTGGGATTATTTGCTGTAAAGGCAGTCCATATCCGCCTTCCTTTAATCCCAAATCCTAACTCAATATTTTATTTTTATTAACAGGTGTTAAAAAAATGTGCCTGAGATTATATTGTTTTTGAGCCACCTTTAATATTAAATGCGATTAAACAGATTTCCAGCAATTTTAATTCTGGCTATTTTCTTATTACTGCTTTATTCATCCTGTAAAAGCAAAAAGATCTTAACCGATGCCTCAAAATCAAAACCAGCCTATGCCGGGAATTTGAAAGAGCGTTATGCCGCTTTGCTTAATGTGAATGAAAAAGATTTGGATAATGAAAAACTCTACCGGTTTATAGACAGCTGGATAGGGGTTCCTCACCGGTCAGGGGGAATGGACAAAAAAGGGGTGGATTGTTCAGGATTTACAAGCATTCTTGAACAGGAGATTTACAACAGGCCTGTGCCCCGAACCGCAAGATTAATGGCAGAATCGGTAAAGCGAAAGTATGAAAAGGAACTCCAGGAGGGAGATCTGGTTTTCTTTGACTTCGACGGCCAGAAATTCAGCCATGTTGGCGTTTACCTCCATAACAATAAGTTTGTTCATGCTTCAACTTCTAAAGGTGTAATCATCAGCGATTTAAAAGATCCCTGGTATTATAAATACTTCTCCAGAGCAGGAAGCGTTAAGCAATAATTTCTTAATAGGCTTTAAAAGCGGGAAATTATAAGCCGTTCTCTTTAAAATCTGTAATTTTGTGAGTTGTAAAACCGGATTTTTTATGAGTAAACCCAAAGGCGATTATTCATTCTGGGTCAAGTATAAACGTTTCGCCAGCACTGAAATATTAATGTATCTGATTATGATTATTGGCATTTTGCTAGGAATTATTATCTTTAGTTAACCTCATGAAATTAAATCTTAAACGTCCCCTTGCATTTTTTGATCTTGAAACTACAGGCATAAACGTAGCCTCGGATCGAATAGTAGAAATATCCATACTTAAGGCTATGCCTGATAGTACAGAAGAAATTAAAACGCTAAGGATTAATCCCGGAATTCCAATCCCTCTGGAATCTTCTCTGATTCATGGTATTTATGATGAAGATATCAGGCATGCGCCTACCTTTAAACAGGTTGGGGAAGAGCTGGCCCGCTTTTTAGATGATTGCGACCTTGCAGGCTATAATTCAAATAAGTTTGATATCCCTGTACTTATGGAGGAATTCCTTCGCGCAGGAATCGATTTTGATATTGAGAACAGACATTTTGTTGATGTGCAGAATATCTTCCATCAAATGGAACAGCGAACCTTAAGGGCAGCTTACCAGTTCTATTGTGGAAAGGACATAGAAAATGCCCATTCCGCTGAAGCAGATATCCGGGCTACATATGAAGTATTACTGGCGCAGATCGGGAGGTATGAAAATAAAGACTGGGAAGATAAGAAGGGTAATATCTCCAAACCGGTTCAAAATGATATCCAGGCGCTTCATTCTTTCACCAATCTGAATAAGCCGGTTGATTTTGCAGCAAGGATGGTTTATAATGAGGAAGGAATAGAGATCATCAATTTCGGTAAGCATAAGGGCAGGGCAGTTGAGGATGTTTTCCAGACTGAACCAAGTTATTATAACTGGATACAGAATGGTGATTTTCCATTGTATACCAAGCGTTGTCTGGAAAGGATCTGGAAAAGGTGGAATGCAAAAAAGGATCAGCTACGTGCAGAACGCCAGGCCAGTCTTCCGGTTGATCCCCCAAAACCAGTTGCACCTGCTGCTTCACAGAATTACCAAAAACCCAGAGAGGAAGCAAAACCTATTAATACGGATATGCTTGAGCAGTTGAAAATGAAGTTTGGGAAAGAGTAGCAGATTAGGTGTTTAGTATCAAGTATTTAGTATCAAGTATTTAGTATCAAGTATCAAGTATTTAGTATCAGGTATTTACTATTAAGTAGTTGTTGGTTTGTTAGGCATAGATCACAGACCGGAACACCTGATAATCCGAGTTCACTTGAGGTCATATTCGTAACACGCAGAAATTCCGGCTTGCCATATTCTGAAACAGTTGCTCCGGTATTAGCTGCTATTCTTCCGGCATATTAATTTACAGGATAAAATGGCTCTATAATCCTTCCTTCATCGCTTAAAAGCGGATTTAAAGTTTCAGAATGAAGTATCTTTCTGATACTTGTTCTTTTATCATTCACCCAAATCTTATTCTGGATGAGGCGGGTGCCGTGGCTGTAATCAACATGGAGTGTGTTGTGCCCATTATACAAAGGCTGGATCGCTTTTCCATCCGGTTTATGCCATCCATAGATCACAACCTTCAGGTCGCCTTTATCGTTATGGATCTTATTGGAGATCACCACATCTTTTTTATTCCCGCCGACAAGGTGCCCCAGCGGAAATTGTTTAAGGGAAGCTTCTCTCTGCCTTTGAACCAGGATATTGTGGTTTTCAAATACGGGCACGGTCACCATTGCCCGAGAAGGAGGGATGGGTTCAGGGATCAGTTTAACCTTCGCATTCCGGTAGATCACATCAGCCATCTTCCGGGTTGGCAAGCTGCATTTTAAGAGCCGGGCTATTTTTTGCGCTAATTGGGGTCTCATAGGGCAATAAAAATAATTATCATCTGAACCGATTGCGATAAAATCAGGCAGAACAAAGTAACGGATGGTATATTTCTGACCTTCAATCAGCGCGCTGTCTCTGATCTCCACCAGGTTTCGATAAAATGCCGGAATATTTCCGGAACGGATCTCCTTAAAGATGATCGTTTCCCGCTCCTCAAGACTTAAGGAACTGTCCCTGATACTTTCAGAAAATGCTGATCCGCTTAATGCATTTGAAGATGGATATTTTAATTTTAATCGTTGAGCAGAGCAAAAAGTAGAAAGCAAAGTCAATACGACGATAAGTATAAATTTCATCGGTCTAATTTAGAAATTCATGCTTAATGCCCTTGCCTTTTTTCCATATTGCTCAGGTTCTGCATATAGGATTCACTTACAGGAAGAACCGATCCACCGATATGCACCTGATGCCGCTCAATCTTATCGATCTCATTTGACGACACCATAAACGAACGGTGGATCCTGATAAATTTATTTCTTGGCAGTATGGCTTCAAGCTCGGCAAAGGTCATACGGGATAAAAGGTTCCTATCTCTCAGAACGAAATTGACATAATTTCCTGCGGCTTCCAGGTAAAGGATATTACTGAATTGCACTTTTTCCTGCTCGTAGCCTGTTTTCAGGAAAATAAAATCTGCGCTTCCTGTCTTACTTCTCAACTGGTAAAGTTCATACGCCTTATTGCAGCCTTTTACAAAGCGGCTCAGAGAGAAGGGCTTTAAAAGGTAGTCTATGGCATCCAGTTCGAAACTTTCTACAGCATGTTCCGAATAGGCAGTGGTAAAGATCACCATCGGCTTCTTATTCAGGCTTTGTAAGAAGTCGATCCCTGAAATATCAGGCATTTTAATATCCAGAAAGATGAGATCTACCTGTTCCTTTTGCAGATATTCCATGGCCTTAAATGCATCCGTAAATTCTCCTTTAAGGTTAAGGAAGGGAACTTTAGAAGCAAGACTGCGAACAACTTCCAGCGCCAAAGGCTCATCATCAAGTGCAATTGCTGTCATAATTGACTGAGGAGTAAAAACATTATCAAATTGATTAAATATGGCGAGGTATAAAATTAAAATAAAGATAAGAACTTGTTTAATGAGGTTCTTCATCAGATCCATAAATCCTTTAGTCCAATTGAATTGTCAGGTGAATAAAGAATTCTTTTCCGCTTTCACGTATAGATAATTCATGCTTGTTTGGGTACAGTAACCGGAGTCTTTGCTGCACATTATTTAAGCCAATTCCATTATTATCCTTCTCGGGATCGGTGGCTGATTTGGCATGAATTGAATTTGAAACATCAAAATAGAGAGTTTGATCCTTTATTGTCAGGCTGATCCTGATATTCGATGGCTCTTTAAGACTTATACCATGCTTAAATGCATTTTCCACAAAGGGGATGAGAAGCATTGGTGCAATCTGGTGAGTACCCAGATGTTCTTCTATTTCAGTATGGATCACGATATCAGGTGATGACTGGGTACGCAATGTCTGCAAGCCTATATAATTGTTCAGATATTCAATTTCACGGTTAAGCGATATTTTCTCCTGAAGATTCTCACGCAGCATGAACCGCATCATATCCCCCAGTTTTTGAATGCCCTCGGAAGTACGGTCTGCCTTTTCCTGTAAAGCAGTTCCGTAAAGTGTATTTAAAACATTAAACAGAAAATGAGGATTGATTTGAGACCGCAGGAAATTAAGATCAGCCGTTGATCGCCCAAGAGCTGTTTTTAAGCCCAGGATCTCATAATTTACCGTCAGACGCTGCTTGTAAAGATACCAGGAAAGGGGAGCTGTGAACAGGAGCTGAATGCCGAAATTAAAAAGATTTATAACTGCTGCGAGTTCATCGCCATGGTTCTGAAAGAAAACTAAGGAAATCAGGGTCAGGGGTAGAATACTGAGCAATAGTATTACCACAACCTTCCAGAAATAAGCTTTAAAGGTTTTACCACTTTTGTTAACCTCGGGAATTAAGGCATAAATAGAGTAACAGTACAAACATATTCCAAACAATGTGCAAAGAGAAACCACAAATACAATATTCTTATCCATCCCTCCGATAAGCATCAGGAATAATCCGATCATCCATAAAATGAAAGCATAAATTCCATCCCGGGTTATCACCCGGTACTTTGCTTCGATGATATCGGTGTTCTCAAGAAGGTAGATTACAGTATATTTTATTCCTGTATAAAGAAAGAACATCATCATCAGCCAGAATGAATAAATAATGCTTTCCTGAAAGAGGATACCATATAATTCATCTTCAGTATTGCTGCTGAAGAGATACCCCTTTAACCAGGTATCCGTAACTGCAAGTATCACCCCAATAAATGAAAATACCAGGAAGGTAAAGATGAGGTTCAGAGTGATATTTTCCTTTCTCATCAATGGATCAACCAGACAGAAAGTAAGCAGCAGGTAAGCTCCGTAAAATGTGCAATATCTGATCAGTTGAGGAACCAGATAGTTGGCGAAATAAGAAAAATATTGATGAGCTTCATTAAACCGGTTCTCATTAGGCGCCCAGGCCTGGTTTATTGAACCTGACACTAGAAAGAATACGGAAAAAACAAACATGGTAGTTACCGCCCAGTATTCTATTCTGTTTATATCTGAAGGAGTTTTTAAAAAGCTTTTCATCTGTTTTATTTTTTGTTTTTTAATGGAGATGAAGCGATCATGATTTGACAACCATTCCCTTGCGGGCTAGGCCAAATCATGATGGTTTCATTTTTAATGGTTTAATCTTGAGGTCTGAATTTAGGTTTAATTTGATTATTGTTGTCCTGCTGAATTAGATACATCATCGTTATTGATGCCTCTTTTGTTTTTCTTTACCGTCTCTTTTAATTTTCCGAACCGATAATTCAGGCTGGTGCTGAAGGACCTGTAATAGGCCTGATTGTCACTGGTCTGAAAGAAGTCAGGTCCAAAGGTTTCCCTGCGGTTAGTTCTGTATTTACTGAAAGGATTATTTGATGATGCAGAGAAGCTGAGCTTGTCTTTCACTATGTCTTTATTCACACTGAATGAACTTCCGATATAACTGTTTGAGGTTCCCTGCAGGGTTAAATTAGGGCCGTTTACATTCATATTTGCATTTAACCGCCATCCCTTTTCGAAACGGTAACTTCCTGAAGAGGAGAAATTATACATTAATCCCTGGTTTTTAACCGCAATTCCATTCACCATGCCTTCAACCCGGCCATAAGCCAGACCTCCGTTAAAGCTGAAGTTCAATTTTTTGGTCAGCGGATAGTTTACATTGACATTTGTATTTATCAGACGGGCTCTGCCGGTATTATCATATGAACTGCGTGTAATAAAGGTGAGAGGATCGAAAACTGAAACCGGCATGATCAGGTCATTGAACAGGGTATAGCCAAGCATGATATTAAGCGATCCTTTCTTCGACCTGCTGTATCCCAGCTGCAGGGCATTTCCTACCATCGGATGAAGATCGGGATTACCGGTAGATTCAAAATTAGGGTTTGAACGGTCCACAAAAGGATTAAGCTGATAAATCCCCGGCCTCTGAATCCGTTGTGAGAATGAGAAGTTCATGCTGCTCATGTTCTTAAACTTTCTGTTTATGTTGACAGTCGGAACTAAATTGAAATATTCCTTCTTTACCTGTGATCCGCTTGTAATAAAATCCGCATCAATTATTGTTTTCTCCATTCTGAAACCTGCTTTAAAACCCCAGCTTTTCAGCGTATACTGATAGGTATTGTAGGCTCCAAAAACGTCCTGTGTATTATTAAATCGATTTGTTCGTCCTGGGTCTGTTTCAAAAGATCCGCTTGTCTGATTAAATGAGAGGAACCTGAAATCGCTTTCATTGCGCCGGTGTATGCTTTTTATCCCGCTCTCTATATTTATTTTTTTCAAGGGATGGACATAATCAATCTGGAAAGTCTGTTCAGAAGTACCTCCGATATTAAATTGCCGGTAATCCGGAGTATCGTAATTTACTCTCCCGGATGTCTGCAAGCTTGCATTTTGTTCATTTTCATAACCATAATATCTGTAGGAAAATGTAAGCAGCCTGTTTTTATTGTTTCGAAATCCCCTCTGGAAATTTATCCCCGCATCTGATCCTGTCCCGCCGCCATCATTAATGTTCTTAAGCGTATAGCCTTGCAAAATACCGTTTTGCCCGTTAAGGGTTGAACTTTGATCACTCATTCCTTCTGATCTGTTGCCATTAATATTAAACTGACCGGTAAGGAGACTGAGGCTGTCAATTTCTATACTTAATTCTGTTCCGAAATACCCGTTTCTGCCTTCGCTCTCTCTGCTGCTCTGCTGAAAAAGACTGCTTGAGTTTGTACCGGTAGAAGTTCTGCTGCTTAAACCCTGTGTTTGAGGTGTATAGGATAAGCTTGTTCCCCCGAAAGAAGATATTCCGGCTTTACCTTGTTTATATGTAAATGATCCTCCCGTTCCAGGACCACCCACAGGAAAGCGTTCATTCACATTAACAGAAGCATTATACCCGTTGTCTACTTTCTTATTGGTCACAATGTTAATAATACCTGCTATTCCTTCAGCATCGTATTTCGCCGGCGGACTGGTGATCACCTCAATACTTTGAATGCTTGATGCGGGCATACTCTTCAGTACGTCCTTTGCATTTCTTTCCATCATGCTGGAGGGTTTTCCATTGATGAATATCTTATAATTTGAGTCGCCCTTGAGCAGTATATTATCTTCACCGTCTACTGAAAGTAAAGGAACCTTACGCATCATCTCTATAACCGTGTTAGACTTGCTTTCCGGATCTGCCTGCAGATCATAAGCGATACGGTCCACTTCCTGCCTTATTATGGGCTTATCGGCCGTTACCACCACCTCTTTAAGTAGATTAGCTGCGGTATGAATATAGATCACTCCCAGATCTTTCGTGTTTTTTGTGGTATCGCTAAGGACAAACTGTATACTTTTACTGCGGTATCCCATAGCCAATATTCTAAGCGAGTATTGCCCGGGTTGCAGGTTTGAGAAGTTAAACGAACCATCAGATTTGCTTACAGCAGACTTGAGTAACTGGTCCTTGCTAGTCCTTAATGCCACCGTAATATAATCCAGTTTATCCTGGCTTATAGAATCGGCAATAATGCCTTTAATTTCGTAAACTCCCGAAGGAAGTTTTTGTGCTTTAATACTAACGCCCAGAAAGCAGAAAAGCAGTAGCAGGTAAGTTTTCATTGCTTGATAATTTGGAAGCTTTTGCTCCCTGGTAAATAATTTGATTAATTATGAAGCAATGATAAGGGCTGCTGAACTGGTCTTATAATAAATGTGACCGGATGCCGGAAATATGTGACGAAAGCCCGAAGTATACCTATTGCGGCTTTAAGAAATCGATATTACGCTTCAGTCCGCGGAATTTTGTACGCTTTACAGGGGAATTTTTAAATACCTTTTGGAAGGTTTCTTCGGTGATATCCTGCCATTCTGAGGAACTTATGCCGAGCAGTTCTTCATGGGGTTTAAAGGATGGTTCTGTGCTGAGTATGGAAAACTTGTTCCAGGGACAAACATCCTGGCATATGTCACAGCCAAACATCCAGTTATCCATTTTTCCTTTAAATTCGGAAGGCAGTTCGTTCTTTAGTTCGATTGTCAGATAGGATATACAGCGGCTGCCATTTACAATATATGGCGCAACGATCGCATCAGTAGGGCAGGCGTCTATACAACGGGTGCATGTTCCGCAATGATCTTCAGTAGGCGCTATATCATATTCCAGCTCCAGATCGGTGATCAACTCGGCAAGAAAAAAGAAGGAACCCGCTTTTTTATTGATCAGGTTAGCGTTTTTACCCACCCATCCCAAACCAGCTTTTTTGGCCCAGGCTTTATCAAGAACAGGGGCCGAATCGACAAAAGCCCGGCCGTTAATTTCCCCTATCTTTTCCCGTAGGATATCCAGCAGCTGCTTTATTTTATCTTTGATAATAAAATGATAATCTTCACCATAAGCATACTTACTTATCTTTGGTGCCAGGGGATCCGTTTGCTTCTGATCGGTATAGTAGTTCAAGGCAAGTGAAATAACCGATTTAGCGCCCTCTACCAGTTTCCTGGGATCCAGACGTTTGTCGAAATTATTGTCCATATAGCTCATTTCACCCTGGAAGCCATTTTTCAGCCAGTTTTCCAATCTCGGAGCTTCTTCCTCCAGAAAGTCCGCCTTTGAGAATCCGCAAAACTGAAAGCCAAGTTTAAAAGCCTCATCCTTTATTAAAGCGGTATATGCAGAGATGCCATTCATTAAGACAAAGATAAAAAATATGCCGGACAGGAATTTTTTGTTTCAGTTAATTAACTTAATTTCCGATAAAATACTTTTAAAAATGAAGGGAAATTCCTCCTTGTGGTATGCCTTTTGATAGATAAGTGCCAAAATAAAAGAACAAATTATGAAATCAAATTTTATTAGACTTTCGAGTCTGGCATTAGGTTTATTGGTATCAGGAGCAACTTTTGCCCAGGATACGACGATCGTTTCGCCGGCTACTCCTAAATTATTTTCACCAGCATCTTCATTTAACACCTGGTCTGTAGGTTTGAATGCCGGATTACTGGCACCTACCGTTCCTTTCGGGAAAAATGATTTCACCAACTGGGAATCTGACCTGGGTTATGGGGGATACATTAAAAAGCAGATCTTACCAGCATTGGGTATTCAGGCAAACTTTTTAGCCGGAAAACTTCATGCAGACAACAGTGAGCCTTGGGGCAATGATATGCCGCCTATATCCGATTACAATTCCTATGAAACAACCCTGGCTTACTCAGGAAGCATGAGCGCTTATTTAAGTCTTGGAAATATCTACTGGATGAACCGTAAAAATCTTGTTCAGCCCTATATTACGGCAGGCGCCGGATTAGCGGGTTATAAAGTTTCCCTGACAAACAAAGCCGGAACTGTAAGCGATTACAATGGCGGCGAACGTGTTAAAGAAGTGTTTTTCCCGGTTGGTACAGGATTGAAGTTTAACTTATCCAATAACATTAATCTGGATCTTGGTTATACTATGAATTTTGTTGACGGTGACAATTTTGATGGTTACAGATCTGGTCCGCAGGGGGATAAATTTTCCTATACCCATATCGGGCTTGAGTTTGCCCTGGGCGGAAGAGCAAAGACCCAATTAGCTACATACAATCCCGTTGCTGCTTTACAGGATGATTATATTTCCCGCAATGCGGCACTTCAGGCAGAACTTGCTGCTGATCGCGCCAGACATGCTGCCCACATGGCACAAATGGATACAGACTGGAAGCGTTATCTGAATGATGCAGATAAGGATGGCGTTTCGGATTACTTCGACAAATGCCCTAACACTCCTGCTGGAATTCAGGTTGACGGTGCAGGTTGCGAAATTAAAGTAACCAGTACTACCATTAACCCGGTTCGTGTGATTGTTACCGAAGAAGATAAAAGGATTGTAGCTGAAGCTATCCGTAACCTTGAGTTTGATTTTGGCAAATCAACTATCCGTTCTTCATCTTATCCAAGTCTTAACAGAGTTGCTGATCTGTTGAAATCTAAAGATTTCAGTTTGAAGTTAGCCGGTCATACCGATAACGTAGGCAGTGATGCAGCGAACTTAAAACTTTCTAAAGACCGTGCAGAATCAGTTAAAGCTTATCTGGTTAGCCAGGGAGCAAACCCATCAAGAATTGAAGCAACCGGTTATGGTGAAAGCCAGCCAATCTCCAGCAATAAAACTGCTGCAGGTCGTCAGAATAACAGAAGAGTAGAGTTTACCCTTTACTAAACTGTTTAGTCATTCCTTAAATAAAATAAGGCCGTCTCAAAAGGACGGCCTTATTTTGTCAGCGATTTTTTTATATCCCTGAATTGCTATATACGCAGCACAGCACAACCCGCTGTATGTTTTAAAAATATCTTGTAGCAACCTTTGCTTCGCCCAACCATCCAACAAACCAACAACCAGAGTGGTCATGGCGGGGGATACCGGATCAGGTCCGGGAAGATTTGAGAATAAAAGACAATGGATCTGATCCGGGCAACCCTTACCCCAAAAACATCTAAACGATCTGAAATATTATTTTATCACCCCGCTTAATGTTACAGCATACCGGCTCGCCGCAATTTATTTATTTTATCTCAATGTACTGTTAAACAAGCCTATCGTTCGCTCCCAGGCGAGTTTTGCAGCTTCGGCATTATAACGTTCTCCGGCGGTATCATTATTAAAAGCATGATTTACGCCTTCATAAATATATAGCTGGTATTTGGTTCCGGCAGCCTTGAGTGCAGCTTCATATTCAGGGATCCCTTCATTAACCCTCGTGTCTAAACCTCCGTAATGAAGCATGACCCGGGCTTTTATTTTGGGGACATCCGCTGCCGGAGGCTGACCGCCATAATAAGCCACAGCTGCAAGCAGTGAAGGGGAGTTTACCGCTAAACGGTTAACTAATGCACCGCCCCAGCAAAAACCCACCGTACCTGTTTTTCCATTACTTTCCGGTCTGGATTTTAAATAATCAAATGCATTCAGAAAGTTATTGAGGTTTTTAGGAGCTTCAATCTTGCCGAATAGGGCTCTGGCTTCATCTGCATTTTCGGGTGTTCCCCCAAAAGGTGAAAGAGCGTCGGGAGCCATTGCTATAAAACCAGCCTTGGCAAACCGCCGTGTAATATCTTTGATATGAGGATTTAATCCGCGGTTTTCATGGACCACCACGATGCTTCCATATTTTCCCGGAGCTTTTGGCCTGGCGAGGTAAGCCTTCATCGTGCTGCCATCCCCGGGATAGCTCACCTCTTCAAGGATAAGGTTCTCATCCTGTTCAGAAATTGTCGCCGCCTGTGCATAATCCACTTCCAGCAGGGAAAGAACCGACATTGCCACTGCCGCGCTGCCGGTAAGTTTTACCAGCCTGCCCATAAAATCCTTCCGGCTTAGGGGTTTGTGTGTATACTCGTCGTAAAGATTGATGATTTTCTGATCCATTCGATTTATATTTTTATTATAAATATAAATTAAAGAGCAGATCAAAACAAGGTGTTGCCTCCCGATTTAATGCGGCCTAAATGTTTATAAGCGATCTCGGTGCATTCCCTTCCTCGGGAGGTGCGCATGATATAACCTTCCTGGATCAGGAAAGGTTCATATACTTCCTCTATGGTGCCTTCTTCCTCACCAACCGCCGTGGCAATGGTCTTTAAACCAACAGGTCCGCCTTTAAATTTATCAATAATGGTGGCAAGGATCTTATTATCCATCTCATCCAGACCATGCTCATCAACATTCAGCGCAGTTAGGGCATATTTAGCGATTTCAGTATCAATATTACCATTCCCCTTTATCTGTGCGAAATCGCGGGTACGGCGTAACAGTGCATTGGCGATGCGGGGCGTTCCCCTGCTTCTCCTGGCAATTTCGTATGCGCCTTCATCGGATATTTCCGTTTTGAGGATTTGGGCTGAGCGGAGAACGATTGTGGTCAATAACTTGGCATCATAATACTCCAGCCTGCTGTTGATACCAAAGCGGGCTCTGAGCGGGGCCGTTAGAAGTCCTGAACGCGTGGTAGCTCCCACAAGTGTAAAGGCATTCAGGGATATTTGTACAGAACGCGCATTCGGTCCGGTTTCAAGCATAATATCGATCTTGAAATCCTCCATGGCTGAATAAAGATATTCTTCAACAAGCGGACTTAAACGGTGAATTTCATCAATGAAAAGAATATCGCCTTCTTCAAGGTTGGTTAACAGGCCTGCCAGATCGCCGGGTTTATCCAGTACCGGTCCGGATGTGATACGGATATTAACACCCATCTCATTGGCAATAATATGTGAAAGAGTGGTTTTTCCCAAACCCGGAGGTCCGTGCAGCAGAACATGGTCCAGTGCTTCACCCCTTAATTTAGCTGCCTGAACAAAGATCCGCAGATTTGCGAGGATCTTATGCTGACCCGTGAAGTCTTCAAAAACCTGGGGCCGAAGAACCTTCTCGATCTCCCTTTCAACGGGTGAAAGATTCTCTTCTGCTGGATCAAGGTTTTCATTCATAGGGTTTGCATTCTAAGACCCGAAAGGCCTTCTTTTATTTTATCTGTAAATATAATTAATCTTTAAAACTTACCCGGTCCGCTGTGTTTTCGGTTCTGGAGTAGTTCCTGAAAAAACTGCTAAACTTGATCTGAATAACCCCCAAAAAGGCTTCTCGAAATATGCGCGTGCTCATTTTAGAGGTTCCTTCCGTACGGTCTGTAAATATGATAGGCACCTCGACTACGTTAAAGCCATATTTTATCGCAGTGAATTTCATCTCGATCTGAAAGGCGTAGCCGATGAATTTGATCTTATCAAGCGGAATGGTCTCCAGGACTATTCGTCTATAGCATTTGAAACCTGCCGTTGCATCCTGAATATCAATGCGGGTGATCAGCCGCACATAAACCGAGGCAAAGTAAGACATTAATACCCGGCTCATAGGCCAGTTGACTACATTAACACCCTTAATATATCGTGATCCGATTGCCAGGTCTGCACCGCTTGTACATGCAAGTTTTAGCCGGGCCAGATCAGCAGGATTATGCGAGAAATCGGCGTCCATCTCAAAGATATATTCATACTGCCTGGTGAGTGCCCATTTAAACCCATGAATATAGGCAGTTCCCAATCCAAGTTTCCCCCGGCGTTCTTCTATATGCAGCATCCCCTTATATTCTTCCTTGAGCTGCTTAACGATATCTGCCGTCCCATCCGGGGAGCCATCGTCAACGATCAGGATATGGAATACATCAGGCAGAGAGAAAACCGTTCGAATTATGTTTTCGATATTTTCTTTCTCGTTGTACGTAGGAATGATGACAATGCTGTCTGATAACACAAATGTAGATTTGGAAATGCGAATATAAAGTTTTCAGGCAAAAGAGACGCCACGTACATAACATCTCTTTTGACCTGAAATTGAAATTATACTCTTTCTTAATCCTTTGATGCCATAGTTTCTTCCGAAAAGTCCTCAGCGCCATGGGCCAGCCTTTTGAGTGGTTTTAATACTGCGATAACCAGTCCGCCAATGATGGTACAGAAAATTGCAATGCCCGTAAAGATCTGCAGTTCACCTGCAGTTTGCGACCAGACGCCTACCCATCCGGCAACGTAATTTCCAAGCCCAGTAGCTGCGAAGAACACACCCATCATAATGGAGGCATACTTAAGCGGCGCCAGTTTGGTAATATAGGAGAGTGCAACGGGAGAAGCACATAGCTCACCAACGGTATGGAATAAATAGGCAAGCACCAGCCAGTACATGGCTGAAGCGCCATCACTTTGAAACTGGAGAGAAGCGGCAGACATGAACAGAAATCCCCAACCCATAATGATAACGCCGATTGCGATCTTAAAGATGGAAGAAGCTTCCTTACCTTTTCTTTTCCAGTTAAACCAGAAAGCTGCGACCGGTATACCTAATGTGATAATGAAGAATGAATTTACAGACTGGAACCAGGTTGCAGGAACAGTCCAGTTAAGGAAGCCGATCACACGGTTGGTTTTCTCAGAAGCATACAGGTTCATTAGACCACCGGCCTGCTCAAATGCTCCCCAGAATACAATGATCATTAAGAAAGAGATCAGCATAACCAGCACACGGTCTTTTTCAATTTTTGTAAGCGGTTTGTTCTTAATGTCTTGATCCTTAACAGATAAAGCGGCGGTAGCTTCACCCACACCTTTCAGGTATTTCTGACCCATTATGAAATTAATCAATCCGATTCCCATTCCGATACCGGCAAGTCCGAAACCATAATGCCAGCCCATAGTTTCACCTACATAACCGATAATTATACCCGCAAGGAATGCCCCAACATTGATTCCTATATAAAATATGGTAAATCCTTTATCACGGCGGTCATCTCCTTTAGGATATAAACCCCCTACCATGGTGGAAATATTTGGCTTTAAACAGCCAACACCTGCAATGATCAATCCCAGACCTACATAAAAAGTCCATAATGATTGAACTGCCAGGATACTGTGGCCTGCAACCAGCAGGATACCACCCAGAATTACAGCTTTTTTCTGCCCGATATATTTATCTGCTAATATTCCCCCCGGGATGGATGAAAGGTATACCAGGAAGGTATATACTCCATACAGCTTCAGGGCTTCAGTACTGGTCCATCCAAAACCCGGATTTTCACCATTTACTGATGATACCAGGAATAGAACAAGTAAGGCCCGCATTCCATAATAACTGAATCTTTCCCACATTTCGGTGAGAAAGAGTACGTATAAACCTCTGGGATGTCCGAAAAGTTGTTTCTGCTGTATTTCCATATTAAATTTTAATATAATTGATAGTTAAGGTTATTTAATTATTAATTAAGGTTGGTTAGCTCCTTTTAATTTTAAAAAGACGTAAAAGTCCAATTATAATTAAATTTTACTAAAATTGGCGCTTTATATACATCTGATAAATATTTAATTGCCTTTCATGGTTGAAAATACTGCTTTAATTACAAATGATGCTGTTGTCTTAGGATTGTTAATGGCTATTCTTGGATTTGTCTTCTGGACCTCCCAAAGCGAATTAAGTTTCTTCAAAAAAATGTATACGGTCGTTCCGCCGATACTCCTTTGCTACTTTCTGCCGGGTGTGTTAAATTCTCTTGGTATCATATCCGGAGCTTCATCCTCTCTGTATACTATAGCTTCACGTTACCTTTTGCCTGCAAGTCTGGTTTTGTTCACCCTAAGCCTTGATCTGAAGGAAATATGGAAGTTAAGAAAGAAGGCAGGCTTAATGTTTATCACCGCTTCCATCAGTATATTACTTGGAGGACCAATAGCGGTATTTTTAGTTTCTCTTTTTGCACCTGAAGTGGTTGGTGGTGAGGGTCCGGAAGCGGTCTGGAGAGGATTAAGTACCGTAGCAGGGACGTGGATAGGCGGCGGGGCTAATCAGGCTGCCATGTATGAGATCTTCAAACCGAGTGCTGATCTTTTTTCTGCAATGGTAGCGTTGGATGTGTTCATCGCTTATATCTGGATGGCCCTTTTATTGTTTGCAGCCACCAAAACCCAAAAGATCAACACATTTTTGAAAGCTGACGATCAGTCCGTTACAGATTTAAAGCATAAGATCGAAGCCTATCAGTTAAGTATCATGCGTATCCCTAAAATGGAGGATATCATCATGATCCTTGCGGTTGCCTTCGGTGTTACGGGTATAGCTCATTTTGGAGCAGATAATATTGCACCATGGATCCAGGCTAATGCCCCATATCTCAGTAATTTCAGTCTTACTTCGGGATTCTTCTGGCTCGTCATCATCGCAACGACTATCGGTATGATATTGTCCTTTACGCCTGTCAGGAAACTGGAGGGGGCCGGCGCATCACGTATTGGAAGCGTGCTGCTTTATATATTGATCGTCACGATCGGTATGCAGATGAATATCATGGCGATCTTCAATAACCCCGGATTACTGATCGTGGGTTTGATCTGGATATTAATTCATGCTATCGCTTTAATAATAGTAGCAATTCTAACCAAAACTCCTTTCTTCTTTATGGCAGTAGGAAGTATGGCTAATATCGGCGGACCGGCATCGGCCCCGGTAGTCGCCAGCGCTTTCCACCCCTCCCTTGCACCGGTAGGAGTATTGCTTGCAGTATTCGGATATGTGATCGGAACCTATGGAGCTTATCTGTGCGGATTGCTGATGCAGGCCGTGGCGCCGGGAGGGTAGGTGGTTGTGGGTTGTGGGTTGTGGGTTGAGGGTTGAGGGTTGCGAGTTGCGGGTTGCGGGTTGCGGGTTGTGGGTTGCGACTTGAGGGTTAAAATCTCCAACTTCAGACATCCAGGCCTGCAACATGTAACCCGCAACTCTTTTCAGGCATCCAGCCTTGAAACCGGTAACCCGCAACCCGCAACTCTCATAAGGCATCCAGCCCCGCAACCGGTAACCCGCAACCCGCAACTCTTATCAGGCATCCAGCCCTGCAACAGGTAACCCGCAACCCGCAACCTTCTTCAAAGCACCACCCTCGACAGCGTCTGAGAATACACCTGCTGACCTTTCCTGCCTATAACCGCTGTACGGGCATGAATGCGGATTCCTGACTCAAGACCCGTAAAAAGATGCTGCCGCGATGAGGATACTTTCGATATCCATTTACTTTCCGGAGTTAAAGGATCTTCAGTATATTCATGCAAATATGAAACCGCCTGGGGAACTCCCTGTACAGATAGCCTGACTTCACCCAGGTTTATTCCGTTTGAAACGGTAAAGTTTTTAGGAGCTGACAGAGGCGGAGCGCTTTCTCCCTCGCTGCCAAGTTCAAAGCCGCTGCTGGTTAGCTTTGCACGATTTCCGGGGGCTAATGATTCGATATTCATGGCCAGCTGACGCATTGCTTCAAGCAGCTGCCCGCGAGCCTGGTTCTTAATTGCAATGGAAGTTCTCCCTCCATCAACACTGCTTTCCAAAGTTGTGCTGAAAGCTTCTTTAACTGTTGTAAAGTTGTCGAGGGCAGGCACGGTTACGGGAAAGTTCAGATTCCCGGTTAATGATACTACAACTGCTTCTGCCCGGTGATCCAGGTTATTGTCGGAATATTTACTGTAATCCTTCAACAAATTAGGTGTTCTCATATTGTAAAATTTAACTGCAAGGTTTATTCCCTGCAAGAGATATGAAATTAGCGCGAATAGAGAGGGCAAACAAGGTCTGAAGTACGTACAGGGCTATTTTGGCAGAAATAGTAAAAAATAATTAAATACTATTGAAGACTGCAAGATCACACACGTTTAGCCCTGTTTCGCTAATTTCTGATCAATTTTAACCAGTTTTTGGACAAATTCTTATGCGCTTTACTTCAGATCTACCCGGAAATATGGATTTTCTTTCATGGTAAACCGCTTTTCTATGAAGTAAAAGCCTCATAACTTAAAGTCATGAGGCTTTTACTTTAAGTCGGAAGGCCATGACTTAAAGTTTTTTCGCTTCTCTATGAAGTTATGAGGCATTTCTGTGAAGTCATGAGGCATTTCTATGAAGTTTCCTGGCCATAACTTAAAGTAAACAGGCTATTCGTTCAGGACAAAGGCTCATGTCCTGAACGAAATGGGCTTTGAGTTAAAGGAAAAACGGGATAAATAAGGGGAAGATCTTCGGGATAGAGGGATTGGATCTTGAAAATGTTCAGATGATAAATATGCCGGCGCTCATTGAATAAAAAGCGGGGCCTTCTTATTTATAGATCACAGCGATTCCCTGTTGTTATGAATCTAAGATTGCCTGAGATCACCCCAGACCACAGATATTGAAAAAAGAGAAAAAAAAGAACCTGAATTTAGATTCTTATAAAGAACGTCTTCCCTGGCTAAGCATTTTCATAACCTCGTCCTGTGGCAGTCCTTCAAAATCACAAAACTGGTACAGGCTAACGCGCTGATGGCTTTTCAGCTGGTATGCATTTCTAATAGTGCTTAAACGACGGTATGCCCAGGATCTGCTTTTATTGTGCATTTCCATCACATCCAGGGCGTCCAGAAACTGTTGTGGTAGTTCATTTTTCATGTGTTTGATTGTTATAGGTTATACGTGTTAGAAAACCGGTATAGGCTCCCAAAATATTTATGCAGACGGTACCTGGCAAATGTGAAATCTCATTTTCATCTATGCTTCCAGGGACTTTTCGGCAGCTTTCTTTAATTAAAACAGTTAAACATTAAGGAAAAGTTAAGGAAGGATTCTTATACCTGCAAAAAAATTACACCAGCGGCAATAAATGTCCATTAAAACGGCAGGATTGTACATCTCAAATGCGTAGCTCGGGGTATAAACAATTCGTTAGAGTGATATTGTGGGATTTTATTTGGAATGTTAGCTGGTTCTTATTGGGTTAGACCATTATATAAGGAGTTACAAAAAAGGGGAAAGGCATGAAGCATTTGCGAAGGCTTAGGACCGAAATGAAATTAAACATAAGAGGCACTAATAAAGCAACAATTCTTTTTTAAACATTCCCGGCACGGATCTTTGTTCGGATTAAAATAATAAAACATTGATCCGAATAGAACGGTTAAAACAAAGGGGGGATAGAAATTTAACACGAAAAATCAAAGACAATCTTTCCATTGTAGGGCTGAAGTGGAATTTTGGAATAAGATGAAAGAAAATCTTATGTTCCAATGAATTGGTAAACCGGCCAGAGTGTGTCGACCTGTAATTCGTAAATATACGTATGCGATGGAAAATACCATTTATAAAATCGGATACTGGTCAGGTCTTACCGCTTTTACAGCAACCATTGCCTTTTATATAGTTCAAATGCTGCAGGTTTTAGGCTTTCTGGCCTATCCCTGGGATGAGATCTTGATTTACGGTTTTTCTCTTTGCATAACGCTGCCTTTTATGATTGAAATGCTGGCTCTTCATCATTCGGTTCCGACCGAAAAAAACTTCTGGAGCCATGGCGCCCTTTTATGTACAGTAATTTATGTGGTATTTGTAACTGCCAATTATGTGGTACAACTGGCAACGGTAATTCCAATGACCCTTAGTGGAAATGCGGGCGAGATTCAGCTGCTCAGGCAAACCCCACACTCCCTTTTCTGGGATTTTGATGCAGCAGGATATATATTTATGGGGTTTGCAGCTCTTTTTGCTGCACCGCTGTTTACTATACAGGGATTTCAAAAATGGGTCAGGTTCTCTTTGCTGGCGCACGCACTCGTTACCCCTTTAATTGCAGTTGTTTACTTCTATCCAAAGTTTTCCAATAATTTATTGCTTATAGCAACCCCCTGGGCCATTACTGCTCCCTTAACTATGTTAATGCTTGCCATTTACTTCAGGAAAATGTTGATACGATAAAACAGTTCCCCCTGAAATAAGTTCTTCAAAGAGTAATTACTTCATAATGCTTTGATGCCCAAATAATAATTCATGAAAGAAATAATAAAAGATAAAAAAGTCTTTATTTATTTTATTTTTGTACGGCATTGAATTGCAAACAGTGAGCAATTATGTAAAAAACAGGGATTGAAATTTACACGAATAACATAATGGCAGAGGAAAAATTACCTATTGTTTATTCCTGTTCAGGATGTTCAAGTGCTGCCCAAATGGCCAATTATATCGCATTACAACTTGACAGGGGGAAGATTGCAGAAATGTCTTGCATTGCTGGTTTAGGAGGGGATGTGAAAAAGATGGTTAAGACGGCAAAAATGGCAACAAAGATAATCGCAATAGACGGATGTGCCTTATCCTGTGCGAAAGCAACATTAAAACGTCATGGACTGGAACCTGCCATATATTATCAGTTAGGGAATATGGGTATTAAAAAATTACAGCATACAGATTTTGATAAAGCGAAAGCTGAACAGATCCTTGGAATAGTGAGCAATAATTTAATTAAATAAACACCAATTTTTAAAATTATGAAAAAACAAATGTTAACTCTTTTCGCGGCCCTGACAATTCTCGCGTCATGCGGTGGGAATACGGAAAATACAGAAGCTACAACAAATGCGGAAGTTGAAGCCACACAAACAGAAGCAGAGGCTATTATAGCGCCAACTTCGAATACCATTGAGCTTACAGCAAATGACCAGATGAAGTTCAGCCAAACAGAGATCCGGGTAAAAGCCGGCGAGGAAATAACCATCACTCTGAAGAATGTGGGAACTTTGGCAAAAGAAGCGATGGGCCATAACTTCGTGGTGTTAGCCCTGGCAACGAATGTGGACGAGTTTGGACAAGCTGCCATAAACAGCAAACAAACCGATTATATTCCTGAATCATTAAAATCGGCTATTATTGCGCATACAAAACTACTTGGGCCAAATGAATCTGATACGATCAAGTTTACTTTAGAAAAAGGAACCTATGATTTTATATGCAGTTTTCCAGGTCATTACAGCTCAATGCGAGGAAAAATTATCGCGGAATAGATTAATTCAGCAAGATTTTTAGATTAACAAAAGCACCTTGTGTGCTTTTGTTTTTTTACCAGGTTCATGATGAGTTTTATTGAACTTGTGAAATTGATTCGATTAAGATTTTTTCTTATAAATAGAAACCTTTAAACAGGATAAAGGTGTTTTATCATTCTTTTAAACTTTAGCTTAGGCCGGTGGGAATATTTTCAAAAACATGTGAATATGGATTGCGAGCAGTTTTTTTTATTGCTCATCGCACTGCTAAAGGCGGAAAGGTAGGTATTAAAGAAATTGCTGATGGAATCGGATCCCCTGAATCTTTTCTTGCAAAGATTTTACAGGATTTAAGCAGGCGGGGTATATTACAATCCAGCAAGGGCCCGAATGGGGGTTTTTATATTGATGAGATAAGCCGCAAGAGCCCCTTATTCGATGTTGTGAAAGCAATAGACGGTACCGGAATTTTTACTGACTGCGGTTTGGGTCTGGAGTATTGCTCAGATATAAATCCCTGCCCATTACATAATCAATTCAAGGAAATACGCAATCAGATATATATGATGCTCAAAAACACATCAATCGAGCAATTTAATGAAGATTTAAATTTGGGCATCACCGCACTGAAAAAATAAGCCTATAAAAGAAATCGAAGTAAGTTGATTTACTCTACAATTAATGATAGCCCTTACCATGTCAGGTTGGTTTTGAAATTAGATCCTTGGAGTTCCAACTTGCATTATTGATTATAAATAGATAAGGTCTCTCAGACTAAAACCCTGATTTAAAATTCTTCTATTATCCAATCCCAATGGCTCTATGCTAACTCTGAGCAGGCTGGAATACATACAATAACTTCACAACAAAAAAACACAAACTGCTAAAATGGGGTTTGCCTATATAGGGTGGGATGGATGCCAGGTGTCAATTTTTCGATTCCAAATTGGCTCACACTAACCTGACCTATTATTTTAGCGATGTGCAAATAATTAATATGGTTAAAGATTTAACTTCAGTCGGGCGGACGAAATCTATCGCTCCACTTGGGTATTACCTGAGCTTTATTCGCCATACCGGCCTGGCCTTCGTATTATGAGGCGGGCCTCAGGAAATTTTATTGACAAAACCATTTTTAATATTGGATTATTAATTGTTTTGTTAGGATCTCTTTGCTGTACCAGTAAAACAAATAATAAGATATTACTAATACAGAAAAACACACAACAAATGGAAGTCACTGCAGAAACCCTTAAGGAAGTCCTTGAAGCATTCAACCGGCATGATCTTGACGCTATTATGGAATATTTTTCCGAGGATTGTTCCTTCGATTTCCCAAGAGGTCCTGAACCTTATGGACAACGTTTTATCGGTAAAGCACAAGTCAGGGAAGCTCTCGCCGGCCGTTTCAAGGGAATTCCGGATGTGCACTACGGCGATGACCGGCATTGGGTGGCAGGAAATATGGGAGTTTCAGAATGGACACTTACCGGAACGACAACAACAGGAGTTAAATTGAATGTACGGGGCTGTGATCTTTGGGAATTTCGAGATGGTAAGATCGTCCGGAAAAATTCCTTCTGGAAAATAATTGAATGATGAATATTAAATTATTCAAAAATCTAAGAAAGAAAAATGACAGATATCATTCATCGTGCAGGCATTAAAGCTCCACTACAAAAAGTTTATAACGCGATATCGACAATAGAAGGTATCTGTGGCTGGTGGACGAGACATACTTCCGGTAAGTCCCAAATTGGTGAATTAATAGTTGTTCGATTTCTTTCTGACAAAGGAAAAGAAGCTGGAAGCATGAATATGGAAGTTAAAACGCTGGAACCGGAAAAAAAGGTTCAGTGGGCAGTGAAAGAAGGACCTGAAGAATGGATCGGCACGGATGTGATATTCGACTTACATCAGGAAGGGGATTACACCATAGTTCTCTTTGGTCACAGAAACTGGCGGGAAGAAGTCGAGTTTACCGCCCATTGCAGTACTAAATGGGCAGTCTTTATGCTTAGCCTTAAGGAATTTGTCGAAACGGGAAAAGGCAGACCTTCGCCTGATGATATTAAGATTGATAATTGGAATTAATACGCTAAAGTTTATAGCGAGCCAACGTTGAAATTGTCTCTTAAATAAGTCATGAAATAATATGAGAAAAATAATCGTCTCATCATTTATTACCTTAGATGGGGTAATGCAAGCACCTGGTGGCCCTGAGGAGGACACATCAGGCGGTTTCCAATATGGCGGCTGGACTGCATCGTATGGAGATGAAGTTTTTGATAAGGTCATGGAAAAACAAATGAAACCTGCAGATCTTCTTTTGGGCAGAAAGACCTTTGATATTTTTGCCAGCTACTGGCCAGAGCATGAAAATGGATGGCCGGGTATTAATGATGTCACAAAATACGTCGTGTCCCGGACCGTATCTAATTCTGATTGGGAAAACTCAGTTTTTCTCAAAAACTTAGCAGATATTAAGAAGCTCAAAAATTCCGCCGGTTCAGACATTCAGGTTTGGGGCAGCGGAAACCTCATTCAGACTTTACTCAAAAACGATTTAGTTGATGAACTCTGGCTCAAAATTTTCCCATTAACTCTTGGTGATGGAAAAAAGTTGTTTGACAATGGTACGATTCCGGCAGCATTTACATTAACAGAGAGTTCTGTTACACCAAATGGAGTTATTATTGCCAATTACAAGCGGGCTGGAAAAGTTAAGACAGGTACTGTTGGATCTTAAGGGGAATACCTAAAAGCGGGAGTTAAAAACTCCTTCTTATATTTAATCCGTAGAGACGCTAAACTTACTATACGGACATTACGGACGCTGCGCTTGCAAAAACCGATAACAATGATAACCTACCATATATTAAACGGAGACTGCCTGGCTGAGCAATTAAGTCACACGAAAATTAACCAAAACCTTATTATTTGTAGAGAATGCTTAATTGACGGAGATTTGTATGCCGGCAACATTGCCGACTTTTGGACGATCCGGGCAAAATTTATTACTGATACGTACAATTCTTCGCCCGAAGAGTATTTTAGTAAAACCGTAAGTGAATTTGAAAAACTAAATAACCTACCTGTTAATTCTGAAGTTTGTCTTTGGTTTGAAAATGATTTGTTCTGCCAGACAAATATGTGGTTTGTAATCTCACTCCTTGCAAATAATCCCTCACTTAAGATCTTTAGAGTTTTCCCAATAATTGAAAATAATGAAGATACCTGGAAAGGTTATGGAATTGCAGATACTGAAAAACTCGAACAGGCTTATTATTCAAAAATTCAGTTTACACTCAAAGATATTGGGTTAGGAAAAAATTTATGGACATCCTATCAAAATGGCGACTTAATTAAACTGAAGGAATTATCCAAAGAACAATCAGACTGTTTTGACTATTTAGAAGAAGTTTGTCAGGCACATATAGACAGATTTCCCTTAGACAAAACCCTGGGCAGACCCGACAAAGTAGTAAAAGAAATAATTGATACTATCTCGTCAGAATTTCAAATAGTTTTTTCGGAGTTTTCAGAAAGGGAAGGGGTTTATGGATTTGGAGATCTACAAGTAAAAAGTATCTACGACAAACAGATGCAGGGCCGTTAACAAAGTATTGCCGTAAGGGGGCTGAGAGTTTTTGTATGTAATTGTTTACTGCTTACCCTTTAATAAATCATTTTTCTCCCGTTCACTTTGAAGTAAACGTTCATAAAGTTCAATAACCTTTTCAATTGGATTGAAATTATTCTGGATTGAATTATCATGGAAATTATTAATGTTATTGAAGACAGAATCCTCGGTAAAATGCTTTAAACCCTCAATTGTCACCCCCAACACCTTCGCAATCCTCTCAAGCGCATCCTCTTCCACTTCCGCACTCTGCTCAATCTTGGAAACCGCCTGCTGGCTGATCCCAAGTTCTGCAGCAAGGGCTTCCTGTTTCATTCCGCGGAGTTCGCGGATCCTGCTGATCTTTTTTCCGATATGTAAGGTTTCTGCCATAGTCTAAAGGTATATATTATTCTAAATGTACAAAACAACCGGATAATTGTAAAATACAATGAGGCAGTGGTTCGGTACATGAATTCCTTTGGGCAATTTGCCGGAAACAAATCAATTCAGTATGAAAGCTAACATCATCAAACCCCGGGGGAATCAAAAGCCGGCCGAGTTACGTAACCCGGCCAGGAGCAAACAATTAAAGGTTCATTCCAAATACTTCAGCAGGGTTCAGCGCTCTGTTCTGTTTCCAGAGATCAGGCTATGCGGTAAATGGCTGCAGGATCTTGGTTTTAATTGCGGGCAGGAGGTACATGTTAAGCAGGAGTTCAATAAGATCACGATAACGGTTGAAAGTTTAAAGGGGAGTGGGATTTAAGGGCCTGCTCATTGGTGTGGCTAAATTACCTCCCGTCATCTCGCTCGAGCGAACGGAATTTCTAAAATTAAGAACTGGTTTCAGGCGAGGAGAGATCTGTTAATTTAGGCAGTTTCAGAATATAATTATTTCTTTATACTACCCGTTCGACCCGCGCCCGGCCTATGCATCCAGCCTTTCCCCCAAGTAGCTGTTAAACAATAAGCAAAATGAAAGCCTTGAGGGAGGCAAAGGCATTGGTTTGACGCCCTTTGTACTTCATTTCATTCCCGCACAAATATCCCTGGCGTCAAAACGCAGCCGTGTTTGCTTTTTGTGTTTGGCTGCCTTGCGCCGGCTACCTCAGGGGGAAAGAAAGGCTTTTATTTCTTTTGGCCTTCAAACCTGAGCCGCATTTTAGCGGCGAAAGCATGAACACCTTTAAAAAACAATAAAAGGAGGTGAATAACAAAATGCTTGCCTGGCAATAGAGGGCGGAAAGGTATGAGTTAGGGATCCTACGTCACCGTCAAGCACAATGATGTTTAGTACGGATAAAAAAGCGGCAGGTGTTCTTGTTGGTAGACAACACTAACAAGGGCAGAGATCTGTTAATTTAGGCATTGACAGAATATGAACCTGTGCCCATAGGGTTGAGATCCCTCATCGCATTGACAATGGGAGTAAATAATGAGATATAATATATGCTCATCGGGATGACGGAGTGTGTGGTTGGTAAGAACTTCGTATTTACCCGCCGTCATCTCGCTCGAGCGAACGGAATTTCTAAAATTAAGAATTGGTTTCAGGCGAGGAGAGATCTGTTAATTTAGGCATTGACAGAATATGAACCTGTGCTCATAGGGTTGAGATCCCTCATCGCAATGACAAGGGGAGTAAATAATGAGATATAATATATGCTCATCGGGATGACGGGGTGTGTGGTTGGAATTCTATTTTTTTTTAGAATTACTGGCCTGAAAAATGCGGTAATTTTTTCAAATGAAACCATCATGAGCATGCCGCTCACAAACAGCAAAGAATATGCTCATGATAGCTTCATCACCGATAAAAACAAATTATATACTGATGAAACCATCATGAGCATACCCCCTCACAAACCGAGATGAATATGCTCATGATAGCTTCATCACCGATAAAAAACAAACTATATACTGATGAAACCATCATGAGCATACCCCCTCACAAACCGAGATGAATATGCTCATGATAGCTTCATCACCGATAAAAAACAAACTATATACTGATGAAAAAAATTCTTTTATCTCTTCTGGCATGCGGGATGTTTGTCAGTGCATTTGCCCAAAACCCGGGCAATGAGAATGAAACTTCAAAATGGGTTATTACTCCTGTCCCGAATATGAAAGGAGTTCTGGGCGCACTGGATATAAAATTCCCGGCGGATGTTGAAAGGAATATCCTTATTCATCAGGCTTCAGATCATAAATTCATCACCAGCGTTTCCCGAAATGATAAATCTTACACTATTGCTCCCGGAATATATCGCTTTGTCCTTAGCACTGTTCCGGTAGACAGTGTGCCGATAAAAAAAGGACATATAACCAGGTTAAAGATGGGTTTCCTGAATGTGGTCTCTGAAGGTGACTGGTTTCTATACAATGAAAGCAAGGAAAAGCTTTATACATCCGGCAACAGGCCTAAAAAATTGCCATTGCCCGTTGGCAGCTATCAGGTAAAGCTGGGTCTGCAATTTTATCCCGTGGAAATTAAAGATGGAGAAACGGTGGAGAATTAATTTATCCAGCGTATTTAGTGTTGAAAAGAGAATTTTAAAGGAAAGCGCTTGCCTGGCAATGCCTAACGAAATTAAACCTGTCATCCTGAATGAATATGAAGGAACTTATCTCAAAGCTGCTAAACTTTAAAACGTTTCCTCAATTGGACTATTAAACAGTGAGGGTTCAAATGAATAGTATAGTATGAAAGTACACGAAACCACCCTGTAGAGTTTCCAAAGGAACTTTATGAATTGCAGATAAATTACGATCTTCAAACCTGAAGGCTGGAGTTAAAATTCCATTTTATTATTCTAGCTGCAGGTGCTAAGTTTTCTTTGCAGACAGTACAAGGTCTCAAAGCGAAACAGGTTAAATTTGAATTATTGGCTAATGGGGATATGGAGTGAGGGATCAGGCTTCGGAACTTTCCCTCTGACAAGACGTATTAGAAATTCCTGAAGAAATAAGACTTTAAAATATTTGGAATAGCCTGAGGAGGATGAAGATCCAGGGACACTTAGTTTAAATTGCTTGGGATAAAGTAAATGACAGAAAACTATGACGAAAAGAGAAAAAATAATCAGCAATTATATAGCTGGCTATAATGAATTTGACATTGATAAAATGCTGAACGACCTGGATGACTCAATTGTGTTTGAAAATATTTCAAATGGGGAAACGAATATGTCCTTAACTGGATTAAAATCCTTTAAAGAGCAGGCAGAGGAAGCTAAGAGTTATTTTTCAAGCAGGACGCAGACCATTAAATCTTTCACGCACCAAATTGATGAAACGATAGTTGATATAGAATACTGCGGCTTGCTTGCAATGGATTTTCCGGAGGGTTTGAAAAGGGGAGATGAAATAAATCTGAAAGGCAGATCAATTTTTAAATTTAGGGGGGATAGAATCATAAGGCTCACTGATATCAGTTAAACAGAAAATAAAATCCTGATCAATTCAGCAATTGTTTCTTTACCGTACCTGCCGGGATGATACAGTTCACATCTTTACCACTATTGGGGTTACAAATTGTTATCGTAAATTTATTGAAAATAATAACTGACCGGGTTTCATGAAGAATCCTTTATTAATGAATCGCCTGTATTTTACCGCAATAGTAACTATTGCCATATGGGCACTTTTGCTCTGGAACCATTTTCATGGAGGTGTGCCAGGTCATCATATTCTGGCTCGCAAAGACATGCCCGAAATTTCTAACTGGTGGGGAGGACTATTACTTCCTTTGCTTACCTGGTTCCTGGTATATTTTGCTCAAAACAGGAGCAGAGATAAAACTCATGAAATTTTGCCGGGCTCCGGGTTCCTGAAACCTATGGTTTATGGGTTCACGCTCGCTCTGTTTTTTGGCTTACTGCTTTCAGCCTTTTTCATGCTCGGTTATTCTGATCTGCCGGGTTATATGCTTCTTGCACTCCTCCTGCTTGCCCTGTTCTTTCCAATTTACCGGCCGGAATGTATTCTGGGGTTCGTCATTGGTATGACCAGTACATTTGGTGCCGTACTCCCAGCAATAGCCGGATCTGTATTTGCATTAACAGGTTTGGTTATTTATTTATATCTCCGGCCAGTGCTGTTATTTATTATGAATAGGGCCCTGGGGAGTAATAAAGCAACCAGGTAGCAGATAAAGTTTTAGGTGCAAATCCTTATGAGTTACTTCTGCCTGTCAAACGCATCGATTTTCTGGGTTTTATCAACTATGTCTTTAATTAAAAGGTCAATTTCCTGAGCCGATTCATAAATATTATTTAAAAGTTCAGCCTCGTTAATGCTCTCCTTATAGTTTTTAATTAAATCAATCAAACCTAAAATACGGGCTACGGGAGCCCTGACCAGATGAGATTGTATCCATGCAATTTCTCTTAATTTTATGTTTTGCTCTTCAATTGCCTGTATGTAATTCATCCGGTTCGTGATATCATTTGAATTAAAAAGGATACCCTGAATAGAAGGATCATCCAATAGGTTCGTTGCTATAGTTTCTAACCAGCGGTATTCACCTTTGCCAACTCTATACCTGAAAGGCAAATATTTTACCCGTTTCTCATTCACTAATCGTGCTGACGTTTGATTAACACTTTCCAGATCATCCTTATGAATTCTACCGAATGGTGTCGTACCGATTAATTCTTCATATTTGATTCCGAGAATACTCGTATAGGCTGGGCTTAAATAGGTATAGTTACGGTTTTCATCCACGATACTAATCAGATCATATCCTTCCTGAACCAAGGTTTTAAAGCGTTGTTCCCTTAATCTTAGAGCAGTTTCGGCCGCTTTTTGTTCTGTAATATCAGTTAGCATATTAACAGCACCCGTAATCCTTCCGGAAGAATCAATAAGCGGAACCGGATGAGGTATCACGTTTCGCTTATCACCGTTAGGGCGCTCAATAATGATTTCTTTATGATTTATTACCCTCCCTTCTTTTAATGCCCCTGCCATCGCGGAGGATTCATGGGGAATGAGATCGCCATCCGTGGAATAAATCTTCCATGATCCACACCATAAGTCATTTCCGATTTCAGGTTCTCTGCCCCACAATTCAGCGGCTGCCTTATTATATATTAATATGCGTCCTTCCGCGTCGCATGAATATGCAGCGACGGGTAATTCCCGTATCAGTTCTTCATAGTTTTTTTTATTCTCCTCGATTTTTTTTCGTGATGACACCTGTTCGGTTACATCTATAGCAAAAAAGAAGATGCCATCGATAGAACCTTCAGTGTTTCTATGCGCCTGGTATATGAAGTTCAAATAGGTATCACTGAGTTCTCCGGTACCCTGAAGATCAAATTTGACAAGCATTTCATTCGCGGAAAAAGTTTGGCCTGTTTTATAAACGGTATCCAGAAATTCAAAGATTCCCTGCGCTTCCAGTTCCGGTAAAACTTCCTTTACAGTTTTACCTATAATATCACTTTTGCCAATCAGCTTTAAATAAAGCGGGTTTGCAAGTTCGTATATATGATTTGGTCCCTTTATTATTCCCATACAGGATGGAGCCTGAGCATACAAATCCTGCAAGCTCTGTCTTTCAATTTCAAAGGATTTTTCTAATCTTTTTTTCTCGGTTGCATCTTTGGCTATGCAATACATCAATTTATCTTTTTCATCCCATCTTGCTGACCAAAGGATTGGTACAACTCGCCCTTCTTTATGTGTATACCGGTTTTCAAACATGGTTACAGGCACACCGTTCATTATTTCTGAACCAACCAGGGTTGTATTTAAGACATCTTCAGGGAATACAAAATCGATAAAATTCCTGCCTGTTAATTCTTGAGGCCGATAGCCCAAGATTGCTTCTGAAGCAGCGCTTACATTTACAAATCGTCCTTCTTCATCAAAAGAACAAATGATATCTAGAGACGAGTCCATAATTCTATTTAGATCATGCAAAGTCTGTTTTAAAGCATTGGACGTAACTGTGAGTTTATGGTCCGCTAATTTTCGTTCGGTTATATCACGAATAGTCATAGAAGTTCTTTCACCTCCATGCGCATCTGTAAACACCACAGAAGTAATTTCTCCGGAAAATCTGCTTCCGTCCTTACGCTTAAATGTTAATTCTCCGCTTGCTTTTCCTGTTCGACTGCGTTCTTCTAACAATGGTTGTAAACGTGGATCCGTAATATCAACAAGGCCCGTTCTGCCTGCGTTACATATCTCCTCATGCGTCATTTTAAAAATTTCGCATGCTGCCCGATTTGCTCCAAGAATTTGGCCTTCTTTTACTGTAAGAAGAATGCCGTCCATACTGCTCTCAATCAAAGAGCGGTATTTAGCCTCACTTTCCGTTATTTTTTCGGTTATATCGGTTACACTATGAATGATATAATCAATCTCAGCACGTTCATTTAAAACAGGAGTATTTTCAGCTCTCCAGTACCTCAATTCAAACCCGGATGTGCCTCTTAACGGAATATCGTAATGCTGGATATCTATTATTTGAGAAGCCTTAGTTGCAATAACTAATTCCAGGGATGCTTTTAGATTATTAACCGGACTTCCCTTGGCATCATTTGAATTATCAGGAAAAGCTTCAAATATTCCTTTATTGATTAAGTCGTATTCGGGTGTTTTAGTAGCAATACAATAAGCCTTGTTAACCCCTATAATAGTGAAACGTGGCGCATCACTCATTAACAGTATGCAGGGAGTAGGTAGAGCATTAAAGAGCAATTCCAGGTTAATCATATTTATCAATTTCGGTTCCTTTTAGCTATATAAAAATGCAGGTACAAACCTCTGATCTTAATAAAACCTGATTATTTATACATATGTAACATTGTACGGCATAAAGTATTTTTAGTTGTTTAATTAATTCCGGGTTTAAAGCCATTGAAAATCAAAACGCTGAAACTCGGCTTCTATCCTCTTTGTATCAATCAATGGAGAATTAAGAGGCTTGGCTGGTACATGGATACATGTTGGACTTAATTGTTTTATTTTTAGATATTTATTATCAAGTCACTGGTGTTGGTCCCATTTTTCTAATATCACCTCCCGGTTATGGCCTTAATTATTATAAATTTAAATCTCATGCTTAAAACCTATACTTTAATGATTGTAGGATTGTTCCTGCTGTTTTCAACCAGGATATATTCTCAAAAAATATTTGACGTACATATTCATGGGGAGCGCGATATTTCCAATCAGTTGAACTCATTGACTTCTGCCGGGGTTTATCAGGCTGCAATCAGTACATCATGGGACTTGCAAAATAGTTATCGCGGTAAATCGAAAATCCAATTGCTTTATGGCTTAATGTTACCCTGTCCTAATGGAAAAGTGCCCTACAGTCAGCAGGCATGTTTTGCGAACGGCAAGGATTTACCCGAGATTAACTGGGTTGAGCAAAAAATAAAAGAAAGACAAATCGATTTCATTGGTGAAGTTCTTAGCCAGTATTATGGCATTTCCTCTTCCGATACTATGCTTTATCCTTATTACGCGCTGGCGGAAAAATACAACCTCCCAGTAGGGATCCACACCGGGTTGGCAGGACCTAACCATGGCAGCCCTAATTTTAAAATTAGTTTGGGTAACCCTGTTTTATTAGAACCCTTATTAATAAAGTTCCCTAAGCTGAAAGTTTGGATGATGCATTCGGGCGCACCTTATTTGCAGGAAACAATTGCTGTTCTGAGCGTGTATAAAAACGTTTATTCAGATATTTCAGCGATTTCCAATCCATATATTCTTCCAGCAGCTCAATTTTATACCATCATGAAAACCCTTATTGATGCCGGGTTTGAAGACCGGATAATGTTTGGTTCAGATAACGGGGATATAAAGCAGGCAATTGCTTCTGTAAATGCCCTTGACTTTTTATCTGCAGCACAAAAGGAAAAGATCTTTTACAGGAATGCAGAAAAATTATTTGCCCGGTAGGTTAGGACTTCGTATTTACCGCCCTCCCCAAGAAAGAGCGAACGAAATATCCTTACAAAGAAAAGATTTGAGCGGGGAGAGATCCCTCATCGCATTGATATAGAGTTAAATGATTAGGTTTAATATATGCTCTTCGGGATGACGGGGTGTTTGGGATGGTTAGTACTTCGAATTTACCAGCCCAAACAACTAACTTCCCAAAAAACCAACAAACTAACTACCTAACAAACCAACCACCCAACAAACTAACCTAATTCCTCATCTTCCTCGGATCATTAAAATTATCATCCTGCTCAGTAGGATGGTTTTTTAATTCAACATCTTCTGTCAGACGCCAGCGTCCATTAGCGATCTTATAAACGTCGTAGGAGAAATCCGGACCGTAGAGCTCAAACCTTCCTTTAAGCTTATCATTAGGAGGAGCCAGGTGATCGAACACAATTCCCACTTTCGGGTCATAATTCAATACCATAGAAGCTTTGCGGCTGTATTCAAAAATCACCCGCTTTTGCGCAGGCTTTTCCTTATCCCCATCAAAGACAGGCATCCCGAAATAAGCCTTGCCATCTTTGAAATACAGCACCTCAATTACTTTCTTGGTAGACTGAACCGTATTGCCTTTCCATCCCAGCAGGACATAATAAGGGGTGCTGACATTATTCAGGACTGAAATAATACGATAATACTGTGCACCATACCACCGGTCATTGGTGGTAGTGCTGTCCGCCGGATCTTTAAAAGATGAGGTATAATCTACCAGAGGGAACATTTCCAGTTTCCCATCCGGTTTATTCATTTGTACGGTTCCGTAAAACCTGTATCCTCCATTGGCATTCATTACATGCCAGCTGAAAACACGGAAACGTTTATCCGGGGAGGTCTGAATAGAAATAGATTTGAGTGAATCAAATGGAAAATTAAAAGAATAAGGTGTTTTTAAGGCATTTACCAGGGTCTTAATGAACTTATAGCTCGCATTATAGCGTTCAGGTTCTATACTGTCGTTCACCATTTTAAAACTAAGCTCTTTAAGGCTGTCCTGCAGATTGAGCAGTTTCTGACGATTTTGATCGCCACCTGAATGCTGAGCCCTGGCTGTTGTAAAAAAAATGAGCATCAAACCGAATGCTAAAACTGATCTCTTCATCATTTTATTGCATATTTTCAATTACCATGGCACTGGCTCCGCCGCCGCCATTACATATTCCTGCCACGCCGATCTTTCCCCCGGTTTGCTTAAGAACGTTTAAAAGTGTCACTATGATCCGGGCACCTGAAGCGCCAAGGGGATGACCCAAAGAAACTGCGCCCCCGTTAATATTAACTTTTGCAGCATCCAGTTTAAGGAGCTGGTTATTGGCTATCGAAACGACTGAAAAGGCTTCATTGATCTCGTAATAATCAACGTTTTCTGCCTGAATTCCAGCCCTGTGCAAAGCCAGCGGGATTGCTTTGGCCGGAGAGGTGGTAAACCACTCGGGTGCCTGCTGGGCATCCGCATAGGCGAGGATCCTTGCTAATGGTTTCAGGCCCAGCTCCTCCGCTTTAGATTTACTCATGAGGATCACAGCCGCAGCTCCGTCATTAAGCGTTGAAGCATTTGCAGCAGTTACCGTACCATCTTTTTTAAATACGGGTTTCAGCGATGGAATCTTCTCGAATTTCACAGATTTTACTTCCTCATCCTCATCCACTAAAGTGATATCACCTTTCCGGTCTTTGATCTCAACCGGTATTATCTCATTTTTGAATTTTCCCTGAGACTGTGCATTCTGCGATCTTTTATAGGATTCGATAGCATAGGCATCCTGTTCCTCGCGGCTGATATGACATTCTGCTGCACATAGTTCTGCAGCAATACCCATGTGATAGTTATTATAAACATCCCATAATCCATCTTTTATAAGACCGTCAATGATCTGTCCGTCACCGAGGCGGTAACCGTTACGTGCCTTATCCAGGTAATAGGGTACATTGCTCATGCTCTCCATACCTCCGGCCACCACTATATCATTTTCACCTAAAGCAATACTTTGTGCAGCAAACATAATCGCCTTGGTTCCTGATGCACAAACTTTATTGATGGCGGTTGCAGGCATATTAGGTAAGCCGGCGAACTTTGTAGCCTGGGTAGCAGGGGCCTGCCCGGCATTAGCCGATAAAACATTACCCATAAAAACCTCCTGTACCTGTGCCGGATCTATTCCTGCACGTTCAACAGCAGCTTTAATTGCAGCCGCACCCAGCTGGGTTGCAGAGAGAGAAGAGAGAGAACCACCGAAGCTCCCTATAGCTGTACGGACAGCTGATATAATATATACTTCGTTCATTTTAATTGGAATTGGTTAGATCCTGCAAGGTAAGAATTTGCATGCAACACAATCAAATTAACGTTATTTTTCATGGTTATGTTTCCTTGTAAGTCTACTATGATCATACACTGACATAAGCTTATTTGGAAGCGTATTATTTTTTCTCAAGCCTGGAAATCCCGTTAAATCCAGTTACAGAATCAGGAAGGCTTTTCAACTCAATTCGCTCATTACTCAACGGCGTGAATGTTTTATAGCTGAAATTCTTGCCTTTCCTTACAGGTACTTTAATTATGGTATACGATTTTATGGGCTCAATGTTACTCCCAATAAGTCTTCTTGGTCCGTCGCCGATACATCCCGCATTTAGAAAGCGTACCCCATCCTTTGCTGCAGGGTAAAAGGCATGCTGGTGGCCGCTTATATACAGATCGAGACCATATGCTTTGAAAAAACTTAATGCCCCTTCAGGATCAGAATTTACCTCACCCGGCTTGTTCTTACTATCAACAATTGCATACAGAGGCAAATGGCCTGTAAGAATACGCAAACGGGAATTCAGCGCTTTTTTAGACCCAAGCTGAACCTTCATCCATTCAAAGACCTCAGGATTTACATTGGCCCCGGCAGCATCCCAGCTCATGAAGAAGACATTGTTCTTGATATAACTGTAATAGAACGGATAATGCGCAGAATCCACAAAATTTAGTCCTGTACCCTTACTGTTTTCCATCCAGAATTTTTTTGCCGAGGCCCTGTCCTTAAAGTAGGTGGGAGAGGCATCGTGGTTTCCTACCGTAAAGCCAAAAGGTATTTTTAGGCTGCTTACCGGATCGAAAACCGTTGCTTTAAAACCTGCCCACATCGCATTGATGTCATTTTCACTCAGGGACGCTTTCTGACCGGCTACCATATCTCCGGCACAGAGAATGATGTCCGGCTTAACTACTCCGATCTGAGTGATCACAGCCTTTACATCTTCGCTATAGGTTGTGGAGCCATAACTTGAATTAAGGTCGCTTATTACGAATATTTTTAATGCTTTATTTTTACTTTCATCTTTTCCGGAGCTGTCTGAAGGAATAAGCTTAAAGGTGATACCGGAGGTGTTTTTATAGGAACTAAACAGGAAACAAAAGATAAGTAGTGCCGGAAGCGCAAATAGTTTTATCTTCATATCTGTATGTTAACCCTCATTCTTTAACTAATTAATTTTTAACCTGATCCGGATTTCTACCGGATTGTATTAAAGCTATATATTTTGAAATATAATACCCTAATGAAACAACGATTTTACATCTCCCTTATCGGGGTTTTCCTGCTGCTTTCAGGATGTTCCCTTTTAAGATCTTCCAGATCATTTTCATTCGTTCAGATGGCGGATACCCAATTTGGTTTTTTTAATGCGAACAAGGAGTTTAGCCGGGAGACTGAAAATTTTGAAAATGCTGTTAAAGTTGCGAACCGTTTAAAACCTGCATTTGTAATTGTTTGCGGTGATCTTGTTAATAAACCCGGCGATCTGCCGCAGATCACGGAATACAAACGTATTGCTGCGAAGCTTGATCCTTCTATAAAACTTTATAATGTTTCGGGAAATCATGATGTTGAGAATATTCCAAACTCCGGAAGTCTGGCAATCTACCGCAGGCATTTTGGTCAGGACCGCTATGTATTCAGGTCAGGCAATCTTTTTGGCATTGTGCTTAACTCATCGCTCATCAAAGATCCCGCACAGGCCCCCGCGGAGGCGACAGCCCAGGATAGTTGGTTAGCTTCTGCGCTTGAGGAATCCAGGCGCTCCGGAGCAGCAAATATTATGGTATTCATGCATCATTCACTCTTTCTTTCTGATCCTGATGAACCAGATCAGTATTTCAATATCAATAAGGAACGCCGGAAAGTTTATCTGGATCTGTTCGCCAAATACAAGGTTTCACATGTATTCGCAGGACATTATCACCGGAATGCCGGTGGCCGGGCAGGGGATATGGAGATGGTCACAACCGGGCCGGTTGGTCGCCCGCTGGGCCCCGACAGCTCTGGCTTTAGAATTGTGAATGTTAAGGGGCGGATTGTGGATCATAACTATTTTACGCTTGATTATCTTTTAAAGAAGGGTAATCCTTAACCCGGCTACCCGATTTTTGTTGTATAAATTTATAATCTGGTGTAAAATTTACGAAACAGGGAAAGAGAATGTCCACTTAATTAAGTATCCTGCGGTCTTACAGAATAGCGGATGCAATTATTTCAAATTAAGACATTGATCAGATGATACTAGATACCTACCAGATTTTGATTGCCCTGTGTATTACCACAATCATTTCCTATCTGTTTAATATCATATCCGACCGGCTAAAGGTGCCTTCGGTAATTCTTTTGATCAGCTGCGGAATACTATTAAAAAGTCTGAGCAGCTATTATGATATGACGGTTCTGATACCCAGAACTATTCTGGAGCTTCTCGGCGTTATGGGTCTTATTCTGATTGTTCTGGAAGGTGCCCTGGATCTTAAGATAACACCCGACAAGAAAAAGCTGATCACCCAATCCTTATTAGCGGCTGCATCGGTATTGTTCATAACAACGATTGCCATTGCGGATATTCTTCACTTTGCATTTGATATACCCTTCAAAAAGGCGCTTGCATATGCTGTGGCAATGGGAGTAATAAGCAGCTCTATTGCAATTCCAAGTGTTAGCAATCTGAACAGGGAGAAAAAGGATTTCATTATCTATGAATCGACATTTTCTGATATCATCGGTATCATGCTTTTTAATTACGTGATATCCGATGAGTTATTATCTCTGGTAACGGTGGGGACATTTATAGGGAATCTGATAATGATTACTGCTGTTTCTATAGTGTGTACGCTGCTGCTGATGCTGTTATTTAAGTACCTAAAGGGCCACATCAAAGTGTTCCTTATCCTGTCAATCGTCATGCTGGTATATGCGGTATCTAAACAATTGCATTTGCCTTCACTGTTTTTCATCCTGGTATTCGGACTGGTTCTTAACAATGCCGAACCTTATCTTAAAGGAGGAGCCAAGAAATTTCTGCATCCGGAAAAGTTACTAAGCGTGAACACGGAGCTAAAAACGATGACAGCTGAACTGGCTTTTCTTATCCGGACTTTTTTCTTCCTTTTGTTTGGATACAGCATTGATATATCCCTTGTCTTTGCACTTCCTGTAGTGCTAACAGGTTGCCTGATAATTATCGTTATCCTGTTAATAAGGTATGTTTTCCTCCGTTACATATCACAGACCAATGTTTTTCCGGAATTGTTTATCGCTCCCAGGGGTTTAATAACCATAATCCTATTTTACAGTATTCCGCCTCATCTTACAACCGAAAAGTTTAATGAAGGTGTATTGTCATTCGTTATCCTTGCTTCCGGACTAATCATGATGTTCGGGATCTTATTTTCAAAGAAGAAGTTTAATGTTGAAGATGAATTAAGTCCGATCTATAAAACCAAGGATCAGGAAGAAAGGTGATTATTTTGGCTGAGAGAATCTAAACCAATCGCTTCAGCGCCATAATATATCCAATATGCAGGCCTTCATGGAAGGGCAAAAAACTCACAGCGTCTTCAATATTATTTATATCAGTCCCAAAGCGTGTTGTCCAGTTCCGGTAACCCTCAAAAGTATTTTGGTCTGCATCGGTCTGCAATTGGTCCAGAGTCGAAAAAAGCAATTTTTTTATATTCCCAATCTCAACTTCTGAAACATAACCCTCTGGTTTTGAATCTGGTTTGTAAGCCATAAAGAAATCTTTTTCTACAGTTAGGGGAAGTCCAGCCCGTACGTAACAAACTCCCTGCTGTGCAGCCACCAGATGGGCCAGGTTCCAGATAATATTATTATTAAAACCCTCAGGAATCCTGTTTAACTGATCGATGTTAAGTTCACTGATGATCTCCAGAAGCTTAGTCCGGGTTTTGCGAATATTTTCTATCTGCCTGTTCATGGTTTTTGAATTATTCAGTGAAATTATAAAACTTTTGTAAATACTAATCTGGTGAGGAGGAGTAGCAGATCAAAATGCAGATCAGCGCGGTAATAAAAAAAGAGTATCAGCAAATCTGCTGATACTCTTTTTAATCGTAGTGATTCTCTTATTCTTTTACAAGCCGGAAATTATAAACCTTACCTGGAGTTAATAATCTGGCATTAAAGAATTTTCCATTGAAATTACTTAAATCCACAGGGAAACTATAAAGGGTGTTAGCATCGGCCTTACCTGTATATAGCCGGGATACTTTGTTTCCTGCCAGGTCAAATATTTCAAGCAGAACATTTTTTTCGGCCTTTTCCAGCGTGAAAGTTATTGTTACCTGCGTGATGAATGGATTAGGGAAAGCCCTGAGCACAGAAGATACATCCTGTTCTGAAGCAGTTGCCTGGGTTATTGTAAGTTCTCCGCTGCATGCACCTAAAATACCTCCATTTTTCAGGTGTGCAGGTACGGCATTCGCTGCAACACAGATCTGGGTGTATGGATTTGAACTGCTTCCCGTGCCTTTACATACCAGTACCTTATCATTCTCACAGCGGGCATCAATTACCGTTATGCTTACTGAACTTTCTGCCGTACAACCGAATTTATTAGTTGCCAGGACTGTAAAGGTATAAGTACCCGCAGATACAGGTTTGAAGATAGTGCTGGCCGTATTGATGCTGCTTAATCCGATAGAAGGTCTCCATGAATAATTCATTGAACCGCCTTCTGTACCGTCGGATGCTGTTAGTAGTAATTCCTGTGCTCCATAACCTAAACTGACCGTATTTGCAGCCAGGCCGGTAAATGTATTATCTGTTCTGCTTAGGCTGATCACAGGGACAGGAATTGTACCATTGATAGTGACAACAGCGCTTGCGGAATCGATATTTCCTGCCTTGTCCGTAACAGTAAGCATAACAATATTTTCACCTATATCCGAGCAATCGAACGTGGTTTTGCTCAGACTCATCGATGCGATCCCCCAGTTATCTGATGAACCATAATCGATGTCGGCGGCAGTTATGCTTAAAGTTCCATTACTCAGGTCGCGGGAGATATTTTGAGTAAGGACGATTGGTTTAATGAGTTCATTGCTTACGGTATCGGCAGTTATACTTTCATTATGCAGGCGATCAAGCGAGGTAAGGGTATAAAAATAGGTGCTGTCGGCCTGAAGCGAATTATCCGTATAGGTAGTTTCATCCATATTGGTAATCGCTAAAATATTTTCCGCATTTTCTAAATTGATTTCAGGATTGCCTGAGCGGTAAATGACAAAGCGTTTCACCTTGTCGAATTCGCTGGACGAAGTTTCAGGTTTGGTCCAGGAGAGCGTGACAGAGGTTGCTGAATTTTTAACCAGTATTAAATCTTCGGGAGCCATAGGTGCCTGATTGTCTTTCCAGTGCATGGCAGGCATTAAAGCCGGTTTATTATAAAACCTGTTCTTTAGGGAATCCCTGTAATTTAAAAGATTGCCTGCCAGAAAAGCATGCCGGAAATGTGTCTGACCATAAACGTTTGGTTCCGACCGGTTCAGACGTACCTGGTTTGGAATTTCACTCCTGCTTGTCCAGCCGGCTGTATTAACCTTATAATCCGCTATTCCGATATAGATATGCCTGCCGAATGCATTGTCGTTCCACCATGGAACAAGGAGCTTATAATCTGAACCTGTCTGACCGATATACCAGTAGACCTGGGGGGTCAGATAATCAACCCATCCCTGCTGTATCCATTTTTTTGAATCAGCATATAATGAACTATAATGCTGTAATGCCCCTGCAGATGTTGGTGATCCGATTTCAGGGTCAGTACTGCTGCGATAAATTCCTGAAGGTGATACTCCAAATTTAATCCATGGTTTAAGTACATTGATACTGTCAGACACACGTTTAATAAGCAGATTGACATTGTCTCTTCTCCAGTCGGCCCGTCCCGCACTAGTTGCCGGAAAGCCTCTTGGGTCTGTATTATATGCGGCATCGTCAAGACTTAACGGTGTTCCACTCGGATAAAAATAATCATCAAAGTGTATCCCGTCCATATCATATCGTTTTACCATATCAACTATCACATTGGTAACATGATCACGAACAGCCGTTAATCCTGGATTTAATATTCTTACCGTACCAACTGTCAGCATCCATTCGGGATGTGTTTTGGATACATGTGTTGTGGCATATTGTGCCGGATTATTAGCGGATGCTGTATTGGCTACGGCACGGTAGGGATTGATCCATGCATGGAATTCCATTCCTCTATTATGGGATTCATCGATAGCAAATTCCATGGGATCCCAAAGCGGGGAAGGGGGAGTACCCTGGTTATTTGTCAGGTAGTAGGACCAGGGCTCCAGCGCACTCGGATACATGGCATCGGCCTGACTGCGGACCTGAAAATAAGCCGCATTCATTCCTGTAGCTTTGTTATGATTCAGAATTCCGATCAGCGCAGCCCGCTGCTGCGTGGGGGTTTGAGTCCGGTTGGGCCAGTCAAGACTGACGTGGGTGCTGATCCATACCCCTCTTAATTCTCTTTTGGGAGGGTTTTGTGCCTGTAGAGTTAAAACAAGCAATGCAAAAAAAGGTAGTAGAAGTTTTTTCATACTTAGGTTTTAGTTTAATAATTGGGTTGAGGTCAGCTTAAATATATCCGTGCAAATTCCGGAAGATTTTAATTTAACTGATACGAAAGTAAACATATAGAGGTTTTATTTTTTTATTTCTGCCTAAATGTTTGTTCCACCAGAAGAAATTAAACTTTTATAAAAAGAAATGATGATCTTCAGTCTGAAGATTTTAATATGAATAAAGCAGAGTTTGATGCTGTGGTAGTGGGTTCCGGGCCCAATGGACTATCAGCCGCTATTGTATTGCAGCAGTTTGGATTATCCGTTTTACTGCTTGAGGCTAAGGATACGATCGGAGGGGGACTTAGATCAGCTGAACTCACTTTGCCCGGATTTATACACGATATATGTTCAGCTATTCATCCTTTAGCGGCCAGTTCATCCTTTTTTTCAAGTCTGCCATTACAGGAACATGGCCTCCGCTATATTTATCCTCAAAACTCGGCTGCTCATCCTTTTGATGATGGAAGTGCAGCAATTCTTAAGGGAAGTGTAACCGAAACAGCCGGATTTCTTGGGATTGATAAGGAAACTTATTTCCGGATATTTAATCCTCTGGTTAATAACTGGCCATTGATAGCCGGAGAAGTACTTGCACCTTTGCATTTTCCAGAACATCCGCTGGAAATGGCCTCTTTTGGTTTGAACGCATTCCAATCTGCATCTTCCTTCGCAAGCAAGTTTAAAACAAAGGAAGCCCGGGGTTTATGGGCCGGTATGGCAGCTCATTCTTTGCAGCCCCTTACGAATTTAAGTACTGCAGCCATGGGGATGGTTTTATTGATAAGCGGACATGTAAAAGGCTGGCCGGTTGCTTCAGGGGGATCCGGACAAATCGCAAATGCGCTTTCCTCGTATTTTATTTCACTGGGAGGGAAAATCGAAACAGGATTTCATGTGAAATCCATGGCCGATATCCCACCAGCAAAGGCTGTTCTTTTCGATCTGGGCCCACGACAAATCCTCGAAATCGCCGGTGACCGGTTTTCTGAAATTTATAAGTGGCAACTACAAAGATACCGCTACGGTATGGGAGTGTTTAAAATAGATTGGGCCCTTGACGGGCCGGTACCTTTTAAGGCGGAAGAATGCAGGAGTGCAGGCACAGTCCACCTCGGTAATACATTCGAGGAAATTGCCGCTTCTGAAATGCTTGCATCCCAGGGGAAGCATCCGGAAAAGCCCTTTGTTTTACTGGCACAGCAGAGTTTATTTGATCCCGGGCGGGCGCCTGCTGGCAAACATACTGCCTGGGCCTATTGTCATGTACCCAACGGCTCGGTAATAGATATGACCCAGGCCATAGAAAAGCAGGTTGAGCGCTTTGCCCCCGGTTTTAGAGATATGATCCTCGGCCGGCATACCATGAATACCAGCCAAATGGAAATGTACAATTCTAATTATGTTGGCGGAGATATTAACGGGGGAAGTATTGATATTGGCCAGCTCTTTACCCGGCCAGCCTTAAGATTATCACCCTATCGTACATCCCAAAAAGGAATTTATATCTGTTCCTCCTCAACTCCCCCCGGAGGCGGAGTTCATGGTATGTGCGGTTATCATGCAGCCCGGCAGGTATTGAAGGATGTTTTCGATTAGGATTAAATAACATAAACCTAAATGAGTTTGCTACTGGCAAACTAAAATGAAAAAGCCCTTTGATAATTAAATCAAAAGGCTAATCCCGTAGATGTAGGGTCGTAATGTTGACTATAATGCAACAAGTGTGCCTTTTTTAAAAATCAGGGTGATAAAATGTTAAATTATTGAATATCAACAGGTTTAAGGAAGAAGATTACTGGTAATGATCACCGGATTGTTCAATAGTTTATGCATCGGACAATGGTCGGCGATCTCAAGCATTCGCTCTTTCTGTTCAGCGCTGATCTGTCCTTCTATGGAGATGTGCCTCTTGATATGGGTGGTCTGCTGCTGTTCGCTTTTTACAATATCCAGGGTCAGGCTGACTTTGATGCGGTCAACTTCCCAGTTCTTTCTGTCGGCGTACATCCTTAAAGTTATAGCGGTACATGTTCCCAGGCTGGCCAGGAAAAAACTATTCGGATCCATCCCCAGGTCTGTCCCACCTGCATCTGTGGGTTCGTCGGCCAGTACCAAATGTTTACCTGCCCTTACTTCGGTTCTGTATTTATCTTTGCCAATCTCTACTGACGCACAGCTTGTGCCAATACAATCTTCCATATATATTATTAAATTTAAAATAAAGAACGCTAAAAAAGCTTAAACCGATGTCAGATAATAATTCTCCATTACATTTCTTGCAGCAATCCATAGACCAGGAATTTGAAGGCAGTCCTTCGCCTTTCATGCACTGGCTCAAACCCGTAATCAGAAGGGCCGAATATGGGGCTCTGAAGTTTGAATACCTCATCAGGAAAGAAATGACCAATCCTATGGGAGTACTGCATGGGGGAGTTACCGCCGGAATAATCGACGATATTATCGGAGCGACCGTATTTGCAATGAATCTGAGCAGGCCCTATACAACCATTAATAATTGTATTGATTATTTTGCTCCTGCCCGGGAAGGAGACTTAATTGAAGCGCATACAACCCTTGTGAAAAGAGGTGAACAAATACTTAATCTTCAATGTGAAGTATGGCTCCCTGCTAAAAAACGCCTTATCGCCAGGGGATATTCTAATATGATCCGGCTGAAATTCGTTGAGATGAAGAAAAACGGTATGGATCAGCCGGCCAGTTCGTTCATCTGATCAGTTGCATGAGGCATACTTACCACATTTCCCAGATGTATATTCCCGTCGGACCAGAACTTGCCCGAAAGCTTAAATATTTTATAAAACTGGCTGGATTCATGTAAAAGGAAAAATTCAAGCCATTGACAAATATTCATTCTGCCTAAAACGGCATGTGTGCCCATCCTGGAGAATTCTGCGGATGATAGGTTCTGGAGTATTCCTGTCATATCATCCCTGACTTTGTAGATTTCCTCAATCAATATTCCCGTAGTTCTGGCCACAGTAAACTGAAATTCAGGATCTTTTTCTGGTTCATATACAATAAAAAACGGATTGATCTCTTTACTTATCCTAGTTAGCCTGTCCATGAAAATATACTGATACCTGCAGAGATAAGCTATAGTTTCATGGATAGACCATTTTTCGGGGATGAGCCGTGTATTTATCGCCTGGGAAGGCAGATCTTCGATATAATGCCTGATAATTTTATATTGGTTACAAAAACGATTAAGTGTCTGTGAATGGATTTCCATAATTAAGGGCTTTATTTTCTAATAACGCCCAAATTTATTCCTTGTTTGATCCCAGTTAATTATTTGTTTTGAATGCTAATAAATGTTTTATAAAGCATTAATTGAAGCCTTTACCTTGATAATTTTTCTAATAACGAAAAGAAATCAATTCATTAATTTATTTAATCGTATGGCCGAAAAAGATATAAGCCAGTATAATCGCGGCAATTAAGCCTACCAGATCGGCAATTAAACCGCAGACAAGTGCATACCTGGGTTTTTTGATATTTACAGAACCAAAGTAGACAGCAAGAACGTAGAAAGTGGTTTCGGTAGAGCCCTGAATAATACTTGCTAACCTTCCTTCAAAGGAATCTGCGCCATAGGTGGTCATAACATCAACCATCAGTCCTCTTGCTCCGCCGCCGCTCAGAGTTTTCATCAAACCTACGGGAAGGGCCGGCACGAAGGAAGTGTCGAGCCCGAAAGCGCCGACCATAGAGCCAATCGCATTAACTACATAGTCCATGCAGCCTGTGGTCCGGAATGCACTTATTGCCACCAGGATAGCGATCAGAAAGGGAATGATCATAATAGAAGTACTGAAACCCTCTTTGGCGCCGTCAATGAATGCTTCATAAACATTTATTTTCTTTGACGCTCCGTAAACGATGAAAAGTGTGATGATGGAGAAAATAATTACCCCGCCTAAAAGACCGGCATATAGCTGTATCTGGTCGGGGGGAAGGTTACCCAGCCAGAAATAAAGACCCGCCATTAATGCAATAAAACCCAGAAAGAAAACAAGAATAGGTAATTGCAGGAGATTTATTTTCTGATAAATGGCCACTGCGATCATTCCTGCTACAAATGAAATAAAGGTTCCGATTAGGCAGGGTATGAAAACATCCGCGGGATTTGCAGCGCCGTTTGCCATACGCAGGGCGATTACTCCGGTAGGAATAAGGGTTATGCCGGCAGTATTCAGTACCAGGAACATGATCTGTGCATTGCTGGCCGTATCCTTTACCGGGTTTAACTCCTGTAATTCCTGCATTGCCTTTAGCCCAACCGGGGTTGCCGCATTATCAAGTCCCAGCATATTTGCCGAGAAATTCATGATGATCGAACCATTGGCCGGATGACTTTTAGGTACGCCCGGAAAAAGTTTGCTGAAGAAAGGGCTGACACCTTTCGCAAAAAGTGAGATCATACCTGCTTTTTCACCGATCTTCATTATCCCCAGCCAAAAGGTCATTATCCCGATCAGTCCGATTGAGATCTCAGCCCCTGTTTTGGCACTGTCAAACATTCCATTTACCACGTTATTGAAAATTGCGGTATCGCCGAAAAAAATAAGCTTGACTAATGCTACAATGAAGGCGATCACAAAGAAACCGATCCAGACGTAATTTAAGGCCATGTGTTTTTGGTTAGTTGGTTTGTTTGTTGGTTTGTAGGTTGTTAGTTTGTTGGGGAAAAGGTATAGTATGAGTTTCTTGCTGTAAGATTTTTCGAACAACTAATCACCAAAAACCAACAAACTAAATTTTTATAAATTTTTATTAGTAATAATTCCGTTCTCTATGCACAATATGGTATTCAGTCCATCCTGAAGAATTAAATCTGCAGGGTCATCACAGCTTAATTTTTTTGTAAGGATCAGCTTATAGTTTTCGCAATTCAAATCCTCATATGCTGAGTACGCCGACAGGTCACCCGCATCATTTATTAAATACGAATAAGTGACAGAACGGAAATCATCGTTTATACATTCATCTGCAATTATACCGATATCAGCCGTATAAGGTATTCCGTTCAAATCCAGTTTGCAGTTTCTTAGCAGAATATGGAAATGCAGTTTTTTATTTTCGGGGATGAGGGAATAAGATTCGAGCATTTGCTTCTCATACGAACCTTCAGCAATGGAGAGAAGTCCGGAAAGGATCGCTATGAAAAAAACTTTACGCACATATTGTTTTTCAGGATCATTATAATATCCGCCTGCTTCGATCAGGATCGTGCTTGTCCCGGCGGCCTGGAAATTATCTCCGAATGCCCGGGGTTCATGCTCATCGTCAAAACGGCCAACATGCCCCGGAATTATACCTTGTAAGGCTGAGTTGATCACGGTAATAACCTGCATGGCTCTGACCCGGCAAGGATTAATACTCAGTTCATCATCGTAAGCGGGCGCCAGGAGCGATATCGTTGCAGGGTTCCCTGAGGTGCCTGCCGACCATCTTGTGCTCTGATCATGAAGATTAAATCCAAAATGCGGCCGTATCTCGTCGCGGAGACTGCGCAGCAGTTTTCCCTCAGAAGTTTGCTGGCTTAGAAAGTCTCTGTTAATGTCAATTTCAACTATATTTCTCCGGGTAAAGAATTCAGCACCGTCGGGATTTACCATCGGTAATATATAGAGCGTACAGTTGGCTGAGATGGTATTTCTTACCGCATTGTATTCCTCGTCATCAAGAGAGAGAAAGTTAAAAAGGTCGGCCAGCGCCATAGTTGCTGTTGCCTCATCTCCATGCATCTGGCTCCAGAGAAATACCCTGCAGGGTCCTTTTCCAAAAGTGACTAAATTAACAGGCAGTCCGTTCATTGAATTGCCGACCTGTTTCAGATCAAAAAGTTCTTTTGATCCGGTTTTTTCCAAAAGCATCAATAGTTCATGATGTTTGAAAAACCTATCTGTGATTTGCTTTTCCAGGAATGAATCGTAATTCTGCGCCAGAAGTTTTGAAAAATCCATCCGACTAAATTAATATTTAGGTATGGATTATCTTAATTAAATAAATAAAGAGGGTTTCAGGACATCAAATCACTACGGAATTGAGAATTGATCCGGAAAAAAACATCCGGTGATATGAGAAATCACCGGATGAGTTAAATGTTATTTTATCAGGCTTACGCTGCGGTTAACGAATTCCGTTAATTCCGGACCGGTAAGCATTCCCTGAGAGAGTAATGCAAGGTCAAATGCTTGTTTTGCCAGTTGGATCTGCCCGTTCTCATCCTCTGTTTGAAGGATCAGTCCGATAAGTTTATGGTTTCCATTGATAGCCACATTGTAATTGTCGGGCATGGAGCCATAGAAACTCATCCCTCCGCCACCCATTTGCGACATATCCTTCATCCTTCTCATAAATTCATCCATAGTAACGATCACCGGAAGTTCATCAGGGTTCAGGCTTTCTATTTCAACCCGCATATTAGGTTTTACAATAGCTTTCTCAAATATTGCTTTAACCTTAGTTTTTTCATCTTCATTAAGGACGTGGACGGTATTGTCCTCTTTGCTGATTATCTTATCGGCCACATCGGCATCAACCCGTTTTAGGGAAGTTTTTTCAAGTTTTTGTTCCAGCTGACTTATAAAATGAGGATCGATAGGAGAGTCCATCAGCAAAACATCATATCCTTTTTTATTTGCAGATTGAATAAAAGTGTCTTGTTTTGAGATATCCGTTGCATACAGGTAAACGAGGGTGTCATTTTTATCCGTTTGAACCGGCTTTACTTTTTCCTTGTACTCCTCAAGAGTATAAAACTCCTTTTTAGTGTTGGTCAGCAGGACGAAATCTTTTCCTTTATCATAAAATTTTTCTTCACTGATCATACCATATTTCACAAACAGGCCAATGTCACCCCATTTTTCTTCATATGCCTTTCGGTCACTTTTGAAAAGGGCTGAAAGTTTGTCGGCTACCTTCTTGGTTATATAGCTGTTTATTTTTTTAACAGAGCTATCGGCCTGGAGGAAACTGCGGGATACATTCAGTGGAATATCGGGTGAATCAATCACGCCATGAAGCAGCATAAGGAATTCAGGTACCACATCTTTAACTTCATCTGTGATAAACACCTGGCGGGAAAACAATTTGATCTTGTTTCGCTGCATTTCGAAATCGTTCTTAACCTTGGGGAAATACAGAACTCCGGTAAGGTTAAAAGGATAATCAACATTCAGGTGGATCCAGAAAAGCGGATCGTCTGAGAAAGGGTATAATTCCTTGTAAAACGCGAGATAATCTTCGTCTTTAAGTTCCGCCGGGGATTTGGTCCAGATGGGACTGGTATTATTAATTATATTTTCTGTTTCGACCGATTTGTACTGAGGTTTGCCCTCTTTATCTTCACCGTCAGGCACTTGTTCAGTTCTGGTTCCAAACTGTACAGGTATGGGCAGAAACTTGCAATATTTATCAAGTATTTCCTGAAGCTTAGCTTTGTTCAGAAATTCTTTAGATTCTTTATTTATATGCAGAATTATGTCCGTTCCGCGCTCCTTTCGATTTCCTTCGCTTATTTCAAATTCTGTACTTCCATCACATATCCATCTTGCGGATTCAGCATCATCACGATAGGACAGGGTCTGGATCTCAACTTCATCGGCAACCATAAAGGCTGAATAGAAACCTAACCCGAACTTGCCTATAATTTCGTTTGCGTCCTTTGCATCTTTAAATTTTTCAACAAACTCCGCTGCTCCTGAAAATGCGATCTGATTGATATATTTTTTAATTTCCTCGGCGGTCATACCTAATCCATTGTCAGATATTGTTATCGTTTTCTTCTTTTCGTCAAATGAAACGACTACTTTAAGCTCTCCCAAATCGCCCTTATACTCTCCAAGAGAGGAAAGCCTCTTAATTTTTTGGGTAGCATCCACCGCATTTGCAACCAGCTCTCTCAGGAAGATCTCATTATCAGAGTATAGAAACTTCTTAATTATTGGAAATATATTCTCAGTGTGAATTGAAATGGTTCCTTTTTCTTGCATCTTATTATAATTATTGGGTTAAACGATGCTTGCATATCAATACTTATTCCAATTCATATTTATGTCAACTTGGCACAAATAGCCGCTCCATCCGGACTTTTTAAATTGAAAATATTAAAGATGAAAAATTTAAAAATTCCCGAGTTTTCCATTCGGCACATTTGTTGCGTAGGTGGTGGAAAGTTTCCTAGAATATTATGATAGATAAAACAAACCTTGATCTGAAGAACCGAAAAATTGGTTTAAAAAAATTCATGCTCTTGCTGGCCATACTTCCTTCCCTGATTTTTGTCTCATCCTGTTCAGGAACAAAGAAGGAAAGAGCTGTTTCTAATAAGCCTCAGCCGGTATTGGACAGTACTTTTTATATTAATTATGTAAAAAGTGAACCGAAGTTTAAAGATCAGCTTGACTGGACCAAGAAATTTTACCGGGAGCGTGAGTTTAAATTAGGCTGGTTTAAGAATAACCAGGTCGTTCCCCAGGCAGAGCAGATGTTAGGGATAATTGAAAAAGCCGGCGAAGAAGGTCTGGATCCTAAAGATTATCAGATCAAAGATTTTAATAAGTTATTTGCTGATCTTGATAATGCAAAAAAAGATTCTGCACAATATACTGCCCTGCAGAAGGAAATTGATGTGGCTTTAACAGCTACATATTTTGTGTGGGCTTCAGACTATTATCGTGGTGTGGTAATTCCTAAAGATAACGAAGAGATAGAATGGGACGTTAAGCGGAATAAGATAAAGCTTCATAAAGCCTTAATGACCGTATTAAAAGAGAGGGAGAGCAAGTATTCTTATGCTAGTTTCAGTCCCCTTCATCCGGAATATTCCAGACTAAAAGCCGCACTTGCCTCATACAGAAAGATCCAGGCATCCGGCGGATGGCCTAAAGTAACTGCTAATCCAAAATTAAAGACAGGTCAAAAATCTCCAATGGTTCCTGTTTTGAGGAAGCGCCTTGGTTTGGCTGCCGGAACAGATTCCCTGTTTAATGATGAAATATTCAATGCCGTAAAAAGCTTTCAGAATGAGCAAGGACTTAAGCCTGATGGCGCTTTAGGCCCAGAGACTGTTAAACTGATGAATGTGCCTGTTGAAGCGCGTATTAAGCAGATCATTCTGAATATGGAGCGCTGGAGATGGATCCCGAAAAGTTTTGAACCGGATTACCTTCTTGTAAATATTCCAGAATACAAGCTTCATGTCTTTGAAAAAGGAAAGGAAAGACTCACCATGAATGTGATTGTAGGTAAAACACTTAACAGTACACCGATTTTCAGCGATAAGCTTGAAACAGTGGTTCTTTCCCCATACTGGAATGTTCCTGTGAGCATCATACAAAAAGAATTAGCTCCCAAGCTAGCAGGAAACCCGGGATATCTGGATCACCTGGACATGGAAGTTGTTTCAGGTAAGGGAACTCCGGTTGATCCTTCCTCCATTGACTGGGCCTCTGTAAATGAGACCAACTGGAAATATGTTTTACGTCGCCGTCCGGGTCCTAAAAATGATCTGGGTGATGTAAAGTTCATATTCCCAAATACGAATGATATTTATCTTCATGATACACCTCATGATGAATTGTTTAGTCAGGCGAAAAGAGGTTTTAGCCATGGATGTGTCAGAGTGGAGAAGCCAATTGAGCTTGCTGAATATCTTTTGAGAAATTCAGGGGGTTGGGATCGTTCGCGAATAATGAGTACGATTTCAGAAAGGAAAGAAAGACATGTTAAATTAAAACAAGTCCTGCCCGTTTACCTTGTGTATTTCACCGCATGGGCAGATGAGAATGGAAAGGTCCATTTCCGTGATGATATTTACAGTCATGATGAGACACTGGCTCAGGAGTATTTTAATTAATTAAGCTAGAAAGCCGGCCCTGAGCCGGCTTTCTGCTTTAAGAATTACGTCTGAATTCTGATGTGCTGTGGAATTCTACTTCAGGGAAATCACGCTTAGCCAGATTGAGCGTCCAGTCATTATCGGCCAGAAAAACGGTATTCCCGTCCTTATCCGTAGCGATATGATGGTGCCTGCGCTGAACAATTTCATTTATATTCTTCTTATCTTTTGAAGTAAGCCAGCTGGATTTCCGGAAGGTTAAAGGCCTGAAGGCACACTTTGCTCCGTATTCGTGCTGCAGCCTGAATACAATCACTTCATATTGAAGTTCTCCAACAGTCCCGATAATCTTCCTGTTTCCCGGCTGCTGAACAAAAAGCTGCGCTACACCTTCTTCGGTAAGCTGCTGCAAGCCCTTTTCCAGCTGTTTGGATTTTAAAGGATCCCGGTTCTCAACCTCCTTGAAGATCTCAGGAGAAAAGCTGGGAATTCCCTTGAATTGCAATTGTTCGCCTTCGGTAAGCGTGTCACCGATCTTAAAATTACCGCTGTCATAAAGTCCTACCACATCACCGGGCCAGGCTTCTTCTACCAGACTTTTTTCATTGGCCATAAAATCAACCGGATTGGAAAACTTTAGTTTCTTGTTCAGGCGGGTATGGTAATAAAATTTGTTGCGTTCGAATTTGCCGGAGCAAATCCTTAAAAATGCTATTCTGTCACGATGGTTGGGATCAAGATTCGCATGGATCTTAAAAACAAAGCCGGTAAAGTTTTTTTCACTCGCCAGGACCATCCTTTCATTGGCTTCCCTGCTTTTGGGACTTGGGGCAATGGAAACAAACGTGTCGAGGAGTTCGCGGATCCCGAAATTATTAATGGCACTACCGAAAAAAACGGGAGCAAGTAATCCCTCCAGATACAATTCTTTATCAAGTTTACCATATATTCCTTCAACCAGTTCCAGATCGTCTTTTAAAGTGCGGAGCTCCTTAGGTTGAAGAAATTGGGTAAGTAGTTCATCATTCAGATCACTTACCTGAATAACTGGCTCGGAGATTTTGGATTTATCGGGCTTGAAAAGGTTGAGTTGCTTTTCAAATATATTGTATACGCCCTTAAAATTATGACCCTGTCCGATAGGCCATGAAAGCGGACATACGCTGATGTTCAGGTTGTTTTCCAGTTCATCAAGCAGGTCGAACGTATCTTTTCCCTCGCGATCAAGTTTATTTATGAAAATGATCACTGGGGTGTTACGCATCCGGCAGACGTCCATCAGTTTTTGTGTCTGTTCCTCGACACCTTTCACACTGTCTACAACCAGGATAACACTGTCAACGGCTGAAAGGGTTCTGTACGTGTCTTCGGCAAAATCCTTGTGACCTGGAGTGTCGAGAATGTTTACCCTTTTGCCTTTATATTCAAAGCCCATTACCGAAGTCGCCACAGAAATTCCACGCTGTTTTTCAATTTCCATGAAATCAGAGGTGCTGCTTTGATTGGCTTTATTCCGTTTAACGGTACCTGCGGTGTTTATAGCCCCGCCAAATAACAGAAATTTTTCTGTTAATGTGGTTTTACCAGCATCTGGATGACTTATGATTGCAAATGTTTTTCTTTTTTCTATTTCAGGATGGACCATAGTGTTTTCCGGGATATCGGAGTGTTTTTGAATTGATGACAGGTTTAGAAAAACCTTGTTGAGATCAGGATAAATGAAATATCTTCATAAGAATGCAAAGGTAATAATATTTTATCAAGGCAGGCAGGGAGTTCCTTTTAGGGAAAGCGTAGTTAGTTAAAACCTCTCTACGATTGTGTTTTCTATTTTAAGAAAACTTCAGTGGCTCCGTATCCGAACTTTTCTTTATAGGCATCCATAAAAGTTTTTACCTGGGGATGTTTGCTTATTATTTTATGCATCTCGTTCCTGAGCGTGCCGTTTCCTACACCGTGAATAAAAATTATGGATGGTAATTTATGAACTATAGCTGCATCCAGGCTTTTACGAAAATGGCTGAGTTGGATCTCCAGAATTTCACCGGTATTAAGGAATTGATGATCATCGCGAAGTTTGTCGATATGAAGGTCAACCTGCTTTCCCGGGTTTGGGATATCCATTTTCTCAGAGACGGGTTTATGGAAGCTTTCTTTCAATTTTTGAGCGTCAATAATAGGCTCCGGGGCATCCAATTGTATCAGCCAGGCTTGTTGATTAATTAGGGGTGCCTGCTTTTTAGTGCCTGAAAAGTCTTTTGCCCTGAATTTTTCGGTGATCAGCAGGGGTTGTTTTAGAGGCTGATCAGCTGCACTATATAAAAGGATTTGAAAATGAAAAGTTGGCCACAGATCAAGTTCATTTAAAGAAGCCGAATAGATCTGAGCGGAGGATCCGGGCATAACTATGCCCGCAAATTCTCCCTTGGTTTTATGCTGTTTCTCTGTGTTTACAGTGATCAGCAGCTGATAGGAACTTGAATTTATGAGATGGAAGTGAACTACTGAACCGATGCGCTTATCATCGGCAAGTGCAAGAAAGATTCCTTCGCCTTCAAATTTCGCCTGGGGTTTAGAGGGGCTTTCCATTTCCGTACTTATTTCGGTGCTTTTACCATGCACCCGGGTAACCTGACTAGCCAGAACAGGTATTTCAAAGCCATCATCATCCGTAACAGCAATTGTAGCATCATCAATGATCCGTGTAATATATCCTTCTCTTCGTTCATCAACAAAACGAACAAATTCACCTAACTTAAATTTCATATATAAAGGATTTGAGAACCGGAAAACATCGGTACGATCCTGTAAAGTTACAAAATTTAAAATTTATGGCTACTTCGGTTAAATTTACATTGAAATAAGAGATAGGGTATTAAATAATACATTTGTCATAGGATATTGAATAAGATGAACAGTGAACAGCAAAACAATCCCCTGCATGGAAAAACTCTTGAAATGATAATCCACCACCTGGTGGAAGTATATGGATGGGAGCAGCTTGGATCGATGATCAGGATAAATTGTTTTAATGACAATCCCGGAGTTCAATCCAGTTTGAAATTTTTAAGAAAAACAGAATGGGCACGCAGGAAGGTGGAAGATCTATATATCAAAACTTTAAAGTCAAATAAAAGATCTTAATTTAACGGGATGAGATTATTTAATGGAATTGTTCATGGCTGTCGCGGATAAGATCAGGCCCTTAATTAAGTGGACAGGAGGGAAATACACTGAATTCGATCAGTTCAGTTCCATGATACCACCATTTGAGCGTTATATCGAACCTTTTTTTGGCGGAGGTGGGGTTTTCTTTGCACTGAGAACGAATAAGGTATCCTGTTTAAATGATAAAAGTAAGGACCTTGTAAATTTTTATAATGCCCTGAATGATGAAGATTTTAAACTTCAATCCTTTCAGTATGCAGATGCCTGGGACCAGGCAGGTAAATTGAACAGGTATCTTCTTACCCAGGAAGCTGATTTGTTTTCTGAATTCCTTTCCCATCACATCAATCAGGCTCAGCTTAAAACAAGGCTTAAAAAACTTTTTAATCAGGTTGACTTCGTAGAGTTTAAACCCTTATTTGATGAAAACTTTACATTAAATCCTGGAAAATTCCTCGATAGCTTAAGCTTTTCACTGACTGACAAGTTTAAGCGGATACGTTCGATATCGGAAAAAGAAAAAAGGATCTTTAATCAGGCAGAACTTAAGGACCATTTTGAAACCGGTTTGAAAAGTGGTATTTATCTGTACTTCAGAAGGCTGATGAATGATGCTAACAGCGGAAATCTCGATATTCATCCATCCAAAGCAATTGCCAACTGGTATTTTGTGAGGGAATTCTGTTATGGATCCATGTTCAGGTTCAATTCAAAGGGTGGATACAATATTCCATACGGCGGAATTGCCTATAACCGGAAAAATTACAGGGGTAAAATTCAGTCTTTATTCAGTCCGGCCCTGACAGGGCTTTTTGAAAAGAGCAGTATCCAGAACCTTGATTTCGAGGATTTTCTTAATTCGATCCAGTTAAAGCAGGGGGATTTTATTTTCCTTGATCCTCCATACGACAGTGAATTCAGTGAATATGATCAGAATTCGTTTACAAGGGAGGATCAGAGGAGACTTGCCGGCTTTTTGAAAACCATCCCTGCCAAATGGATGATGGTTATAAAAGAAACACCATTTATCAGATCACTATATGAGGTAGAGGGCATTCGTCTTTTAAATTTCAAAAAAAAATACAGCTATAATGTTCGTGGCAGAAATAACAGGGATGCAAATCACCTGATAATCCTGAATTATCCTGCAGAAATTCAATAAAATCTCCACTTAAAATTCTGCTGTTTTAATTGTGTATTCAGTACAACCTTTATCTTGATTTCTCGTAGAACAGACCTACAAGGATAAAGAAAAGGATGCGAATTTTTACGAAGCTCTCTCAAAGCTTTACATATTTAATTCTTTATAGTTGTTTTTGCTGCCTCCCTGTTTATGCAAATCTTTTCCGAGCTGAGATTTCAGCAAAGCCTGCAGGCCTACCTCCGGAAGCAATCGATGTTAGAAACTTCCTGATACAGAACATTTCTGGCCGTTCGCAGATACTGCCCTTAATTGGAAAAGATTCAGATGGTACGATCTCTACTTTTAAGGTTCTAACACTTCCGGCTTCTGCTGCTGGAGTTTTATATCTCAATAATGTGGTTGTTAACATAAATCAGGTGCTTACCGCTGTACAGGCTAAACAGCTCCAATTCGAAGTAAAAAGTACATTCACCGGGACGGCAAGCTTTACATATACGGTAACGGATAATGATGGTCAATCAGATGCTTCTGCAGCCAGCTTCACTATCCCTGTAACGAGCAACGGAACTTTGTTGGTTTGTACAGGAGGAAGCTTAGGTGCGAATACATTAGGTGCGAACGGAACTTTCAGTACACCATATATTACTCCCAATACTTCAGTTAATAATTGTATCAATAATAATTCTTCAGTTGCAGCCCCATTCCAAAATCTGGGAAATGCTAAAACGGCGTTAACCAGTTATAATTATGCTTCAACTTCCGGAGGACTTGGTCCGGAAGGAACATATTCATTTTTAAAAACTCTGGGCACTATGGCTACCCGGAACTGTATTAAAACAGATTGGGTGGCTTCAGATAATACTGGTGATGGAGGGTATGCCATGATCGTGAATGGTTCACCTAATTCATCCTTTAAAACATTCTATCAGGCTAGCAGTATTGTCGTATGCCCGAATACACTGTATGAATTTTCTGCTTATGTGATCAATGTCCTGCCAGGTAATCATTCTGCTGCTCAGGCAGGGACAGAACCTAATATCAGTTTTTATATAAACAATCAATTAGTTTCTACCTCGGGTTCTATTAAATACTCTGATGCTTCTACAAATTATAAGCCTCAATGGGTTAAAGTTGGTGGATTATGGTATTCAGGACCAAATACTTCAGTAAATCTGAGAATTGACAATGCAACTTTTGTAGCCGGGGGAAACGATCTGGGCCTTGATGATATTTCTTTGGCAATATGCGGACCTGATATCTCATATCCTGATATTTCTCTTACACCTAAATTTTGTTCTTACGGAGTTTTGCCCCTGAAGGCTGAGGTGAGGGCCTCTGTCAATACGTATTCCTCTTACATATTTCAGAACAGTAGAGATGGAGGATCAACATGGACCGATATGGGTTCCCCTAAAACAGGCAGCCCGGTTTATAATTCCGTAACTAATATATATGAGTATCTAGCGGAGTATGGTGATATCCCTATAGATCCAGGTATGAACGGTTACCGTTACAGGCTGAAGGTTGCAACCGATGCCACAAATCTGACAGGCGTGTCATGTAATATTTCGGCTGATAAGATCATTACCGTATCAGCTTTTGAGAAACCCCTTGCGGGAGCCGATATCGTTGGATGTAACAGTGCTTCCACTGCAAAGCTAATTGCAGCAGGTTCGGGAGAAACCTGGACTATTGTAAGCGGTAACCCTTCAGCCGCGGGTATTGATGCATCAGGTAATATTTCCGGGATGACTTCAAATGGAATTTATAAGTTTCAGCTTACGAATTCCAGCGGATGTGCCGACACGGTTAATGTAACCAGGGATCAAATGGCTGCAGCGGGATCTGATGTTTATATCTGCTCACCTGCTGATAGTTATAAGTTAGTGAATGCCGGCTCAGGATATAAATGGGAGAAAGTGACCGGCAACCCTGCAGATGCCGTCGTTGATCCCATTACAGGCGCCATAAGCGGAATGACCGTGGATGGAACCTATCATTTTATTTTACGCTCCGATTATGGAGGTTGTACAGATGAAATTTTAGTAATTCGTTCGACGGTTGCTTTAAGCAGCACCCAAACCAATGTAAACTGCTTTGGAGAAAGCACGGGTGCGATTGATTTAAGTGTAACCGGGGGAACTGGTCCGTACACCTATTCCTGGAGTAATTCGGCAACTACTGAAGATCTTACTGCTCTAGCAGCAGGAAATTATACCATTACGGCCACTGATGCCAAAGGATGCACAGTTTCCAAAACTTTTACCATCACCCAGCCTGTAGCGGCCCTT
>JAKFCV010000019.1:0-417011 GCA_036676435.1 Pedobacter sp. | reverse complement strand
GAAATTAAAACCTGTCATCCCGAATGAATATGAGGGAACTTATTTCAAAAGAAAACGAGTTCTCATTCCTAGAGGTGATAAGGAGGTTCCCTGTTAAAAATACATAGCGAACAAATTTTCTGGCTTCTTTCTGATAAGGTCCCTCAGCTGCGCATTCGGGATGACAAGGGAAAATCAATAAACCTAACCATCCAACAAACCAACAACCAACCAACCAAGCTGGTCAATGGCATGGGGTCCCGGATCAGGTCCGGGAAGAGTAATAGTGTACACAAAAGCAATTGCTTACAAAAATATCCGTTCTATAGTCCAGTAGGCAGCAATACACGCGATCAGCAAGGACAAAGGAGTTACAATACTCTTCTGGTAATAAGGTTTTGAACTATGCCATCTGGCAATAGAAATATACGCAATCAGAATAACCGAAACCTGTCCTAATTCTACCCCGATATTAAACATGATCAGGGATAGCATATAGGCATTCTCAGGTAAGCCGATTTCACTCAGGGCGCCGGCAAATCCCATTCCGTGCACTAATCCGAACAGGAAAACAACCCCCAGTCTGGCGGGCTTTATTTTATCCGTAAAGATATTCTCAAGCGCTATATAAACAATTGAGATGGCAATTAAAGGCTCTATAATGCTTGAGGGAGGACTTATTACTCCATACATGGATAAACCAAGGGTAATGGAATGGGCTATGGTAAAAGCCAGGGATTGGGAGAGCAAAGATCTTATATTGGGAGACAATAAGAATAAGCTGAGTACGAATAATATATGATCGAGTCCCAGAGGTAAAATATGCTTATATCCTAAAATGAGATAGGCCGTGGCAGCATCGGAGGCAGACATGTTTTCAAGTTCCTGCACGATTACATGGGCTTCTGAATTAAAACAAATTCCCATGATTAATAACAACAGAATGGCTGGCTTCTTCAAAATATCTCTTTTTAAAAATCTATCAGTTTATTTTTTGTTTTTAATTTGGATGAAGCGGTCAGGATTGGATAGGATACCGCTGCGGGTTCTGGCAGATCATGATGGCATCATAAAAAAGGAGCCGGACAAATCCGGCTCCTCCTGTCTTGAATATTTAAATTAATGCGGGCTTGCCAGATATGGAAACCCGGTTAAAAATGCCTTATCATTAGCGTTAACACGATCAGAAGTTAATCCAGGATTTGAAGAGCCTGCGGGCCCGCCAAAAATCAATATTAATTCCACATCAATAACATCATCTGCAAGGGCTCTTCCTGTGAGCACATTGGTGCCATCAAAGAACGTTGTTTTACCTGCTGTTGATGCATTTAAAACATCTGTAGCCAGCAAACCTGAAAACTGTGCAGCTGTCTGGCCTAAGGCATTCATAGTATATCCCGAATTCAGAGCCATTAATTTGGTTTGGATCTTGGATTGAAATGCAGCGCCCATAGCTGAAGGTAAAGTGGTGTTGAACCTGTCCTTATCCTCCGGGCTGATAAATACAGTTGCAATTCCCGGCCGGCCGGCCTGATCACCAGCTACTGCAAAAACTACTCCGGTATTGGGGTCTGAATCAGACATTGAATTATTATCTTTTTTACAGGATGCAGCAGCCAGTAAGACCAGCCCTAGCATGTATATATAATTAAATTTCATGGTTTTTTATTTTATGAGTGTAGGTTATATTTTCTTTTTGCTTTCAATCCAGACATTAATTTTACCAGTACTGTTCAGCATTGATTTCGGAACTTCGATAACTGATGATAAAACATTTGTCCCTTTAAAGGTGTCGTTACCGACTGAATTAAATGAGGTTGCAGTACCCCCGATAATTTTTTTGTACTGATCCAGATCAAAAAAGAAGGGATCGTCTCTCGGACCCGCAAAGGCTGTAATTCCATTGGCAGAACCAATAACAGGATTAGCAGAAGAAGCATAGGGAGTAAGGGCAACCACTACTGAGGCCTGGCTTGAAATAGTACTTGATAAACCTGTGGATCCTGGTTTCAATGGACCATAGACATACATTTTGTTGTTTTTAAATACACATTGAATGACCAGATCCTCTACATTGTCATTGTTATTGTCAATGTTGTATTCAAACATTGTATTTTCTTCAAAGGTGGCACTGCTTGCCGCGCTGGGGCTCAAAAGCGGTTGCCAGGTTGCAGCGAATACCAGATTTGAAGTATTGGCTCCCTGAAATACATACAGGTCGGCGATGTCAGCCGCTTTACCTGTCACAGCAGGGGCATCAATGTGGTCAGCTGCCCATAATGCGCCGGCTCCCAGGCCGACAGTGACAGCAATAGTTAGAATTTTTCTTTTGATTTTCATGTTCTTTTAGTTTTTATAAGGGGATCTACGAGAAACATTCTCTTACGGATTTAGGAGAAATTGAAAATCTCACATTTTAAATTCTAAAGACAGGAATAAACGATTATTAAAAGGGTCTATCGTATTAAATCAGTTCGATTTCCTGGGGGAAATAATAATACACTTCCCGCGGTTTTGCAATAATTTAAACTCCAGATTGATTATAGCAACCCTAAAACTGCAGGTCTGAGTTTATCGTAGGTTATGCTTTATTGTGAACAGAAAATCATTTCCATTTTAAGGATAAGCATTCAATTTATACATTCAAATCCCGATTAATTATGCGTTTTTTTTACTTCCTGCTTTTATTGTTCCTGAGTTCCTCTGGCTTTTCACAGAACCTGCACGGAAAAATCACCGGCAAAGATTCCCTCGCTATTCCCGGCGTATATTTATTTAATCCCAGGACAAATACCCACGCCAATACCGATGAAACGGGTGTATTTATATTAAAGAATTGCAATCCGGGCGATTCCATCAAAATAACAAGTGCAGGTTATCAGACCCTTATTTTAACCTTCAAAGCATCATATATTGAGCTTCAACTTTCTGTGTCGGCCTTTCAACTGGATGAAGTAGTAGTCTCTGAAGGCTTGAACCATTTGTCATCGGTGTCTGCTGTTGATCTTAATATTAATCCTGTAAATTCATCACAGGAGCTTCTGAGAAAAGTACCTGGTTTATTTATCGGACAGCACGCAGGGGGCGGGAAGGCGGAACAATTGTTTCTAAGAGGATTCGACCTTGATCATGGTACCGACATCAATATATCCGTAGACGGAATGCCTGTCAATATGATCAGTCATGCCCACGGGCAGGGATATGCAGATCTTCATTTTCTGATCCCTGAAACTGTTGCTGAGATCGATTTCGACAAAGGGCCCTACCATGCAGATAAAGGTAATATGGCCACAGCGGGTTACGTAGCGTTTAAAACTAAAGATCGTTTAGAGAACAGTTCCATCACTGCAGAGGGTGGAAAGTTCAATACACTTAAATTACTTGGTCTATTCAATCTTATAAACAGGCCAGATAAGGCCATGTATTTTGCTGCTGATTATTTAAGTACAGACGGATACTTCACAGCTCCCCAGGCCTTTCACAGGATCAACCTTATGGGGAAATACACAGGTAATTTCAGTAAATCTGATAAGTTTTCGGTTTCCGCATCAACCTTTGGAAGTAAATGGAATGCTTCCGGACAAATACCGCAGCGTTCCATTGATAATGGCTTAATAACGCGTTTCGGTGCCATCGATCAAAATGAAGGGGGAGAAACAAGCAGGAGCAACCTTAATATCCTTTACACTAAATACTTTAATGCAAACACCTGGCTCAGTAATTCAGCTTTTTATAATCGCTATAAATTTGAACTGTATTCCAACTTCACCTTCTATCTGAATGACCCGGTCAATGGCGATCAGATCAGGCAAAAAGAAGACCGTAACATTACAGGCATGGAATCCATATTGCATAAGCGATATTTTCTCTCTGATATGGAGATCCGCCTGCAAGCCGGAGCCGGTGTACGATATGACGATGTCAATAATATCGAACTTTCTCGTACCCTGGACAGGAACACGACTCTGCAAAATACCATGCTCGGAAATATCAGGGAGACTAATGCCTACAGCTTTTTAAATACTGAACTGGAGGCTGGTAAATTAATTATCAACCCATCCCTTCGGGCAGATTACCTGCATTTTAATTATGCTGATCAGCTTGAACAATCAAAATCCCCTCAGGGAAAGGCAATTATAAGTCCCAAGCTTAATTTTCTCTTTAATCAGAGCAGGGACCTTCAATTTTTTCTGAAATTAGGAAAGGGCTTTCACAGCAATGATGCAAGGGTGGTGGTTGCGCAGCAGGGATATAAAATATTGCCTTCCGCCTATGGCGCGGATTTAGGTACCTCCTGGAAACCCACACCGCGTCTGATCTTGAATTCGGCATTATGGTACCTGTATCTTAAGCAGGAATTCGTATACGTTGGAGATGAGGCTGTAATTGAACCGGGCGGAAGAACAGTAAGGAAAGGGATCGATCTGGGTGTGCGTTATCAGTTAACTGACTGGTTATTCCTAAACAGCGATATGACCTATACTCATGCCAGGGCCTTAGACGAAGCCAGAGAAAGCAATTTTATTCCCTTAGCCCCCAAATTTACTTTTACTGGTGGCCTAAGCGTTAAACAAATGGGTAAATTTTCCGGAAGCCTCCGCTCAAGATACCTAGCCAGCCGCCCCGCAAATGAAGACAACTCGATTGTGGCAAAGGGTTATACTATAACTGATGCAAATCTGAATTATACCCTTAAAAGATTAATATTAAATATCGCTGCGGAGAATATTTTTAACCGGCAATGGAACGAAACGCAGTTTGCTACAGTATCCCGGCTGCGATCTGAGGTACAAAGTGTAGAGGAAATACATCTTACGCCCGGCACTCCCTTCAGCATGCGGATAGGATTCAGCTATAAGCTTTAGAACCGGCCCACCAAAGCTGCCCAAGCTTTTTATAGTGGATTTAAACAGCCGTTCTAGCCCGTATTCGCATCGCCTGATGACCCTTAAATAATTAAATTAATTTTTAAATTTATTCTGCGCTTTGGGATCGCGCGAAAGGTTCATGATCCTCAGGTAGGCTGAGAGATCCTCGAAAATTTCTATGACAGATGAAATTGAGCCTTCTTACCAAATACTTTTTACTCACTTACCTGGTCTCCTGGACCTGCTTCATCAGTGTTGCGGTACTCTCTCATAAACAGGAATCATCAAACCAATTAGCGGTACATCTGCAGGTACTGGCATTTCTTGGAACGATCGCTCCTTCATTGGTGGCCTTGTGGCTCACAGCCCGGACAGGTGTTCCCGGAGAGAGAAAAATACTGCTTGGCAAGGTCCTTAAATGGGATGTGCATGTAAAATGGTATTTGTTTGCAGCTGGGTTTATGGTGCTTATAAAGGTTTTTGTTGCCTTATTACATAAAATCATTACCGGGGAATGGCCGCAGTTCGGGCAGCAAACCTGGTATATCATGCTTGCAGCCATACTGGTTTCCACATGGGTGCAGGCAGGCGAAGAGATTGGCTGGCGAGGGTTTGCACTTCCCCGTATGTCGGCAAAATATGGATTGGCAGCTTCTGCCTTATTGCTCGGTATAGTATGGGCGTTCTGGCATTTACCTCTTTTTTATGTTCAGGGCGCAGATACTTACGGGCAGTCCTTTCCGCTTTACCTTATGCAGGTAAGCGGAATTTCGGTTGCCTTAGGATGGCTGTACTGGCGTACAAAAGGAAGCTTATTACTGGTCATGCTGATGCATGCTGCCATAAATAATACAAAGGGCATTGTTTCTTCAGCTGTGGAGGGAGCAAGTAATCAATTTGCCCTGAGTACATCACTTTCAGCCTGGCTTACTATTGCGCTTTTGTGGACTTTCGCATTATACTGCCTGTTTCAAATGCGGACTGTTAAATATTTAGAATAAAATTATTAGGACAGCTGATGCCCGGCTCGGAAGCCGGCTCTTTGGTAATCAGACAAGAATGCTTAATTTCAAATCTGGCTAGCCAAAGAGGCCATTTTATAAAGACCCTTATGCATATGAAGAACTTGTCAACAGAAGAGCGTGAAGAATTGCTCAGCACGCTGAAAGCCCGTTTTGAGAAGAACATGAACCGTCATCCGGAACTTGAATGGCCCGCAGTACAGGCAAAACTGGAAACTGATGAAAAACTATGGTCGCTCTATGAAATGGAAAGAACTGAGGGTGAGCCGGATGTTGTCGGTCATGATAAAACTACGGACGAATATATTTTTTATGATTGCTCGCCGGAAAGTCCCAAAGGCCGCAGAAGTATTTGTTACGATGGGGAGGCGCTGGCCTCAAGGAAAGAGCATAAACCCTGGAATAGCGCAATGGATATGGCGGAGGCAATGGGTATTGAAATGCTAAGTGAAGAGCAGTACAGGGAACTGCAGAAACTCGGGAATTTCGATACGAAAACCTCTAGCTGGGTAAAAACTCCGGCTCATATCAGGGAACTGGGCGGAGCTCTCTTTTGTGACCGCCGTTATAACCATGTTTTTGTATACCATAACGGTGTGGAATCTTATTATGCCGGCAGGGCATTCCGTGGCTCGCTAAAGGTATAAGGGCAATCGGAATTTAACCCGGAACCTTCTTAAATTTTCAGCTACAGCACCAATGAGGCCCTTCATCTCTCGGAAAAAGAACAACAGCTGGTCCGGGACCTTTTCGCAAAAATCAGCACCGAATTGCAATCGTCCATCGACAAGCACAGTAAACGGTTAATTGCTTCTAATATTGAGCTGCTGCTGAATTATTGCGACCGCTTTTATGACCGCCAGTTTATCACACGGGACAGCGTTAACAGGGGGGTACTGGAGAAGTTCGAAGAATTATTAAATGGTAATTTTTCATCCGAAAAGCCCTATTCCATCGGACTTCCCAACGAGGCATACTGTGCCGCTGAATTGAACTTTTCTACCAACTATTTTGGCGATCTGATTAAAAAGGAAACCGGCAGATCCGCTCAGGAATATCTTAAGAATAAAATAATCGAAGTTGCTAAAACAAGATCTTTGGCTCCGAAAAGACCGTTAGTGAAATTGCATATGAACTTGGATTTAGATATCCGCAGCATTTCTCGCGTTTTTTCAAACAAAGAGTTGGTCAAACTCCCAATGAATACAGGTCTTTGAATTAGGCTTCATTTCTCCTTTATGTTCCCTGCAGGGTTGATAAGGCGCCCTGATAGTATTTAAAAGTTTTCTTTTGTTCGGCCTGGTTTTGATAGTTTCAACCTCAGGCCGGATAACAGCGGCATCAGTCTGATTCTATTTCCGCTGAAGGGGATCTTATTCTTTTTGCGGATGGCCCCGGCAGCTTTCCTTATAATGTCTTCCTGAATTTTCAGCTTAGAAATATTTGGAAAATAATTCGTTGTTTTGCACGTAATGCTGATGGCATCGAATTTAGTCTATGCCCAGTTATTAATACTCCGGTCATAATAGGTTTTATGACCATGTCCGGATCAAAGATATACTTCTTCAGAAATGACAACAACCCGTTCAAAGGTTTCAGTAGCTGGCCTCTTAATAGCTCTCGGAATTATTTTTGGAGACATTGGTACTTCTCCCCTGTATGTACTTAATGCGATCATTAAAGGAAAAACAATCAGCGAGCAGCTGATCATTGGCTCCCTTTCGCTCATTATATGGACCCTCACGCTCCAAACCACTATTAAATATGTTATTCTAACCCTGGAAGCTGACAACAAAGGTGAAGGCGGGATATTCTCCCTGTTTGCCCTGGTTCGCAGAAGAAGGGGCAAATGGCTGGTACTCCCGGCAATGATCGGCGGTGCGGCCCTTCTTGCGGATGGCATGATCACCCCGGCAATTTCCGTCACTTCAGCTGTTGAGGGTTTAAAGCAGGTCCCTTTTCTTGCTGATATCAGCCAGAAAGCGATTGTGTATATCGTTATCGGGATACTGACTGTTTTATTTTTTATGCAGCAATTCGGAACGGCCTTAATCGGGCGGTTTTTTGGACCTATGATGTCCATATGGTTTATTATGCTTGCAACACTGGGAATTATGCATCTATCCGATGATCTGTCAGTATTCAAAGCCTTCAACCCTTATTATGGGATTAAGTTACTTATTGAGTATCCCCAGGGATTTTATATCCTGGGAGGGGTATTTTTATGTACCACCGGTGCCGAGGCCTTATATTCAGATTTGGGGCATTGCGGGAAATGGAACATCAGGTATTCCTGGATATTCGTAAAAACCTGTTTGATTATTAACTATCTGGGCCAGGGAGCCTGGCTGTTAAGTAATTATTCCGGCAAGCCAATTACAAATGAAATGATCGAATCGGGGTTTAATCCGTTTTACTCCGTTATGCCGGGATGGTTTTTGTACATGGGGATCATAATCGCTACGGCAGCTACCATTATTGCCAGCCAGGCACTTATTTCGGGCTCGTTCACTTTGATCAGTGAGGCCATGCGGTTGAATTTATGGCCAAAGCTGCGGATAAATTATCCAACAGAGGAGCGGGGCCAGCTTTATATCCCTGCCATCAATATGATACTTTTCCTGGGTTGTATAGGGATTGTAATATACTTTGGAAAGGCATCCAATATGGAAGCCGCCTATGGGCTTGCAATAACCTTATGTATGATCGCAACTTCCATTCTCTTTGCCAATTTCCTGGTGATCAGAAGAACCAGGCCCGTTTTAATTTACCTGTACCTGTTCGTATATCTCACCATAGAGCTGAGCTTTCTGGCAGCAAATATGGATAAATTCCCACATGGGGGATATGTAACGGTGCTCATAGGAAGTATCCTGTTCTTTGTGATGTATACCTGGTACCAGACCCGGAAAATCAAGAACAGGTATATTGAATTTGTGGAGCTCAATCATTATGTTCAGAAATTAAAAGAATTGAGCAATGATGTCAGTATTCCCAAATATGCCACTCACCTGGTTTACTTAACAAGTGCCGATAATCCAAGGGAGATCGAGCATAAGACCATGTATTCTATCCTGTATAAAAAACCAAAACGTGCAGACATTTACTGGTTTATTCACGTCGACACGCTCGATGAACCTTATACCTGCGAATATATTGTGGATCATATTGTGCCAAATGATGTAATACGGGTGGAATTCCGCTTAGGGTTTCGCGTACAACCCAGGATTAACTTACTTTTTAGAAAAGTGGTCGAAAACCTGGTTTTAAATGAGGAGGTTGATATAACCAGCAGATACCAAAGCCTTGAACGTACGAATGCTACAGGCGATTTTTCTTTTGTAGTCATGGAAAAGTACTTAAGTAATGAAAATGAACTTTCATTTTGGGACCGCCTCCTGATGAAGACCCACTTTTTTATCAAAAATATCAGCCTGTCAGAAGCATCTGCATTTGGCCTGGATACCAGTAACGTGGTTGTCGAAAAATTTCCACTTATTGTTTCCCCGGTTGTCAATATAAATTTAAAGAGGGTAACAAAGGAAACTCTAAACCAATCCTAGTTCTGGACGTTAATGATTACTAAATTAAATACAATCAAAAACGATTAAAATTGTAATGCTTGCACTGTTTTTACTGTCGGGTGCACCTTCAGCATTCTCCCAGCAACCAAATCAAAGTCCTGGTTCTGCCCCGGCAAAAGGTCCAAGCCCGGAACAAAACAGGCTTATCAGTCTTTCAAAAGATAAGTGGCAGTGGATGGCAGATAAGAACGTGGACCAGCTTGCTACACTCTTTCACGATAAGTCAAAATTTGTCCACATGAGCGGAACCTGGAAAAAGCAGGAGGAGCTGGATATCATTAAATCCGGAAGGATCTGGTATAAAAAAGCTGATGTTCATGATGTTGCAGCAGAGATCATTGGGAAAACTGCAATCGTCTGGAACCGCATAACCCTTACTGCAGAAGTTCGGGGCTCTGATGTAGTAACTGAATTTACTGTAACGGAAGTATACAAAAAACAAGGTAAGAATTGGAAAATGCTGGCCCTGACGTTCAGCAGTGTCCGTGACACCCATAAAATTGTACATTAGGAGTATTGCTGTATGAGGCTGTACAGACTTAAGATACCCTGAATCGGGAAGCAGGTTCTGGCATCCCTTTTCAAGCCGCCTGTTTTTTGCGATTTATTTTTTCTTTCACTGTATCCACCAGGTAATAGACCACCGGAACTAAAAATACGGTTAGGACTAAAGAGGAGAGCAGTCCCCCGATAATTACCCAGGCAAGTCCGTTTTTCCATTCGGCCGCTGTTCCGCTTGCCAGGGCAATAGGGAGCATTCCAAAAACCATTGCCAGGGTGGTCATCAGAATAGGGCGCATACGCTCTTTACCAGCAATAATTAATGCTTCTTTAAAATGTTTGCCTTCTGCTTTTAACTGGTTGGTAAAGTCGACGATCAGAATAGCATTTTTTGCAACAAGGCCCATTAACATGATCATACCCAGCAATGCAAATAAACTAATATTGCTCAATGATAAGTTTAATGCTAAAAATGCACCGATCACTGCAACCGGAATGGAGAACAGGACCACAAATGGATAAACAAAACTGTCATAGAGCGCTACCATAATCAGGTAAATGAGCAAGAAGGAAATGAGTAATACAGAACCTAATGCTCCAAAACTATCATTCTGTCTTTTGATATCGCTTCCCCAGGTCATCTGTATGCCTTTAGGCAGCGGGTTTTCTTTTACATAGGCCACTACATCATCTGCTACGGTTCCTGAGGGTCTTCCCAATGCATCAGCAGTAAGGGTGATAGCGGGCTGACGGTCCTTCCTTTCGAGCAGGGAAGGGGAGTTGTCCTGCTCTACCCGCGCGAATTGGGAAACTTCCACAGGATTACCCGTGGGATTAATGATAGAAAGCTTCTGCACATCCCCGAAATCTTTGCGGTTAAAATCATCGAACAGGATCCTTACCGGATATTCTGTGCCATTTTCTGTCAGGGTTGCATCGTCGTTTCCTGTGAAAGCCGTTCTCAGGTTCAGCCCCACATAAGCCGTTGTTAAACCCAGCCGCTGCATCTTATCCTTATCCGGTATTATTTTGTATTCAGGGCTCCCTTCTTCAACCGATAAACGGACATTATCCGCACCGGGGATTTTTTCAACAATGGCTTTCAGGATCCTTCCGCTTTGCATCACCAAATCCAGGCTGTTCCCGCTTAATGTTATTTCTATGGGTGCAGTTTTTGGAATCAATCCCAGGGAAGCCATCGAATAATTTATTCCAGGAAATTTAGTTTTTAAATCCTCCCTGAGAATTTTCATGAATTCTTCAGTGGGAAGATCTTTCAATTCCTTTTTAGATTTTAATTGAACGGTAAATTCAGTTTTGTTTGCAGAACCAACCCCCAGGCTTCCAATACCTGTGCCCGGACCACCGATATTGCTGAACACAGTTGCAACTTCGGCTTGCTTCAGGATATAGGTTTCCACTTTTTGAACGATCAGATTATTTTGTTGAATGGGCGTTGATTTATCAAATTCCAGGGACATCCTGAATTTTCCCTGGTCTCCCGTGGAGATCAGTTCTTTTCCAATAATGCCTTGTTTCATTATGCCTGCAGTCAATACGAACAGGAATAATACTATTCCGGCAAAAATAAGTTTATGGTTCAAAACCCATTCTAATTGTCTGCCATACCAATTGATAAACCAGTCTAACTGGTGTTCAAACCAAAGTAAAAAGCGGTTGAAAATATTGCTAGCCTGCAGATCTTCCTTTTTTCCTATGCGGGATGCCATCCAGGGGGTCAGCGTAAAACCAACCAATAAACTGGTAAGAGTAGAAGTGATCACCACCACAGAAAACTGCCTGAGCATATCTGCCACAAATACCTGTAAAAACAATATGGGCAGAAAAACCACCACGTCGACCAGCGTGATTGAAATTGCTGAAAATCCGATCTCCATACGCCCTTCTAACGAAGCTTTTCGCTTTTCTTTTCCCATATCCAGATGCCGCTGAATGTTTTCTAAAACTACAGTTGCATCATCTACCAGAATTCCTATGATTAAAGACATCGCAAGCAAGGTCATTAAATTGAGTGTATAACCCAGGAGCCACATGACCGCAAATGCTGTAATTAAAGAAGTGGGAATAGCCACCAGTACAATGATTGAGTTTCTGAAACTTCTCAGGAATAAAAGCATCACCAGGGAAACCAGTATAACTGCCAGAACCAGGTCAAAAACCACCGAGTTAACAGCTGCAATAGTGTTGTCCGTACTGTCGTCGGCAATTATAAATGCTACCCCTGAATTTGCATTTTGCTGTTCAATGGATTGGAATTTTGCACGGACTAATTTTGAAACCTCTACAGCATTGGCATCACCTTGTTTTTTCAGTAATAAGCCAATTCCATTTTTGCCATTGTAACGGCTGATAGAACTTGTTTCCTTGATGCCGTCAATAACCATGGCCAGGTCTTTTACATAAACCGGACTGCCGGGAACCGGCATGGCTACCTGGACATTTTTGATATCATCCAGGGTCGAAAATTTTCCTGTTAAACGAACCGAATTACTTTCCTTGTCGGTTTGCACCTTTCCTGCAGGTAAATCCAGCCCCGAACGATTAATTGCTTCGACGATCTGGTTCAATGATACCTTAAACAGTTTAAGTTTTTCCTGATTAACTTTTACCTGGATTTCCCTTTCTTCCCCTCCTAAAATGGTGATTTCCGCTACGCCCTTTATTTGCTGAATCTGCGGCAGATAATCATCTTTCATTCTCTGATAAAACTCAGTGGCAGGCAAATTACTTGCTGCGCTGACTGACATGATCGGCAGATCGTTTGGAGAAACTTTACTCATCACCGGACTTAAAATATCCTGGGGCAGATCTTTGCGGATATTGTCAATATAGCGCTGAGCGTCCTGCATGGTCTTATCCAAATCCGAACCGTATTTCAGATTAGCAATGATGATTGAAGCATTGGGCAGCGACTTTGTAACCAGGTAATCCACTCCTTCTAAATTTGACAAAGCATCTTCCAGTTTACGGGAAACAGAAGTCTCCACTTCATTGGGTTCAGCGCCCGGATAGCCTGTTTTAATGACCACCACCGGCTGATTGAAGTCGGGCATTAATTCGTAACTTAAATTCTTATACCCAATCACGCCTAAAAGCGTCAATACGCTGAAAAGCACGATGATCAGCGAAGGGCGGTTGATAGAGATTTCTGTGATATTCATTGTCGCTGATTATTTGACTGTGATAGGAGCACCCTCATAGAGATTTATAAATCCATTTGTTACTATTACATCACCGGGTTTCAGTCCGGCAGAAACAACCGCCTTATTTTGTATCCTGTTTGAAATGCTAATATTCTGTAAAATGGCTTTGCCGTTTTTTACCAGGTAAACCTGCGCTTGATCCGCCTGACTCAGAATTGCTGCAGAAGAAATCACAATTCCCATTTCCGGCAGATCGCTTTTCAAATTCACCTTGCCGAACATGCCTGATTTTATTATCAAATCCGGTGTGTTTTTTAATTCAAACTGAACCGGGAAACTATTACCCGTAATTGCTTTGCTGCCTGTCATGGTAATTTTACCATACAAGGGAATTTCCGGATAGGCATCAGCCCTTAACGGATAGGTTTTATTTAATTGAAACTGGCTTAAATTATTTTCAGGTACGTTTACAGTGAATTTTAAATTTGCGATGTCTGTAATTTGAAGCAATGGAACACCCGGTGCGGCATAAGCGCCTTCCTCACTGATCTTTGCTGTAACAATTCCATTAAAAGGTGCTTTGATCGTGGTTTTATAGATCTGTTCAAGCAATGTGGCTTTTTGCACTTTTGCAGATTGTAGAGCCAGCTCCGCTTTTTCCAGCTGTATGCCCTGAATGGCATCCGCTTTTAATAAAATCGTATACCGGTTAACATCGGCAGTTAAACCATCAATCTGAACCTTAATGGTTTGAAGTTGTAATTTCAATAGTGAGTTATCCAACTGAATTACCGACTGGCCCTTACGTACAACACTTCCCACGTCGACCAGCACATCATTAATTTTTCCCTGTATTTCAGCACTTATTCTGGATTCCTTATTTGGTTCAAATATTCCCGGATAGGAGAGTTCAGAATGTATATTTTCCAGTTGGAGGGTATCGGCCTGAACATGAATAGACTCGTCCTTCCTGTATTCGTAAACTTTGCTTTGAGTGATCTCTTTATTGTTTTTTAACCTGATCACAACAAAGGCAATTAATACTAAGAGTATGACCAGGTATAGTACCTTTTTTAAGTTTGATGTTTTGGTATTCATTTTAGCTATTATTTAGTCAATGAAATATTGCCGGTTACTTTTTTAAGTTCTAAATCAGCCTTTAAATAATCTATTACAGCAGACAGGTAGGATTGCTGGGCTTCACGCAAAGCATTGTCTGCAAGCAGGACATCAGTTAAGCTTGCAGTTCCTTGTTTTTGCTGCAGGACGCTTTGGTCGTATATAGTCTGTGCGAGTTTAATTTGAGCCTCCGATGTCTCCACCGACTTTTCAGCAACCCTTCTTTGCAGTTTGGAATTTTCTGCCTGCAGGCTGTTTTGCCCGCTGATCAGATCCAACTGGAGCTCACTATTCCGGAGTTCCAGTTTTTTCTGATTGATCTTCAGCCGGGTAACTGTCCCGTTAAATAAGGGATAGGATAATTGAATACCTGCAAAGCCGAGAGGATAGAATTTTAAAAAACTATCCGGTTTTTTGGTATATCCAAAACCGGTTGATCCGTAGGTGCCAAACAGTGAAACAGAAGGCAGTTTGGAATTTTTCAAAGTGTTTAATTCACTTCCCAGTAAGCGGTACTGTGCTTGTATAATTTCAACATCCAATAGGGCTGAACTGCTGTATTCCCCGGCCTTTTGATATTGAATGTCCAGTTGAATTTGCAGATCCTGGCTGATGGGAATGCCCATTGTATATTTCAGGGCATTTAAAACCTGCTGATATTTACTGTATACACTCTCTTTTTGTGCAGAGATTTGTGCAAGCTGTAATTTAACCTTGCTTACATCTGTTCCTTTGGCAAGCTGGTGGTCTTTGAGTAGCTGGATATTTTTTAAAAGTCCTGTGGCGTTTATAAGATTGCTGTCGATAAAGGCTAACTGATGATGCAATATCTGCGCGTTATAATAGAGATTTGAGATCTCAAAATAAATCTGTTCTTCTGTTTTCCGGTATTGCAGATCTGTTAATTCCGAAGCTATTTTAGTCGTTTGAATGGCCCCGTAGGCCTGGGAGTTATACAAGGGCATGGACAATTGCAGGTTTGCATTAATGTTATGCGGAACCCCAAACCGGGCTTCTTTAAACTTGCCCTCAGCGCCCCCAAAAACGGAAAGCGGCATGAGCTGATAAGGTAAATCGATGAAGTACTTATAATCAGCATTTGCAGTGATCTTTGGGATCAGATTGGCTTTTGCCTCTTTGTTTTTCTGTTCACTGATGGCAATCGTGTTTCTGCTTATCTGAAGATTTTTATTATGCACCCTGGCGGTTTCAATGACCAGTTCAAGTGTCCAGATCTGGGCATTTGAGGTATGAAATCCAAATACTAAAAGCATAAGGATCAGGTAACGTATGTGAATGCTTACTAACTTCATGGATCAAATTTTTTTAACTGCTAAAGGGGGAACTGGAAAAATGATTTAAGTTTTATGCAAGAAATTTAATATGCCTGCAGTGAATTCTATTGTTTGCTTTTGATGAAGTGTACCCGTTTCTTTTTAAGGGAAATTAATCCCCTGGTATCATTTAAACATTATTTTTCAATCATGTTTAGTAGTCCGTTCAATACCGTATTTCCATCTTTAATTAAATTTGACTTATGTCCGGATAATTTCCATTTTAAAACGGTCATACGCATACTGCCCATAATAATCGTTGCAATAGTTGCAGGACCGATCAGTTCGCGGTAGAGCCCTTCGCTCTGACCTTTTTTGACGATAGCGCTGATATGTACCTGCATGAGTTCCATCATAGCCGAAACTTTTTCGCTGAGCTCCTTATTAAACTGAAAAATCCCTTCCGCAAAAATTACGCTGACTATAGCCGGTTTATTTAAAAAGGTTTTTAATTGAGAAGCAAATATTTCTTTTAACTGATCGGTAGGGCTGATATCTGTATTAGAGAGGATCCCGGCGATCCGCTCTTTCATTTCAAAGATAAAATAGGATAGAAGGCCCAGCAAAATATCATTTTTGCTTTTAAAATGCCGGTATAATGCAGCCTCCGATAGTCCCAGGTCGGCCGCCAGGTTTTTGATTGTTAATTCCTGTATCCCGTATTGATCGATTCGCAAGGTGGCGGCCTCCATTATCTCTATTTGCCTTTCGGTAAAATCTGTATTTTTCATTATTCAAAAAATCATGAATGAAATCAAACGGGTATTTAAACTTTGCTTCGCTTTTTTATGGCTTAAGTTTGATTTATTCCTGCCTGCTCCATTTGTTATTGAACTGTAAGTAAGTGTTCGCTTACAAAGGTAGTTTATTTTTTTATTACCTGCATAGTTTATTTTAATGGGTGGTTTTATTTCGCTTTTATTACAGGGTTTAGAACATTCACTTTGGCAGGAAGCAAAAGCTTATTGCAGAGCAGGTTCTCACAGGAACTATATAAGTTCGAAGGTCATTAAAGCAAAGCAAAGTCGCATAGTTCATCTTCCATGGCATGCTTATTGCCAATTTAGCAGAATAAAAACTATATAAAATGTCAGGCAACAAAAAACAATTTGGTATTTGGATGGATTCCCAACATGCAACCGTAGTAGGTAAAGAAAATGTAGACTCCGGAAACTTCGTGGTACTAGCACATGAAAAGGCAGATAGCCAGGATGGAAATTCAAGCGAAAATGCTGCCAACAATTCCGAAAGAGATGCGATTCATAAACTATTCAAAAGCATAACTTCTCATATGCAGAACGTTGATGAGGTACATATAACCGGAACTGGTACTGTACAACAGCAATTAATTAAATACTTAAAAGATACCCCGCAGTATAAAAATGTAGTGGCTAAAGAAAGTACATCTAATAAAATGAGCGATGACAGCTTAATTGAATATATCTCAGCACAATTCAAATAAGTATTTTTAAAGTTTAACCGGGCCGCCTCAGATCTAATTTGAGGCGGCTCTTTTAATTTCCTGCTTTGTTAGGATGGCAGAAACAAAGTATAAAAGAAATTCAGCCTCGTGCTGGCTCCTGCTGCAAAGTCCAGACTTTTTTATAGCCCACAGACGAATGCAGATTGTATCGAAACGGACGACGGGGCTTAAATTACCTATAAAACCGTTTCCTAAACCTCTGGAAAATCCATACAATGAACAGGGCTAATGCAGCCGCCAGGCCAAGCCGGCCCCAGTTAAAGCTTGTTTTTTCCACAGATCTGGAATTGCTTTGCTCATTAGGATCACTGATAGCACAGCGTATATTATTTCCGGATAGCCTCCACCATTCTGATGATTTTGTCGTTTGTCTCCCGGTCTTCATGAGCCTGAATAAATTATTCATCCCCTTAAAAATATATTTTTATAAAACTTTCCATATTTTTAATATATAAAGCACTGAGTCAGGTAGTTAAATTAAAAATTTAGTAAGCACCTAAAAAAGCTGCTATGAAGAATTTCAATTATGGTGAAAACCTCCGGATCGCCCGGCAAATAAAGGGGATCAGCCAGGAAGCAATGGCATGGGATCTCAGTATCTCCCAGTCTACTTATTCCAGAATAGAGAGTGGAAAAATCATTCCGGATCCCCTGCAAGCGGCTAAAATCGAGGAAATTCTGGGTGTAAGACCTTCAGACCCTATTTCCCTTCTGGAAGAACTTAGCAAGGATACGATGGTATCAATCTGTGGATCCGGGTTAAGTGCCAAAGCAGAAGTATTATAAGGCAAACCTCCTGCCTTTATAATAAAGACAGGCATGGCAATGGCCCTGAGTGGTGTTGCCTGCGATGCCGTCCGCGGCGCCTGCAGCGCCTTACAGACGCCTGCTCATACCGCATTCTTGGCGAGCTCGATGGCAGCCCTGGCGATGATCCTTGGTTTTTATTATTGGGGAGGCGGGCTTAAGAAATTCAGCTAAGGCAGCTCTTGGATTAAGAGTTCAGCGCAGCACTCTTAAATCATAGCATGAAAACGAGGACTCGGTCCGGTAAACAGGTACTACGTCCTTGGTTTAAGAGTTCAGCGCAGCGCTCTTAAATCATTGCATGACACGAGGACTCGGTCCGGTAAACAGGTATTACATTCCCATGATATGATATAGTTTGTTTGGCCGGACGGAGTCCTGATTTTTATTAAGATTTAAGTCCTCCTACGGAAGACTTAAACCAGGGGAGAGGACTCTGTCCGGTAAATATGTAATACATTCCCATGATATAATATAGTTTGTTTGCCGGACAGAATCCTGATTGTTATTTAAGATTTATTCCTCCTGCGGAAGAATAAACCAGGGGTTACTGCAAACACTCCTAGTTTTTAGAAATCTTATCGTCTGCCGAAAAACGTCCCGGACCGGTCAGGAATAATACGATAAACATGCCCAGGAAAAGCAAAGCTTTTTCTTTAGTGGCGAAATCATCCGCAGCATGGACAATGATAAAAGCAACTGACATGTTGATGATCAGGGGAATTAAGGCTAAACGGGTATATAGCCCTATTATAACCAGAATCGCACAGAAAAATTCTGCGAAAGTGGAAAGATAAAGAGAGGTAGCCTGGCCTAATGCGATAGGATCAGCAAACTTCAGGTCGCCGCCAAGAATTTTCTGGAGTTTGGGGAAACCATGAGTTAACATGACAGCGCCAGAAAGGAAGCGGAGGACTAACAATCCCAGGTCACTGGCTAAAGGACCGCTTGACATAAAAGGTGATCTCATAATTTTTAATTTAAATGAATTGATTACTGCTTTTATTCTGATATTCCTAAGTTAACAGGATATTTTTTAATTCTAAGTAAAAATAATCCTTTAAGAGTTAGCGCCCCCCTTGGTTTAAGAGTTCAGCGCAGCGCACTTAAATCATGGTATGAAAACGAGGACTCCGTCCGGTAAAACGGTACCACATTCCCTTGATATGATATAGTTCGTTAGCCGGACAGAGTCCTGATTTATATAAAAAGATTTAAGTCCTCCTGCGGAAGACTTAAACCAGGGGGGAATTCTAATCCACCACAGAATCATCTGCCTTCTCATCAGGATGACGGTTGCCGGGGATTAATTGTCTCCTACCTTCATCCCGCCCGAGCGAACGATCTACTACTACCGTCATCTCGATCGAGCAAACGGAATATCCCGGTCAGGAATAAATATTAACGCGAGGAGAGATCTTTTTCCGGAAGTCATATCATCTGAACCTGTGCCCTGTTTCGGCAGATCCTTCATCGCAACATAATCCTAATCGACAACACCTCTTGGTTTAAGAGTTAGCGCAGCGCTCTTAAATCATGGCATGAAAACGAGGACTCTGTCCGGTAAACAGGTACTACATCCCCATGATATGATATTGTTTGTTTGCCGGAAAGAGTCCTGATTTTTATATAAAGGTTTAAGTCCTCCTGCGGAAGACTTAAACCAGAGGGGTTTCATAAGCTTTAATGATTTTGTTCAGATTTATGGATAAAGCGATTATTTATCATTTTTTCTCCAATTGCGGATATTGAATGCCCAACTGCTCGAGATAGGTCTTGTATTTTGAAGGATCATAATAATATTTTTTTAGCTGTGGCCGGAATTCATCCATTATCTTTTGATTGAGATGAATGGCAGGAGGGGTATTGGATTCTACAAACGGAATATATTTAACCTCTTTTGTTTGAACATTTTTATGATAATCCCAGGCATTTGTAATGATACGCGGATCTGTCAGCATATCCAGGAGTGTAGCGGCCACTACTTTACTCCCCGCCACTACACCTTTATGCGCGATAGGAGTAGCCATGGCAATGGCATTCGCCCAGTTATGCCCGGGTGTGCCGGCAATATTTGACGGATAATTGAATACCACTGTCGGCACATTCCAGGCAATATCCGCGATATCATCGCTGCCTGCTCCCCAGGAAAATTGGACCGGGCCCTTTAATGTATCGGGCTTGGTCGCCAGCCCGTCAATTGGTTCGCCCATGGGTGTTTTGGGGGGTGCATTCACGAGTTTCTGGACCGCCCTTGCCAATTGCTGGTCGGATGAATCCCAGGCCGGCAATCCAACGGTTTTTATATTACTGTATACAGCTTCGGCTATGGGTTTATTGAAATGCCCGGGCCAGGCAGTACCCAGTAATTGATAGGTCACTTTAGTGCCTGTCATAGCAGCGACTGATTTTGCATAGAGAATAGCCTGATCATACATATCCCTGATATCCTCATAGGTCCTTTCCCTGAGGTAATACCAGACAGAGGCTTTAGAAGGTACAACATTTGGCTGGTCGCCGCCATCTGTGATCACATAATGTGATCGTTGACTAGGTTTCATGTGCTCTCTCTTAAAATTCCAGGCTACATTCATTAGTTCTACAGCATCCAGGGCACTTTTACCACGCCATGGAGCTCCAGCAGAATGTGCAGAGCTTCCTTCAAATTTAAATTCAACAGAGACCAGGCCGTTATTTCCCGCATCACCCCATGACACGCTCAAATTACTGCCTACATGTGTGAAAATACATGCATCTGCATTCTTAAAATAACCATCCCGTATGTACCATGCTTTGGTGCCCACTAATTCTTCAGCCACGCCCGGCCAGATCATCAGTGTACCCTGTATCTTTTCCCTTTCCATGATTTTTTTTACTTCAATAGCCGATAAAATCACTAAAGGCAAGCCAGAGTTATGTCCCTCACCATGACCCGGAGCGCCTTCCACAATGGGCTCCTTATACGCAACTCCCGGCTTTTGAGAAGCTTTCGGAATGCCGTCGATATCGCTTCCAAGAGCAATGAATGGTTTACCATTACCCCATTTAGCCATCCATGCCGTAGGGATCCCTCCAATTCCTTTTTCTATGATAAACCCATTTTTTACCAGGATATCAGTTAGATAAGCAGAAGTTTCCGTTTCCTGAAATCCGAGTTCAGAGAAGCTGAATACCATATCCACCATTTCCTGTGCGGTTTTATATTTACCATCAAGCTTATTCATCACCTCTTTTTTCCAGGTTTCTACTTTTGGATTAAGAACTGATTTCTTCTGCTGTGCGCCCGCATGTATGGAAAATGCCAGGAAAAGAAGGGATAGGAGTACTCTTGAATAGGTCATAATCTGGGTTTAATAATTCTGCTTTGTTAAAAATCGGGTTTATTGGTTTTGTACATATGAAATTTGCCCCGCACAGATACTTAATATATCATAAGGTATAAATTTTCACGCTTATTTTAAAAGCTGCTATTTCTGCATCCTTCTTTTATCAATGTTTAATTGAATTTAATAAGTTATCCAGCTCGGTTCTGGAATACACCCTTCCATTTGAAAGTACCATGTTAATTTGATCTATGGCCCCGATGTTGTTCAGTGGGTTGGTATCAAGAACAATCAAATCAGAAGATTTTTCCTTTGCAAGGCTCCCATAAAAACTATTAACTCCCATAAATTTTGCACCATTTATGGTTGCTGTTTGTAAAGCTTGTAGCGGTGTGAGACCTGAAGCCGCCAATAGTTTCACTTCTTCATGCAAAGACTCTCCGGGATATACATAGGAGTTGTAGGCTCCACAGTCAGAGCCCGCCATAATGTTAATACCCTTTCGATACATCTGTGGAATCAACGAGCTTGCCTTAAGAGCATACTTCCTGGAAAAGGCTGTAAACTCATCCGATTGCCTTCTGGCTCTATTTATACGTCCTGTATAGGTGGCTTGAATCCGGGAATCTATGTAGGGCAGCAGATTATCGGCCGAATGATCTCTTTCCGTGATCTTGTAAGCTTCCCAGCAATTAAGACATTGAACAATTAGACAAAATGTTTAATTTCAAATGTCAGAAAAATGAAGAAGCAACAATTCACAGAAACACAAATCACTACCGCTATTAAGCAATATGAAGGTGGTCGCCAGGCGCAGGATGTGTGCCGGGAGTATGGGATCAGTAAAGCTACCCTCTACAATTGGCGCAAGAAGTACAGCGGCATGGATGCCTCTCACTTGCGTGAACTCAAATCGCTTCAGGACGAGAACCGCAGACTGAAACAGATGTACGCCGAGCTTAGTCTGGATTATCAACTCGCTAAAACGATTATTGAAAAAAAGTTGTAAAGTCCTGTCAGAAACGGGAGCTGGCGGAGTGGTCGGTAAGTGAAGGAGGAGTCAGCATTGACAGGGCTTGCCGGACTGTAGGTCTGCACCGTTCGCTGTGGTATTACCAAAGCAGAAAAGACGATACGGATGTGATGGATAAGCTGCAAAGTCTTGCAGAACGTTATCCCACACGAGGTTTTGATGACTATTACGGCAAGATCCGTCTGGAAGGACTGGTATGGAACCGCAAACGGGTTCTTCGTGTGTATCGGTCAATGAGATTAGTATTTAGGCGTAAACATAAGCGTAGACTACCACAGCGCATTAAACAACCATTAGAATCTGCACAGCAGATCAATTACAGTTACAGCATGGATTTCGTCAGTGATGCGCTGACAAGTGGAAGAAGGGTGAGGGTATTAAATATAATGGATGACTGTAGCAGAGAATGCCTGGCTGCTTATGCAGATTACAGTATCCCTGAATGGAAAGTAATTATGGTTTTAGAACAGGTTATAGATGAAAGAGGAAAGCCCGCAAAGATCCGGGTGGATAATGGGCCGGAGTTCATCAGCAAAGAACTCAAAGGCTGCCCATAAAGGTATGGTTCCTGCAATGATCGCCAAACAACAGAAATTAATTACCAATCAAAATAAGTTAATTGAGGAAATAACTCTAAATTAATGGTGTCTTAAAAATGGGAAGGCTACAATTTTTCATTATGGAAGTAGAATTGCGATTTGGTTTACGATTCAAATAAATAATAAAGAGCGAGATGACTTGCTCTTTAAATGGTACGATATTCTGATTTTTTATGTTGTTTATATAATGATTTTTGTTTTTCAAATTGCAACGCTAATTAAAAACTGAAAAAAAAGCCTGTACACAACATCGGTTACCAGCAAATAGCGGGCATTCGAGTGAAAAGTGCTATTTTCGAGACCAAGTAACAAATCAACTAAGCCGACAAGAACGTGTCCCTACTCCACGCTACTTGCGTTAACCAAGACCGTTGTACGCAAGCCTATACATCTTTATTCTTTCGAAACATACTCAGATATATCCTTGGTTAGGGTAAACTTGAAATTGGCCAAAGTGTAATACAGCATACCAATTGTAATTCCAACAAGCGCATATTCTATTTTTGGCAAAAAGGTAGATCCGATAGTTATAAAAATACATACTAGGGTATTAATTGCCATATTTTTACGGAAGGGAGGAAGAAAAACAACATAAACTGTTTGTTTTCCGATGTAAAAAAAGCTCATTCCCGTAATTGCCAGAATTCTAAACTCATTCAAATTTAGATCATTTAAAATAGCATGTCGAATCACATTAGCCAGGATCACAAAACCTATAGCTAAAAACAAGTGGGAATACAACATAGGAAACCCGTTGGTCATAGATTTAATCCGCTCCATGACGTGAAAACTATCATAATATATCCACCAAATAAGGCCAATCATAATAAAACCCGTAACTGCTGCCACAATACTTAAAATGTCCCAATTGACATTTCTTAAAGTACCTGTAAGACTGATAATAGATTCTCCTAGAAGGATTATTGAAAGCAATCCTACTCGTTCTACCAGATGTTCGCGATGGACTGGTTTTAGTTTTTCCGAATTATGTGTACTTACAATATAAATTCCGAGCATTTCAACTAGAATTCCGGAAACCAATATAATATCCCTTAACGGAGTTTCAATGATAACGGAAATAGCAGAAATTCCCGTGCCGAAAAGAATTATCAAGCCACTTTTCCTGGCATAACTTTCAGAGTGCAGGCCTTGATTAGATGCTCTAAAAAATAAAAACACCAATATTAACTTTATAACCGCATAAAAACCGACAAAGGCAGGATAGTCCTGAAAAAGGTCATCTCCAAAAAATGCAGACATGATTATCATGAAGAACATAATTGTAAGACTAAAGATTCTTTCAGTCCTACTATCATCATTGAATCGATTGGAAAATAAGGTATGTATGATCCAGATCCACCAGATGACTATAAATTGTAAGGGGAATAGCCAAATCTGTTCAGGATCCAAATGGTTATCATGAGTATGAGCCAGAGAATGAGTTACTACTCCAATGCTGGATACAAAAACAAGGTCGAAGAATAGTTCGAGCCAGGTTGCATGTCGATTTTTTAGAAAATATTCCAATTATTCAAATTTCAGGATTCACTTTTAATGAAATTGTAAACGGCTTTTCCTTCAGCCACCAATTGACCTTCCTGGAAAGCCTGCATACTTCATAATTAAGTGACGGTTTAATGGTTAAAGAATGTAGTTACTTTTTATCACTACTTCTGTTGTTTGTCTTGTCTGATTTTTTGGGCAATATAGTTTTTATGCTCTGCATCTCCTTCACAGCCCTCTTTACGGTTGTCCAATGACTCCAGTATTAAAGTATGTCCATATATAATTACAATATCATCATTATTTATTTCTGTTGTACCGATTGGCGCCCCATATAGCTTCCGTCTTTCCTTTTTATTCCTAAAACCGATAAACCTTCAGCATCCAGTTGTAATTCACTTAATGACTTACCCGTAATCCAGTCATTTTTTTCAGCTTTAATTTCCGTCACACGATAATCCTCTGAAAGGTGTAAAAGACTGTAATAATCTGTTACATCCAGGCGCGTATACTTTTGGAGAAACCTGTTGATTAGAAACGAAACCCAACGATTAACCCATTTACTTCGTGAAAGGAATGATAGTAAAATTAAGCCTGTAATCAAAACCAATATTTCCACTGAAATGATACCTGAATTTCTCACCGATATAAAACTGAAAATTACCGAAGAAATGGTTGTAATTACACCGTTATTTCCTAAAAAAATCAAAATAGCAAGAATTTTTCGACGTACAGGATGGTTTACAACAATTTCCGATTCCTGTGTGGTAAAGCCTACACCCATATAAGCTGATCTTGCCTGAAATTTAGCAGCTTCTTTTGATATACCTGTATGTACCAGGGCAAGGGTACCTATATGTGTTATAAGTATTGAGAGTGAGATAATTATTAGAAGGGAAATTATGGCCGTCACCTTAATTTTCAACCTAAGATAGTAAGAATTTGAGAATAGCTTTCCAATATGATATTGTACTAACCCCCTAAAAGACTGGACTAAATTATAAAAACAATTTAGAACCATTAAATTAGGGAATTATGAAAAAAGAGAGAAGGGTTTTTCAGTCCAGAAGATCGTTTAGCTATTGTGCAGGAAGGCCAGCGTGAAGGAACCACTGCAGTGTGCCGTAAATACAATTTAGCTCCTTCGTTATATGCCAGATGGAAAACTAAGTATCTGGCAAAAGGCGTAGAGGGATTAAAGCCATCGTACCATCGGATAGATCCGGAGGTCAGAGCATTGGAAGAGGAGAATGAACGTCTCAAACGGATCATTGCCAAACAGGCACTTGAAATTGAAGTCAAGTCAGAGCTTCTAAAAAAAACTTCCATCCAACCCAAGTCAAGAAGATGATTGCTTCCAGTTTCAGGCATATGGCTCCAGCCAGCACGCTTTTATCTTGGGTAAATCTCTCAGGCAGTGTTTATTACTATAAGAACAGAGATGGGAAGCGTGGGGTCAAACCCAGCACACATACGTTTAAACTAGACGGCTCAATGGTCGAGAACCAGGTGATCATCGAGGAAATAAAAGACATTCTATCTCAGGAGTTTTGCTGCTATGGCTATGAGAATGTAACTGGAGAGCTCCGGAAGCTGGATTATTATATCAATGAGAAAAAGGTTTACCGCTTAATGGATGAACAGAATTTATTGCTTGGTAAAGTCATCCGAACCAGCGGTAAGCCCCCCTTGGTTTAAGAGTTCAGCGCAGCGCTCTTAAATCATTGCATGAAAACGAGGACTCTGTCCGGTAACTAATTACATTCCCCCCTTTATAGCCACTGCGATCCCCCTGGGTTATATTAGTTTATGGCAACAAAATATCGTTTTGGAGACAGCAGTGTTCCGCATTTTATAACATTTGGAGTTGTTAATTCACCCGTGAATGCTACAAGGAAATTGTAACGGACAGCCTAAAATATTGTATCGAAGAGAAAGGATTGATTCTTCATGCATGGGTGATCATGACAAATCACGTTCAACTGATCGCCTCAGCCAAAGAAGGCTTCGAACTAGCCGCCATCATCAGGGATTTTAAAAAATTTACAAGCAGGATGATCATTGCAGAGATAGAGGCCAATGGGCAGGAAAGTCGGAAAGGCTGGATGATTTGGATGTTTAAACGTGCGGGTGCAAAGAACAGCAATAATAAGATCTATCAGTTTTGGCAGCAAGATAACCATCCTATTGAATTAAGCACAAACGAAATGCTGGATAGTCGATTAATTTATTTGCATGAAAACCCCGTACGCTCAGGGCTGGTGTGGGAAATTGCTGATTATAAATATATAGCGCCACCGATTATTGCGAAAATGGAGCAGGGCTGCTTTCTCTTGATATGATATAGTTCTTTGCCGGACGGAGTCCTATTTTTATGTTAAGATTTATTCATCCTGCGGAAGACTTAAACCAAGGGAGTTCTCTTGATATGATATAGTTCATTTGCCGGACAGAGTCCTGTTTTTATGTTAAGATTTATTCATCCTGCGGAAGACTTAAACCAAGGGGAGATTAGCCCTTTTATTCAAACACTTATACTCGATAGTTGCCCGGAACTATTTTTCTAATAGTCCGGAAGCTCCGATTACGACAACTTTCTTCTTCCACCACGCCTTGATGTCGCAATTTGCGACATCAAAACTTGAAACTCATTATCATTTAACCTGAACAGCGCTGGAAGTTTGAATCCGAATTTGCTGCCGACTCCCAGTTCACTTTCTACAAATATTTCACCGTTTTGTGCCTCGATAAAATCTTTTGAGATAGCTAATCCTAAACCTGTTTTTAAAATGAGACCGCAATACTCGCCGTTAAAGCTGCATTATGATTGACCATATTCACTTCCCTTACAAAGATCTTATCCTTGCTATCATATATCTTACCTTCCAAACGGATAAGCGCATTACTAACCGGTGCATAGTCTAAATTCAATGAATATCCCGTTGTTTTAAAGCCATTTGGTGTCTCTGTTGGGATGATCACCCCGTTTTCATCAGAATAGTATTCCCATCTTCCGGCAACTCCCCATTTATTGTTGAAATTCACCTTTGCAATTATTACAGGACTGTACCATTTATTGTATTCGCTACTACCTTTGGATTTTTGTTCCATTCCATAATCAAAACCGGCTGTAAGGTGAAATTTATCGGTGAAGTGAAACATCCCATAGAAATTATGAAAATAGCGCATTTGTTTGGATATGTCAGGCTTCTCGTTGCCGATAAAGGTACTGTAGTTCAAAGTGATGGTTGGATTGGGCGTGTACACAACTTGTGTTCCGAAAGCAGCTGTATTGTTACCGTCAGGCCGCTGAATGTGCTGCCATCCGTTAAGAAATAAACCGCTAAGCAACCATTTACTGTCCTCGGAAATATAAGTCAGTTTTGCCCCGCTTTCATAATAAGGGGAATTATCAGCAAGGATGCTTCTTGTTAATGCCCGGCAATCTTTTGATACCGCATTTTCAAAACCGATATGAGAAGGAAAAATTCCCGCGTCAAGCCATATATTAGAGTTCTCAGAAAGTTTTACGCCGGTATTGGCTTCAAATATGTTTTTTAAGACGCCGGGCTCTGCTGCCAGATTTGCATTACTGTATGTTCCTGCCATTATTGCGAGGTTTGCACGCACAGTGCCGTTATCATAAGCTCCCTTTATAAAGCCTAAGTTCAAATTGACTTCATTGTGCCTGTTATGAGAGTAAATAAAGCCCGGACGGTTATGATCTAGTGGTTTGTTAAAGTCATACACATAATAGCTTTCCAAATATCCTGAAACCTTAATTTTAGTTTCATCCTGAGCATAAGTGGAGCCGGCCATTGTTAAGCTTACAGCTAACATTAATACTTTTTTCATGTAGTTTATTTATTTGTTCAAATACTCCCGGATAGCTGCCTTTTCCTGTCGCATGGCCAATGCTAACAGATAAGGCAGATACGAGGGTCAAAGGTAAATTTATTTCAACATAGTCCCTGGTTTAAAGGATCAGCGCCCCTTAAATCATTGCGTATAAACGAGGAATCTGTCGCGTAACTAAGTACATTCTATTGATATGATATAGTTCATTTGCCGGAGAGAGTCCTATTTTATATTAAGATTTATTCATCCTGCGCGGAAGACTTAAACCAAGGGAGAAGTACGGAAATTCAGCGATCAGCCGTTTCATTCAAACACTTACACCCGATAGTTGCCCGGAACTATTTTTCCAATAGTTGGGAAGCTCCGAAAGCAAATCGGCAGCTAATTGTTTTATGGATTGTTGGTTGGAAGCATTTCCAATATGGATGTCAAGTGAGTATGGTTCGTTGATTGGTTTACCAATTTGTGAAACAGCAAATACTGTCGCATGCTCACTCAGTTTTTGTTCTACAATCTCTTTGGCAAGCGACTGGGCAAACAGGTTGTATAGTTTTCCGGTATGATTTACGGGATTTTTACCTGATACAGCTTCCAGGCTCATGGGACGATAGGGGGTAATTAACCCGTTAATACGGTTACCTCTTCCAACCTGCCCGTCATCTCCATTTTCTGCGCTTGTTCCGGTAACTGTGAGATATAAACTTTCTTTGTCAGGTTCATCAGCCTGGTTTATTTCAAATATGTAATTTGAACCTGATCGCTGCGAGAGAAAATTCCAAAGCAGTTCTTTCTTTTTGAGATAGTCATCAACCCCTGAAACATATTTATCAACCATTGCCGCTGCAATCGTCAGTTTAAACTCTTTGTTTGTACGGACTCCCATAATCTTAGTGTCTTCGCCAAGAAATGGGTATGTATTCTCCCTGGCAGCAGAATTTAGCAGGCCGGATAGCTGAAGTACATCTTTTTCAAGAGCTGTGAACGGAAAAAAACCCACACCAAAAGAAGTGTCGTTGGATAAGGGAATTGAATTTTCATTTAATGCTGTCAATTGACTGCTTCCGCTTCGAATTTTCACATGAATGCGTACATGCTGAGTGTTGTCAAGATAGCGCATGTTGTTCCCCAGCCAATTTAACATGGCTTCGCGTGCAATTTCTTCAACAGGAATTTTTTTTCCGCTGAGCTCGGTTGTTGCCCTTCCGGCAATGAATATGTCTATAGGTAGTATAATCCTGCCCCCGCCAAAGGAAGTTTGAGCCTGTCCGCCAACCAGCAAAGCTTTGTCAACGTTGTAATGTAATATCCGGCCGAAGTTTTCAAGATAATATTTGCAAAGCGCTTTTGAAACTTCTTCCGCAAGGTTATCACAAATCGTGTCAGGATGACCAATTCCTTTACTTTCTACCATTTCTACAGAAGAGGAATTGGAAATTTCCTGGTGTATGATAATTGCTGAATCCATCATTCCTTATTTGCAGCCCGTATGCCTATTATAGTTGGCATAAAGGCAAAAGCCTAAGAGGAGCCAGGAAGGAAATTCTACAGTCCTTTGACCATGAGAACACAGGATAATAAATCGGCTTCGAATGTCAGGGCTCTTCCAGGATAACACTCAATATATGGAGTTGTTTATGCGCAGTTACAAAATGGATTTTGTGTTTAAAGCTCCTGATTTTTATATTAAGATTATTCGCCCTGCGGAAGACTTAAACCAGGAGGGATAGTACATATATTACTGGTTTTATTACCAATATTACCGATGAAGCTGGCAGGATAATTAGAAGATTACCGGATCGATAAGTTTTTGTAAAAAAGGATTACAATATGCAAAAGGAATTTAATTTTCAGACGCGGGAAAGAGTCCTGATTTTAATATTTAGGTTTATTCATCCTGCGGAAGACTTAAACCAAGGGGAGAGGGGGATAACAACAGCTAACTATTTATTTCCGGCAAAAAGCGTATTGTCATTGTCTCCGAAATGTGAGGAAGGAGTTATTTGCACGTTGATTGAAATTCCTAATAATTCAGCTCCATTATAGATCGGTGTGTATGTAGAAATAGTGTTTATCGTTCCTGAATCATATTCAATACACTGTTTCTGTTGCACAGTCTGCCCTGAGCAAGCTCTTCCAAGACAATTGATAAACAATTCGTCAATGTTATTATTTGTGTCTCTGGCATAATCCAGAATACTTTCGCCTAACATTAGTTCTTTACCATGAAGCGATTTGCTGTTATGAAAAGCAACTTTGTTGAACCCAAGTATTTTGTAACTGCTAGTTACAAATAACCAAACATCCTCAGAGTCTTCATGTAATTGTTTTAGATCCTTTAGTATTTGTTTCATCGGTAACAATAATAATAAATTTATTCTGTCCGATAAATAGGTTTAACCCAATATATGGACTTTCATGTGGTCATTGTTTTCCTTCAACCATCGGTGGTAAATGCTGCTTGCTTTACCTCAGTTTTACGATTATGTAGAATTTTAACACCCTGTTTTTGATTTGCAGGCAGGATGTTAAGTGGCAAACACCACTTAGCTGTGCTGAACCGAAGTGGGGGTGTTACAAACTTCAGCCTTACGCTTCTCGTGCCTCGAAGCTGGTTTTGTTGTTTTTGCTTCGGCTTTCAAGCTTTTTTGCAGGATTAGCTTTGTTGAACCTGAGTGGGGGGTGTTACAAACTCAAGCCCAAGCTTCTCGTGCCTCGAAGCTGCCTTTGTTGTTTTTGCTTCGGCTTTCAAGCTTTTTTGCACCTTGGTTTAAGAGTTCAGCGCAGCGCTCTTAAATCCTGGTATGGAAATGAGGACTCTGTCCGGCAAACGAATTATATCACAGAGCTGGCTTTGTTGTTTTTACTTCGCCTTTCGAGCCCTTTGGGCTTAAGGCTACGCAAAAGCAACGAGGCCTTTTCTGCATTCTGCAGAAAGGGTTTTTTCGTTCGTCGGGGTGGCAGGGTTAGCTTTGCTGAACCTGAGTGGGGGGTGGATTCGAACTCAAAGCCTTACGCTTCTCGTGCCTCGAAGCTGGTTTTCTTTTTTTACTTCGCCTTTCAAGCCTGTGGCTTGAGGCTGCGTAAAAAAAGAAAACCCTTCCTGCTTTCGCAGAAAGGGTTTTTCGTTCGTCGGGGTGGCAGGATTCGAACCTACGACCTCCTGGTCCCAAACCAGGCGCGATACCGGGCTACGCTACACCCCGAACATTTAACATGATTGCCGAAGCGTTTCGTTTGTTAAGGGACTGCAAAGATAGACTTTTCATGATCTGTGGCAAATAAATTTTAAAATATATATAACAATTTTTGACATGGGAAATCAGGCGAAACATAATAGGCTGATATCTAGCATTTACCCGATTGATTTATAGCTCCGGCTCTGTATTATTTTCCTGGGACTGGCTATCCTGCATCATCTTATACAGCCAGGTCATTGCCCCGGCATGGCTTCCTGTTTAAGGGGACAGCGAGATAGGCTGCTCAGGATTTTACCGTACCTTAAAGGCTGAAATAAAATAATTTCTATTGACGTGTGCGTACCCGGCAATATTTTTATACATTTATTTTTTAAGTGAAGAAATTGTAAACCAGCTATGGATAAGAGAAATAATCGCCGGGAATTTATTAAAAAGGTATCTATAAGTGGTTTGGGGCTTGGTTTGGTTAACAGCTTTCCAATGGCCCATGCCGGTTCTCCTGAGCAGGAACTTATCCATCCCGGAATACTGAAGTCCTACATTCCTTCAGATCCGTCGCTTACATTCATTCCCCGTCGTGCAGCCAGCTGGTGGGTTACAATAGAGGACCTGCAATGGTCGCAGAAAACCATAGTAGATAAAATTAAACGCCGTGCTGCAGCGTTCGCTGAAGCAAAGATTGATACCGCTTTAAATTACGGCTGGCATATACGGTTTGACTTTTCCAATTATTTCGGACAGTTGCACGGCTATTTAGCCAGCGCTGCAGAGGAGCTCCATAAATATGATATCAAGTTTATGGATCATTATTCGTGTAATCATGTTGAGCGGCCCCGCGGAGATGTTGAATTCAAAAAATTACAGCGCGGACAGCGCCACCATGTATTATTATTTCATGATCCCATAGCTGCTGAACATGCCCAGTACGAAGGGCATTATTTTAAGGATATCTGTGAAGTGGATATTCGTGACGGAAGCAGGGGCTACGCCCGCCAGTACCAGATGGAGACCTTTTGCCATAATAATCCCGGATTCCTGGATATGCATGCAAAATACCTGCAGCGCCTGATGAAGGAAGTGCCCCTGGATGGTATTGAGGTAGATGATATGTGTAATTATGCCGGGTTAACCACCTGCGCCTGCCAGCATTGCCGCAGCAGGTTCAGAAAAGATTACGGACATGAGATCCCTGCTTTCGGCGACAAGGCCTTCTGGGGTGATACCACCAAACCCATGCTTCAGTGGGGGAATTATGAAAATCCTGTTTTCCGTGACTGGCTGCGAACCAAAACGGATGCGATCGTCGATCATGTTAAGCTGGTGAAAAGTATTGTAGGGAATATTCCCTTAATGTCATGCTGTTCGAGCAGCGGACCGGTTACCTTAAATGCGATCTCACTGGATCTTGAAAAGATGGCGCCCGGTCTGGATTTCTTTATGCTGGAGAATGTGGGTACCAATGTCAGAAGTGTTGACTGGGTGCGGATGGATGCAGAGGCCATGAACCAGAAAGATATCGCAGATAAAAGAGGGGCTGCACCCGCCATGGCTTTAAGCTATACCATTTATGAAAAAGGAGGCTATTTCGGATGGGCTTTAAGCCGCTATTGGGGCGTTGCCAACTGGAGCAGCACCCATAATCAAAGACTGGAAGAGGATCCGGCGGATGCCATGGAAATGGAGGATGTGATCAGCCCCTCCAATAAATGGGAATTCAAACATAGCGATCTGAATTACCGGGAAGGTAAAGACCTGGTTGAAGCCAGGCTGGTAAATAATAAATATTGCAGGGAGAATGGCTGGAAGGGTGAAGACGGACTGGAACATTGGGACAGAATTAAAGCATGGACGGAGCACCTGGTCAGAGCGAATGTCGGGTATCGTTTTTTACGTTCTGAAGAGCTTTCAGATCCTAAAATTCTGCTGAAAGAGAAAACTCCCCTGATACTCGATGGGGTGGCATGCATATCCGATCAGCAGTTCACCGCAATCAGCACTTATCTGTCGAAGGGAGGCTCTGCATGGCTGGCCTTACCATTCGGAACACATGATGATAAGGGTTTCAGGAGAACTTCACCCTTATCAGAAAAGCTGCTGAAGAGCAACTATAAAAACCTGGAACTGATCGCATCGGCTTCAAAATCAGACCCGTTGAAAAGCCTCATGCAGGTAAAGAAATTCAAGCCGCTTATTCGCCAGGTTTCCGGTGATCCGGGATGGGTTGCCCGCATAAGAATGCATAAGGATAAACCGGTGATTCATTTTATGAATACGATGCTCATAGGTATTCCTCATCCGCAGATAAAAGATAACAGCGGGATCCATATCTTAACCGATATCGGATCGAAGGTAAAGAACAATGATCTCAGCTTTGAAATAAATACGGATGAAATAGAGTTATCAGGGTTAAAGCTGCTGAGTCCGGAGCTGGGAGAGGAGCATAGAAGCCTTAGCATACAAAAAGGTAAGAATGGCTACTCAATACTGCCTGTTAACCTTGAAAATATTAAGGTTTATGCGGTGGCTCAATTTAATTCCTGAACTTAATCATTAACCCCTAGAATTGAAATTTAAAATTTAAAGAATAATCAAAAATGAAGACTAGTTACACGGGCAGGATCGCCCTTATGTTGTTCCTTTTTTTAGTATCCCATTTTGGAAGTTTTGCCCAGCGCTATGCCGGTCCGCTTTCTCCGGAAGAATCCCTGAAAAAACTTAAGGTAGTACCCGGCTTTAAAGTGCAGATCTATGCTGCAGAACCCCATGTTTTTGATCCGGTGGCTCTTGAATTCGATGAATCTGGTAATGCCTATGTTGTTGAAATGCCGGATTATCCCTTTGAAGTGGAACCGGGCAAAGGCAAAGGACGCATCCGCATCCTTAAGGATACCAACGGCGACGGAAGGGTGGATAAATCGGTGATCTATGCTGAAAATGTTACCGAAGCGACCAGTATCATGCCCTGGAAAGGCGGACTGATCGTTACTGCAGCGCCTGATATCCTTTATCTTAAGGATACAAACGGGGATGGTAAATCAGATATCAGGGAGGTTCTGTTTTCAGGATTTTTCCAGAATAATTCAGAAGCTCAGGTTACCAGCCTTCGTTTAGGGATTGATAACTGGATATATGCAAATAATCGCGGCCAGAGCGGAATGGTTACCTACAGCAAAACGCCGGGAGCTCCTCCTGTTTCTGTTCGCGGTGCTGATTTTAGATTTCGCATGGACAGGGACCAGTTTGAACTGGAAACCGGTCCGGGGCAGTTTGGACAGACGATCGATGACTGGGGTCACAGGTTCTTCACAGAAAACTCTATACATCTTCAGCAGGCAGTTATTCCATGGCGTTATGTACACCGCCATCCTTACCTGCAGTCTGCCAAATTCAACGTAAATATTTCGGATCATGAAGAGATCATGTTCCAGGAAACAGCGCCTCCCTATTGGAGAGCAGAACGCAGCCGGCAGCGTAATGAAATGTATCAGGCCGCTAAAATGAACCGTGTTGAATATGCGGAAGACCGCTTTACAGGAGCTTCTGGCGGGACTATTTATACCGGCGATGCATTTCCAAAAGAATATTATGGTAATATCTTTACCACGGATGTTTCAGGCAACCTGGTACACCGGGATATCCTGGCGCCCGCAGCCGGCAGTCCGGTATTGGTGGCAAAGCGAGGAGCTAATGAAAAGGACCGGGAATTTATTTACTCAACTGATACCTGGTTCAGACCCATAACTTTTTCGGTTGCACCTGATGGTTATTTATATGTGCTCGATTATTACAGACAACATATTGAAACCCCTGTTTCTATCCCGGATGAACTTAAAGCCGATATGGATTTTATGGCCGGAAGTGATATGGGCAGGATCTACCGGATTTTACCCGAGAATGCCAATGTTAAAAATGTGAAGGTTGATCTTAAGAACTCAACAGGCACACAGTTACTAGGGCTGCTGGCCCATCCGAATGGCTGGTGGCGTTCACAGGCACAGCGCCTGCTCCTGGAGCGTCAGGATAAATCTGTAGTAACTGCCGCAAAAGCTTTATTCGCAAAAATTAAAGATGCGAGGGCAAGGGTGCATATATTATATGTTCTTGAAGGTTTGAATTCACTTGATGTGCAGACGGTCAGACTCGCTCTACAGGATCCTTCGGAAGGAGTTCGTGAGAACGCAATCATGCTGGCCGAGCGTTTCCCTGAATTATTGCCAAAGATCATTCAGATGAGCAATGATCCATCGGCAAGGGTGGCTTTTCAGGCGACTCTTAGTTTAGGAGAATTTAAAGGCAAAGAAGTATTGCCAACCTATGCCAAAATAATTACAAAATACGGGCAGGACCCCTGGTTCAGGACTGCAGTGTTAAGTTCTGATGAAGGTTCTTCTGTTGAAATGCTTAAAGCACTTAATCAGAATGCTTTCTTACAGAAGGAGGAAGCATGGAAAAGTTTATTCCTGGATGATCTATCCTATATAATCGGCGCGCGTAATTCGAAAGAACAGGTGAGGGCATATCTGAATATGTTAACCGATCCTTCCGTAACAGCTAACTGGCAGTTAACTGCCGTAAAAGGTTTGGTGAAAGGCCTGAACAAATCGCCTGCATCCACAGATCAATTAAAGGAAGCATTAAAGAACATAAAAACTGATTCCGCCGCAGCAGCTTTGCCTGCCTTAGGCGAACTGAAAAAGCTCTACTAATTCAATTGAAAATGAAGAATAAACTATATTCAAGAAGGAAATTCATCACTAAATACATTTACGCGGGAAGCTTTCTTGTTGGGGGAGCTGCGATTTTAGGATGTGGCTCGATGACCACACTTGCACAGGTGAAACCTCCTGTTCCCCCTGAAGGGTCTGGACAGGCTCCAGGGGAAAATCCACAGCCGGCTGCCCAGGATACGGTAAAGACGGTTAAAGCACAGGATGTAAAGGCCGTCCAGAAAAATCCCTGTGATGATATGACCGGTGTTAGTCCGGCTGAAATTGAAAAGCGCAAGAAACTGGCTTATGTCAATAAGTCACCGATCCCCGATAGTACCTGCAGCAATTGCGCACTTTACATGCCTCCTGCAGAAGGGAAGGCCTGCGGTGGATGTTTACTGTTCAAAGGACCTGTACGTGCTGAAGGGTATTGCGCTTACTGGGCGCCGGTGAACAAGTAAGGATTTGCTTTAGGTTCCGATCACATCTTACATTCAATGCATAACAGAGGATGCATTTTATTTCAATCTTTTAGAGTCAGGCATCCATGTCTGACTCTAAAACCCCGGAACCTTGTATTTTCTCATGAAACTATGGACGGGTTAGGTGGAAGATCAATCCGGGCATAGAAAAACAATGTCAAAGCGCATTGCGCCGGGCTCAGTACCTAATTATAAGCTTATTTGGAATGTTTGTTAACCGGAATTATTGAAATATATTCCCCAGGAGGATGATGAAGGAGATTATTGGATTTGATAAAACTTTTATATTTTAAACTTTAAGAATTTCTGAATATGAAAAGCAAAAATATGCGGGGCTGCATTTCCTGTTTAACACTTCTCTTATTTCTTTCGTTTTCCGGCTCAGCCCAGAATACCAGTGAGATTAACAGAAAGCGGGCCGGTATTCTCAGGAATATGGAAAAGGCGATGGGTAAACTTCCGGAACGCGGGGATCTGCCCCCGCTTGATATCCGGGTAACCGACAGCCTGAAACAGGAAACCTATACCCGCTATACCATAAATTTTGCCGTAGCCCCAAATGAACGGGTTCCGGCTTATTTATACGTTCCCATTCAGAAAGGCCCCTTGAAAAAACTTCCTGCAATGCTTGCCCTGCATCAGACGGAGGATATAGGAAAGGGAAGTGTTGACGGGCAGGGACCTTATGTCAACCTTGCTTATGCAAAGGAACTGGCGCAGAGAGGATATGTTGTTATCGCCCCTGATTTTCCCAGCTTCGGGGATTCAAAAGATTATGATTTTGATCATGACCGGTATGAATCGGGTACGATGAAAGGGATCTTTAACCATATGCGAAGTGTGGATCTTTTACAAAGCAGGGCTGATGTTGACCCGGAAAAGATCGGTGTGATCGGACATTCCCTCGGCGGGCATAATGCAATGTTTACAGGAGCATTTGACGACAGGCTAAAAGTTGTGGTTTCCAGTTGCGGATGGACGCAATTTGATTATTACAGTATCGGCCAGGAAGCTGAAAAAAAGTATGGCGGGCGGCTTGGGCCATGGGCGCAACCAAGATATATGCCCTTGCTGGCAACAAAATATAAGGTTGACGGAGACCGGATCCCCTTTAACTTCGATGATGTAATATCAGCCATCGCTCCGCGTGCTTTTTTTTCGGTCTCTCCCCTGAACGACAGTAATTTTGATGTTAAAGGTGTAAAAGCAGGAATAGCGCTGGCGAGCAAAATCTATCGCAAACTAGACAGGGAGGAGATGCTTCAGGTTCGTTATCCGGCTGCTGAGCATGATTTCCCGCTTGAAAACCGAAAAGAAGCATATGCTTTTATCGACAGGATATTGGGTCGTACCTCGCCGGATATTATTATTAAATAAACCTGATTTCGATTTTAAGATAATGACAGAAACAAATACGATTAAATACAAGCGGCCTAAGCAGTGGCTGGCTAAAATTCTTATGCTGATCTGTATGATTTTAACCGTTTCTGAAACGGCATACCCCTCAGATTTATCAGTTCCAGCCCGCAAAAAGTTCCGTATTGTATTCCTGATCAGTGAAGATCCAAACAATTATGAGGCGCATAAGACAATTCCGGAATTTGCTGAACTGCTGAGACGCGAACATGGTTTTGAAGTTAATGTGATTCTGGGCCGTGGTGAGCGAACTTCATTTTACTTCCCGGGTCTTGAGGTACTTTCAAAGGCAGACCTCCTGGTTGTTTTCTCCAGGCGAGTCGCTTTACAAGATCAGCAGCTTGAGACAATTAAGGCATACCTGGGAAAAGGGAAGCCCCTGATTGGAATAAGAACGGCCAATCATGCCTTTACCCTTCAGGGCCCGGATGTTCCGAAAGCGGGTTATGCGACCTGGGAAGGATTTGTCTCCGAAATTTTAGGGTGTAAAAACAGGGGATATGGTCCGACAGAATTGGGTACTGATGTTATTCCTCAGCAGAATTTAATTAAGCATCCCATACTTAAGGGAATTGATCCGGACGGATGGCATAGCACGGGTAATTTATATCTTGTATCACCGCTTCTTGACAGTGGATCTGTGGTATTGCTGACCGGCAGGGCGGGCGACAGGCTTGAACCGATAGCATGGACGCGTATGGCCAATAAGAGCCGGGTTTTTTATACCTCATTGGGTTATCCGGATGATTTCCAAAATATGCAGTTCCGCAAACTGTTAATAAATGGGATCCGCTGGGCTTTAAATAGGAAGAAGTATTAATCTTAGGATGGATTTAAATCGCAAATTTTTTCTTTAATCTGTTTTGAAATAAAATATTACTATATTCGGGTACGTAAACGGTTAGGTTTAACTTAAATTTATGTTGCCTTAATTAAGGCTGTGATCATTAATACATTTCGACTGAAAAACCGGATAATGGAATTAAAACGCATGTCTTTCAAATTTTTCCAGCTGTGCCTAGTTGCAGGACTGTTTTTATTTCTCCCGGTTCAGGCAAAATCTGGCCCTGGTGACAGTCTGCTGTATTATATTAATCCGGCCCGTCAGGCCAGGCTTATCAGAAATCCTGTTGAATGGGAGCAAAAACGTCTTCAGATTCTGAACGGAATGCAGGAGGCCATGGGTAAATTACCATCCCGGTCGAATTTGCCGGATTTCAATGTTCAATATCTCGATAGCCTCAGGGAAGATGGGCACATACGTTACACAATAAAATTCACCGTTGCCGAAAACGAAGATCTTACAGCACTGCTTTATCTGCCTGTTCAGACAGGTATAGTTAAAAAGCTTCCGGCCATGCTTGTACTCCATGGCACAGATGATTTAGGTAAGATGGTTTTGAGCGGCATCAGCCCGAAGGCAAACCGTTCTTATGCTAAAGAGCTGGCCCAAAGGGGATATATTGTAATCGCCCCGGATTATCCCAGCTTTGGGGATATGAAGGATTATGATTTTGAAACAGACCGGTACCAATCGGCTAGCATGAAAGCGATTTTTAATCATATCCGTTCCGTCGATCTTTTACAGTCCAGGGCTGAAGTTGACCCCGGGCGTATAGGAGTTATCGGCCATTCCCTGGGCGGGCATAATGCTATGTTTGCCGGAGCATTTGATCCCCGCCTAAAAGTAATCGTATCCAGCTGCGGCTGGACATTATTTGATTATTATAATATAGGAACAGAAGCGTCAGCAAAATACGGCGGCAGGCTTGGCCCATGGGCTCAGACCCGTTATATGCCTTTGATCCGCGATAAATACAAACTTGATGCAGATCTGATTCCCTTTGATTTTGATGAAATAATTGCTGCCCTGGCTCCAAGGCCATTTTTTTCTAATTCTCCATTAAATGATTCGAATTTCGATGTAAAAGGGGTGAAAAAGGGAATAGCTGCCGCATTGCCTGTTTATCAGCTTTTTAAAGCCGGGGATAATTTGCAGGTAAGATATCCTGAGGCCGCTCATGATTTTCCGCCCTCCGTGAGAATGGAAGCCTATCAGTTTATTGACCAGGTGCTGAAACATATTCCAACTAAGCATACATTGCTTCATTGATAAAAGAAAAGAATACTATAGATTGCTAAATTAAATTGAACCATATATTACTCCTTGCGGAGAACCAAAATAATAATAAACGGGATGGAAAATTCTTCAAGACGTAAATTTATAATGCAAAGTTCAGTAGCTGGCCTGGGAACTATTCTTGGCTTGCATGCAGCACCTTCGCTTTTTGCTGCTCACAGCACAAATGCTTCAAGTTCAGCCATATTGGGCGGCCCGGCCGCCTGGAATAAGGCTAACTGGATAAAATGGCCGATCTGGATTCCTGAAACAGATGAAAAACGTGTGATAGAGGTACTGAGAAGTGGGGTATGGTCGCGTGCCTCTGTTGTTACGGAGTTCGAAACAGCCTGGTCTGCTGCTTTAGGCGTTAAGCGCACTTTGACTACGGTTAACGGAACAAATGCACTGATCACCGCCTTAAATCAGCTTCATATTGGAGCGGGTGATGAAGTTATTGTCCCTCCATATACATTCATTGCCACTATCCAGGCCATACTGGTAAATGGTGCCATGCCGGTTTTCGTAGATGTTGATCCGCATACTTTCCAGATCGATCCTTCGAAGATCGAGGCTAAGATCACATCCCGTACCCGGGCGATCCTGCCCGTGCATATTTTAGGCATGCCGGCTGATATGGACAGGATTATGGCTATCGCAAAAAAACATAATCTGCTGGTGGTTGAAGATGCCTGCCAGGCACTTTTAACCGAAATCAATCATAAGAAAGCGGGTACAATTGGCAACGCCGGCTGTTTCAGCTTTCAGAATTCCAAAAATCTGCCTATTGGCGAAGGAGGGGCAATTGTAAGCAATGATGAGGCCCTGATTGACCGCTGTTTTTCATATTCCAATTATGGATTGCCCTACGGAAGCAATATCGGAGTGGTAGGGGCAGGCAGTATCATCCAGGGAAATAAAGTAAGATTTACAGAATACCAGGCTGCGATCGGATTGGCCCAATTAGCCAGACTGGATGCACAAACCACCACAAGGGAGGAAAACGCAACCTACCTGAAATCGAAAATAAAAAACATCCCTGGGATTGTTCCCTATAAGCTTTATGACAGTGCTACACGGGTGTCCTTTCATCTATTCTCCTTCCGTTATAAGGAAGCGGAGTTCAAAGGATTATCCCGTACAGACTTCATGAAATCCCTCAGAGCTGAAAATGTTCCCTGCGGAGGCGGATATGTAAGCACTTTAAACTCGCAGCCATATCTCAATGATACATTTCAATCAAAGAACTATAAGAAAATGTATCCAAAGGAAATGCTCGACTTTAATAAATTCAAAGAGAAAAATCAATGCCCGGAAAACGATGCCTTATGCAGTGAAGCCGTATGGTTTTCACAAAGTATGCTTCTGGGCAGCAGGTCTGATATGGATTCTATCGTTACGGCTATAGAAAAGACCTATAAAAATGCTGAAAGTATTAAGAACGCGCTTAAGAAATAATCAATAGTTGACCCTTGCATGGCCGATAGCAAAATGAGAAGTATGACCCGATATTTATATTTAATAATAGCATTTTTTCTGCTTGGAACTTCAGCCTACTCTGCTGATATCAAAGTTGGCATTGCCAGAAAAATAATTACTCCCCAGTCAAAAGCATTTTTGAGCGGATATGCCAACCGGGACAAACCGGCAGCAGGGAAAATTCATGATCTCTGGGCTAAGGCCATGGTTTTTGAGGAAACTCCTGGTAATCGTGTAATAATTGTAACAACCGATATTCTGGGCTTATCTCATGAAGTCTCTGAGGATGTGGCCAAAGAATTACTTAAAAAGTATGGAATAAGCCGGTCTCAATTGCTCCTCAATTCTTCGCATACCCATTCCGGGCCAATGATATGGCCGAGCTTAAGCATGATAGCTGATTATAGTTCATCTGATCAGCAGCTTGTAGCCGCTTATACCAAGCAGCTTTCGCAGGATCTGATCGCGCTGATCGACATGGCAATTGCGGGTTTGAAACCCATGAAGGTTTCAACCGCACACGGAACAGCCGGTTTTGCTATGAACCGTCGTCAGCCGACTGATAAAGGAATTATTAATGGGGTTAACAGAAACGGACCTGTAGATCACGATGTTCCTGTTTTAAAGGTTGCCTCTCCGGAGGGAAAATTAGAAGCTGTATTGTTCTTATATGCCTGCCATAATACGACCATTCAGGGTGATAACTATCTTTTCAATGGCGACTACGCAGGCTTTGCTCAGATAGAACTGGAAAAAGCATATCCCGGTGCTACAGCAATGTTTATGATGGGCTGCGGTGGAGATCAAAATCCATATCCCCGCGGCACGGTTAAATTAGCAGAGGAGCATGGAAAAACGCTTGCCCTGTCTGTACAGAAAGCTTTGGAAGGTCCGTCAAGGCCGGTTACCGGCCCGATACGTACGGATTATAAGATCACAGAACTTGAATTCCTTCCTTTTAATGCTGAAATTTATCAAAAGGATATATCAGGCAGCAATATTTTTCTTCAGCGCAGGGCCATGCTTATGCTGGAAGCATATAATAAAGGCTGGAATGTTACGCGATATCCATATCCGGTGCAGGCCATACGTTTTGGAAATGATCTGACCATGCTTGCTTTAAGCGGTGAGGTAGTTGTAGAATATGCTTTAAAGGCAAAACAGCTTTATCCGAAAGAAAATTTATTTGTCTCCGGTTACAGCAATGAGGTGATGTGTTATATACCTGTTAACAGGATGCTGGTTGAAGGGGGTTATGAACCCGAAAGCAGCATGATCTATTATGGTATGCCGGGACCCTTTGCGGATGGGGTGGAAGATAAAATTTTCAGTGCAGTTCACCAGGTTATGAAGAAGGTAGGGGCTAAGAGGAGCAAATGATCCTGGTTATATTATTCAATAGGTTAATTTATAATACATATAGGGAAATTTCAGTTTAAAGGGTGTTAATTGGTTTTTGGTTCTTGTATCGATTTTAAACAATATATGTTGATAACTATCCCGATTAATATTTTTTTTACCCGTTTTGTTTATAGAGATTTATAAAAGCGTCACTAACCAATATACACGTACATTAAATTATTATTAGCAGGTATTAACAGGATACCTTTTTTTCAAAAGAATTTCGGGTACGCACACGCCCTGAGTACGGGTGCGTACCCGAAGTGAATACCTTCTTAAATTGAATACTTTAAACTTTAACTAAATTATAATTATGCTTAAAATTTACAAAAACAAAAAGGGCTTATGGCATTTCCCGTTTATTATGGGAACAGTCATGCTGATTTTTCTCGTTTCCCTGATACCGGGACGGGCATTTTCTCAGAGTTCCAGGCTTATTCTTGGAACTGTTTACGAAGCTCCCAGTGGTGTGCCATTACCGGGGGTAAGTGTCAGGGTAAAGGGAACCGGGACAGGTACTACAACTGCTGCTAATGGAAAATTTAGTATACAGGCAAAAAATACTGATGTTTTAGTTTTCTCGTTTTTAGGATTTAAAGCCCAGGAAATTACTGTAGGTGCAAGAACAACTGTTAATGTAACCCTTACCAGTGATGCAACTTCACTTTCTGAAGTTATTGTTATTGGTTATGGTACTGTAGCTAAACCTGATCTTACAGGCTCTGTAGGTGTTGTACCGGTTGACGATATGATGAAAGCTCCGGTTGGTTCATTTGCAGAAGCTCTGGCAGGCCGTGTAGCAGGCGTGAGGGTTAATGCAGAAGACGGTCAGCCCGGTGGCGGCATAAATATTGTAATCAGAGGAGCCGGATCATTGACACAAAGTACCGCACCCCTGTATGTTATTGATGGTTTTCCGGTTGAGAACCCCGATCCTGCAACTATAAATCCAGAAGAAATTGAGTCTATGACGATCCTGAAGGATGCATCATCGACTGCTATTTATGGTTCAAGGGCAGCAAATGGGGTTATACTTATTCAAACTAAACGCGGCAAGGTTGGCAAGCCTGTGGTTAGTCTGTCAAGTTCAGTAGGCTTCCAGGCAGTCCCAGAACCAATGGAATTAATGAGCCCTTATGAGTTTATTAAATATCAGTCCGAATTGAATCCATTGGCAAGTACTACCACTGCATTTTTTGCCAATGGCAAGACTCTGGAGGATTACAGGAATGCAGAAGGCATTGATTTTCAGGACTATGTTTTAAGGACCGGAGCCATCCAGAATTACAATATTGCTCTGAGAGGCGGAACTGAACAGACTAAATATTCAATTTCAGGTTCCCTGTTCGATCAGAAAGGTTCGATAATAAACACAGGATATAACCGCTACTCAGGAAGGTTAGCCATTGATCAAACAATAAGTAATAAGATCAAGGCTGGTTTAACAGGTAATTACAGCGGAGTGAAGCAATTTGGTCAGGTGATCAATGAGGGAGCTCTTACCTCGGGTAATCCAACCGCATTTGCATTGTCACGTGCATGGTTATACCGTCCGATCTCTCCAAATCCAAATGATGACCTTCTTGCGGACGCAATTGATGATGAAGCTATGAATGCTTCGGATTTCAGGGTCAATCCTTTTATAGATCTGGAAAATCAGCATTCTTATAATATATCAAGCCTCATAGATGCCGTTGGTTATGCAAGCTATTCTTTTAATAAAGATCTGACTTTTAAAACCTCAGCAGGTATCAGGCATACTAAAGCAATAATTGAGAGATTTTACAATTCAAAAACTGCACAGGGCGGACCAAGTCCGAACAATGTGAATGGAGTGAACGGCTCTATTAATAATGTTCTTTCAAATGGTTTCTCAAATGAAAGTACACTTAATTATAAGAAGACATTCAATAAAGATCATACAGTTACGGGTTTGGCGCTTTTTGCAATAAACAGTATGAACTCATCTGCCAAAGGATATGGGGGAAGGTTGCTGCCAAATGAAAACTTAGGTATGGATGGTCTTGAAGAAGGACTTGCCTATAATGCAAATTCTAGCTCAAGTCGTAATACTATGGCTTCATATGCAGGCAGGCTGGATTATAATTATAAATCCAAGTACATCATCACCGGTACTTTCCGGGCCGATGGTTCATCAAAATTTGTCAATCATTGGGGATATTTTCCAAGTGCTGCCCTTGCCTGGAATATGCACAAGGAAGGATTTTTTGAAAAGATATTACCTGGCATTTCAACGTCAAAGCTGAGAATGAGTTATGGCAGCACGGGTAATAACAGGGTTGGCGATTTTGATACTTATGCCCGTCTGCAGCAGAACCTCGACGGATATTCTTTCAATAATTCAACGCCAACCGGCGCTATTTACATATCAGCGGTAGGTAATCCTGCTCTGGAATGGGAAAAAGTAAGTACCGTAGATCTGGGGTATGAGATTGGAGTATTAAAAGACAGGATCTTCCTGGAAGTTGGTCTTTACAGAAAAAACACTGAGAATCTCTTGTTAAATGCTACCCTTCCTCCTTCAACCGGGTTTGGATCAGCAGTGAAGAACATTGGTAAACTTAGAAATGACGGACTTGAATTATCATTAAATACCGTTAATGTTTCATCTAAATCTTTCACATGGGAAAGTAACTTGAACATTAGTTTCAATAAGAACCAGGTAATGGAATTAACCCGCGGTCAGCAAAGTCTGCCAAGTAATGCATCCTATGTTTCACAGTTTAATAAACCATTATATGTAGCTGAAATAGGCAAGCCTGCGGGAATGATGATCGGTTATATATGGGAAGGTAACTACCAGTATGAGGATTTTAATAATCCTTCTCCGGGCATTTATATCCTGAAGCCATCTGTTCCAACCAATGGTGCAGTAAGAAATACAATACAGCCAGGGGATATCAAGTACAAGGATATGAACGGCGATGGTATCATGAACGATGCTGATTTAACATTCATTGGCAGAGGTCAGCCTATTCATACCGGTGGTTTTTCGAATAACTTCAGTTATAAGGCGCTTAGTCTGAATGTGTTTTTTCAATGGTCTTATGGAAATGATATTTACAATGCCAACAGACTTCTTCTGGAAGGTAACAGTAATGGATTTGGCAATATCAACCAGTTTGCCAGTTATTCAAACCGCTGGTCTCCGGAGAATCCTACCAACGCGAACTACCGTACCAGGGGTCAGGGGCCAATAGGTTTCCATTCATCAAGAGTTGTTGAAGACGGATCCTTCTTACGTATGAAAACAGTTGCTTTAAACTATACTATCCCATCTAAAATTATAAAGAGTGCCTATTTAAGCAGTTTAAGTTTTAATGTTTCCGCACAGAACCTGGTTACATGGACTAACTACAGCGGTATGGATCCTGAAGTTTCAACCCGTAATAACACGCTTACTCCGGGTTATGATTATTCTTCCTATCCAAAAGCACCAACCATCGCCTTTGGCTTAAAAGCGGCATTTTAATAACAGTTTTAATTGATAGAAAATGAAAAGAAAATATTATTTACTCGCATTACTTTTCCTGCTGAGCCTGGGTTCATGCAAGAAATTTCTGGAAACAGAACCTACGGACTTTCTGAATCCGGAGAATTATTATGAAACTGAAGCGCAGTTACAATATGCACGCGCAAGTGTTTATCATCATCTGGGTGCCGGGGGGCTGCACGGTACCTATGCCAATTATTTGCTGGCATGGCATGCAGATGAAGGATATATGAACAGAGCCACTCTTACAACAGGGCCATGGAACTATTTCTATTCTTCCGCGGATCCGTATAATGCAGGGCTGTGGTCAAACTTATATGGAGGAATTAACCGGGCAAATGTTGTTCTGGCTAATGTAGATAAGAATACAGCTATCCCACAGGCGCGCAGAGATGCCATAAGAGGTGAAATGCTTTTTTTAAGAGGTTATTTTTATTTTACTCTCGTTCAGTATTACGGCGGGGTTCCTTTGAAAATCACGCCGACAACATCTGTTATCGATGTAGATATCCCGCGTTCAACTATAAAGGATGTTTATGCACAGATCCTGAAGGATATGGTAGCTGCAGAAGCTTTAGTCCCGGGCATCAGAACTCTTAATTATGGCGGTGCGGTTAGCAAGTCAGCCGTTCGCGGTTTACTGGCACGGGTCAATCTGCACATGGCCGGAGAGCCTTTGAAGGATAAAACCAGATATGCTGAAGCCAGTAAATGGGCAAAAATGGTAATGGACGATGCAGAAGCCGGTCATTCACTTAATCCGAGTTATCCACAGATCTTTATGAATCTGGCAGGTGATAAGTATGATGTAAAAGAAAGTATATGGGAAGTTGAATTTTATGGAAACCGTACAGACCAGTATGTGGAAACCGGAAATAACGGATGGATCAACGGTCCTGCAGCAACTAATCCGAACACCGGAAGGGGTGACTCTTACATGAGTATAACATCTAAGTTATATAACATATTTGAACCCGGCGATAATCGTAAGTGGTTTAGTATTGCCCACTTTTCTTATGCTGCCACAGGAGCAAACGGTGCTAAAACACTGGCTTCCTTACCTGTAAATGAGAATGCAAAGAATTTAATGAGACCAGCAAAATGGAGGAGAGAATATGAGACCCTGCTTCCAAAAAGTCCGACAACAACTCCTCAGAATGTTGTCTTATTAAGATTTTCAGATATTCTCCTGATGTATGCCGAGGCTGAGAATGAGCTTAAGGGACCTACTGCGGATGCTGTTGAAGCATTTAATAAGGTTAGAAGAAGAGCATGGTCAACCGGTATAAAAACGATAACCGTAACTAATGGAGGGTCAGGTTATACTACTGCCCCAACTGTCACTTTCACAGGCGGTGGCGGAAGCGGTGCTACGGCAATCGCTACAATAACAGGTGGAAAAGTTACAGCCATTACTCTTGACCGTGATGTAAACGGAGTTACCTATTTTCAGGAAGGAAAATATACCTCAGCTCCATCTGTATCCATAACAGGGGGAGGAGGCAGCGGTGCAGCAGCAAGTACTGAGGTATATAAAGTTGAGGACGGGAATTTAAATCCATCGTCAAAAGAATCTTTCCTTTCAGCTATTCAGGATGAAAGAATGAGAGAGTTTAATTATGAAAACTTAAGAAAAGCTGATCTGATCCGTTGGGGTATATTTTTAAAGGTCAACCAGGATATGGGGAATAAATTACAGCAGGATAGCCCGGGTCAATTTTTTGTGAAGTATTACACAAATGTGAGCTCCAGGGACCTGTTTATGCCTATCCCAATTGCTGAGATCACTGCAAATTTATCAATGGTGCAAAACCCGGGTTGGGATTAATTCAAATTTTAATTAAAGATCATGAAACTAAAATACTATAGTATGTTCCTGGGTGTGCTTTTAATGGCATCCTGCGACAAGCCGATACTCGAAGCAGAAGCACCAGCTTTTGATGTTACGACGGAAAAAAATACCTACAAAGCCGGGGAAGTAGTTAAGTTTAACGTAACGGGTGGTGATGCCCAGATGATATCTTTCTATTCAGGCGAATTATTAAAGGAGTATAGCTCAAATGAAGGCCGGGTTATTGATGTGGCAGGAGGCGGTGCATCAATGTCTTTCAATAGCAGTGTACAGCTTGGAACACAGGCTAACCAGGTTTCTATCTGGGCTTCAACTAACTTTAGCGGAGATTACAGCAGTCTTGCAAAGGTCAAAGCAGCTACATGGGTAGATATCACCAGCAGGTTTACTTTAGGTACAAGTGCTACTTTACTTGCTTCGGGAGTAAAGGATATATCTGATCTGCTTCTTCCTGGCAAGCCGATTTATATAGCTTTCCGCTATCTGACTAAGCCACAGGCTGTTAACGGTATTGCACGTCAATGGTTTATTCAGTCATTTACTATAAACAGTAATAAATTACTGGATAATACGCTGGCGCTTACAATCGCAGATCAGGCAGGCGCAGGATTTAGAATAGTTGATGATAATAAGGCTACAGCTCCGGTATTATCATCTGTCTCAGCAACCAGGCTTACACTTCAGGGTAATACTTATCTGCATGCAGGTTTGCCGCAGTTCGATCCTACTAATCCAATCTTTGATCCGAAAAGTCCAATCTACGATCCTCGCGACCCCGCTTACCAGCCGGCAGCAGTCTTTAAGCCTTTTGTAGCTTTTGATCCTGCCAGTCCTTTCAATGATCCATTGAGCGAACACTGGGCAATCAGTAAGGCGATCAGCATTGATAAGGTTGATCTTGGACCAGACTGGTCAACTGCCATCAGAGGTATAACAAACCCGGTTATGACCGAATACCGTTATACTTATGCAAAAGCAGGTACTTATAAAGCTGTTTTTGTAGCTTCAAACAGTACCATTGATGATCAGAAAAAGGTGGTAAAAGAAATTTCTCTTACAATAACCCCTTAATAAACCTGAATGCCTTTATCAGCCGCTCCGGATATTTATCCGGAGCGGTTTCTTTTTATCCCGGCAAAATAGTTTTGAATGCGAGAGCAAAGCCCTGATATTCCTGTAGAAAATATTAATTGTAATCCTATGACTCCACTTACCGAACAGTCTTCAAGTTATCGTGATTTAGAAAAAATGACAATTGAAGAAATTACTTCTCATATCAATACGGAAAACAACAGGGTTCCTCTTGCTATAGAAAAAGCTTTGCCTCAACTTAATTCCCTGATCAATGCCGTTGTTTCAAAATTAAAAGAGGGTGGCAGGATGTTTTATCTGGGTGCCGGGAGCGGGGGGCGCCTTTCGGTTTTAGACGCTATTGAACTTCCAACAACTTTCGGGGTAGATCCGGATATGGTGAATGTTATACTTGCCGGCGGCACAGAACACCTTATTAAAGCCCTTGAAGAAAAAGAGGATGAAACAGATGCCGGATGGCGCATGCTTTCAGAGAAAAATGTTTCGGAAAAGGACATTGTTATTGGTATTTCGGCAAGCGGCACCACACCTTTTGTATTATCGGCCTTAATCGAATGTCAGAAAAATGGTATTACAACCGCTTGCATAGTGAGTAATCCCGGTTCTCCGATAGCAGCCCGGGCTGAATTTCCGGTTGAGGTAATTACAGGTCCGGAATTTATTACCGGGAGCACACGTATGAAATGCGGAACGGCACAAAAAATGATCTTTGATATGATTAGTACCACCACTATGATTCAGCTGGGCAGGGTAGAAGACAATCAAATGGTGAATGTCAAACTTATAAACGCAAAGATCATCGACCGGGCCGTGAGAATGCTGATGAGCAAAAGCGATTTATCGGATTATGGGAGGGCTAAAGAAATCCTTCAGGAACAGGGAAGTGTAAGGAAGGCGCTAACTTATCTGTCTCAAACCAATCCGTAAAAAAATTGATTCTACAATAGAAGTTTCAAGATGCTATTTATTTTTAATTGCTTTTGTATTTCGGGTACGTAAACGTATATTTAATGCACGAAGGATTAGATCTGATTCATATTCATATCAGGTTTTGAATAGTAAGCTTTACCTTCTTATTTTTGTTTACACCAGGAGAATTTATTTTAAATGCTTTTGAATTTTCGCCTTCCAATTAAACCCCGGCTGATTAATTTGCACGGATTAAATAAAAAATTATTTTTCAAATATACTTACCGTTAAGATGACCAAATTAGAATTACAGGAACAGGAATTATTGATGCCCTCTGATGCATTGCTTTCAGATATCCGTGATATTAAAGGAGATATAATGATCCTTGGTGTGGGCGGAAAGATGGGACCGAGCATGGCTAAACTTGCCAAACAGGCTATTGACCAGGCTGGTCTGAAAAAGCGCGTAATAGGCGTATCACGTTTCTCTGATCCGGAGGCAAGAGCAAGTCTGGAGGCTGATGGCATTGAAACTATTTCCACCGACCTTCTGAATGAAAGTCAGCTTGCAGCTTTGCCCGACGCAGCGAATATCCTGTATCTTGCTGGTAATAAATTTGGTACTACGGGAAAAGAGGCTTTTACCTGGGCCATGAACGCTTATTTACCGGGCAGGGTGGCTGAACGTTATAAGAATTCAAATATTGTCGCATTTTCCACAGGAAACGTGTACCCTTTTACACCCGTTTCATCGGGAGGTTTATCTGAAGACCATCCTGTAGCTCCGGTTGGAGAATACGGACAATCGTGTTTAGGCAGGGAACGTGTATTTCAATACTTTTCTGAAAAGTATTCCATTCCAATGCTTATTTATAGGCTTAATTATGCCATTGATCTTAGATATGGTGTATTGTTAGAGATCGCTAAATCCGTATTTGAAGGCAAGCCGGTGGATCTTACCACTGGAAATGTGAATGTAATCTGGCAGGGTGATGCAAATGAAATTGCGATCCGGGCACTGAAACATTGTTCCTCACCGGCAAAGATTTTGAACGTTACAGGACCTGAAACTATTTCCGTGCGGTGGCTGGCTGAGCAGTTTGGATTGCTCTTCGACCGAGAACCTGTGTTTATTAATGAAATCCAGCCCACAGCATTATTAAGCAATGCATCAGAAGCGCACCGCTTATTCGGATATCCAAGAGTAACCATCAGGCAAATGCTCGACCTGACCTCAGGCTGGGTAATAGAAGGCGGAAAGACACTTAATAAGCCAACTCACTTTCAGGAAAGAAAAGGAAAATTCTAGTAATGGGACAAAAATTAGCACAAAATAAAAAAGACCTGCTGCAGGCCGGAACGATTATCCCGGCCCATCCCTTAGCATTGAATTCCGAAAGGGAACTCGATGAGAAACGGCAAAGAGGATTAACGCAATATTATATTGCATCAGAGGTTGGAGGAATAGCAGTAGGGGTGCACAGCACCCAGTTTGAAATAAGGGATCCGGAAGTTAACCTGTATGAAACCGTTTTGCGACTGGCTTCTGAAGAGGTGGATCAGGCCCGTCTGAGCCGCCCCTTTCTTAAAGTGGCAGGCATATGCGGACCAGTTGAACAGGCGGTTAAGGAGGCGGAATTGGCCGTTAAATACGGCTATGATATTGGTCTCCTTAGTATGGGCGGGCTCCAGGCTTTGACTGAAAAGGAAATTCTTGACCGGGTCAGAGCTGTAGCGGATGTTATGCCCGTATTTGGATTTTATCTGCAGCCCAGTGTTGGGGGTAGGATTTTCACCTATGAGTTCTGGCTTGAATTTGCTGAGATCGATAATGTGGAAGCGATAAAGGTTGCTGCATTTAACAGGTATCAGACTCTGGATGTCGTGAGAGCTGTGTGTCATTCAAGCCGCCGGGATAAAGTGGCACTTTACACCGGTAATGACGATAATATTATCGCCGATCTTTTAACAACCTACAGCTTTGAGATCAATGGGGAAACAATTGAAAAGGAATTTGTTGGAGGACTTCTGGGGCATTGGGCTGTTTGGACCAGATCAGCAGTTGAACTTTTTGAAGAGATAAAGGTCTGCAAAAAAACCGGAGAGGGAATCGCTGAGCTATTGACTAAGGGGATCCAGGTGACCGATATGAACGCAGCCATTTTCGATCCTTCCCATAGTTTTCACGGATGCATACCGGGAATTCATGAAGTGCTTAGAAGACAGGGGCTTTTGGAGGGCAGATGGTGTTTGAATCCAAAAGAAGAACTATCAGAGGGACAAATGAAGGAGATTGACCGTGTATGCGCAGCTTATCCGCACCTGACAGATGACGATTTTGTAAAAGAACTTCTTTCATCAGCAAGAGTTTAACCGTACCATGGCATTCTGTTCTCAGAATGACATATTAATTATTCTGAATGGATAGGAGGGTGTTTGTTAAAAGTGCTGCCTTATTGGCTGCATCCGGTAGTGTAGACTTAAATAAGGCGAATTATTTTATGCGGGATACTACTAAATCTATTCAGATAGTTAATTCCGATTCCAATTTTGAGCGTGAAATGCTCATCCGTCCTTTCGGTTTTAAAGGAGGGTTTTTAACCGAACTTTGGCAAACAGCTTCCAGGCTTGAATCAGGTTCGGGGATCAGTAAAACAGGTATTGCAACACAAAGTGTTTTGTATGGTGATCCGGATGTTTTTGCAGCCCATTCCGAGGCTGGAGGAAACGCATTGATGTATGCTCTTACAGACAGCGCATTAAAGCTATTAAAAAACAGAAAATTTAATGATCCGGTCGATTTGCTTGAGCAAATAATACCGGATATAACAGCTGAAGGCAAAAGATTAACCGGCAGGAAGGATGTCAATCCCAATTTCATTTATAATTCCCTGGTTAGTGTGGATAATGCCGTCTGGCTTTTATATGCAGCCGAAAATAAATTCCCTGATTTTGATTCCATGATTCCCGAAACTTACAGGAAGGCATTAGGGTACCATAACAAGAAAATAGCCATCATGTTCCAGGTTCCCTACGGTATGCCCATGCAGGACCTGAAACGGGCGGCAGACCATGGATACTTTGTGATCAAGATCAAAGCCGGTTTCCCAGGAAGCCAGGATCAGATGCTGAAAGGCGATATGGAAAGGCTTACCCAAATTCATAATACGCTTAAGGATCTCCGGACAAATCATACAGCCAATGGCAAACTGATCTACACCATTGATGCCAATGCACGCTATGAAAAAAAGGAAACGCTTCAACGTTATCTGGATCATGCAAGGTCAATCGGAGCTTTTAGCCAGATCATGCTTTTCGAGGAGCCTTTAAGCGAAATGAACCAGGAAGATGTCAGGGATACCGGCATCCGGATAGGGGCAGATGAAAGTGTCCACACTGAGGCAGATGCCTTGAGAAGGCTGGAGCAGGGGTATACGGCCATGGTATTGAAGGGCATTGCCAAAACACTGAGCATGAGCATGAAGATTGCCAAACTCGCTCATGACCGGAACATTCCCTGCATGTGTGCCGATCTAACTGTTAATCCCATATTGATCGACTGGCATAAAAACCTGGCCGCTCGCCTGGCTCCCTTCCCTGGAATTGAGATGGGCCTAATGGAAACCAACGGGGATATGAACTATAAGAACTGGGAAAATATGGTTAAGTATCACCCGGCTGCAGGCGCTCCCTGGATGCAGGTAAAAGATGGTGTTTTCGAATTGGACAAGGATTTTTACAGTCGCAGCGGAGGAATATTTCAGGCTTCAGCGCATTACGAGGATATGTTTAGAAAAAGTAAATAATTAACATGGCAATTTAACCTGACGCGTATGTACAAATACTTTATCTGTGGCGGTTTTATTTTACTTCTCTGTCAATTAAACAGTTCTGCAAGCGTTATAGATAAAAGCCTATACATGTCCGCAATGGTTTCAGAATTCTTGCCTGAAACTGATTCAACCCAATATAAAAATATCTCACCACGAATCTTAGAAAGGTCTACCAATTCTAACGGAATAAAAATTATTGTTCCTGATGAACCGGGCTGGAAGAATTTGGGCAAGAAACTGCAAAATGCAGTTAGAGGAAAATCAGAGCTTGGTACTCCAGACCCGGAGAAGTTTATGAATGGATGGTCCGGTAATACCATACTATTAGGCCATTTAGGAAACAATAAGCAAATGGCCCGACTTTATGGATTGCGAATGTCTTATGCGGATGCAATTTATCCTGGAAAGGGTGGCTATCAATTGTTAACCCTGGTAAATCCTTTTGGTTCAGGGGGAAATACTATCAGTGTTGGAGCATCAGATATCGAAGGCGCCAACCTGGCGGTAGACCGTTTAGTGGCGATATTGAATGAACAAAAGTTCCCCCTTATTCCCTGGCTTCTGGAGGTTAATCTCCCCAAAGAAACTAAAGCTTATTTTAAGACTAGCAGCATTAGTTCTGAGGAAGATTTTCGCCTGTTAAGTATTAAAGCGGATGCTTTGCTTGGAGATCTTAAACCGGTAAAGGATAATGAAGTAATCGCAGATGCATTGCTGGCAGTGATTTCAGGTATTAAACTGTATGGTGAATATTATCAGTTAACAGCCATGCCTTCTTATGGTGAAGTTTACAGAAAATTACTTTTAGGTTATGCACATTTTGTAAACTCTCATCCATCAGAGGCACTGAACCAGCTGGGTGCAAGAAAAAATATGTGGATCCAGGGGGAAAAGATCTTTCAGAACTGGTCTGTTCTGGAGGCTTCGCCATTATTCTCTGAAGAAGAACGGATCAGGATCCTGGCAGCTTTATATCTTACCTGTAAAGCGAACGCCCTCGATAATTACCTGGTGCGTGCTTCAGCTGCTGGTCCGCGCTGGAACCACGAGATCTTTCCGGCTATATCCCTTGTTGGATCATGTAATTATTTTGAAAAGTATTATGCAATGCCTGAGGTCCAGGTCTGGAAAAACTTAGGAGACAGGATATTTACAGGGAATACCTCATATATCAGCATGGACGAAGGATCCGATTATCTGGCTCATAACCCGATGATATATATTGATTATGCCATGGCTACCGGAAATTCTAAATACATCAATCAAAGTCTCCGTCCCAGCGCGGATCTGCATTCCATGATGATCGATAACCTCGGTACCTTATCCGGGGGCGGAGATACTTATCCATTCGGCATGAGCAGTGCATACTCCTGGGGACATTCACAGTTGTTGAATGCAGCAAGCTGGTATTACCATGATCCAATATATAGTTTCCTGCTTGAACGTACCCGAACAGGACCTTTTCCTGCTCAAAAAATGCCGGATCTTAGCTATCCCATACACCGGTATATTGCAGCTTCGAACAATCCGGAACAATTTATAAATATGACCTATCCCAAAATTCAGGCTCAACAGATAGAACCTGGAGTTTATAATGATCTGAAAAATCAGGCAAAAGGGAAAATGGGCGTTGAACAGCATGATACCTTTCATAAACTGACCTTCAGGCCGGGTTTCGGATTAGATGATAATTACCTTATTCTGGATGGGTTTTCAGCAGGAAAGCACGGACATCAGGATGGAAATACGATCCTGAATTACAGTTCAAAGGGGCGATTGTTTCTTACAGACCGGGATTATATTCAAAATACACCAGAAAATCATTCAGGACTGGCAATTGTAAAGGATGGCGAGCAGCATAAAAAACCTTCATTGGCAAAGCTGGAATGGGTTAGTGATCTGGATGGTACCAGTATCAGCCGCAGCTCAGTACCAGACTATAATGGTACCAATTGGGATAGAACCATCATAAGTCCTGAAGGCAAATTCTTTATCATTTATGATGATCTTCAGTTTAATGAAGCAGGTAATTTTTTGCTCAAAAATTTATGGCAATCGCTTGGGACCTCCAAAATAGAGCAGAATACATTTCATGTGGATCAAAAGGGTGTAAGCATGAAACTAAGAAGCCATACGAATGCTGATTTGAGGCTTAAAGATATTTACGGACATTTTATTAAATACTGGAAAACTGTTTACCCTTATCCTTATGCGGACCATGAAACGGTACTGACTGAAATTATACCTGAAAAAGGATACGCTATTGGCGATAAAGCAGAATTTATTAATATCCTGTCCAGTCATGGTAAAGAAACGGATGCTGTACAATCTATAAGTTTGGGAGAAAGACTTATTAAAATCAGGGATGGAGAAAACAATTGGCTGGCTATTAAGGGAATGATAAACATCAACAGTTTTTCCAGTAACGGTACTTTTCATTTGATAGGGAATACAGAACTGGTGATAGCAGCAGTCACCGATATAAAGCTCGGATCAAAGGGTCTGAATTTCCCGGAACCAGTGTTTTTTAAACTGAATACAATTAGCGGACAATGGAAAACATATGGTCTTCTGAAAAATAAAGTTAAGTATAACAAGTCAGGAGAGCCTGTACAGGAAAGTGCGATCGATTCAGGTATGCTGCAATGGAACAAATCAATCCCGCAGCAGCTGCAAAAAATGCTCAGCAGGAGTGATTATGAGACTTCCTCAAGAGATAAGCAATCTTTAAAACCAGTTTCTGTTAAAGGATGGAAGAAGCTGTATTCTTTGAATGAAGAGTTGAGCAGCTCTGCCAGGGGCGATCTTAATGGAGATAAGGAAGATGAACTCATAATGGGGAGTACCGGGGGGACAGTTAATGCAATTGATTCAGATGGAAATCTCTTGTGGACCTTCCCTGCCAAAGGCCGGGTGAATGAAGTTAGCATGCAATTAGCCGGAAATCGTAATCTGATTTTTATAGCCACGGAAAAATGGTATGTACATGTTCTGGATACAAAGGGAAAAGAGCTGTGGAATTATAAATTTCCTGATGATGCAGCCCACAGAGAGTACAAAGGCAATTTAATAGGGATTACAAATGTAAGGCTTGCTTATAAAAATGGTAAAGATAAAGAGCCCCGTATCATGGTGGGAACCCAGTTCAGGTATCTGTATGAACTTGACCTCCAGGGTAAGCTTATAGATGAAACCGCACTGTATTTCTATGGGATTGAAGATATGGAATATGCTGATCTGGATGGTGATGGGGCAGAAGAAGGAATATTTGCCCTTGAATATTATTATTATACGCTGATCAAAAATAAAGAATTGATCACTGGAAAAACAGGAGGTCCGGGATGGAAAATCGCACATGTTTTAAACAAGAACGAAAAGAATAGTTTACCCTCTGTATTATTAGGGACCAAGCAAAACGAGGTCCGCCAGATCAGGTATAAAGACAAACTTGAGGAAACCTGGACACGGAATGTTGGAGGAGAGGTGAATGATATCCGGCATGGTGATTTTAACAATGATGGTCACAATGAAATTCTGGTTGGCACAGAGGGATTTCAGTTTTATGTTCTGGACGAGGATGGGAAAGTTATTTTCAAAAGGACACTGAACGACCGGGTATTAAAAGCAGATGGATATCGGGATCAGGGAAAAACGTATTATCTGGCTGCCACAGCTGAGGGCCGTTTGCATAAATTTTCAGAAAAAGGAGTAATGGAACAGTCTGTTCATTTTCCTTCGGGTATTGCTGATATTCTTATTCTGAATGGGAATTCTGATCCCTGGATAGTTTTAAAGAATGGGGATTTGTATAGGATGGAATAATATTGATATTTTCAAATATGCTTCATAAATAATGATTTAATGATGATTATCAGGGTGAGCAACTTGAACATAATTACGATTATCCGGAGATATGTAATCGGGGAATAAAGCAGGATATTATTATGGAGATGTAATTAATAATACGCTGATTATGCCCTCAGTTTTGAAAAGAATTTTACAGCTTCCAAATTTTGGTAAATTGAAATGCATTTTAATTCATGAAAAATAGATTTTTTACCTTTTTCCTGCTGTTAGTTCTTGCCAAATTAGCTTATGGCTTTGTTATAGATGATGAACCATTAAAAAAGATCATTGCACAGATTCAGAAATACCGGCAAGCAAATCCTCAGGAAAAAGTTCACCTCCACATGGATAAGCCTTATTATACTATTGGCGATAATATCTGGTTTAAAGCTTATGTGGTGCAGGCGGAGATGAACCAACCTTCAAATCTCAGTAAGATCCTATATGTAGAACTTATAAACGACAGGGACTCTGTCAAGCAAACCTTAAAACTTCCTTTGATGGTGGGACTTGCATGGGGTGAATTTGCACTTTCAGATACTTTGGAAGAGGGAAATTACCGGATCAGGGCCTATACAAACTGGATGCGGAATTTTGGAGAAGAATATTTTTTTGATAAAACGATCACTATCGGAAATGTCTTCACAAACAACATTATAACTGAGATTAACTATATTTTTTCTAAAGAAGGCACTTCCCAAAAAGTAAAGGCCGAAATAAATTATAAAGATATTGAAGGAAACCCTATAGCTAATAAAGAGGTGTATTATGAGGTTCAGCTGAATTCCAGAAGCATTTCCAGGGGCATTGCAAAGACCGATAACCAGGGCGATTTAAGTTTAACATTTATAAATAATCAGCCCCTTATTCTAAAATCCGGAAGGATTAATACCAATGTTAAACTAGATGATAATCGCTCTGTTCCTAAAAGTTTCCCGTTAAAATCTACCTCAAATGATGCAAATGTTCAGTTTTTTCCGGAAGGTGGCGATCTTGTAGCAGGTTTGGGATCAAAAGTAGCTTTTAAGGCTTTAGGTGCTGACGGACTTGCTGTATCCGTAAATGGCTATTTAACCGATAATACGAATAACCGGATCGCCGAGTTTAAATCAGAACATCATGGGATGGGTTTCTTTGCATTTCGTCCGCAGGTAGGTTCCACTTATAAAGCCAATGTAACATTTGAAGACGGGTCTGAAAAAAGTTTTAATCTGCCTGGCATTCAGCCTAAGGGTTATGTTTTATCAGCAGGGAATGATGATCCCGAAAATTTAATGATCAGTATCACTGCGAGTGCGGCTTTATCCGATGAGGAAGTTACATTAATTGCTCAAAGCAATAATAGAATACATTATGTATCAAAAAGTAAATTAACAGGGGGACGTATCAATACCAGCATTCCTAAAAAGAGGTTTCCGGCAGGCATACTGCATCTTACTTTATTTTCGGCGCAAAACGAGCCCATAGCAGAACGGCTTGTCTTCATCAACAATGATAAACAGCTTAAAATTGATATTAGTATTTCCGCTCAGGATTTTTCGAAACGAGAAAAGGTCAAACTTTCATTCAATGTAACAGACAAAGAAAATAAACCTGTATTGGGGAGCTTTTCGGTATCGGTAATTGATGAAACAAAAGTTCCTTATGATGATGATAATGAAACTACTATCTTATCCAATCTCCTGCTTACATCAGACCTGAAAGGATATATCCAGCAGCCTAACTATTTCTTTACCGATGTTGATGAAAATAAGATCAGACAACTTGATATTTTAATGCTTACCCAGGGATGGAGAAGGTTTGCATGGAAAAACATCCTTTCGGACACATATCCTGCATTAGCTTACCAGCCTGAGCAAAATGCAAGTGTGAGCGGAAAAGTTACATCTAACGGAAAGCCTGTAACCAATGGAAAAGTAATGCTGTTTTACCTGGCAGGAAAACCATTCTTAACAGATACGCTTACTGATGCTCAGGGTGAATTCAGGTTTACCAATCTTTATTTTCCGGATAGTACAAAAATTGTTTTACAGGCAAGAAAGGAAAAAGACCGAAAAAATGTACAAATAGAATTAGATCAGATCCCTGCACAACTGGTAACAAAAAATAAAAACCTTGCGAATACTGAATTAAATGTAAACAAATCAATGCTAGCCTATTTAAAAAACAGCATGATCCAGTTTGATTCACTCCGGCGTATGAGTACCGGCAGTATCCTTCTGGATGAGATTAATTTTGTTGCAGAAAAACAAGATGTAAAAAACTCAGCTAATCTGAATGGTGCAGGAAATGCAGATGCAATTATAACCGGCGCCAAATTAAGTCATTGCACTTTTGATCTGTCACAGTGTCTTGAGGGGATGGTTACCGGCTTACTAATGAGGGATGGCATTCCTTACTTAAGCCGCAATCTTACAACTTCCTTCATGCTTCCAACAAATATGCACATTGTTGTGGATGGAATGGATGTCGAACCTGATTATTTATCCTTACTTAATCCTGGGGATGTAGAATCTATTGAGGTATTAAAAAGTGCTATAAATACGTCTATTTATGGAACAAAGGGAGTAGGTGGTGTATTAGTTATTACTATGAAACGGGGAGATTATACTCTTCGAGGTAATTCGTATACACCGGGGCTTATAAAAATAAATCCGAAGGGATTTTATAAAACCCGTGAGTTTTATTCACCTGACTATGATGTTCTTAAACCCCTCCATACAGCTCCGGATCTGCGCACCACTATTTACTGGAACCCTCATGTAGTTACTAATGCAGATGGTAAAGCTTTGGCCGGATTTTTTAATGCCGATGGCATAGGAAATTATAAAGTTATTATAGAAGGTATAAATGAGCATGGTAATTTAGGCCGTATTGTTTATCGCTATAAGGTAAAATAATAAGCGAAGACAATTTTAATTTAATTATGATTATTCAGCAGACTGTCATGCAATACAAACTAGTGAGACTGATCATTGATTACATCTTTAAAACGGGAGAAGCGAACTATCTGGCGGTTCATGGGGGGTGACAGAGCCAGAACAATCTGTTTAATATCCTTCAGGTATCGCTGATATTCTTATTCTGACAATTCCGGTCCTTGGATAGTTTTAGAGAATTGGATATAACATTGATGCTAATATCAATAAATGGGGGCTATTTTAAATGACCAGATCTAAGTCATCAATTGGTTATAGATTTTATAATTATTAAAACTAAATAAATGAGATTTGGGATTAAATTTAATAAACAATCTTTACTTCTGTTTATCCTGTTTCCGGCTTATCCAGCATTTTTGTCTGCCCAGCCTACTTCTGACTCAGAGGTAAGAAGTGCCGCTGAATTTGAAAAATTATCCGGTGTGGCGGTACCGGAACGTCCATTCCTATTTGTAAACAGGGAGGAGATTGCAGCAGCACGTTCACGTGCTGAAAAGGAAGAATGGGCAAAAAAACTGAAAGCAGAGAATCTTAAAATTGCTGAAACATGGGTATCCCGTGATTATAATTTTGTTAAAAAAATAATTCCTGCTATTGGATCCATATACACTTACGGGCTGGGCCTTGATCTTGATCCTGTACACCAAAAAAAAATGAAATGGCGGGGATGGAAGGACCCCAGGCATGTAGAAGCCAGTAATGGCGCCATATATCCTGATGTTATTCATCAGGACGATGGCAAAGGCTGGTCAGATCCGGAAACAAATAAAAAATTTTATTTTATTGCGCTCGCCAATGGAATGACGATCAAGCAATTAGAAGGTACAGATCTGCCGGCTTTAGTTAATACCTATTTACTTACCGGTAATGAAGCATACGCCGAACGTGCCCTATGGTTATTAGATGCTATAGCTACTATTTATCCACGGGCAAATGAGGGGCCTATAGATTATCCGAACCTCGCACCGGGAAAACCTGATGGAGGACGCCTGGAAAGGCCTTATTATCAAGCAGCCCGAGCTCTTATGAACTATGCTTATTTTGCGGAAGTTCTCTCCATGAGTACTTATGCCAATAAGCCCTCGCTTTCGAATTCAGGCTACACAATGTTAAAAAATATTGAGTTAAATCTGTTGATGAATGGAGCTGATTATTGCCTGCGTATGACTAAGGCTGGAAAGGGAGCAAGTTATGAATTAAATAATGGCAATATTGATTATAACCGGGCACCGCTGGTTGTTGGAGCGATGCTTGGCATCACGGAATGGGTGGATTGGGCACTTAACGGACCTTTGGGCTTTCGCTATTCAGTAACTAATACCATTGATGTCAATGGCCGGTATTTTGAGACCGGTACTTTGTATGCACAACATACCCGTGAATTATTACTTTCTACCGCTCTTTTACTCAGACGAATGCGTATGCCGGCATATCCTCAGGGTTATGAAGCATTTGATGATGCGAGGTTTGCACAATTTGCCCTTGACTTTTTTACTGGTATTCAGGTTGCCGGACGCTTACCGCTTTTTGGTGATGCAGGTCCTGATAACGTCATACGAAGTGACGGACAAATATTTGACAAGGGTACACTGGATGCTGCCCACCTGTTTTATCGATACAGTGAAAAGAAAGAAATACGGGAAGCGGCATTGCAGACTGCTGCTAAAATGCTGCAGAATATCCCCGCTGATTATAGCCATGATCAGACAGACCTCTATAGAATTCAAAGCCCGGAAGAATTAATAAAACAGGAAAAGCTAATTACAGAATCAGCCCTTGTCTCCCGCAGCACTTTACTGTTTGATAATGGTATACTCATTTTACGTTCAGGTACAAAAGATAAGGAAAGGGCCGCCCTGGTACGTTTTGGACCAACCCTAAACCACGGTCAGGCAGATGAGCTGGGACTGGCTTTTTATGCCAAAGGACGAGAGTTTTCATTTGATCCCGGATATTATAATACGCATCTGCGTTTTGGATTTACAACTACAACCGTTGCTCATAACGTTTTGGTTGTAAACCGGAGTAACCAATTAAGACGTCCTTCATCAGGCGGAGATTTGCAAACATGGACCGATGGAGATGTTTTGCGTTCTGCGGCTATGAATGATCCCCAGGCATATGCTTACCAGGGCCTTTCGGGGTATAAAAGAAGGGTAGCATTAATTGATTTGTCGCCCGAAGAGAGCTATATCATAGATAATTTTTGGGCAAGTGGCGGCAGGGAATATGATTACAGCCTGCATGGTATTTCGAAAGGAAAATTACATGTTTTGCCTTCCTCTAAAACTGTGCTGAAAGAAACACGGGCCGGTTCAGTACTAAGTCCCGATGTTGATTATTCTGCAGAATTAGATCCAAATGGCCGGGTTAAATCCCATGCAGATAAACCATTTTATTATGCCCCGCCGGGAGCGGGATTTGGGTTTTTAAGCAAACCGGACTTTTATGCTTTGAACGGGCCGGCACATCTCCAATGGTCGGCTACTGATAAAACCGATCATCAGATGTATGTCTGGCACTTTGCACCTCCCTCTGCAGAACTGATTATTGCACAATCACCCAAGCCCGCAGTTGCGATGGATGCAGCATATGCATTATCCCATGTGAAGGTTCCGGCCGCTGAAACAGTTCGTTTTACTTCAGTCATCCTTCAAACGTCTGGAGAAAATAAACTTGCAGATGTACAGCAGTTACTGCCCCTTGACGGATCCCGGTCAGCGTTTGCTTTACGTCTTAATCCGGGAGGATCAGTATCCTCTGCAATACGTGAACATTATTATATGGCATCAGATAAAGTAAGTACCGCTGTGAATTTTGATGGAGGACTTTCTTTTTCAGGTGAAGAGGGGTTTTTAACATTGGATGCTTCCGGGAATGTAGTATCTGCATCCTTAACCGGCATTGGCCATATTAAGAAGGGTGGGTTTAAATTTATCATTACACCATTGTTTACAAAACCCCTGGAAGTTTTGCAGATAGACAGCATCCCATTTCGCATACTTGTAAATGCACCTTACGAACAAACCAGGCATTTACCAGGAAGTATTATACGTTTAAATAAATCTTCGCTGATCCGACCTTTTGTTTTGCGGGTAAATAGAAGCGAAGCCGAAGGGCAAAATAGCTGGCTAACTATTGATGCCTCCAGTAATATTCACGCTGTTGGTGTAGTTCAAAGCTATGATCCAAAAACTCATAGTATTATTACTGATGCCCCTTTTCCGCATACGCGGCCTTATACCTATACTTATTCGGAAAAAACTGGTTTCGGTTTGCCGGCTGAAAAAAATATTCAATATGATTACAATGGGGGCTACAACGGTTTTTGGCTTGTTGGAAGCCAAAATCCTCAACAAAAAGCATTAATAAAGAACTTAGAGAATAAACGCACTCGTATTATGCTTGGCAATGAGAATAAAAGTAATTTCAGATCGGGTGATAAATTTGAAATTCAACTGGTAGCTCCTGGAGATTCCTTTGAAGTACCTGTCTGGAGTCAGGCAAAACGTGATGCAAACGGGACCTGGGAAATTAAAGGTTCTGCAAAGGTAAGGGTAAGCAGGTAAGCTATTTTAAATTATGGAGTTATTCGTGTACGTAACCGCTGAAATTGCTAACTTGGACTAGAAACTTTGTTTGTGGAAATTAATGTTGAAAAGGGGTTTAGTGTTTATAATTTATTTCCATTTTTAAATCTTTATGCTTAATCAAAAAGGGATATTTCTGTTGATAATTACTTTCCTGCTTGTTGGGCAGGGAAGGGGACAACAGTCTGATGGTCCCCTAACTATCATTAATCTGACTACTATTCCGGGGATGCAGTTTGACCTCGTCCGCTTTACTGTTAAACCAGGAGCGCAGGTAAAGATTATCCTGACCAATTCGGATGATATGACACATAATCTGCTTATCACGAAACCCGGAACCCGTCTGGAAGTTGTTAATGAGGCATTGAAATTAGAAGAGAAGGGCCCGGCAATGAACTATATTCCCAAAACTTCGAATGTATTATGGTCCATTCCGGCCGTTTCAGCAAATCAATCTGCAAGTCTGACCTTTACTGCCCCGATACAAGCCGGCGCTTATCCCTATGTATGTACTTTGCCCGGCCATGGTTTTATCATGTACGGGGTAATGTATGTTTCAACTGACAACAAAATGCCTGATCTGAAATCGGATATTCATATTCCGCTGTCCAGAAGGGAGGATAAGACCGCTGTTTCGCAAATTTCTCACCCTCTTCAGGATAAGAAAGAGATCAAAATGCTTCACCCTTATGAACAGATCCCTCCATTTTTATACCGTATTTTCATGGAGGATGCCGGTCCTGCTGCAATAGCTGTTAGTCTTCCGCAGGATCTTTCTTATTGCTGGGATGCAGGTGCCTGCCGCTTAAGGTATGCATGGATCGGAGATTTTGTCGATAATACACTCATCTGGAAAGGCCATACCGACGCGAATGCTAAAATTTTGGGATCCGTATTTTACAGGGATAATACTGAATATCCCATTCTGATAGGTAAGCAGGATCAGAAACCAGTTCTTGAATTTAAAGGCTATCGCCTGCTTAATAAATATCCGGAGTTTAACTATACTGTCAATGGTGTAAATGTGTTTGAGTTAATCCTGCCAAGGGATGATGGAAAGGGGCTGGTCCGTAAGTTCCGGATCCCGGATGTGAAAGAGACTGTATGGTTTTCTTCCAGTTCTCCCGCCGGATCTATCGTATATGAGGTATCAGCAGGTGAATGGATAAACGGGAAATTAAAGCTATCCCCCGATCAGGCCAAAGAATTCAGTGTTACTATGAAAAATTATTCACTATTCTATAATACCCGTAAGAAGAAATAATGAATTTCAGGTTTAATAGCACACTAGCAATCAGCTTATTAATGGTAAGCAGCACTATCGCATCTGAAACGCGTCCAGTAAGAGCAGCTTACACGGTAGAAACCATTCAGACACCTCAAGGTCTGATGAGTGAGACTGGCGGTCTTGCTTTTCTGCCTGACGGACGTCTTGTAGCTTGTTTTATTCGCGGGGAAGTAATGATCTATACACCTTCAACAAAGGAATGGAAAATCTTTGCAAGTGGCCTCCATGAACCCCTTGGTATACATGTGATCAGCAACTCTGAATTTTTAGTCATGCAAAGGCCCGAACTCACACGGATCAAAGATACCGATGCAGACGGACTTGCAGATCTATATGAGAAGGTTACTGATGATTTTGGAATTTCCGGGAATTATCATGAATTCAATTACGGACCAGTTAGAGATAAAAAGGGTAACCTCTATATCGCCTTAAACACAGCCTCCCAGGGAGGATCGGTCAGGCCGGAAATACGGGGCAGCTTAAATACCTGGGGGAGGGATATGACCCCTGGCTTGTATGAAATGTATTCTGTAGTACCTTATCGGGGATGGGTGATGAAGCTCGCCCCCGGGAGCAGCAAGCTGCAGCCATACGCTTCCGGAATGCGCTCGCCAAACGGTTTGGGTTTCGATCTTGAAGATAATTTATTTGTAACCGATAATCAGAGTGACTGGGTTGAAACCAGTACGCTTTATCATGTCAGGGAGGGTAGATTCTATGGTCATCCTGCAAGCCTTGTCTGGAATAAGGATTGGAAGGATAGAAATCCTTTTATAACTCCTGTCAGTGAGCTGGATAAAATGCGAACCAGGGCAGCTGTCCTCTTCCCGCAGGGAATTATGGCTAATTCACCAACTCAGCCCCTCTGCGATATCACGGAAGGTAAATTCGGTCCTTTTGAAGGCCAATTATTCGTCGGGGAAATGAATCGTGACCGGATAGTTCGGGTAATGCTGGAGAAAGTAAACGGAGAGCTTCAGGGTGCATGTATCCCCTTTATCGATGGTCAGGGATTAAGGAAGGGAAATAACAGACTTGCCTTTGCACCGGATGGCAGTTTATGGGTGGGACAAATAGCCTTCGGATGGGGGGGCGACCAGGGAATTCAGCGAATTGTTTATAATGGCCATCCAACCGATGTTCATACAATGAAACTGACCAGGACTGGTTTTGAACTTACATTTACAGAAGCAATGGATAAATCTTCAGCGCTGGATCCGGAAAATTATAAATTCAGACATTATTACTATAAATATCAAAGAAAGGTTAAGAATGCAGGTGCTGACAACTCAGATCAGCAGGATATTCAATCCATCGCGGTAAAGGATATTAAACTTTCAACCGACCGGAAAAAGGTCTCCATAAGTCTAGCCGGTTTAAAACCCGGTTATGTGTATGAACTAAAGCTGGGAAATATCACCAATCAAAAAGGAAACCCCCTTGCTAATAAATTGATCTGTTATACATTGAACAGCCTGATCACAGATATGGTTAAGCCATGATAACAATGTTAATAATTAGATACGGGATTAGATCTTAATATCTATTTAAAGGAAAAACTGTTTTGAATTTTAAAACACATTAAGAATTCGGGCTGTCTTGTGATTTAAACGGCCGGCTTCTTTTTTAGAAAATCAACATATGTCAAATTTAATTAACCGCAGAAAATTTGTAACCGGAACTGCGATCTCTGCCGCCGGAGTTTTGCTGTCAGACCATGTTTTGGGCTTGCCAAACCCTGATACGGAACACTCTTCCTCCGGAATGAAGGCTCCATCTACTTATAACATCATGAAAGATGTTATGAAATACAGGAAAATTGATGCCCATGTACATGCCCATCTTTTTGACGGCGGACCGGAGAGCAATATAGCCTATGCGGAAATGCTGGGTATTGAAAAAATGTTTATTTCCAGGCCCGCCTACAACGGGGAAGGTACTCCAAAAGACTTCAGGGCTTTTAATGATTTAACCTATAGCGCCATGAAGGAATTTCCGGAGAGACTTACAGGTCAGTTCACTCTGAATGCTATTTACCAGAAAGAATCACTGGAAGAGATAGACCGTCGCATAGATCAGGGAATGGTAGGATTAAAAGTTTATACTCAGCTTAAGATCAATGACCCGCTTTTCTATCCAATTATTGAAAAGATGATAGATCTGAAGATGATCATCCATATGCATGCACATTGCCAGCTGGGCGTAGGCGGTTACAGGATGAAATATGATACCGGGATCAGGCCCAATACTTCTATTCCGGAGGATTTTGTTGAGGTAGCTACCAGATATCCTGAAGCCATGCTCCAGTATGCTCATATCGGGGGCGGAGGCGACTGGGAATATGCCTGTAAATCCTTTGTGAACCATCCGAACATCTATGTAGATACTTCCGGCAGCAATAACCCTGAAAATATGATCGATTTTGCCCTCCGGCTGCTGGGTGAGGACAGGCTGCTTTTTGGTTCTGATAACTGTTATTATCAGAGTGTAGGAAAGATCCTGGCTTCAAATCTTACAGATGCTCAGAAGCATAAAGTATTTTTTGGCAATTACAATGCTATTTTAAAAAAATCGGGAAGAAGCATCGTCTGATCATTTACCAAAAATTAACAATTAATAAATAGACCATGTCCGGATTAAGCAGAAGAAAATTTGTTACCGAATCGGGGCTTACAGCAGCGGCCGGCATTATTATATCAGGCGGACTTTTTGGATTTAGTTCAAAGCCAGTCCAATCAAGGATTTCGATACCGGAATCCCAGGTTGCTGATTATACCATCATGCAGGAAGTGATGAAATACCGTAAGATCGACTCGCATGTTCATGTGAATCTTGCGAGCACCGATACAGAAGCACAGAAGAAATATGCCGGGCAGCTTATAGATTATGCTGAGCGTATGAAGGTCGAAAAACTGGTACTTTCAAATCCGGTAACCAGGCTGATAAATGGAATTCCTGATGGAAGGCCTGAATCGTTTATAATGAACAATAATATTGTTCTGGGTGTCATGAAACTTCATCCAGGCATTTTTGAAGGAAGTTTCACTTTTAATCCGGTACATGCCAAAGAGTCGATGGAAGAGATAAAACGCTGTGTGGATCTGGGGATGACTAATGTAAAGGTTTATTACCAGACGAAGATCAATGATCCATCCTATTATCCCATTGTCGAGAAGATGATCGATCTTAAGATGATAATTCATAGCCATGCTGAAGCCCAGCTGGGTGTGGGTGGTTACCGGATGAAATACAATGGAAATAAACCCCAGAATGTTTCTGTTCCGGAGGATTTCGCTGATATTTCGAAAAGATATCCTGAGGCCATATTTCAGTATGCACATATAAGCGGAGGAGGCGATTGGGAATATATGTGCAAAACTTTAAAAGAAAGTCGAAATGTCTTTGTAGATACTTCAGGAAGCAATAATGAAGAGCACTTAATCGACTTTGCAGTAAAACATCTGGGGGAGGACCGGGTGCTGTTTGGTTCTGATAATTGCTATTACCAGAGTGTCGGTAAAATTCTCTCATCCAACCTGAATGAGAACCAAAAGAGAAAAATATTTTTTGAAAATTTTAATAACCTGTTAAGAAAAGGAGGAAGAAATGTTGATTGATATCAATGCATATGTAGGGCACTGGCCATTCCAGCAATTAAAATATAATACCTGTGAAGCATTACTTGAAAGAATGAATAAGTTTGGTGTTGATATTTCAGTTATCAGTAATTTGAATGGTATTTTTTATAAGAATACCCAATCTGCAAACGAAGAATTATACGAAGAGATACAGTCAAACCGGAAGTTCAGAGACCGCTTTATTCCCTTTGCGGTTATAAATCCAATTTATGCCGGATGGAAAGATGATTTGGAAGCAAGTGTAAAACAACTGGGGATGAAAGGCGTAAGGATCTATCCGAAATATCATGATTTTGATATTATTGATCCGGCCTGTATTGAACTGGTTAAAAGAGTGCGGGATCATGGTTTACCAGTAGCATTTAATTTCCGGATGGTAGACAGCAGGCAGCGATCCTGGATGGATATCAGCAATGTAGTTGGTACCTCGAAAAGGGAGTGGAATCTGAAAGATATAATCCCAATCATAAAAGCAGTACCTGATGCAAACTATATGATTTTGAATTTTGCCAACGCCGCTGCACTGACTTCCGAAGAAATGAATATTATCAGGAAGGCAAATCTGCTGTTTGATACTTCCGGACGGACCATAACTCATATGGGGGAGTTTCTAAAAACCTATGGACCGGATAAATTTGCCTTTGGCACACATTCGCCGATTTTAGATTATCTCACCGGACAGCTGCGCATTGAATCATTAAAAAGCTCTGAAGCGGATGAAACTACCAAAGAACTTCTTAGATCGGGGAACGCGAAAAAATTATTAAAACTGTAATTTTTTGTAACACTCAGATCAAATTCATGAGCAATTAGTATAAAAATATAAATCACCCACAGATATTCCGTGGGTGATTTGCTTAAATAATTTCAATCAACGGTATATTGTACTTCTTTAAGACTTTAAAATGCTTCCCCTGATTTCTTAATAACAACGTTGTCAAAATAAGCAGTTCCAGCAATACTCAGATCGCGGTTCTCAAGGTATATGCGCAGGCCCGGGCCAGCTGCAGGCGTTGTAAATGTAAAAGTTTGTGTAGACCAAGCTGGGCTGGCATAATCATGTACTGTACCCAGAACGGTGCTTGTGGTAGTATTATACATAAAGATCCTGGCGCCCGAAGTGCCGCTTGATTTTACATTTAAGCTTACTTCGTAAGTTGTATTTGGTTCCCATTGCTTCCAATCCTGGTAGAGACCCTGCCAAATGCCGTCGCCTGTAGTCGATGTGATTGCTGCACAAGCTTCTCCCGAATATTTATCAGCCGTATATCTTACAATACTGCTGGACGGGCTGCCCAAACGTGTCCATCGTGCAGGAAGTGTCAGATCAGAAAAGAATTTATATTCGAAACCCTGGTTCTGCACTTTGACAGGATCCCAGGCTATAATTTGGGCCATTGTAAAAGCATGGTTGAAGCTGCTGGGCGCAATAGTTCTGAATTGTTCAGCGGCAATCGTCCAGGCAACTGCATTGAATTGGGTCATTCGAACCCATCCTGTCAGTAACAAGGTATTAGCATAGGTTGTACCAGATCCGTCTACATTATCCTTTACCTTTGGTGCGCTGGTAGATTGGTTCCACATGTTGTTAGTCAGCGTATTCGATAAACCCTGAATAGTGGTGCCAATAATCGTCCCTCCTCGATTGAATGATTCTATTGCCATTTCTGCATCCAGATTGCCATGCGATGTATCTTCGATATGCGGATTTGCTATATTACAATACCACCAATTATATCCTGTGCCATTTACTGTAAGGCCATTTTTATAATACTGGACAATGTGATTAGCCTTGTCACGATAACTAATATCTCCGTTAACATCATACATTGTCCATAGCATTTCAGCGTAAGGCGCCATCATGTTATAAGGCAAAGGATTAAAAACTGCACTTGGCAAAGAGTTGATAGTAGTTGGCTCCTTAAAATAACCGGTACTACTGCTGAGCTGCACCCAGCAATTCCCAACGTAACTGCTGCTGGATACCCACTTTGGAACAATCTCTGCCTCAATGAAGGTTTGGTAGGCAGTGGCTTTTGCAGAGAACTGTGCCTGAAGGCTAGGATTCCTGTTGATGAGTCGGATGAATTGTGCGATCGGCAGCGAAATTAGGCCGTCGAATACCAAATAAGGATAATTTCCACCATCTCCGTAACCTGTTGATTTCCAGTCAAGATACCCATCGCCATCACTGTCTGCTGCCTGACTTATAATTACATCTGCATGAGTTGTTAATTTAGTGAGCCATGCTATATCCTTGGTTACCTCATACAAAGTTACATAGCTACGCAGCATATAACTTTCAGACCAGCCCAGAACCCCGGCATTTGTACTATTATAATAAGCTCCGCCTGAAGCTGTTTCATAAGCAACAAATTTATCATACCAGATATTACCTGTAACGGCGGAAACAGAGGCAAATGCTGATTTACCTCCTGATTTTCCGCTGGGTTCCTCTTCAACAGTTTCCACTTTTTTACATGCTGAAAAGGGTAAACCGATAAATAAAAGTACTGTTAACATTTTCAACATAATCACACGCGGGATATTATCCGACATAGGATCATTAACAGGCATTGTTGGAATACCGTTCACTTGCAGAGTTTGTTTTTCCATTTTGATTAGTTTAGCTTATTGATTTCGAAAACTATTTAAGTTTTTGATTATCAGGTTATAATAAAGTTAATAAATTTTCGGGCACGTACACGAAATTATATATGCTTTATGTAAGCAAACTATTTGTTTGTAATGGAAAAACCAGATCCTTATGTATCCTGGCCTTGTTGCTTCCGGTTATTCTGACCGGAAAAACCCGTAATCAGTTCATCAGAAGTAATTGAATATTGGCCGAACATCTCTAATTGAAGAATAGCCCCATTGGTCTGACTTAAAGTTGCTTGTGTATCTTTATTTTCCATTCCTGTGGTGCAGTCACGGAGAAGAACAACACTATAACCGCGGTTACTCATTTGAATGGTTCCGTAATCCTTACTGAGTATACAGGCATTGGTATTAAAACCTGCAAAGATCAGAAAGAGTATTCCATTCTTTTTACAATACCGGTGAAGTTCTTCACCATTCGCTACCACAGGTTCATTTTTAAGCGGAAGGATCTTAGGGTGGAAAGTTAGTTCAGGGAGAGCAAGCCTTTCAGGTTCCCGTGGTTCCGCAGGTCTTTGATAGGCTTTGTACGGACCGCTTAATTTGATGAAATCTGCCGGAGGCCAGTTATCGCGTTTAGGGTTCATTTCTTCCGTTGTGACAAGCTTTGTCCAGTTGGGATGCTTCATAGCCACATCTGGAGAGGGGGCATGAATGATTGGCATTCCAGCTTTTCGGCATGCTGCCATCAGAGGCAGATATTTTTCATTGATGATCACCTCAGCCCGTTCTTCAGTTTCCTTTATGTAATGACGCTGCCATACATCCACTAGAACAAGTGCGGTCTGCGACAAAGGGATCTTCCAGTCGAGGTTGGCATAGCCAGTATTTGTTTCCAGCCATTCTACTCCGGGATCTACATGCCATCTGTGATACCGGGGTTTGATCGACAGGGTTTTATCCGTATTCACCGGCCCGTTAAAAGGGGGCTGAGAACAGGCTGGAAATGTAATACCCATTCCCAGGGCTGCACCCAAACCAGTGAGCGAACTTGTTCTGATAAATTCACGTCTTGAATTGCCTTTATTTGTCATGATCTTAATTATTGAAATTCCGTATTATTTAAGCCTTGTTTAAGGGATTGAAATTGTTTAAGCAGTATTATTAATGAGCAGTTTTACCGCATTTATTGTAAAGAATATTTATAAACTACAAAACATTTTTTCATTAATTGCCCCTGTATTTTCACCGGTTTATACCCTTGCTCAAGCATTTTTTCATAAATTTGCGGGTACGTAAACGAAGTTACTAAAAAAAATAAAGGATCCTAAGACTCTGATTACAAATTTTCTCAGAAAAAGAAAGCGATTTTAAACCGTTGTGCACTTATTAAATAAGAGTAGGGCCGGTTTTCAGGCAGGTTTCTTAATTCGATATAGAATTAATCCGGGCCGGGAATTTGAAGGCCAGGAATTAAAGAATATAAGTTATTATTGTGTTAGTGATACCAGCTAAAAAATTTCTGAATTCAAAATGAAAAAAAGAACTACAGAGCTTACGGGAGTAAAAGAGATTGCCAGAAGAGCGAATGTATCCATTGCGACTGTTGACAGGGTTATTCATAACCGTACAGGAGTTTCACAGGAGACTAAGGATAAAATACAGAAAATAATAATTGAATTAAACTATCAGCCGAATTTACTTGCTCAAAGGCTGGCGTCGCGTAAGGTTTTACGCATTGCTACATTAATTCCAATGGGTTCGGATGAGACCAGTTTTTGGGAGGCTCCGTTGAAAGGGATAGAACAGGCTGATGCAGAAATTAACCAGTTTGCCGTAGAGATTGAAAAATATTTTTATGATGAGAATTTAAGAAGTTCTTTCGTTGAGCAGACAGAGAAAATATTAAAGAGCCGGCCTAATGGTATTTTGTTAGCGCCTTCGTTTATTGAAGAATCAGTACGCTTTACCGACAGGTGCAAGGAGCTTAATATTCCTTATGTTTTGATTGATTCAGATATCCCTACGCAGGGGAGTTTAAGTTATATAGGTCCTAACCTTTACCAGAGCGGCTACCTGGCTGCCCACCTGATCAGTTATCTGACCAAGAAAAACGATCCGATTCTGCTCATAAATATCTCCAAAGAGATGGACAATCATCACCATTTACTCAAAAAAGAGGAAGGTTTTAAAGCTTATTTTAAGGATCATAATCGAAGCCACGATATTTTAAAATTAGATATTAATCAAACCGATTATCAATCTATCGAGAAAAGGCTCACAGCAGCTTTTGAAGAACATAATGATATTAAGGTAGTATTTGTTACTAATTCAAGGGTTTCAAATGTTGCCCAATACATTGAAAAATATAATAAGGACATAATTTTAATAGGTTATGATTTCCTTAACAGAAATATAGAATATCTGGATAAAGGAATAATTGATTTTCTGATCTGCCAGAAACCGATGGAGCAGGCTTACCGTGGGGTTATGGTCTTATACCGGCATCTTGCAATATCCCTTCCCGTTGAGAAAGTATCTTTCATGCCTATAGATATTCTTACCAAGGAAAATTATACGTTTTACAGTAATTAAGCTTCTCTGAGCGGGGCAGTTATACGGATCTTATGTCCGTGTATGGCATAGTACAGTATAAATAGATAGCAGGGAATTACCATCCAATAGGCAAAATTGGGATTGAAAAGATCAGCCAGATGTCCGTACAATAAGGGCAATACGGCACCGCCTCCAATTGCCATGATCAACATAGATGATCCGATTTTGGTAAACCGGCCCAGGTCGGCAATTGCCAGTGGCCAGATCGCCGGCCACATTAATGAATTAGCCAATCCCAGCATAGCGATGAACAGAACAGATACATAGCCTTCTGTGAAAATCGCTGCCACAGCAAAAATTATTCCCAGGATAGAAGATGCCTTTAATGCTTTTTCTTGTGAGAAATATTTCGGGATGCAAATAATACCTATAACATATCCTCCCAGCATTCCGGTAAGGGTAAGGCTTGTAAAAAACTTGGCGGTAGAAAGAGCGATGCCCTGAGACGCTCCATAATTGATGATCGTATCGCCTGCGATAACTTCAACGCCTACATATAAAAACAGGGTAAAAACACCGAGTACTAAATGCGGAAATTGAAAAATACTTTTTTTATGGGTATTCGCGCTTAGCAGGCTTTCATCTTCCTCATCTGTATCGATTTCAGGAAGATCCGAAAAATATATCATCACCGATAGTAATAGTAAAATTCCCGACATGATAAGGTAAGGCTGTATAACCAGTTCGGCTAAAGTGTTGAGTTCCGCAATTTTCTGCATTCCCTGCATAGCGCCTAATTTATTTTGCAGTCTGTCCGAATCATTCAAGATTACCGCTCCAAGGATAATTGGGGCAATAGCTCCGGCAATCCCGTTACAGATGCCCATGATACTTATACGTTTCGCTGCACTCTCCCGCGGTCCAAGTATAGTAACATATGGATTAGCCGCCGTTTGCAGAACTGCCAGACCGGAGCCCTGCACGAACAAACCCAGAAGGAACAATTCGTAGGTACGGGTCATCGCTGCCGGAATAAATATCAATGCTCCCGCCGCCATAAGTAATAAACCCAGGGACATGCCTTTTTTGAATCCTGTTATTTTCAGAACCCAGGCAGATGGAATAGCCATCACAAGGTAAGAGATATAGAAAGAGAATACGACCAGGTAGGATTCGAAATTGTTTAGTTCACATGCAATTTTCAAATAGGGGATTAAAACGGAACTCAGCCAGGTTACAAATCCGAAGATGAAAAATAAGGCCCCAATAATTATCATTGGTTTGCTGACACCTGGTCTGCTGTAATCTCCCGAATTGGTATTCATATATAGAATTTATCTTAAAAATGGATTTTCATTCTTTTAATATTTTAGAACTTTGCTTTAACAGGTTCAAATAAGGTGTATCTGAGAGGCCCCGCATAGGTATCGTGAGGAAATGTGTGAAACTTCACGTTACCACCGGCATCAATAGTAAAACCGGGATCCTTTTCCAGCTGCAGCCAGTTTCCATCAACCGGGCTGGCCGGGTAATATCTTGTTCCACCACCAGTGAGGTCAAGCCGGATATAATTTATTCCATTTGCTTTTCTATCCAGCTTCAGCCTGAAAATTCCGTCTTTATTTTCAAGAGCCTGAACTTCTCCCGAACGCGGTGTGCCCGATTGATAGGCCCAGCCCGCACCCGATAGTACTTCAACTTTATCATCCTTCAGGCTTATGCGGTCTTCTACCATGAGCCCATTCAATCTATAGGAAATAATCAGCTGCCCTTTCTCGTTTTTAACGGATTCTATCCAGGGTTCCTCTCCAAAAGGTTCGTGAATGCTTATGAATGAAGATGAGCCGCCGATATGCCGCTGCATAATGCCATTGCGGTTATAATCGGCAAGCTTATTATCATCCTCAGCGGCCATTCTAACAGAAGGGGAACTGAAACGAAATACCCGGGTGTCAGCTTCAGATAAATTATGAGTCCGGAGCCCGGAGCTTTTATAACGCCAGGTGGCAGTCCATAGCCCCGAGGCCGGACCCGATTTAATATTACTGATATAGGAATAGGCATGAAAGCGTTTACCCTCCAGATCCGTATCATACTGGGTTTTAGGCATATTATTTCCTCCCCATTCCGGCACCAGAGTTTCTATATTCTTTTCCAGGGGGATGCTGGTTTCCAGTTTCCCTTCTTCTTCGCACATTCCGTGCAGAAACCAGTCATGAGTCTGGCCTCCTTTAACATCAAACCGATCGATCACATAGTCACGTCCGGGTCCGGCATGTACCACTACAAGCCTTCGCCTGTAAGTATTGGCTATATCATATGCCGGTGAAGCATCAACATCAATTGTTTTTACGTGAGGATCCTTGTCATCATAAAATAATAATCGCCCGGTTACCGGCTTGTCCGCAGTTCCCGCGTTCTGACCTTTCTGGTCAATGAGCACGGTATTATGCGAAGCAGTGTGAATTGTCCATCCACGGTATTTCGAATGGGTATAGCCAATATCAGACAGCAGTTCTCCGCCTGCGGCAAATAAAATTATTGAAGCATTATCATAATGCGAATGTCCGTAATTGCCGCTCCAGTTAATATTCAACATCAGCTGGTCTTTTCCTATCCCGCTTACTAAGGCGGCATTGCCCAAAGAGGGCCAAAGCCGGGAGCTGGAATTTTCACTAATTGTCAGTGGCCGGCGGTCGTAAGCCCAGGTATCATTGATGGCAATTTTTCTGCCGTTTGGCAGAACCGCCTCAGTGCTAACATCAAGTGCGCTTTTATAGAAAGGGATCATGGAAGTAAGGTCGAGATTCTCAAAACGCTCTCCCTTCCAGGAAACCGGGTCAGTATATCCTTTTGCAGCATTTGCAGCTGCTCTCAATCCACCAATTGTCTGGTCGTGATAAGAAGCTGTCCCCTCTTTCCACCAGCCGTCTGCAAAAAAGCCCAGTTTTAAAAACTCTCTGAAGCGTGTTACACCATCATGTACTATGTCAGGATCTTTAAGGATACGGCCCAGCTGGATCATATCACGATACATCCCCGGTGACATATTGGAATATACTTCTGTATTGGCTGCTGTGAATTCATATCCCATCCTTAACAGATCCCGTTCGATCCTCTGGTCTGTTTCTGGCCCGATCAGGGGATCCATACGTTTCCAGTCATATCCGTTTTGCAGCAATGTATACGTATTAGCTATCTGCATTGGGATATCCCCGTATCCCCACCAGTTCCACTTCGCTCCCCGGTAAGGGACCAGTCCATTATAGGGCCATTTCTGATCTGCGGGGAAAAATTTAACAGCCGCGTTAGGGTAATCGTACCTGACGGCATAATCAGGAAACACCTGTGCAAAACGCCCCGCAATAGCAGCAGCGCGATCCCCATAGCCATTATCCTTGGTTTCAAACCATAATTCAGACAGCTTTCCGGCCATTGACTGGATCCATCGCCAGCGTTCGAACCAGGCATGCGGTCCAAAATAATACTGCTTTCCCTGGGAATCTTCATAATAGGGGTATACCTGCCGGGCTCCACTGGGTGCTATAATCACTTTTTTGCGATTATTAGGAAATTGTTCATTTGGAAATACCATATTACAGAAATTACAGCGAACCGTTTCACCCATTCCGGGTTTCCACATCAGCACGTTCATTTCCTGAGCGCCGCCCTTGCAGTTGGGACATCCAATAAAATGTATTCCGGAATAGGAGGGTACCTCTGCAATAACATCTTTCAGATTCATTTGCATCAAAGGCGTCACAGCTGTTTTTAGGGCTGCTATATGCAGGGAATCTTTTCCGGATGTCATCGAACTTGAACTGTACGGAAAGAGGAATGAAAATGCGAATAGTAATACGGATGTTCTTAACCGGCTTGCTGACATTTTTTTAAATTTAGATATTAATGGATGCCTTAAAATCAATTATTTATCGAATAGCGCCGGAATCCTGATTTTACATCAGTAAATGGGAGCAATTGAACCTGTCTGATAGGTTTTACAATATAACATTTATATATTCGGGTACGTAAACGAAAGATGAAAAAAAACCGACCAATATCCCGCCGGTATTTTATTACCGGATCGACCATACTCCTTGCCGGAACGGCTTTAAAGCTTAAAGGCTCAGAGTTCCAGGAAACGGAGCCTATAATCGATATTCACCAGCATACGGATTATGCCAGCCGTTCTCAGGAAAAAATGCTTGCCCATCAGCGGGCAATGGGAATCAGCACAACTATCCTTTTACCTGGAGGGCGTCCTTTGAATTATGGTTCTACGCATTATGGGGTTAGTAATGGCCTCCAGGTTAAAGCCGGGGGGAATGAGGTTTGTTATAATTTCGCGCAAAAATATCCGGGAGAGCTACTTTTCGGAGCCTGCGAAGTTCCCGATTTCCCAGGAGCAATCCCGGAAATTGAAAAGTATCTGAAATTGGGCGGACGGGTTATCGGGGAATTAAAGTTCAATGTAGAATGTGATTCTCCTGAAATGAAAAGGATTTATGAGCTTGCCCAGGCTTATGACGTCCCGGTACTGATGCACTGGCAATACAATATGTATAACAGGGGGTTCGACCGCTTTCATAAAATGCTTAAGAAATATCCCAGGGTGAATTTTCTCGGGCATTCACAAACATTCTGGGCTAATATTGATAAAAACCATCAGGATCAGAATATATTATATCCCAGAGGAAAAGTCACCCCTGGCGGTTTAACTGACAAATTATTAAGTGATTATCCGAATATGTACGGTGACATGTCAGGCGGTTCGGGCTTGAACTCCATGAACCGGGATGGGGATCACGCCCGGGAATTTTTAAATCGCCACCAGGATAAACTTCTATATGGAAGCGACTGTGATGATTCAACCGGCAGCGGACCGGCCTGTCAGGGAGCACAAACTATAGCAGCGATCCGGAAATTTTCAGACAGCAGGGGAATTGAAAGAAAGCTGCTCTATTCAAATGCAAAGAAACTATTCCGTTTATAAAGAGTCAGCACAAAATTAAAATATACAACCTAAATGAAAAATTTAATGACATCATCTTTGAGATTATCGCTTTGCATTTTATTAACCCTGTTTTCGGTTTTTACCGGATCTAATGTCTATGCCCAGGGGCCGGGTTTACAGCTTGCTACCTTCGATGTGGATGCAACTCCTCCTGTGGGGAGTGATCTGACCTATGACCGCATGACCAATGACTGGGATTTGGGTTTGCGTGCCAAGGGAATAGTTATTCTGGGTTCCGGAAAGCCTATCGTTATGTGCTCGGTTGACTGGATCGGTATTGCTAATGAGAGCCATGACGAATTCAAAAGAGTACTTGCAGAGGCTGCCGGAACTGTTCCGGAACGTGTGGTTGTTCACACCATACATCAGCACGATGCTCCAACGAGTGATTTTGGCGCTGAACGGATGCTTAAAGATGCCGGAATGGATCCGGGAAGTTTTGAAGGCAGCTATGCCCGTGATCTCATTAACCGGCTTGGGATCGCGGTAAAAAACTCCATAATAAAAACACAGGCTGTCACTCATATCGGTACGGGGCAGGCAGCCGTATATGAGGTTGCATCAAACCGCCGTATTCTGGGCCCTGACGGCAAAGTAAAGGCAACACGTACTTCGGCAACTAGGGATCCGGCGATCCGTGCCGAGGCCGAAGGTTTAATTGATCCGATGGTTTCATTGATCAGTTTTTGGAATAATGAAAAACCTGTCGCGGTTCTAAGCTACTATGCTTCACATCCCCAGAGTTATTACCGTACCGGTGTTGCCAATCCTGATTTTCCGGGAATTGCCCGGTTCATGAGGCAGATGGCTGTGCCTGATGCCCTGCATATCCATTTTAACGGGGCTGGAGGGAATATTACAGCAGGAAAGTATAATGATGGTGCGAAGGAAAACCGAATGCTGCTGGCAGAAAGAATGGCAGACGGAATGAAACGTGCCTGGAGCACCACTACGCGTCAGGAAATTACTCCGGCTTCAGTGAGCTGGGCCTTTGAGCCCCTTTCTTTTAAACCTTCCGCAACTATCGAGAAATTGCAGGATGAGATGAAAACAAAACCAGCTACTTATCTTGCAAATAATATGTCTAAACTCGTATGGCTGAGAAGGCTAAAAGCGGGGAAAACGATTGATCTGGCATCTCTCTCCATAGGAAATGTTCGAATTCTTCACCTTCCCGGTGAACCATTTATTGAATATCAGCTTGCTGCAAAAGCTGCCCGTCCGGACTTGTTCGTTGCTGTTGCAGGCTATGGAGATTATGCCACAGGATATATTGGGACAGCAATCGGGTACCAGCAGGGAGGCTATGAAACCGGAGAAGCTTCAGGAGTAACGGCCGAAGCTGAAAAAACACTTATGTCGGCCATAAATAAGCTTCTCAGAAAGAAATAATCAATATGCAGACTTTGATTTGATATTTCAAATAACCTTAATTCATATCTGACATGGTGGAAATCACACGTATAAATAAAATGAAAATCAACTATACATCGATCTTATGTATGTATGCACGAATCAGCGGCAGCTTGGTTTTCCTCTTATTTTTCCTAAGTCTATCACAGACAGGCATTGCTCAAATCAAAAGTATTGATGTTGGTGTAGCCCGAATGGATATAAGCCCCGTGGGACCAATACGCCTTGCTGGTTTTGCTGTAAGGGATAAAAAAGAATCAGAGGGTATCCTTCAGCCTTTGTTCGCTAAAGCTCTTGCATTTGGAAACGATAAACAGGGACCTTCAATCCTGATCACCGTAGACCTTATCGGTATACCCGCTCAAATCACTGAAAAAGTGGCTCAAAACCTCTCTAAAAAGGCAGGTATCAGGGAGGCCAATTTTGCCATCAGTGCTTCACATACGCATTCAGGTCCGGAAATGGGAAACCTGCTGAACATTCTTCAGTATAGAAGTGCAACCACCTATTCTGATTCCCTGCTGCCGGCAGATCAAATAAACAGGATCGTTCAATATTCTGAGCAGCTTAGCCTTAAACTTGAGGAAGTAGCTCTAGCAGCTTTGAAAAATCGTAAACCCTCCCTGGTAAGCTGGGGGCAGGGAAATGTGGCTTTTGCAGAGAATCGCCGGATGGCGCCCGAAAGAGTAGACCGTTCAATGCCTTTGTTAAAAGTCACTGATCTGAATGGTAAACTAAAGGCTGTTCTGGTGAATTATGCCTGCCATGCTGTGTCAATAGGTCCATTCATCAATAAGATCCACGGGGACTGGGTAGGAGATGCCCAGAGGCTGATAGAAGCCGATCATCCGGAAGCTATTGCAATGGTAGCTGTGGGCTGCGGAGCAGATTCCAATCCTTCTCTGATCGGTTTAGAGGAGGTTGAACCGCTGTTAAGAAGCTCAATCTATGGAAAGATGATCGCTGATGAAACCAAAAGATTATTAGGCACATCCCTCCGACCATTAAATTCAGCACCAATTGGCCGGCTTGTTAAGATCGATCTGCCTTTTAATCATGTTCCGGATATTAATGAGCTTGTTTCTCAAACTGCTGATAATACGGTAAAGGGTTATTATGCGCGACTGGCACTTGACCGGATCGCCAGGGGAGGAAGTATCCCTTCCAGTATTTCTTATCCGGTTCAAAGCTGGACCTTTGGCAAAGATCTGGCTATGGTATTTCTGGCGGGGGAGGTTGTTGCCGATTATTCCTTAAGATTAAAGAAGGAACTAGGTTCCCAGCGTTTATGGATAAATGCCTATTCAAATGATGCCCCAAGTTATATTTCTTCAAAAAGGGTTATCCGGGAAGGCGGTTATGAGGGAGCGCTTTCCATGTATTATTATGATAAACCAGCTCCTTATGATGAAGCGATTGAAGATAAAATTATAAATACCGTACATCAACTGATACCTGCAGCATTTAAGACTGAAAAGAGAAAGAATCGCTAATTTGATCTTAATTTCCTAAGCACCGGCCTGAAGGATCGGTATAAATTGTAGCAAGGAAGGCGGGCGGAGATCTGAGGGATCATATCGCGGATGCCATAAATAGCCTCCGGATTGCTTTCGCCTCTGACGAATCAGTGAGAACAGGACAGATCGTAGACCCTGGATAACTACTTGCGGGATTTGACAATGATCTCAACGATCTTTTCCGCGATCAGCTGGTGTCCCATATCATTGGGATGTATCGCATCCGGTAATAAAGAATCGATCCCTTTGGGATCTTTTCGCGTATATCGGTAAAATAATTTCCAGGAGTTGATAAAATAGACATCTTTGGTGCGGGCAAGCTTTCTGGCTGCTTTCATATATAATTTAACCCGCTCGTAACGCCATTTTTCATGTTTGGATCCTATTGGATTAGGCGTTAATAGGATAATCTTTCCATTGTCTTTCCTTATCTGGTCAATGAAGTAAGTAATATTCTTCTTGTATTGTTCAACCGGTATCCGGGATGCACCTGTAATTCCCTTATCCTGCCAGGCATCATTTAAACCGAAATTTAAAGTTACCCAATCCGGGTGGTGGCTTAATACGGTTCTATCAAACCTGTCCATTCCATGCTCGATCCGGGTGAAGTCATTATCCTTTACAGATCCTGAATGACTGCCGCCAGCACCAGAATTTATAACCCGGTTATTTATTCCCGCCTCATTAAGCATTTCATTTATGCGCACCGCATAAACTTTATCAATACCTTTCCTAGCCGCTGTGGTTGAATTTCCAAAAGTAACAATTAGAAGATCCCTGTTCTGTGCGCTAATTAACTGGCTTTGGGATAACAGGGCGAATACAATAAAGGTTATTCTTAAATTCCTGCGGATAGTCATCATCTGGTGATTATTATGTCTGCAAATTAGATATTATTTTTAACTTCGGGTACGTAACCTGAAAGCTTTAAAATTACATATCTACTTTAACCATGATTATGAAAAAATTTGATTTCACAAGACGGCGTTTTGTCGCAGCTGTAACCACAACATCACTTGCAGCTGCCGTATCAAGTGCAATTCCTTCATTTGGCCGGTCAAAGGATCCTGAGAAGTTGGCCATTCTGGGAGGATCCCCTGTACGTACCCGCGGCTGGTTAAGCTGGCCCTCAGTACTGGCGGATGATAAAGTAATCCAGGGGATCGTAACTACCACAAAGAGCGGGAAATGGAGCCGGATACAATCACCAACAGGAAATGTAGCGACGTTCGAAAAGGAATATGCTATTTTAACGGGTGCTAAGTTTTGTGTAGGCACGGGCTCAGGTACCCAGGCATTGAGCACAAGTGTAGAGGCACTGGGAATTGGACCGGGGGATGAAGTAATTACCTCTCCCTACACCGATTTCGGCAGCATTTCGGCTATTATAGGAAGCCGGGCCCTGGCAGTTATGGCTGATCTCGATCCCAGATCCTATCAGCTTGATCCGGTTGATGTAGAAAAAAAGATCAATAAGAATACCAGGGCTATCATGCCTGTGCATATGATGGGAATGCCGGCAGACATGGAACGTATAATGTCTATTGCCAGGAAACATAACCTTAGGGTAATAGAGGATGCCTGTCAGGCGAATTTTGCTCGTTACCAGGGTAAGCAGCTCGGTACTATCGGTGATCTGGGCTGTTTCAGTTTTCAGGCAAGCAAGCAGATTTCATGTGGTGAGGGCGGGGCGGTTATCGGAAATGATGAAGCCTTAATGGACAAGGTCTATACTGTGCAGAATCATGGTACAGACCGGAGAGGAAAGAATGTAACTATTGGTCCCAAATACAGGATGAATGAATTTGAGGGTGCGATCCTGATGGGACAATTGCCGGGGGCTAAAGAACGTTTTGCCAGAAGAAATGAAAATGCAGCATACCTGAGTTCGAAACTTAAAGATTTTCCCGGCTTACAGCCTCAAAAGCAATATGCCGGAACGGAAAGCGGAGGTTATTATCTCTATGCGATGAGCTATCATAAAGAATACTTTAATAATACAGAACGAAGCAAATTTTTAAAAGCCCTTGCCGCTGAAGGGGTAGGTTTAAGTCCTTACATAACCGGACTGCATACTGAACCATGGGTGGATCATATTTTATCCTTAAAGGAATATAAAACGATGTATTCTGAAGCCAGGCTGGCTCAATTTCGGCATGATGCCTCAAATATGCCGAATTGTGACCGGGTAGGACAGGAAATGGTAGTTCTTAATGGCTCAACCCAACTCCTTGGAACGAAAGCCGATATGGATGATGTGATCAATGCCATCATGAAAGTGTATGAGAACAGAGATAATCTAAAATTAATATAGTCAGGTCATTAATTAAAAGCCGGTGAAAGCCATTAGCTGACTTTCACCGGTTTTTCTCCATACGCATTATTGGAAACATTGGTTTTTTGTTCCCCCCGGACTGCCTTTTCTGCATCCGCATGCTTCAGGAACCAGTTATGATGTACATCGCACTTTTCTTCCGGTATACCCCGGATAACTACCGCCCGCTCGGGAGCATAGAAGGTATTATTGTAGATTTCCATTGAGGTGCCCGCGATAACTGTATTGTCTTTACGGTCGCGGCCGCCATGCATGTCAAAGCAATGGCTCAAAGAAATACCCAGTTCTACATTATTCCTGGCAATATAGCCGCTTCCTGCCCGGCCCGTTCCTGCAAGTGAATGGCGGTTTTCGTTAAACTTATTAAATTCAATAAGTGAATAAGCTATGTCATGACTTACCCCATATCCAAGGCCGTTATACTGACACTGGTGAATGAAATTATGATGAATATGATGGCCGGTGCCCCGGGACAGGCTTATTCCGCTGCTGGCGAAGGCTGAGATATCGCAATTATCTACCTCCAGATTTGAATGCTTTGTTGAGATTCCTCTTGATACCGGAAATTTGTAATAATAAACATGGCCGTCTCCACCCGGACCAAAAGCTCTTTTATGATGATCCAGATAGCGTTTTGGATGTGGACCCCGGATCTGAAGTCCGCTGATGCGAACATCCGGCCCGTCAATATCTATCATTAAAGGGGTGTCCAGAGTATCGCTCGTGATCATGCCTCCCTTAGAGCCATTATGTCCCCTGTCGCCGGCAAGAGTTACTCCGGCAGGAATTTTCAGTGATATTTTTTCAATATAGATCCGGGTTGTCATATCAATAACAGTTCCCGAAGGAATAAAAATTACCTGACCGGCTTTTGCTTTGCTAAGTGCATCCATTAAAGCTTCAAGAGTTTCAACTGTATAATCACCGCTTGTTATGATCTTTTCATAGCCTTTATCTCCGCCGATAGGACCGGTTTTATCCGGCTTTGCTCCATATATGGTATTATTGATCTTCAGCCAGGTGGCCTTTTCGGCTGCAGCTGAAGATTCGGATATAATGGTATTACCAAGAGCCGGGCTAATCGCTGATACCACTGTTGCCAGGGAAGTAAGAGATGCTGCAGCTACGAATTGCCGTCTGTTTAAATTCTTCATTGTCATAATCAGTATGCGTTAATTATTAAAATATCTATTTCCACTCGGCATGCGATGTTATCTTAAACGCTGCGCCTTCTTCAAAGTCATAGAGATAGTTTGAGGTGCCTGAAGCGGGAGAATTTTCTGCAGCAGCTTTAATACCGTTAACAAATGAAATGGGTCCGCAATATATTTTGCTAAATTTCCCCTCGCGTTTAATTTCACGTATCGTATAACTTGCATCACGGTCGCTTTCAGTAGATATTATGATCTGTTGTCCATTCAGGCTGCCGTCGAGAGGCAATGGGGTATCCACCAGGATCCAGCCATCGCCGTCAGGTATCTTATTCATCCGGACAACTTTCCCCTGGATCAGGTTCGACTTTAAATTCATCTTTCCATGTTTCAATGAGGAACCATTCACAAGGATACCCTTAGTAATAGCATCACCGGTTTTTCTGATATATCCCACGGATCCCATCATAGACAGATCCTTAGAGATTTTCATTAGTTTTTGTGAATCAGGATTGTAGAGAACGTAATCTGTATTTCCGTTTACATGCTCAATCTCCAGGGCTACTTCATTTCCACGACCATTATCAATTCTCTTCACAGATTTGATAAATGGCTGATTTCTATAGGGTTCAATAACAGAAACAAAGGTGCTGTTGAGGTCGGTGCCTTTACGATGCATCAGGACATATCCCAGTTTTTTGGGATTACCCGGCTTATTTTGCGGAGGATCACCATCAGCAAGAGCTATGTCATCTGACTGGCTTAATGAATACATACGGAGATGAATATTATCATTCTCCTTGAGGCCGCGGTAACCGGCTTCAGCTTTCCAATCCAGCATGAACTGAGTGGGAGGATTAAGATCCTTTTTAACGTTGTAAAGAAATGAATAGCCCAGCGGGAAACCATTTGAAGCTATCCCTTTTGGGATATCCTCCCCGGCATATGTTCCTTGTTTTTGTTCCTTTAGGGCAAGTCCCTGGTTCGTAATTTCACCGGGAGGGCCATGAAAACTATACACATGGTCATTTCCGCCAGCCACCCGAAAGATATCCACTATATAAGCATTACTGTCATTATCATCCTTATTACCTCCGATCAACAGCATAGTCCGGGTATACTCCTTGATTTCCGGATACGCCTTTTTCCCATCTAATTCAAAAACTCCGAAACCTTTTAACTGCTTGAACATTTTACTGTGCCCGCCCCATATTTCTTTTTGAGGGCGCTGGTTTACGAATACCGTATTATGAGATATTGTACTTCCTGTCCACTCCCTGTTGCTTGGAATTGCAGTAGCAAACTCGGGATAACCATGATCGGGGGCAAGCCATTTGCCAAATGCGAGAATGTCAAAGTTCAACATATCAGGATGAGCATGCTTGATGGTTCTTCCGTAATTATTTGCCAGGGCAATGCCATTAGGGCCGGTACCGGATTCCAGCAGGGCAAGGCCGAAGCCGCTCATAAGATAACCGCCTTCAGGCCTTGGACCTGATTTTTCTGCTATTTGTTTTATTTCCTTGCTTATTGCTTCCGGGTCGGCAAAGAAAATATCTCTTCCCAGACCCGTAGCAGAGCCTTTATTTAGATGATATGCAGCCCTGGCCAGGTCATGATTTTTTGTTAAAACATATCCTCTTACAATAAACTTCGGATCTGAAGAGCTGCTGACTGTTCCTGTGGAGCCACTGTCGCCAATATTTGGTACCGCGATACCCAAAGCTGCCATACGGTAGGGCGCCAGAAAAGTAGTATTGAATTGGGGAAATTCCCTTATGATGTTATGTTTGGTATAGGAAGGAAATCCGTATAAGCGCTCCGCAACCTCCGTAATTAAGCGGCCCCATATCAGAGCATAACCGGGTGCTCCCTCATCAGAAGTGCCATCCTGATCAAAATTAGCGATCATTAAGCCGGGAATATCCCCACCATTGGGAGCAAAGACCCAATCAAGCCATTCTGTTGTTTCAGGTTCAGAATTGAGTGCTAAAGCACACATTACCATGGTGAGCTGATGCATTCCCTGATTACCGCGAATCTGTTTGGAGAGGACCCCTTTGAAGGCGGTGCGTAATATTCCATCATCCACATTTTTGATGAAGAGTTCCCTGGTGCCTTTTTGTGTAGGCAGCCGGTATTTCTTTGATTGACGGCTTAAAAAGGTATATAATTCAGGGTTATTAAGTGTACCACTGATGATTTTATCATAAGAATCAGCAAAAACCTGTACAACACCTGTTTCCCAGATCATTCCTTCGATCTTACCCTTATTGGTACCGCCATCTGAATGATACCATCCCCGGTCTGCATAAGGTTTCCAGTCCATATCCGGGTATACGTCCGCAATCCGGTCAAGGATAACCGCCGCTTTTCGGGCATAGGTTTTATTTCCGGTATACAGATATGCATCAGAAAGAGCTGCAAGACCTGAATTAATATAGTTCCAGTACTTCCAGGTGTAATAGCCCACATATTTATGGGAACGGCCATTTTCATCTATATAGCCAAAGCCATCATCCACGCCCCACTTGTGTAAAGGATCTTTTGGATCAGGATGAGCTTCATTGTATAATAAGGAACGGTCACCCTTTTTAACATCAAACAGGCCCTTTTCATCAATTGCGCTTTTATAGAATTTGCCGAAATCATTTGTTGGGAAAACGCTTTTACAGGAAGGACAAGTTAATTTCCAGGGTTTCTCTTCGAACTGCGGTTCATAAGGATAATTACCGTATTTAAATATCTCGTGGCCGCATTTCAGGCAACCCAGGATTTTTGGACCCTTTGTAAGGCGGTCGAAAGTAACATCAATACATCGGGGCAGATCCTGTCCGGGAACCATATTCCATAATTCCTCATCATCCTTAGCAAGCCAGTTCGCTGCCCGTTTAATTGCACCGGCGCGCAATTCCCTGGCCCATTCATATTTATCGCTGTTTGTACGAAGATTAGTTATTTTCTCTTTGGTATAAAAGCCACCGTAAGGGCGGTCAGCATACGAATGATGTGTAATTAAAATCAGGGTGATAAAAAAGGAGAGCTTGAACAGGAGTTGTTTCATTTGAAATGGATTGGCGTTTAATGTTTAGCTTGATTAAGTACGTAACTGTATAAATGGGATCCGCTGACAAAGAATATCCTTCCATGAGCATAATCTCCTCCTGCTTTAATAGGACCGGGCGAGGTGGCAATGAGTTTCATGGTATAATCAGGTAATACCTCCACAATGCTTCCTTTGGCAAAGAGAATATAAACTTCACCCTTAGGTCCGAACACAAATATCCTTGGGCTCTGTTCGGCCGTGGTTGGACCGAATTTTTCTAAAAGATCCTGCTGGTGGACCAGGACTTTTTTAGCAGGATCAAAAACAAAGAAGGTTTTTTTATCACTTATCCCATAGACCATTCCGTTAGGCATCAAGCGCATTTCACTGTATTCCTGGGCTCCTGGAAAGATGGCTTTTTGCCATTCGATTTTTTTAGTAAGCATATCCATAAGATACATCACCGCTTCCGCTGCTTTCTTTTCGCCCCCTGTACCCGGGGCAGTGGTGGTACCTCCAAGAAGTTTACCATGGGGTAATGCTACAAGGCTCATGCTTGTCTGATCTGTTATAACACTGCTGTCAGATAATAAAGTTTTTGTCTTTTTTTCATTATCCCAGAACAAGAGACCGCCACCTGTAGCACCATATTGCGGCGTACCACCCATAATTATAGTTTTACCATCCGGATGAGCAATAATTCTAAAAGGTCTGATGATAGTAGGGGATACTGTGGTCAGGTAAAGCGGGTTAGATAAGGGATTATTCTGCCTTGTCTCAATCCAGGGTTTATATGGATCCCATTCAATTAAATGCCCTCCGCTGTAAACTCCAAAAAACACTTTTTTACCCTGGTTCACCAGCGCATTAAACTGTCCCAGGGCTGCACGGTTCACCCATTTATCGGTTTTGAGATCATAATTAAAAAAACGCATCGGGAAGGCAGTCCCACCAACGATCGTACCGTCAGGAGCAGTACCGATACCCATCACGATTGCGCCGTCACTTGTATAATCAAATGTTACTTCCCTGGAGATTTTGGTTTTAGGATCTTCCGTAATGAGTATGCGGTTTACCAGGTCCAGATTTTTAAGTATCGTTCCATCCGGGAAATTTCTGTAAAATAGGTTCTGAGAATCGGTTATAATAGGTTTTGGCTTCCTGTTAAGATACTGGCCTATTTTGCGGCTCTTTCCTTTATAGAGTTCATACCATTCCTTATCATTCGAACCCAGGGCCTGTCCATACACTTTGCCGTTAAGGTCGCGGTGCACCAGCGCCATTCCAAGTTTTCGTTCTCCCGCGGGCAAAATGCCTTCAGCAAGTCCTGTTTCCGGGTTAAATGCAAATATCTGACTGGAGGCATTGCCTAATCCGAAATAGATCCAGCCTGCATCATCTGCAACAATGGTTTTTTGATACTGTCTCCAGTTTTCCTTATTTACATATTTATAGTCCCTGATCTCCCTCTTTTTAGGGTCGAAAGAAACAATACCGCTATTTGGGTAGGTAACTGCCCAAATTTTGCCGTCATCAGCTTCTGTCATGGCAAGAGCCATCTGAGGCATCGTTTCCGAAGTATAGGTGAATGCTCTTTTTACAGGATCAAATTCAGTGAAATGATCCCTGAAAAGCGTATAAAACTTATTATCCTTTGATAGCACAGATGAATAGGGAGTATCCTGCTTAGGATCAAAGGTGATAGGAAACTGCTGGCTTTTTCCGGTTTCAGCATCAATCATTAATAGTGCATACCCGCCGCGGTGATCAAAAAGCCATACCAGAACAACGTTCTTACCATTTCCGTCGACCGTTGAAACAACACCCCGGTGATTACTGATCGGAGAAGCCACTCCATGGTCGAAAAAACCATTGCCCAGATCTTTGGTTGATGACTTAATGGTAAAACCGGATTTATCCTCTAAGGGGATAACCTGAACTGCATTCTGAGCTTTTAATCTGACTGAGGAAACAGCAAGAAGTGCGATCAATACAAGTTGATTTATTTTCATAGGCTTCGTTGTGTACGTACCCATAAATATAATAAACTATTTGTAAGTCTGACTTTTCATTGATCTTTTATTCATTTAAAAAAATTAATTGTCATAATCTTCCTTTACTATATACCCCCGGAATTTCAGTTTAACAGTCAGTTTTATTTTAGAAAATCATTTTCCGGGTACTATTTATTTTTAAGGAAAACTATCCCTATTAAAGTTTTGTTCCTCTAACAGTAATTATAAATTAAAAATTTACACCCGCGACCGGAGTTATAAAACAGGATCAAATGAATTATCAGGAAATCACCTCATATTTAAAAGATGAAGCAGAGAGTTTATTAAATCATACCTGCGGCACCATTTCCAAAGAACTTCTTCATAAACCAGGCGGGGAATTTGTGGATAGAATTTTCTCTCAAAGCAACAGGAATACTCAGGTTTTGAGAAGCCTGGAGACCTTATACCGGCACGGGCGGCTTTCCGGTACAGGATATCTTTCAATTTTGCCAATTGATCAGGGAATTGAGCATACCGCCGGCGCTTCATTTTCTCCAAATCCTATTTATTTTGACCCTGAAAACATTCTTAAGCTGGCTATAGAAGGAGGATGTAATGCTGTAGCCACAACATTTGGAAACCTGGCTATGCTTTCCAGGAAATACGCACATAAAATCCCATTCATAGCTAAGATCAATCATAATGAATTATTAACCTACCCGACAAAATATGACCAGATCATGTTCGGCTCTGTAAAGGAAGCCTGGAATCTTGGGGCTGTTGCAGTGGGTGCTACAATTTATTTCGGTTCTGAAGAATCCAGCCGGCAGATAATTGAGGTATCCGGAGCCTTTGAAGAAGCACATCAATTAGGGATGGCCTGTATACTTTGGTGTTATACCCGGAATAATGCTTTTAAGAAAGATGGAATTAATTATGAGACCGCTGCGGATATTACCGGACAGGCAAATCATCTTGGGGTCACTCTTCAGGCTGACATTATAAAACAAAAATTGCCTGAAAGTAATGGTGGTTTTACAGCTATTAATTTTTCTAAAAGTGATGCCCGGATGTATCATGCACTATCCTCAGATCACCCGATAGATCTATGCCGCTATCAGGTTGCGAATTGTTATATGGGCCGGGCCGGACTGATTAACTCAGGAGGGGAATCAAAAGGGGAAGCAGATCTTGTAGCATCCATAAGAACTTCCGTTATTAATAAAAGGGCAGGAGGAATGGGTTTAATTATGGGAAGAAAGGCTTTTCAAAGGCCCGTGAAAGAGGGAATTGCCTTGCTTAATGCTGTTCAGGATGTTTATTTGGCTAAGGAAATTGACCTGGCCTGATTTATTTGATCTCTTGGATTTTAGTCATTTACATTATAATTTAATCTCAATAAGCAAGCAGCCGACCGCATGCAATAATGGATATCCAAAGTATAGCAGAAACTACTGCCGAGACCTTTGCTTTAAAGGGGATCTCTGCCTGCATTCCGGAATTTGGCTGAAGCCTGAATATAAACCTTTTAAATACCAGTACGTTCAATCCGGCCAGAATAAGCAGGGCCATTTTAAGCCAGAAAGTTGGATCCTTTCCCAGCGTTTCCGCATTGCTGGTGAACAGAAGAACTCCGGAAGGGATAATAAGCCAAAGCCCCCTGCTTGACCATGGTGCCAACCAGGCGTATAATGAGGCAGAGGAAAGGTTCCGCGAAAATCCCAGCAGATGCAGATCAAACATAAATGCAGCCCCCACCAGCAGGACAATACCAAGAATATGAACAATTTCCAAAGCAGGATAGAGCCAAAAGGATTGCCGGATACTTTCCCCGACAGATGAATTCTCCAAACTGCTTAGAAACTCATTCATTAAAGATGACACAACTAGCGCAATTCAAATTTTTTATCCTTGATAAATATCCTTTCAGCTCTCATTTCATTTTTGATAGTTTTGTGAGGGTATCCAACTATTCTGACCGGGGTACCTTTTTGGATCATAGCAGCAGATATGCCGCGTGAAGCCATACGATTTACCGGTGCCAGATATATGGTCCATAAATCTTCCTTATATCTTGCCCTGATCAGAGAATGTGGATCCTCGTACGCTGATCGCTCTATGACACTTTCAAAATCGAGCACTATCTTCTGATTATAGTTCGCCCAGCCATGATGAAAGGATGTCAGCACCGGAAAAAGCAGGATTACTATTGCCAGTGAAATGTTTTTCAGATTAGCCATAATGGTAGAATTTAAGCTATTTAAATTTACCTAAAAAAGCTATTGTTTCAAAATCGGATAAGATTTACAGCAGAGTTTTTTATTGCTTATAGAATTGTCAAAATGATATCTTTTATCATTCATTGACGGATAACGCGGCTTAATGGAAAAGAGGCTGTATCATTAAAAGAATGGTCAGGGAAAAAAATTAAAAGGATCTTTTCAGGCTGCTTTTTTTCGATATTTTATGCTATTCCAGATAATCCCCACAGGACAGACAGATGCCTGTTCAGCTATTAACAGGTTAAAGAAGGGCGGTATCAGACAGAAAAACCGGGATAATCCTGGCCGGGTCTGGGCTGATGGCCTTTTTCCTGAGATTGCAGTCACGGATGGAACCTTGAATTCAAGCCAGAAGCCCCGACCGTATTATTTCTATTTCCTTCATGCACTATAATGACAGACATTCCTCAGTACTACCTGTTTTTAATAAAAGCCTGACTTCCTAATAGCAGGAACCCTGCTCACTCTTTGGTTAATTATGTGACAAAAAATAGGATTCTGGAAACAAATGGGAGACCTTAAAATAGATTGAAGTATGAAATCAAAACAAGAATGAAACAGGGACTAAACAGGGAGGAAACAGGGATGAAACATACAGGAAACTCAGGCGTATCCCTGTTTTCAAAGCGTTACTTGCCTCTTAATCAATAGCTTAATTTGTATTTCTTAATAAAATTTCGGAGATTCAACACCGCATAAACCAAAAAGTATGGCTAGATTAATTAACGGGGTCAATGGACCCTTCACAGGTAAGGTAGGATCCGTGATCGGATATACCGTTAATGGAGTTCATTATATGAAAGGACTCTATAAAAAAAGAACCAAAGCACCAACGGCCGGTGAGGTACTTAACCGCAAAAAATTTGCAGCCTCACAAGTCTGGCTGAAACCTCTCATATCTTATGTGAGAGTTGGATTTAAGGGCTATAATGAACGCTTCCAGGGTTTTGCAGCAGCCAATTCCTGGCTAATTAAAAATGCAATTCAGGTAATTGATGATGAAATTATTATCGACCCTGCACTGGTCAGGATCAGCTCCGGCAGTCTGCCTCTGCCTGAAAATATAAGATGTACAATTCAGGAACCTGATACCTTACGCATCACCTGGACACCTTCAGGTGAAGAAGGAATTCAATATGATCAGGCAATGGTTCTGGCTTATGATTTACATAATACAGGATATGGGCAGCTGTACAGCAATGACAGAAGGTCCGGTGAAACGCATGTAACGATTAAAGTCGGGGAGAGCAAGACCGTTCATGCTTATCTGGCCTTTATTGCTGCTGACAGGAGCAGGCAGTCAGATAGCGTGTATTTAGGGAAATTTGAATTCTAATACCTCCGGCGTTCCTGTGACCTATGATTAAAATTTGTTTCCATAAGGTCTGCCCAACAGAAATGAGGCTGGGATTTTTGGTGATAAGCCGCCAAATTAAATTTTATGGGCATTCGGATTTAAAATAAGAAAGGCAATTTTCAAATCGAAAATTGCCTTTCTTATGCTGTTGTTAATTTCAAAAAGAGAATTCAAATTTTAATTCTGTTTTTAAATTGTGGTTTTACTTATTTTACAGCCAATTCATTTCTAAATTCCGGAAGCCTGGGTTATTTAAACGTTTCGTGATTATTTCTTTCCAACCCTGTATAGCCGGCCTTCATCCGTTATGGCGTATAATGCACCATCATGTCCTTCAATCACTGCTCTGAAACGTAGATTTTCTCCTGCAAGGAGTCTTTCCTCCGCCACAACCTTATTGTTTTTGATGACAAGACGAAGAATATGCTTTCCACTCAGACTGCCGATAAATAGATTATTCTTCCATTCAGGAATTGTATTGCTGCTGTAAAATGTCATTCCACTTGGAGAAATGGACGGATCCCAATAATACACCGGCTGTTCCATATTGGCTTTCTGTGTAATCCCTTCACCCACCTTTTGGCCGCTATACTCTATCCCGTAGGTAATTACTGGCCATCCATAGTTCTTTCCGCCTTTGATAAGGTTAATCTCATCTCCGCCTCTTGGACCGAATTCGCTGTTCCATATATCGCCGGTTTGGGGATGTACAGCTAAACCTTCAACATTCCGGTGTCCGTATGAGAAAATTTCAGGCAATACATCCGCTTTATTCAGATAGGGATTACCGGGTGCAGGCTTCCCATCCGTGGTTATTCTGAGAACTTTACCCAGGGCTGCTTTAAGTGACTGAGCTTCCGGGCGGGTTACAAGATCTGAACGCTCTCCGGTACTGACAATAAGATTTCCCGTTTTATCAAACAATATTCTTGATCCATAATGTTTATCTCCGTTGTATGCGGGGATGGCCCTGTAAATTACCCTTGCATTTTCAATGCTCTTTTCATCGGCAGCCAATTTGCCTTTGGCTACAGATGTCAGATTACCGCCGGGTGTTTTTTCTGAAAATGTCCAGTAGATCATTCTGTTATTAAGAAAAAGAGGGTCAATTGTAATTCCCAGTAATCCTCCCTGTCCGCTGGCATTAACTTCTGGTACCCCGGATAGCGCCTCGCTCAATGTTCCATTTGCTGAAACAATTTTTAATGTTCCACGCTTTTCGGTGATTAAGAACCTGCCGTCGGGTAAACTGCATATACCCCATGGTCTTTTAAGGTCGCTGCTTAAAACTTTGATTTCGAGTGGTGTGGTGGTCTTTGTGCCAGCAATGCGTGTCTGGCCCTCAAACGCGGGCTTGTACTGGGCGTTAGGAGCTAATGTTTCCACGGGCGCTAATGAAGAGACTTGTGGAGTCTTCAGGGTCATGCAACTTAGGGAACTGGCTAATAAGAAGGCAGATGTCAGAAACAGGCCAGTTGAATTGGATCTTTTAATCATTTAATTATTATTTATTTTTTAAGGATTTCATATCAATTACAAAACGGTAATGCACGTCTCCGGCTAATGTACGCTCATAGGCTTCATTAATCTGGTCAATATTAATCATTTCAACATCAGAAGTGATATTATGTTCAGCGCAATAGTGTAGCATTTCCTGGGTTTCCTTGATTCCGCCAACCAGGGAACCCACAAGACTGCGGCGTCCTCCGATTAAAGGAAATGCATAAACCGGTGATGGTTTTGGCGGAGCACCCAATAATACCATTATACCATTTGTTCTTAATAAGGCAAGATATTGGTTATAATCATGCTCGGCAGAAACTGTATTTATGATAAAGTCGAAACTGCTGGCCAAATCCTTCATTGTTTGCGGATCTGTAGTGACCTTGAAATGTTTTGCACCCAATCTGCCTGCATCCTTTTCTTTCTCCCTGGACCGGCTTAAAACGGTTACTTCTGCGCCCATTGAAGAGGCGATCTTAACGGCCATGTGCCCAAGTCCGCCTAAACCCAGTACCGCAAGTTTATCCCCGCTTTTGACGTTCCAATACTTTAATGGAGAATAAGTAGTGATCCCTGCACATAATAAAGGAGCAACCTTTTCAAGGGGTAAGTTGTCGGGAATATTCAGGACAAATTTCTCAGTTACCACGATATGACTTGAATATCCGCCATAAGTGATTGATTTTTTATCCTGGGAATACGAATTATAGGTTTGAGTATGTCCGTTTTCGCAATACTGTTCATTATGATCATTGCAATTCCGGCAATGTCCGCAGGAATCCACAAAGCAGCCGACACCGACGGTATCCCCAATGCTGAATTTACTTACTGCATTGCCTACACGGCTTACCTTTCCTACAATTTCATGCCCCGGAACAACAGGGTACATGGAGCCTCCCCATTCATTTCTTGCCGTATGGATATCTGAATGGCAGACTCCGCAAAACAATATCTCTATTTCCACATCTTCAGGTCCGGGTTCGCGACGGTCGATCTGCCATGGCGCGAGTGCCTGGTCGGCGCTTTGAGCTGCATATGCCTTTACTGCTTTCATATCTCTGGATTTTATTTACTGTATTAAACTCAAAGTTAATAAGATTCTAAAGTTCAGACCCATGAGCTTAATAATTTTATGCCTGATGATTTTTCCTTAAAGGCCATATAATCAGGACTTGGTTCTGAAAGGTGTTTAAACGTTATATAATAGATTAAGATTCCGAAAAACATTTTATAAAATCCAGATGTTTTATTAGTAAGCACGCTAAAAAATGAAAATGATCTCTATCAAAAATGCCAATGTAGGGTCCAGCTCCTTGATCCGTAGAGGGAAAGAATATTATGACCTTTCTTATCTTGAAGATAAATTAGGTGTAACCCGTGATCATGTAAAAGTTGCAATTGCTGTTGTGGGCAATGATGCAGCTAAAGTGGAGGAGTATTTAAATTCAAGGAAATACTACAGGTCGACTTCCTGAGAATGTCTGAAGTTAATACTCAGTTTTTTTCCTTTGGTTATCTCCCTAAATCCTGATGGCATAGCAGGGTTGATCCCTTTTTGGCGGGCTTTTAACCACCGTTTCTCTTTGGTTATTGTTTCTCATTAATATAATCGATTCTTGACAAACCTGCTTTCGGGTTATTGGAATAATATCCCCGGCCATAATCAAGTATATAGATCCGGCCGTCAGGTCCGACTTCCATATCGATTGGCGATTCGAAAGAAGTTGAAGGCAAAAAATCTTCTATGCTTTCATACTTTCCGTTTGATTTAAAGCTTACAAGTTTAATCCATCCTCTCATCCAGTCATAAAAAAACAATTTATTATTATAGTAATCCGGATAGCGTGTTTCTTTTGGATAAAATTCGTTGTGATAAACAGGCCCGGCCATGGCACTGCGTCCACCGTTTCCAAGCTCCGGAAATTCTTTTGAATCCAGGTAAGGATACCAGATTAATGCAGGCTGAGCAGGAGGGAGGATATTTAATCCGCTGTTGTTCTTCGAATCGTTTGCAGGTTTAGAAGGATTAAACGCTTCTTTACTCTTACCAGTTTTAGAATCATAGCGCTTATACGGGAAATTATCAGCTATAAAGAAGGGCCAGCCGAAAAATCCTGCTTTTCTGGCCTGGTTTATCTCATCATAGCCCCGGGGACCCCGCTCCGGGCTGTCATTGCTTGCATCAGGCCCTATTTCACCCCAATATAAAAAGCCTGTTTTTGAATCTACAGATATTCTGTAAGGATTTCGGGTGCCCATAATATAGATTTCTGGCCGCGTTGAAGGGGTATCCGGTGCAAAAAGATTACCAGGAGGTATCTCATATGTGCCATCTGGTTTTACCCGGATACGGATGATCTTTCCACGGAGATCGTTACTGTTTCCGGATGAACGCCGGGCATCATACTGCTCATACCCGGGACGGTTGTCCATGGGGGAATACCCTTGATTTCCAGATTGCTCTTTTGGTGGATTAAAAGGGGTTGAATTATCTCCGGTGGATAAATATAAAAGACTGTCCGGTCCGAAGGCAATTGATCCCCCGGTATGGCAGCATATTTCACGCTGAGAATAAAACTGTAAAATAATTTTCTCAGAGCTGTTATCGAGTTTATTGTTTTTGAATTTAAATCGTGAAAGACGGTTCACCGATGTATCTAATGGGCTGTAAAAAATATATATGTAATTGTTCTTCTCAAATTCAGGATCAGGGGCGATACCCAGCAGGCCTTCTTCTGCGTGAACACTGTCAATGGATGTTTGCCAATACACTTTCAAATTTCCTGCAACACTCAGAGTTTTATCCTCCGTTTTATATAACATAATTTCTCCCCGCCTTTGAAGCAGAAGTATATCGAGATTAGGAAGGACAGCCATTTCAGTAGGTTCAGCTAAAGGCGTGTTTGTTAATGAAGTTTTTACAAATTTTGCTTGCTGGCATTTCATAGATACCAGGGAAATTAAAATAAATCCGCACAGTAAAAGTTTGAAGACGTTCTTCATAATTAAATTTGGAATCACGTTTTAGAATTGTTTAATCCCCCTGAAAATGTTGGAATTTTATATTAGTGTTTAACAAATCCACAGGAGAAATGTTGGTTCTGACTAATTCATATTATTTAAAAGGGTAGCTGGATATCAAGGACAAGGCTGAAATTACAAATTCAATTTATCAGGAAATAAATAATATTGGTAAAACGACAGCAACGGAAGACCTGCAATTAATGGTTGAATTGGACGTAATCATTAGAAAAGTAACATAGGAAGAGGTACAAAATATGTGTTGAAATAATTGGCCGCTAATTGGCCAGATTGCACAATAATTGCCTAAGGTGCACCATGGAATATTTAGAAAACTTCAGAAAATGGCGGATAATGAAGATTTGGCGGATATATTGCGGATATATTGGAGATTAAAAGACAAAACGATGTTAAAATTATTATTGTGGTTAGTATTGCTTCTCTCGACTGATGTAGTAAGAGCTCAAGTAATAGATACTTTAATAGAAGTGGGAGCCCACAAGTTGCATTTCAAGATAATCAATCTCAATTCTGTATTATCCACCAGCATTTGACGGATGCGTGTAAATATCCGGATGATCTGAATAATTACTTTAATCGCTCTGCTGCTGCTCAACACGCTGGATAACATGGCTACCCCTTGCTTGTAAAAACCATTGGAGAATATTTAATATTCTCACCCTGTTTCAAGGCGCCATTTTGGCACCTTGAATTATAATATTCTTCCGGGGTTAGTTCAAACATAAAGTCCTCCGGGAATCGTTCTGCATTTCGTCTTACCTGTCTTTTAAGCTGCTTAGTCTCTACCTCATAAAGGGCTGCCAAATCAGTATTTAACATTACTTTCTGACCAACGGTTTTTAAAAAGGTGATCAAAAGCTATATATCATCCGATTTAAACCCAATCCTTTTTCGGGGCTGGGACTCTGCTTTTCGTTCGATCAGTTAATCAAGATAGCGGAAAACAAGCTCCATATTTTTGCCCTGCTTATCCAGTTTAGTTTTGATCTTTTCTATTTCCAATCTCAATTCTGTATTATCCACCAGCATTTGACGGATGCGTGTAAATATCCGGATGATCTGAATGTTTACTTTTATCGCTCTGCTGCTGTTTAATACGCTGGATAACATGGCTACCCCTTGCTCGCAAAATGCCATTGGAAGATACTTAACGTGTTCACCTCTCTTTAAGGTGCCAATTTGGCTCCTTAAAGAATTGTACTCCTCTGGGGTTAATTCAAACATAAAGTCCTCCGGGAATCGTTCGGCATTTCGTCTTACCTGTCTTTTAAGCTGCTTAGTCTCTACCTCATAAAGGTTGCTGTAAGCTTCCCCGCAATTACTAGCCATAATACATTTAGTAAATGACTATCTTTCAAGTTCATTAAAATCATATGGGACTTAAGATTCACAGCTTAGAAGCCATTGGGGATGAACATCTAAGGGATTATTACGTATACCTTCTTGATTATGGTTGGAAAGAACCGCTTGGTGAGACTTTAAGGGAGAACTTTGATAAGATAGCTTCCTTGTCTTCTAAACAAAAGAACTCCGTTGTATTAATGGGGACTGATTAAATTTCAATTTGACATCCTCTATTGCTGGCATTTCTCTGTTCAATTGAGGCAAACTACGCTTTTGTTAATATAGGTATATTATCATCTATGCATTACTTAGTTATGCGGTTTGTTTCTACCGAATAATGTGCCTCACTTTTATCAAAATTAAAGGGGTCTGAAATTACTAAGTTCAATAAATCAGAATAATCATTTTCAATCCAATCAACCAACTGTTTAGCTACACTATAATCAAATACACGGTGGTTAATTCCATTTTCATAACCAATGTCTTTTAAAATATTAGGGGGCATAAATGGGGCGGCACTGCCGAAATAATAAAAATGTTGAGATAAAAGCACTTTTGAAGATTTAGTGTCTCTATTCTTATTATATACATTTAGACTTCCATCTGGATGACTGTGATGAGAATGTGCTTGTATCCAAATATCATTTTCAGCATCATGAAAATAAATATTGTCCCCTAGTAACATTTTTTTACTCCCATTCCTAACTGGTTTTTTATCTTTAAATTCAGGATTTTCCCAATATTCATTAAATGTAATTTTTCTGGTAACTTTCATTGCAAAAACACATCTTCCAGTTGCTTTTAACCTTCCTCCACCAACACCAAATACCCAATCGTCAATTTTTGCAGTATTTCTAATTCTTGGCTTACAAGTCGCAAGACTACATATACCATGAAAGGGATTTGGCGCAAATCCGAGATCACGATCGACAACATATATGAATACATTTGCCATAGTATTAACAATCTACTGATCCTCCTGAATTAGGGCTTGAACGATTCGTTCCATCAGGATTTTGAAAAGTATTATTCCCATCAATGGCTCCCATGATACTATCTGTATTCCAATTTACAATTGCAGAACCATATTTTTCTAAACTTGGAGGAATATCAGCTTCCGTGCCGCCACGAACAAAAACTCCTACAATCCTTTTGCCTTGCTCGTTTGCTTTATCAATCTCCCAGTTTACCCATGGCCTTGAATGTGTATCCTTGCCTATCAAAACTACCACTGTTCCAGCCCAAGAGATTTTCATTCTTAGAACCCTTTCTATTACTTTATCGCTTACACGATTTTCTTCCATTCTTCTTTGGTTTTCAGGTTTCATTCTGACAGAACTATTTCTAACGTCATAACCTCGGCCTGATAGTAAATTAGTTAACTTGGAAATTTCACTGTCGTCTTGATGATGGTGGCTTATAAAAAGATGCCTTCGTTTACTTTCTTCTGACATGATATTTTAATTTGATCGTTTAAATTCCACTTTGGAGGAAAGAAAAGTGACATTGGGCCTTTAGCCATAGAAAATTTTTGTTTAATTCTTGTTCGTCCAGAATTTCCACCTACTTCCGGATTTGTAACCCTTAAATACTTATCTGTTTCACAAAAAAGATTTTGACAATCTATCAATTGAAGTCTTCGTCCCCATAAATTAGGTAACCCAAGACCCAATCTTTCGCACTCTACTTCTTGATCATCTACCATCATTTTAATGATATCATCAAATGAATGATTGCCTAAAGAATCAAAGCATTTCATAATTCCGTTCTTAGCTCCTGGTCCAGCTACAACAAAGTCCATTTCTGAAAAATCTGTAAGGTCGCTATAGTTAAGGTCAATTGTATATTGGAATGCTAAAAAGCTCCCAAATGATGGGTATGATAAAAGTAGTTTATATACTTTTTCCAAACTTTCACTTTCAGAAATTTTAATATACAATTTATCCTTCATCATTTTAGATAACAATGCCAAATGATTACTATGTTTAAGTTTATAACCAAATACACTACCTGCTGAAGGCATAATATATGCAGCGGAATATATAGTGTTTTTCCCTGCCATCCTGTGAGTTAATAACTCGTTATATCTATCAAAAGAGAATGTTTTATAATTTATTTCATACAGCTCTCTCTCTAAATAAGAGAATGTTTCAATTTTGTTGAAAATTTTGAATAACATAGTTTTAAAAAAAACCTCTTCCAAATCTTCCCCCTGATATTGTAGATTAATTAAAAATTGGCTTACCCTATCTGACGCTCTAAAAACATTTGTAAACCGGTTATTACATATCACGGGATCACTAGTCCATGGCCCTGAAGGGTCTGTAAGTCGTTTTTCAAATACTTCAAATCTTTTTGCAGCAAACTGCCAGTATGCATCATATACAATTGATCTTTTAGGTTTTATTAATTTAACAAAGTGAGTTGTAGCCATATAGGTTATTTATTTAACAGCCTAAGCTATCTACTTTCCAATATATTGTAATTTGCGCTCCATAGGGGATACTAAAACCTTACCACCTTTATTTTCTACCACCTGATGGAACACTTTGTAAGACTCAATAATGGTTTTCTCCCACTGGTATGAACTTACGCTTGCAACTTCTAGATCTACAACTAATTGCTTGATTGTGTTAAGCAGTTCTGTATCAATTCTGTCGCTAGACCGCAACATTTTATTCCCTTTTGCATAATTATATATTATTAAAGTAACTGCTTCTTCGGCAACTTGCGGTCTTCCTCTATCTTCAGCATCTAATGTTACAGAGTCGCTTTTTCGCTTCAATTTCATAAGATGTCTGATAACCGGCGACCATCCCAAATAGGCAATATGTCCCAGATGAAACACATCATGATATCTATAATCATTTGGAATTCTAGAATTATCTGTCAAGGGGTCTCCCAGTTCAACTGATTCTTTTCCAGGTGATTCCCAAATCATTTTTACCTCTAATAAATCATTTTTACTTTCTTCTTCAATAAAGTTGATAATAAATGTATCAGGAAATTGCTCTGGATAGTCTTGGTCGAAACGGGGAATATCCGTAAGATCAAGCTCATTAAATCGATCGTGAGTTTTTAATAGATTAACTTTTGCTATTTCTTCCAAGCTAATATTATTATGAGAAGCTATTGACGAAATATACCAAAGTACATCACCTAACTCTTCTGTTAATTTGTCATTAAAACTCCCAAAACCTTCACCATCGCGAATCAATTTTTTTAATGTGGTTAATACCGATCCTGCTTCTCCAGCCAAGCCTAAGTAACCAAGAAAAAAGTTTTCCTGATCTTTTGAATTGTAAGATTGAACTGTTCCTGAAGATTTTTGTTGATATTCTTCTAAAGTCATTTTTTTAATGTGCTTTTTTATTTAAAATTTATCTGCCTGCTTGGCAGTATTTTCAACCCAACTATTAATATTGTTATAGCCATCATTATTTATCCAATGATAGGTTTTATAATTACTGTAATAAATCAATTCAATCCCTGTGGAATCAAACTTTACAGGTCATACTTATCTACCATTTATAACTTTAATGATTCCCAAGATTGTCTTAATATGCTCTTTTAAAGGTTTACTATTATCCCCTAAAGACAGGAAGCTATCTTTTAAATTGGCAAACTCTCCATAGTATTTTTCATAATTATTCTCAACTTCACTCCAGATATCTTTGGTTATATAATCTGTAGCACCAATGGGAATAGGTATAAGACCTTGACTAACGGCAATATCAAATTCTTTTTTTATACCATCAGCAGGTTTAATATCTCCTGTCTCCGCATCTTTTTTATTTCCAAATAGAAATATTGCGATCCCTGCAAATGAAATCATTCTTTGTCTGTATTCATGCCACAATTCTGGCAACTCCTTTGTACCTGTCTTCTTTTGGGGGAATGGTCTCATAATCAATTGTTCTTCGTTGTATTTTATTGGATAGCTGTATATAGCTTCTAAGGCACCATTAATGACAGCGCTACCAATTCCTACACCAAAACCATTGACAACAGAATACTTTTGTTTGATGAATTCCATGCTTAAATTATGCACGAACTCTAAAGATTCCTGCTCAGCATACGGATCATACACAGCCGCACTTCCTGATATAAAAATTGTATTTCTTTTATATCTTTTTTCTATTTCAGACAACATTCCAGTGATTTCAGAATAGTCTTCTATTAGAACAGCCTGAATTTGAAACCTTCGAAGATCCGAAATCATAAGAGTTTGCCGCCTTGCCGCATAATCAAAATCGGCCTCCTTTTCGAATGCACTTTTATGAACTTTCTTTATGATACAGTAGTGAGGTCGTGAATTATTATCTAAGAATAGTTTTACTCTACTTAGAACATAGTCCAGATTCGGATCAGTAAAACTAAACCCTAAAAAGAGAAAAGTTTTTGATATTAAATCAGAACTAAGCGCCGTAATAAACCCTTCATTTTTTTTATGATATTGTTCATAATCATCCTTTGTAAGGACCGCTTGGTGAGGGTGTTTAGCATCTCCATGCATTTTATATACCACGGCCTCCCTTTTGTATAATGGATTAGCCAATTGAGAAGGTGTATGCTTAACATCTACACGCTTCAAAGCAGCTTCAAGAGAGTCTTCTAATAAAGAATCATAATTTGTTGTCCAGAATGTACGGATTGGCAAACGAGCTAAAATATTATGGTTTTCACTTATTTCAGCCTTTTCTTTGAATTCTTCAATTATTTTTTGATTAAGTCCTCCTCTACCACCTCTTTCATTGACATGGAATTGAGCTAATGAAATTAAGTCAGTTTCTTTATCAACTTCAAGCTCAATGTCCTTGGCTATGTCCCTCAATAAACCGCGCCAATCAACATATCCGGCACCAACAGATAATCCAGCACCTGCAAAAATTGCGGCATCTCCATTAATCAGGTGCTTTAAATAATCATTAATAAAACTTTCCTGTTGAGGTGTCATAATAAAATAATTGGTGTTTTAGGATTGAAATCTATAACTAATATAGAATATATTGTTTATAGTTAATTGTAAATAGATGATCCTGGTCTCAAATTAGATTATGATGTAACTCATAATAGTTCAGTTATAATAGATCAGGTAGTCTGTTAGAAAAGGAAGGAAAGCAATGAATAAAATAGAATAAGAGTTCTTTGAGTTTAAATTTCTTACTTGCTATAACATCTATGCACCAGTAGAACGGATTGATTATTGCAAATGTATAAGGGTCAGTAATTAGTTAAGTAAAACAAATCGAATATCAACCCTTAAAAATAATTGCACAGTTATAGAATTTGACTGTATTTTTCTATCTTTTCATTGATATGGGAATGCGATTTTTTTCGGACATGATGTAAAAATTATGACGCAGGCAAAAGCTTTCGATAATGCTAATTCAGTTCTTGTTAAGCATTTTTTAAACAGTTAGCGTCATTCGTGGCGCCTGTTCAAAACATAAAAATAAGTGGGTGGGACAGAGCTTATTAAAGATAAGGTTCATGTTCCCTACGGGCTGGAGCTGCTTACCTCTATGACAGTTTCTGTCTCAATATTTCTATATCCTCACTCACTTTAGTATCTAATATTTTCGCGTAATGCTGAGTAGTCCTGATATTCTTATGCCCAAGCATTTTTGATACAGTTTCAATGGGAACACCATTGGATAAAGTAACGGTTGTTGCAAAGGTATGCCTGGCAGTGTGATAAGTAAAAGGTTTTGAGATACCGCATAAATCACCAATCTCTTTTAAGTAAGCGTTCATTTTCTGATTACTCAGTACAGGAAGCAACCGGCCTTCATAAATGCATTGAGGATGTTCTGCATAACGGTTCATGATTTCTAATTCCACTGGCAATAATGGTATCCTCGAAGCGGTATCCGTCTTCTGCCTGCTGGTAAATACCCACTGCTGTCCATCTATACCTATGATGATCTCTGAACGCTTAAGCTTTTTAACATCCGCATAGGCCAAGCCTGTATAGCAGCTGAAAAGAAAAATATCCCTTACCTGGTTGATCCGATCAATTGAAAATTGCTTTTGGGATATAAGTTGTAATTCCTCAGCAGTTAAAAAGGCGGGTACTACTTCATTTAGTTTTGCCTTGTAAGCTGCAAACGGGTCTTTGTCTATCCAGCCATTGCTTAAACATATCCGGATTATTTTTTTAAAATTTTTCAGGTATTTCACTGTAGTATTGTTACAGCAGCTCTTTTCTGATCGTAAGTAAAACTCGTAAGAAGTTACAAACTCATTATCGATCTCCCTGATGGCAATATCAGGTGTTTTATAATGCCATTTCATAAAGTCAACAGTATGCTTTAAACTTGTTGTGTAACGCTCTTATGTTCCCGCGGCATACTCTTTACCTACAAGAGCGGCAATGCGCCTGTTATGTTCTTTAAAGATGGGAACAAGCATTTTTATTTCAGCAGTATCTGATTTTCCTAAGACTTTATCTTTTAAGCATTGTACAGTAACCGGTTGTCTGGCTTCAATAAGCTGGCGGTGGGCATCGTATACCTGTTGCTCCAAAGTTTTAAGGTATTGGTTAAAGGTACGGGCTTCCTCGTGAGATCCGGCCATTTTCTGAGCGGATGCATTCCAGCGGGATGGATTAATGTACCGTTTGGTAGTAAATTCCAACCGGTCCCCCTCAATGGTTATACGCAGGTAAATAGGAGCGGTACCATTGGCTAAAATCTTAGCTTTTTTGAGTGCGAAGAGTAAATTAAATGTGCTGATCATAACGCTGATAATAAAATAGTTACAAGGGTTTTCAGGGGTTTGGCGAGACCTAAATTTAAGAATGGCAAATAGGTCTCGCAATAGACCCCGATCAGACTGGTTTATTATAGTATAATTTGGTATGCCTAAAAACAAAAAACGCCTAAAATCAGTGATTTTAAGCGTTTTTGATCTTTTTTGATAACTAACTGGCGGAGAGAGAGGGATTCGAACCCTCGGTACCGTTGCCAGTACGACAGTTTAGCAAACTGTTCCTTTCGGCCACTCAGGCATCTCTCCTTATTTAAATAACCCTCTTTTGAGGACTGCAAATATAGTAATTCAGTCAGGCTGGCAAAAAATAATTTCACTTATCTATAACATATTCTATCCGGACATGATAAATGCCCATTAACATGGTTTTAAAGATGAGTTTTATAGTTTCTATATCCTTTAAAGTGATATTGCTGTTGGTCAGCTGATCCTGGTTAAGCTTATAATCAATAATGCGCTCCACCAGATCGCTAATGCTCAGAGCATCAGGTTCTTTTAGACTTCTCGAAGCCGCTTCCACCGAATCTGCCAGCATTAAAACGGCAGTTTCTTTCGAGAACGGAATGGGTCCCGGATAGCGGAAAATATTTTCATCAACGAATTTTTCAGGAAAATTCTTCAAAAAAGACTGATAAAAGTAATCGACCCGGGTATTCCCATGATGGGTTCTTATAAAATCAATCAGCATTTCCGGAATTTGATTTTTTCTGGCTATTTCTACGCCCTTGTTCACGTGCTGAATGATGATCTGTGCACTCTGTTCATAAGAAATAGTATCATGAGGATTTGCCCCTTTATTTTGATTCTCAATGAAATACTGGGGATTTACAATTTTACCAATATCATGATAGAGTGCACCAGCCCGGACAAGGAGAGCATTTCCGCCGATCTTAAAAATTGCCGCTTCAGCAAGATTGGCTACCTGCAGGGAGTGCTGGAAAGTACCCGGGGCTTTAAATGCAAGATCACGCAGTAATTTTGAATTGGTATTGGTAAGTTCCATCAGAGTTACATCTGAGGTGATCCCAAACATCCGTTCAAACGCATATATTAATGGATAGGCGAGAAGGGAAAGTAAAACACTGAATATGAAAGGAATAAAATTAAGCCATTCGATATCCGTAAGTGAACCATCCCGGATGAGGGAAATCCCAAGAAAAGCAATAAAATAGTTTAAAAGAATTAGTAAGGCTGAAATAAGGAACTGCTCCCTTTTAATTAGATTTTTGATACTATAGATAGCAACCATACCGGCTGAGATCTGTAAAAAAGCAAACTCAAAACTGTTCGGGACGAAGAATCCGGCGATAAGTACGACCAGCAAATGAATGTTTAGAGCTAAACGGGTATCAAACAGTATCCTGATGATGATAGGAACTATACAGAAGGGGATATAATATAGGCTTGGAATTTTCGCCCTGATCGCCCAGGATAGAGCAACAAGCATTCCTGTAATAACAAGAAGGATCAGAGAGAGCTGCCGGTTATCGTCATAAATATCCTTTCTGAAGAGGTAGAGGAATACGATCAGTAAGGATATGATTAGGCCGGTGAGTAAAAACTGTCCAAAAAGTACCAGGTTCCGGTTGCCAACAACTTTTGCATCCTCTTCATAAGCTGCCCGAAGGGATTCTAGTTTCTGATAGATCTCCTCACTGACCATGGTGCCTTTTGCTACAACAAGTTCGCCTTTTTGAACCATCCCCCTGGTGGTAGAGATACTGCTCAGGGCATTTTCTTCGAGCTTAGCGGTAAGTTGCTCATCAAAGATATAATTAGGCTTAAGGTGGTTTGATAAAAGCTTTAAGAGCCAATCCCGGTTTTTGATCTTAGGATTTTCCTCTACCTGAGCCTTCGCGTAGGATAATGCCGTCTCCGGGGTAAAAACGTCTGCAGTGTTTAACTGGGTCGCTACATTATTATTCAATAAGGTGAAATTATAATTTCGACCGGAGCTAAGATATTTTTTTACCGGATCCAGAAGACCGCGTTCATAGATATATCTAAGTAATTTATGACCTTCGATGAGATAGAATCCCTTTTGCTGATCGCTTATACCCGAACTTTTCCATTTAATTTCAAATTCAGAAGTAAAATTCTCAATCGATTTCTCAATACCTTCCTTTTCATTCCTATATACAGGCAGAACAGATTTCAGAATATTATCCTGATCTCTTTCAATTTCAGCATTTGTCTTTTTTATAGCAAAGCTATAGGGAGAAAAAAGATCCTTTTGCATCCATGTTTTGCCTTTTTCATATTCAAACCTGAACCGGGCTTGTTTGGGGAGAAACAGCGTTACAAAAAAAACGCAGAGGGCCATCATCACAAACTTGAGATTCGCACTGTATTTTCTGTATAAAAGAAGATGAAATTGTTTTTTTAGTCTTGCCACAGCTGTTCCGTTTAGGTCAAATTTAGTAATTTATGTGAGATCCATAAATCCGCCTTTTGCCTCTCCAAAATTTTAAAATATTTCGCCCTGAAACCGGATAAATCAATCTCCCAATATAATTTTATAAAAACGGTCCTTTAGTTTGAGTTTTTGGGATGTTTTTATACTTTTGTCGAATAATCGCGCCCATAGCTCAGCTGGATAGAGCAACGGTTTTCTAAACCGTAGGTCTCAGGTTCGAATCCTGATGGGCGTACATCCAAAAAAAAGGCTTCCTGAATTTCAGGAAGCCTTTTTCATTATCTGCAGCTTCAGCCCGGGCATTCATTGCCAGTGCAAAAATCTTCTGAGCCTGTATACTTAAAATGCTATTTATTAGCCTGCTACCAGTAAATGCCCCACATTATGTATTATTGACAATATCGATTTTTTATGTAGTTTTAGGATAATAAGTGCATTCAGAACTATAAAGTAATGATCCGCAAACTCTTAAGAACTATACTATTTCTCATTCCGGCATTATTGGTATTAGCTTTTCCGGTTTCTTCCCAGACTAAACCCATTATTGGTGTGGCCGGCATTGCGCACGAATCCAATACTTTTAATGTTCAAAAAACTACTTTGAAAGATTTTGGATACCTCGCTGGTGAAAGTCAGCAAGATAGAGCAAAACGATTTTTTGGAGGTTCTACAGCGAAAACTACCAGTGCAGGATATATCGAAGGAGCGAAACGATTCGGACTGGAGCTTTATCCGGTATTGATTTCTTCTGCCCAGCCAAAGGGTCCGGTTACCGATGAAGCTTTCAATACGATGATGAAAGATATAATTGACGGTCTGAAATCCGGTCCCAAACTACAAGGCATTTTATTGAACCTTCACGGAGCTATGATCGTGGAAAGCTATCCGGCTGGGGATGAGGAATTTGTGAGAAGGGTCAGAGAAGCTTTTGGTCCGGCAATGCCCATTATCGTTACGCATGATTTCCACGCGAACATCACACCTGAATTGGTAAAACTATGTGATGTTCTCATTACCTTTAAGGAGAATCCGCATCTGGACACTTATGATCGTGGTATTCAGGCTGCAGATATTATGGCAAAAATGATCAGCGGAAAAGTTAAACCTGTTCAAAGTGTAGTTAAACCACCGATGGTGTATAATATCGCCTTTCAAAATACTTTTGCAAATCCATTATTACCCATAACAACTGAAAGTAAAAATCTGGAGAAGCAGCCTGGGATTCTGGCAGTCAGTGTTTCTGGCGGTTATCAGTATGGTGATGTTCCATGGATGGGGCCCTCGGTAGTGGTGGTAACCGACAATAATAAAGCTCTGGCTGATAAAGAAGCAAACAGGCTTTCCGGGATGTTGTGGGATACCAGGGAACAAACCAGGATCAATAATCCCAAACCGGCGGAGGCAGTTAAAATGGCGATAGAACATAAAGGCCGGCCGGTCGTACTGATCGACATGGGTGATAATATCGGAGGAGGATCAACAGGCGACAGCTCGTTTATGCTGGAAGAACTGATCAAACAGAATGCTCAGGGATGGGCTATGGTTATAGCTGATCCTGAGGCCTATAAAGTGGCGGAAAAAGCAGGAGTGGGGAATTCTTTTGATTTTGCTGTGGGCGGGAAAATGGATTCCATGCATGGAAAGCCTGTTCGGATCAAAGGGGAAGTCCGTTCATTGAATGTTGGACGTTATCTGGAGACGGAGATCCGCCATGGGGGAGGTAGATACTGGAATATGGGTCATACAGCCGTTATCCAGGTGGAAGGTTCTACCCTGGATGAGCCGAATCTTCTGCTGCTGACCACACAGCCTGCCAGTCCGAACAGCGCCCATATTTTTATCTCCAACGGTGTTTATGTTGAGCGCCAGAAGATCCTTGTAGTGAAAGGAGCCATTGCACCCAGAGCAGCTTATGAGCCATTTGCTTCCATTCTAATTTCGGTGGACAGCCCCGGGGCAACTGCGATCAACCCGGCATGGTTTAAGTATTATAATATCCGAAAAGCTCTGTTTGGTATAGAACGGTCTGAAAAAAACTAAATAGCTTTAAAATAATTTTCTGATCCTCATATAATTGTTTTTTACTATTCTGATTAAACCGTTTCTAATTTTTCTTCACTTATTATTTCTTCAGGACTAATATCATCCACTGGAGTTTTCCTCCACCAGTTAGCCAGGAAGGAACCTGAGATATCCATCCAGGTCCCAAAGATAGCGGGGTATAGTCCCATGGTGGCTGCCCGTCCCAGTTCAAAAGCAATACCCGCCGCCATACCACCGTTCTGTAATCCAACCTCAATGGCGATCGTCCTGCTGTCACGTTTATTCATTTTGAAAAGACGGCCTCCCCAGTAGCCTAAAAGGTAACCTGCAGCATTATGGATTACGGCTGCCAGAAAGAGGAACAGACCGATCGTTAATAAACTATCTCTTCCGGCGGCCACAATGACGGCAATAATGACCACATTGGCTGCCATGGCAATTAAGGGCATGGCTGCATTTAACCAGGTACTCCGATTACCAAATATCCGGTGAAAGACTATACCTGCAATAAGGGGAAGGAAGATCATTTTACTGATCGCCAGGATCATCGCCGGCAGATCGATAGGAATAAACTGCCCGGCGAGCTGCTGCATTAAAAATGGGGTGATAAAGGGGGAGAGGAGTGTAGCAAATGAAGTCAGGGTTATGGAAAGGGCCAGATTTCCTTTGGACAGAAAATTCAATATATTGGAAGATACCCCGCAAGGTACGCATCCGATCAGAATCACACCCGCTGCAATTTCAGGAGGAAAGCTCATCAATAAAGCTAAACTCAAGGCCAGCAGGGGCATAATGGTAAATTGCAGTATAAGTCCAATGATTACCCCTTTCGGCATTTTGATCACACCTGCAAAATCTTTTATACCCATGGTTGTACCCATTCCGAACATGATCAGCTGAATAAGCGGGACAATTAAGTTCTCAGTTTTATAGCCCCCCACATTCGTAATATAAGAAGGGTAGATCATGCTGATCGCTGCCGCAGCTATCACCCATAGGGTGAATGAAAAACCTTTCAGGAACTCAGAGCCGTTTATCCCCGAAAGAAGAAAAACGAAAAACACGATCACCATGATATATGCTTCATTGGGATACCCCAGAAGGAATAAGAGTCCGAAAGTTAGGAAAGAAAGTACAGCTAGAATTTGGAGTACCTTAAACAGAGTTTGGAGATTCATGAATGATTTATTTTTTTAATTACCCGGAAGGATAGAGCATTTTTTCAGGATCTCCGAAAAATTTATGTTTATTTAACCAATATGTTTATTTATGATGATCTAAAATATAAATATTCTGTTAATTATTCGGTAAAATATCCGGACGCTTTTAGTTTTGCGAGGTTTGAGATAAAAAAACTGGTAATGCCATAAACAATATAATATGTGGTTTAATTAACATAGATAAACATTTACATACAGTTTTTACATATGGTTTTATTAGTAAGTGTGTACTGATGTATACCGGTGTTTACTAGTTATTAATCCTTATTGGTGGTCTCCGAAAAAGAATATCGGCAGTACTGCAGGTCTTAAAAAATTCAGTAAAAGTCTAGATGTACTCCTGATGGGCCTACATAATAGAAAGCCTGTTTATCAATGAGTTACAGGATTTTGTTTTTTTCGTCATATACGACGCCAAAATAATTTAACCTGAATAGTTTCGCCTTCAGGGTTATTTTTTCCAGAATTTTTAGATTAGTTAATCCCAAATATTCCCAGAACCAGGCTTCTTTTTTATAATATGAGGATATCCAGGACGAAGAAAAATGGTGGATGCAAACCGTATTATCCGTAAGATGTAATTTTCCTGTCCAGTAAGATTTCGGGCTGAAATAGTCATGAGGTAATATTCTGATCTCCCAAGGATCATCAAATGGGGCAGAGGCTTCCTTAATATCTTTTACCGGAACGAGTTTGAATTTGGATGTTAAGACCTCATTTATAACCAGGGGTAAAATTTTCATGTCGGGCTTTCCATTTACAATAAATCTTCTGTTCTGATAGTATGCAAGACACTCTTTCACCCAGAAAGAATGCTTTTGGACACCGAATGCAGCCATTTCAAAATGCTGGATTCCATCCTTTTCATAACATAGCATTGAACTTAGATGAAGAAAGGGATCAAATGGTTTGAGTACTTCAATATCACAATCCAAATAAATTCCGCCATAAGTATAAAGTGCATGAAGACGGATATAATCAGCAGCAAAAGCATATTTCTTGCTTTCAAAGGCCTCCCTTACCCATTCGCTTGAATGAATATCGAACCTTTCAAAGTTCCAAAGCATCAATTCATAGTCAGGGAGTTTTTCTTTCCAGCTTTTCAAATATTCCTTAAACTTATCAGGAACAGGATCGCTGCTTAACCAGCAATAATGGATTATTTTGGGAATCAATTCGGCTCAGGGTAATTTTTAAAATAACGTAAATGAGTAATAATAGTTTTTAGGCCGACTATTCCAAGGAATCAAATATTCCTCAACGATATTTGGAGCTATAAACTTTTAATGGATTATGAAGAAGTACTGAGGTAGTACAAATCGGGTTTAAACCTTGGAGGGCATAAAAATAAGTTTCATATCCTTATCCTTCTAATTGCTATCGGGCTTTTCTTTTATTAATTCCAATAACATTATTCGAGGCTCGTTTATGCTTCCTGATTTTCGATTTCTGAGATATGATCATTAATCCTGCGTATCAGAATTTCAAGTTGGCCCGCACTTTCATCCAGGAGTTTTATACATTCCTGCCGTTCTACTAAATTGGAATTATTCTGGATTAATTTTACCAATCCGAGTATGGATGCTAGAGGACTTCTTACTTCATGAGAACTTATTCTGGCAATTTCGCGCAGGGCCTCATTTTTCCTTTGCATTAGCGGGGCATTTATCTTTTGCTCAGTGATAATTGTATGAATAAATATATAGCCTATCTGGTTGCTGATCGGATCATCATAAGGGGTGCAATTGATCTGCACCCAATATGGTTCTGCTGCCTTGGTATAATTAATCACTTCCATAATAAAGCCTACTTTCAGGGCCAGATTTCTTTCAATTAATCCCCATACCTCAGAGTCTGTATTTTGTCCTGAAAGAACGTTCTTCAGATCCTTGTTTAAAACTTCCTGCAGCACATATCCCGTCAGGGATTCAAAAGCTTTATTTACCCACACGATCAGACCGTCAGCGTCTGTAATTACAACCAGGTTGTTCACATTGGTAGCTACCAGGGAAAGTCTCTGGATCTCGCGGATCGCATTTTTCTTTTGATCAATGTTCTGCATGATGCCTAGTATCCGGATGGCTTTATTATTATCATAAACAATTAAGCACCTGTCTAGCACGTACTTATAGGTATTATCTGCACAAAGGAAGCGGTATTCCATTTCCCAGATCATTTCCTGTTTTTTGATGGCGGAATTTACAGACTGCCTTACAATCGGCAGATTATCTGGGTGCACCCGGTCTTCCCACCACTCGGAAGTGGTCTTCATAATCGAATATCCAAAATTGCTCGCCAGGGCATCACTCCAGGTAACCTGGTTTGTACTGAAATCCCAATCCCAGATGGTGTCATTACTGGCCTTTAGTAATAGTTCGAATCGGTCATGTTTTTTCTGCAGCCGCGCAATATTTATAAGTTCTTTCAGGGATACTTTTTCATCTGCTTCCTGGTTAGAGCGGCTGACCATGTCTTCTGTTTGCTGATCACTTCCGGGTAATGAAAACGTAAAAGCACTTCCTTGGCCTGGTTCACTTTCAACCCAAATTCTGCCATTATTTTTTTCCACAAATTCTTTGCAAATTTGAAGACCAAGCCCGGTACCTCTTTCCTTGTTGAGGCCCTGAGTTGTAAAGAATGTATCCTGGAATAGTTTTTCTTTCGCTTCTCCTGAAATTCCTATACCTGAATCCATAATACTGATGTGGATTTCATCTTCCTTCATCTGGTAAGAAACAATAATGCTCCCTCCATCGGGTGTAAATTTTATAGCATTTCCTGCTAAATTCCTGACGATGGTTTTAACCATTTCATAATCCGCCGAAACAATGCAAAGTTTGTCGAGCCTGTTAATGAGCTTAATGTGTTTTTGATCCAGTTGTTTACTGTAATAAAGAGTAATTTCATTGACCATCGTCTCCATCGAAAATACAAGGGGAAGAACTTTGAAACCATCCAGCTGACTTTTTGCCCAGATAAGCAAGTTATCAAGCAGCAGGGAATTTGAACCAATATCCTTCCTGATCTCTCTGAAAAAATAATCTACATCCTCCTTTGAAATCATACCCTCTTCATACATATCCATCATGCTTTTCAGGGATGCAAAAGGACTCCGGAGATCGTGTGCAATTACAGAGAAAAGCTTATCCTTGATTGAATTAAGCTGATCCATATTATCCTTTTGTATCTGAATTTGATTTTTCCGCACTGTTAAAAGCCGGTTAGCTGCTTTAATCCTTTTGTTTCCCCAAATGATTAAGCCTGAAAAGAATATGAAACCAATTAATATGGCGAATATGAATAGGAGGATCTGATTTTTTTGTTTAACCTGATTTTCTGTACTTATCTTCAGATTACGTAATAAACTGTTTTCCGTTTCTTTTTGCTGTGCCTGAAACTTTTCCTGGTATTCAAGAATTATTTTAGATCTGCCAACATTATATAAACTATCATACAGGGCTGTATATTGATCCTGGAAAAAATAGGCTTGTTTGTAGTTTCCACTCAACTGATAATAATCCGTATAGCCCTGATATATCAATAATTTTTCGCGCTGAATATTAGTTCTGCCTGCCTTTTGATAAGCAAGGTCAAAAAATTTCTTGGCTGCGGAAGGTTCATTCAATTTTAGATTAGCCGCCCCTAAAAGTGTTAAGCTATTTATTTCATTTAAGGTAAAATCTGTTTCTCTGGATAGAGTTAAGGCTTTATTTCCATTAATCAAAGCTTCCTGATAATTCCCGATCCCGAGAAAAGCCAGCCCCAATTCCTTGTAGTTTATAGCCAGGCCGGTTTTGTTATTCTTCTTCAAATTTTGTCTGATAGATTGCCCCAGAATTTTAATGGCTTCATTAAATCTTTTGTTCTTAACATATAAAGATCCGATGTTATGTAAGAGGGCAGATTCGAAATTTTGGTCTTTTACTTTTCTTATTGCGACCAGTGCACTTTCAAATGCATGCATTGCATTGTAATCATCTTCCAGACGCAGATTATTAACCCCGATTCCATTATATATCCTGGCAATCAGTTCATAATCCTTTGCTTTTCCTGCGAGATCGAGTGCTATGGTCAGGGAATTGATGGATTTCATTAATTTATTCTGGTAGGTAAAAATTACACCCTCCAGATAAAATCCCCAGGCAATCCCTTTTGGATAATTTATTTTATAGGATAGTTTGAGGGCCTCTTTACGGTACTTTTCTGCACTATCTATGTTGGAAAGTCGTAAGGTGAATGACAATAAATTGAGCAATCTGACCCTGTTCGTATCCTGATTGCTTTTCAGAACATCAATTTTCAGCCTTTCAATTGTTTCTATCTGAGCGAAGGTCTTAGAAGCGGGGAATGCGACCAAAAAAATTAGAAGTAATAAAAAGTAAAGAGTAGCTGGCTTTTTTATCATTATCACACTGCCTCTTTTTCTATTTTAGAAATTTCATTGTGTATCTTATAGATTAAACAATCAAGCATCTCTGCGCTATCATTCAATAAGCCTGCATATTCTTCAATTTTTTCTGTTTTAAGATTGCCGCTGTTCAGTACTGCAATCAGTTCAACAATTGAGGATAGGGGATTTGTCACCTCATGTGAACAGATATAGGCTATCTCACTTAATGTTTTATTCCTTTCAGACAGAATCCGTTCATTTTCTTTTCTTTCGGTGATGACCGTTTGAATTGAAACATAACCGGTTTTAAAGCTTATAGGATCCTGGAACCGGGTCGTGTCTATTTGGACCCAATAAGGCTCACCCTCTTTGGTATAATTAATGAGTTCGACAGAAAAATCCTTATTCTCCTGAAAATAATGCTCCATATCCTTTAGAACCAGTTTATTGGTTTCCTTGCCAGATAGAAATTGCTGAGGCTGTTCTCCGATTATTTCAGTTAATGAATAATGGGTATGGTTCTCAAAAGCTTTGTTCGCCCATAAAATCCTATCTTCAGAATCAGTGATCAATACAATATTATTAACCTTAGTGGCAACGAGTGAAAGTCGTTGAATTTCTTTTAGCCTGTTTTTTTGATTGTTTATATCCTGCATGATACCCATTAACCTGTATACATGCTGATTGTCATCATATAAAATTAACCCCCTGTCCAGAACGTACTTATAGGATCCATCACTGCAAAGAAAGCGGTATTCGCACTCCCAATTTGTCAGCTTACTGGAAATTGCGACCTGGATCGACTTTTTCACCTTTTGGAAATCCTCAGGATGGATCTTTTCATCCTTCCATTCGATACTTGTTTTCTCATCCGGATATCCAAAATTGGCATTCAATGCTTCATTCCAGCTGATTTCTTTATTCAAAAGTTCAGAGTCCCAGATAGTCTCATTGCTGGCTTTTGAAAGCAACTCATAGCGGTCATAATTGTGCTGAAAATCAATATTTCCTCTCAGCGCTTCCTTTGCTGAATCTTTTGCAGCTTCAAAGGTTTCTTCTCCGTTATCCATTAAGTCTGCTGAAAGTTCTTTGCTTTTTTGGAGAGTAAAGCAAAAGGTGCTGCCGGCACCTAACTGGCTGTCAACCCAAATCCGTCCCTTGTTTTTTTCAATGAATTCCTTACATATCTGAAGGCCTAGACCAGTGCCCTTTTCTTTATTTAAACCCTGTGTTGTAAAAAACACTTCCTGAAATAGCTTTGCTTTATTCTCCTCCGAAATGCCGATACCGGTATCTGTAATTTTCATTAAAAGTTCATCGCCCACAGTTGAACAGAATAATCCGATCTGGCCTTTTTTGGGAGTGAATTTGATGGCATTTCCAATAAGGTTACGTATCACGGTATTTACCATCTCATAATCGGCATGCGCAATTGTATTGTCGGGGATTTCATTTATGATTGTAATCTCTTTACTTTCAATATGTTTTTTGTAGTGATAAAGTACCTGGGATGATAACCTGTTTATGGAAACAGGCTTTGGATCAATTTTAAATCCCTGAAGCTGACTTTTAGCCCAAATCAATAAATTGTCTAATAAGAGACTATTAAAGCCAATGTCTTTCCTTATTTCTTTAAAGAAAAAATCCAGATCCTCTTTTGACACCATTCCTTCATCATACATATCCATCATGCTTTTCATTGATGCAAAGGGACTCCGAAGATCATGGGCAATTACAGAAAATAACTTATCCTTTATTTGGTTTATCTGCTCAACATTGTTCTTCTGTTTTAAAATCTGATTTTTCTGCTCCGTTAATAAAGAATTTTTCTGTTTTATTTTCTTGTTTCCCCAAAACATGGTCACAGAGAATATTATAAAACCCATAAGTACCCCAAGAGTAAGGTATAATGCCTGGTTACGTTGTTTAATTTTATTTTGGATGAGAAGTTGCTGATTTCGTAAAATCTTGTTTTCTGTTTCTTTTTGCTCCGTTTGAAACTTTACCTGATATTCCCTGATAAGTCTTGAACGATTTATATTAAACAGGGTATCATATAAGAGAATATAGTTTTTCTTGTTTTGAAAGGCATCCTTAAAATTTCCCTCTCTTTCTGATAAACGGGCGAAACTTTCGTACAAACGAAGCTTCTCGTCCTGTATATTCTTTAAAGTAGCAGCTTTGAGAGACCTTTCAAGATACTCCCTTGCCAATGGTAAATTATTTAAATAAATATGGGATGTTCCAAGCAGAATTAAGGAATTAAGGATCGTTCTTGAATAGTTGATTTCACTTGCTACCGACAATGCCAGATCTGCATTCATGATTGCCCTTTTATAATCTTTCAGGATATAATGCACCCGGCCCGTTGCAAGATAGGTTAGTGATAAACCGTATTTATCCTTCATCGATAAATAGATGTCCCGGGACCGCCCGAAACTTTTTAAAGCACTCTGATATTTTCGCTGTTTAATGTACAGCTCGCCTATGTTTATGAGCAAAGCAGGCTTTATGGAAAGTTCAGTTGAATGGCTGATATAACTTAATGCAGTATTAAATGCCCTCATGGCATTTTTATGATCCTCAAGTCTGATATGATTAAGTCCGATGGTATTATAGGCCCTGCCGATTAAATCATAATCTTTGATTTTATGGCCTATTTCAATGGCTTTGAATTCTGCTTTTAAAGAAGGCAGAAATTTATTCTGCGAGGCCAGATTTATGCCTTCGAGGTAAAAGTACCAACCCATTCCTTTGTCATAATTGATTTTTTTGGACAGAATAAAGACTCTGCGGCGGAGTTGTCGGGCTTCACGGGGGTCGGCCGCTCGTAAGTAAAAGGCAAGGGAGGTAAGTAGATGTATCCTGGTAGTATCCGGTGTGTTTTTTATTAATTCAATCCTCAGACTGTCAATGATCCTTTTTTGGGCTTTTAGCTGAAACCCTGAAAGCAAAAGAAAACAAGAAACGATAGAAAAGATGAAATGCTTATTAAAATCCCGGTTCATTCACTCCCAATTACAATATTTCATACGAATAAAACTTTTTAAATGTTACAAAACAATAAATAGGACAGGGATAGTATGGGCCGTACTATTTGCCAAACCGTTTTTTATGATCAGAATGCGCTTTCCTGACCTACTATATATTATCCGCCCGAAATGTAGCAATTTTTATGATCTGTTTTCCGCATAGTTTTCCCCCTGATCAATTGAAAAAGTATCGAGAACTTTCCGGATGCTTGTCATGTACTTCCTCTTAATATTTGTCAGCTGTCATTTATTTATATCCCTGATAGTTCAATCGCTTAAGGTTTCAATGAATACCCTGCCATTTTTCCGGAGTTCATTCTGACGTATGAGTGAATACATGGCGGGCAAAACAATTAATACAAAGAATGTAGATGTTAGTAAGCCAAATACGAATGGAATGGCAATGGGCTTCATCACGTCGCTGCCTGTACCGGTGGCCATTAAAAGGGGTAATAAACCAATTATATCTACCAAAACTGTCATGAGTTTTGGTCTTAACCTTAGGGCAGCACCTTCATATACCGCCTCTTCAATATCTTCTGCTTTTAATAATACGCCGGCCTGGTTTTTTTTATGTACCATTTTATACAGGGAATTATTCAAATAGACTAACATAAGAACTCCCGTTTCTACCGCAATCCCAAATAAAGCGATAAAGCCCACGGCTACTGCAACAGAAAAATTTACGTCAAAAAAGAAAAGCGAGTATGCCCCGCCAACCAGTGCAACAGGGATACTCGACAGAACAATAAGCACTTCACGAAAGGTATGAAAGGTAAAGTATAGTATAAACGCTATAATAAGTAACACCATGGGAATCAATATCTTTAACCTTTTCTCTGCACGGATCTGATTTTCATACTGACCGCTCCACTCTATAAAATAACCTCTTGGCAATTTTTGAACGAGCTTTTCAAGTCTGTCCCTGGCCTCATTTACAGTACTCCCTAAATCCCTCTCCCTGACATTGAATAATAGTGTGCCACGCAGCATGGCATTTTCTGAATTAATCATAGATGGTCCTTCAGCTATATCGACATCCGCTACAGCGGATAGAGGAATGGGGCCAGCCGGACTGGTTACAAGAAGATTCCTGAGTTGCTTAATACTGCTTCTGAAATCCTGTGCAAACCGGGCATTTATAGAAAGCCGTTGCCGGCCCTCTATTGAGGTGGTAATGTTCATGCCTCCAATTGCAGATTCGATTACCATATTTACATCATCCACGCTCATTCCATAGCGACCGATTTCATCTTTTCTTATTTTTATTTCAACATATTTACCGCCCAGTACAGGTTCGACATAAATATCTTTAACTCCTTCAATATCTTTCAGGGCCTCTTTAAACTGGTTTGCCATCACGTTGATGGAATCTAAATTCTGGCCATAAATTTTGAGTCCCACATCAGTCCGGATACCGGTCGAAAGCATGTTTATACGATTAATTATTGGCTGTGTCCAGCCGTTAACTACTCCAGGGATTTGTAATTTGTTATTCAATTCATCAATTATCATTTGTTTGGTCATTCCTTCCCTCCATTGGTTTTGGGGTTTTAATAGTACAATCGTTTCTATCATACTAATAGGAGAGTTATCGGTTGCCGTATTTGCTCTTCCGGCTTTGCCAAGTACATTGCTTACTTCGGGTACCGTTTTTATCAGCTTATCCTGGATCTGCATGATCCGTTTTATTTCAGTATTGGAAATGTCAGGAAGGGTAACGGGCATAAACAGGAGGGAGCCTTCATCCAGGGCGGGCATAAATTCAGAACCTATTCGCATTAATAAAGGAATACTACCTGCCACAAGAACAAAGGCAATTGCGATAGTGGTTTTCTTCCAGGCAAGGCACCACCTTATAACCGGATCATAAAGGGAAAGAAAGAACCGGGAAACCGGGTGGTCCTTTTCAGACTTCATTTTTCCTTTTAACAGGATTGCCATAAGGACCGGTACAAGGAAAATCGCCACAAATGCGGAGCCCATCATAGCAAAGGTCTTGGTAAGAACCAGCGGAGAGAATAACTTTTTCTCCTGACCTTCCAGCAAAAGAATCGGTGCGAATGATATCATGGTGATCAGAATAGAATTAAATACAGCTCTCCCTACTAAAACAGAGGAGCTTTCAATTCTTTTTATCCGTTCTTCTTCTGAGATCATCGGTTCCTATTCAATTTGTTCGGAAATGGATTTTAGCGCATTTTCCACCATTACAATTCCTGCGTCTACCAGATCACCAACTGCCAGTGCAACCCCGGCCAGAGACATGATGTTGGAACTGACATTAAACCAATTCATCATAATAAATGAAATTAAAACACTGATCGGAATGGTAAGCACCACGATAACAGCGCTGCGAACATGGAGGAGGAAGATGAAGAGTACAAGTGATACAACAATAATTTCCTCCAGTACGGCTTCTTTCAGTGTGGCGATAGTTGCCCTGATCAGATCTGAACGATCGTAAGCCACATGAAATTTAACGCCGGTCGGTAAACCCTTTTCTACATCTTTTAATTTTTCCTTTACCCGGTCAATTACATCCTTGGCATTTTCGCCATACCGCATGATAACAATTCCCCCTACTTTTTCACCCTCCCCATTTTCTTCGACAATTCCCAGGCGCATTTCTCCACCCATTTGAACCTCCGCTATATCTTTCACACGGATAGGTACTGCGCCCTGTGTTATTAAAGCGATATCTTCTATATCCTTAATTTGCCGGATGTAACCAATACCCCTTACAATGTATCCCATGTCCGACATTTCAAATTTCCCACCACCCACATCATTATTATTGGCCCTCACTTTTTCAAGTACGGTTAATAAAGGGATCTTGAAATAGTTTAATTTTTGTGGATCAATTACTACCTGGTATTGCTTTTGAAATCCGCCGAATGAAGCCACTTCACTTACCCCGGAAACGGTTTGTAATGCAAATTTAATGTACCAGTCCTGTAGCGCGCGGAGTTCGCCTAAATCATGGGAAGGCGCATCCAGTGTATACCAAAATATGTGTCCCAAACCAGTACCGTCAGGTCCTAAGCCCGGTACAACGTCCCTTGGTAGTAAACGCTGCGCATAATTAAGCCGCTCCAAAACCCGGGTGCGGGCCCAGTAAATATCAACCTCTTCTTCGAAAATTACGAACACGAAACTCATACCAAACATTGAGTTGGCCCGAATACTCTTTATTTTTGGTATGCCCTGCAGATTGCTGACCAGCGGGTAGGTAATCTGATCTTCCATAATCTGCGGACTCCGGCCCATCCACTCCGTAACTATGATCACCTGGTTTTCTGACAGATCTGGTATTGCATCGACCTTTGCAGTATTTACCGAATAAATTCCATAAATTATGACCGTAGCTGCTACCAGCAAGACAATTATTCTATTCTTTAAAGCCCATTTAATAGAATTACTAATCATTGAATTAACTGTTTAAGCGAAAATCCGGTTAATCAAACAGGTATTAGATTCCTTTAACAATCAGGAAGGTTATAAGTTGAATTACTCAGGGTTAGCCGGACCTTTATCCGAATGTGAGAATTGTGAACATGTATGTTCCAGCTTACTCTTGTTTATTCTTAAGCATCATTAATAAAGTATAAGCCCCTTTAAAAACGATTGCCGAGGCAAGCAGATCCCGGTTTGAGCGTAATAGGATTTCAGTATGGCCGCTTTCATTTTCTCCGAGCGTTACCTCTGTCATCTCAAACCGGTTTTTACCTGTTCCCCTGAAATTATAGTCTTTCCCTTCAAAATGGACAATAGCCTCTGAAGGTAGGGCATAAGCCTGGATTTTGGCCCCTTTTTCAATATATGCTCCTCCGGTATTCTGGTTATTTGATTCAGAGAGTCTAATTTCCTGATCAATTTCAACGGCATATTGTTTCAATTTACCCCAGAAACTGCTCACTTCGGATACGCCTTTTACACCCAGAAGCTTGCCTCCGTACTATCCAGTCCTGGATCATTACCGAAAACTCTATGATCCTGTTTAACATACTGAAAAAAGCCATTTGATCAATTCATATTTTAAAAGAGCTAATATGATTTAAACAATATTTAACTCCTCTTTACCAGCAATTTCTGTTAGTTTCCGGTTTTGGTAATTGGGAAAAGTAAGGGTAAAAATGCTTCCCTGTTTTAGTTTACTTTCAAAACTTAACTCACCATCGAGCAGTTTGACATAGCGCAAGACAATATTAAGTCCCAGACCTGTGCCCGGTATATTACTGGTATTGCCGGCTCTGAAAAATGGCTGGAACAGGTGTTCCTGATCGCTTTCCGGAATGCCTATTCCATTATCGCTAACACTGATAATGCATTCATCAGGGTTAATTAAAGTATTTAACCTGATAATGGTATCATCACCAGAATATTTGATTGCATTTGAAATTAAGTTTCTGAGGGAATTTTTGATTAAATTTTTATCCAGAGACACCGTGTTTGTAGTGCCAGAATGCTCATATAGAATAGTTTGATTAGGTTTTGAGATATACTCCATCTCTTCAATGATCTCCCGGCAGGCAATTTCCAGATTAAAACTGTCCAATACAGGGATGATATTACCTGATTCTAAGCGGTCGAGAGAAAGAAAATCGGTAAGTATACTGGTAAGATGTTCTACGGAATGCTTGATTTTAGAAGTATGTTTCACAATACTTTTAGTGATGGGTTGTTCAATTTTTGACTGCTCAATATATTTCTGGATAATGGAAGTCGAAAGCTGGATATTACTCAGAGGGGTACGAAATTCATGTGAAGCCAAAGATATGAAGGCGCTTTTCTGTTTATTGATCCTTTGCTCGGAATAGAATGCCCTTACTTTGTTTTTAAATTCTCTGATGACGATATAGACCAGGATAGAAACAATCAATAAGATCAGCAGTGTACCTGCTGTAATGGCAATAGTGGTTCTTTGTCTTAGTTGCTGATTGCCCAGTTTGAGTTCATTTAATAAATCCTTCTGAATAGATTTTATGCCGTTTATCCGTTTTAGTATAAGCTCCATTCTAAGGTTTTCGATACTCGTCAGCTTATGAACAGTTTCCCTGCTATAATTCTCGGCGTCTGTCCCTAAACTATCCCAAAAATGAAGGATGCCATTAACTTCAGATTCCAGTTTCAATAGCTCAGATCTTAAGATCGGATTACTTTGAACGCTTGCTTTAAGACTTTTTATAGCCGGCGATATTTTAGGTAATGAGTTATAGTATGGCTGTAAAAAAATCCGGGCATTTGTAGCCCTGAATCCTCGTCTGCCAGTTTCCATATCTATTAAAAAATACTGCATGGTTTCGACTTGATTAAGTATTTGATAGGCCTGTTCCAGACGGTATTCCTGATTTTTTTGCTTTTCAGTAGTGTAAAGTGAGAGAAAACCAACAAGCATTACAAGTATGAGTGATATCATACATCCTATATATACTTCCTTTGGGAGAGAGTGGTTCATTGAAGAATTAAGATTACATTACAATATGCAATGCAAGTTAATTTGCTTCGGGTTTTTAAAGAATGATTGATGTCACATAATTAATTTCATAGTTTTATTTGATTAAAATAGCATACAGGGGTACTTTCGAAGGAGCAGGTTTATTCTTAATATATAATGGATAACTGGTCATCCACCTCTGTAACTCCGGGAGCTGATGCAGCGGCTCTTTCAATTTCCTGCCGCTCATTCCATGATCTTGCTGATCCTTTGAGAATTACCTTACTGCCGATTGTATCAATTATAATATTATCGGCTTCCAGATCAGCTCTCCTTTCCAGTGCTTTCCTGATGTTCTCTTTAACAGAACCAGTTTCTACCAGGGTTTCTACATTTATCCAGTTGCTGATGCCTTTGATGCCAGGCAGAAATTTAATGGCATTCGAAGCTGCTTGTTTTTGATACAACTTGTCTACTTCACCTTCAAGTGTCACCCATCCCTTATCAACTTTAACTTTAATTTTCTCCTCGGGTATGGAAACGTTCCATTCGAGAGCTTTGATTACATTTTCTGCGATTTGCGTATCAGAGGGTTTCCCATCTGAAAGATTTACTTCTATATTATCTGCCAGGGCTTTTACCCCCTTCACCCGTTTTGCAGCATTTTCGGCAGTGAGCTTTTCAGAATAAAATTGCACAATCCCGTTAAGCGTTACAATCCCATTATGAACAGCTACTCCAATTTGGGCTGCATTTAGTGAGGGTTCCCAACGGAGTTCTTCCATGACATCTTCCTGAATTTGCTGATCTGTTTTCATATGAATGAATTCTTCGTATAAAATTAGGCTTCAGGTCAGGTGAATCATTTGACTGCGGTCATAAGGCTATCTGACAGTCGTTAGTTTAAAGTAATAAACAGGTACTTTCCAAACCTAAATACGTATTAATCATAAAGTACAGTACTTTAAATTTGATAAGAAAATAATGAAAATATAGCTTCTTATAATATTAAGAATTTGACCCAGAATAGAATATTCCTTGACAAATGAGAACAATTCCTGCACAACTACGAGGTTCTACTCCAATGACTGATAGAAATTTATTGACACTTGAATATGATGCTGGTTTTAAGGCACTATTCCAGTTTGCACCTATTGGAATTCTTATCATGAGTAGGGAAGGACAAATAAGGCTTGTAAATCCATGCCTTGAAAAACTATTAGACTATAAAAACGCTGAACTTTCCGGCCAGGCAGTAGAGACCATTATTCCTGGAATATTCCAAACAAAAAAAGTTCATTATCATGATGAATACTTTTTCCGATCAAGGGCTAAGACCATCCAAACCGAAAGGGATGTTTTTGCATGGAGAAAAGACGGCACAGAAGTTCCGGTGCAGATTAGTTCTGGAAAGTATCTCATGGAAGGTGAAATACTTACAGTAGCTTATATTACGGACATCACGCAAAGAAAAAGATGGCAGGATGAACTGGAAGCGAAGGTAAATGAACGCACTGTTGAACTTAAGCAATCCCTGGTCCGCGAAAGAGAATTGAATGAGATGAAATCCCGTTTTGTTTCCATGGCCTCTCATGAATTCCGAACCCCTTTAAGCACTATACTTTCCAGCGTATCGCTAATAGAATTGTACAATATGGAGAGTCAGGAAATAAACAGGAAAAAACATGTTGAACGTATTAAATCTTCCATAAAGAATCTTACTGCAATATTAAATAACTTTCTTTCCCTTGATAAACTGGAACAGGGACAGATAGAAACATCCAGGGAAGCTTTTAATCTGCCCGAATTCGCCCGGGATATTATAGAAGAGATACAGGGTCTGCTTAAATATGGTCAACAGATCATTCTCAGATATCATGGCAGGAAGGAAATCTTTCAGGATAAAAAGATTTTAAGGAATATTATTCTTAACCTTCTTTCAAACGCAATTAAATACTCTCAGGAGGATAAAAGTATCGAATTGCTAATTCAGGTAAAAAAAGACCTGGTTTCTATCAGTGTGAAAGATGATGGAATTGGAATACCAACGGAGGAACAGAAGAATTTATTCCGCACTTTTTACAGGGCCCGGAATGTAAATAATATACAAGGTACCGGCCTGGGTTTAAACATTGTAAAACGATATGTGGAATTGTTAAACGGGACGATTAATTTCATAAGCAAACCCGGGGAGGGAACAATTTTTACGATAGAATTACCTCAAAAACCCAATATTCATGGAAGCAGTATTACTAATTGAGGACGATCAGGATATCCGTGAAAACACCTGCGAATTGCTGGAGTATAAGGGATATAGGGTGTTTTTTGCTGATAACGGCTGGGAAGGTCTGGTCTCAGCTAAAGAAAACGCACCTGACCTGATTCTCTGTGATATTATGATGCCAGGAATGGACGGGTATGAATTATTTAATGAACTAAAGAATGATCCGAAAACTTCACAGATCCCCTTTGTATTTCTTACAGCTAACACCGAGAAAAAAGAAATTGAAGCAGGTTTGAAAATGGGTGCTAATGGATATATAAGAAAACCCTTTGAGCTTGAAGAACTTTTTGGAACTATTGGCCAATGTCTGGACCATAAACAAACAGGGGAGGAGTTTAAATAATAAAGCCCCGGGAACACAAAGTTCCATATCTAATTTCCTGATTCTGTCAGTTCATTTTGTTCTTAAATTTCATTAGTTATCATGAGTAATTTGAAACAGCGGGTAATTACCGGGTTCATTCTTGTACTCTGCATAATAATAACAATCAGCTGGAGCAAATACAGTTTTATCGGGCTGATTTTAGCGATAAACGTGCTCAGTTTACTTGAATTTTATTCTTTATTTAAGTCTGATAGTCTATCACCTAATACAATTCCAGGGATTATTTTGTCAATAGGCATGCTTTTAACAGCTGTATCACTTGTTATGGGCTTCACTGATTGGAGCATCCTGCTTGTGAATGTTTTATTGTCATTTCTGATTTTTATAGCCGAACTGTTCAGAAGCAAGAGTAAGCCTTTTCATAACCTTGCTTTTACTTTTTTGGGCATTATTTATATAACAATCCCTCTTTGTTTTTTTCTGTGCATAGGTTTTATAAAGCAGGCCCCGGAATATATTTCAACGATTGTAACCGGATGTTTTCTTATAATCTGGGCGCACGATTCATCCGCATATTTAACCGGCAAAACCTGGGGTAAAACGCCATTATTTAAACGAATTTCACCAGGAAAGACCTGGGAAGGGAGCCTGGGTGGTTCTATTGCGGCTGTTTTGATATCTTTTGTGATATCAAATTACTTTCATATTCTCAATTTCACCCAGTGGCTTATTATCGCAGCTATAATTATTGTTGCCGGAACATTTGGAGATCTTATTAAATCTATGATGAAGAGGAGTTTGAACCTGAAAGATTCTGGAACTATTCTTCCGGGTCATGGAGGTATGCTTGATAGATTTGATACACTTTTTGGCTCTTCTCCTATCATTTTTATCTATCTAATTCTTTCAATAGATGCATAGACGAAGTTTTTATATTGTGAATGCCATCACAATATACCGGATCATAGTATCACCGGTCTTACTTTTATTAATAATCAACAATCAACCCGAAGTATTCAAATGGGTCTTGTTTTTTAGTTTTTTTACGGATGCTATTGATGGGTTTTTGGCGAGACAGTATAAAATAGTTAGTGCAATGGGATCTACACTTGATTCGATCGGGGATGATTTAACTATTGGAGTAGCAGTAATAGGTATACTTGTATTCAGACCAGAGTTTATTAAACAGGAAATAGTTTCTGTAGCGCTATTGCTAAGCCTGTTTATCATTCAGGTGATCCTTGCGTTTTATCGCTATGGGAAGATAAGCAGTTTTCATACCATATCGGCTAAAATTGCAACGATCCTGCAGGCCCTTTTTCTTATCCTATTCTATCTTTCGGGCCCAAATTATTTATTGTTTTATATCGCGGTAGTCTTTACCGCTATTGATCTCATAGAAGAGATCATTCTTGTCCTTATGCTGCCCCGATGGCGAACCAATGTCAAAGGAATCTATTGGGTAATAAAAAACAAGGAATCTGAATCATCAGACTACTGGTTTAGTTGATTGATTTTTTCTATCAATTCGCCCCGGCTAAAGTCCGGTTCGATCTTCTCCCCGATAAAGAATTATTGCCTCTGATCACTATCAAATGCTTGTTTGATGGAGGTCATGAGTATTTAATTGTCTATTCAAGAGCTTTGTTAAAAGAAAAGAACATCATGGAAAATAACCCCCGTATTGTCACGCTTCACAATTTATTAGACTACGATGCCTGTGGTTTTATTAGCGCAGAAGTTCAGTTAAAGAATAGTGTAACCGCATGGATTAATAGTGCCAATTCGATGAGATTAAAGATTGCCCTGCAGAAATATCTGGATTTTATCAAGCAGCATATACAAAAAATAGAAGGGTTCTTATCCGAGGAGGGTCAAATGGCCTTAAGCCTGAATAACCGGGTAATGCATTCATTTATTGAAGAAACAAATGAAAAGTTATCTTTTTGTACAGATCAGGAAGTAAAGGATGCGAGTTTGATCGCCTGTATTCAGGCTATTAATCATTATAAAATAAGTGCTTACGGAACTGCTGCTGCCTTTGCCAGGATACTTGAACTGAATAAAGCAGGTGAGGTCTTTACTGAAGCTGAAACTAATGAAAAGGAAATTGATAAACTCTTGTCCCAGTTAGCTGAAAGTGGAATAAACAACGAGGCAAAAGCGCCCATCGTATTACCTGGAACTGAATAACAAGCGAAAAAATTATTAACCTTTTTAAATATAAAATCATGAAAACCGACAATGAAATACAAAGAGATGTAATGGAAGAGCTTAGCTGGGAGCCATTCCTGAACGAATCTGAAATTGGAGTTGCTGTTAAGAACGGAATAGTTACCCTTTCCGGACAGGTAGACAGCTATTCCAAAAAATTATCAGCTGAAAGAGCTGCTAAAAGGGTAGCTGGCGTTAAAGCTGTTGCTGAAGATATTCAGGTTGGTATTTCCCCAGATTACAGGAAAACAGACACTGAAATTGCTGAGGCCATTCTTAACGCCTTAAAATGGCACTCTGCTGTTCAGAAGGAAGATATCAAAATTAAAGTTGAAGATGGCAATGTAAGGCTCGAAGGCGAGGTTGAATGGGCTTATCAGCGTAACAGCGTGAAATCAGCGATTGAAAATTTAGCAGGCGTGCGTACAGTCAATAACCTGATTGTCATTAAACCAAGAGTTAAACCGGACGACATTCATAAAAAGATCAGTTCTGCTTTTCAAAGGAATGCCAGTATCGATGCAGATAAAATCACCGTAGATGTTTCAGATAGTAAAATCATCCTTCGCGGACAGGTACGCTCATGGGCTGAGAAAGAAGATGCAGAAAATGCTGCATGGGCCGCACCAGGAGTATCGAGTGTGGAAAATAAACTCGAAGTTGAGGTTCGGGAACTAACATATTGAAAAATATGGAGGTACCCGGGCATCAACATAAACTAAACGGCGGTCTGGCTGTCCCAATTATAATAATTGGGGCAGCTTTTTTTATATCCAATATTTAAGCAGGTAGACGCTCAATTTAATTTAATCCGTTTTGGCCAGAAGCCTTCTTTTAGCATCTTCAAACCTCAGACTTGTGAAAAAGTCAATAACCTTTTGTATCATCTGATTATTTGTCAGCTTATCTGCGGCTTCTACACCAACAACCTTGCATGGAAAGTGGGGGCCTTCCTTTTCGATTGCATTTATAAGTTCCTGTTTAATTGTGCCCGGCCCAAAAATGAATGCATACTGTTCATTTTTGAGGTGACTGATTATTAATTGAAAAAATTTAAGCTGTGAATTGTGTTCATGGTGCTGCCTTTTCTCCTGGCGGCTAAACGGAGTTTGCTCCGTATACGGCGCTTCACCCGTTTCATCCATCCGTTCAATTATATCAGAATCTATCTGTTCAATAAGGGCAGGATTTTCAGAGGATATTTTGATCAGGTATACCTTATTTTTGTCTATCCATACCCCAATTCGTCTGTCCGGTTGATATATTCTATTCTTCATGATGAGTAATTTTAATTCTGATTACTATCATAAAGCTAAAACATAAGGACTCCTCATTCTATGATACAGGTCACAACAAATATTGATCTGTATTTAAAATAATTCCATTAACTCGAGTCAATACTTTTCCTGCTGAGATTAAATCATGAGGTTTCTGATCTTTTGATCATTTAAAACAATGATATGACCCGCCTCGACATCAATTAATTTCTCCCTTTTAAACTCTTTTAATGTCCGGATCATTGATTCCGGAGCTGAACCTACCACATGAGCCAGGTCATCCCTAGAAAGGGGGATAACAGGCTTCCCTTTTACCTGGTTCTTAAATTTATCTGCAACCTCAATTATTCCTAATGCAACTTTTTTTCTGAGAGAATTATAAGCCATGGTGATCAGTTTTTCTTCCATTTTATGGACATCACAAGATAATAACCAGAGAAATTTCTTGGCTACAATCATATCTGTATCAACCAGCTCCATGAAATCCTCACGCGGGATCACCATCAGTTCGGCATCTTCAATTACATGTACACTTTCGGAATAATTCACATTTTCAAGTATGGCCCTGTAACCTATAAAATCACCTCCTGCATACATGTTAGTAATGAGTTCTTTCCCACTTTCATTCATACGGCATTCTTTAAGTATACCCGAAATGACATTATACACTGCGGCAGGTTTTTGATTTTCCCTATATAATACGTGCTTCCTGCCAAACTTTTTAATCTCCCTGCCTGCCAATATCCAGCTGGTATATTCCTGACTAATTTGTTTCAGCAACCCGCCCGATGCTGTGTTTTCAAAAATTTCCTTTTGTTTCACCCTCTGAGATTCCCTTAGACTAAGCTCCAGGGTATTTAAAAGTTCAATCTTGCTAAAAGGTTTAAGCAGGTAATCAGCGGCACCTGATCCCATTCCTTTACCTAGGTTTTCCAGGCCTTTCCTTCCAGTCAGAAACACAAATGGAGTTAACTTGGTAACAGGGTGCCTGCTAAGAATATTCATTATTCCATAGCCATTCAGGTTTGGCATTTCCATATCACAAAGGATAAGATCAGGTTTATCTTTAATAGCCCTTTCAATGCCTGTTCTTCCATTGTCTGCAGTCACCAAGGTATATTCAGATGAGAGGAGCATCTCCGAAATGCTCTCCCTCAAAGATATATCTTCTTCAATCAACAGGATCCTTTTCATATCGCGGATAGATTAAATATTGATCTATGACAGATTTCTTGTCATCGTCATATATGGGCGGTTTCCTCCCAAATTCAGTATAAAAATGAGCTAATTTTATTAGTATAACAATGAGCATGGTCACATTAAGGCATATTTTTAATAATGATGAAGATCAGGTATATAGGTAATCATGATCATCATATTTATTTTAGCAGAGCGGGATATTTATATCCTTAATTATTATAATTTATGTTACAATGGAACTGTCATCTGAAACAAAAATGAACGAAAGGACCTCCCAGGAACTATCTCAAAAAACGGCAGGCTTTCTCTCCGAGTGTGATGGCTTAATGAAGAAAATTGATATCTTCAATACAAAAATCAACCGCTACCTGGCTAAGAATGAATTCTCCCTAATTCATACAATCCGAGAATTTCAGATACAAATGCACAAGCTGGAAACAGATAAAAATTTGCTGCATAATAAAATTTTAAGTCACTGCACTTTAGTAGAATTATTAATGCGCGGCGCGATTACAGACAATGAAAAAATCCTGGATCTGGCAGGTGAAAAGATTGAAACTAATCTTAAAGTATTAAAGAAATCGTTTAGCAATCTGAACCGTGATTTATTAAGATTTCTAAAGAGTAATGAGAGATGAGGAAAACATTTAAGGTTTTAAATGATCCCAATCATAAAGGCCCTTGATCCGGCTCATTGATTAGAATGTTATTAGCGACTTATTTTGTGTTAATTAATCAATCGAATTATGAATACTTCAAGTCAACAGCATCAATTACTATCTGAATTAAATGAATTGCACCAGCAAAATAAGCAATGGCTCTCTGAGGTCAATTTTCTTGAGGATGAAATTAAAATCTTCAGGAAAATATATGATCAATTTTTTTCAGCAGCACTTAAGGAAGATCAATTGCATGAGATACAGCATCTCAATTTCAGATTAAACGCGCTGGAAACTCATCGCAAGGAATTGAAGAACCTGGTAAATCACCACCAATCCTTACTGGAAATGACCATATCCAATCCGGAAAAAGCCATCGGTTTTGACCTGATTGAGGATCATACCAAAATCATTAATGATATAAAAGCACTGTTCGCCACCGACATTTCTGTGAAAAAAGAACTCTATGCCTTTATAGAGGGTCTTCTTGAAAAGGAAAAAGCAAGCCACTTGCTGAGCCGCCCTTAACCGGTTTATGTCAGTGCTTATTCCTGGGAATTTATTTAATCAGTCTGATTGTTTGGAGAAGATTCGTTTTCTCCATTTTACAACTTCATACCAGATCACAGAGAGGAAACCTATCAGAATACATAATAAAAGCTGGGAAGGGTGAAGGGCTTCAAAATCAAAGAAATTTGAAAGGATAGGGAGGTATAGCAATAGGGCTGTGATACTTAGGGTGATCCCTATAATAAGCAAAACCAGGTTGTTCCGGTATTTGAGCGTGGTGAGGGTTGAATAATAAAATGAACGGTTAACCAGGGTTAAAAATATATTTGCGGCTATCAGCACAGTGAACACCATTGTTCTGGTAGTCGCTTCATTGAATCCCTGTTTTACGGCAAACTGGTAGGCTGCTAATGTTCCTGCAGTTATAGCCAGGCCTTGAATAATACTCGTAATCAGTTCCTTACCGTTGAAAAAGGTGTCTGAAAATGGCCGGGGTTTTTCAATCATCGTGTTCTTTTCAATAGGTTCATTTTCGTAAATAATTGAGCAGGTCGGACCCATGATCAACTCTAAAAAGATAATATGTACAGGTGAAAAAATGTTTGGGTAAATCCATCCTAAAATCAATGGTATAAATACAGTTAATATAATGGGTATATGAATGGAAATTACATATCTGATGGCCTTTTTAAGGTTGGTATAGATCTTTCTGCCCATAGCAATCGCGTCAACCATTCTTGACAGATCATCATCAACAAGGATCAGGGAGGCAGCCTCCTTTGCAATTTCTGTACCTCTTTTACCCATAGCAACTCCGATATGCGCAGCCCGGAGTGCCGGTCCGTCATTTATCCCATCCCCAGTCATTGCTACAATTTCATTCCTTGCCTTTAATGCATTGATAATCCTGAGTTTGGCATCCGGGAACATTCTTGTAAATATATAGGTGTTCATAACCTTCTCATTTAACTCTTCACCTTCCAATTTCATCAGTTCATCCCCGCTCAGGGTTTTATCATAGTGTGTAAATCCAATTTGCCTGGCGATAGTTGCCGTAGTTGCTGCATTGTCGCCCGTAACTATTTTCACCTTTATACCTGCCCTGTAGAAATCTTCAAATACAGCTTGAATATTCTTCTTGGGAGGATCATAAAAAGCAATCATCCCCTTAAAATTAAACAGAAACTCCTGTTGTGTTTCCGGGTAATTGTTTCCGGTAAATTCCGATTCACCAATTCCTAAAACACGATATCCGTCAGTTGCTAATATCTCTACAGCTTTCTCAACTTGCTGTCTCTGAGCTACTGAAAGTCCAGATACCTTAATTAAAGCTTCAGGTGCACCCTTCACTGCGATAATACGCTTACCTGCCTTGTTTTCGAATATATGGGTCATCATTGGGGGCTTGCCCTCCAGGGGATACTCATGAACCATTTCATAATCAGGCCTTTCATCTCTGAGAACAAATCCTGAATAGGAACTGTGCAATGCCTGCTCCATTGGATCGAATGGTATAGGCTCGCTGGCCCACATGGCAAGGGTGATAAGTTCCTTCTCATCCTGATCCAGATCCTCATCAGGACTGGAAAATTTTCCTGATTTAAGCAAATAAAGCCGGGCCAGGCTCATCCTGTTTTCAGTGATGGTACCCGTTTTGTCAACGCAGATAACAGTGGCGCTACCCAGGGTTTCAACGGTTTTCATTTGTTTGACTACAATTCCCAGTTTCATTAACCTCCATGCACCAAGGGCCATAAAAGTGGTAAATGCCACAGGGATCTCCTCAGGAAGTATACTCATAGCCAAGGTGAGCGCCTTGAGAAGGCTGTCTAAAACACTGGCAGATCTGTAGTAATTTACTGCCCAGACTATAAGGAAAATCATTGCCCCCGCAATGACCATTTTTTTAACAAAGTTGCCGATCTGTATTTCAAGTGGTGTATTTTCTTCGGCTATGTTTTCCAGACTTTTGCCGATCTGTGCCAGTTTTGTATTATTGCCTATCGCAGTAATAGTTGCAATGGCCAATCCGCTGGCAACAGTTGAACCCTGGTATACCAAATTGTCATCCTTTGATTTGTCCTTGTATACCGAGAGGGATTCACCCGTAATGATTGATTCATTCACCGAAAAATCGTTGGAATGGATAATCGTACCATCTGCGGTGATTAATGTGCCCTCCTCAATGACCAGACTGTCGCCTACAACAAGGTCTTCGCTTTTAATTTCTTCGATTTTTCCTTCCCTGATTACTTTACAATGGGGCTGGGTAAATTCTTTCAGCTTTTCTAAGGCTATCCGGCTTCTGGAATTCTGGTATAAGGATATGGCAGCGACAAGAATAATGGCCAGGGCGAGGAAGACGGCATCGCCGTAATTGCCGCCTATAAAATATATTACAGATGCAACCAACAGCAATATCACCATTGGTTCTCTCGACAAGCTTTTTAGAACATCAATAAAGCCATTCTTTGTTTTTAGTTCAGCTTTATTAATGCCATAATTTTCCCTTGCCAACAGTACCTGATCATTGTTTAAGCCCTCTATATTAAAATTATTTTCAGGCACTTTCTGCTCTAATGAAGGGGTGATTGATAGTTAAAAATACAATTTATTTATTAATCAGATCCTGGTATTAAGTGAAAAGCAATGGAAATCAGGTAAAAACCTCCTGAGCCTTTTTTACCGCCTTTTCCAGATCAATGCCTTTTCCTAAAACCCCCTTGAAGAGATCACCCTCATTCTTCAGGCGGTCTAATGTATTGTAAATAGTGAAATCCTGCATCTTTAATCCGGGTTTCAATTCTTCCCAATGCAGAGGCATAGAAACAGTCGCCCCGATCTTTGGACGTAAGGAATAAGCGCAGGCCACTGTTGCTCCGGGACGGTTCTGCAGGAAATCCAGATACATTTTCCCTTTTCGCTTTGCGATCATCCGTTCCAGACTAGTAAAGTCGGGGAGCTGTTTATGGACAATACCCACGATGATTCGGGCAAACAACTGGGTTTCATCATAGGTGTATTTGGCTCCCATGGGAATATAGATATGTATCCCGGTAGAGCCCGATGTTTTGCAAAAGGCAGGGACTTCTATGGCATCAAGAACATTTTTCACCTCAAGGGCTGCTTCAATTACCTGTTCAAAGGTGTTTTTATCAGGATCCAGGTCAATTATGCAGAAATCGGGATTATCGGGTGATTGTATACGGCTGAACCAGGGATTCATTTCGATACAGCCCAGTGAAGCTGCCCACAACAAAGTTGCCTCATCGTCGCCCACCAGGTATTCCTTTTTCTCTCCCTCACTTGTAGTATAGGGAAATGTCTTCACCCAATCAGGCGCTTTGCCTTTTACATCCTTCTGGTAAAAACTGGGGCCATGGATGCCCCCGGGAAAGCGGTTTAAAGATAAGGGACGATCTTTGAGGTAAGGAAGGATGTATTCCGCTACCTGGTAATAATAATTGAACATATCGCGCTTGCTGATATTATCCTCGGGCCAGTAAATTTTGCTGAGGTTTGTGAACTTCAGTTCATGACCGCATATTTTTCTTACCTGGGTTTCATCATTGGGGTTAAGGAGTGTTTTGGTTGAATTCTTTTTAGGAGGCCTGATCGCATTTTCATGCGGATCTTCCTCCGGGTCAGCATGTATAAGTTCTCCGGTATGCGCAGGGGTTTCCTTTATTACATCGATGGCTTTTTTATCCTCCCTCATACCCTGAAAGGAGGGATGCCTGAAAACCCCGTCACTGGTCACTTCAGTAAAAGCTATTTCACATACCAGTTCGGGTTTTAACCAGGTCGCCGTAGCAGAGGGTGGATTGGGGCGGAAGCGGGATGCTTTATTTACATCAGGGATCAGGTCAAAGGGGCTTTCTTTAGTGATTAATGGCTTAAACAAGGTAATCATCTCTTTTTGAAGCTTATCTGAAAAACCGGTACCAACCTTACCCGCATACTTAAGTTTACCACCTTCATACACTCCAAGAAGCAATGAACTGAACAGTTTGCCCGTACCTTCGTTTTTAGTATACCCACCTATAATTACTTCCTGTTTCTTCTGGATCTTTATCTTTAACCATTCCCTCGACCTGACATTTACAGCATAGGTGCTGTTAGCTCTTTTGGCAATGATACCTTCCAGATTCATACGTTCAGCAGCCCTGAAAAATTCGTGGCCGCCTGCATTAAAGACCTTACTGATCCGGATCCGGTCATCATCAGCCGGAAGGATTTCATTTAATACGGCCTTGCGCAGGGTGAGGGGAAGCCCGGTCAGATCTTTACCATTATACCATAGCAGATCAAAAACATATAGTCCAAGTTCACCATCGGCCTCACTCCGCCAGTTTTGAAGATCGCCAAAATTGGAGACCCCCTTTTCGTTCAGCACTACGATCTCGCCGTCTATGACTGCGTTTATGCTCCATTTCTGCAAAGCCTTATGGATGGGATAGAATTTTTTATTGAAGCTTTTATTGTTTCTGGACATTAATTCAACTTCCCCATTATTGATGAAGGCAAGAACCCGGTAACCGTCCCATTTAATTTCATAAAGCCAGTCGGGATCATCAAAAGGCTCATCAACCAGGGTAGCCAGCATGGGTTTTATACCCAGGGGTATTTTAGCTGTTTTCGCTTTTTTTAAAATACCGGATACGCTTTCTTCAGGCTTATCTTCAGGCTGTTCTACAGGATCTTCAGCTGTTTTTTTTTTAAGATTTTTTGCCGGTTTAATACGTTGTTCCTTACCGTCCGTCCAGACTTTATTACTGGTCTTTTCTATTGTTTCCAGGGTTTTTCCGGACAGTACCGATTTATCCTTCCTGGTTATATCCCCGGTAGAGGCAAAATCATCTTTATGTTTTATCAGCAGCCAGCCATTTTCGCCCATTCCCTTAGTGTGGACGAGAGCGAATTCCCCCTGAAGCTTTTTTCCATGAAGCTTTATTTTAAGGGAGCCATCTTTCAGTTGCTTTAAAAGATGTTTTTCCTGGGCGCTCTTACCCTTAATGTCTTCAATTGGCTCATAGGTGCCCTCATCCCAGACGATCACTGTACCGCCGCCGTATTCACCCTCAGGTATTATTCCTTCAAACTCCCGGTAGTCGTAAGGATGATCTTCCACCATCATAGCCAATCTTTTCACCTTGGGATCCGTGGAGGGTCCTTTAGGTACAGCCCAGCTTTTTAACACTCCATCCATCTCCAGTCTGAAATCATAATGAAGACGGGTTGCATCATGTTTTTGAATTACAAAACGAAGCTTATCCTTCTCTTTGCTTCTGCCGGATTTGGGTTCTGTAGTTTTACTGAAATCCCTTTTGGCCGCATATTTCTCCAGACTCATAAGTGTGTGATTTCTAAATTCAATTTTGTATGTAACATTGAATTCTCAAAAAAGATTTAAGTAATAGAGGCTGAGGTGATTTTAGCATTAAACAACAGAAGGAAAATTCAACTCCTGTTTCGCATAAACGGGACATCGGCACATACATCCCTGACGGGGATTCTTCTGAAGCACTTAATGTATCCTGCAGGTATGGATTTGGGATCAGGTTTAGATCATGGAATTAGTGTAAAATGCCCGCTTTCAGGGTTAAAAAGTCTTCATGAAGGATTCATTCCGGGGACTACTCAGCCTGATCAAGCCGGAATGCGATTCTGATTTTTTAAGCTGACCAGCCGGCTGCCTGGCGCGAAGGTAATCCTGCTGTCTGCCAATACCGATTAAACCCGGCTCTGTCCCGCCGGTATCTGGCAAAGAGGGCTTAGGTAGGTCTTAGATCCGTCTGGAGTATAGACATTTTACGTTCAATTGCTATTAAAACGGGGTTTTTAAGCTTGAACCCGGATTGCTTGAGATGGGATTCTAATTTATACTGAAACGGGTGTGGGAGGGACCCTGGGGACTTAAAACAAAGAAGGAGAGTTAGGGATTTGCTTCGCAGAACCCGGATGTGGGGAGGCTTCATTTAAAATGCTGTTTCCTCCTGCGGAGGATACTATGCATTTTTTGTTTTTCGGCTCCCCTGCATCTGCGGTGCGGTCGCCCTTAAACAAAAAATGCTATCCCGGCAAACCCGTGATAGCATTTTAACTGGCGGAGAGCTAGGGACTTGAATGTATGATTTTTAGGGGTAAACCTATACAGGAAAAATGCTTTTAATATATTAATAATGGCATTATGACTTATAGGAGTATATATTGAATTGAATACAGTTAAAATAAAATGTGATACCTAATGTGATACCTATTCTAAAAAGTGTTATATTTAATTAGATTTTAAAATAACGACATGGTAGGTACTTTAAACTTTGTGTTACGTACACAAAAAACCCTAAAAAATGGTAAAGCTCCGATTTACCTAACTTATTCAATCCACAGAGTAAGAATATTTAATTCTATCAATAAGTATAGTGTATATCCTGAATATTGGGATATTGACAACCAGAGAGCCAAATATATTCCACAGAGGGAAGCTAAGAAGCTAATACCGCATCTTTCCGTTAATGATCTTTTAACGGAAACTGAAATCAATAATATTAATGATGAAATTGATACTACAAAAGTTCGTATTCAGGATATTGAAAATAAGTTCTTAGCCCTAAAAAATCCCTTATCTTCTAAAATGGTTATTGATGAATTAAAAGTTATTGATGCGGTCAATCCAAAAACTAAAACAGAAGAAGCCACAGGGCTAGTCTTTAATTTTATTGATCAGTACATTAAAGAGAATGAAGCCACAAGGGAAGCAGGGAGCTTATCCGTTTACAAATCCGTAAAAAACCATTTACAAGCCTATCAGGAAAAGACAGGCCATAAGGTAACGTTTGAAAAAATTGATTATAGTTTCTTCCAGAAATTTCAAACATTCCTGATTAACAGGACAAAGACAAATCTTGCAGGGGAGACAAGCCCTATGCTGAATAATACAACCATAGCCAAAGCCTTAAGCACTTTAAAGACATTCCTGACCTATGCAAGAAAGCGTGGTATAAAGGTTAATGACAGTTACAGGGATTTTGCCATTAAAAAAGAAAAGCTCGAAGTAATCGCATTAACACAAGAAGAGTTCGACAAACTTTTGAATGAGGATTTATCAGGAAACAAAAAATTAGAAAAAACTAGAGATATATTCTGTTTTGCATGTGCAACGGGGCTACGATATAGCGATATAGCACAATTTAAAAGAGAGCATATATTTAACGGGTTTATTAAAATGACTATTAAGAAAACTAAAACAGAATTAACTATTCCCTTAAATAGTATATCCGCATCAATTCTAGATAAGTATAAAGAGCTAAATAAACCTTTGCCTATGATCAGCAACCAAAATCTAAATTATTACATCAAGGAATTATGCGAAAAAGTTGGCATTGATCAGCCTACAGAAATTGTTAGATTTTACGGTAAAAAACGAGTGGTTAAAACATACCCCAAGCATGAATTAATTCATTTCCATACTTCAAGAAAAACATTTGTTACCCTATCACTAGAAAAAGGAATGAGTGCAGAAGAGGTAATGACAATCAGCGGACATGAGGATTATAAATCATTCTCCAGGTATGTAAAGGTGACTGAAAAGCGTAAAAAGGTTGTGATGCTGAAAGCGTGGGGCGATCCAGAAGTTAAATTAAAAGTTGTTTAGGTATGGAGAGGATAGAGTATTTACGTTTAATTCTTAAAGGATTAGCAGAGCACCCAGATAGTTTGGAAGGTTATTTTTTTAGAGAATGTAAAAAAGCTGAAAGCCTATTTATAGAAAATGAAGAGTTTTTTTCAGGCTTAACCAAAGCTATTGAAAGCCTTTATCAAGACATTGATGATCGTTACTATAAGCAATTAAATAACTTTGAAATGGTAAAGTCTAACCGCATCAGGGAGGGCAGACCAATTGAGGATTTAGAAAACCACATCCCAAGAAGGGAACAACAATACGCATTTCTGCCAAAAGTGACTAATGATATTATTCTAGGTAATCTACATTTTTCACTTATTAATAAATTAGAACAAGCCATAATAAAAACGCAAATGAAGTTTTTATCAATACAGATAGAAGCCATTGAAAAAGAGAGAGTGATATTGAAGAGGGCAGAAAGCAATAATTTAACACCTTTTGAAATAGCAATAAAAGATCAATATTTAAGTAAAGCAAATAAAATAGATAAAATTCACTTTGCTAAGGATTTTATAGAGAGGTACAAAGGATTAAGAAGCTCGAAAAATCTTGAAGAACAGTTTAATCATCTTAACAACAATCGTAGAAAACCAAATAGGAAGCAATTACAAAATGTACATGATAGTTTAAGTGAATACCCTGATATTCAAAAAGCAATCATAAATGATATAGATCAACTCAATTAAATTCGTAGTACCTACTATGTAGCTACTATTGCTTAATTTCCCCTATAAATATCTATTCTTTTGGGCTTACCAAATAAGTAAGCACAATGGAAAATGTATTTCTAACAAGCCTCACAACTCCCGAGGTAAGACAAATGTTCCGGGATGAATTGATAAAATTCTTTCCCGAAGATCAAGCCATAAACCAATTGCCAAAGCCTGACATCATGACCGGGGAGCAATTATGCACAAAGCTTGATGTAACGATTCAAACCCTAATAAGATGGAGGCATAAAGGGAAGATACCTTATATGCAAATCGGAAGTGCAATCAGGTATGATCTTAATAAAGTACTTGAAGCTATTGAAGTAAGTAAAAAGAAGGGGAGGGTTGTATAATGTTAGATTTTATCAGGATTAACGGCAACCGGAAAACGAATATTGCGGACACTTCATTAGAAGCATACCGCATCATTAAAGCAGAGGGGCAAATTGCAAGGGAAACGGATTTAGTACTAAAGATCATCGCTGAAGAGCAACCTATTACTAGTCGAAGGATCGCATATTTAACTAAGAAGGAAAGATCAAATATTACCAGGTCACTATTTAATCTAGTTGATGCGGAAAAAGTAAAATACCCATTTACGGATAAATGCCCGGTAACAAATAAAAGAGTAAGGTACTATACTCTAATTGATTGGAAAGGGGCTGACAATGGAAACTAAGATAGAGATTAAACAACTGCCCCTAGAATTTCAAGGCCGGGGGGAAGTTAAATGCTATCAATTTAAGCAGGTTAAAAGGTCGAATTTATGTTACATATATGAGGTTATAGCGGAGAACGGGCAACGGTGGTATGAAGTATTCAGGGCAAGAATAAACCCCCTGTATGTTAATATCTCATACCCATCATCAAAACAATTTGGATCAAGTGCCTGGACTTGTAAGACTAGAGAAAAGGCGGAGGTTCGATTTATGGAGATAATACAGGATGATTCATGTATGACTTCATAAGGTTTGTTATATGTGATATTCTTTTTGCTGAAAGCTTACATAGTAATCAATACTTGACACTTACTACCGCTATTAATGAAAGAACGGGAGAGGTAAGGGATGGAGTGTATGAGGGTAAATATCATAATATGAAATTTGTCATATATCCATCAGGAAGGGTATTAATTACGGGATCTATTCATAAATACTTCAACTGTTTAAAGGGTTTAGGTAACCAGAATTACAATGATTTTTCTTTGTTGGATGTTCAATTTGTACTTGATGATTTACATTATAGGTTTGGTATTGACAGAAGAAACTCAAGGCTAGAAAATTTAGAGTTTGGTTTAAACCTTAAAACTCCATTTAGCCCTAATGTCTTATTAAATAGCCTTGTAAGCTATAAAAATAATTCATGGGATAATATGAGGGTTAAGGGGCAAGGAAAGGGCAGAGAGGTTTATTTACAGCGATACGCTATGAAGTTTTATAATAAGGGCTTACATCAAGGCCAAAAGGATAATATCTTAAGAATTGAAAAGAAAGTATATAAGATGGGTAGTATAGGGAAGGGGATTATTTATTTAGCTGATTTACTTGATGCGGATTTTGCAATTCATTGTTTCAATAGCCTTATGGAGAGCTTTAATGATGCTATCATCGCAGAGCCTTTAAATAATAGCACACTTAGCAAGCCCCAGGTGAAAATTCATGAAAGGTGTATTAATCCCCGTAATTGGCCTATGATGACACGTAACCAGAGGTATAAATGCAAACTTCAATTTGATCAGATAATTGCTAAGTATGGCACTTTGCAACTGAAATCTACAATAACTGATTTAATGAAATCAAAAGGCAAGCAATTAATAAACACTAAAAAAAAGGTGACGTTTGATCCTTTGTTCACAAAGGGAAAAGGTGACGTTCGATCCATTCACTTAGTAGGTTAAAACGTAACTCTTTTATAAATCATTTATTTATTGAATAATACAAGGTAATAACAACAATATGGCATTTGAAAAAGGTAAAAGTGGAAACCCCCAGGGGAAGCCAAAAGGAGCAAAGAATAAGATCAATGCTGATCTAAGAAAAAGAATAACTGATTTCCTTAATGGAGAGTTTGAAACGATTACAGAGGACTTTAGAAACCTAGAGCCAAAGGATAAATTGAAGTTCTATACTGATTTACTGCAATATGGATTACCTAAACTTCAAACAACATCCCTAGAGGTAGATTTTGAGAGTATGAGTGATGATCAGTTAGATTATATCATTGAACAACTAAAACTAAGTAAGGAATGAGAAAGGAACAAAAGGTAAAGTTATTAAAGGAAGTACTTCAAGGTAAAGACATACATCAGGTACTAAGAGAAGAAGAAATAGGCCCGTTACTGATACAAATGAGTGATGATGAATATTACAGCCCGGCATTAGTTAGGACACTCACACAATCGGAATTAAGGCAAAAGTTAACACCGGCTGAAATAGCAGAGAGAGTACAAATTAAATTTGTTAATCCCACAATCCCGGATGATCATGCAAAATAAAGAAAGAAAGATTAAAATAATTAATGATTTGCTTAAAGGAAAGAATGTAAGCCTGGCAGAAAACAGGCCGGAGACGCAATTTAATCTCATAAGCGACAATTTATACAAAGAGGTGGGTAATGATAGGGTTTATAATCTTGAAGAGATACAAGCCCTAAATAAGCCATATAGAGAGCTAAATAATGAGCTTCAGGATTGGGAAGAGACAAAAGCGTATGATGATAGAGAAGAATCTCGTTTTGGCTTACCCTATGTTTTTCAAATTAACAGTTATCGCAAACATGAGAAGCAACCTGACCGCATCATTTTACCGCCTTTTTATGGACTATAAAAATTCTAAAATATTCTGATACGAAACTATTGACAAAACAAACAAAACGCAATGTAATTTTAGGGCACTATAAAAGAAACGTTGAAGGATGGAATTGAATTTTTAAAGTTGCACCTTAATAATCCTTAGACTTTGTTTTTGCTTGTGCTTTCAATGCGTCTTGCAAAATTGAGCCATCCGTATACACTAATTTTACTTTGAGTTCGGGTGTTACTTCAAGTGACACCCAATTATCAAACCCTTCAACATTTCTAAAAGTCCACATCGCACCAACTGTACCCTTTCCTAATCTTAAAGCTGTTAGTTCGTAACCATCTCCGATCCTATAAGGTGACTGAAAATTATTAATCCATTTTCCTTTTCCGTAAACAGAAGTTAATTCGTTTCGTACAGTAATATAGTATTCTAGTGTTTTACCTTCCAATTCAGGATCCAGAACAACGACACCCTGAAAGAATTTATCATCCTGGAAGTTGAAAGAAATCAAATCAGGAGTTCTTTCCGCAAACTTAATCCCTATTACACCAAAGACTGTAGAATCAGCAACTTCAACAATTGTCCCCCCACGTGTAGTTAATTCACTTTTTGTAAAGGACTGCGAAGACCGAAAAGGAATACCAAGAAATTTATCAATTGGCTTGACTTGCGCCAAAGAGCAAATCGGGAGTAATAATAAAATGATTAGCTTTTTCATAACCTAAATTTAATATAATTTCCCTTAAAGAAAAAACAGGCAACTACTTCTAAAAATTACCGCATTTTACCATTGTATATAGTTTTGCCCTATATTTTTGTTTGCATCCTGGAAGCCATTAAAAAAGGGATACGTTATAAAACCGCATCCCTTTAGATTTTATCCTAATAACGACAAAAGGATAAAACAAAGATAACATTAAAATCTTGCACGTAAAACTCTGAAATGTGATACCTTTTGTGATACCCTTTTTATTTTTAGACATAAAAAAGCCCTTAAAGTAATATTAAGGGCTAATTTGTAAAAATAATTGCGGAGAGCTAGGGATTCGAACCCCAGGAACCTTTAACAGTTCAACAGTTTTCAAGACTGCCGCAATCGACCACTCTGCCAGCTCTCCGTCGCAAAAGTACAAACTCCGGTCTAATCTGCAAACAAAAACTCTCTTTTTCGGATTTCTGCCTGTAACTGCCAGAAAATGAACGTGAAATAATACAGGCGGGCTTAAGGGATCAGCTATTTCTTTCCAGTTTTTCTTCTACCGGCTCAACTTTAAAGTTGTTGAAACGTGGCTTTACGATCCGGATACTACGTTTTGACAGATCAATACTGGCATTTAATTCAAAGCCCACCAGGATGATCAGTGAGTTCAGGTAAAGCCAGATCATCAACACGATCAGTGTTCCTATAGATCCATAAAGTTTATTATAGTTCCCGAAGTTGTTAATATAATAGGAAAATCCCCAGAAAGTAAGGACAGCAAGAACTGTCGCCATCCAGGATCCGGCACTGAAAAACTTCCACTTTTTGGCATTTGCCGGTCCGTAACGGTACAAGAGGGAGATCGTAACAAAATAAATCAAAATCAGCATGAACCATCTTCCCAGGTTTAATATGTATAGCCAGAAAGCGTCTTTAAAACGAAGTTCAGTCTTTAAAAATTCATAGATGTATTCCCCTATGGTCATAATGATCAGACCGAATATTAATGCAAATGAGATCAGCAGGGTCAGGTACATAGCTACCAGCCGCTGTTTAAGCCAGGGACGGGTTTCTGTAATTAAGGACGACTTATTAAAAGCCTGCATAAGGGTATGTACTCCATTGGTAGCGAAAATGAGCGCAAATACAAAACCAAAGGAAAGTAATTTCGAATTCTGGTTACTCACAATATCCAGAAGTGTAGTTTTAACAGCATCATAGGCTTCCACCGGAAGAACCAGGGCAATAAGGTTCATCAGCTGGTCCTGGAAATGGTCGATGGGGATGTATGGAATTAATGTGAAGATGAAGATTATGGCCGGAAATATCGCCAGCATAAAGTTATAGGCCAGGGAGGAAGCTTTATTTATGAGTTCATCTTTGCCTATTTCCTGGAAAAAAAAACTGGCGACGGTATAGACCGGCAGGGGACTGAATCCGGGTAAGATCATCACCTTAGTCCATTCTATTAACAGGTAATAGGGTTTGAATCTTAAAAGCAATTTATGAAACCAGATCATTTTCTTAATTTACTTAAAATAAGTTTTCAAACTGTTAAGAAAATCCGCTGATGGCAGGCATGGCCTGTTTTTAGCTTTGTCTATAAATACAAGTGTAGTTTCACCCAGGTTAATAAGTTCTTCCTTCTCATTAAAAAGCTCGTACCTGAAGTGTATGCGTAAAGAGGGCATTTTGTCTATGATCACCTTAACCCTTATTTCCTCATCATAGAGAGCCGGCTTAAGGTATTTGCACTTCAGTTCGGTGACAGGCATGATAATGCCATTGTCCTCCATTGATTTATAGGTTAAACCCAGACTTCGCAGCATTTCTACCCGGCCTACCTCATAAAATTCAGCATAGTTGCCATAATACATATAACCCATCTGGTCTGTATCTGCATATCTGACGCGGATCTTACTGGAGTGACTATACATTATTTTTTGATATTTCGCTCATTAAGCGCCTGCTGGAATTTTCTGGCATTGACCAAATGCTGTGACAGGGTGGGGGCAAAATTATGGTATCCTGAAAAATCTTCCTTCGCACACATATATAAATAATCATGATCTGCTGAATTTAAAACAGCGTCTATCGCATTTATACTTGGCATGGATATCGGTCCGGGAGGAAGACCAGTATTCATATAGGTATTATAAGGTGAATTCAGGCGTAAATGTTTGTTTAACACCCTGCGGATCGTAAAATCATTATTAGCAAAAATCACGGTAGGATCAGCCTCCAGGCGCATTCCCTTTTTAAGCCGGTTCAGATATAAGCCTGCAATTACTGGCATCTCCTTATCATGAAGCGCTTCCCCGTCTACAATTGATGCGAGAATGCTTACCTTGATAGGAGTGAGGCCTTTCTTTTCAGCCTTAGCTTTTCTTTCCGGGGTCCAGAACTTGTTATATTCATCATGCATTCTTAAAAAGAACTTTTCAGCGGATGTATTCCAGTATAATTCATAGGAGTTAGGAATGAACATGGTATATACATTTTCGGTGTCAAAACCGTATTTGGCAACAAAAGATGCCGAATCAAGCAGTTTGGAAATGGAAGCCGAATCGCTTTCAATCTTCCTGGAGACCATTCCAGCAAGGGTATGTTTTAAACGTACGTTTTGAAAAGATATCTTAACTGGTTCCTGATTTCCGGCTTTCAGCATATTTATGAAGGAACGGTTGCTCATTCCCCTGGATAAGCGGTATTTACCTGGTTTCACAGATGCAGGATAATCCATGTTCATCGCTGCATTATAGAAGGAGAGCGTGTCCTTAACCAGGTCATCCTTTTTAACCGTCTGGTATACGTCTTTAAAATCTGAACCCGTATAAATGTAGAGATAGGTCTCATTACCGGTCACATTAGGTTTGAAATATTTCAGGTAATAGTTGACACCCGTACCAGCCAGTATGATTGCAATAAACAGGCCCAGGGCTATAAGTGCCTTGAATTTAAAACTGAGTTTATTTGATTTTTTCTTCGTCATTCGCTTTTACAGATGCAGATTGTGTTATTTATTCAATTTTCTCCAGGATAGCAGGCCGCCTGTGAGGTTCCTCACCCCGGTAAATCCATGTGCGGATAAAGCTGTTGCAGCTGTTTTACTGCGCAGGCCCCGCTGACAAATTACTATGATTTCGCTGTCCTTTTCATAATCAAGTTCCCCGGCTTCTTTTAACAATATACCTAAAGGAATATTATCTCCGCCGAGATTAAATGTTTTGTATTCGAGCGGCTCCCTGACATCAATAATTATAAATGCTTCAGGATCCTTACGACGTGAATCAAACTCAATGGCAGAAATGTCCATAGATTTAAAGTCCTTTATTTGTAAGCACTACATCAATTTGCGTACCGATGCTCACCTTATTTAAGGAATCGGTGATAGCAGGGAATTGTTTGATGATCCGGGCATTTAGGGTATCGCTTATGGCGCCTTCATAACTAACTTCGCCAAGCATTAATGAAGAACCCAAAAGCGACAGTCTTGCTTCATTAAGGTTCAGACCAAGCAAATTGGGGATATCCACTTCGCTGGCTCCTTTTCCGTCACCTAAAACAAGGTCGATCCTTGAGCCTTTTGGTAATTTCTCACCTTTGCGGATTTGATTTCCCCCGAAGGATGAACTCAGGATCACATCCCTGGCCACATCCGAGATATAACTGGTATCACCTATTTTTAACTGGTAATTATTAAGGATCGACTTTACTTCCAGAAAAGTCTTTCCTTCAATATCAGGAAATTTAATGTCAGGGGCGTCGCTGGTGATGATCAGGTAGATAGTCCGGTTCGATTTTACATTGGTTTTGGGATCCGGATCCTGTTCTACTACTATGCCGGGTTCTTTATCTATCAGGTAAACTGAATCGTTGATCTGATACCTCAGACCTTGTGATTCAAGCACCTCAATTGCTTTTTCTATGGTCAGGCCCTTGAGCTGGGGAACCGGCATTCCTTCTCCATGATGGGTATAAAAACCTAAACTGTAGAAAAGTATTAACAAGAAAGCTAATATGGCAACTACTGCTATAATGATATTTTTACGAAAGGTTTTAGTACGTACGTAAGCGAAAAATTTGCTCATTATGGCTTTTTAATAATTAAAGGGTTCTGTCAGGTCATGAAGCCGGTAATCCCGGATAGGCAGGAATTTGATTGCCTGCACATTTTTTAAAGGTCCAAAAATAATTCAAAAATAAGCAATATCGAAGATAAATATTAGCCAAGTATACTTTCAGTAGTTTTAAAATTATATTTGGGGCGATGAACCTTGCATGAAATGGCTCGCTTGAAAAGCCGCGTGTACATAATAATTAAAGCATCATTTGATAAAAAATATAAGACTTAATGAAAAAGACAGTAGCGTTGGTAACGGGTGGATTTACAGGTGAATCGGTTATATCATTTAAAAGTGCCTCATTTGTGGAAACTCAGATTGACCCGGATAAATACGAGGTTTATAAGATCTCCATTCTAAAGGAGGGCTGGTATTATACAGATTCAAATTCTGTTAAGCATTTTATTGACCGCAATGATTTTACTCTTAAACTTCAGGATAAAATAATCCGGTTTGATGTTGCCTTTATTATGCTTCACGGATCGCCCGGCGAAGACGGAAAATTACAGGGATATTTTGATATGCTGGATATTCCCTATACCAGCTGCGATGCGCTGACCTCAGCACTAACCATGAATAAGGGTTATTCAAAAGCGATTGTTCAGGACATCCCGGATCTATTCACTGCCCGCTCCATGCAGTTATTTGAAAACTCCGGTGAAAACGCAGGTATGCTTTCGGATTCACTAAACTTTCCATTATTTATCAAGCCTAATAACGGAGGCAGCAGTATAGGGATGAGTAAAGTTCAGGGTTCTGCTGAATTAGCCGGCGCACTTGAAAAGGCCTTTAATGAAGATACCCAGGTTCTGGTTGAGGAGTTTGTTGAAGGCCGGGAATTTTCCATCGGAGTTTATGAGGGTAAGGAAGGCCTCAGGGTTTTGCCCGCCACGGAAGTTATCCCCTCCAATGATTTTTTCGATTTTGAAGCCAAATATACTCCTGGTGCGACCAGGGAGATCACACCGGGTAGGATGTCTTCGGAAGAGAAGACACGTGTTGAGCGAATAATCGCGGGCATTTACCGTAAGCTTAACTGCAGTGGAATGGTGCGCATCGATTATTTTCTACAGAAGGAAACCAGCAATTTTTATTTTATAGAAATTAATACAATTCCTGGTCAAACAGCCCAGAGTTTCATTCCCCAGCAGGTTCGTGCCGCTGGATTGAACATTATGGAATTTTACGGGGAACTGATAGAAAAAGCTTTGGAAAAATAAGGTTTATATAGAATAGTTGAGTATCATCTCATCAGAGACCTTTACGCTTTTTCCTGTGTGAATATCAATCATCACATAATCGAACCAGCCATCACAGGCCACTTTGCCTGTTTTGCTGATTTTGATTTCAAATTGCACTCTGCAGCCTTTGTTATTAATGGTTTCGATTCCTGTTCTGACGGAGAAATAATCGCCCAGGCCGAGCGGACGTTTATAATCTACATAGGCGGTTCTTACCACCCAGCCATAACCCTTCTGAAGAAAGTCTTCCATCGGCATTTTATAGAAGGTTTCCATCTGTTCGTATCTGGCGGCAAGCACGTAGTCAAAATAAGTACTGTTATGTACATGATTGAACATGTCTATATCGTCGGGCCTTACTTTAAATTCGCTTACAAAACTGCTGTACTTTTTTGGAGTCTCCATTGCTGCGAAATTCGGGCTTAATATTGAGATAAAAAAATGATCTTATGCTGGTTCTTTAATACGCTTCAAATTGTAAAGTCGAAATTAATAGAATTGCCCTGATTGAATTTTAGCTGAATGAGTCAGGGATCGGAGAGTGAATCCCCGGGTAAATAAGTCGATTAGAGTGCATGCCCGGGATAAGCATAAACACTTAACACCAGCTATTTGCAATTACCTTTAATTCACGTATCTTTGCACTAATTCAATTATTTATTAACAGCTTTAATATTATTCAGGTAATGTATTTAAGTACAGAGTACAAGGCAGACATATTTGCCAAGCACGGAAAAGGTGCAACAGATACCGGTTCTGCAGAAGGACAGGTAGCATTATTTACCGCTCGTATTGCTCATTTAACAGGGCATTTGAAAAAAAACAAGAAGGATTTTTCTACGCAATTATCTCTTCAGAAACTTGTGGGTAAACGCCGCGCCTTGTTGGCCTATCTTTTCAAAAAAGATATCAACAGGTATCGCGCAATTATCAAAGCATTAGAGTTAAGAGATATTATTAAATAATCTTAGCAGAATTTTGCAAAGCCATCCTCTAAACATGGGATGGCTTTTTTAATTACAAAAAACAATAATCACAATATAAAAGAAGAGGTACTCAAAAGAGGAAAAGTACGTCGCAAACAAAACAAATGAGTTATAACGCAATTAAGAAAACTTTCGATCTGGGCGATGGCCGTATGATTGAAATCGAAACCGGCAAACTGGCTAAACAGGCAGATGGATCGGTTGTAGTACGGATGGGTGATACCATGCTTCTTGCAACGGTTGTTTCAAGTATCGGTGCAAAGCCGGGAACGGATTTTTTACCTTTATCGGTAGATTACCAGGAGAAATATGCTGCAACAGGCCGTATTCCCGGTGGATTTTTACGCCGTGAGGCCAGACTTTCAGATTATGAAGTCCTGATCTCCCGTCTTGTGGATCGTGCCCTGCGTCCGATGTTCCCTGAAGATTACCACGCCGATGTTCAGGTAATGATTTCTTTAATATCAGCCGATAAGAACATAATGCCTGATTGTCTTGCTGGTTTAGCAGCATCAGCAGCGATTGCGGTTTCTGACATTCCTTTCAACGGTCCGATCTCTGAAGTACGTGTTGCTAAAATAGATGGAAAATTAATTATCAATCCTTACCTGAGTGATCTGGAACGGGCTACTATGGATTTATTGGTAGCAGGAACTGAGCATGATATTGTCATGGTTGAAGGTGAAGGTGATGAAATTTCTGAAGAGGAGATGGTTGAAGCAATTGAGTTCGCTCATAAAGCTATCGTTATTCAGGTTCAGGCACAGAAAGAACTGGCTATATTAGTTGGTAAAACTGAGAAGCGTCTTTACAGCCATGAAACCCATGATCCTGAATTAAGGGAGAAAGTATTTAAAGCAACCTATGATAAAGTTTACCAAATAGCTAAATCACAATCTTCCAAGCAGGAAAGAGGCGATAAGTTTGGTGAAGTTCTGATGGAGTTTATTGCATCTTTAGGTGAGGATATTGATGATACCACAGGATTTCTTTCGAAGAAATATTTTCATGATGTTCAGTATGATGCGATCCGTAACCTGGTTTTAGACGAAGGAATTCGTTTAGACGGGCGTGATTCCCGTACCGTGCGTCCAATCTGGAGCGAAGTTGGATATTTGCCAACAGCACACGGTTCTGCAATCTTCACCCGTGGAGAAACTCAGTCCCTAACCACTGTTACTTTAGGTGCAAAGTCTGATGAGCAGCTGATCGATGGAGCATTCTTCTTCGGATATCAGAAATTCTTATTACACTATAATTTTCCGCCATTCTCCACCGGAGAAGCGCGTCCGAACCGCGGTACAGGCCGTCGTGAAATCGGTCATGGAAATTTAGCCATGCGTTCATTGAAAAAGGTTCTGCCAGGTGATGAAAATCCATATACTATACGTATCGTTTCAGATATCCTAGAATCAAACGGATCCTCGTCAATGGCTACTGTTTGTGCAGGAACCCTGGCTTTAATGGATGCTGGTATTAAGATCAAAGCGCCTGTTTCAGGTATTGCTATGGGATTAATCTCTGATGAAAAGACTGGTAAATACGCTATTTTAAGTGATATTCTGGGAGATGAGGATCATTTAGGTGATATGGACTTTAAAGTTACTGGTACTGAAAAAGGTATAGTAGCGTGTCAGATGGACCTGAAGATCAATGGTTTGAAATGGGAAGTTTTAACAGCTGCATTAAAGCAGGCTAATGAAGCTCGTCTTCACATCTTAAATGAGATGAAAAAGACTATTGGTCAGCCTCGCGAAGATTATAAGCCACATGCTCCACGTATTGTTACACTGAAGATTGATAAAGAATTCATCGGAGCTATTATTGGCCCCGGAGGAAAGATCATTCAGGAAATGCAGCGTGAAACAGGAGCAACCATTGCTATCGAAGAAAAAGATAATCAGGGTATTATCCAGATCTTTGCTGATAACAAGGAAGCAATCGATAATGCCGTTAACCGCATAAAGGCCATCGCCTCAAAACCTGAAGTTGGTGAAGTTTATGAAGGAAAAGTTAAGACGATCATGCCATTCGGTGCCTTCGTTGAGATCATGCCTGGTAAAGACGGATTATTGCATATCTCCGAGATCGACTGGAAACGCTACGAAACTATGGATGGAGTGTTAAATGTTGGCGATATTATAAAAGTTAAGCTCCTTGATGTTGACAAGCAGGGCAAGCTGAAACTTTCACGTAAAGCTTTACTGCCACGCCCTCCACGTCCGGAAGATGAAAAACCGGCCGCTGAATAAATTAAGATCCAATTAATGTGATTTACCTGCCAAACTTGTTTGGCAGGTTTTTTTATGGAATTTAAATCGGGGAGGGGTTCCATTGTTATATTGGGTAATCAAGAACCACTGCTTAGCCCAAGCATCAAACAAACCAACAAACCACAACCAACCAAGACTGGTCATGGCATGAGATCCCGGATCAGGTCCGGGAAGGTTTGAGAAAAAAGAAGTATTCAAGAAACAATGGCTTAACCCAACCATCCAACAAACCAACAACCAACCAACCAAGACTGGTCATGGCATGGGATCCCGGATCAGGTCCGGGAAGGTTTGAGAAAAAAGAAGTATTCAAGAAACAATGGCTTAACCCAACCATCCAACAAACTAACAACCAACCAACCAGACTGGTCATGGCATGAGATCCCGGATCAGGTCCGGGAAGGTTTGAGAAAAAAGAAGTATTCAAGAAACAATGGCTTAACCCAACCATCCAACAAACCAACAACCAACCAGACTGGTCATGGCATGAGATCCCGGATCAGGTCCGGGAAGATTTGAGCAAAAAGAAGTATTCAAGAAACCTCTGCCCAGCCCAAGCACCCAACAAACCAGCACCCAACCAACTATACCGGTATTTTCTCCCGGATAATTCCATTTAGCCTCACTTTTACCTTTCAAAATTGTAGTTTTGTGTCATGAAACACCTTATTGCTCCCTCCGTATTATCGGCCGATTTCGCCAACTTACAGGATGATATAGAAATGATCAATCGAAGTGAGGCCGATTGGTTTCATATCGACATCATGGACGGATTATTTGTCCCCAATATATCTTTTGGATTTCCGGTATTAAAGGCAATTCAGAAACATGCAAAAAAACCGCTAGATGTACATTTAATGATCATGGATCCGGATCGGTACCTGGAGGAATTCCAGCAAGCCGGTGCTGCCAACATTTCCGTACATGTGGAAGCCTGTACACACTTGCACAGAACAATTAATGCTATCAAAGATCTGGGATGCAAGGCTGGTGTTGCTTTAAATCCGCATACTTCGGTAAGTGTTCTGGATGATATTATTGAGGATATTGACATGGTCTGCCTCATGTCGGTTAATCCGGGATATGGCGGGCAGAAATTTATTGAGAACACGTATAAAAAGATCAATACTTTAAAAGCGATGGCATCGGGCCGGAATAATAATCTGCTTATTGAAATTGATGGTGGTGTAAGCAATCAGAATGCCCTGGGACTGTTAAAGGCTGGTGCGAATGTTTTGGTTGCAGGAAATGCGGTTTTTGCTGCCGCTGATCCTGAATTAGAGATCTCTCAATTAAAAAGTCTTCAGCCGGAAATGTTTACCGCATAATCTTAGCGTGAAGCCGGAAAAGCCAGATTTATATTTTCACATGCTTTTCAGGGAACGGCTTGTCTCCGTACTAAAATATATTTCCTGTTTCGTCCTGGGAGTCTTACTGTATTCAGTAAATTCCGCTTTCGCGCAGGAACTCGCCAGTATTGAAGGAAAAACCAGGTCGTCGAAAGGGGAGTTATTAAGCGGGGTTACTATCCAGGTTAAAAATACCAGGATCTTTACTCAAAGCAATAGGGAAGGGGTCTATCTGATCGAAAAGGTTCCTGTAAATTCCATCCTGATTTTCAGCAGGCTTGGTTACAAAACCCTTGTTCTGGAACTTGGTCTGATCACAAATATCAGGAATATCCAGGATGTTATCCTTTATGAGGAGATACAATCCCTCGATGAGGTTCATATTACTGAAAACTTTAATGGCAGCAATCTGCAAAGGCTTGATGTATCGAAATTAAAGTCTTTTCCCCAGCCTTCCGGCAACCTGGAAAGTTTTATAAAAAATCTCCCTGGCGTTTCAGCTAACAATGAATTAAGTTCTCAATATACTGTACGGGGTGGAAATTTTGATGAGAACCTCCTGTATTTAAACGATATTGAAATATACCGTCCATTACTGGTAAAAAAGGGGCAGCAGGAAGGCCTGGGTTTTGTTAACCCCGACCTTGCAGGGGATGTCAGGTTTTCTGCCGGCGGTTTCGAAGCCCGTTACGGCGATAAACTCTCCTCGGTACTGGATGTAAGGTATAACAAGCCTGATAGTTTTTCCCTTGAAGCTTCAATAGGCTTTCTCGGCAGTTCAGCGGCCCTGAAAGTTCCGTTTAAAAACAGTTATCTGCTTGCAGGAATAAGAAATAAAACGAATGAAAGCCTTTTAAGCAGGCAGGATATTGGAGGAAAATACCAATCAGATTTTTCTGATTACCAGATTCTTTATAAGCAGGAACTAAGTTCCAGAGTAGCCTTATCTCTTTTTGGAAACTACAATAAAGGTGATATTCAGGTCATACCGGATAAGCGCGAAACTGAATTTGGCACTTCCGATGATGTCTTAAAGCTCCTTGTAAGCTTTAAAGGACAGGAATCTTCGGCTTCTGAATCCCTGACAGGAGCAATGACCCTGGCCTATAATGTATCCAATACCCTGAATTTAAAATGGATAAGTTCGGTTAACCGGATAAAGGAGTCTGAGGACACCGACCTGCTGGAGTGGTATACCTTCAGCGACCGCGATGGATTGAACTCGGGATCTTCCCGGTCAGTAGTGGGCAGAGGATCTAATCAGAATTTTGCTGCCAACAGGCTTAATTCACAAGTATATAATTCAGAACTGCGGATTTACAAGCAGCTGAGAAGCTCTTTTATGGAAATGGGTCTCCGTTTTCAGAACGATAACATACGGGATACCATAAATGAATTCACGGCCCTTGATACGTCAGGCTATTCTGTTCCTCCCTCAGGGCAATGGATGTATTCAGAATTGACAGAGGAACAACACACTATACATATCAATCGGCTGAGCGGTTTTTTTCAAAATACATTCAGATTGAACCCTTATCTAAATCTGATCGCTGGACTCAGGGCAAATTATAATTCATTTACCCGTGAAACCCTGCTTAGTCCCCGTATTTCACTGATGTACTACCCGGGTAATGCAGAGGAATTATTGTTACGCTTTTCGGCCGGCGCCTATGCGCAGCCTCCCTTTTACCGGGAACTCAGAAATTTTAACGGAAGTATTAATGCCAATGCAAGGGCACAAAGATCGTATCAGCTGCTAAGCGGGATGGATTATATGTTTAACGGACTTGGAACAAGGCTTAAATTCACCTCCGAGATCTATTACAAGTTCCTTTACAGGCTGACGCCTTATAAAATCGACAATCTGAATATCCGGTACTTTTCAGACAAGACTTCAAAAGGATATGCTGCAGGTGCAGATCTAAACCTTAGCGGTAATTTTACGAAGGATCTTGAATCTTCCTTACGGATGTCCTTTATGAGCACAAAAGAAGACATTCAGAATGATTCTTATCCGGGAAGAGATGCAGCAGGCAATCCGGTGATCGTAAGACCGGGATTTTTAAGAAGACCAACAGATCAGCTGATGAATATCGGTTTGTATTTTCAGGATCGGCTTTTGCAAAACCCAACCTATAAGGTTCATCTAAACCTGCTTTATGCTTCATCTCTGCCTCTTGGCTCTCCCGGGATGAACATTTATCCGGAGACTTTCAAAATACCCGCTTACAAACGCGTAGACATCGGATTTTCCAAAGATTTCGCTGACACCGAAAGTAAAAGGATCTCTCCATTCATAAGAAAGTATTTTCAGTCGCTTAGCCTTCATACAGAAATATTTAACCTGCTTAATATAAAGAACACCGTTTCATTTCTGTGGATAAGTGACAGGAATAACATTCAATATGCAGTGCCAAACTATCTGACCTACCGAAAACTTAACATAAGGCTATCTGCTAAATTAAAAAGCCGGTAAATTATTGAAATCCTTCATTAATAAGGGTCAGAACATGAGGTGTGTCAAATTATTCTGTTATTTTTGGACAATTAATTTTTAAATCATGATGCATAATTTTGGTGCAGGTCCCTGCATCCTTCCTCAGGAAGTTTTTAAACAAGCGGCACAAGCCGTTATCGAATTTAATGGTACAGGTTTATCCATATTAGAAATTTCTCACCGCACGCCGGAATTCGAAGAGGTTGTTGCTGAAACGGTACGCCTGATTAAGGAACTTTTAAATGTTCCTGATGGTTATTCGATTGTGTTACTGCAGGGCGGAGCAAGTATGCAATTTTCTATGGTTCCAATGAATCTACTTGGAGAAGGTCAGACTGCAGCATACCTGGATACTGGTGTATGGGCCAGCAAAGCCATTAAAGAGGCGAAAATATTTGGAAATGTGAACGTACTTGCCTCTGGTAAAGAATATAATTATACCTCTATACCCAAGGATTTTGAAATTCCCAAAGACTCAGCATATTTCCATTTTACATCTAATAACACGATCTACGGAACGGAATTCCACCAGATCCCCAAGTCACCGGTTCCAATGGTATGTGATATGTCTTCGGATATTTTCAGCCGCGAAATTAAGGTCTCTGACTTTGATCTGATCTATGCTGGTGCACAAAAAAATATGGGTCCAGCAGGAGTTACGGTAGCTATCATCAACGATAAGATCTTAGGAAAAACAGACAGGAAATTACCTGCCATGTTAGATTATAAGGTGCAGATCGATGGTGAATCCATGTACAATACTCCTCCGGTGTTCGCTATTTATGTATCTATGCTAAATCTTCGCTGGCTTACGTCAAAAGGCGGTGTTGCACAAATAGAAAAGGATAATATTTCCAAATCTGAGGCGCTTTACAGGGAAATTGACAGAAATCCTTTATTCAAAGGAACATGCAGCGTGGAAGATCGTTCAAGAATGAATGTATGTTTTGTAATGGAAAATCCGGAGCTTGAAAAGCCATTTTTAAAATTTGCAGAAGACAGAGATATCATCGGAATTAAGGGTCACCGTAGTGTAGGTGGTTTCAGGGCTTCCTTGTACAATGCACTTCCTATCACGAGTGTCCATGTATTGATAGATGCTATGCAGGATTTTGCAGAAAAGCATAAATAAAGTTTTTTTCTGGTTTAGATGGGCTTATTATCAGATGAATTTTTCTCAATGAATAAATTAGGTAATTAATATAATATCCATAAAATCAATAAATTAATATGTTTCGTATACTCGCCAATGATGGCATTGATCCAATAGGAAAAGAATTATTGGAAAAAGCAGGTTTCCAGGTTGACACTGTTCATATTCCTCAGGCGGAACTTACTGAAGGTTTAAAACAGTATGATGCAATTACAGTTCGAAGCGCTACCAAGGTCAGAAAAGAACTGATCGATGCCTGCCCGAATTTAAAGGTGATAGGTCGCGGTGGTGTAGGCATGGATAATATAGATGTTGACTATGCCAAGGAAAAAGGACTTGCAGTTGTCAATACGCCGGCAGCATCCTCTCTTTCTGTTGCTGAACTGGTTTTCGCACATTTATTCACCGGTATTAGATTTTTACAGGATGCAAACCGCAGGATGCCTGTTGAAGGTAGCACCCGGTTCAATGATCTGAAAAAAGCCTATGCTAAAGGTGTTGAGCTTCGCGGAAAAAAAATCGGCATCATTGGCTTTGGCCGTATTGGTCGCGAAACCGCAAAAGTTGCCCTGGGTCTGGGAATGGAAGTCCTGGCATTTGATCTCTTTGAGGTTCCATCTGAACTTGAACTGCAGCTGGCCGGAAATATCCGGGTAAACTGTCCGATACGCGCTTTAAGCGTTGATAAATTAATTAAGGAATCTGATTTCATAAGTCTTCATGTGCCTTATTCTGAAAAGCCTGTATTAGGAAGAGAAGAATTCGAAATAATGAAGAAGGGTGTTGGAATTGTGAACTGCTCAAGGGGAGGTACTATTGATGAGGATGCACTGATCGAAGCACTCAATTCTGGAAAAGTATCTTTTGCAGGATTAGATGTATTTGATAATGAACCAACACCGCGTCAGGATCTGCTTTCTCATCCGAATGTTTCTTTAACACCACATATCGGAGCTTCAACTAATGAAGCTCAGGAACGTATTGGTACTGAATTAGCGAACCTAATCATTGATTTCTTTAAACAGTTAAAAGCTTAGGTTAAAGCTAAATGGTATTGATTCTCAACTAATATATGCCTCAGATCAAACCATTCCGGGGAATCAGGCCAACTTCTGCATATGCAGGAGAGGTAGTGCTTGAAATTGAGAATTTAAGTATTGAGGATGCTAAAATTATCCGGCAGACGAACCCATATTCCTATGTGAATATGCTGGTCCCCAAGCTGGATAATTTTTTTTTAATGGGTTCCAAGAATGAATTGGTCTATAAAAAGATCAATGAAAATTTTGAAGATTTCCTGGAGAAAGGAATTTTAATTAAAGATCCGGCTCCTGCCGTTTATATCTATCAGACAGCCCGGGAAAACCTGGTTCAAACCGGAATCTGGACTGCCACCTCAATAGATGATTACCTGAATAATGTGGTGCGTAAGCATGAACTTACACGCGCCGACCGTGAGAAATCCCTCATTGATTATTTGCAGCAAACAGGTATTGATGCCAATCCGGTTCTTATAACGTATATATCTGTTCCTGATATTGAGGAAATCATAATACGGGTTTGTAAACCTGAACCGGAGATTTGCTTCTTTAAGAATGATTCATGGCATAAGCTATGGAAAGTTGACAGTGAACCTGATGTGAATGCGCTGGTTACAGCCTTTGCAAAGCTTCCCGTCTCTTATATTGCTGATGGTCATCATCGTGCAGCAGCAGCATCTCTTCTTGGAATAGAACGCAGAAAACTAAATCTTAAACACCGGGGGGATGAAGAGTATAACTTCTTCACATCTGTATATATGTCGTCGGATCAGTTAAAGATCTACGGATTTAACCGGCTTATAAAAGATCTTAATGATCTGTCAGAGGATAAGTTTCTTCATAACCTATCAGCACACTTCATCATAGAAAAAAGTGCGGATCTAAACCCGAGGTCACCGCAGGAACCGCATCATTTTGGGATGTATCTTAATGGAGCATGGTATGTTTTAAGGGCCAAACCTGAAACATGGAAAAGCGAAAATCCTGTTGATGAGCTTGATGTATCTATTTTACAGACTTACATTTTATCTCCCTTATTAAACATATCTGATCCCAGAACAGATCCCCGGATCAGTGTTGTTGGTGGGCTGGCACCTGTTGAGGGTCTTATGCAGAAGGTTGATAGCGGAGATTATGCACTGGCTTTTACACTTTATCCAACTTCAATCGATCAATTGATATGTGTTGCTGATGCCGGAGAGGTGATGCCCCCAAAATCCACCTTGTTCGAGCCAAAGTTTCCGGTGGGACTGCTGACCCATAAGATCAACTAACTTATTATCTTGAATTCCTTGCGGGGATTCAGCTTTAATGCCGCAGAATTTACCAGAAGCTGCTACAAAATATAGGTTCTTCCTTTTTCCGCAATTTCCACCTGATAATTCTCCTGGATTAAAGCCTCCTTAAGATCATTCATGGCTGTAATTTCTCCATGAACCAGGAATATCTTTTTTAATTTTTCTGATTGCTGGTTTTTCACATATTCAACAAGATCATCGTGATCCCCGTGGCCGCTGAAAAGATCGGTCTTCCGGATGGTGGCATATACGGATAATTCCCTGTGCCTGATATTTACTATAGGATCTCCGCGAAGAAGGCGATGACCAAGGGTTCCTTTGGCACAGAAACCGATAAAAAGGATCGTACAGTAATAATTTGAAATATTATAATATAAATGGTCCTGGATTCGGCCTCCTTCCAGCATACCGGCGGATGAAATAATGATACAAGGTTCATAATAATTTGAAATAGCCTTGCTCGCATTCATATCCTGTATATAATCCAGGTTCTCAAATTCAAATTCGTCACCACGGCTTTTGTAAAAGGCCTGAGCTTCCTCATTTACCAGCCCATGATGCTTTCTGAAAATATCAGTGGCATAGGTTGCCAGGGGACTGTCCACAAAGACTTTTATTCTGGGAAGTAATCCCTTACTGAATATTTTGTTTAAAGAATATACCAGAGCCTGCGTACGGCCTATACTGAATGCAGGAATAATCAAACGTCCCGGGTTTTTGATACAGGCTTCATTGACCGTGGCTGTTAAAGCTTCTTCAATACTTTGTTTGTCCTGGTGAAGCCTGCCGCCATAAGTCGATTCACAAACCAGATAGTCAACCTGCGGCAATCCTTGGGGGTCATTGAGAACAGGATAGTTCTTTCTGCCGATATCACCGCTGAAAGCTATGGTTTTCTCAATGCCATGTTCCCTAATACTTATTACTACGGATGCTGCACCCAGCAGGTGGCCCACTGGAATAAACGTCATGCTGATATCCCCATTGATTTGAAAAGGCTTATTAAAACCAATTGGCACAAAGCGGTCTACCGTCTCCATAACATGTTTCTGAAGATAGAGCGGTTTTGGTCCCGAGGTAAAGCCGCGCTTACCTTTACGATTCTTACGCTGCTTATTTAGGAATATATTTACAGAATCTAATAAAAGCAGTTCTGTAAGGTCTGCGGTAGGGGCTGTACAAAGTATCTGGCCTTCAAAGCCGAAGCGTACCAGAGTTGGTAAATTACCCGAATGATCGATATGAGCATGCGTCAGAATAACGAGGTCAATATCCGAAGGCATAAAAGGAAACTGTTCATTTTCCTCCAGCCAGGTATCTCTTTCGTAGTCGAGTCCGCAATCTATTAGTATGCTGTAATTTTCAGTTTCTAATAAATGCATGCTGCCGGTTACCTGCTGAGCAGCACCCCAAATGGTTAATTTCATAGATAATTTATATGTTACGTGTTTCCTTTATCAGGCTGGATGCTTAGATTAATAACACATAACAATTCTATATTAATTACTCTATGCATCCGGTCACGCAGTCCTGAACCCCAACATTTCAGAAACTATGCCTCAAGCTGCAACTGACTAAGATAACGATACAAACCTTCTTCATTTTGCATTAATTCAGAATGTTTACCGCTTTCAATTACTTTCCCTTTTTCTAAAACTATGATCTTATCCGCTTCCCGGATGGTTGAAAGCCTGTGGGCAATTATTATAGACGTCCGGTTCTTCATAAGTTCTTCCAGAGCTTCCTGAACCAAACGTTCAGATTCCGAATCGAGGGAAGAAGTGGCTTCATCCAGAATCAGGATTGCCGGATCCTTAAGCAGGGCTCTTGCAATTGCAACCCGCTGCCTTTGACCGCCCGAAAGTTTTACCCCGCGTTCACCCACAAGTGTCTCATACCCTTCAGGAAAGCTGCTGATAAAATCATGAGCATTAGCACGCTTAGCGGCGGTCTCTATTTCCTCATTACTTGCATTTAACCGGCCATAAGCTATATTTTCACGTATGGTACCGCCAAAAAGCAATACATCCTGCGGAACAATGGCGACCTGATTACGGATATCCGTTAAAGAATAATCTGTAGAAGGTTTTCCATCAAACAATAAGGATCCGGACTGGGTTTCATAAAAGCGGAGAATTAAACCTGCAATGGTAGATTTTCCTGCACCGCTGGGGCCTATGATGGCTACTTTTTCCCCTTTTGCGGCTTCAAATGATACACCATTTAAAACAACTATCTCTTTGCGTGAAGGATAGGAAAATACAACGTCCTTAAATTCCAGATTACCATCTATACGTTCCTTGATCACGTTTCTTTCCTTATGCATGGAAATTGGTTCATTTTCTTCTGCAAGAATTTCAAGAACGCGTTCACTTGCACCGAAAGCTTTTTGCATAGTAGCGTAAAGTTCGGGGAAACTACCCATTGCTGCACCCACAAAAGTTGAAAGAAGTATAAATGTGAACATGCTTGCAAGACTTATCTCTCCGGTCTGAACTAAATGCGAGCCATACCATACTACAGAAACTATAGTACCGAAAAGACAAAACACAATGAAGGAAGCGAAGACTCCTCGGAATTTTGCACCGCGCATTGCGATCTTAACCACTTCGTGAATACTCTTATTATATCTTCCCACTTCAAATGCTTCATTTACGAATGCCTTCACATTTGATATTCCCTGAAGAGTTTCTTCAACAATGGTATTTGATTCAGCAAGTTTATCCTGAGCCTGCCTGGAGAGTTTCCTAATAAAACGGCCAAAAACCACGGCAATCACTACCATTACCGGTAAGACAGCAAGCAACATTAAAGTTAGTTTCCCTGATACCAAAACAAGGAATATTATACCGCCGGTAAATATGATGACCTGCCTGATCATTTCGGCCAGAGTTGTTGTAATGGCATCCTGAATCTGTGATAGATCGGCAGAGAGACGGCTATTGAGTTCACCAACCCGTCTTTGCGAAAAGAAATTCATTGGCAGGGTAATCAGTTTATGATAAGTATCCCTGCGAATATCTGCCAGGCCCCTCTCCGCAACCTCAACGAACCAGTTTATCCTGAAATAAGAAAAAATAGATTGTACGAATAATACAGCCAGTAATGTAAGGGCTACAGTATTTATTTCTGAAGGGAAATAATCAAGGATTTCTTTTGAGACCATACTGCCAGTCTGTTTTCCCTGAACGCCTGTCCCGATGAGCCGGCCCATTAATAATGGGAAGAGAAAAGAACTTGCGCTGGATAGAATAAGGCAGGCCAGGCCAAGAAAGAATTTAGTACGGTAGGGTTTGAGATACCGTAATAATCTCATTACCTGTTTAATACTTTCTCTGTTTATTTTTGCTTTGGGAAGTTCTTCAGCCTGAGCGTTACCGCTATTTAATCGAGCACGTGCCATGTATGGGAAAAGTGAATTGTGTCAAAGTTATGACAAGCACCAAAATTAGGGTTTATTTCAGCATTCTAAGCCTGTCCGGTATCAGTCTTTCGTAATTTTTTCAACTTAAGAACATAAAGCACCACAAGGATGAACAAGATAAGGAATACAATAAGATAGATATACAGGCGGCCTTTATCCTTCTCGTTTTTTTCAATTTCCGTTCTAAGCCTTTCGTTCTCTTTTTGAAGCCTGGTAATTGTGCTTTGATAGTTTGCTATATAGCCTTCAACAGACTGTGCCCTGGTTTCAACTTCCTGTTTTTCATAATCTTTATAGTCAAGCAGGATCTTAAGCTCCGAAAATATATGGTTATCTGTGAGTACGATCTCCGTCAGGATATCATTCGAATACTGCAGATCCCTCTTGGTTTTAAGTCCGAAAATGCCGGTTCGTTTTTTCAGGCTGATATCATACTGCCCGAATTTTTCGCTTCTTTCAGCCAGCAGCTGATTGATCTTGTTTTTTTGAGTTATATAGGCTGAGCTGTCACTTTGGGCAAGTACAGATCCTGTTAAAGCCAGGTAAAACAGACAGATCAGAAGTGATTTCATAAAATTTATTCAGGAGCACTTATTAAACTCGATGCTTCGGCCTTTTCTGCAAAGAGGGGCTTAACCTTGGACCATGTATGTTTAAAAAGAAAAGATTCTCTGTACAAATTGAGATCCTCTTCGGTACGCCAGCAGCTTAATGTAAAATACACATTATTTTGATTGGTATTCTTCATTAATTCGACACTGATGCATCCATCAAAAGCCTGGATGAATTTTCTGGAATTGTAAAAGATCTCCTTAAATGCGGGCCCATGCTCAGGAATGATGGTCAATTTAACGATCCTCGTAATCATGATTGAAACTCAATCCTGACAATATCTCCAAGATGCAGACCCAGCAAACCACTAGCATTCCCTTTATTAATAGCAATTTCAAGATGATTGCTTATCCCGAAAAGGCATAATTTCTCACCTTCAGGAACTTCATTATAGTGCCAGCTTAATGAAGAAATAGATTCGTTCCTTTTGAAATAGAGTGTGAATTCCCGGTTTAACTGCACATTAGTAAAGAGTTCCTTGGTGATGTTGGTAATGATATTTTGAAAAGAATCAATATATATAACGCTGCCGCGGATAATATCGCGCTCAATAACCGGCTGAAGGGTCATTTTTTCTTCAACCCCGGAAACCGGTATACCGATATCCTTAAGCTTTCCTCCTTTAGCCAGATGGCTGGCTGCCTTTGGGAAAATATCCGATAGAGGGAAGTGCAGATATCTGAGGTCCTGCATAATATTAAGCTCCACTATTTCTGAAGGCTCTTCATCAAAAAGCAGGGAAAAGATGCCATTATCCGAGCCGACAAAATAATGATCCCGGTATTTTAAAGCCAGATACCTGGTCTTTTCATTAAAGACAGAATCTATCCCAATCAGGTGAACAGTGCCCTTAGGAAAGTAATGGAAGGCATTCTTTAATATAAATGCAGCCTGGGGCACATTAAAGGCAGAAATATCATGACTGATATCGACAATATTCGCATTTGGAAACTGGCTCAGGATGCTTCCTTTCAAGGCAGCCTGATAAAAATCCTTGTAGCCGAGATCGGTTGTTAAAGTGATTATTGCCATTTAAAATGTGAATATTTATTGTTAATCTTGCGATAGAGATCTATCCTGCAAATATTGAATTTTAATCTCAAATAAACAGCTGTGCACTAAAAATATCCACAACTTGAACGAACTTAATCTAACCATTGAAAATGTAAACCCCCTGGTGATGTGGGGCTCGAATAATGAATATTTTGAGATTATAAAGAAACATTTTCCCAAAATAAAGATCGTTGCGCGAGGCAATGATGTGAAGGTATTGGGCGATGAAACTGAAATGAAGCATTTTAATTTGAAATTTATGGAGCTTTTAGCCCATGTTGATAAATTTCAAAGCTTAAGCATCAATGACCTTGAACAAATTTTAGGAACAAAGATTTCTGCTATTCCTGATAATGAGGATTCATCAAAGACAGGAGCAGGAGGGGAGCCTATAGTGTTCGGCCCGAACGGTATAGTTGTAAAAGCACGTACCGCTAATCAGCGTAAAATTGTTGAAAGCATAAGTGTAAATGATATCATATTCGCTATCGGACCGGCAGGGACGGGTAAAACTTATACCGCAGTAGCTCTTGCCGTCAGAGCCTTGAAAAACAAGGAGATAAAGAGGATCATCTTAACAAGACCTGCAGTTGAAGCCGGAGAAAATCTAGGTTTTCTGCCAGGTGATCTGAAGGAGAAGATCGATCCTTACCTGAGACCTTTGTATGATGCTCTGGATGATATGATCCCGGCAGAAAAATTAAAAATGTTTGTAGAGAACCGCACAATCGAAATTGCCCCTCTCGCTTTTATGCGCGGCCGCACACTGGATAATTGCTTCGTGATTTTGGATGAAGCCCAGAATGCTACTGATATGCAGCTTAAAATGTTTCTTACCAGGATGGGACCTACTGCGAAATTTATCGTAACAGGAGATATCACTCAGATCGATCTTCCCCGAAAGCAGCAATCCGGTCTGAATACGGCACTTCGTATTCTCTCCGAGATAAAAGGGATCGATATTATCTATCTGAATGGAGATGATGTAGTAAGACATAAACTGGTTAAAAATATCATACGGGCGTACGGAGATATCCAGTAAAGGTTTAATGATTATTGGTCATAAGGTCATTTTTTCAAAAGTCTGAGGGCAAGGAATTAGTTCTGAGTTTACGTTAGACTTCAGATTGGAAAACGATAAAAATGAATAAATTGTAAAGATAATTCACCCGGAGACAATATCTTTGATCTCTTGAATTCAATATGCCAGATGAGTGCCATTAAAGAAACACATTTTAATTTTCCCGGTCAGACTAAATTTTACAAAGGTAAGGTAAGGGATGTATATACTATCGAAAACAAGTTTTTGGTCATGGTGGTTAGTGACCGTATCTCAGCTTTTGATGTAGTTTTACCCGAAGCGATTCCGTATAAAGGTCAGGTTCTGAACCAGATTGCTGCCAAATTTTTACTGGCCACACAGGATATCGTTCCAAACTGGGTTCTGGATATTCCTGATCCCAATGTGACTATCGGTAAAATTTGTGAACCCTTTAAAGTGGAAATGGTCATTCGGGGTTACCTGGCAGGTCATTCATGGCGCGAATATCAGGCAGGTAAGCGTACGGTATGCGGTGTTTCTCTTCCGGAAGGCCTTAAAGAGAATGACAAGCTTCCTCATCCCATTATAACGCCTACCACCAAGGCCTCTGTAGGCCATGATGAAGACATATCCAGAGAGGAGATCATAAGCCGGAATATTGTATCTGAAGAAGATTATTCCAATCTTGAAAAATATACCCTGGCCTTGTTTAAAAGAGGAACAGAAATGGTTGCAGAGCATGGGCTTATTCTTGTGGATACGAAATATGAATTCGGAAAGGCTGAGGGCAGGATCCATCTGATTGATGAGATTCACACCCCTGACAGTTCCCGGTATTTTTATATGGATGGATATGAAGAAAGACAACAGAGAAATGAGCCTCAAAAACAACTCTCAAAAGAGTTTGTACGTAAATGGCTGATTGATAATGGATTTCAGGGAAAGGAAGATCAAACCATTCCGGAAATGAGTCCCGAATTTGTTAATTCAATATCAGAGAGGTATATTGAGCTTTACGAACACATCACAGGGGATAAGTTCATTAAACACGAGGATGCAAATCCTTTGGTAAGGGTAGAGCATAATATTAGGGAAGCACTTCAGCGACTTAAGTGATTATTTAATTGCAAATCGAAATACTTTAATTAAATTAGTGGAGATGAAATTTACAGTAGACAAACACGAAAAGTATGTTCTGATAAAGCTTAATGAAAATAAGCTGAACAGCCTTGTTTCGCCTCAACTCAAATCAGAACTTATTCTTACAAATACCGAAGGTCAGCGTAATATTATTCTGGATCTTTCAAATGTAAAATACTCTGATTCATCAGGTCTAAGCAGTCTTTTAGTTGGTCATCGTATCTGTAAGAATTCAGATGGAATATTTATTCTTACCGGGATCAACAATAACCTGACCCGATTGATATCTATTTCTCAGCTTGAGAATATTCTTACCATTGTAGGAACGGTTGACGAAGCGATTGACCTGATTTTTATGGAAGAGATAGAGAAAGAATTAAAAAGGGAACTAAAAGAGGGAGAGTGATTTAATTCTGAACATGAAATTTGAAGTTACGATTTTAGGTAGCAGTTCATCAACCCCTATATTCAACAGAAATCCGTCCGCCCAGCTTCTCAATGTAAATGAAAAATTTATTCTGATAGACTGCGGTGAAGCCACCCAAAATCAATTACTACATTTCGGAATCAAGGCCAGCAGAATTGACCATATTTTCATAAGCCATCTTCACGGCGATCATTATCTGGGTCTTGTTGGTCTGTTATCATCCCTTCATTTAAATGGGCGGGTAAAACCCATGGACATCTTCGGTCCGCCTGAACTAAAAGAAATCATTGACCTGCAGTTCAAGCATTCACAGACATTTCTAAGATACCCTTTACATTTTTGCACTACAGATCCTAAAAATATCCGTGAAAAGATTTTTGAAAATTTTGATGTTGTCGTTGAAACATTTCCTCTCGACCACAGGATACCCTGCACCGGTTTCAGATTCACTGAAAAACAAAGGATGAGAAAAATGATAAAGGAGAAGGTTGAAGAACTGAATATCCCTGCTGAACAAATTTCCTTAATTAAGAAAGGACAAAATTTTACTGATAAGCGAGGAAGGGTGCATCTTTCTGAAGACCTTACTACTGAAGCTGACCGTCCAAGGTCATATGTCTATTGCTCCGATACCATCTGCAGCTGGAGCTATCTTGACAACCTGAAAAATGCGGATACCCTTTATCATGAAGCAACATTTATGCATGATATGTTAAGCAGGGCAGAGGAGACTTTCCACACAACTGCAAAACAGGCAGCCGAGATCGCTTTAAAAGCTAATGTCAGAAAACTACTCATCGGGCATTTTTCAGCCCGCTACAGGGAACTGGAGCCATTACTGGAAGAAGCCCGGGCTGTATTTCCTGCCACTTCGCTGGCCCTGGAGGGGCGTACTTTTGAGATATAAAGGGCCCTTCCTGGATAAAACAAAAAAAGCGACTATTTTACAGCCGCTTTTTTGTTTTATTTAAGATTTGTTCTAATCCTTTTTACCTCCAAACACTGAGAAACTTACATAACGTTTTGGATTTGCTTTAAGGTCAATCATTAATTTATCCAGATTTGCAGCGGCATTATTGAGGTTATTATACATCCGCTCATCGTTAATAAGCTGACTTAGTGTACCTGTTCCTGAATTAACCTTGCTTACTATGGTTTGAAGATCGGCTACAGCTTTATTTGCTTCTGAAATAGTTTGAGCGAAATTTGCCTTAGCCACATCATCCGAAACTTTTTCAAAGTTAGACATGATGGCCGTAATCTTCGCGTTATTGTTTTTGAAATTCCCTGTAATGGATTCCATGTTGGCCATAATACCTGCGATCTTTGCACCCTGGGTATTTACCAATCCGTCGACAGTTTTAGTCGTTCCTTCCAATGTTTCAAGAGTTCTGGCAATACTGGCAAAACTTCGGTCAAAATTCCGCTGAAATTCGGGACTCAAGGTGCTGTTTACTGAAGTCAGAATTGAATCCATTCTAGCGATTATTTGTTCAGCTTTTTTCTGAACAGGTTCAACCTGATCTAAAAGGTTCTTTTGAATATTAGCATTCAGGGTATCTCCATCTTCGGCAAATTCATTTCCTGTTCCGAGTTCAAATATGATCGCTTTTCCACCCAGAAGGTCGGTACTTTCGAGCCGGGCAATTGTGTTCTTTGGAATTGCATAGTCCGGGTCAATCTTAAACTGCGCTAAAATCTGTCCGTTGGGTTGCAAAGTTAGCTCGGATACCCTTCCGATCTGATACCCATTTACCAATACAGGTTTCGAAACAGCAAGGCCATCCACGCGGTCGTAACGGGCATAGAACTCGTTCTCACTTGAGAATACATCATTTCCTTTCAGGAAACTGTATCCGATAATCAATATTGCTATAGCTACGGCGGCAAGAGCCCCCACTTTAGTCTCGTTAGTAATTTTCATTAATATAATTGGAGTTTAAGGGGGACGAAGTCCGCCAGGGTTGGTGGGTTCAAAGGATAATCAAAAATGAGATTTATTTTCCGGATCTTTTCCGGTTCCCCGGGGACAGATGATTTACAAACGCTCATAATGATTCATATGTTTATTTTTTATTACGGAACTAAAATACATAAAATGTGTTTTCAAAATATAAATTTTCCGTAAAGCAAATAAAACTCTGTTTTGATTATTCGAGTTCTGCTTGTTTTTTATATGTCTGAATAGCCTTCAGCAGGTTGTTTACTATTTGTTGTTGTCCCGCTTCAGAATTCATATAATCTTCTTCTTCGGGATTTGAAACGAAACCGATCTCTGTTAATACAGCCGGCATTCCAGCTCTGGCAAGGACCGCGAGGCTTTGTTCCTTAACTCCACGATCTATTCTTCCGCTGCTGCTGTATTCATCCTGCATAAAGGATGCCAGTTTTATGCTTTGCTCCCTGAATGCGTTTTTCATTAAAGACAAGAGGATAATACTTTCAGGATCTTTTGGGTCATAGCCGTCGTAGTTTTCTTTATAATCCTTTTCCAAAAGAATCGAACCATTCTCGCGCATTACCACATCCTGTTCATCAAGACGCCCAAACCCCGACACAAAAGTTTCCGTTCCTCTGGTTGAGGTAACCCGAACAGATTTATAAACAGGAATTTTGCGGCCTCTGCTATCTTTTTTGTAATGACTGACCACTTTCTTATAACCCATCGAGTTTAAATGGATTGAAATGAAAAGATCCGCTTTAATACGGTTTGCAAGTCCAATCCGCTCATATAAAGGAATAAACACATCAGTGGAGCGGGTGTAAACAACCTTAACATCCTTCAGATTTTCCTCCACAGCCTTGCCTAAACGTAGGGCAACAGTTAATGCTACATCCTTTTCACGTGAGTATTGCCCCATTGTTGCTCCGTCATGACCCCCATGACCTGCATCAATAACAATAGTTCTTATTCTGTAAGGTATATCAGTTGCGGTGTTTGAGTAAGAATGAAGAGATGAAAAAAGCAAGCCCGGAAGTAATACACAAATGTATCTGATCAATGCTATATTTTTCATTAATTTTGGGGTCATATTATTATCTATCATTGCAAAAATAGTATTCATCATTGAATTTGAAATTTATTAGGCGCTTTTTTATATTTTTTTTTACAAAGACTTTATTAATAAGCTTTGGTAGCCTGCTGTTTGCCCAGCAGCCTGTTCTGCGACCTGATAACGTCAAGAAGGATACAACATTGCAACCTGTAAGTACCAAATCAGATACTGTAACAAAGAAATCAACTGCACCAGGTCTTGATTCTAAAGTTAGTTACTCTGCTCAGGATTCTATAATCTTCGATATGAGTACCAATATAGTGTTTTTATACGGGAAGGGCAGGGTTATCTATGAAGATTTTGAGCTTGATGCCGACTATATAAGGCTTGACCAAAAGAATAATACCGTGTTCGCCAGGGGGGTCATCAATCCCAAGAATGACCGCTATACAGGCAGGCCCTTGTTAAAACAGGGTTCTGAACCGCCTATTACAACCGATTCGCTTGTGTTTAATTATAAGACCAAAAAAGGTAAATCTTATGGAGTCTTTACCGATGTGGAAGGCGGATATCTTCAGGCTCAGCAATTTAAAAAGAACCAGTATGATGAGGGTTTCTTCAAGAGAGGCATCTACAGTACCTGTAATTTGCCTCATCCGCATTTTGGAATTCATATTTCAAGGGGAATTGTCACAGAAAAACAGATTATAACCGGCCCGGCATATCTGGTTATTGAGGATGTGCCCCTTCCATTAGGTGTTCCTTTTGGCTTTTTTCCAAAACCCAACAAACGTTCAGGAGGCTTATTGTTTCCAACATTCGGGGAAGATATTCGCGGGTTTTTTATGAGAGACCTGGGTTACTATCTGGGCTTAAACGATTACTGGGACCTGGCAACCCGGGGCACTTTGTACTCAAAAGGATCATATGAGTTAAGCTCTGCGGCCCGTTACCGAAAGAATTATAAATTTGACGGCGGTTTTAATTTCCGCTTTGCATCGACTAAAACCGGAGTTGAGGGTACAGCTGCTTATAGAAAGCCCAGCAAGGACTTCAATCTGACCTGGAACCATTCCCAAAGCCCTTTGGCTAACCCGGGAACCACTTTCAGCGCCTCTGTAAATGCAGGTACAGGGTCCTATTTCCAGAATACTGGTGCTGCAGGAACATATAATCCGACAGAATTAGCTAGAAATTCACTTTCTTCAAGTATCAGTTACGGAAAAGTATTTGCCAATGGCCTGTTCAATTTTTCTTCCAGTCTTACCCATTCTCAGGATATCGAACAGCAGACGGTTTTTCTGGATCTGCCACGCTTTAGTTTGAACATGAGTACGATTAACCCCTTTGACAGCAAGGACAGGGTTGGTGAACAAAAGTGGTTTCAAAAGATTAGTATGGGTTACAGTATGCAGGGTAGTAACTCCATAAATACAAAAGAGTATAAACTGTTCAAAAAGGAAAGCTTGCGTGATTTCCGGAATGGTATTCAGCATGACATACCTATAAGCCTTTCATTGAACCTGTTAAAGTTTTTCCAGTTTAATTCCGGGATGCAGTATAGTGAAAAATGGTATTTACAAACGATCAGAAAGAGGCTGGCACCCGTAGCTTCAGGGTTTTTACCGGTTACTGATACTATACAGGGCTTCAGCAGGGTATATGACTATAGTCTTAATACCGGACTCTCTACCAAGGTATACGGCAAATTCAATTTTAAAAAGGGAAACCTGATGGCATTACGCCATGTGATGACCCCCTCTGTAGGATTTAATTACCGGCCAGACTTTGGAGGTGACAATTTTGGTTATTACCGGAACCTTCAGGGGGATACTGCACAGATTAGTTCCCGCTATTCAATTTATGAAAATGCAATTTTTGGTGCGCCCTCTCCAGGTAAAGTGGCCGGAATCGGATTTAATATTGATAATAATATTGAAGCAAAGGTTAGGTCAACAGAAGATTCTCTGAAAAACTCTGTAAATATCCCCATTTTACAAAGCCTTAGCTTTTCTGGAAGCTATAATTTTGCGGCAGAAGATTTCAAACTCTCTACTATAGGTTTTTCGGGTAGAACAGCATTATTCAAGCAAAAGATGGGTATAAATTTTTATGGAACCCTGGATCCGTACCGGCTTGATGGCTTTGGAAATCGGATCGATAAATACACCATTGTAAGCGGAAAGCTCCCTAGAATAACAAATTTCGGATTGTCCACCGATTTTAGCCTTAATTCAACAGCAATGAAAAAAAGGAATGAAAATCTGAATAAAATGGATGCAGCCAAGCAGGCTTTAGACCCACGGCAACAGGCAGAGTTGAATGCGATCAGCCGTGATCCGAATGCATTTGTTGATTTTAATATACCGTGGAATGTGAGCGCCTCCTATAGTTTCAATTATTCCAAAACTGGTTTCCAGTCTAGTATTTCCAATACACTTAATTTTTATGGGGATTTCAATGTAACACCTAAGTGGAAAGTTCAGTACACTTCCGGATACGATTTTCAGGCCAATAAATTAAGCCTTACCCAATTTTCCATCTATCGGGACCTTCATTGCTGGGATCTTTCCTTCCGCTGGTCGCCGATTGGAAATTATAAATTCTATAGCGTCGATTTGCGGGTCAAGGCTTCAATACTTCAGGATCTGAAACTGAGTAAAAGACGCGACTTTTATAATAATTTCTAATTATGCTGGCTGAGATCATAACAATAGGCGATGAGATACTCATTGGTCAAATAGTAGATACGAATTCTGCCTGGATGGCTCAGAAGCTCAACCTTGCCGGGATTAAGGTGAAACAGATAACATCCGTTTCTGATGAAAGGAACCATATTCTGGAGGCTTTAAAGCAGGCTTCATTACGTGCAGATCTGATCCTGATAACCGGAGGCCTGGGTCCTACCAAGGACGACATTACAAAAAAGACACTGTGCGAATACTTTAAAGTGGGCTTAAGAATCGATCAGGATGCTCTTGAAAATGTAAAACAGATCTTTTCAAGATACAAATCCCCCATGCTCGAAACGAATTTCAAACAGGCAGAGGTTTTGGAGAACTGCACAACTTTACTAAACAAAAATGGGACAGCTCCGGGAATGTGGATTGAACATGAAGGAAAAATATTTGTTTCCATGCCAGGGGTTCCATTTGAAATGAAGTACATGATGGAGGAAATTGTCATTCCGAAAATCAAGGAGACTTTCAGGTTACCTTCAATTTTGCATCATACCATAGTAACTGCTGGTCTTGGTGAGTCTTTGCTTGCAGACCGGATCTCGGAGATTGAAGATTCTCTGCCATCTCATATCAGTCTGGCCTATCTTCCAAAATTAGGTATGGTTCGCCTCCGTTTGAGTGGGACCGGGACTGATATTTCCCAGCTCACGAACGAGGTGACCGGGTATGCCAAAAAAATTGTAACCCTGCTGGATGAATATGTCATCTCTGAAACTGATACTGCCATTGAGAAAGTTATTTTGGATTTTATGCAGGCTAGGGGATTGACACTGTCTACAGCCGAGAGTTGTACAGGCGGATACATATCCCATCTGATAACTCAACAACCCGGCAGCAGCAAAGTATTCCTGGGCGGAGGAGTTTCATATTCCAATGATTTAAAGATAAGTATGTTAGGCGTATCAGGTGAAACACTTAAGGTATTTGGAGCGGTAAGTGAAGAGACGGTCAGGGAAATGGCTCTCGGCGCTATAAAAAATTTTCATTCAGATTATTCCATCTCCGTAAGCGGAATTGCTGGTCCGGATGGAGGCACCCCCGATAAACCGGTTGGAACAGTATGGATAGGGGTGGCCGGAAAAGGAAAATCGATAGTAAAAAAATTCCAGTTTGGTAATAAACGGGTTCAAAATATAGAAAGGTCAGCGATCAGTGCCCTGGCCCTTCTTTATAAATTATTGAAAGAGGAGCAGGCATGACCCTAAATCTCTACTGAAAAAGTTTATTTTTGCATTGAACTAACCAAAAATATAAAACAATCATATGGCTCTATACGAACTGGTACTTCCCAAAATGGGTGAAAGTGTTGCTGAAGCTACCATCATTAAATGGGTAAAGCAGCCGGGTGAAATGATAGATATTGACGAATCTGTACTGGAAATTGCCACAGATAAGGTTGATTCAGAAGTGCCTTCACCTGTTGCCGGAAAACTGGTAAAAACTTTCTTTAATGAAGATGAGGTGGTCCAGGTTGGAGCCGTAATTGCCACTATTGAAACCGGGGGCGGGTCTTCATCTGATAAATCCGGGACGGTAGCGGAAAGTTCACCTTCATCCGTTCAAGGTATTGAAGAAGTCGTGCAAAATGACGGCATTCCAGCACAGATACAGAAAAGTGAAGAGAAAAGTAAACCTTCAGATTATTCCAATTCGGCCCGTTTTTACTCTCCCCTTGTTAAAAGCATGGCCGCTGAAGAAGGAATAAGTCTTTCCGAACTGGATAATATTCAGGGAAGCGGTTCTGAAGGCCGGGTAACTAAACAGGATATAGTCGATTATATAAAAAATCATAAAGGTTCAGGTACTGTTACTGCACCTGCTCTTGCAAAAACAGAGCTTAGGTCAGAGCCCGTTCAGCAACCTGCAAAACCCGCAACGATAACTTCGGTATCAGGCGGTGACGAGATCATTGAAATGGACCGTATGCGTAAACTTATTGCCGAACATATGGTAATGAGCAAGCAGACCTCTCCTCATGTTACATCCTTTGTAGAGGCTGATGTAACAAACCTGGTTAAGTGGAGGGAGCGGGTAAAGAGCAGTTTTGAAAAGCGCGAAGGGGAAAAAATTACTTTCACACCTATTTTTATTGAAGCTGTTGCAAAATCAATAAAGGATCTTCCCATGATTAATGTTTCAGTAAACGGAACTCAGATCATTAAAAAAAGGGATATTAATATTGGGATGGCTGCAGCGCTTCCTTCCGGAAATCTCATCGTTCCCGTTATAAAGAATGCAGATCAGCTGAATTTGGTTGGATTAACAAAGGCTGTAAATGACCTGGCCAGCCGGGCGCGTTTGTCTAAACTAAAGCCTGATGAAACGCAGGGGGGGACCTTTACCATTACAAATGTCGGAACTTTTGGTAATGTAATGGGAACACCAATTATTAACCAGCCTCAGGCTGCGATCATGGCAGTAGGAGCAATAAAAAAGAAACCTGCTGTTATAGAAACTGAATATGGGGATGTTATCGCCATCAGGCATATGATGTTCCTTTCACTTTCCTATGATCATCGTATTGTAGACGGAGCCCTTGGGGGATCCTTTGTAAGGAGAGTAGCTGATTATCTCGAAGCATGGGATATTAACCGGGAGATATAATATAAATACTTATCAAATTTTATTTATTCGCTTAAATGAAACCATCAGGCAAAATTCTCATATTCTTTCTTTTCATATTTGGCAATCTGTCGGGTTTTACCCAGCAATTGCCTCCGTTTTATAAAGAAATAGAAGCATTTAAACAACTGGACAGTATTAACCCTCCCCAAAAAGGTGAAATTTTATTTATTGGAAGTTCATCTTTCAGGGGATGGAAGGATGTACAAAAGTACTTTCCTGGTCATCCCATTATAAACCGCGGTTTTGGCGGTTCCAGCCTGCCGGATGTGATCCGTTATGCACCGGATATAATTTTTCCCTACAAGCCATCACAGGTAGTTATTTATTGCGGTGAAAATGATTTTACATCTGCCGAAGTTACCGCTGAAATAGTTTATGAACGCTTTACCAGGCTGTTTGGAATGATAAGAGATGAATTGCCAAAAGCACATATTCTCTATGTTTCATTAAAACCAAGTCCCAGCAGGGCTAAATACATGCCCGAAATGGTTCGGACAAACGACCTTATCAAAAGGTACCTTGAAAAAAAGAAGAGATCTGCGTATGTGGATGTTTATTCTAAAATGCTCCTGGCCGACGGCAGCCCAATGCCTGATATATTTAAGGCTGACAAACTCCATATGAACGAAAAGGGTTATGCCATCTGGCAACAGGCCATGGAACCCTATCTCAAAGATTAAGGAAATTTCATTTATGAAAACCATTAAAAACTCCAGCTTGCTTTAGCCGGAGTTTTTTTATTTCTGAGGTATTATTACTGAGCGCTTTCCAGATTCAATCGTGTAAGTTTTTCAAATTTTTCCGTTAGTGCGCCTGCCTGGGCTAAAAAGGCTCCATCGTTCAGAATTGCCTGTTTCTGAAGCATCAGTTCACTTAACTTTATACCTCCCAGAATATAATTCAATTCCAGGCTTTTATGCTGTTCTGCAATAAATTCGAATTTTATGTTATTTATAAGTTCTTCATTCGAATAGCGGATATAAACCGGTAAAACATGATCATTTTGAAGCTTCAGTTTCGAATCGTGATGATATTTCTTGTATTCATACCGGTAATCATAACGGAGCGCTGCAATATCAGATAACACTGCTGATCCTGTAGGATGACCGCCGGCTCCCTTTCCATAAAATAATTGCTGATCCGCGAAAGCAGCTTTAACAGATACCGCATTATACTCATTCTCCACATTATATAGAAAATCGCTGGCTGGAACGAGGCGGGGGATCACATATAAAGCGAGTTCGCTATCATTAAGTTTTTTAGCAGTTGGAACCAGCTTAATCTTTAACTGATGCTCTTCAGCGAATTGAAGATCAGAACCGGAGAAATTCTGGATCCCAATATTTAAAACCTCATCAGGACCAACAAATACACCATATGCATGAGCAGCAGCTATTAAAAGCTTAAATTTAGCATCATATCCGCCTACGTCAAGAATGGGATCTGTTTCAGCAAAACCAAGGTCCTGAGCCTGTTTTAATGCATCAGCATAATCCAGCCCTTCATTGGCGATCTTTGATAGAATATAATTAGAAGAACCGTTAAATATTCCGCTTATTGAATGGAGGAGTTCATTATCATAATACTCCTCCAGGTTTCTTATGATCGGGATACTTCCGCATACCGCACCTTCATAAAGGAGGGAGGTGCCAAATTCTTCCTGAATTGAGACCAGTTGATCCAGATGTTCGGCAATCATTTTTTTATTCGCAGATACGACATTCTTACCATTTTTCAGTGCAGTTGTTACTATATGAAAAGCGGCATCAGCATCATTGATCAGTTCAATTACTGTATTGATCTCAGGGTCGTTAAGTATTTCCTCAGCCCTGGTTGTGAATAATTCATCCGGAAGACTTCTTTTCTTGTCGGGATTCTTAATTGCGATCCTTCTGATCTCTATATTAAGGTCCTTTGTACTGATGATGTCATGTAAACCCTGTCCCACAACACCAAATCCGAATAATCCAATGGTTAGTCTTTTACTCATTATTAAGCTATTTTATGCAGACTCATGATGGTTTTATCCGAATCTGAATTCTTTAAAAAATTTCCTATTTCTTTTGTTAATATTTCTGTTTCGATCAAAAATCCGTCATGACCGTAAAATGAATTAAGTTCCCCAAACTGGGCGTTAGGAATATGTTTTGCAAGAAAAAGTTGCTCCTCGATTGGGAAAAGAACATCATTTACAATTCCTATCACAAAGGTTCTAGCAAGGATCTGTTTTAAGGCGTCTTCTGTAGAACTCCGGTTTCTTGCAACATTGTGGCTGTCCATCGTCCGGGTGAGGTACCAGTAGCTATAGGCATTAAAGCGATTAACTAATTTCTCGCCCTGATAATTCTGGTAAGATGAGGCTTTAAAATCACAGGTTTTATCAGAACTTACTTCAAGCTGGGTGGCGCCGTAGGTTCCATAACTGCGGTATGAAAGTAAAGCAATACTTCGGGCCACTTTCAATCCCTTATTTCCTCCATTTACTGACTGGGAATAGAATGTCCGGTCGGCCGTAATCGCTAAGCGCTGACTTTCATTAAATGCAATCCCCCAGGCCGAGTGCTGAGCATTGGTTGCTATTAAAACAAGCTTTTTGATCTTTCTGGGTTCAAGAATAGCCCATTCCATGGCCTGTTGCCCACCCAGTGAGCCGCCGATCACTAAACCAATCTGTGAAAGACCCAGATGATCGGAAAGGAGTTTATGTGCAGATGCGAGGTCGCGGACCGTTAAGTCAGGGAAAGAAAGAAAATAGGGCAGACCGGTTACGGGGTTCTTACTCAGTGGACTTGTACTTCCGTAATGGGAACCCAGGATGTTTGCACAAACAATGTAATGTTCCTTAGGATTGAACAGACAATTTTCGCCAAATAAGCCTTTCCACCAGTCAAAAACATCCGAGTTTGCCGTTAATGCGTGACAAACCCAAACTACATTATCTCTTTTGGCATTCAGTGTACCATAAGTATGATAGGTTATTTCAAGCTCTCTCAGTTTTTTTCCGCTTTCCAGCTGGAATGGTTTTTTGTGCTTATATGTATTCTCAGTATTCATTTAACATTTCCTAACCCTATGGCTAATTCAATAGCCTTAGCGTGGTGAATCAATCTTATTTTATTGCTGCAAATCCAAGTTCCAGATCTGCTTTTATATCATCAATGTGCTCAATTCCCACGGAAACCCGTAGTGAGGAAGGATTTACTCCGGCAGCCAGCTGCTCGGCATCACTTAACTGCTGATGCGTTGTTGCAGAAGGCTGAATAATCAATGTTTTACAATCTCCAACATTCGCCAAATGGCTGATCAGTTTTAAATTATCAACAAACTTAATCGCACCCTCTTTACCACCCTTTACTTCAAATGATAACATACCTCCAAATCCATTTGTTAAATATTTTTTCGCATTTGCATGAGAAGGGCTGCTTGGAAGTCCCGGATAAACCACTTTATCAACCTGAGGATGAGATTCAAGCCATTTGGCTAATTCAAGAGCATTATCAACATGACGCTGAACGCGCAGAGATAAAGTTTCCAAGCCCTGAATGAGGAGAAAAGAGTTAAATGGAGATTGCGCCGGACCGAAATCACGCAAGCCTTCAACTCTTGCCCGGATAATAAACTGAATATTACCAAATGGACCAGCACTTCCGAATACATCATTGAATACCAATCCGTGATAACCTTCAGAAGGCTCTGAAAATTGGGGAAATTTACCGTTACCCCAATTATAGTTTCCACCGTCAACAATTACTCCGCCAATGCTGGTACCATGCCCTCCAATCCATTTTGTTGCGGATTCAACAACAATATTAGCCCCGTGCTCCAGAGGGCGGAAGAGGTAACCTGCAGCGCCGAATGTGTTGTCTACAATAAGTGGCAGATCATGTTTTTTAGCTATTTCAGCAATCTTTTCGAAGTCTGGAATGCTGAAACTTGGATTACCAATAGTTTCCAGGTAAATAGCTTTTGTTTTATCATCTATCAGAGGCTCAAAACTTGTGTGATCATCACCATTCGCAAAACGTGCCTGAATTCCTAGACGTTTAAATGATACTTTAAACTGGTTATATGAACCACCATAAAGGTAAGAGGAGGTTACAAAATTATCTCCTGCCTGAAGGATATTCGTCAAAGCAATAAATTGAGCCGCCTGGCCGGATGCAACCGCAAGAGCGGCAACTCCGCCCTCCAAAGCTGCCACACGCTTTTCAAAAACATCCGTTGTGGGATTCATAATACGGGTGTAGATGTTGCCGAATTCTTTCAGTGCAAAAAGATTAGCGCCATGTTCTGAACTGTTGAACACAAATGAAGTGGTCTGGTATATCGGAACTGCCCTTGAACCGGTAGTTGGATCCGCTTCCTGACCTGCGTGTAACTGGAGAGTTTCAAATTTTAAGTTTTGTGCTGACATAATGATTTTATTTATTTACGTGTAAAAAAATAATTTGTGAACTTGGGGATTTCTCATGGCTGGGCCAATGTGGTATTCGGATTATAAAGGAAGGTTCCTTTAAATTAGTATCCTTTAACAACAGATAACAGCAGGCATATACATGCAATAACTTGCAAATCTATTCTGATGTTTTAAGAAATTGAATTGATTTTCCGCTTGGGGGAATACAGGGGCTGTAAGTGATTCTCTTTTCATTTTATTAAATTTATTTTTCCCTTTCGGGACAGGAATTGGCACCTTCCCCGAAACCGATCGGGGGGTTGTCAGTGGGTCATAGAGCCTGATCTCTCGCCACTTCTGTATAAATCAATAAAACAAGAGTTTATTGATGACAGATTGGTATTGCTACCAAATTATATTTCAAATATATGCGGATATTTACATTGAAACCAAATTTAATTTTTAATGGTTAATTAAATATCTGATTATCAATTAATTATTTTTAATCCAATGCCTGATTTAGATCTTCGATCAGATCATCAACGTTTTCGAGACCCACAGAGACCCGGATCAAATTTGCCGGGGTTTTAGTTTCCGGACCTTCAATAGAGGCGCGGTGTTCAATAAGGCTTTCTACGCCTCCAAGACTAGTTGCCTGGGTAAACCATTTTACTTTATTCACCATATTCCGGGCTTCATCGGATCCTCCTTTAATTAAAAAGGAAAGTGTACCTCCAAAACCACTCATTTGCCTGGCAGCAATCTCATGTCCCGGATGATTTTTCAAACCTGGATAGTATACTTTTTCCACATTTTTATGAGCCTGCAGAAATAAAGCTATTCGGCCGGCATTTTCTGCATGTCCGCGCATACGGTAGGGCAATGTCTTTATACCCCGTACCGTTAAATAACAATCAAATGGTGCCGGAATAGCGCCCGCCAATGATTGGATGGTTCGAATCTTACCCCATATTCCATCTTTTTTTCGGGTAATAAGTGCACCGCCCACAACGTCACTATGCCCGCTAAGATATTTTGTTGTCGAATGCATCACAATGTCACAACCAAGTTCAAGGGGTCGCTGGAACATCGGAGTACTGAACGTATTATCACAGGCAACTGTTATACCATGCTCTTTACCGAGCGCTGCCAGTTCAGATACATTGCAGACCTTCAGGAGAGGGTTAGAGGGGGTTTCAATCCATATCAATTCGGTTTCGGGCCTGATAGATGCTTTTACCGCCTGGATATCTGCAAGATCTACAAATTCAACTTCCAGTATCCCTTTGAAAACCTGGATCAGTTGATTACGCAACCCATGATACATATCTCCCGGAGCAATAAGATGTGAACCCGGTTCTAATGCCTGAAAAATCGCACATCCTGCAGCATTTCCTGAAGAAAATGCACAAGCATCCTCACCGCCCTCCAACTGGGCCAGTACATTTTCAAGGGATCTTCTATTAGGGTTGTCGATCCTGGAATACATAAATCCTTCAGGATATCCGCCGTCCGGTGCCCGCTCAAAAGTGGTTGACAAAGTTATAGGCTGAATTGCGGCCTTGGTATACTCGTCAATCTTATTACCAGCGTGTATAGCTATGGTTTCAATTTTCATAATCAACTCTTATTGGATCTTTGGCAATATTAAATTAATTATTAAAAATGTACACCTTTTTCGGAGATTTAATTGATATGAAATTATTTCTCTTTCTGTATAAAAAGAATGTTCATGCTTTTACAAGAGAATGATAATGAATACGGGCAATATCGTATTTTTGCAGCAAAGAAATTAAATGAAAGCTGATCTGAATATTGACCTTTTATTACGGGATAAAAATCTTTCATCCGGACTGCGGCATATTGCAGAAAAAGTGCATTCCAACGTCCGGATTTCCTTTGAGGATTGCCTGAACTTATATAATCAGGCTGAGCTTGGATACCTGGGCATTCTGGCCAATTTCGTGCGTGAAAATCGCCATGGAGACAAAACATACTTCAACCGGAATTTTCATATTGAGCCAACTAATCTATGTGTATACGACTGTAAATTCTGTTCATATTCTGTTTTGATAAAGGAAAGATCAGATGGCTGGGAATATACGATGGAGGAAATGCTGGATATCGTAAAGAAATATGACGGGCAGCCGGTAACAGAGGTACACATAGTTGGTGGTGTTCTGCCCCAGTATGATCTGAAATTCTACTCTGAATTGTTCAGTGCAATCCGGTCATATCGTCCCGAGCTACATATAAAGGCATTAACCCCGGTCGAATACCATTATATATTCAAGAAAGCCAAAATCGATTATGCCACAGGAATGAAGCTAATGAAAGAGGCTGGATTACAGTCTATCCCCGGCGGGGGAGCGGAAATCTTTGATCCTGAAATCAGGCAAAAGATAGCAAAGGATAAATGCACCGGCGAACAGTGGCTTAAAATACATGAGGAATGGCATAAACTCGGTATGCGATCGAATGCTACTATGCTTTACGGACATATTGAAGAATATAAACACCGTGTTGATCATATGGAGAGGTTAAGATCGCTTCAGGATAGAACAGGCGGTTTTCAAACTTTTATACCTCTGAAGTTCCGGAACCAGGATAATCAGATGTCGCATATTCCCGAAGTATCAGTTATTGAGGATCTTCGCAATTACGCGATCGCCAGAATTTTCCTTGATAACTTTGATCATATTAAGGCTTATTGGGCGATGATCAGCCGGAGTACAGCCCAGTTATCCTTAAACTTTGGTGTTGATGATATTGACGGGACACTCGATGATACTACTAAAATATATTCCATGGCAGGTGCTGAGGAGCAGCATCCCGCAATGAGCACCCAGGAACTGGTTCAGCTCATCAAACAAGTCGGAAGGCATCCTGTTGAACGTGATACCCTCTATAATATAGTCACAGATTATCAGAACCATCAATTTCCTGAGGAGGAAAAGCCTAAATTTTATAAATTACCTGTTATCAATTGAAAAAAACCTTATACATCATTCGCCATGGTGAAACTGATCTAAATAAACAGGGCATCGTCCAGGGCAGGGGAATGGACTCGGATTTAAACGATAAAGGAAGGGTGCAGGCTGAAGCTTTTTACCAGGCTTACAAACATATTCCTTTTGATAAAGTCTACACTTCCACACTTAAAAGAACCCATCAAACCGTTCAGAAATTTATAGATTCAAATATTCCATGGACCCAATATCCTGGGTTGGATGAGATGGGTTGGGGCATCCACGAGGGTAAAGAAAGTACAGACCAGTTAAAATCCGATTTTAATATCATTTTGAATCAATGGAAATCCGGAGAGTTGCACCATAAATTTGAATCCGGTGAAAGTCCGCTTGATGTTAAAGAACGTCAGCTCATTGTACTGGAAAAACTGATAGAAACGAATGATGATCAAAATATACTAATTTGCATGCACGGCCGGGCAATGCGACTTTTTCTTTGTCTATTAACAAATCGCCCACTTTCAGAAATGGACACTTTTCCCCATTCAAATACTACCCTCTATAAAGTAGAATTTGACGGTAAGGAATTCCATATTCTGGACTTTAATAACACAAGTCATTTAAATTATCCATTCGACCAATTTTGAATAAAATAAAAGTTTCTGCCGTTTCCTATACAAACACAAAACCATTCGTATATGGTATCCTGCATTCAGGAATAATAGATCAGATTGAACTCAGCTTAGATATACCTTCAGTATGTGCTACAAAACTTATTGAAAATAAGGTAGATATAGGACTTGTTCCCACCGCTGCATTATTACAGATCAAGGATTATGATATAATTTCCAACTATTGCATAGGCGCTGATGGGGAGGTCGATTCGGTCTTTATATTCAGCGATGTTCCCATTGAACAAGTCAAAAATTTACAGCTTGATCCCCAATCAAGAACATCCAATTTTCTTGCAAAGGTCTTATTAAAGTACCATTGGAAAATTGATCCCAAGTTTACTGATGAAAGCAGTTCAGACGCCTTCGTTCAAATAGGAGACCGGACTTTTGGTAAAAAAGAACAGTATTCTTTTAAGTATGATCTGGCGGAGGAATGGCAGAAATTTACCGGATTGCCGTTCGTTTTTGCTGTATGGGCTGCTAATAAGTCAATCCCTGAAGATTTTAAACACGCTTTTAATTCAGCTCTGGAATATGGGCTTAATCACCGTGAAGCTATAATTTCAGGTTTACCAAAGGTGGATAATTTTGATCTGGATGATTATTTAATGAACAAGATCGACTTTGATCTGGATGAGAAAAAACTAGAAGCTCTGGCAAAATTTCATGCTTTGATAAAGACTCTGTAATTACATCCTAAAATTCCCATACCTTAGGATAATCTGTTCAGCACAAGCTGAACTGCCTGGTCAACTATTTTTACCGGATTTGAGGAAAATTCATTTTTTATCCGGCTTGCAAGGATCGCATTGACCGATAAGGCTTTATGTCCTAGTGCTTTAGACAAGGAGTATATTCCTGCGGTCTCCATTTCAAGATTGGTTATACGGTTTTCCCCGGATGAGAAGGATCGGAGCAGCTCTAACAAACCCGGAACAGCATTTTTTGCCCTTACCTCACGCCCCTGAGGTGCATAAAATCCAGGAGCTGTTAGAGTGATACCCCGAGGAAGATCTTTTCCGATTTTCTCCAATAACAGAGGATCAGCAGATGTCAGATAAGGAAAAATTCCCTTGAAATGATGGAGATGAGATTTTATTGCATCAAGAATTGTATGTTCATCTCCGGATATTTCATGCAGGTAATAATTCATGAGAGAATCCAGTCCTAAGCCATATTCAGAAACTAATATACTGCCTATTGGCACATCCTCGCGGATGGACCCGGAAGTGCCGATCCGGATAATATCCAGACTTTTAAGCTTTACTTTTGGCAGCCTGCTCTCAAAATCAACATTTACCAGGGCATCAAGTTCATTTAGCACGATATCAATATTATCTGTGCCTATTCCTGTTGAAATGACTGTTATTCTTTTTGAACCTAAATATCCTGTATGGGTAATGAATTCGCGTTTGCCCTTTTTAATTTCAATTCTGTCAAAATACCTGCTCACCTCGATAACTCTGTCTGGGTCTCCAACGGTTATAACCGTATCTGCAATATCCTCAGGCAATAAATTGAGATGATATATACTCCCATCGGGATTAATTATCAGATCGGCTTCCGAAATTTGTTTCATCAGTATATAATTTGTTTTTTATCGGTGATGAAGCTATCATGAGCATATTCATTGCTGTTTGTGAGCGGCGTGCTCATGATGGTTTCATTAGAATATATTTTTTTAAAAGTTCCGCATGTGCAGGATGGCATAAGCTTTTCTCATTTCTATTGAAGGGGGCGAGCTTATGCAGGTTTCATATGAAATCGATTCAAGTGTTGACAGGACAAAGTTAAGCCTAATTCGGATAAAAGGACATAGGGATTTTGCCGGCCGTAAGGGAACCTTTTACGAGACTAAAAAAGACCCAGAAACTCCAGTTTCAGCCCCTCAATTTTTTCAAGCTTTACAATTATTGCATTCAGGGATGATTGTCTGATATCAACATCTAATCTACAGCCCACATCAAATTCCTGATTATAAATTTTAAGATCTTCGTCCTTTATTATCTTCATAACATCATTCATCCGCAGATATCCGAAGGTAATTCTGTAAGTGGAGTTTACAGTCCTTTCAACGATACTTGCATTTTCTAGAGCATCAATTGTAGCTGATTTATAGGCATTTATTAATCCCGGAACCCCGAGTAGTGTACCTCCGAAATATCTGACAACAACTGCGAGAATGTTAGTTACATCAAACGAAAGCAGGGTATTCAGTATTGGCTTGCCTGCAGTACCGGAAGGCTCCCCATCGTCATTAACACGAAATACAGACCGGTCCGGGCTTAAGCGGAGAGCCCAGCAATAATGCCTGGCTTTGGGATGGAGAGACTGGAGTTTTAATAAAAGGTCTTTTACCTCACCCTCGGAGCGGACAGGATAGATATTAGCAATAAATTTACTGCCTCTATCCCGGTAAATTCCTTCACATGGTTCATTTACAGTTTTATAGGTATCGTCAAATAACATAAGATCAGGCAAAAGATATCAGTAATATGGAGATCAGCGCCAGCAGAATGCCCACGTAGTTTAGGCGGCTGAGTTTTTCACGGAAAATAAGTACTCCAACTAATGACCCTAATACAATCACCCCAATATTCATCGCAGAGAATACCATAGCAGGGCTATTAGACAAGGCCTGATGTGCCTTTAAATAGAACAGGATGTTTCCAAAATTTGCAATTCCGAGAATCCATCCGCATATAAGATTGATCAGACTAAACCGTGTTTTTTTAATAAAGTACAGGTATATAAGTCCCGTTAGGGAAAACAGGAATGCAAGAATGAAAACGATAAATAAGGATGAGGTGAAAGGAATAGCCTGGGTGCGTGCGATCTGTTTAAAAAGTATATCGATCAGTCCCATTCCCACGAATACGATAACCGGGTATATCCAGGAGGGTGATATTTTCTTCTCTTTTTTCTGCCAGGGTATTGAAAACCCGATGGCAATAAATGCAAGAATTATCCCGGCTATTTTGACAGGAGAATAATCCTCTCCAAAAATTAAAAATGCTGCAAGAACCGGTATAAAAAGCGATAAGCGTTGAGCTACATCAGTTCTAACGATCCCTGTAAACCTAACGGATAAAGCCAGAATAACAAATAAGGAAGGTAAAAGGATTCCCAGTGTAATATATGCAGGCATGAGGCCGGTATTCAGCGGTGGTAAAGCAGGCCGATAAATTAACCAGGTCAGCAATCCGGCAATAGAATAGTTCCATGTGATTGCCTGTTTGGTATCTATGTTGTAACGCCGGGCCAGTTTTAGCAGAATGGATACAAAAACACTGAAGCAAACGCTTATAAAAATATAGATCATGTTAAAAATGGTTTTTCCAGATCTCCAACTTATCAGAGCCAATATTTAGTTTTTCCAGAAGCGTGCCGGTGATCGAAGGGGCGGGGATTCCGTCTTCCCAATCATCAGGACCGGAAAATACACGTGCCTCATCCCAAAGATCTGCCTGGATGAACATATTCAGGGTTTTCGCTCCACCTTCAACAATGATGGATTGAACGTCCATTAAATACAGCTGATAGGCAATTAGCTGAGGAAGCAAATTGTCGAAATTTTCCAGTTCCAGGTATTTTATATTACCATCAATCTCCGTTTTCAGAGCATTGAAAATGATAGTTTCCTGACTTTTATCAAAAACGTGCAGATCTTTGGTTAAGTCAAGATTCTTGTCTATGATAATCCGGATTGGGTTTCTACCTGCCCAATCGCGTACATTTAGTTCCGGGTTATCAACCAATGCTGTATTTTTACCAATTAAAACAGCATCTTCTTCGGTTCGCCACCGATGGACAAGCTGCTTGGAATTTGAAGAACTGATCCATTTCTTTGAGCCGTTTGAAGGGGCAAAAAAGCCATTTTTTGTTTGTGCCCATTTCAAAATTATATATGGCCTTTGCTTTTGAAGCCGGGTAAAAAACCGCTTATTAAGATCAAGAGCCTGAGCCTCAAGAACATTTTCAATAACATCTATACCTGCTGCCCTTAATTTTTCTACCCCTCTTCCATCCACTTTTCCGAATGGATCGCGGCAGCCAACTATAACCCTTGGAATTTGTTTACTAATGATCAGATCGGAGCAGGGAGGGGTTTTTCCGAAATGGGAGCAGGGTTCAAGGTTAACATAGATGGTGGATTTTTTAAATAATTCTTCTGCATCAGCATGTAATTCCATTACATTCCTGATGGCGTTAAGTTCTGCGTGAGGGCCTCCAAAATTAGCATGATACCCTTCTCCGATTATCCGTCCATCGCAAACCACTATAGCTCCCACCATTGGATTAGGACTTACTGATCCCGACCCCATACGGGCAAGCTCAATACAGCGTTCCATATACTTCTGGTCGTCTTGCATGCCGTAAAAATAGTTAGGATAAACAGAATTCTATCGATACCTGGATTATTTATCTCAGGAACGCCAAATTTATAAAGCTGGAGTAACTCCCGGAAATTACTTTACTTTGCCTTATGACCATTTCGGAGATAGAAAGTATATTTTTCGATGAGCTCAAGGATATTTATGGGCCTCACGAAGCTAAGAGTCTTGCCTGGCTAAGTATTAGCTTTATCTGCAAAATAGACCGGGTAAACTATTTGAATATAAAGAATGAAGAAGTTTCCGAAGGAAACACAGCTTTACTCCAACAGGTCTTAGATGAGCTCAAGACCGGCCGTCCTCTTCAATACATCCTTGGAGAAACCGATTTTTATGGTCTTACTTTTAAAGTGAACCCTTCGGTACTTATTCCCAGGCCTGAAACAGAAGAGCTGGTTGACTGGGTCTTAAAAAAGCTGAGGTCAAAAAATCGACAATCCTTAAAAATCCTTGATATTGGAACCGGAAGCGGATGTATACCTGTTACCATAAAAAAGAATTTAAAATCAGCTGAGCTTTATGCTGTGGACATATCCGGTGAAGCCCTTGACACAGCAAGACTAAATGCTGAACTGAACGGAACGCAGGTAGTTTTTATGGAAAATGACATTTTGAATCCTTCCGGAGACCTGATAAAACATTCTCCGTATTCTGTGATCATCAGCAATCCGCCATATGTTACTTTATCTGAAAAAGAGAAAATGATGCCCAATGTATTAGAGTATGAACCCCACTCTGCATTATTTGTTCCAGATGATGATCCGCTGTTATTTTACCGGGCAATCATAGCTTTCGCCCTGTCACATTTAGAACCAGGAGGTTTGCTTTTTCTTGAGATCAATGAAAATCTGGGGGCTGAAACCTTGAATCTTTTACGCCATAATGGCTTCCAATCAATAGAATTAAGGCAGGATTTGCCAGGCAAAGACCGCATGATAAAAGCAGTGCATAATTAAAAAGGAGTTTTATCAGGGGATATGCTTTCTTTGCAGATATATTATGGTCACATCCCGCGAAGCTTCTCTCAGCCAGTTATCCGTTCACCGGATAGGAAATAAACTTCAGAATGAATTTTATAGTTTATCTGATCAAAGCATAGAAATATCTGACGAAATATTAAAAAAATTACTGATGCAATACTTTCTTTCTCCATTTGAGAAGGAAAATGAGGTCTACCGGTTCATGCATTCCAGCGAAGAGCTTGATCTGAATGAGCTTTTTCATTTCAGCACCCAGATGTTTTCAGCTGCAGAAACATTCCATGAAACCAGCGGGAAGATTACCAAGCATTTATTTGATATCTCAAATCATCCTAAAATTAAATCGGGGGAGTTATATATAGCAAGTTTTAAAGATTTGCAGCTTGAAGGTGAATTAACCGACGCCATAGGGATTTTCAAATCTGAGACAAAGGAAACCTATCTTAAAGTTGATCCGGCCAAAGGCGGATTTGAACTTAGTTATGAGGATGGTGGCATCAATATCCAAAAACTTGACAAAGGATGCCTGATATTTGACATTGATAAGGATGAAGGTTATAAAGTAATGGTTGTAGATCAGACTAACCGTACAGACGCGGCTTACTGGAAGGATGAATTTCTGAAGCTTAAAATCAGAAATGATAGTTTTAACAAAACAAATACAACTCTAAGCGTATATAAAAACTTTATCACAAGTAAGATTGATGAGGATTTTGAGATTTCCAAAGCAGATAAAATTGATCTTCTGAACAGATCAATGAAATACTTTAAGGAGAAAGATAGTTTTGATATGGACGAATTTTCAGAAGAGGTCATTGCTAATCCCAAGGCAATTGAATCGTTCAGAAATTTCAGCCGGGAATATAATGAAGAGTTTGAAGCGGGACTGGATAAACCCTTTGATATTTCGGGAGCAGCCGTAAAGAAACAGGCCAGGGTATTTAAAAGCGTATTAAAGCTGGATAAAAATTTTCATATCTATATTCACGGAAATAAAGAGCTGATTGAAAAAGGATTCGATGATGACCGTGCAATGAGTTATTATAAAGTTTATTTCAAGGAAGAGCAATAATTACCTTTCAGCTTCTGGGGTGAAAATGCATAATGGTTTCGCGTAAATAATCTCTGTCGAGATGGGTGTATATCTCTGTTGTAGTAATGCTTTCGTGTCCAAGCATTTCCTGAACTGCCCTGAGGTCGGCGCCTCCTTCAATTAAATGTGTGGCGAAAGAATGCCTGAATGTATGAGGACTTATGTTTTTTGTTATCCCGGTCTTCTTTGCAAGATCCTTGATAATCACAAATATCATCACTCTAGAAATGGGATTTCCTCTCTTATTTAAAAATACATAATCTTCTTTTCCTGGTTTCACCGGGATATGAACGCGAACCTCATTAATAAATATCTTCAGAAATTTTATAGCTTCTGATCCGATTGGTACCAGCCTTTCCTTGTTTCCCTTTCCCAGGATCTTTATAAAGTCAATGTCAAGGTAAAGGTTTGATATTTTCAAGCCCGTGAGTTCAGAAACACGCAGTCCGCAGCCATAAAGTATCTCAAGTATAACTTTGTTTCGCATTCCTTCGGGTCTAGAAAGGTCGATCGCTTCGATCATTTTATTAATTTCTATAATATTTAAAGTATCCGGAAGCTTCCTGCTCATTTTTGGACTTTCCAGCAAAACCGAAGGGTCGATACTTATTTTATCTTCCAGGATAAGATATTTAAAAAATGCTTTAAGTCCCGACAAAACACGCGCCTGAGTGGGAGGGAGCATACCTAGTTCATTTACCCAAACCAGAAAATCTTTTAAATCATTTCTGCTTACATTATAGGGATCTTTTATTTCTGAACGGCTTACAAAATACTGCATCAATTTATTTACGTCATGCAAATAAGCTTCGATGGTATTTGCTGAAAGAGAGCGCTCCAGTCTTAAATATGATTTAAAGCCGCTTAGGCTTGATTGCCAGTCCAAATTATTTTATAAGTTTGATAAATGAAAGACTTAAACCTGAATAAATCCTCTTTTCCGAAACCCGAGGCCATTCAGGTATCTCGGACAGGATAAAAGCCTTATACAGGCCATAAAGAACAAATATATACAATGAAAACTGCATGAGCTTATGGCTCACAAACTGAAATGAGAAAACCTGATGCCATACCACATATACGGGACCTTAAAAAACAATACATTCTCAAATGAAAATACAGATAATTAACGGACCGAATTTAAATTTACTTGGGGTACGCGAGAAATCTATTTACGGAGACAGCAGTTTTGAAACATATTTTGCGGAACTCAAATCAAAGTACCTAAATATCGAGCTGGAGTATTTTCAAAGCAATATTGAAGGGGAGATCATCAATAAACTCCATGAGGTTGGATTTACATATGAAGGAATTATTCTTAACGCAGGCGGCTATACACATACTTCTGTTGCAATTGCTGATGCAATAGCTGCAATAACCGCCCCTGTTGTGGAAGTGCATATATCGAATATTTATGCCAGAGAAGAATACAGGCATATTTCTCTGACAGGTAAAAACTGTAAAGGAGTATTAACCGGGTTTGGAATGCAGGGATACAGGCTAGCCTTAGAAAGCCTCTTATAGGCTGCTGAATGTTTTTTTCTTTCTTATAAAGTAGCTCCAAACAATACTGCCAGAAAATAAACCTGCTTTATTGAATCTGGAGGTATTAAAAGAATGGGATTTCTTTCTGTTTCTCCAGTAATTTTTAATAAAATAAACATGGGCTTTGTTGATTGCTTTAGCATTTTGGGGCTTTCCATCAAGAAGAAATTTCAAAAGTGAAAGCAGATCGAGCCAAAACCGGATAAAGATAATTAACAGGAAACGTCCTAAAGGAAGATTTTTCTGAAGCAGGACAAGATTGTTTCTGAAGTTCAGATACGTTTTAAAAGGGTTTTCAGCATTTAAGGTTCCGCCTCCAACATGATAAATCCTTGATCCGGGACAATACATTACTTTGAAGCCTTTATTCTTCAGTCGCCAGCACAGGTCGATTTCTTCCATGTGCGCAAAAAAATCTTCGTCAAAACCTCCGGCTTCAATCCAACCTGTTTTTTTTATAAAGAAAGCCGCTCCAGAAGCCCAGAATATTTCAGATTCCGTTTCATATTGCCCATCATCGGGTTCCACACTATCAAATATTCGTCCCCGGCAAAATGGGTAACCAAAGAGGTCTAGATAACCCCCGGCAGCCCCTGCATATTCGAAAAGCTGCTTGTTTGAATAAGAAAGGATCTTTGGTTGCGCTACTGCAATTTCAGGATCACTCTCCATAAGGCGGATAATCGGTTCAATCCAGCCTGCCTCAACTTCTACATCAGAGTTCAACAAAATAAAATATTCACCTTCCACCTGCGCCAAAGCCCTGTTATATCCACCTGTAAAGCCATAATTATGGTCGTTTCTTATAATCCTGACGTTAGCATAATTTTCTTTCAAAAATTGAAGTGAATTATCTGTTGATGCATTATCAGCAACAATAATATCAAGATTAGGATACGTACTTGAACAAACGGAGGGCAGAAACTTTTCGAGATAATTAACTCCGTTCCAGTTCAGGATCACCACACTGACTTTTGGCAAATCTTTCATAATTTATGCTTGATATCCTCCGGACTAAATTTCCATCGCCTGTGTGACCATAACCAAAATTCAGGATTTAGACGGATGTGATTTTCAAGTTCTCTGGTATGTACCTTAGTGATCTCATGATCGGAGGTTTCAGCTGGATTATTAATTAAAGCTTTAACTGTGCATTCGTAATATCCTCTTTTAATGCGATTTATATTAAAATATACAATTGGGTTATTGGTATTTAATGCGACCTTCTCTATACCCAGAAAAACAGCAGTCGGCTGGTTCAAAAAGTCAGTAAAATATTGTGATTCCTCGCGGGTAGGTGTCTGATCACCAACCAGAACCAATACATGGGGCATATTCTTGTATTCCGTGATCTTTCTGAGAGTTTGTTTCATTGGAACAAGGATAGAACCGAATTTTGAACGCATTGATCTGAACAATTTATCTAAACTAATATCTGACAAAGGTTTATAAACGACCAATATCCTCCCTTTAATCTCAAGAGCCGCTCTTAAATTTGCCCATTCCCAATTCCCATAATGGCCTGAAACGGCAATTACGTTTTTTCCTGCATCGAGATGCTGTGTAATCTCCTCAAGGTTTTGAAATTTATAGCGCTTTTTAAGCTCCCTGGCTGTTATAGAAAAACTCTTTATCGATTCCATAATCAAATCGGCAAGGTATCGGTAATATTTCCTTTCAATATCATTTCTGGATTTTTCACTCAGTTCTGGAAAAGAGTTCAAAAGGTTCATTTTAACCACTTTTCTACGGTATCGAAACACAATATAGAGAAAAAAGAAAAGCACATCTGAAATGAGATAAAGCAGTTGAAAAGGAAGCAGAGAAACCAAATACAGGATTGATGCAGTAAGCCGGAATAGACCCTGTTTCATCGGATTAACTCAAAAATAGTAAAGTGGAAAGGTTCATGGATCTTCAAGTTCGGAACATTCTTTGGTGCAAGCGTGTTAAATAAGTATTTTCGTCATCCGGATTACAAACTTAACTTATACGATGGAAAAAGGCGCAATAATCCCTTTATTTTATCTTCCTCCCATTGAATATTTCAGCAGAATAATTGAGCACAAGGAAAAATTGATCCTGGAAAATGCAGAGCATTTTCAAAAGCAGAGCTATCGTAACCGCGCGTCTATTCATTCCCCTAACGGAAGGCTAGATTTGATCGTCCCCGTAATTAAAGGATCCAAGTCTCATACGATAGTTAAAGATGTCAGGATCAGTTATGATTTCCAATGGCAGCGGCTTCATTGGTTGAGTATGCAGACTTCCTATCGGAGTTCCGCTTTTTTTGAATACTATGAAGATGAACTTGCCCGGTTTTATGAAAATAAATGGGATTTTCTCTTCGATTATAATGAAGAGCTACTGCATCTTATTCTTGGTTTTCTTAAATTAAATATTGAATACAGCTATACTGGAAGTTTTGAAAAAAATTACTCCGATATGGATGACTACCGGAATAGTATTCACCCCAAGCGCACTTCATCTGTTAAAATGCATACTTATTTTCAGGTTTTCGAAGAAAGAAATGGCTTTTTGACTAATTTGAGTATTATTGACCTCTTGTTTAATCAGGGACCACAAAGCAACACATATCTTTAGAAATGGCAAAGATCAGACGGATCAGAATTAGTTCAAGAAAATATATACCTGCTGCGGGAACCAGCCCGGGTTCCATACAATTATTTGAAGATGCGATCAAACCTAAAATTACAGTTCATTCTTATAGCGCTGATGAATATTATGCCGAAGAGGTCATAAGTCCAATCGAGTTAGATAAACACTTAATCAATTATAAAAACCTTACCCATTGGATTGACATAAGAGGTATTGGCGATATTGAACTTCTGGAATATATTGAAAAGAAATTCGGTATAAACAAACTGGTTATCGAAGATATTGCTGACAGCAGGCAAAGACCAAAAATTGATGAATACGACGACTATCTGTTTGCTGTAAGCAGAATGCTCTATGTTAATTCAAATCTTGAAATCGAAAATGAGCAGGTCTCCTTTATCTTATTACCAAAAGTATTAATAAGCTTCCAGGAAAGGCAGACAGACACCATAGATCCTGTCACGCGTCGTTTAAAGGGAGGAAAAGGGAATATCCGCATTAGCGGTACTTCTTACCTTATGTACACCCTCATGGATGTGATCATTGATAATTACTTTTCCCTTATTTATAAACTTGGAGATGAATTAGAAACGATTGAAGAACTCTTGTCCCGCAGACCCAATAAAACACTGATGTTCCAAACTCAGAATATTAAAAGGGAAATGATTATGATCCGGAGAGCAGCATGGCCCGAGCGGGATAAGATAAATGATATGATCAGATCTGATTCCAAGTTAATAAATAAGGTTTCCAGAGTATTTTTAAAAGATACCTATGATCATTGCATGCAGGTCATTGATCTTGTTGAGAATTACAGGGACATCATTGCCAGTTTGATTGATATGAATCTTTCGCTGATAAGTCATAGAATGAATGAAATAATGAAGGTGCTGACCATTATTTCCTCGATTTTTATTCCATTGACTTTCATAGTCGGCGTTTATGGAATGAACTTCGCTTACCAGGATCCGGAGACCGGAAAAATTCTGCATAATAACATGCCTGAGCTTTATTCGGAAAATGGATACGTGTATACCTGGGGGGTTATGATTTTAATCGGTCTTATCCAGATGATCTATTTCTGGAAAAAAGGCTGGCTGAATAATAGCAATTGAAAGAAAGCATCCTGAGGCCTTTAAAGTGCTTTAATAAACTTCATTAGAGGCTGAACGGACAAAAAGACGCGATTTCTCATCTCTATTTGCTATTTTTAAAAAATCATGCAATCTTTCGAACTGGATAAATCGGATCTAATAAAAATCAAGCGCGCGCTTGAAGAGGATGATACCGTTCTGAAAGAAATGGTTTCAGAATACCATCCTTCTGAGATTGCGATCCTTTTCGAAAACCTTCCCCAGGAATCCAGAGAACGGATCATAAGCATTTTGCCTGCAGAACTTGCATCAGAAGTTATTTCTGAAATGGATTCTGAGTTTCACCCCGAAAGGCTTTTAGAAAATCTGCATCCGGAAAGGCGCTCAGAAATTGTTGAAGAACTGGATTATGATGATGCAACGGATATCATCAGCCAGTTACCTGAGGAGCAGCAGCAGGAAATCCTCCAGGAACTTGATGAAGAGGATGCCTCCAATATTCGTTCGCTATTAAAGTACGATGAGGATACTGCCGGGGGGTTAATGAATACCCAGGTGATCAAGATCAATGCGGACCTCTATAAAAAAGAGGCCATTGATGAAATAATCCGTCAATCGGAGGAGATGGAAGAATTCTATACGATCAATGTTATTGATAAACAAAATACCCTGATTGGTATTGTTTCATTGAAGGATATTATTAAAGCGCGTAATAATGTACGTATCCAGCAGCTGATAAAGGAAGATTTCGTTTATGTAAAAGCAGATACGGATCAGGAGGAAGTTGCTAAACTCATATCCCAGTATAACCTTACCAGTATCCCCGTAGTTGACGACAATATGCATCTCCTTGGCCGGATAACCTTTGATGATGTCATTGATGTAATGGAAGAAGAGAATACGGAGGATATCTTAAAAATATCAGGGGTTTCTGAGGATGAAGAACTTGCCGGTAACTGGAAAGAAGCTGTTAAAAGTCGCTTGCCTTGGCTGATCCTTAATCTCGGTACTGCGTTTCTTGCAGCATCTGTAATACGTTATTTTGATAGTACTATAGCCAGAATGGGTATTCTTGCCGGTTACATGGTGATGATCGCAGGAATGGGAGGGAATGCTGCCACTCAGGCCCTGGCAGTAACGGTACGCCGTATTTCACTCACCGATTTGACCGATAATCAGGCCTATCGAACGGTTTTAAAGGAATTCACTGTCGGACTTATAAATGGTGCCACTATTGGTTTTATCATTTTCCTTTTCGCACTTTTTTATGATGCTAATCCAATGCTCGGTCTGGTTATTTTCATTGCAATGACAGGTAATCTGATCATTGCTGGCTTAGCAGGATCATCAATTCCATTAATTCTCAAAAGGGTAGGGATAGATCCAGCCATCGCTTCTTCAATCATAATCACCACATTTACAGACGTTTTCGGTTTCCTTATTTTGTTGGGTCTGGCCAGCAGTTTGCTCCTCTGATTTTCTGATCTCTCAAATAAAACCCAAAGGTGTAAATCGTGCAATCAGGCAATATCATCCCGAGAATCTATTGCTACCGGCCATATTGGAACAATGATTGCGTTTACCGGGGAATACAATAATTAAATAAATCTTTCCCTGACAGATGGATGAATACATATTAATTATAACGGTAATCGGAATTGCGGCCCTCGCTATGGCATGGATGCCCGCAATAACTGAAAAGACCGGAATCTCATATTCTATAATTTATGTAGCATTCGGAGCATTGCTTTACAGTCTTTTTGACTTTCTCCCCAGACCAAATGTTGATAAATATGAAATATATGCAGTTCATTTAACTGAGCTGGTTGTTATAATTTCATTAATGGGAACCGGTTTAAAAATAGATCAGGCTTTCTCGTTCAAAAGCTGGAAAATACCTTTCCGGCTGATTTTTATTACCATGATCCTCTGTATCGGTTTAGTTACGGTAATGAGCAAATGGATGTTTAATTTTGATTGGGCCTCGGCTCTGTTACTGGGTGCAGTTCTGGCACCAACCGATCCGGTTCTGGCATCAGATGTACAGGTAGGCCCACCCCATGAAGAAGAAGTGGATAATGTTAAATTTTCTCTTACTGCCGAGGCTGGGATGAATGACGGTACTGCTTTTCCTTTCGTATGGCTGGCTATTACTGTAGCTTTAATTGGTGGCAAGGGCAATGCCAGTATTCAGGACTGGCTTCTGTTGGATGTTTTTTACCGTATTATCGCAGGCGTTCTGAGCGGCTTTATTCTGGGTAAAATATTAGGTTTCCTGGTTTTTGATCTACCGGAGAAACGTAAATTCTTTATTCCCCGGGATGGGTTTATAGCTATTGCAGCTACATTAATGGTTTATGGTTTAACTGAATTGATACATGGTTATGGCTTTATCGCCGTTTTTGTAAGCGCTATCACTATGCGGGCTTATGAAAGACAGCATAAATTTCATCGTAAACTGCATGAGTTTACGGATCAGATAGAGCGGATTTTATTAGGTATCATACTTATTTTGTTCGGAGGGGCGCTTGTATCTGGTATTTTTGATAAGCTTACCTGGCAAATGGGATTGTTTGGAATTCTATTTATTTTTCTGATCAGGCCCATAACCGCCCTTATTGCACTTATTGGGACGAAACTTCATATTAAAGAAAAAAGGATCATAAGTTTTTTTGGGATCCGAGGAATGGGATCCTTTTTCTATTTATCCTTTGCCTTACATCAAACCTGGTTCAATCATGGGAGTGAATTATGGGCAATGGTATCGTTCATTGTATTATTATCCATCCTGATCCATGGTTTTACCGCTACAATCACGTTAAAAAAACTTAAAGAGGAGCTTCCTGAAAGCGAAATCGAAATTATTGCCCCCAAGTGATTTCATATTTTTCAAAAAGGCAGTTCTATGTGCTAAACATCCTGTTCATTTTATTCTATTTTTGCCTATCAAAATAAATTAAAAGCCATGACCGAGATTAGAAATAACTGGACCAAAGAAGAGATATCAGATATATACCATAGTCCTTTACTTGATTTAATTTATCGGGCTGCAAGCGTCCATAGAGAAAATGAAGATTATTCTGAAGTTCAGATAAGTAGTTTATTGTCGATAAAAACCGGTGGCTGTCCGGAGGATTGTGCTTACTGCCCGCAGGCAGCCAGATATCATACAGATCTCGAGGTACAGGCTTTAATGTCACTTGATCAGGTTACAGATGCAGCTCAAAAAGCCAAAGATGCCGGAGCTTCCCGATTATGTATGGGAGCCGCCTGGCGAGAGGTCAGAGATAACCGCGATTTTGATCGGGTTATCGAGATGGTTAAATCTGTCAACTCACTTGATATGGAAGTTTGCTGTACTCTGGGAATGCTGAGTGAAAACCAAGCACAAAGACTCGCTGATGCAGGATTATATGCCTATAATCATAACCTGGACACATCCGAAGATGATTACAAGCGTATAATTACAACCCGTACCTACGACGATCGTTTAAAAACGATCGATAATGCGCGAAAAGCAAAACTTACCGTCTGCAGCGGAGGTATTATTGGCCTTGGAGAGACAGTTAACGACCGCATATCCATGCTTAAAACATTATCTAATATGTCAAAACATCCTGAATCTGTTCCTATCAACGCACTCGTACCGGTAAAGGGAACACCTTTAGCTGATCAGCCTAAAGTTCCCATCTGGGACATGGTGAGAATGATCGCTACGGCCCGAATTATCATGCCTAAGACAGTTGTGCGTTTATCTGCAGGAAGGACGGAAATGAGCCTGACGGACCAGGCTTTTTGCTTTATGGCTGGAGCGAATTCCATATTTGCAGGAGATAAATTATTAACCACTCCCAATCCTGCGTTTAACGAGGATATGGAGATGTTTAAATTACTGGGACTTAAACCCCGCGAAGCATTCAAAAATGGTCGGCCTCAACAAATGCTTAATGAGTCGGTATAACTGTTAAAGAATTTAAGCCCTTTAATTCTTAATGAAAAAAGAATACAAAATCATTTATGTTTATGATGCCCTTTGTGGCTGGTGCTACGGATTTAGTCAGGTTATAGCTGCTTATTTCGACATTAAGAAGGACTTTTTCGAGTTTGAGGTTATCAGCGGAGGCATGATGATCGGGGAGAGGAGAGGTACGGTATCTCAGGTTGCTCCTTATATAAAAACGGCCTATAAAACTGTTGAGGAAGCAACCGGTATAAAATTCGGAGAACTTTATCTCAGACACCTGGAGAAAGGTACCATGATATTGGATTCCGAAAAGCCTGCGATCGCACTCTCTGTTTTTAAAAGCTATTTGCCCGATCTGGCCATACCTTTTGTACATGATCTCCAAATTGCCATATATTTTGATGGAAAAGACCCGAATGACTTTGAATTATACCGTTACCTGGCGGTTAATTTCGGGATTGATCCGGATGAATTCGAGGCAGCAATGCAGGAGGAAGATTTTAAAGAAAAGGCTCATTATGATTTCGCGCTTGCCCGGCAATTGCATGTACAGGGATACCCGGCTGTTTTAGTTCAGACCGGGGAAAGTAAATTTTATCTCGTTGCTAAAGGATATACAGATTTCGAAACGCTCGAAACCAGGATTAACAACGTAATGAAGGAACTTGAGGATAATTAACTCTCTTCCTGAGATAATTTTTGAATATCCAGTATCAGGGAATGGATCAGTTCGAGTTGTTCCGACAACATTTCATTTTTATTTATGTCAGGCGACGCTGAGGTCTCCTCCGGAACACGGATCTCCAGATCTTTGAAATTTTTATTACCCATTTTACGAATTATTTCTCCTAAAGTATAAACAGACTTCCTGATAGATTTTATATTGGACCTGGTAGAAGTGCCCTGATTTGCCTGTTGGAGATTGGTTAGTAAAGTTGCAATATATGAAGATAGGATATGGTTCAGAACAACGAACTTATGGATATCCTTAGTATTTTTCTGTTTATTCTTAGGTTCAGAAAGCATTCGTTGGAAAGCACTTCCTAAATTTGCTGAACTAACATATACGGACTTTCGGGCCAGTTTGTAAGCAGTCACATCCATTTCCTTACCTGTAAGCATATCCGCTACCTTCATTAAGTAGTGATAATTGGAGATAAGTACTTCGCGCATGAAATTCTTTAACTGAGAGTACTCCCAGTTAGGTAAAATGACAAAACTTGCAGTAAGGGCTATAAATGAGCCCACGAACGTATCAATGATCCTTTCCTGGGCCAGGTTATTCTCACCTAAAAAGCTGAAAAGAATAAGCGTATATGGAGTCATGAATAATACGCTGACAATATAATTCAGGCGTTGAAAACTGTAAGAAGCCACCATAAAAACAAGAAGGATGATAAATAAAACGGTTTGATCCTCTACATAGATGAGTATTAGAGCTCCTGCAATTCCACCTGCAAAAGTTCCTATCAACCGTTCGATATTCCTCTGTTTAGTAAGGCTGTAGGCAGGTTTCAGGATTACCAGAATGGTAAGCAGTATCCAATAACTATGATGTCCGAAAGGAAACAGTTTGGAGACAAGATATCCTATAAAACACATGAGTGAAACACGCACGGCATGTCTGAAAACAGAAGATTTCGGGCTTAGATTTTCTCTCAGAATTTTAAGATCAAAATCCTGATGAGAGACGAATTTGGTAAGGTCTTCCTGATTCCTGATAATACCAGGCAATTGTTTATCATTATAATAGTTGTAAATTTTTTGTACCCTGTTGACCATGTTCCTGACATTGATCAGGATCTTTTTTAAAACGAGCGCATTAATTCCATTTTCTTCAATTTTATCAATACTTAATTTTAATGCTTCGAGGTCAGGTTTAAAATCATAAAGACGCCTTGGCGAATCATTTCTTATAATGGAATAACTTAAATTTTCCAGCTCTTCTGCCAGTTTAATTATGATCAGTTTAAATTTATTCAGCGCGGCTGTTTTTCCATAGGTATTTCTGATAGCCTGATAATCATAATGAGTAGCCATGGATTGTTCGAACAGATCAACTATATCCACAAAAACCAAGATCAAAAGTCGGCCGGTACTGGTTGATTCTTTTAACATCAGGGGTGTTTTGAATAATAACTCCCTCACAGAATCCTGATGTCCATGCACTGTTACCTGCTGGGAGACCAGTTTTTTGTAATTTTCATCATAATCGGTATATACGTCGTAAAAATCAGCTTTCAGCTTAACAAAGGCTGCAACCTGCATTATACATTCACTTAATGCCTGCTGGGCAAGACGGTAAGGCCGGATCTGTGTTAAAGAAATACTTAGCAGCATATACCAAACACCACCTGAAAGGATATAAAAAGCGTGGCCCCAGGTCCCGGTACCAGCAATAACATCCTGATCAATAGAAAATATCATAATCAGCAAGGCTGCCGTACCAACGGCGGAGGCACGGTTTCCATATACTGAAAACATGGAATAAAAAAAACAAAGCAGCAGGATTTCAATTCCGATCAGGATAGGAGAATGATTAATTAATCCGGTTAGTATGGCTGTAAAAAAAGCGAAAATATTGCAGAAAAGCATTCCGTTTCTTTTGTGAATCAAGGGTCCCTGATTATCTGCAACGCTCACGCATAATGCACCAAGAGACATGGTAATTCCAACAGATAGAAGGTCAATTTGATAAAAAAAAAGGGAGGGAAGCAGTACTCCGAATGTTATTCGTAATCCTTCAGAGAAATATTGACTGAAAATAAAAGTGGAAATCTCCCGCGATTGCTTCATTAATTAAATGATTTTTAGAAACAGACCAGCACGGCTTAATAAAATTATCCTTATCTGCCCGTTACCGATACAGATAAAGATAATTCATTTATAACATTTAGATCGCAGTTACCCGGGTTTCTATATTTCCACGGGTTGCCTTGGAATAGGGACATGCTGAATGGGCTTTATCAGCCAATGTTTGAGCTACCTCGGTAGTTATTCCTGGAATATGGAGATCAAGTTCGGCAGAAAGAAAATTGGAATCTCCGTCCTTATTAAATGATACATGTACATCAACAGTTGCTTCACTAACGTCGATACCTTCATTTTGTGCAATGGATCCTAAAGTGCCTAAATAACAAGGTCCCCAGGCCGCAGCAAAAAACTGTTCAGGATTGGGGGAGCCACCTTGTCCGCCCATTTCATGAGGTTTATGTACGTTCATCTCCAAAATACCGTCTGAAGACTTAATATGCCCATCCCGGCCACCTTTTGCAGTGACAACTGCAGTATATAATTTTTCCATATTAATAATTTATATAATTATAACAAAAACTGTTCCTTAAGCTAAAAAAATCCTTTTCTGACTATACGCATTGGAGATGTACAATAATTATATTTTCAGGTGTAAATATTCATTCACTTTGGAAGAACCCGTTTTTAAAGTATCGAATTTTAAGGCGTTTTAGGGAAGTTGTGGATTATGCATAAATTGTGGATTGTTAGGTATTTCGGAATAAATCACAAAATAGTGTCTTAGTTTATTTTAATTGAGCCTAAATGCAAATTTAAATTGTTTAAAAGACGGGATTAAATGTGCAGAAACTGTTTATAAAAAAGTTCGAATTTTCTTGTCGGGTATAGGTTCTGCGCTTACCTTAGTATTAATAAGACGGACGTACATTGACAGCCTGAAACAAAATCCCAAAGATCCGAAGCCCCCGGGTTTCATCAGATCTGGATTATTTAAACTTAATCACACAGTTCCAAATCTTTAGACAAGGGCTGAAAATTTAAGATCCAAAAGACAGGCAAATACTCAATCGCTGGAAAAATTCCAAGGAATTATTTCAGATGAATAGTGAAGGAATACGGGTACCAAAGCTTGAAAGAGCTTAGGACCACGAACCTGTTAAAGATACAGAAAGCTTATACTTTAAGTAGCCAAGGTTACGAAAAAGTTAAAACGGAAACCTCAATCGCAAGATAAGGTTTCCGTTTTTCTTTTAAAACCTCCCGTTTAATTCTTCAGATTTCTAATATGCAATCCTATTATTTTCATAAGAATCGTTAAGTTGAAGCTTAATAAACCGCTTTAGTTTTTTTTTAAATTCTCAGAACCTTGATTATTTAACATGGTATGTTGAAAAAATTTTAAAACAAATCATAAATATCTTATTAACAGCTAGTTGTATAATATATTTACAGGCATTGCTATAGCAGATTGTTAATAAAAAATTTCATTTTTTACTTGACAAGCGTGCTTAAATATACTATATTAGTATTATTAAGACGGACGTACTTTGATAGCCTGAAAAAAAATCCTCAAAATCCTGGACCTTCGGGTTCATAAGATTTCGGATTATTTAAGCTTTTGTTCAGACCGACATCGTGAGATAATGGCTGAATGAAAAAGATCCAAAAGACAGGCGTTACCTATGTTGTAAAACGTTCTATGGAACGGATGCAATGAAAAAGTAAAGTGTTACGAGTGCTGGGATTTGAAAAAATTTCTGACTACGAACGAATCAAAGTAATAAAATCTTAATACTTTTTAGCAATTACGGTTGCGAAAAAGTTGAAACGGAAACCCCAATCGAAAGAGTAAGGTTTCCGTTTTCTTTTTATATCAACTTGCATTTCGGCATCAAACCTTCCCATGATTTTCTTAATTTTGATTAATGGCAAAAGATAAATCTAAATTTGCACAAGGTAAGATCTTTGTTCTGGACACCTCGGTTATTTTATATGATCATGATGCATTTCAGAATTTTGAAGAACATGATGTTGCCATACCTATCCAGGTTCTTGAGGAACTGGATAATCTAAAGAGCGGAAATGATACCCGTAATTATGAGGCAAGAAGCTTTATCAGGCTTATGGATGAACTTTCCAGGAACAAATTAATTAATGAGTGGGTACCATTAAAAGGGAAGGGGATGGGCAGCTTTAAAGTAGTAATGGATGATATTCCTACATTAACCGATGCTGAAAAAATATTTGGAGAAGGTAAATTTGATCATCGTATCCTCAATTCTGCCTTAAGTCTGCAGGAACAATACCCAACCAAGAAAGTTATTTTAGTTTCAAAGGATATCTGCCTGAGATTAAAAGCCAAAGCCCTGAACCTTTATTCAGAAGATTACGAAACTGGTAAGGTTAAAAATGTTGAAGAACTATATACTGGTAAAACGGTCGTCAATCATCTTTCAGACAAACTTTTGAATGAACTTAGCCGTAAAAAGTTATTACCTGTTGAAAGCATTGGAGTAAGTATTATCCATGAAAATCATTTTTTCATTCTCAACGGTAAAACCAGGTCAGCAGCTGCTTTTTATAATCCTAAGAGGTTTGAACTGGAATACATTGAGGAAAGATCTGTGTATAATATCCGGCCGAAAAATCCAGAGCAGGCTTTTGCGATCCATGCATTATTAAACCCGGCCATTAAACTTGTTACTATTCAGGGGAATGCCGGTACCGGAAAAACCTTGCTGGCATTAGCTAGTGCACTTGAACAGAGAAAAAATTACAGACAGATTTTTGTTACTCGGCCTATTGTTCCATTAAGCAATAAAGATATGGGATTTCTTCCCGGAGATATAAAATCAAAAATAGACCCCTATATGTCGCCTATATGGGATAATCTGAAATTTATAAAGGATCAGCTGGATGATGAAAAAGCCCAGTTGAAAATAGATGAACTAATATTAGGTGATAAGATCTCTGTAGCGCCCCTGGCTTATATAAGAGGCCGAACCCTTACTAAAATATTTTTCATTGTGGATGAGGCTCAAAATCTCACACCGCATGAAATAAAAACGATTATCTCTAGGGCCGGTGAGGATACCAAGATTGTATTTACGGGTGATATCTATCAGATTGACACACCTTATCTGGATGCCGAAAGTAATGGATTATCTTATCTTATAGATAAGGCCAAGAATCATCCCTTATATGCACATATCACTTTACAAAAGGGAGAAAGAAGTGAATTGGCTAATCTTGCCAATGAACTTCTGTAGGATCTCTACTAATCAAATATGTCATTAAATAAAAAAAGCATGTCTTTCGACATGCTTTTTTTATCAATGATATGTTGATTTAGTAAACAACTTTCACATTAACCGCGTTAAGGCCTTTTTTGCCACGCTCAACTTCATATTGAACTTTATCGTTCTCACGAATTTGATCAATTAAACCTGATGAATGAACGAAAACGTCCTCATCACCTGACTCTGCGGGTACGATAAACCCGAATCCTTTAGTTTCATTAAAAAACTTTACTGTACCTTCTTTTTGCATTGTGTTAGTTATTAATATATTAATAGGCGCAAGGTACGCAAATTCTACAGGATAGCAAATATTATATCACTTATGGCGAAAATCACGTATTAAACCTTTGAGCAGCACGTATTTATACTGTAGTTAAAATTTATCCTTAAAATGAATTTAAACTATCGCTAGGGTATATTTTATAATCTTTCGTAAAAATTTATAGTAATCAGGTGCAATTGTATTTCTATATTTTGTCTTATAATTAATATTATGTTAAATAGAATATTCCCACCCATTCCCTTTCTCACAAAAAAGCCCAATCAGATGATTCTGTTTGGGCTTCGTTAACTATCAAACAAGATAATTTTAAGTTTATGGAAGTGCCTCAATCTTTTTAGTGATCTCGTTTAATTTAGCAGTATCCTTTTTAACCAGGTAGTAAGTTTTTAAATTTTCCAGAGCTATACGAGATTTAGGATCTAACTCATTAGCTTTTTTCAAATATGGGAAAGCTCTGTCAAATTCTGCGGTAGCACGTTTGATCATCGAATCGTATTCTTTCTGCTGGCTCGGAGGTAGTTTATTAGCCTCATTATAAAGGTTAATCCCCTTATTCAAAATGACACCGCCAATATTAATGTTGGCATCAGCAAAAGCAGGGTCTATTGAGATCGCCTGCATGTAAGCCTCTTCAGCTTTAACATTGTCACCTATTGTACTGTAAGCTATGCCCAGGTAATAAGGGTATAATTTATTTGTGGGATTCTTTTTAGCCTGATCTGTGATCTTTGTAATTACCTCCTTTTGCTTGCCTGACATCAGGCTCAACTCAATTTCCTGGGTTGCAAGCTGAGAATCATTGAACTTGGATGCCCCCTGAGCAGCTATACTAATAGCTTTTGCTGTATCACCTTCCATAGCATACAGACGGGAAAGATCCAAAAAGATCTGATTGTTGGCAGAGAAATTTGTCTTAATTAATTCCTCATAGCTCTTAATTCCAGCCTTGTAATTTTTGGCATTAATAGCACTTAAGCCAGCATAATAGGTAATGGTAGTATCACCAGGCCTGTAAGCTAATGCATTATTAAATGAGGTATAGGCATCAGTGAAATTATTCGATTGATAGGCTTTAACACCTTGATTAAGTTCGTACTGACTGAAGATTGCCGCATTAGCATGATCGAGATTAGCTTTATTAGCCCCAGCCTTATCCAATTCAAGTGCTTTTTTGTAAGCGTTTTGTGCCTCAGTGATCAAGGGCTTTGAACTTGAAGGTACAGAATCCAGTAGTGCAAGCTCGCCATAAATAAGCGCTTTGTAAGTCCAGGCTGCCGGATCACTGATAGTCTTATCATGTGCAACGGCCTTATCGATGGATGCCTTTGCAGTTTTAAGATTCGGAATTGCTAGGGTTAAAGAGTTGGCCTCTTTCAGGGCAAGATATTTGTCATAATTGCTTTTAGCACTAGTAACTTCCCCTTTTTGTGCGAATACGAACAGAGAAGAAGCCGTGAACATAGCTGCTAAAATGAAAGATTTAATTTTCATGTTATTCTAATTTAATTTTAGTTGATTTATCCTGTTATTAATTTTTTGTAATTCATTACTATCACCTGTATATTTATATAAGATCGATAAGGATGTCAGAGTTTTCAGCTCATTAGGATCAATCTCGTTGGCCTTAGATAAATAATATTTTGAAACATACATTAATCCGGTTTGCTTTATATCCTGAAGATATAAATTAAGGTAAAGTAAACCTAACGCATAATTACCTTCATAATTATTCGGATTAATATTTAAAATTGCTTTATAGTATTCTTCTGCCTTTGAAGTATTCCCTACTGACTCATTTGCAAAGCCAGAAAGATATAGCAGATTAATATTGGTTTCGTCTAATTTTAATGCCTTCTCAGTAAACTTAACGATTTCCTTGTAATTGTTATGATTAACAAGATTATTCAATAGTTTAAATAAAAGGTCACGATTGGATGGAAAAACCTCACTCCCATTATACAAAGTCCTCATCATATTTGTTTCATCGCCAGTCAATTCATACAAGTTGGCTAATACCAAAAAGTATTCCGCTTTGGGTTTTTTGGCGTTTAGTTTTTCATAATACTGAATTGACTGTGAGTAATTCCCCAATTCCTGATGCAATAATGCAATATTGTGCATCAATGGCAGATTAGAACTCTCGATGGAATCCAAAATAGTATAGTATTTTAATGCATCGCGGTAAGAGGAATTTTTAAAAGCTTTATTAGCCCTGTATAAATAGGCATGCTTTAGCTGATCATTGATATAATTGATCTCAGTAAGTGCACCATCTTCAAATTTTGACCCATATACATATTTCATGGAGAAAAGGGTTTCTTCTATCGGATCATTTTTGTACTTGAATTTCAGGTTAGAATCCACATGTGCAAGGCTGGAGTAGACCAGGCTACGGATCAGGTTGTTTTTAAAAGCGACTGAATCAGCCCTGGTCTTATAGGCGTTATCGATCAGCTTTCTGGCATTATCCAACTCTTTTATGTCCCCGGATTTAGAATATTTGGCAAAACTATTCATTGCATCTTTTGTCAACAGGGTTTGAGCCTGTGTAGATGCAATGAATAGAGTTATGTTTACGAAAAGAAGTACGAATATTCTTCTCATAAATAATTATTCTGTTTCGGCTGGCGGTGTACCGGCTTCATCCTCTCCATCCGGAGCCCCGCTTTCACCTTCTTTAATATCAATATCCTCGGTTTCTTCATCTTCATGCTCAACTTTTGTGATTGAGGCAATTGAATCATCTCCCTTAAAGGTTATTAATCGAACTCCCTGAGTGGCACGGCCCATTACACGCAGGTCACTCACTCCTATTCTGATCACTATCCCTGATTTATTAATTATCATCAGGTCATCATTATCAGTAACATCCTTTATGGCAACAAGTTCACCGGTTTTATCGGTTACATTAATGGTTTTAACACCCTTACCTCCCCTGTTTGTAACGCGGTAATCATCAATGTCAGTACGCTTGCCATATCCTTTTTCAGAAACTACTAAAACGGTAATCTCAGGATTATTGATGCTTATCATTCCAACAACCTCATCTTTTTCATGAGCAAGGGTTATTCCCCTTACACCGGTCGCTGTACGTCCCATAGGTCTTACAGTAGATTCATTAAAACGAATTGCTCTTCCTGAACGAAGCGCCATCACTATTTCGCTTTGACCATTGGTCAGACATGCTTCAAGGAGCTGATCACCATCGTTAATGTTAATCGCATGAATACCATTTGCCCTCGGTCGGGAATATGCTTCAAGGGAAGTCTTTTTGATGGTTCCCTTTTTTGTACACATGATGATAAAGTTGTTCTCCAGGTAATCCTGATCTTTAAGGTTAACAACTTTAATGTATGCTTTGATATTTTCCTCTTTCGGTATGTTAATTACATTTTGAATGGCCCTGCCCTTACTTGTGCGGGTTCCTTCAGGAATTTCGAACACCCTTAACCAGAAACATTTACCTGTCTCAGTAAAGAACAGCATATAATTATGGTTCGTTGCGATCAGGATATGTTCAATAAAATCTTTATCTCTTGACTGGGATCCCATTGAGCCTTTTCCACCCCTGCCCTGTTTACGGTATTCTGTTAATGGTGTACGCTTGATGTATCCTTCGTGTGAAATGGTAATAACAACCTCTTCATCAACAATGAAATCTTCCATACGCATATCCTCAGCGGAATGTGTTATAGAAGTACGGCGCTCATCTCCGAATTTATCCCTGATCTCAATAAGTTCATCGGTGATGATTTGCATACGCAAAGCTTCATCAGCTAAAATAGATTTCAGGTATTCAATAGTCTTCATCAATTCAGCGTATTCTTCTTTGATCTTATCCCTCTCAAGTCCGGTTAAACGACGCAAGGTCATATCCAGAATAGCCCGGGCCTGAATATCGGAAAGACTGAAGCTTTCCATTAATCCTATTCTGGCATCATCCGGACTGTTTGAAGCGCGAATTAGTTTAATAACCTCGTCAAGGTGGTCTAAAGCAATCAGCAATCCTTCAAGGATATGCGCTCTTTTCTCAGCTTCTGCAAGATCAAATTTAGTTCTGCGGATAACTACCTCATGACGATGATCAACAAAGTGGCGGATCAGATCTTTCAGATTTAACATTATCGGCCGGCCATGAACCAGCGCGATATTGTTTACACTAAATGAAGTTTGAAGTGCAGTATACTTAAACAGATTGTTTAATACGATAGCTGCATTGGAATCACGTTTGATCTCATATACGATCCGCATTCCGTCCCTGTCCGATTCATCCCTGATCTCGCTGATTCCTTCCAGCTTTTTATCATTGACCAGGCCGGCAGTCTGCTCGATCATATTAGCCTTATTCACCTGATAAGGAATTTCGTTTACAATAATACGTTCCCGGTCGTTACCATAAACCTCTATTTCGGCTTTGGCACGCATCACAATCCTTCCTCTGCCTGTTTCAAAAGCTTCCTGAACACCTGAATAGCCATAAATTATACCACCGGTCGGAAAATCAGGAGCTTTAATATGCTGCATCAATTCCGGAATGGTAACTTCGTTATTTTCAATATAAGCTATGGTGGCATTAATGGCTTCAGTTAAATTGTGCGGAGGCATATTGGTAGCCATACCTACGGCTATTCCAGATGCACCGTTTACTAATAAATTAGGAATACGGGCCGGTAAAACTGTTGGCTCTTCTAAGGTATCATCAAAGTTCAGCTGGAAATCAACGGTTTCCTTGTTGATATCGGCAAGCATCTCTTCAGCGATCTTTTTGAGGCGTGCCTCCGTATAACGCATCGCTGCCGGAGAATCGCCATCGATAGATCCGAAGTTTCCCTGACCGTCAACCATCGGATAACGTAAACTCCATTCCTGAGCCATACGAACCATGGCAAAGTAAACTGAGGCATCACCATGGGGATGATACTTACCTAAAACATCACCGACAATACGTGCTGACTTCTTATGAGCCTTGCTGCTGGTAACACCTAGATCCAGCATACCGTAAAGAACCCTTCTGTGAACTGGTTTTAAACCATCTCGAACATCAGGAAGCGCTCTGGAAACAATTACCGACATCGAATAATCGATGTAAGCGGATTTCATTTCCTCTTCTATGTTTATTGGGATTATTCTATCGTTTTGGGGCACTAAATTATCATTCTCTGTATCTTCAGCCATGTTTTATTTATGTTCTGATTAAATATCTATCTTTATTATACCTGAGCTTTAACATGAAGGATTTAACGCTTCAATTTAAGCATTGCGAAGTTAGCAATTTTCGTGGTTTCCGATGGTTTTTTGAAAAATAATAAGCCATAAAAGAAGCATTTTTCTATGGGTCAGGAAACCCTGGCTAAACTAAAACCCTGGATTTAAAGAGCTGAAGTATACCTGAGAAAATGCTTCATTACAGAAGAAAAATTGGATATCCCCTCAGGTGTTCATCAGTGCCCTTTTATAGGTATCAAGAGCCCTTTTTCTGGCGAATTCATGCTCTACGATCTTTGGCAGGTAATTGGGCTTAAAGGATTTAATCCAGGTCCGGACATAAGTCAGTTGGGGATCAAATTTGAGAGTTTGCGTCTCGGGATTAAATATTCTAAAATATGGAGCTGAATCACATCCGCTTCCTGCAGCCCACTGCCAATTCCCGTTATTTGAAGCAAGTTCATAATCAAGCAGTTTTTCAGCAAAATAGGCCTCTCCCCAGCGCCAGTCAATGAGTAAATGTTTAGTAAGAAAACCTGCAACGATCATTCTTACCCGGTTATGCATCCACCCCGTCTCGTTTAACTGCCGCATTCCTGCATCCACGATAGGATAGCCTGTTTCACCATTGCACCAGAGTTTGAACTCTTCTTCATTATTCCTCCATGGAATACGGTCATATTTAGGCTTGAAGCTCCTGTTAACAACGTGAGGATAATGAAAGAGTATCATCATAAAAAACTCCCGCCATATTAATTCATTCAGCCATTCTTCATTCCATTGCATGGCAAGTTTTACCAAATAACGAATACTAATGGTACCGAAGCGTAAATGAACACTTACCTGGCTGGTTCCACGAAGAGCAGGCATATTTCGGGTCTTTTGATAATTCCGGATCAGGTTTTCTGAAATATCCGGCTTCAGATAATCGGAATTAAAGGAGTATTCAAATCCAATATCCCTTATTTCAGGAAATGGCAGGACTTCGGTTTGGAAAAGTCTGGATAAATTAGTCTCTGAGGAATATTGATTTAAGTTTTGATCTGTAATTTTCTCTTTCCACTTTCTTGAATACGGTGTAAAAACGGTATATGGATTACCGTCGGATTTCATGATTTCCGATTTCTCATAAATTACCTGGTCTTTGAAAGTTTGAAAAGGAATTGACTTATCTGCCAGGAACTGTTTGATTTTAGTATCCCGCTCAATCGCATACGGCTCATAATCATGATTTTGTATAAACTTCCCTGATTAAAAAACTTTCCGATAATTTCTGAAAAGCCCCTGGAACCGTATCATGCAGAACATAAATAGCAGAGCCGTGCCGGATTAATTCACTGTTCAAGTTGGAGAGAGTCTGGTAAATAAAAGATACTCTCCTGTCCTCTTTATCTGAAAGCTTATCCAGAATATCCTTATCAAAAATAAATACCAGTAAAACCGGATAGTTACTGTTTAATGCATGATGTAAAGCTGCCTGGTCATTTAATCTTAAATCCCTTCTTAACCAGCAGATACTTACTTCACTTTTCATACTTGAATATTATCGACAAAACAGGCTTAATTTATACTGTAGCAACTGATCATGGCAAACGCTTGCTCCACTGAGGACAACCGGTAATGTTGAAGACTTGAGGCATCATTTACAGAATGCCGAAGATCTTGTTCAATGCTTTCTCACGATAGATAAAAATATTTTCGACCTTCTTTTTGATGAATATGGAATGGGCCATATTTCCAATAAAACCCAGGGGCAGCTGATATCTCACTTCGTCTCTCATAAGTACTCCATTTTCCTTTTGGAGGAATGTATGTGTGTGTTCCCATATCCTGTAAGGTCCTTTTAGCTGGCGATCAGAAAAATAATGAGGCTTATTTACTTTATAAATCTCTGTCTGCCAGTTTAATGGAATGCCAAGCAGAGGCTTTACGGTATAATCAATGAGCATACCTTCAAAAACTTCCTTATCATCAAGCTTTGTGAGGATCTTAAAATCCATTTCCGGAGGGGTAATGAGCGCCAGATTTTTGGCACATGAAAAAAAATCCCATGCATACTGGATATCTATAGGTAGAAAATGTTCGGTTTTAAAGTGGTATATCATTTTATCAGGAAAAATTGGAGTATTTTATCAATCTGGGCATACAAATCTTCAGCCAGGCGGTGTAGTTTTCGGGGTTTATGGATATCTCCTGCTCTAAATCAGAGAGACTTATATATTTCCAGTCCTTAACCTCATTTCGGTTTAAATCCGGCAGATCCGTGGTTTTACCAAAATAAACATGATCAAATTCATGTTCCGTCAGGCCATTGGGGAATTCAAACTTATAGATAAAGCTGAAGCCAAAACTGAGCTGGCAAATCATACCCATTTCCTCCATTAATCTGCGATTACATGCTTCCTCAGTGATTTCGCCGGGGCGGGGATGACTGCAGCATGTATTACTCCAGAGGCCCGGTGAATGATACTTTTCCTCAGCCCTTTGCTGAAGAAGCAGCTCTCCTTTGGTATTAAATATAAATATTGAAAAAGCCCGATGTAATTCCCCGGTTTGATGAGCTGAAAGCTTATCCATTATACCGGTTTCCATATCAAACTCATTTACCAGTATCACCATGTCCTTTACTTCTTCAGTCATAACTTTCATCCGGCAGGGGAATATTGGTTTAAATAGGAAAGAATTATCTTCTTTAGCTCATTATCACTCATCCTGGACAGTGATTGAGTTAGAAATCGCCGGTCATTTTCTATTTGGCTATTGTAGCTCAAAAAAGCCGGGATATTTGTTTGAATTGTATATCGGAGGAACCTTAGTTCAATATTTTTCGGATCTGACTGGATGGCTTTCTCAAGCATGCTCTTACCTTTTTTAAAATAGGAAAGTTTACTGTATGGATTAATTACATGTTTGGCCATTAAAATAGTTGAACTGCCCCTATATCCCAGAAGAAGCGGATCTTTGATCTCGTTAAAGGGCTCCAATAAACGGATAAGATCTTTACATGCGTCCTCCCCCGATGCAGCATTGTGGAACATGATTCGGACATCAGAAATAGCGGGTACGTTCTCAGCAAGGACCGGACTATTTATAAATAAAATAAAAATTAAGATTTTTTTCAAACCCAGTTCAATTTATTCTGGACCATGCAATTAAGCATGAGGCCAATTTTCTTCCCATTATTAATTCTCACGCGTTCGGTCATCACCCGGGTAGGCGGAAGTTTTTTGATTTTATTAAATAAAGATCTGTAATAGACGTAAGCGAGATATACTCCCCCTTTAGATGATGCAGGAAGCTTTTTAATACCGAGCAGGGCATATCTGAAATCGTTTTCAATCTCTTCCTCAATCCGTTCCTTAGCATCATGAGTGAATTCCGAAATATTTATATCCGGAAAATAACATCTCCCAAGGATCTGATAGTCATCCTTCATATCCCTTAAAAAATTCACCTTTTGAAAGGCGGCACCTAATTTCATTGCGTAGGGCTTAAGCTCCTCGAATTTTACTAAATCCCCTTCAGTAAATACATGCAGGCACATCAGACCTACTACTTCAGCCGAGCCTAAGATATACTGGTCATAGGTTTCGCTTGTATACTCTACTTTTTCCAGATCCATTTCCATACTTTGAAGGAAGGTTTCTATCAGTTCAGGAGAAATGTTGTACTGATGAACAGCCTGCTGAAAGGAGTTTAATATCGGATTAAGCGAAATCCCGCTTTCAATGCATTCATAAGTTTCCTGTTTAAGCTTTGAAAGCAAGTGCTTTTTATCATATCCGTCAAAACTGTCTACAATTTCGTCAGCCAGCCGCACAAAACCATATATGGCATAAACTGAATTCCTCAAGCGATGATTTAACATCATAATGCCCCATGAAAAGCTTGTGCTGTAAGCCCGGGTGGTTATTTTACTAACCTCAACTGAGAGCTGATCATATAATAATTTCATACACTAGGTTTTAATTGTTTAATCAACTGTTCTGCTGCAAGTTTTCCGGATATAATTGCGGGCGGTACTCCGGGACCGGGAACTGTTAGCTGTCCCGCATAAAACAGATTACTGACCTTTTTATTCCTTATGCCGGGCTTGAGTATGGCGGTTTGCATTAACGTATTTGCCAGTCCATATGCATTTCCTTTAAAGGAGTTATAGTCGGCAACAAAGTCATTGATGCAATAAGCCTGTTTAAAATCAATATATTCTGTAATATCCTCCCCGATTTGCCTTTGCAAGCGATCAAGCATGATCCCGAAATACTTTTCCCTGAGCTCCTCTGAATCCTCCAGTCCGGGAGCCAAAGGCATTAAAAGGAATAGATTTTCATGACCTGCAGGCGCCACGGTATCATCTGATTTAGAAGGACAACAAACATAGAATAACGGTTTTGTTGGCCATTGTGCATCCTTAAAAATTTCTATGGAGTGCTGAAAAAGGTCTTCGTCAAAAAAGAGGGTATGATGCTGCAAGTTTCTTATCTTTTTTGAGACCCCTATATAAAATATTAGGCAGGACGGGGCAAAGGTTTTGGATTCCCAATAGCTCTCCTTATAATTACGGTGAAATGAAGAAAGTAATTTCGTTTCAGAATGATGATAATCCGCTGAAGATATGATCGCATCGCATTCCATTTTACTCCCATTTACCATAATGCCTTTGACTGAATTATCCTCAACAATAATTTCATCTACAGGAGCATTAAAATAAAATTTTGCTCCATTGGTGTGCGCGACTTCCTTTATCGCGTCAATCACTTTGCCAAAACCTCCTTCTGGGTAAAAGGTCCCCAGCTTTAAACCCGCATAATTCATTAAACTGTATAAAGCTGGTGTATCCTGGGGCATTGCACCAAGAAACAGAACAGGGAACTCCATCAGCGCAATCAGTTGTGGATTGCTAAAATATTTACGTACGTGTTTACTCAATGAACTGAAAACCTGCAGACGCAAGGCTCCCTTTATAAGATCTACATCCGCAAATTCCATGATCGATAATCCAGGCTTATAAACCAGGCTACCCATTCCCACCTCATATTTAAAGCGGGCCTCATTCATGAACTTTTCCAGCTTCACTGCACTTCCCTTTTCTATGCCCTCAAACATATCACTCAGGTCGGAATATTTCGAAGGAACGCTCATGGTTTGCTGATCGGCAAACACTACATCGAAGGAAGGATCAAGCAATCTAAGGTTATAGAAATCGGAAACTTTATATCCAAAGTCATTAAAGAACCTTTCAAACACATCCGGCATCCAGTACCAGCTGGGACCCATATCAAAAAGGTATCCGTTCCCGGGATCTAATTGTCTGGCTCTGCCCCCGGCTGTGCCATTTTTTTCATAAACATGCACATCATGTCCTGCCGCCGATAAATAGGCAGCAGCACTTAATCCTGAAAATCCCGAACCTATTACTATTACTTTTGACATTTTACCTTACTATCTGATCAGCACCTGTTCTAAACTTTCAACACTTTGTAAAAACTGAATTTTTTTTCTGGATTCTATCTGGTCTAAGAGTTTCCTGTTTCCAGCGATATAAATATTCTTACCCAAATAGACTGAACTTAAATTATCCAGATACTCCTGTACGTTCTCCGGCAGATCATAATGTACGAAAAACAATAATAAATTTTCAGGACTTATTTCTGAAATAGCAGGTATAACGGATTGTATAGGCACATTTGCACCTAAATAAATAACTTTTTTTCCGGATAATCGGATCAGGTAATGAGCAAACAGAAGTCCAATTTCATGATACTCATTCTCTGGCAAAAAAAGCATCCAGTTGCTGGAAGATGGTTCAACCTGCGGTAAGGCATCAATACTTTTTAAAATTTTCTGACGAACGATGTTACTTATAAAATGTTCATGAACAGGCCGGATACTATCGCTCGTCCACATCATACCAATCCTTTCCATCATGGGATAAATTACATTGATATAGGTATTTTTCATTCCCAGATCAATTATGCATTGCCCGTATAAACTTTCGAAATAAATTTCATCGTAATTCATTCCCGCAGCAATTAGCTGGGCAATAAAATATTCACTTTGTTCATGAATTGTTTTCTGATGTGCCTCCTTAACGAGTTCAAATAGTTTTTCATCAGTCATTGAGCCTAATTGGGAGACCCTGTAACCGGATTCGGTGAGACTAACGATATTTAAAAGGCGTCGTAGCTGGGAATTCTCGTAATATCTGGTATTTCCCTCAGAACGGTTTGGTTTAAGCGCATTATACCTTTGCTCCCATATCCGGATCGTATGAGGCTTAATTCCGGAGAATTGAGAGAGCTGAGATATCGAAAATAAATTCATTGTTTAAATTTATGAAAAAAAACTTAAACAAAAAAGTACCCACCAAATTAATCAGGGTTTTACCTGAAATATAATTTCAAGATGACAATCACACATTATAATTCCGGTCAGGAGGACTGAAGAATACCGGAGACTAGTCTATTTTATCTTTTTCCAGTATTCTTCGACAATCATACCATTTGGTAAAACGCCATTTGTGGTTAGGCGGTTTTTGTCAATTTTAAATTTATACCGGATAGTAATATCTGTATTCTGAGATGGCTGACTGCTGAATTTGCTTGTTATATAAACGCTGTCACCTTTTACTTCATAAATGCCTGAATTATACAACTCGGGTGCTGCCTCTCCTTCCAAAACAAAAGCTTCGTATGTATCTGAGGCGTATGTTCTCTGCATCTTAAATTCGGGGGATGCTTTTTGTTCTTTCCCATTATAAATACCACCGTCGTACTGCCATGTCCCTTTGAACTGGTTAGCAGAACAACTTACCATTAAGCTTAAGCATATTCCCGCCACTGAACTTTTTATCAATAGATTTTTCATAGATCTCCTTGTTGAATTATTAATCATACCCAATTAATTCCTTTTTTCAATAGATTGAGTGTTTTTTCTTCTTCACTTCCTGGTCCGGGTTTAAAATTATAGCTCCAGTTGGCCTGAGGCGGCAAACTCATAAGTATAGATTCTATACGCCCGTTGGTTTCCAGTCCGAATTTCGTTCCTGCATCATAAACCAGGTTGAATTCCACATACCTGCTGCGACGCTGGTATTGCCATTGTTTATCCGCCTCTGTAAATGTGCGGTTCTTGTTTCTTTCTATAAGTTCAGTATAAACCGGAACAAATGTCCGTCCAACAGCTTTGGAAAATTCGAATATTTCACTCCAGTTTAATCCGGTGCTCTCAGGATTCAGGCGATCATAAAAAATGCCTCCAATACCACGCGTTTCTTCCCTGTGTTTAATATAAAAGTAATCATCAGCCCATGATTTGAACTTTGGGTAGAAACCGGCCTCAAATTTATCACAGGTTTCTTTTAATGCTGAATGAAAGAAGCGGGCATCATCCTCAATAACAAAATGCGGAGTCAGATCTATTCCTCCACCAAACCAGCGCATCTCTTTTGCCGCCTGGGAGGCCATCTCAAAATACCGGATATTCATATGAATTATTGGAATCCAGGGATGCTTAGGATGAATGACAATGGAAACACCGGTTGCGAAAAAATCGTCTTCAGCTACTCCAAAAGCTTTTTTAATGCTCTCGGGAAGCTTTCCATATACTGCAGAAAAGTTTACTCCACCTTTTTCAATGATGTTGCCGTTTTGAAGGATCCTTGTACGGCCTCCTCCTCCACCTTCCCTTGTCCAGAGTTCTTCTTCAAATTTGCCCTTTCCATCAGCCTGCTCCAGTCCGGCACATATTTCATCCTGTATCTGCCGGTAAGCCTCCGTTATTTCCTCCTTTGTAATCATGCATCAAAAATGAGCTTTTTTTAATAATATGGTGAAAGCAAATCTGAATCCGGTTTAACCTGATGTTAATTTTAACTGATCTCAAGATAATCGAGATCCTTGGCGAAAGTTTCCTTAAGCTGATACAGGGCCACAAGGGCAATAACCAGGGAAATAAAACCAACGGTCATTGCACTGTTAATAATCCCCATGCTCCCTTTCAATGCTGTAAATGAAAGTGTGGCCAGTACCAGTGAGCCACGGACAAAGTTGGGTACCGTGGTAGTAACAGTAGCCCGGAGGTTGGTTCCGAACTGTTCTGAAGCAATGGTTACAAAGGTAGCCCAATACCCTGAAGAGAAACCCAGGAATAATGCCAGCCATATAAATTGCTGGGGAGTCATGCCCTCCGCATTAAGATAGACAACGATGCTGATACCAGTAAGGATCAAAAAGACCAGCATAACCTTTTTCCTGGATCTTAACATCTGACTCATGAAACCAGCAACAATATCACCAAGTGCAATCCCGATATAGCAATACATAATACCAGTTCCGGCAGAAAGCGGTTCTGTGGCATTCAATTCCTTGCCAAATTCTGGGGAAAACGTGACAAGAACTCCCACTACAAACCACAGCGGTATTCCGATCAGAATACAGCTAAGGTATTTGGTGAAGCGTTTCCGGTCAGAGAAAAGCATAAATATATTGCCCCGGCTTACGCCGTCATTTTTCAGATTCTTGAACATTCCGGATTCCGCAAGTCCTACACGCATGCCTAAAAGAAGTAAACCCATCACTCCCCCGATAATATATGAGGTTTCCCAGGTATAATTCTGTCCAACCAGTGCGGCGGCAACTGCACCCATTAGTCCGACTCCCGCTACGATCATCGTGCCATATCCCCTGTTTTCCTTGCTCATAGTTTCTGTTACCAGAGTAATACCGGCTCCCAACTCACCGGCCAGACCAATACCTGCAATAAACCGGATTATTGCATAGGCAGGTACAGAAGTAACAAAACCATTTGCAAGGTTAGCTAATGAATAAAGCAGAATAGAGCCGAATAAAACACTTATTCTGCCCTTTTTATCACCCAGGATACCCCAGAGTATACCGCCCAGAAGCATACCAAACATCTGGCTGTTAATGAGCATCGTGCCCACATCAAGCAGGTCCCCGTCAGGCACTCCCAGTCCCTTTAAACTTTTAATACGAATAACAGAAAAGAGTATCAGATCGTAGATATCCACAAAATAGCCCAGGGCAGCTACGATGATAATTAGTTTAACATTTCTTGAATTTGTAGCGGTTTGATCCATATCATTTATTTGAGCGTTCAATCTACAAACAAAATCGAGAAACAAAAACTCCTGTCAAATATCCTGCAGATCCATTGAACAGATCATTGTGAAATGCCGGATGATTATTTCTTAAATCAAGTCATTTTACTGATATTAGCAAGAATGGTAGTTACTGAAAATATGCTCAAATGGGCAATTCGATTCTATCCCCCTTTATTCTTTCAGCGGATATGGGTTAAGGAATTCGATAAAGGCTTTATGGGAGTTCATGTTAAAATCTCAAAAAGCATTTTAAATATAAATTATAACAGCTCTATCTTTGGAGGAACCATATTCAGCGCTTCGGATCCTTTCTATGCATTATTATTTGACCAGCTCCTGAAGCGCAGGGGTTATAAAACCAGGGTTTGGTTAAAAAGTGCAAACATTGAATATTTAAAGCCCGGCAGAACAAATCTTTACTTTAAAATATCACTTAGTGAAGAAGATATTCTGGAGGCTGAGCATGCCCTGCGCACCGCTGGAAAATTCATAAAAGCCTTTCCGCTTGAAATTTTTAATTCAGAAGGAGAACTTTGTGCCAAGGTTATAAATGAAGTATATATCCGGAACCTTTTCAAAGGGGAAGAACATACCATTGCCTATTAAAGATTTTATTTATTATGAATATCAGGAAGCTAATTTTGGAAGGAGAAGGTGTTACACTGGATTTCAAAAAAACCATAACGAGCTGTGAGAAGATTGCCAAAACCATGGTTTCATTCGCCAATAATAAGGGTGGGCGGCTGCTGGTAGGAGTTTCTGACGATGGGACGATCAGCGGGGTTAAATCAGAAGATGAAGAGAAATATATGCTGACTAAAGCGGCCCATTTTTTCTGTAAGCCAGCTCTTGACCCTTTATTTGAAGAGATCTATATTGATGATAAAATCGTTCTTGTAACTGAGATCCTCCGGAGTGAAATGAAACCTCATTATTCACTCGGAGAGGATAAAAAGTGGTGGGTATATATCCGCGTAAATGATAAAAGTGTGCTGGCAAGTAAGATTGTGGTGGATGTTCTGAAGCGTGAGAACAGTGAGCATGGGATTTTCCTGGAGTACTCATCAAAGGAAAAGGCCCTGCTGGAATACCTGAATGAAAATGAAAGAATCACTTCCAGAGAATACAGTCATATGCTTAATCTTTCTCGCCGAAGGACACACAGAATACTTGTGAACCTTGTTCTGTCCGGTGTAATAAGAATGCACACAACCGAGAAGGAAGAATATTATACGGCTTCCTAGAAAAAGACAAAGTTAATTCCCTCCTTTGCACTTCATTTAGCTTCCTGCCTGATCCGTGAAACGTATCTATATTAAATATAAACCACACTATCAGACTAATCTGAAGCTTGCAATTCCGGTGGTGATATCACAGCTGGGTCATACGCTAGTGCATACGGCTGACAGTGTTATTGTTGGACATTTTGCCGGAACCATCCCGCTCGCTGCGGTCAGCCTGGTCAACAGCATATTTACTGTGGTACTTGTAATAGGTATGGGTATTTCTTATGGACTTACTCCCCTGATTGCTCAGGAAAGCGGGAGGAAAAACTATAAGGAATGCGGAAGATTATTAGCAAATAGTCTGGCCATCAATGCTGTTGTGGGTATTTTGCTCTATATTTTAATCTACTTTGGCTCACTTATGATCATTGACAATATTGGTCAGTCGCCTGAAGTAGTTAAGGAGGCAAGACCATACATGGGTTTACTTGGCTTTTCGATTGTACCACTGATGATCTTTATGACTTTTAAGCAGTTTGCCGAGGGATTGGGCTTTACCCGTCAGGCGATGATGATCTCTTTATGGGGAAACGCCCTTAATATTTGTCTGGGAGTGATATTTGTAAAAGGTTTATTTGGAATAGCACCCATGGGCATTAGCGGTGTTGGCTGGAGTACGCTTATAGATAGAACGATAATGGCGGTGGTTATGGCAGTCTATGTGATCCGTTCCAAATATTTTAAAGTATATCTGAAGTCCTTTGCCCTCAGATCTTTAGGAAAAATAAGATCTATAAATATTCTCAGGATCGGAACACCTGTTGCGATGCAGTATACCTTTGAAATTAGCGCATTCAGTGCTGCGGCCATTTTAATAGGAACTATTGGTGCAGTTGAACAGGCGGCTCATCAGGTAGCCATAAACCTTGCCTCCATGACCTATATGATGGCAAGTGGAATAGCTTCAGCCGCTACTATAAGAACAGGAAATAATTTCGGAAAAAAAGATTATCTCAATCTAAGGCTTTCGGCTATATCCAACTATCATATAGTCCTGATATTTATGTCTGTCACAGCACTGATATTTATGATATTTAATCAATATCTACCATGGATATATACTTCAGACAAAGCGGTGATAGTAGTTGCAGCTCAACTACTTATCATTGCCGGATTGTTTCAGTTATTTGATGGTGCGCAGGTTGTTGGATTGGGTATATTGCGCGGCATTGGAGATGTAAATATCCCCACCCTTATTACCTTTATTGCCTATTGGATCATTGGCTTACCGGCGGGATATTATCTTGGTATACATCTCGGTCTGGGGGCCAATGGCATTTGGTATGGACTGACCCTCGGACTTCTTGTTTCTGCAGGCTTATTGTTTAGCAGATTTCATTTTTCTTCTAAGAAGCTGGCTCAGCTAACTCATAAAGAATTGCAGTAACAGGAATTTTGATCTCGTTATAGATCTGAGACTGCATTTTTTTCAATCTGTCAGTATGGTCATCCAAACGATCATTAATATTCATATACCTGATCAAATCTCCTGTGCGTGTGTCAATAAATCTGTAACGTGTAAAGTGTTGCTTTTCCATAATTACAAATTTACAGTAATTTAATTGAAAATGAGGATTTTACGTAAAAGAAATTGTCAGATCAAGGTACTAATTTAGGAATCAGAAATAATATTCATAAGCAATCCTGAAGGTATTACAGTGAGCATCAACGATATCCTTAATCATAGGCGAGTATCCGCCACCCATGCTAATCTGCACAGGGATTTTCATTTTTTTGCATAATCCAATAACAAAAGCATCTCTTTCTCTACAGCCATGTGGTGAAACACTAAGCTTTCCCAGCTTGTCGGACTTCAAAATATCTACTCCGGCCAGGTAAAAAATGAAATCCGGGCGATGGCGGGCCATAAGTTCAGGCAGGTTTGCTTCCAATAAAGCTAAATATTCTCTATCTGCTGTTTCGTCTTTTAGACCTAAATCCAAATCAGATTGTTCCTTTCTGAAGGGGAAATTCTTTTCGGCATGCATTGAAAAAGTAAAAACACGCGGGTCCTCCCTGAATATTTCTGCGGTACCATTCCCCTGGTGCACATCAAGATCAACAATCAATATTCGGCTTGCCAAATTATTTTCAAGAAGGTAATTGGCAGCGATTGCCTGATCGTTCAGTAGACAAAAACCTTCCGCCCAGTCTGAACCGGCATGATGGGTCCCTCCGGCTATGTTAAACGCTATCCCATATTCAATAGCATGAATGCAGGCATTGATGGTGCCCTGTGCAATCCGGCGTTCACGTTCAACTAATCTTTTAGAAAGCGGAAAACCACTCCTTCTTATTTCAGCCGGGCTGAGGGTTAAATCCCTGAGACGTTCCCAATAGGAAGATTTATGAGTTTGAAGTATAATGTTTTCATCCAGAATATCCGGAGAATTCAAATTATCCGATGTTATAATGCCTTCATGAAGAAGCTGGGCAGGGATCAATTCGTATTTAAGCATTGGAAACCTGTGCCCTTCAGGCAAAGGAAGTAAATAAACAATGTCAAATGCGATATAAAGCAATTTCTTATATGCTGACAAGGCTTTCGTCCGGGGCCTGCTTTTTGAATAAACGGATGATCAATGCAATAACAATTACTACGAATGCAGCCCATGCAGCATTAACTACACTTTCATAAAAAATTGGATCAACCTGATTTCTTTTCAGGATAATACCATATAATGCCCATAACACGACCAGCCCATAGGGAAAATTTCTTCTGACCAATACAATAAAAAGTGTCAGAAGAGTGGCCACTCCTATCATTATTATGGTCCAAAGGCTGTCTGATATGCCCATACCCTGCCAGTTAACAGACTTAAGGTATGCGCTGATATTCGCAATAGTTGCAATACTAATCCAGCCAAAGTATATACTCAGAGGAAACTGGGTAAATATCCGGGTGCTCATTGGGCGGTCTGGATTTGAAATATGAGCCCTGATACTTATCAGAACAAGACTTATTAACTGAATAAGAATCAAAATAACCGAGAAAAACAGCATTTCATTTACCCATACGATCAGCCAGAGACCGGTAGAAATATTGTTTATTATAAAAAGCCAGCCTATTGCCTTTAAATCAGTATTAGCCTGATCTTCTGCGGGTTTGGTAAATACTTTATACAAATGGTAAATACAAAAAACCAGAAGTGCTATATAGATCAGACCCCATATTGAGAATGTAATGCCCGCCGGGGTAAATACCGTATCATATTTATTAGAAACTTCACCTACATCCATCGCAGAAAACAGCTTTCGCTGGGTCAGGAAAGAAACTGTCACATGAGCCAGAAAAAAAACCAAATTGAGAACGGCTAATAATTTATCTTTCATAATGAAATTTATTGAGGCCTGTCAGATCTCTGCTCAGGAATAGCTGTTTTTTTATAAAGTTCCGCAAATTATCTTTAACTCTTGCCCGATTTCATAAACATCAGAAAATGTATTATAAAGCGGTACAGGACTTAACCTGATCACATCAGGTTCCCGCCAGTCACCGATAATGCCTTTTAAAACCAGCTTGTCAAAAATTTCCCTTCCTTTTCTTTTTGCCACTATGGACAATTGACAGCCCCTCCCTTCTGCTGTCGGCGGACTGATGATCCGGAATTGCTCATATCCAATCTGTTGATTTATCCCTTTTATAATAAACTCCAGATAAGCAGTTAATTTAATGCTTTTCTTTCTTAAAGCTGCCATACCTCCGGCAACAGCAAACATATCAAGCGAGGCTTTATATGAGGCCATCATCAGGATTGGGCTGCAGCTTATTTGCCATCCTTCTGCACCCTGTTCCGGGATAAATCCTTTTGCCATTTTAAAACGGCTTTTCGCTTCATACCCCCACCATCCAGCAAAACGCGGCAGATTCGAATTAAAATGCTTTTCATGTATGAATACACCGCTTATTCCTCCGGGACCGCTATTCATGTATTTGTAGGAACACCAGCAAGCAAAATCCGCATTCCATTCGTGCAGACTGAGGGGAACATTCCCGGCGGCATGTGCAAGATCAAAACCGACATAACTTCCTGCTTCATGACCGGCTTTACAGATGGCATTCAGATCAAAAAACTGACCTGTGTAATAATTTATCCCTCCAAATAATACTAGTGCCAATTCATCTGCATGTTGAGCAATTTTTTCAAGAATATCCTCAGTCCGCAGCGTTTCTTCATTTTGCCGGGGCCTGATCTCAATCATGTGAGTTTCCGGATCAAGACCATGGAAACGAAGCTGGCTTTCTATGGCGTACTGATCAGAAGGAAAAGCACCTGATTCAACCATGATCTTGTTACGTTTACCTTCAGGTTTGAAAAAACTTACCATCAGTAGGTGAAGGTTAACGGTAAGTGTATTCATCGGGATCACCTCCTGCGGGCTTGCTCCAACGATAGGAGCCATAAGTTTTTGAAGCTCCCGGTGATAAAACATCCATGGACTATCCCCCTCGAACCATCCTTCTACAGCAAGGTTTTCCCAGTTATCGAGCTGATCCTGTATGTATCTGCGTACAGAGCGAGGCTGCAGGCCCAGAGAATTTCCGCACATGTAAATGATGTCTTTACCATCCTGTTTGGGAATAAGAAATTCGCTTCTGAATTTGTTTAGGACATCTGCTGTATCCTCTGCATCAGCATACTCTCTTGTATTTTTAAACTGCATAGGCAATACTACAAATTAGGGTCAAATAAAGGAAATTGTAAATTCAGAGAATCTACAAATGAGGACGGCTTACATTCGGATTACCCTTAATATAAAAGCGCCAGGGAATAGTTTTATATGGACCCTCAAAATTCATCCCCACCCGGGCTGAAGCAATAATCTCTTCCTTTGGATAATCGAGGCCCTTATCCTCTATCCAGATCACATCTTTTTGAAGATCAAGGCCATTATGGACTTTACTTAAACCCATAGCTTTAGCTAAGGAACCCGGCCCCTGGCAAAGTTTTGTATCATTATTGAAAATATTCCTGCGTTCACGCATTGCTTCAAGCCCGGCCACAGGTTCAATAGCGCGGATCAAAATAGCATGCGACATTCCTTCGGTACCGCTCACTATATTAAGCATATCATGTATTCCATAACAGATATACATATAAACTATCCCCCCGGGACCATACATGGTTTCATTCCTGGGAGTTCTGCGACCATTGAATGCATGTGAACCTCTGTCAAGCGGTCCGCAATAAGCTTCTGTCTCTACAATGATCCCTCCGCATAAAACCCCGTTAATATCAGAGTACACATACTTGCCAAGCAATTCCCTGCTGATCTGAACGACATCATCACGCTGATAAAAAGAAAGAGGTAATTTATTAGTCAAGACCTGAAGGTTATAAGGTCCAGAATTTCAGACAAGTAAATGGCATCTGTTTCATCAAAAGAATTCAGTTCGCTGCTGTCAACATCCAGAACGCCTAGCACTTTGCCACTTCTGATTATGGGAAGTACGATCTCTGATCTGGAGGCAGAACTGCAGGCGATATGTCCCGGAAAACTATCTACATCAGCCACTATAAGTGTTTTTTCATCTTGCCAGGATGAACCGCATACCCCTTTCCCCTTTCTGATCCGGGTGCATGCTACCGGACCCTGGAATGGACCCAGTACAAGTTCATCACCTTTTACGAGATAGAACCCCACCCAAAAAAAACCGAACTGCTCTTTAAGGGCTGCTGAAACATTAGCCATATTTGCAATCTCGTCGTTCTCGCCCTCGAGCAAAGCTGAAATTTGAGGTATAAGTGATTGATACTGTTGGGCTTTATCACCCTTAATGATCTGTAAGTCTTCTGCCATTTTCAAAATTAACATTGAATTACAAAACAAAAGCCATTTAATCGTTAAAATTCATCTTAACTTCATGTTCACCCCCAATATTTGTTTAGAAAGTTCCTACAGTCTAATCGGTTTTATTTAAGCAGGAGAGATTAAGATTAATAAAGAGCAGATACCTAAATATAAAAAGCAAAATGAAAAAATTTATTTTCCTGGTCGCCCTCATTGCAGCATTGGGGTCTACCGATACACAAGCACAGTACAGAGAAGATCAAACGATCTGGGGAGCAACTAATGATAATACTGTTTACAGCGACGAGCGTGGTGAATACAGATGGGAAATGCGTGAACGCCGGGTATGGGTTCCTGAACGCCGTACCTCAGGGGTATTTGGTATAGGAAGCCGTACTATACCTGGTCATTATGAGATGAGAAGGGAAAGGGTTAAAACCTATTTAAGAAACGACAGTCAGAGTAATAGGAAGCAGCATCCACATGGAATGCCTCCAGGACAGAGAAAAAAGATGGATAACAGGTATGATCCGCGTTATGAGGGTAACCGACGTGAGGATGACAGACCTTATGATGACAGACGCACTGATGACAGACGTTATGACGACAGAAAAGATGATGACAGGGATGATGATCGTTATGAAAGAAGCGGAAGCAGCAAAGGAAAAGGAAATAGCAAAGGTAAAAAAGGTGGTAATTACTAATACTGGTACTGTTTAGTACTATTTAAAAAGTCTTCCCCGAAAAGGGAAGACTTTTTCTTTTAAAAGGATTGAAGAATACATTTGGATAAATTACCTTTGGGGCCTGTGTAAGAAATAATTAAGATCTGTTTAATGATCGTCTCTTTAACCATCGTGAGGTACCGCCGACTGTTTACCCCAATTGCTTTTCTGGCCATGGCCCTTCACCGTCTTCCTTTAAGTTTCAACTCAAAATGCTCCTTTTGGAAATTACTGGGCTGCGGAAAAAATGGAAGTTTTGATTTGAATCCGGATTTACAGCAATGGGGGCTTCTGGCAGTTTGGAACTCAGCCGAAGATTTCAAAAAATTTAATGAACATTCCCTTATCAGTTCATGGTGGAAAGCCTTTACCAAGGAGAAGTGGACTGTATTAAGTGTTCCGCTGGCAAGTCATGGGAAATGGAATGGAAAACAGCCCTTTAACTCCGCTTCCTCCGATTTAGATCATAAAGGACCTATTGCAGTCCTTACCAGGGCTAGTATCCGCTTAAGTAAATTAAAAAACTTCTGGTCCAATGTTCAACCTGTATCCGAGATTATGAGCAGGGCACCCGGTTATATTACTTCGGTAGGTATCGGGGAAGCTCCATTTTTCAGACAGGCTACTTTTTCAGTGTGGAAAACTGCAGACAGTATGAAATCCTTTGCATATAACTCCCCGGAACATCTCGAGGTGATCAGAAAGACCAGAAATGAAGACTGGTACACCGAAGAACTGTTTGCCCGTTTCAGACTGATTTCAGCAAGCGGCACCATAAATGGTCACAACCCTTTGGAGGGAATCATCCCACATAATCATTAATCAACCCTATCAAAATGAGAGTTATAGCAGAACTGCCACATCCGGATTGTAAGATCACTATCTTTTCGATGAACCAAAAATTCATAATTAAACTGGAAAAGGGAACGTTTGAACAGATCTATAAATTATCCGAGCTGGATGTTCCCGAAGGGGTGAATGGTATTTTCCAACTCCTGGATGCTGAATTTATAAAATGTGCAACTGAGCGATTTAATGACATGAGAACGGATTTTAATTCAGCCTATAAGCGCTACGATTCCTGATCTGTTATTAGGAGTAACTGATTGAATATTAATTTATTATATAGCATAACCAAATTTAATTCTGAAATTAACCCTCATTTAGCCTGCAAATATCCTGTTTATTTAAATCTTTTGTAAACAGTAATTAGCTAAACTGCTTGATATATAGCAGTTTATACAAGTAAACCAAATTAAGTTTTGACCCTTATATTTGCCAAATATATGCGAAGTTTACTGAATTTGAGATATTTCACATAGCTTTAAAAGCAAAGAATATTTTTCTTATTTTTGACACATGGAACACATCAGATCATCACGTTTTATAGTATTAACTCTATTGGTTATTGCAGCTGCCTTAACCAGGGTTATGCCTCTCCTCATTCCACATATATGGAACTTTACCGCAGTTGGAGCATTGGCAATTTTCGCAGGTGCTCAGTTTACTGACAAGCGTCTTGCCTTTATAATGCCCCTGGCTGCAATGGCAATTTCCGATATCTTTATTGGCAATGGTTTCAGCTTGCTGGTATATACCGGATTTATCGCGATGGTTGGCTGCGGATTTTTAATCAGAAAGAAGATCAATGTAACCAATGTAGTTTTGGCTTCTTTTATTAGTGCATCAGTATTTTACCTGATCACCAACTTTGCATTCTTTTACCCTATTACAACCTACCCGCGTAACCTATCAGGAATATTAGCATCGTATACCGCAGCTTTACCCTTTTTCAGAAATATGTTAATAGGTAATCTTATGTTCTCTGCTGTATTATTCAGCAGCTTTTATCTCTTGTCTAAACGCTATCCGGTCCTTGTAAAAGCATAATCCGGTATTCTATTTTACGAAAAAGGCTGTCCTGAGAAGAGCAGCCTTTTTTTATTGATTTCTACCGCCATAAAACAGCAGATTATTAAGGAACAGGTTCAAATTTATAGGGCTTCTTCGGAGAAACAGCCTGCATTCAGGATTTAAATACCCTGTATACACGGTTCATTGAATGCCCTGATCATTCGGGAATGCCTTTCTGATTATTTTGAGCTGATCAGTTACCCGGCCAGGCTGAACTTACAGTTTCTGCGGTACACCAATCCCAGTCAAACCCGGCTCTGTCACGCCTGTATCTGGCAATAGTCCTGTCTCTTTTCTTTTTGTGCGATAGCTTAACCAAAACCAAGGGCTCCGCTTCTGCCGTTTTAAACAACTTGATCTCCAGTTTACTGTCTGCCGGATAGTTGATCTGCGATCTGTCAAAGCGGATTTTCTTCTTTCTGACCTTCAGCTGCTGATCACTCATATACTCTGCAATCACTGCATTCCAGGCCGATCGGAATCCCAGTACCGCAGCTTTGATGCTGTAGACCTGCTTCAGACCCTGATCTGCAATGACCACCCGTGCAAAAGATACCGCGTCTGCAAACCGTCAGCGCTCCCGTTTCTGTTTCTGAATAAATTACAGCACTTCGGTCGGGAAACTTAGAAACAACAGTCTTCCCCCCGCATTGCCTGAACAGCAGCTGACGGTTTATGCTTCCACTGAAGCCTTGAAAAAGTACCGAGTTATGAATAGCCATTTTCTTAATTCCTGATTGAATATAAGGATAAATACGCTGTTTATCAAGTACTTAATTCATAAATAAAAGAAAAAATTAAAGCTTAAAGAAAGGGCTTAGGCAGATCTTAGATCCGTCTGGAGTATAGACATTTTACGTTCAATTGTTATTAACGGGGTTTTGGCCGGCTCTGATTGTCCAATGCAAATTTCTTTGAACCCTGCGGAATAAATCCGGAAATGTTAATTAAGATCAGGAGTATTTGCAATCATTCTTTTCTCTTGAGGATGGAAATATGCTTAATCCTCACAATTGAACCTGATACCTTAATTGCACAAATGCCTAATCCGGTTGAATTTCTAAAAGTTGTTGAACCAGCTTCACTACACCTGTGGATGATCTTTCCCGGATAACCCGGATATTATCAGAAAGTCCGGATGGAGGATTTATATCCACTAAATATCTGAGTGTGTGGGCTGGCACTAAATTGATAAGTCCTGCCGCAGGATATACCTGCAATGAAGTTCCAGTAACTATGAATATGTCGGCATTATAACATAGCTCTGCTGCCCGTTCTATTAGTGGAACGGGTTCACCAAACCATACAACATGCGGGCGCAGCTGAGAGCCTAATTCACAGAGTTCTCCCATCCTTATTTCAGAACCTTCCACGGGATACGTAAGGCCAGGATCCCTATTGGATTGTGATCTGGTTATCAGTCCGTGGAGATGAATTATATTAGCTGACCCCGCACGCTCGTGAAGATCATCAATATTCTGAGTGATTATGCTGACTTCAAACTTCTCTTCCAGTTTAACCAGTGCATTATGAGCTTCATTGGGTTCTGCTGCAAGAACTGCTTTTCGGCGTTCATTATAAAAATTCTGAACGAGTTCTGGATTTCTCTGCCAGGCTTCCGGGGTTGCAACATCATATACACTATAACCCTCCCAAAGGCCACCCGAATCCCTGAATGTTTGTAAACCACTCTCAGCTGAAATACCCGCTCCTGTTAAAACAATCAGCTTCTTCATACTATTCAGTGTTAATAGATATCTACAAATAGAAATCCCGTTTCCTCTACCTTATCGCTTTTCCTGATCGTTAATGGCTTATATATTTCCTCCCCCAATTGAAATGGGATGCTTTCCCGGAATACGGGTCCACCGAAACAAAACGTGTGAAACTCTCCGTTTTCACCACAGGGATCCACATTGTCCGGAAGATCCTGTATAAAGTTTTCATCAATTTGTTTTCCAAGCCAGCTTTTATCAAGAAATGCAGTACTGATACAGCAGGTAATCGTTTGAAAGCCTGAACTTAAAAACAAGTTCATTAACTGATCCGAAGGCTTTTTCCAAAGGGGGAACAGGCACTTAAGTCCCAGCGGTTCCATAATACTTTCCCGGTATAGACGGAGATCGTCCAGAAAAATATCCCCGAAAATCAGGGTATCAACTCCTTGCCTGCTAAGCTGCTGACAGGTATTGAGCAAGGCGGTTTCATATGCATTGTTTCCAGGCTCATTGGGCACCCACATCTTTATTAAGGGAATTTCAAGCTGCGCAGCCTGTTTATCCAGCATTGCCTCAGAAATACCATGCATGGATATACGGCGATATTCCAGGTTGAGGGTAGTTACAATCGCTGTTATTTCAATTTCAGGGTCTTTCTGTGCTTCGTATAAGGCCAAAGCCGAATCTTTCCCTCCACTCCAGAATAAGGCAGCTTTAATCATATTACCTGTGAAATATTACTAAGTAAAAATAGCGATGAATATTCCATCCATCGCTATTTTGAACCTAAATATTTAGTATCCGGTCTTAATTCCCCACATCCGGGCGATTTTAGTTAACAGCTAATTTAAACCCTGCACTGAAATTAAGACCTTTAGTCTGGTAACCGGCAAATTCAGTATAGTTTTCATCCAGAATATTCCTGATATCAGTGAATAAGGTAAGTCTCTTTGCCGGTTTATATTGAACATAGGCATCAATAAGCCCGTAAGATCCCAGTTCAGCCTCCTCAACTTTAAAATTTGAACTGTTAAAATACCTGTCGCTACGGTCGCCGGTATATTTATAAATAATATTCATGCTGAGTGCATGGTTTAGATCTAAGCCCGCATTAAGGCCAAAGGAGTTTTTTGGACGTCTGAACAAATTAAACGAAGTATTTACAGGCGTTGTCACTTCACCTTCAACAAAAGCATAAAAAGCGTTCAAACTGATCGCTGAATGCGGTTTTAAGTTCAATTCAATTTCCAGCCCTCTATCATTCTGACGGTTTTGGTTGATGTATCCGAATTTACCGGTAGTTATCTGTCCGAAATCAATAACATTTTCAATATCTCTACGGAAAAGGGCCGCAGAGAGATTGATTTTATCAGAAAACACAAGGTCAAAACCCGCCTCATAGCTTGTGGCAGTCTCAGGTTCAAGGTTTAAATTTCCGTACTGTGAAAATAGCTGGTATAAGGATGGAATACGGTATGCTGAGGATAAATTTGCAAAAACTTTATACCGGTCTGTTATCAGCCAGGATGGGTTTAGAGTATAAGTAAAGTTGTTCCCATACTCACTATGATTGTTAAGGCGTCCTCCTATTTCAAAATGGAAACCAGAATTCGATTTTAGGAAAACCGAAGTGAATACGCTTTTAATATTATTATCAGCTTTCAGCGCAGCGCTGAACGGGTTGTTCTGATCTGTTTCAGAATACCGGTAACTGATACCGCTCGCCAGATCAACAAAATTATTCAGGGCATAGTTCAGATTGGATTCAAGGTGAGTGATGTTGCCGCCATTACTAGTAAGCGATCCCCTGTTATTATAATAATTCTGCAGGTTGTTCTGACTTAGGTTAAAATTCAGAATACCCCTGTTCAGAACAATTTTGCCCCCCATGCCTGCAAGAAATGAAGACTTGCTGTACCTGTAATCTTTCGCATCTGCGAAAGCCCCGTTATCTATTCCCGCATTATTGTTATTAGCCTGGAAATTCCCTCTTAAAGTTACTTTTTCACTTACTTTCTGGGCCAGGTTGAACAGAACCGATTTCTGATGAAAATCATCCTTGTCGAAATCAGTTTCCCCTCTGCCAGGTAATGCAGTAGAGAAATTTTCAGAATCGAAATTTGACCCACTGAAAGAAAGTGATGTCTGACCGATCTGCCCCTGTAAGCTCAGAACCTGCTTATAGCTGTCATAGCTTCCTGCGGTTGCCAAAAGGTCTGCAGAAATGCCCCCGGATCCTTTTTTAGTAATAATATTGATTAGTCCCGCTACCGCATCCGAGCCATATAAAGTTGAGTTACCCCCTTTTAAAATCTCTATCCGCTCGATCAGATCAATTGATATCGCAGAAATATTATATTCCCCGGAAATCTCAGAAGCATCATTAACCGGAATACCATCAATGAGAATAAGTGTATTGCCGGCAGAGGCACCCCGCAGGTAAACTGATTTAATATCGCCGGGATTATTGCCGTTTCCACCGATTGTTAGCCCGGCTACATTGTTCAGAACTTCCGGTAAACTCCTTCCCTGACTTTTAGCAAGGGTTTCAGCAGATATAATCCGCACGACCTTCCCGATTTCGGAAAGCTTTTTGGGAGAGCGGCTGGCAGTTACAACCACTTCGTCTAACAGGCCCACAGGTTTTTCCTGTGCGGCAGCAAAGCTGTTCAGCAATGCCAGTTGTGCAAGCCCCAGGCCTACACCAACATAAAGTTTTTTTGTTTTCATTTTGTTGTGAGTTTTTGTCCCACAGCAAACAGAATGAAGGAATACTAGAAATGGAATGCACTGGTGCACAATCCATCCAAGCTTCAATCCCCGAAAGCTATGAATATAATAAATGCTCAGGCAGGTCTTCTGACTTACTCTCGGTTATCCGGCCTTCCCATTTCCGGCAGGCGGAAACAGTGACCATAAATTTGAATAACCGTTATAGAGAACACAGCAGCGGGACTGTCCGGGATTCTCACCCGGTTCCCTTTTAATCCCGATAATGATATCGGGAACCAAAAGCAATGGCAAAGGTAACAGAAGATCTTTTGTTTGCAAATGAGTAAAGCAATATTAGTATTCAGCACTAATTTTTATCTTAGACCGGGAAATATTTAAAAAATAATTATAAAGCTATAACTCGCATATCTGCAAACTTAAAGCGAAATTACCCATTCAATTACAAATGATAAGACTATGAAAGAAATGCCGGTTACTGTTAAAAGATCTATTGAATTATTGGGAATCTATCTGATCGGCTCCCTTTTAGTTGTTGGTCAGGGCATTATTATGCCTTTTTTACTGGCGTTTTTTCTCAGCATTGTTCTTTTGCCGGTATACAGATTTCTGAGATCAAAAAAATTCCCTGAACCTTTGGCTATCATCTTGCCAATACTATTGGTTGGAGTAATAATTGCAGGACTGGTATGGTTTTTTTCGTCCCAGGTTAGCAGATTTGTTGCCGACTTCCCCCAGATCCAGAAAAACATCTCGGTGCATTTAAATTCATTAAGTAACTGGATAAATCAGAAAACTGATTTTACAACCCAGGAACAACTTAAATTCCTAAAGGAACAAAGCAATAAATTAGTTTCTTATGCAGGAAATGTGGCTAGTGGTGCGGCTCTTTCATTAACCTCAGCCTTTGTTTTTATCGGACTTGTTCCGATTTACATTTATCTGTTTCTTTCCTACAAAAACCTTCTTCTCCGCTTTGTATTTATATGGTTTGACCCGGCACAGCATAAAAAAATTGAGGAAGGCATGAGAGAGACCGAGGCTATAATCAAGAGCTATCTGATAGGTTTGCTGATCCAGATAGCATACGTTACTATACTTCTTGGCGGTATTTTAATGATCGTTGGGATTAAGCATGCCATACTTATCGGAGTTATCTTTGCACTTTTAAATCTTATCCCCTATGTGGGCGCATTGATAGGTAACCTTATCGGGGTTCTGCTGACACTTACCTCCTCGCAGGAATTATGGCCAATATTTACCGTTCTGGGGGTTATCGCCTTTGTTCAATTCCTTGACAATAATATCCTCATGCCCCGGATTGTAGGCTCCAAGGTGAGAATAAATGCATTCGCTGCCATACTTGGAGTCTTTATTGCCGGCTCTCTGACGGGAGTATCCGGAATGTTCCTTGCGCTTCCAATTATTGCTGTATTAAAAATAATTTTCGACCGTTCCGATATGTTCAAGCAATGGGGGGTATTATTGGGAGATGAAAATCCTGACCGAAGTCCGATGAGATTCCCCAAACTAAGATTAAAGAGCAAAAAATTGATCGAGAAGCTTGAAAGGGAAAATGAAATTAAACCTGTATCAAAGAAATAACCGAATGCTCACCAGGTGAACTCAATCCACATGGTGAGCATAATTTAATGTCAAAGAAGGGGATTATTTCAAAGTATAAACAAGACTGGCACCCTGACGGCCATTGATCATTGCAGGGCTTAAATTTAGATTGCTCTTATTGGTTTTTTTATGCAGATGAGGCACCAGGATTCCTACCCCGGCTCCTAAAGCATAGCCAAGAAGATTATCGCTGAGAAAATGACTTCCTGATCTTAAACGCAGATAACCAACTACCGCAGGAACAGCCGCTGCACTTGCCCATATATATGGCCTTGCTTTTGAATCAGGGTTGAAATCCTGAAAAACTTTAGCCAGAAAGAAAGTCGCTGTTGCTGTGGCGGCGGTATGACCGGCATAAAAGGATCTTTGAGAATCTCCATCCTTACGTTTATCCAGTGGAGCGCTGTCACTGTATACAAGGGGTCTGCTTCTATCTATGCCTCCCGCGCTTAAACTGAACATTGCTCCTGTAATTGCCATAGATTCTGTAAAAAGAACCATCACTTGTCCGGCTTTCTTTCTTTCGTTCTTATTTAAAAGCATCAATACCGGAGCTGCAAAAGATGCATAAAATGGAATGTAACTGTTTTTATCGGCAGATTCAGAGTAGTTCCCGGCACTGAACCTGTCAAAGCCGTTAACACTATTTACTGTCCTGGATGAAAGTTCTGCATCGGTCAGATCCGGCTTATCCTTTATCATGGAAACACCAAGATATCCAAGTCCAAGGCTTCCTGCAATAATCGGAGCATCAACTTTAAAGGAAGTTTCGTAAGGTGAATTATCCTGTGCAAGAACTGTATTAAGTAATAGAACTAAAGAAAAAAGTGTGGTTATTAAATATTTCATATCATTTGGTTTTGGTATTGCTCTTCAATTCCTAAGCCAAATAATGCAAAATCATATTTTACCGGGTCATTTGGGTCAAAATGTCGAAGATTTTCAGTTAATTCCAATGCAGTTTGCCAGTCTACCTGTTTTCGGGTGATGAGTTTAAGCTTCCTGGCAACCCGCTCCACATGCAGATCGGTTGGACAGATCAGTTCAGAAGATTGAATACTTTTCCATATTCCAAAATCAACGCCCCGCTTATCATCCCTGACCATCCAGCGTAAAAACATATTCAGACGTTTGCAGGCTGATTTCTGAGAAGGTGATGATACATGTTTAATGGTCCTTCCTGGAAAATCCGGAAGTGAAAAAAAATACTTTCTGAAATAATTCAATGCATTTTCTACTAGTCTTTCCCTGGGATGTACTTTAATTTCATTTAAATAGCAAGGAGGTGAGGAAAGTTCAGTTTGTCCATAACTGTCCATATTTTCATCTGAAAATTCAGGCCGGAATTCGGTTATGCTCCTGCTGACAAAATCAGAGGTAAAAGCATTTTCCAGTGAGGGGTTCAGGCTGTAATGATGTTTAAAAAACTCAATAAAATAAAGCGTATCCGTATCATTAAAAGTACGGTGCTTAAACCCCATCATACGTTTGAGATCACTATCCTGATGATGCATAATAAAATCATAGGGTGCCCCATCCATTAAACGGATAAGTTCATTGCATTTATTAATGATCGTTTTCCTCTGTCCCCAGGCGAGCATGGAGGCCCAAAATCCCATGATCTCAATATCCTGCTTCCTACTGAACAGATGGGGTATACTTATGGGATCATTGGCAATAAAGCTGGGGCGATTATATTGATCAGCTTTTCTGTCAAGAAAATCTTTAACATCTAAAAAGTCATCAGGATTTACATGTTCAGACATGGTGAAATCGATTTGTAAGCCTAAACCCCGTGCACTAAGCCAAGGCCTGCTTCAGATCCTCCAGAAGATCTTCAATGTCCTCTACCCCGACGCTTAAACGCAAAAGATTATCGGTAACGCCGACCTTTTCGCGTTCTTCTTTTGGAATTGAGCCATGGGTCATTGAAACAGGGTGATTGATGAGGGATTCTACTCCTCCAAGGGATTCGGCTAGAGAAAAAACCTTAAATGAAGATGCAATACGATAGGTTTCCTTCAGGTCAGCACCTTTTAACGTAATTGATATCATTCCCCCAAAATCGCGCATTTGTTTTTTTGCAATGTCGTGATTAGGATGATCTGTAAAACCAGGCCAATAGATCTTATCTACTTTTGGATGAGTTTTTAAAAATTCAGCGATCTGTCTTCCGTTTTCGCAATGTGCCTTCATACGGAGATGGAGCGTTTTTAATCCTCTTAATACCAGGAAGCTGTCCATCGGACCCGGTGTTGCACCGCATGCATTATATATGAACCATAACCGCTTATACAGATCATCATCATTTACCATTAAGGAACCCATAACCACGTCAGAATGCCCGCCGAGGTATTTTGTAACCGAATGCATTACAATATCAGCACCCAGATCAATGGGGTTTTGAAGGTAAGGTGAGGCAAAGGTATTATCTACTGCTAAAAGAATATTGTTTGACTTAGCAATTGCAGCCACGGCAGCAATGTCAACAATCTGCATGGTGGGATTTGTGGGTGTCTCGATCCAGATTAGTTTAGTCTTATCATTGAGATACGCTTTTATATGTTCTGCATCAGACAGATCAATAAAATGGAACTTGATACCATAATTAGCGAATATCTTGGTAAATATCCTGTAAGATCCGCCATACAGATCGTTTCCGGTAATTACTTCGTCACCCGGACTAAGTAATTTCATTACAGCATCGGTAGCTCCCATTCCGCTAGAAAATGCAAGACCATATTTTGCATTTTCCAATGCCGCCAGACATGATTCCAAAGCTTTACGTGTTGGGTTTGTCCCTCTTGAATATTCAAACCCTTTGTTCTCTCCGGGGGATTTCTGCCAGTATGTGGAGGTTTGATATATTGGAGTCATTATGGCTCCCGTAGTTGGATCAGGCTCCTGACCTGCATGTATTGCTTTGGTTCCGAATTTCATACTAATATTTAATCAAATGGTTAGTTTTTAAGGTTCTGCTACGTTTTCCTGCGGTTCAGGGGGAAGATCAATGGTTCGATTTCGGTCCTGAATTTATACCCCATTCGTTTACCCGTCGGATAACCTGAATTTGAGCCCATATATTGCTTCTCTTCCAGGGTGATCTGCCTGACCGTTTCAAAGGGAGGGGTTAAAAGATCGAAATCCATACAGTAAATGATGGCGAGTTCAATGATCTTCCTGATCTGATCCTTTTTGATCTTTCCCTTTCCAAAGGAATTAAAAAGGAAGCCCAGCTGGCTTTGGCCATCTACAAAGAAATGCTCTTCTTTATTGATAAATATCCTCCCGATCAGATAACCGAGGTCTGCCCCCCTGTTGTATTTAAGAGAATCTGCCAGGAAATTATGAATGTGAATAATCCCGCAATATTTTCTTGAAGGCTCATCGATCACGTATTTCAGTTTATTTATCTCATGTTCAGGGGGGAAACTGAATACATTACTATGCATTGATATTACCAATACATCACCGGAAAATTTCAGTTGTGCTTCAAAATCGCCTTTGTCTGAATAGGATATTTCTAATTTGGGATCTTTATCTTTAAAATCGGTTTGCATATCAGCGCCGATAGTTTCAAGTGCAGCTTTAAAGCGGTTAAAAACGCCGGTGGTGGTAGAATATATTTTCTGCTTTACAGAAGCTTTATTCTCTAAAAGTTTGAGAATATGCTCATACGAATTAATCTCTTCCATATCTCAATAAATTATTATCTGAGTTAGTAAGCTCTTGCAAACAAAACCCGCTGAGTTGATGGTTTTCCAGTTACCATACAAATACCGTTTTCCTGTTTATTATTCAAAGGAATACATCTGATAGTAGCTTTTGTTTCTTCCTTGATTCGCTTTTCAGTTTCAGAAGTTCCATCCCAATGGGCAGAAATAAATCCGGCCTTTTCGTCCAGAATCGTTTTGAACTCCTCATAGGAATTTGCCTCCCTGGTACTTTCCTCCCTGAACTTTAAGGCCTTGTTATATATGCTTTCCTGGATATCAACCAAAAGCTGTTCTATATGCTCGGCCAAACCTTCTCTGGAGATCGTCTGCTTTTCTTTGGTATCCCTGCGGGCAATCTCTGCCGTGCCGTTCTCAAGATCGCGGCCACCTATTGCAAGTCGAACAGGAACACCTTTCATCTCATATTCTGCAAACTTAAATCCGGGTCTGAGGGTATCCCGGTTATCAAATTTCACAGATATGTTTTTTAATTTGAGACTCTTTGTAAGTTCACTGACTACTTCCGTGATTTTTTCCAGTTCCTCGTCTGACCTGTAAATAGGAACGATAACTACCTGGATAGGCGCGAGTTTTGGAGGCAGTATTAAACCCGAATCATCAGAATGGGCCATTATCAAGGCTCCGATAAGCCTGGTAGATACACCCCAGGATGAAGCCCATACATAATCCAGTTTGCCTTCCTTACTTGTAAATTTAACATCAAAAGCTTTGGCAAAATTCTGCCCCAGAAAATGGGATGTACCTGCCTGAAGTGCTTTTCCATCCTGCATCAGAGCCTCAATACAATAGGTATCCAATGCTCCTGCAAAACGCTCATTTGCCGTTTTTCTTCCGCGGATAACCGGCATAGCCATCCAGTTTTCGGCAAAATCGGCATAAACATCAAGCATACGTTCCGTTTCCTCAATGGCTTCCTGGGAAGTTGCATGAGCGGTATGACCTTCCTGCCATAAAAATTCTGCGGTTCTCAGAAACAGACGGGTACGCATTTCCCATCTGACAACATTGGCCCATTGATTTACGAGTATCGGAAGGTCACGGTAAGACTGTATCCAGCCTTTGTATGTATTCCAGATGATGGTTTCTGAAGTGGGTCTTACAATAAGCTCCTCCTCAAGTTTGGCATCCTCATCCACAATGATATTGCCATTGCCGTCATTCTTCAGACGGTAATGTGTAACCACTGCACATTCCGTGGCAAATCCTTCAACATGGGAGGCTTCTTTTGAAAAAAATGATTTTGGGATGAATAATGGGAAATAGGCATTACTATGCCCGGTATCTTTGAACATTTTATCCAGAGCAGCCTGCATATTTTCCCAAATAGCATAGCCATAGGGTTTTATGACCATACATCCCCTTACGGCAGAATGCTCTGCCATATCGGCCTTTGTAACAAGTTCATTGTACCACTGTGAATAATCATCATCTCTGCTTGTTAAACCCTTGCTCATCTTTTATGTATAGAATAAAATTTGTATTTTTATAATTGAATAGTTTGCCTGACAAAGTTATAAAACTACATGATGTATTATAATTTTTTGACGTGCAACCATTCCTTTAAAACCATCGTCATAATTAAGCGTTAATAGTAAATTCTAACTCCTGCCATCATGATAAAGAAATTCATTCACTTATTCGCTATTCCATCCATGCTCCTGATCGGAGCTTGCGCAACAACAAAAACTGCCCAGCAAGTTGACCAGAATGATGATGTTTATTATTCCCTGGCTCAGGCTAAGGAAGCTGTAGTCATTGAACAGGCGGTAGAAAAACCTAAAGCTGATTATGTTACAGATGAGGAATTATATGGTAACTCTTATAGAAATGACGGGTATTTAAGCGATTATTCCTCGCGGATCTATCGTTTCAGAAGTTATTCACCCTCTCTGGGTTATTATAACAGTATCTATGGTTATAACTATGATCCTTTTTATAGCGGGCTTTATTCCAATAACTATTTTGGCGGACCGACTATTCTTGTTGGAATAAGCAACGGGTATTACAATTATAACCCATGGAGATATTACGGATATAATAGCGGATCAAATTTCTGGGGCCCTTACTCCTATTATAACTCATGGAACCCTTATGGATATGGTTATGGACGCGGTTCTTATGGCAATTATTACGGATATGGCAATGACCGTCCGGTTTATTCCTCCCCTAACTATCGCCCAAGACCAAACAGGGCCGGCGACAATATCGGTTATGACAGAGGTTCAGTTACCGGTGGAGCGGGCAGTATAATCAGAAGCGGCAATGGAAACGTTATCCAGTCCCGCGGACGTGCCGAACGTTATGATGATAATTCCTCAACAACTCCAGGTAACTCCGGAACAAGAACACAAACTACTACACCCCGCCCGGCAAGGGTAAGTCAAAATCAGCCTCCGAGAGCCACTGCTCCGGAGAGGATCTCTACAGCACCAAGACAGGATTCAGGTTCACAAAACAGTTCATCTCCTTCCAATAGCGGGGGCCGGAACAGTAATGAAACAGGCGGCGCGCGTCCGTCAAGAGGGAATTAAATCCAGAGAGAGATTAAAAATTTATGAAATTCAGATACTTTTTATTCCTGGCAACCATAGTGGTTGCCAGCGGAGACTTACATGCTCAGTATTCAGCCGATGCATTACGCTTTTCTCAGTCCCAGCATGGGAGTACAGCCAGATTTAAGGCAATAGGCGCTCAAACCGGTATCGGCGGCGATCTGAGTTCCGTAGGTAGTAACCCCGCAGGCATTGGCTTATTCACCCGTTCTGAATTCAGCATAAGCCCTGAATTTAATTTCTATAATGCAGATGCCGACTACCTTGGCCAGACAACAATAGGAAAAAAAGATCAGCTCAACCTGGCCCATGCTGCCGTTGTTTTTAACCATACCCTGTCTAAACCAGCAGGTTCAAAACTTGATGAAGGATGGATAAGTATTAACTTTGGCCTGGGATATAACAGAACGAATGCATTTGGGAACAATATCAGTTACTCTGGTAAAAACAGTAAGAATTCAATAGCTGACTACTATTCCGAACTTGCTACAGACAATTATGGAGCTCCCAACACCCTTCCTACCGGGACACTGGAAAGAATGGCCTATGACAACTATCTGATCGGTTATGATGCTTCCGGCTATTACTTCCCCGAAACCGAGGTAAATAACGAACAGTCCAAGAACGATATCAGAACCGGTTCGCAGTCAGAATTCGACTTTACATTCGGTGCAAATTATGGCAATCAGTTTTATTTGGGGGCGAGTATCGGCCTTTCGAGTATCAGTTATAATTCCAATGCAGAATTTAAGGAAACTGGATTTAACGTCACTGAGAATAATAATTATCAATTATCATACAGGCAGGACCAGGTTACAAGAGGATCAGGTATCAATGCAAAAGTAGGAGCTATATTCCGTCCTGCACCCAATGTGCGTCTTGGAGCAACAGTAGAAAGCCCTACATGGTACACTATTGACGACAGTTACACCGAGGTTCTGGATACCAAATATGGCAAAAACAGGGTTGATTCTCAGTTTCTAAATGATTCCCAGACCTATGATTTTACTTATAAACTTCGCACTCCGCTGAAACTAAGCGGTGGTATTGGGATATTTTTCAATAATCAGGGATTTATTTCTGCAGATGTGGATTATGTCGATTATTCCAAAATTAATTTTTCGGCTGCTGAAAATGGCAATACGGATGTCATCAAGGATAATAACGATGCAGTAATGAACAACTTCAAGAGCGCCGTTAATTACCGGCTGGGCGCAGAGTATAAAATCGAGCAGCTCATGCTGAGAGCCGGATATGGAATCCAGGGAAATCCATATAAGAACAGGGGAAATGAGTTTAAAACAACTACCTATAGCGGTGGCCTTGGGTACAGGGTAAACAACTACTATATTGACCTAACCTATCAGAATGTGGCATATAATACGGATATGAAACCTTATTTGTTGAATTCGGCCACAGAACCAACCGCCTCTGTTAAAAACACCCGGAATAATGTATTCTTAACCGTTGGAAGCAGATTTTAAATAAAGAGGCTGTGTCATATTCCAATGATCAGCCTTTTTATATTGGATCCCTTTTTAAAAACTTCAGGTTTGTACGATTTGAATATAAGGGTGGCTTGATGCGATACCTGAGCGAGAATCATTTCATATTCTGAACGCAACCATGATTATTTGGTTTCTGCTTTTTCAGAATTACTTACAAAGGCAATTGATTTACTGTCGGGCGACCAGGAATTCACATTGATTGTACCCTGTCCTCCATACAGATAAGCCATCACCTTTGGAGCCCCTCCATTTACCGGCATCAATCGTAAAGTTACCTTTTGATAAGAAGGATGGGAATCCGGATGAATATCCGGTAGAAAAGAAATGTAGGCAATCCATTTACCATCTGGTGAAATGTGGGGGAACCAGTTGTTGTTCTCATCAAAAGTAAGCTGTTCTTTCCCGGTTCCGTCGGGCTTCATCCGCCATATCTGCATGGTACCTGTAGGGTTGGCGTTATAGTAAATATATTTTCCGTCGGGAGAATATTCTGGACCGTCAACATGTCCCGAAGTATTGGTACTAAGGGCCCATTCGGCACGTGTATTTATATTGGCAGCGTATAAATTATAAACCTTGCTGCCATCGCGCTGTCCCACAAAAACAAGTTCTTTATTATTTGGCGCCCAGCCATGCCAGTAAGAAGGACTTTCCGCTGTAATTTGTTTGGGAATACCACCTGCTAAAGGCAAAACATATATCACCGACCCCCCGCTGGCCCCTGCTGCGCTTATAGCCAGCATTTTATTGTCAAAGGAGATGCCATGGTCATTATTGATCCGCGTCACTTCCCCTGTATTTAATTTTTCCGCACTTCCCCCTCCTGCCGGGATAGTATATAAGGCTCCACCCTGGTTGAACAGTAATTTCTTTCCGTCAGGCATCCAGTTAGGGGCTTCAAACCGTCCGCTACTCTCCATGATCACCTTTCTCCTGCCATTTGCAATAGTCATGGTTTCAAGCCGGCATCCCAAAATTCCCGGATTGGAGCTAAGGGTTTTCTGGATCTGGGGGTTAGGATGATAACTGGAAGGAACTGGCTTATCAATCCGGACATTCCAGACCCGGGCTTCTTCAGCAACTTCGGGATCATGTGATGAAATAAATAAACCCGCCAGTACTGCATCAGGCATGTCCGGCATGTCATGGCTTCCAACTTCCTGAAGCGGTTCGCCCCAGTTAGCCACCCGCATGGTTATCTTTTTTCCCTGCCTTTCCATCTGCACTACCTGAAAAAGAGTCTTCTTGGCGTAGAATATTTCATCCTGCGGGTCGCGCATAAAAGCACCTCTCAATGGCCTCCACTGTAATACCGTAAGGCCATCACCATGAACTACGGCATTGATACTCGCTGAAGCTTCATCAGCTGATTCGCGTATCATCCAGCCTATTTTGCGATGCGCGTTGCCTTTATCCCCTATAAACTGAAAATTTGCTGTGAGTAAGAAATCTCCCTTGATCTTGTTATACAGATACTGGAACTCATCTTTGTTAAACCATAAATTTTCACCACCGCCCTTAATAAAATATGTTTGGGTTTCGGCATCATACCGGGAAGAACCTGTAAGCTTCGGCTCACCGATATCCGCATGATTTTGAAATATTCCTACCGGCTCTGTTTGAGCGAAACTTAATAAGCCAAATAAACAGAGTGTAATTACAATAGAAAATTTCTTCATAATCATCAGCCCTTTAAATTTATCATGGTTCAGAAAAGCCTAAAAGCACCTGTCTTTACCCTGAATATTATTCTAAGCTAATAAAAATAAGAAAATAATACTCTCCTGCACATACCCGGCTAACCTGAATTTAATTAAAAAGAATAGCCGTTTCCCGATTTTAAGTGCGCAGAAATACAGTAATAATGAAATCAAAAGAGATTTAAAAGTAAATTCTGTACTCGTATGGCAGTTTTAAACTATGATATGGTTTGGTTGGCCTTAATTTTTTCCAACGAAAGAACGGAGCATCCAGTTATTTTTCTCCTTAAACTGCATAAAAGTGTTGATCAGGTCATTGGTTCCGTCATCCCCTGCCTCTGCTGTGGTGGTCATGATTTCCCGTTCCATCTCTATCAGTTTACTGAAATCATCCATTATGGCTGTAACCATATCCGTATCTTTCATTCCTATCGTGTTCACTTCTTTTAACGTTGAAACCTTAATATAATCTGTAAAGGTACTGTAGGGAGATTTACCCAAAGTCAGGATACGTTCGGCTAATTCATCAATAGTTTGTAGTGCATTGGTATACAACTCTTCAAATTTAATATGAAGCGTAAAAAAATGAGAACCCTTCACATTCCAGTGACATCCTCTGAGTTTTTGATAATGGATATGATAATTTGCCAGAAGATCATTTAACTGATCAACAATTGGCCGGATCTCTTTTTCTTCCAGACTAATTTCTTTTGCATTCATAATGATATGGTTCTTCGGTTAATAATATATGCTATACAATTTTCCTGCCTGAATGTTCAGGATCTGAGTCATTTAGGCAATGAATGTAAAAATGTATTTTTGCATCAATGAGTTTACCTGAAAATTTACTGAAGCCCATTGTTTCTGAAATATTTACCGGGCTTATCTGGAAAATAAAAATCAATGATGAAACGGGCCTCCTTGCTATTGAAAGCCGTGATTCAGAGCTTAAGATGGTTTCGTTCAGTGTATTGAATTTCCAAACCGGGAAAATCAATTTCAAAGAACTTAGCTATCAGGAAGCCTGGAATTTAAGTCTTGAATACCTTTCAAAAGATAATTTGCTTATTAAAGGGTATGAAGATCAAACAAGTCCTGAAAGCAAGGGGATCATCTCAGTTGATGCCGCGAACGGAGCTGTTTTATGGTCAAAATTTAATATCTCATTAAATCAGACCGGTCAGTCTGCTATCCAGGTTTATGATCCCAGAATAATGCCGCGCAGGTATTTTTGGATTGATCAGTTCACGTCAGGGCCTGTAGATCCGCCTCTTTCGACGCTCCCTGAGATTAAGGTAAGACTGGCTCAGCCGGATCCCTACTTTAAACTTCCCGATTGGATCAATCACGGGGAATTGATCGGGGAAATTTCCGCCTTAGTTCACAACGACCTCACCATCCTTAGTTTTCACGAGGTTTTTAACAAATTCATGCAACAAAGATTGATTGTATATCAGGAGGATAGCATTTTACTTGATGATATTCTTATTTCCGGTATACAAAAACTACAACCGGAAGCGTTCTTTATCCAGAAAAATCACCTGTTCTATATCCGTAATAAACGGCAACTACTATCATATTCCGTATAATTGCACAAATAAAACCAATAAATGTTCCACAGACTAGTTTTATCCATATACCTTCTCCTCTCAATCAGCACAGCCAGTGCTGCTATAGATTCAATGAGTGTAGAAAATCTCAACGGCAAAAAAAGCATTGTTCATAAAGTGGAGGCAAAAGAGAGTTATTATTCCATAGCACGTAAATATCAGGTAAGCCCGCAATCCATTATTCAATTCAACAGTAACAGAAGTTTACAGATAGGTACCATTCTGAGGGTGCCAACAGAGCGACCTTTTGCCGTACAGCAGGTCCAGGCTTCCACAGAGAAGCCCGGTGCAGTGATCAAAGCAAAAATGGCTGTAGTGGATTACAAGGTCGGGCCCCGGGAGTATCTTCTTTTAATAGCTAAAAAATTCAATACCACGGTGGAAGATCTGAAAATATTGAATAATCTGAAAGGTAACAGTTTAGCCGTGGGGCAGATCATCAAGGTTCCATACGGAACTGCGGCTGCACAAATTGATCCCCCTCCGGCCGAACTTAATATTCCCCGGGCTGATTCACGCAATACCCCTACCGTTATTGACAGTAGTCTGAATGCCAGCGACCGTCTAAAATTGCCTCCTGCCAGATACGGCCTGCGTGAAGTGGAGGAACGGGGTGTAGCACTGTGGATATCCGATGATAATTTTGATGGGTCAAAAATGCTTGGTCTTCATCAAAGCGCTCCCATTGGTACAGTTGTTAAAATTACTAACCCAATGACCGGAAAAAGCACCTTTGTAAAGGTTGTTGGTAAATTTACTATGAACGAATCGACTAAAGATGCTATAATTGTAATCACGAGAGCTGCTGCTGATCTGATCGGAGCAAGAGACAGAAGATTTCAATCCACTATAGTATACGGTGTACCAAATGAATAAAAAGCCCTATGTAATTGGTATTGCAGGAGGAAGCGGTTCGGGAAAAACCTTGTTTTTAAATTGTTTTTTAAATCATTTTAAAGAGCATGAGGTTTGCCTTGTATCCCAGGATGATTATTATTTCAGGGTTGCGCATAATATGACCGCAGAGGAAAATAAACTGTATAATTTTGATGTGCCTTCAACCATTGATAATGAGCAGTTCCTCGCCGATATTTCAAAGCTGTTAAATGGAGATACCGTTTTTCAAAAAGAATATACCTTTAATAATCCCAATGCTGAGCCTAAACTTTTAGAGATCAGATCTGCTCCAATTCTAATTGTTGAGGGCTTGTTCATTCTTCATTTCAAAGAAATAGCTGCCCTCATCGACTTAAAGATCTTTATTGATACTGAAGAAGACATTGCACTGAAACGTCGTTTAAAACGGGATCTGATAGAACGGGGTTATCCTGAGGATGATGTGTTGTATAAGTGGAATAATCATGTTATTCCTGCCTTCAAAGATTATTTGCTACCCTATAAGCAAGGATGTCACCAGATAATAACAAATAACGATAACGTACCTGATGAGATCATTAAGGTGACGGATGAGATCTCAGCTGAATTACGTAAAAAGGTTTTTACTGATAAAAACCCTGACTGATCTAAATATCCATTTCGGGAATCTCCCCTTCAATGATCAGCTTACCGCTGGTAGCCTTTTGGATCTCTTCAACACTTACTCCGGGAGCCCGCTCAAGCAATTTAAAACCCCCCATTGGTAAAATTTCCAGAACAGCAAGCTCCGTAACGATCTTCTTAACGCATCTTACACCAGTTAAAGGAAGGGAACATTCAGGGAGCAATTTACTTTCACCGGCTTTATTTACATGCTGCATTGCTACGATGATGTTTTTTGCAGATGCAACAAGGTCCATAGCACCTCCCATACCCTTTACCATTTTCCCGGGAATCTTCCAGTTGGCTATATCCCCTTTTTCAGAAACTTCCATAGCTCCCAGGATGGTTAGATCAACTTTTTGAGAACGGATCATTCCAAAGCTCATAGCTGAATCAAATATTGCAGAGCCGGGCAATGTGGTTATAGTCTGTTTTCCGGCATTAATAAGATCCGGATCTTCTTCCCCTTCAAAGGGAAAGGGACCCATTCCCAGCAAACCATTCTCAGATTGTAAGACCACATCAATTCCTTCGGGGATATAATTTGCCACCAGTGTAGGAATTCCTATACCCAGATTGACATAATATCCATCCTTAATTTCCTTTGCAATGCGTTTTGCTATACCGTTTTTATCTAACATGATGATTTGAATTTTTCAATCTGAAATTTTGCAGTAATCCGCTGATTTCAAATTCGTGGTCTTACCGTTCTTTGTTCAATTCGTTTTTCATAGTTCACTCCCTGAAAAATGCGGTGCACATAAATTCCGGGGGTATGAATTTGGTCGGGATCAAGACCACCTGCTTCAACGAGCTCTTCCACTTCGGCCACAGTTATCTTGCCGCCCATAGCCATTACCGGATTAAAATTACGTGCTGTAGAACGGAAAATAAGATTCCCTGCAGTATCACCTTTCCAGGCTTTCACTAAGGCAAAGTCTGCTTCGAAAGCATACTCCATCAGGTAATCCTTACCATTGAAATTCCTGATTTCCTTACCTTCAGCTACTTCAGTCCCCACACCGGCAGGGGTAAAAATTGCAGGCATACCGTAACCGGCAGCCATACAGCGGGTAGCCAAGGTTCCCTGGGGAATGAGTTCAACTTCAAGTTCACCGCTTAATAATTGCCTTTCGAATTCGGCATTTTCACCCACATAGGAAGAGATCATTTTCTTAACCTGTCTTTTCTGAAGCATCAGACCGATCCCAAAATCATCTACACCTGCATTATTTGAAATACAGGTCAGACCGGTCACACCTTTTTTTACCAGGGCATTTATGCAATTTTCGGGAATACCACATAAGCCAAACCCTCCCAGCATAAGTGTCATGCCGTTGGCTATATCACGTATAGCCTCATCGGCGTCAGTAACGACTTTATTGATCATAAATTTCTTATCGGTTAGAAAGCGAAAGTACCGAAAGCCGGGAATATTTTTACAGATTACTTACTCTTAAGTATAATTTATTAGCGTCAAGGCAGTGACTCCAGCTTACTATTATTAAAAAATACCCTCTTTTAGGTATTTCTCTGCGACCAGCTTTGCAATAAATTTGGTACAGGTATTTAAATAGAAGGTAAAATGAAACGATTGACATCAGAAACAATTTTATTAGTATTAGTATTCCTTGGCATGTTAGGCTGCGGAAAGGATCCTGTAGCTACAAAGGGCACCCCTACAGTGCCCGCAAACGATGGAGTTGGCAGCACTGTTGGTTCGCTTGCCACTTATAAAAAAATTCCCTTGCCTCTTGTCGCCGGTAATCTTATCATTCCCAATCTGGGTTCATTTTATGTGACCAATAAAGGACCTTATGTTCAGATCGTGGATCGGACGAAAATGCTCTGGAGTGTTCACAAATACCAAGGTTCCGGTTCCCCTTTGTGGTCTTCATTCACACCGAATTTTGTTACTACAAATTTTATACCCTCCAGTTTCGATGCTGAAAAGGACAGGGAATTCAATATATTCTGGAGCAATACGGATCTTTCGGCAGATAAATACGGAATGTATAATCTTAACAACGGTTCACCCTCTTTTGAATACCCTGTACCAAAAGATGCATTCGGCCCCGGGCGCTTCACCAATATAATACCGGCCAAGAAGGGTTTCCATAGATTATGGGGTATTTCAGGGAATGAGATTTGGGTAGAAACGGCTGTTGCAGCTCCACATACATTTAAAAAGATTGAAGAGATATCTTCGGTCGGCATGACCGGATTTCTAAGAAAGTTTTTCTCTGACCCGGATGAAGAAACGGTACTCTGGTGTGCTAATGAAAGAAAGTTATTTAAAATCGGATCTGTAGGTTCAACAGCGGGCTCTTCACCAGGCACACTTAATTCATGGGATTTTAGTTCAATCAGTTCTACTGATATGATACTTGACATAATTAAAGTGGATAATGCAATTGTAATACAATTCGGCCGGAGGGTCTATAAGCTTGAAGGCAATACTTTTAAATCATTAGGGACGCTTCAGATAGCGGGCGCTACAAGTAATATCGCCACCAGCGGATCAACGATCTACGCATCAGACGGTACATATTATAATTCAAACAGCAATTCATGGGTTTCCTTTATCGGATCTGGAAAGAACTTAACGGGCAATGAGGCAACGCGGTATAATGAGCTTAAGGCCCTTTGCTCAGGTGGATTACCCATAGGAGTGATAAATGGTTCCGCGACAGGGCCAGTTTATCTTTTAACGCCTACAGATTTGATACAGATTACGCCTATATTATAGGTACGTTTTCTTAAAAGATTATTTCAGATATACATAGGTTATCCCGTCTCCACCCCTGTCGGCGTGTTCATCTTCCATTTTATCAACCTGGGGATATTTACTCAGATAAGCACGAATTAGCTTTCTCAGGATACCATCGCCTTTTCCGTGAATTATTTTTAAACTTGGCAAGCCCAGCATCACTGCCCGGTCAAGATACTTTTCTATTTCGTAGAGCGCTTCTTCCCCCCTCCGGCCACGCAGATCAAGTTCGGCATTAAAAGTGGAAAAATTTTCCGTAAGGTCTAGACTATGGGATTTCCTTATCTCTTTTGGTACAGCTTTATTAGATATCTTTTCAACCCGTTTCAGTTTAACAACTGATCGGAGATCCCCCATCGCAAGGATCACATTGTCTTTGGCCAGCTCCATCACCTGGCCAACGGTTTCTGTATCAATCAATCTGACCCAGTCACCCTTTTTAAGTTCTGCAGGCTCATTAGGTTTGTGCACCTTCTTTTCATTTACTTCATGTTTCTTTAATTCCTGCTGAAGGTTAGCCCGTAGGTCCTGCGTTTTTTGTTTATCGGCTTTATTTTCCCGGATCTCGGATATGGTATTTTCGATCAGTTTATTCGCATTTTTAATAATATTCTGAGCCTCCACTTTTGCATCCTTCAAAATAGCCCGTTTGTTTTCTTCCAGATATGCCCGCAGCTGTTCATTTTCCGCAAGCAGCGACTTCACACTTTTTTCCTTCTTTTCCAGGGCCAGGCGGGCATCGATAAGTCCTTTTTTATCCCGTTCAAGATCAACCAGCAGGGTATCAACTTTCTTTTGATAGTCTCCGACCTTATTTCTTGCCGAAGCGAGAACATGAGGCGCAAGTCCTATCTTCTGTGCGATCTCAAATGCATAGGAACTGCCCGGCTTACCTAAGGAAAGTATATAAAGTGGTCGCATTTCCTGATTATCAAACAACATGGAGGCATTTTCCAGTCCGGGCGTTGCATTAGCAAAGCTTTTAAGATTAGAATAATGTGTTGTTACCACCCCTCTGACATTCTTTTGGTTAAGTGTCTCCAATACTGCCTCAGCAATTGGTCCGCCAAAAAGGGGGTCGGTGCCTGTACCAAACTCATCAATAAGTATCAGGGTTTTTGAGTTCGCCGTTTCCGTAAAATACTTCATCTTGGATAAGTGCGCGCTGTAAGTACTTAGATCACTCTCAATCGATTGATCATCTCCGATATCCGCGAAAATCTGTTTGAACATCCCAACTCTGGAATGCTCATCTGCAGGAATCAGCAAGCCTGACTGAACCATTATCTGGAGCAACCCTACGGTTTTCATACATACCGATTTGCCCCCTGCATTGGGGCCTGAAACTACAATAATTCTCTGCTGTTCATCAATCCGGATATTCAGGGGGACTACAGTAGGGCTTTCATGCCTTCCAGCAGAGATATCCTTTTTAAAATTCAGGAGTAATAAGGGATGCCTCGCATTGACAAGGTCAAGTTCAGCCTCTTTTATAAGTACCGGCATTTCAGCTTCTATACTGATGGCAAATAACGCCTTAGCCCTGACAAAATCAAGTTTGGTCAGCAAACCATGGTACGAAAGCAATAAGGGCACATAGGGCCTTAATTCAGTCGTAAGGGCAATCAGAAGCTTGATGATCTCCCTTCTTCTTTCAAATTCAAGATCCCGTATAATATTGTTAAGCTGGAATACTTCCTCCGGCTCAAGATAAACCGTCTGGCCTGAGGCCGATTCATCGTGGATAAATCCTTTTAGTTTTCGCTTATTTTCAGAAAGAACAGGGATACATAATCTTCCGTCCCGGATGGTTAGATTTCCGTCGGCGGTCCAACCATTATTTTGGGCATTCTTAAAGATCTGGTCTATCTTTTTACGCGCATCCTGTTCCGCCTTAGCGATGCCGGATGTAATATTCTGTAATTCAGGTGAAGCATTGTTTTTTATTTTCCCTTTGGGATCAATAACATTTTCAATCTTCCGTATAATAGATGTCTCTATAGGCAGATGTTCAAACAAAGCCTCAAGGTTGGGATATTGCCCCTCTCTTTCAGTAAAATAATGAATGACCGCAAAAACAGTGGCAAGTGAAGAAGACACTTTAAAAAATTCATCCTCCGTAAGGTAGGTTCCTTCTATCCTGGCCTTTTCGGCCATACTTTTTATATCGAAAAAATTTTGAATGGGCAGCGGGGAATCATTCTGTAATATGCTTTTGAACTCATTTGTCTGACGCAGAAATTTATTGATATGATCAAAATTGGTCATTATCTGAATCTTATCCACCATTTGCTGGCCCATAGTACTCAGACAATAAGATTTGATCAGTTCTTTAATATCCAGAAATCCAAGTTTCTCACCGGCATTATTGGGGTATATCATTGCTTAACTTGCGGCTTTTTTAGGTTATCCTGCTGGATTTTAATCAATTTCACTTCCTGTTTCAGAAGGATAATTTCTACCTGGGAATACATACTATCAAGCAAGGCGGGCTGCCTGGTATAATACTTAAGACTTTTTTCAAAGGCAGCTTTATTGATATTATGCTTTTTATAAATGGTTGCATAATAGTTTTTACCAGTGATCCTTACCGTGTCAGAATAGGATAAGGTTGAAATATAGCCGTCCATTATATGCAGATCCGCCAGAACACGAACCATTTTTTGTTCTCCTATAATCCCTGCAGGAGGTTTTTCCTGATCACAGCCAATCAAAAAAATCACACTCAATAAAAATAATTTAATTCCTTTCATTTGATTTACTGCAAATTTTAAAAAGCCATTAGGGGCAGATTTTTGACAATTCTTTGCATTTTAATAGACTATCCCGTAGGTTTAGCGTTTATAATTTTCATTCAAAAATACAGATTAATGAGCATTGCAGCTAATATATCGGCTATAAAGAAAGAAGCAGGGAGTGCGGCGGTCAAGTTGGTAGCAGTGTCGAAAACGAAATCACCCGAAGCTATTATGGAAGCCTATAATGCGGGACAGCGCATTTTTGGAGAAAACATGGTTCAAGAACTCGTTGAAAAGTATGATAAGCTTCCTAAGGACATTGAATGGCATCTTATTGGGCACCTTCAAACGAATAAGGTTAAATACATTGCCCCTTTCATCAGCATGATCCATTCGGTGGATAGTTTGAAACTGCTTCAGGAAATAAATAAGCAGGCCTTAAAAAACAAGCGTACCATCGATTGCCTTCTTCAGATCTGTATAGCGGATGAAGAGACCAAATTTGGCCTTGACTTCGCCGAAGCAATTGACCTTTTGCGTTCTGAAGAATACCAGGCCCTGAAAAACATACGGATATGCGGTGTGATGGGAATTGCAACTCTCACTGATAATCCCAAAATGACCCGGGAGGAGTTTTATGAATTAAAAACATTTTTCACTGGTCTGAAACAAACATTTTTCAGAAAGGATCCTTCATTTACCGAGATCTCCATGGGGATGTCGGGCGATTATAAAATAGCTATTGAAGAAGGAAGTACTATGATAAGAGTAGGAAGCACCTTATTTGGAAGCAGAAAGTAATTTTGTTTTTCTTTGCCTGGCTTAACAGGATAATTTAATCATCTCTAAAAATTAATATAAATGAGCGTTGTTATAAGACTGGCAGACAGAGCAGATTGCAGCAGGTTACTTGAGTTAATTCATGAGCTAGCTGTCTATGAAAAAGCTCCTGATGAAGTTACGGTGAGCCTGGAGGAATTTGAGGATGCCGGGTTTGGAGCTAACCCTGTATGGAAGGCATATGTGGCTGAAGTTGATGGTTTTATCCAGGGTTTCGGACTTTATTATATACGTTATTCAACCTGGAAAGGATGCCGTTTATACCTGGAAGACCTCCTGATCACTGAACATATGCGCGGAAAGGGTTTGGGGAAGCTTATCTTTGACAGATTAATTCAGGAGGCCGTAGAAAAAAACTTTAACGGGATGAACTGGCAGGTACTTGACTGGAATGAGCCGGCTATTAACTTTTATAAAAAGTATAATTCCTTTCTGGATGACGGCTGGCTGAACGTATCATTGTCAAAAGAACAAATCAAGAATTTTTCATAATTAAGATTTTGATTTAAAAATAGTTAAATACATTATATTAATAAGTGGTTAAGGTATTCAAGTTTGGTGGAGCTTCTGTAAAGAATGCGGATGGGGTGCGCAACCTGGTTGAAATCATGCGTTTGAACCCGGATAATAAGATACTTATTGTGGTTTCAGCAATGGGCAAAACCACAAATGCACTGGAAAAATTATGTCTTGCATATTTCCGGCATCAGGAGGATATCCATCAGCTTCTTGATGAGATAAAAGGATTTCATAATGAGATCATCCGCGACTTATTCGGCGATAGGGCACAACCGTTATATGATGAAATAGCAAACACATTCATCGAGATTGATTGGATGTTGGAAGATGAGCCTCATTCAAACTTCGATTTTAATTATGATCAGATCGTTTCAGTCGGGGAACTTATATCCAGCAAAATAGTGGGAGCTTATCTGAAACATTGTGATGTTAAAACTCAGTGGATCGATGCAAGGAGTTACATTCATACCGACAATACCTACAGGGAAGGCAAAATAGACTGGATCAAAACAAGGAGTTCCATACAGGAACTTTCGGGCCAGCTGAATGAGCAGTGTCTTATCACACAAGGTTTTATAGGAGGCACATCTGAAAACTTTACTACTACATTAGGTCGTGAAGGCTCTGATTATACTGCTGCTGTATTCGCATCATGTTTAAATGCCGAATCGGTCACTATCTGGAAGGATGTGCCGGGGGTTCTGAATTCAGATCCAAAGCTATTTTCAAACGCAAAGAAATTTGATGAACTGCCTTATTCGGAAGCACTTGAAATGGCTTATTATGGAGCTTCTATCATACATCCTAATACAATAAAACCACTTCAGGTAGCCGGCATTCCCCTTTTTGTAAAGCCATTTCTTTCCCCGAAGGAACATGGCACCCGGATTGACCAAAAAGCAAAGCTAAACACTGAAATTTCCACCATAATTATAAAAAAAGACCAGGTCTTATTAACCGTTTCCTCGAATGAGCTTTCATTTATGAATGAAGAAACGATCAGTTTAATACTCAAAAGCCTATCGGATGCTCAGATTAAATTGAACATGATGCAGCTTTCTGCACTTAATCTCTCGATTTGCTTTAACAATGATGAAATTAAGTTTAAGAGACTTACTGAAAATTTACCGGCTGAGTTCAAATACAGGTATAATACAGGCCTTGACCTGCTAACGGTAAGACATTATAAGCGTGCTGAACTTGCTGAGCTGACATCGGGAAGAATAGTTCTGCTCGAGCAATTCAGCAGGAATACCGCACAGTTAATCCTGAAATAAAAATTGAACAGGGAGCTTTTAAACGGGGAAGTACAGGCATTTATAAATAAACATATAAATGCGGAGATCAGCCGTATCAGTCTCAGTAAAAGCCCCTTCCCTTATATCAGCTCAAAAGAGCTGGCAGAACAGATCTACAGTAAAGCCAGGTCAGCACAAAAACTTCCTCTTTGGTTCAAGACACCAGGTATATATTTCCCTCCTGGCGTCTCTATAGAACAAGCCTCTTCAGAGATTGCGGCCAGGTATAAGTCAGGTTTAATCCATGGAAAGAGCCTCATTGATCTTACAGGAGGTTTTGGTGTAGATTCCTATTTTTTTTCCATGAAAGGTGCACAAGTAACCCATTGTGAGATAAACACCGAGCTGTCGGAAATAGCAGAGCATAATTTCAATATCCTGGACGCAGACATCAGCTGTTTGAATATTGACGGACTGGAATACCTTAAAAGTACAGAGAGAACGTTTGATACCATTTATATTGACCCTTCAAGGAGAAAAGACTCCAGAAAAGTATTTATGCTGGAGGACTGCGAACCGGATGTCCCCGGAAATATGGACCTTCTATTAAATAAAGCCGATCGCATCATAATCAAAACAGCACCCCTTTTAGACCTTCAGTCGGGATTAAGGGAATTGAAACAGGTCAGCGAAATTCATATCCTCAGCATCAGGAACGAATGCAAGGAAATTCTATGGATTATTGATAGGGATACCAGGGAGACTGACCCATTTATTATATGTGCCGCTCTTAGCAATGATAAATGTGGAATGTATAGCTTCAGGCTTCAAGAGGAAAAGGAATGGAATATAAACAGGTATTCAGAACCCTTAGCGTTTATTTATGAGCCTGATGTAGCCTTATTAAAGGCGGGCTGTTTTAAATTAATCAGCAGGGATTTTGGAATTCATAAACTTCATCAGCACACTCATTTATACACTTCAGAAGAGTTAAAACCGGAATTTATAGGGCGAAGCTTTAAGCTGCTTAAGGAGTGGAAATACGGAGCATTCATTAAAGAACATTCCTTCAAAAAAGCCAATATTATCTGCCGTAATTTCCCGGCAGGTCCGGAAGCACTTAAGAAAAAACTAAGGATCAATGATGGAGGGGAAGATTATCTTCTGTTTTGCACAGGAAGCAGCAATGAATTGCTGGTATTACATTGCCTGCGTATCTGATCCAATTATCAATTAAATAAAAAAAGGAACCCTCAAGGTTCCTTTTTTTTCCGCTTGTCAGATCTTTCTGACATTTACGGCCTGCAAGCCTTTTCTTCCTTCTTCGACTTCAAATTCAACTTCATCATTATCACGAATCGCATTTGCGCCCCCTTCAATGTCGTTAAAGTGTACAAAAACCTCTTTACCGTCTTCGCGGACAATAAAACCATAACCCTTTTGGGTATTGAACCATTTTACTTTTCCAGTTTCCATATAAATATACCATTTAGACTTGGCTGAAATCAATCACTCCAGATGAAAATCTGAAACTATTAACTAAGCCCGTTGATCAATAAGTAAATATAAAAAAAATGATCGTCAATGAACAGTTTAAATCTAAGGGTAACTTTATTTATTAGGTTGGGGGGTCATCCTCAGATAAGGTTTAATTTCCCTGAAACCTTTTGGAAATTTATCTGGAATATCCTCGGTCTTTATTGCCGGAACTACAACAACATCCTCGCCATCCTTCCAGTCAGCGGGTGTGGCAACACTGTATTTCGCAGTAAGCTGCAGGGAATCAATCACTCTGAGTATCTCCTGAAAGTTTCTTCCGGTTGATGCCGGGTATGTGATCATCAGTTTGACTTTTTTATCAGGACCTATAATGAACAATGACCGTACCGTAAGAGTTTCTGAAGCATTGGGATGCATCATTCCGTACAATTCAGCAATTTCCCTGTTCTCATCCGCGATGATTGGAAAATTAACTTCTACATTCTGGGTTTCATTGATGTCTCCTATCCAGCCTTTATGAGATTCAACAGAATCAACGCTTAATGCAATGACCTTCACATTGCGTTTATCAAATTCTTCTTTTAAAGAGGCCGTTTTGCCTAATTCAGTCGTACAAACTGGAGTATAATCCGCAGGATGGGAAAAAATAACTCCCCAGCTGTCGCCTAAATATTCATAAAAATCAATCTCTCCCTGAGATGTTTTTGCCTTAAAATTGGGGGCTGTATCGCCTAGTCTTAAATTCATGACGTTATATATTTAATTGAATATTGATTAAATCAGACTACTAATTTAAGGCTTCTGCCGGAAAAAAATATTGTCAAAATACCTTATGATAAACTTATAAAGTATTTTGACAATAGCATGAGTAAATGATAATTCAGGAAGGTTTACATTCTAATCGAACCATAATGCGCTGAATGTAAGGCATAGCTTTTATTTCTTTTTCAGCTTCAGCTTGTCATCAACCATGCCTTTAAACTTGTTTCTATCAAACTCATTATCTAATCGCTGGGCTTCAATCACAGACATACCTCCGATACTGCTAAGTGCATTTCCTTTACTACTTATTGAGAATGTGCCTTTTTCAGAATAGCTCAAAGCTGCTGCAAGCAGTCTTTCAGTAGGGTCACCAAAATCTTTGGTCACATCATCCGGAATACTGTAATCTACCGTCATTCCATTATAATATCCTCCAACATCCTGCTGGTTCTTTGTTTCGAATTGCGGAATGTAAAGGTCAAATTTATCAATCTGAATGGCGAAGAAACCGACCGGTTTGCCATAGGTTTGACGTCCTATCAGCTTAACAGGCATAACTGGTTTTAAATTGTTGATAAGCAACTCACTGGCAGAAGCCGTTCCTCCGAGAACTAAAAAGTATACTTTACTGATTTGAGCAGAACCTTCTTTAGCAAACAATTCCTTATTTCCGGCATCCAGTGTCGGCTTATAATTAATATCAGCATAAGTTGCATACACCCCGTTCACACCATTTGTAAAGGGCTGCAATTTTCCATCTTTATCAAGAAGGGGCTGATGAGATAAAATTTTAGCATTCCCATCCTGCATGGTTTTTGTCCAGTAGGTGGTATACATCACCTGTCCGGAAACTGAAGCAGGGGCGATAAGATTGGTAAACACATCTGCTGTGGCTACAGAACCACCCCCGTTATACCTCAGGTCAACAATCAGCTCAGTTACATTGGCAGTAGTAAATTCCGCGAATTTCGCTTTTAACGCGTCCCGGGAAGTTGTGGTAAAGCTATTATAAACGATATAGCCTATTTTTTTACCCCCCACAGTGTAGATCTGGGAATACACTATTGGATTGTTGGAGTAAGTACCCCTTGAAAGAGTTAAATCCAGACTAGAGCCATCATGTTTTTGAATGGTCATGGAAACTGTTGCTGCACTGCCAAATACTGCATCACCGACAAAAGTGATGTTTGCTGGATTATCTGAACTCAGATCCGTTCGACCATTTAATTTCAAAATCCTATAGCCTCTCTTAAGACCGTTGCCAGAGGCGGGTGAATTTGGAGAAACATATTTAATGCGAAGATCACTTGACGGCGAATTATTGTAAAAAACTGAAAATCCGAAATCTCCACTAACACCGCTTAATTGGGTAGATACTGTACCGTCATCAATGAATGAGTACTTATCAACAGGCTTGTTTGTTCCTGGCAATTTCTTAATGGCATCTAATACATCATCATTAGTTCCGTATGACCTCGGCTTAAAAATATCGTAGGAAGGAATACCGTCATTCCAATAATAAGTTTCTTTAGAGTACAGATAGATTGAATCCTTGGTTAGTTCTGCCCTTGTTCCGGTAACCGGGGCAGTACTTACGGGAGGAACTACAGGAGCTATTTTAGGATCTTTCTTACACGAAGATGCAAGGATCAATAAGCCGAAAGCCAGAGTTAAAAGCTTATTAACCGATCTGATATTATTATTCTTAATCATATTTTCTTAAAGATTATTCTTTTGTTAATGGATTTATAATGGGTTAGGAACGTATAATTTACATAAATTCACCGATATTATAATAATCTACCCCACAGGCAATTGCAAATTCCTCATCTGTTTCTGTAGCTCCAATTATAATAACGTCTTTCCTGATTAAATTGTGTTCCTTTAATATATACGATAATACATCAGGTTCTGGTTTTAGTTTGATCTCCCGGGCATAGTATACCTTCAAAAACTCTTCCAATCCATTCCATTCTATCTGTATAATCTTGTTACGCTCAATTGCAGGATCGCCGTTTAACACCAGAAAGATCTGTTTCCGGTCAACAATTATCTCCTGTAACAGTTTTAGTACATCCTCAAATAACAAAAGTTTTAAAGGCAGGCGGGCTGTAGAATAAAGTCGTTCCAAGTTTATCCTGTACTTTTCATCAATCCCAAAGGCTTCTTTAACCCTGTTGAAAATCCCCTCATCTCCATGATGATGATATGAATTCCTGAAAAAATCGGTAAGGTCCGAAGCGGGAGGGAAAGTTTCAATGCTTTCTATAAAATTCGAAAAAAGATAGTAAACCTGCAGGAGATAATCCTTTTCAGGATACAGAACGTTATCCAGTTCAAAAATAAAAGCCTTTTTATGGGGATCCAGATCTTTATAAATCAGCATTTTCAATCACAAACAAACTATAAACTATACTATCCTCTTTTAAGATCCAGCTAAAAATGCCATTCATTTCATTATCAGGTAACTGATCTTCGGGTAATTCACCCGCTTTTATCATTCCATTTTCCAGCACTAAAACATTGGACGATCTAAATTGGAAAACGTTTAATGCATTTATTATTAACCATCGTTCCGAGGGAATGATTAAACTAATTCCATATTCATCAAAAAGCTGGCTTGCTTTTGAAAGTTCTGTTACTTCATCCCTGTGAAGAGGATATACATGATCAATACCATGATCCAGGCAGAGAGTAAGTATCTCGTGTGTATAGGTGATGGAAGATGTTACCGGAACACGGAGGAATTTCCTGGAAGGAATGGGTGGAAGATCCGTTGTATCAGCAAAAAATACATCCCCTGCAGAAGCAAGGATCCGTTCAAAACGATAAGCAGCGGAATTTGCTGCAGCAGTGATCAGAATAGCCATAATTAATACTGCATTACCTGACCATCCTTCATCAGGATCTTTCTGTCGGCCATATTTGCTAAATTTTCATTATGGGTAACAATTACAAATGTCTGATCTAGACGGTCACGAAGATCAGCAAACAAGCTATGCAGACTTTCAGCATTATTAGAATCAAGATTTCCAGAGGGTTCATCTGCCAGGATGATGGAAGGCTTATTGATCATTGCTCTGGCTACCGCAACACGCTGCTGCTCCCCTCCTGAAAGTTCGGCAGGCTTATGATTTGCACGGTTTTCCAGACCCAACAGCTGAAGCAGTTCATGAGCTTTGAATTCAGCCTGCTTTTTGGTGTTACGTGCAATATAAGCCGGGATACATATATTCTCCAGGGCTGTAAATTCAGGCAATAGATGATGGAATTGAAAAATGAAACCGATCTGTTCATTCCTGAAAGCACTGAGTTTTTTTGGTGACAGGGAATTAACATCTATGTTATTTAATATTACACTTCCCTGATCAGGACGGTCAAGTGTTCCTATAATATGAAGTAATGTACTTTTACCAGCACCTGAAGCACCAATTATGGTGATTATTTCGCCTTTTTTGACATTCAGATCAACCCCCTTCAGGATATGTAATTTTCCGTATGATTTGTGGATTCCTTTAGCCTGAAGCATGTACATGTTTATTATGATTAATGCAAATGTGCAAATTGTTTGTAAGAGTGCATGCAGGGGATAGAAAAATCACACAATAATTTAAAAATTCCCGGGATGGCATTTTCAGGTATGCTCATAAAAACGTAGTTTTACGACAAATAATAAGTAAATGAACATTCACGAATATCAGGGTAAAGCAATATTAAAAAGCTTCGGAGTCAGAGTTCAGGAAGGCATAGTTGCCAATACGGCCGACGAAGCTGTTGAAGCAGCCAAGAAGCTAAAAGCAGAACACAATTCAGACTGGGTAGTTATTAAAGCACAGATCCATGCAGGCGGTCGTGGTAAAGGCGGAGGAGTCAAACTTGCCAAAAACCTTGACGAAGTCAGAGAAAAAGCAGAACAGATCATCGGGATGCAGTTAATAACTCCTCAGACAGGTCCCGAGGGAAAGCTGGTCAGTAAGGTTTTAGTAGCTCAGGATGTGTACTACCCCGGCGAAAGCGAAACCAAAGAATTTTATGTGAGTGTATTACTCGATCGTTCAAGAGGCCGTAATATCATTATGTATTCAACTGAAGGCGGGATGGATATCGAAGAAGTGGCAGAGCACACTCCACAATTAATATTTAAAGAGGAGATTGATCCCAAAGTAGGGCTGCAGGGCTTTCAGGCACGTAAGATTGCCTTTAATTTAGGACTGAGCGGAGATGCTTTCAAGGATATGACCAAGTTTATCGCATCCCTTTATAAGGCTTACGAGGCTACGGATTCATCCATGTTCGAGATCAATCCCGTTCTGAAAACATCAGACAACAAAATTCTGGCTGTCGATGCAAAAGTTAATTTAGATGATAACGGGCTTTTCCGTCATCCGGATTATCAGATCATGCGCGATACCAGTGAAGAAGATCCAACGGAAGTTGAAGCCAGCAAATCAAACCTTAATTATGTAAAGCTTGATGGAAACGTGGGCTGTATGGTAAATGGCGCAGGTCTGGCAATGGCAACAATGGATATCATAAAACTTGCCGGTGGCGAGCCTGCCAACTTCCTTGACGTTGGTGGAACTGCGAATGCCGAAACGGTTAAAGCGGGATTTAATATCATTCTGTCTGACCCAAATGTAAAGGCTATCCTTATCAATATTTTTGGAGGAATTGTACGCTGTGACCGTGTTGCACAGGGTGTGATCGACGCTTATAAAGAAATCGGTAACATCCCTGTACCTATCATTGTACGTTTACAGGGTACAAACGCAGTGGAAGCTAAAAAGCTTATCGATGAATCAGGACTGAAGGTATATTCTGCAATTCTTCTGAAAGAGGCAGCAGCTCTGGTAACTAAAGTACTTAAGGACTAATAACAATGTTTCGTCATTGCTGTTTTACAGGAATGACGAAACATCCTTTTAAAGCAAAATATGCTTATTTATAAATTTGGGAGCCTCCAGGTTTATTCCAAGTTTTTCATTCAGTTTTTTTACGGTATAATCGGCTAAAATAGGTGTATCTTTTTCATCATGCTGATGCAAAAAGAAATAGAGTGACTGCAATCCCGAATTTTTCCAATCTGCGAGGCGTTCAGCCCATGCATCAATGCGGGTGTAATCAGTATGATGTAAACCATTCCCGATGAACCGGATGAAGGCTTCAGGTGTGCTAAGCTCCATATGAACACAATCACGGCGGCCGCTGGCGTCAGTGATAACAGAACCGCGATTCAGATCCCGAAGCATCTCGAACAGATCCTTCCGGGCTTTCGCATCTGAAAACCAGTCGGGATGACGAACCTCTACAAACAGTTTAAAATCAGCTGGAAGCGATTCAAGATAATGCTTCAGGGTATCAAAATTTTTGGGTCCAAAATTATCACTCAGCTGTAAAAATGCCGGACCGAGTGTGTCACCAAATTCGGATATATTCTCAAGATATTTAGAAGTGAGTTCTTCGGCTCCTTTAAGCCGCTTCATATGGCTGATGCCCCTTGTAATCTTAGGGAAAAATTTAAAATCCTTCCTTTGCTCCAGGGCTTTATCCCTCCAGATACTGACCTGCTCCTTTTTGGGCATATTATAAAAAACAGCATTTAGTTCAATACTGTTAAAATGCTTCACGTATTCATCCAGAAAGTCAGCCTCTTTTGTTTTATCGGGGTAGATCAATCCAACCCATTCCTTCCTCCCCCATTTAGCACAGCCGATATATACCTGGGGCCTCTTTACAGGATTTGCCTTTTTCAGTACCTCTTTGGTGAGCGCTGTATCAGGAGGTAATGTAAAATCTACAGTTGAAAGTAATTCTGGTTTAACAAGTCCGAAATCCATAAAGATGAGTTTTTAGATTTGCGCTTATAGGCGGAAACACCAGATATAACAAAAAAGGGAACCAAAGGTTCCCTTAAAAAAATATGATCAGTTTAATCTACTTCACCGTATCAACGATAGCTTTGAAAGCTTCCGGATGGTTCATTGCAAGATCTGCCAGAACTTTACGGTTTAAACCGTTTTTGTTAGCAGTTAACTTACCCATTAATACTGAATATGATAATCCGTGCTGACGTGCACCAGCGTTAATACGCTGAATCCACAATGCTCTGAATTCTCTTTTCTTTGTCTTACGGTCACGGTAAGCATATTGCAAACCTTTTTCGACTGTGTTTTTAGCAACGGTAAAAACCTTGCTTCTTGATCCCCAATAGCCTTTGGCTAGATCTAAGACCTTTTTTCTTCTTCTTCTTGACGCTACTGCGTTAACCGAACGTGGCATGTTGTGTTGTTTTTTGGTAAGCGGTGTCCCTTTTCAGAAACTTTAAGACCTGATACCTGGTTAAATTAATTTGTTACTTACTTGCCGATACAAAGCATACGTTTCACGTTGCCCATATCTGCATCAGATACTAAACTTGTCTGACCCAAGGCACGCTTGCGTTTGTTGCTCATCTTGGTTAAGATGTGGCTCTTGAAAGCGTTCTTTCTTTTGATTTTACCTGTCCCAGTAAGCTTAAAACGCTTTTTAGCACTGGAGCACGTCTTCATTTTTGGCATAACTCTCTGTATTTATTTATTGTCAATTATTCTGATTATCTGTTCATCAATGGGCCCTGTGTCTGAAAGACAGATGAGCAAACTGACAAATTATTTTTTCCCTGCGTGTTTAGGCGCAACGGTTAAAAACATTCTTTTACCTTCAAGCTTCGGCAATTGCTCTACCTTACCCACATCTTCAAGGGCCTGAGCAAACTTCAGCAATAAAATTTCACCCTGCTCCTTATAAACAATTGCACGTCCCTTAAAATGAACATAAGCTCTTACTTTCTCTCCGCCTTCAAGGAACCCGATGGCATGTTTTAATTTAAACTGGAAGTCATGATCGTTGGTATTTGGTCCAAAACGGATCTCCTTAATGACCGTTTGTTTTGCATTGGACTTAATCTCCTTCATTTTTTTCTTCTGCTCATATATAAACTTGTTGTAATCAACAATTTTACATACCGGCGGAACTGCATTCGGAGAAATTTCAACAAGGTCAAGATCCTGCTCTATAGCCATGGCTAAAGCTTCTCTGAAGGGATAGATACCCGTTTCCACGTTATCACCAGTCAAGCGCACTTCGGGCGCTCTTATCAGATCATTGATCTTATGTTCTGCTTCTTTCTTTTTGAATGGAGGTCGTGGTCCTCTATTAAAGCCTGGTCTTCCTAATGCCAAATTATATTTATCTTAAATGGTTATTTCTTTAATTAACAGATCGCTAAATGCTTCCATGGTCATACTTCCTACATCACCCTGGCCATGCTTCCTAACAGAAATCACGCCATCATTCATCTCTTTCTCACCAATAATGAGCATGTAAGGGATCTTTTTGACTTCAGCATCGCGAATTTTACGTCCAATCTTCTCGTCTCTGGAGTCAATCAAGCCGCGAATATCGGAATTATTAAGCGATTCTAAAACTTTTTTTGCATAATCCTCGAATTTTTCAGAGATCGGAAGTACAATAAATTGTTCGGGCGCCAGCCATAATGGAAATTCTCCAGCGCAGTGTTCAATCAGAACGGCTACAAACCTTTCTAGGGAACCAAATGGAGCCCTGTGAATCATTACCGGACGATGTTTAAGATTATCACTTCCTGTGTACTCCAGTTCAAATCTTTCAGGTAAATTATAATCAACCTGAATAGTACCTAACTGCCATTTTCTTCCCAGGGCATCCTTGACCATAAAATCAAGTTTCGGTCCGTAAAAGGCAGCCTCCCCCAGTTCAACTACCGTAATGAGGCCTTTTTCTTCAGCAGCTTCAATTATTGATGATTCAGCCAGCTCCCAGTTCTCATCAGTCCCAATGTATTTAGCTTTATTTGCCGGATCACGAAGAGATATCTGGGCCGTATAATCATTGAAACCCAGGGCTTTAAAAACATAGAGCACCAAATCAATAACCTTTTTAAATTCTTCCTTAACCTGATCGGGTCGGCAGAATAAATGTGCGTCATCCTGGGTAAATCCCCTGACACGGGTAAGGCCATGAAGCTCACCGCTTTGTTCGTACCGGTAAACGGTACCGAATTCAGCATACCGGACAGGTAGATCCTTATATGACCGGGGTTTGGTTTTATATATCTCACAATGATGCGGACAATTCATGGGTTTTAAAAAGAACTCCTCCCCTTCCTGCGGCGTCTTAATTGGCTGGAAAGAATCGGCTCCATATTTTTCATAATGTCCGGAAGTTATGTAAAGATTCTTATGCCCGATATGGGGAGTGATAACCTGCTCATAACCCGATTTAACCTGGGCTCTTTGAAGAAAATTAACAAGTTTCTCCCTTAAAGCTGTGCCTTTGGGCAGCCATAGGGGCAATCCCATTCCAACTTTCTCAGAAAAGGCAAAAAGTTCCAGTTCCTTCCCAAGCTTTCTGTGATCACGTTTTTTTGCCTCTTCAATCATATGAAGATACTCGGTAAGCTCACTTTGTTTCGGGAAGGTCACTCCATAGATCCGGGTAAGCTGTTTACGGCTTTCATCCCCTCTCCAGTAAGCACCGGCCACATTCATAAGTTTAACGGCTTTTACGAAGCCTGTATTTGGTATATGAGGCCCACGGCACAGATCGGTAAAATTTCCCTGGGTATAAAATGTAATAGATCCGTCTTCCAGATCTTTTATCAGATCCAGTTTATATTCATCTCCCTTTTCAGTAAAATAGCTAAGAGCTTCACTTTTGGAAACCCCTTTTCGTACAAATTCAGATTTCGCCCTCGCCAGTTCCATGATCTTATCTTCGATCTGCTTGAAATCATCAGAAGAAAATTCACGATCGCCAAAATCAACATCATAATAAAATCCGGTTTCAATGGCCGGCCCAATTCCGAATTTGGTTCCCGGATACAGAATTTCAAGTGCCTCGGCCATTAAATGTGCTGAAGAATGCCAGAATGTTGATTTTCCTTCAAGATCATTCCAAGTAAGGAGCTTTACGGAGGAATCTGTTTCAATGGGCCTGTTTGCATCCCAAACCTGATCGTTTACCTGTGCTGCCAATACATTTCTGGCTAATCCTTCAGAAATGGAAAGTGCTATCTGATAGGCTGTGGTTCCCTGTTCATACTCTCGAACAGAACCATCGGGAAGTGTAATCTTAATCATCTACAAAATGATTTAAAAGTTATGGTGAAAATAAAAAATGATCACATACAAAGTGATCTTCTGTTCAAGTTGCAAAAATAAGATAATTTGAAGGATTAACTGATTTTAAAATGAATTACCATCAAATTGTAAAATATTAAGTATAAAAGTACTTAAATACTTTTATTATTATTACATTTGGACATAAATTAATAGAAACTTAATATGGAAACTTTAGAAAACAATTTTATTAATGTCACGCTGATAGAACCTAAATTAAAGCACCCTACCATTTTCAAGGTATTTGATTCACTGGCAGGCGGAGAATCGCTGACGATACATAATGATCATGATCCCAAACCTGTATATTATCAGCTATTAGGGGAGCGTGGAGATATCTTTACCTGGCAGTACCTGGAAGAAGGCCCGGAGTGGTGGGATGTTCTGATTACAAAAAAAAGGGAAGAAGACACAGAAACCATAGGTGAAATAGCGGTTAAGGATCTGCGGAAGGCTGAAGTTTTCAAAAAATATGGTATTGATTTTTGTTGTGGAGGCAAAAAGACAATTGCACAGGTTTGTGCGGAAAAGAATATTGATGCCACTAAAGTTGAAACAGAATTAAGGCAGATCAGCAATCAAAGTAAAGTAAGCAATATCTCCTATAGTGATTGGAATATAGATTTCCTGGCTGATTATATCGTGAATACCCATCATAGTTACGTTCGTAAATATTTACCTGAACTAAGAGCCTATTCTTTGAAAGTATCCAAGGTACACGGAGATCATCATCCGGAATTAGTACCGATCCAAATTCTTGTTGAAAAAATCAATGAAGAGTTAACTGATCATATGCAGCAGGAAGAAAATGTACTATTTACGTATGTTAAGGAAATTGCTAAGGCAAGAAATACCGGCCTGACACTGAACAGACAAGGTAAAGATCTGCAGAACCTGATTGATGAACTGGAAAAAGAACATGATTTTGTAGGCAGATGCTTTGACAAAATAAGGGACTTAAGCAATTCTTATGCTATTCCAGCTGATGCATGTGCGAGTTATAAATTACTGTTTACAATGCTCCAGGAATTCGAAGATGATCTGCATATTCACATTCATTTAGAAAACAATATACTTTTTCCTAAAGCAATTGAAATGGAAAAAAACTTGGCAGTTTAAGGACTTAAATCGATCGGGAAATGAAAATCCCGGTCAAGGCTAGAAATCTCAAAGGTGAATCTTATGGGGCGATTTTTTAAAATAATTCTAAAAATATAATATCATGAAAACACAATTGATCCTGTTTATATTCACCTTTGTTTTTTACGGCTGCAGCAATCCAGAAGTATCCACAGGTAGTAAGGACTCAATGGCTACAGAAAATCATATTGAACAACACTCAGGATTATCTCTCAACAATGGTGCAAAATGGCAGACAGATGAGAGTACCCGAAGTCATTTTCAGAAAGCATCTTCAATACTTGACAAATTTAAGCAAAATGAAAATCCAGACACTTCTGATTATAAATCAGTTGCACAGGAAATGCAAAATGAATTAGACGGGTTAATTAAGGACTGCAGAATGACCGGCACTGACCATGATGCGCTTCATAAATGGCTGGAACCAGTTTTGAAATCGGTCAACCATCTGAAGAAAGTTCAGTCCAGGGATGAAGGCCGTCAAATACTGGAAATATTAAATGAAGAGGTTGGAAAATTTAAACAATATTTCACCTGATGCTCATAAATTCACAGACAAAAATAGCAGCCCTGCTTAAACATCATCCCGATGCGCTGGAAGCTATAATTACGATCAGTCCGGATTTCAGGAAATTAAGGAATCCTGTTCTCAGAAAGTTAATGGCTGGCCGTACCAGTATATCTATGGCTTCCAAAATCGGGGGCTGCAAACCTGAAGACTTTTTCGAAAAGCTCAGACCTTTAGGATTTGAAACAGACCGCTCTGCGTCAGATGAGGATGTCCCGGTGCTTGAAAAATCAATTCAGCAGTTTCTGAAGGAAATCGGCAATGCAGAAATCGTTTCCCTGGATGTTCGCAACATGCTGGCTGAAGGCAATGATCCTCTCAGGCTTATTCAGCAAAAAGTGAAAGAACTCAGGCGGGATCAGGTATTGAAGATTATCAATACATTTGAACCAACGCCACTGATCTTACTTTTGGAAAAGCAGGGATTTGAAACCTATGTCGATGTGGTAGACGAGCAACAGATAGAGACTTATTTTTACCGGAGAAATGCCGGAGAAAGTAGTCAGTCTGAAACTGATGTGCACGAAAAAAACGACTGGGAACAGATTTTCAAAACGTATGAAGATAGATTGGAGGATCTGGATGTCCGTCATTTGGAAATGCCCGGACCGATGATGGCGATCCTTGAAAAGCTGGAAATGATGCCTGCTGATAAAGCTTTATATGTTTATCATAAACGTATTCCGGTATTTCTTTTAAGTGAACTGAAGGATAGAAATTTTGATTACCGAATTAAAGAGGTTAGTAATTCTGAAGTTTATTTACTGATCTATAAAAAATAATATGCCTGCCACCGTTTCAGTTTCAGAGTCAAAAACTACCTCACATAGGGTTGTGCTCCCTTTCTACATTTTTGCGGCACTTTCTTTTTTGCTGGCCTGTGTATTGCTTCTAATTCATACTGACGTTGTTCATCAGCATTATTTTCAGCCTCAGACTTTAGCTATCACCCATCTCATGGCTCTGGGATGGGGCACTATGATCATACTTGGAGCCAGTCATCAATTACTTCCGGTATTGATAGAAGGAAGGCTGGACAGTTATATGCTTGCCTATCTCTCTTTTATTTTTGCTGCCATAGGGATCCCTTTGCTTGTAACCGGCTTTTATTTGTTCAACATGGGCTTAATTCTGCAAAGCGGTGCAGTTCTGATCAATGCAGCTGTGATCTGTTATTTTTTGAATGTAATAAACAGTATCGGTGAAAGTAAAAAATATAATGTCCATGCCTGGTTTATGGCGACAGCGGCACTCTGGTTATTTATTACCACGTTTTTCGGTCTGATGCTGGTGTTTAATTTTACCCGTTCCTGGCTGCCTGAAAATTCAATTGAATACCTATCCCTCCATGCCCATATGGGTATTGCAGGATGGTTTCTGCTCCTGGTGATCGGTGTTGGATCAAGGCTTATCCCCATGTTCCTAATCTCAAAATATACCAATACAAAAACACTTTGGTGGATTTTTGGCTTAATAAATATCGCATTGATCTGTTTTATCCTTTTAAAATCGTTTCAAATCCATGGCGAATTTTATTATCCTTCCATTTTACTTATACTGATTGCACTGATATTGTTCGGTAATTATTGTTATAAAGCATATAAAAGCAGGATCCGTAAACAGGTGGATGGACAAATGAAAGTCTCTCTTTTATCAGTTGCACTTCTCTTTCTGCCCCTATTTAGTTTACTCGTTGTGATTTATTTTATGTCAACAAATGTAAATGGCAATATAGTTTTGCTGTATGGCTTTTGTATTTTCTTTGGATGGATCACGGCTATCATTTTCGGGATGACATTTAAAACTTTGCCCTTTATAGTTTGGAACAAGGTATATCATACCCGTTTATTAGGCAAAGCCCCGGGCCCGAAGGAATTATTCAGTGAACAACTGTTTAATGTGATGGCTGTACTTTATCTAAGCGGATTCATATTGTTTCTGTTTGGAATTATATTTCTAAATGACCTGTTGTTAAAAAGCGGGGCGGTAAGTTTGCTGGCATCTGCAATCTGCTATGTTTCAAATGTGGCAAAGACCATCTTTCATCAAGCTTCAGAATAATGGAAATAAAAACCAATAACAATCTGTTATGCCTTGTGGCACAAGCCGGATTATACGAAGTATTCGATCCTGAAATTGGATTAAATGTGGTCGATCTGGGATTGATCTATCAGATAGATTTCAATGAAGATGACAAGACAATCCAGACCATTATGACGCTTACCACCCAGTTCTGTCCGATGGGAGAGAGCATACAAAGCGATGTAAACCAATCGCTCCAAAATGCTTTTAAAGACTATATAGTAAATGTAAGACTCTCGTTCGATCCTCCATGGAGTCAGGAGAATATTTCACCGGAAGGCCAGGAATTTTTAAATCAATAATATATGTTAAGCCATACCTGTAAAACGGCTATAAAGGCGGTTATTTATCTCGCCTCGAAAAGCATCACCGGAGAAAAAGCCGGTATCAAAGAAATTGCTGAACATATCCATGCCAGTGAACATACTGTGGGTAAAATATTGCAGACTTTAGCAAGGCAGGGTCTGGTTAATAGCTTAAAAGGCCCTTCGGGAGGTTTTTTCATTAACGAAGATCAGCAGGAACAACCAATCAGTGATATCATCGAATCAATTGAAGGAAACCAAATATTCAAGGAATGCGGATTGGGCTTAAGTAAATGCTCGGCATTACACCCCTGCCCTATTCATGATGAATATAAAATAGCCCGTGATATGATTGAAAACTTATTCCGTGGGAAGAAAGTTAAGGACCTGTGCTTTCCGGTAAGCAATGGTCTGGCGTTCCTATTCGGTTAATAAAATACGGTATAAAGTGCTGTGAGGATACCTATGATTATGGCTGATCCTACTATAAAACCCGGAGAACAGCGGAACATTGATGTATCAATAATTAATGCTTTATGAGCGTCCTTTCTACTACCGTCCCGCAGGCTCATCACGATCATTAATAACATAAGAAAAACAAAAACTACCGTCATACGATCCATAAAGGGAAAATCAGGAAATGCGCCATTAGTCCACATGGGCAAAAACTTAAGAACCGTTGAAAGAGGGATAGTAAGTATGGCAGAAGTAAGCGCTGCAGCAGAGGTGGTCCTTTTCCAGAAGAATCCCAACAGGAAAATAGAGAGTACACCTGGAGAAATAAATCCCACATATTCTTGAATAAACTGATAAGCCTGATCCAGATTTCGTAAAGCCGGAGCTACGATACTGGCAAGAACCATTGCAGCTATTACCGTAATTCGCCCTGTACGCACCAACTGTTTATCAGTTGCTGTTTTATTAAAGAATTTTTTATAGATGTCAAGGGAGAAAATAGTCGAAATACTATTGGCTTTACCCGCAAGGGATGCCACAATTGCAGCTGTCAAGGCAGCAAATGCCAGGCCTTTCAACCCGCTTGGCAAGAGATTCATTAAGGTTGGATAGGAATGATCCGGTTTCAGCACCCCATTTATATCTGTCATTTCTGTTTGGAACATTCCATTCTGATACATCACGTACATGGTGATGCCCGGAATTACAACGATCAAGGGTATCAGCAGCTTTAAAAAAGCTGCAAAAAGTATCCCTTTTCTCGCTGTTGGTAAACTCGCTCCTAAAGCTCTTTGTGTTATATATTGATTACAGCCCCAATAATTCAGATTATTGATCCACATCCCTCCTATCAGTACTGATAAACCAGGTAGATCGGTATAATACGGGTGGGACTTATCAAATATCATGTGGAAATGTGAGGGGGCTTGTGCTTTGATCACCATCAAACCCTTAAGGATATCGCCTCCATAACCAAATTTTTCAGACACAAGCGTTAATGCCAGGTAACATGTCACCAGTCCTCCCAGTATCAGTACGAGCACCTGAATTACATCGGTGTACCCGATCACCTTCATCCCCCCCAGCGTTACTACGATGGAAAAAAGACCAAGACCAACCATACACCACTCGAAACTTATCCCTGAAATGGAATTAATTGCAAGAGCTCCGAGATAAATAATTGAAGTCAGGTTTACGAAAACATAAACCAGCAGCCAGAATATCGCCATAAGTGTTGCTACAGTATCATTGTATCGCTGAGCCAGAAACTGGGGCATTGTAAATATGCCATTCTTCAGATAAATGGGGATAAAAAATACAGCGACAATAATCAATGTGGCTGCCGCCATCCACTCGTAAGAAGATATTGCAAGTCCAAGTGCAAATCCAGAACCTGACATACCAATAAAATGCTCAGCAGAAATATTTGAGGCAATAAGTGAAGCCCCGATTGCCCACCATGTAAGGGATCCTTCCGCTAGAAAGAATTCTTTCGAATCCATATCTCCGGATTTCTTTTGGCGGTTGGTCTTTTGATGATATACCCAGTACCCGTAACCGGTAACTATTATAAAGTAAATGGAAAAAACAATATAATCCAGAAATTCTAAATGATTCATACGGGTGTGTAAAAGTTGAAGGACTTATGATTAGAAAAGTAATCGTGAAAGCATTTTCTATGATGGACAGCCCATACCTGTAAAAGGCTAATTCCATTTCAAGGGATTAATTTATCATTAATGCTTTATTAAGTAATTAATAAGGGGATTTTTCAGTTTCAGTACACAAGAGTTAGAACTTTAGTGTTTCAGGAAGATATTTGGTAACCAGGTCTTCATAATATGGTCTTAATTTTTTCCAATCCGGTGGTTCAGGATTTTTGGAATACAGATCATAGGGATTAAAAAGCTTTACCCATTTCAGCATATCCCGGTCATGATCATCCAATAAGTATTCATATTGACCTTCGCGGTGCCATGCATAAAATGAATGATACCGAAGCATATATAATCCCTCTTCAGGAATTCGACCTTTCAGCATCTGGTATACATATTCATCATGTCCCCAGGACATAATTACATTCTGCAGACCACAGCCTTTTTTATACACCCCATATTGAGTCTGGTATTCGGGATTTGAAAAGTCACTATTATATTTGAAAAATTCCGGGTATACAATTTTATCTGAATAGGCACAGCCTACAGGAAATGTATCTCCTACCACTGCCCATTGAGGCTCCCCAAATAAACAAAGCACTTTTCCCATATCGTGCATCAGGCCAACCAATACCATCCAGTCAGGGTGACCATCGCGTCGTATGGCTTCAGATGTTTGCAACAAATGCTGAAACTGGTCAAGATCTGTATCCGGATCCGAATCATCAACTAATTGGTTCAAGAACTGGAAAGCCTCCCAAACAGGCATTTCTTTTTTATCGAAGGCTAAAAAATTCTTCCGCTTTTCCTGAACAAATTCAAAAGTCTGATATGTATGGTTCAAGCGGTAAAACTCCTTAACAGTGTCCCGTGCAGGTTCTTCATAATTACGATATTCATCCTTATTCTTCGCGTTCGCGATCTTATCCGGTTCAGGATACCTCTGCAGGATATCATCTTCCCACTCATCAAGGTTGTTCAGAGGATTTAATTCTTTTTGAGTGAAATTATTTTTGCCTGTATCCATTGACCTGAGAATTAGTTATATAACTGTAATTCTAATATTGTGAATTTTTCGATATTCTATTGTATATTACTTTAGGTTTATTTACGAAACCGTTTTCGCCATGAAAATTTATGAAGAACATTAATATTAAAGGACTTGCGCGTGAATTGAATTTATCTGTATCAACAATTTCAAAGGCATTAAATGACAGTTATGAAATCAGTAAGGAAACCAAGCACCGGGTAATTGAAACAGCTGAAAGACTGCATTATGTTCCAAATCCCTATGCCAGCAGTCTGCGGGGCAGAAGAAGTAAAAACATTGGAGTAGTAGTACCTGAGGTGGCCGACAGCTTCTTTTCGCTGGCAATTAATGGGATCGAATCAGTTGCTCAGAAAGAGGGGTACCATGTGTTAATCTGCTTAACACATGAGCGTTTTGAAAATGAAAAGAATATTCTCAAACAGTTCCAGGGAGGGCGGGTCGATGGGGTGCTGCTGTCCGTTTCAAGAGAAACCTCGAATAGTGACCACATCAACAATTTAATTTCAAACGGTTTACCTCTGGTTTTTTTTGACAGGGTTTGCGAAGACGTCGATACGGCCAAGATAACAACAAATGATTTTGAAAGCGGATATACAGCTACAGAACATCTGATACAGCAGAATTGCAGAAAAATAGCTTTTCTCAGCATTTCCAAAAGCTTGTCAATAAGTAATAAAAGACTTGAAGGCTATCTGGAGGCATTGCATGATTATAAAATAAAACCTAATAAGCGGGATATTATTTCCTGTACAAATGATGCTGACCTGAACTATAAATTAATCCTGAAATTATTATCTCAAAAAGACAAGGCAAATGGTATTGTTGCAACAGTTGAAAAATTAACAGGGCCGGTTTACAAAGCCTGTGAAGAATTAAAGCTGAAAATTCCCGAAGATGTAAAATTCCTATGTTTTTCTAACCTTGAAACTGCCTCCATCCTGAATCCATCTCTTACCACTATAACTCAACCTGCATTTGAAATGGGTAAAACAGCTGCAACATTATTGTTTAAAGCGCTGGAAAAACCGGATTTTAATTTAACAAAAGAAAGTCTCGTCATACCATCTGAACTTTTAATCAGGAAATCTACTGCTTAACAGGAGGCACATAGTGCTTCAAGGAAAATTTATTTGACTGATATTTTTTATAAAAGAAAGAATAAATACTATGGATATAACCCTTCAAAACAAGCGGTCAGGCACTGTAATCCTGATCAAAATTATTAGTTGTGTGTTTGTTTTTTTTATATGCGCCACAGCGGGTGCTCAACCCAAAAGATACACTGTAGCGAACGCTCATTCTCATAATGATTATCTTAATGACAAACCCTTTTACACAGCTTATAACAATGGCTTCGCTTCAATCGAAGCTGACGTTTTTCTGATTGAGGGAAAATTGATGGTTGCTCATAGCAGGAAAGAGATTAAACCACAAAATACATTAGAAAAACTCTACATCAGACCTTTAATTAAAGAATTGGCCGCTAAGCCTGGAAGACGAATCAAATTACTGATTGATATAAAAGATAATTATAAAGTAAGCCTTAAAACCCTCATCGAGGAAATTCAACCTATTGTAACCTACCTGTCAACAGCTGAAGCGACCAGGCAAATACTGATCCTTATAACAGGCAACCGGCCGCCTCCTTCAGAATATATTAATTATCCCGGGTATATCTTTTTTGACGACGATCTGAAAAAAACACATAATACGGCTGAGTGGCAACGAGTTGGTTTAGTAAGTTTACCCTTCGTAAAATTCACAACCTGGAAAGGTGAAGGACGGGCTGATAAAAAAGATTTAGTAAAGCTCAGGCATACAATAGATAGCGTTCATACTTCCGGAAAGACGATACGACTTTGGGCAGCACCGGATACTAAAAGATCCTGGAAATTACAAAAGAGGCTCGGGGTTGATTTAATCGGAACCGATAAAATAGACGAGTTGGGATCTTTTTTAGGATCCGGTTTAAAACCTGCCTACTAAACATTCCCCCATCCGCCGGCAAGAACATCGGCAAGGTGCAATGTTTTAATCTTCAAATCATGCTTATCGATATAACCCTGAAGATTGAGGAGGCAGGAGGCATCCGTTGAAATAATATAATCGGCATTTATCTCTAATGCATTATTCACCTTTTGCTCAGCCATGGCACTGGATATCGAATCAAACTTAACTGCAAAAGTTCCACCAAAGCCGCAGCATACATCCGTATCTTTCATTTCAACCATTTCAAGACCATGAACTTTACTTAATAAGGCTCTTGGTTCAGCTTTTATATTACACTCGCGAAGTCCGGCGCAGGAATCGTGATAAACCGCTCTCCCCTCCAGCTCTGCCCCGAAATAATCCTTTTTAATAACATTTATCAGGAAGTCGGAGAGTTCATGAATATGACCCTGAATGGCCCGGCATTTATTATGAACCGCGGTATTGGTAAAAAGATCATTATAGTAGTTTTTTACCATCCCGGTACATGAAGCCGAGGGAGCTACTATATAATTGGTTTCTGAAAAATCATTCAGGAATTTATTTCCGACAAGTTTAGCCTCTTCCCAAAATCCTGCATTGAAAGCAGGCTGTCCGCAGCAGGTTTGTTCGGAATTGTAGATGACTTTGCATCCCGCCTTCTCAAGGATCTTAACCGTATTAAAGGCGGTTTGAGGATAAAGCTGATCGATAAAACAGGGAATGAATAATTCTACAGTCATAATACTTCCGTAATCCGGATAAGGCAAAATTGAATGGCGCTAAATTCAGAAAAAAAAACTACTCTGGCGGCAGGGAGGGTGAAGTTTCTGCCTTTATAAATAAAATTGAGAGTAAAATTAGCAGACCAATGAGGAAAAATCCTGCTAAACTAATGGCAGAATTTCGCATACTACCTGTAAACTCTTCAATATAGGCAAAACTAAACAGACCGATAACAATAGCTATTTTCTCAGTCACATCGTAAAAACTAAAAAAAGAAGCGGTATCGGGCGTATTTTCAGGGAGGAATTTCGAATATGTTGATCGTGAAATGGATTGTATACCTCCCATCACCAAACCCACGACAGCTGCAATCGCATAAAACTGGCCCTCATTTTCAATATAATAAGCTGCTACACAAATCCCAATCCAGATAACCAGCACAACCATGATAACCTGAATATTTCCATACTTTTTAGCAAAAAATGACATGATAAGTGCCCCAAGTATAGCAACAAGCTGGATGATTAAGATAATGGAAATAAGTTTTGAAGTGCCCAAATTCAAAACCTTTTCGCCAAAGCCGGCAGCGACAAGCATGATCGTCTGAACGCCCATGGAGTAAAAGAAGAAAGCCAGAAGGAACCTTTTTAACAGTACCATCTTCTTTAGTTGGCCCCAGACTTTATGAAGTTCCTGGAAACCGCTATGAACAGCACTTTTTGCAATTTTTTCATAATTAGGACTTCCGGATGGTAGTTTTCTGAATGGTATTTGTGCAAAAGTTATCCACCATATTCCTACAAGGAGAAATGATAGTCTAGCAGGTAATGAAGCATCTGTAATCCCAAAAAGCTCTGGTTTTAATACAAAGGCGAAACATATGATCTGCAAAATGACACTTCCCACATATCCGTAAGCAAAACCCCGGGCGCTGACCTTATCCTGCTGATCTATTGTAGCAATTTCGGGCAGATAAGAATTATTAAACATCACCCCTCCAATATATCCCATTGCGGCAAGTGCAAAGCAAATTATCCCAAATTCCAGCGTTTCAAGTTTAAAAAAGAACAATCCGGCACAGGCGATACTTCCCATATAAGTAAACGCTTTCATGAATATTTTTTTATTGCCCCTGAAATCTGCTATGGATGATAATACAGGTAAAAGTATAGCCATTAGCAGGTATGCCACAGAAAGAGCATAGTTAGAAAGAGCAGTGTTGGTAAATGTCCTGCCAAAGAATGAAACTTTATCCCCATTCTCCTGCGTCGTAGTTATTATGGTGTAATAAGCAGGAAAGATTGTCGATGTTATGACGAGATTGTAGGCCGAATTAGCCCAGTCAAACATTGCCCAGGATTTAATTGTCGCTTTATCGTTTTGCATTTAATGGTCTTAAAGACTAATTAACAAAAATATCCTTAAAAGAAATTAATTAATTTTAATCAATCTCGGAAAACATTCATCGAGATATGGATCAATTAATCTTTCTAACACTTGATGCGCCTGAATCATCATTTGAGATTTTCGAAGGATTGCCGCGGTACTGAACATCACTTGAACCGCTTGAACGTATAATTAATTCATTCAGAACGTTAATTCTTGAATTACTTGCACCTGAACTTTCAATCCGGTATTTACCCACGACAAAATCCAATGCTTCGACAGAACTCGATCCGCTAAGATCCAGATCATGACTACCTGCCTGACCGGCAAGCCTGATTTCAGAAGCTCCACTGGAAGAGGTTCTTAAATTGGCTGCATTCAGAACCAAATCAACAGTACTGGAACCACTTAAGTCCAGGTCAAAATCATTTACATTTAACTTTCCATCGCTGAGAATCTCAACCGCTCCGGAAGCGTCGATACCTTCATAATTTTTTGAACTTATGTAAACAGTAATCGGGCCCGGATCACAAATATTGCCATCCAGATCAATCACAAGTGTATTTCCCTTTACCCTGGTATCGATCTCCCTTTGAATATTATCATCTGCAACTATTCGTAAATTATTTACAGAATCCTGTTTTAAAATAATTTTAATTGACCCGCTGGTCTCAATTTTAGAAAATGGACCTACATTCCTGTTTTCAGAGATTTGTTTCCCTGAGCCACTGACACAATCAAAACTATTGCAGGAACTGATTAAAAGAACTCCAAAAACGAGTATTCCTGATAAAATTAAAGTTGAACGCTTCATATTTTCTAAATAAGACTAAAAGGAGACTATTAAGGTTACACAATTTAAACAAAAAGAAAATGAATTTAATGATGATCAATTCTGACTTCAGAATATATACTTACATTTTTTAAATTAAATTGGTAAAAGCCAGTCAGGCTCACTAAATGTAATAATATTCCCCGTTAACTTTAATAGTACCTGCATCCAGAAGCATCCGAATTGCTTTAAGCTTTTCCTTATCCGTCCCCTGTTTTAGTGATCCAACAAGATCATTTAGCAAAGCGGGTTTTTTGCCCAGTTCATCAAGCAGTTCCTTGATGATTATATCCGTTATTAAGCCTTCTCTTTTTTCTCTTTTACCAGCTATGCAAATATCACAAACCCCGCATTGCGGTGCCTTGGTTTCATTGAAATAGGAAAGCAGCTGCTGACTACGGCATTTTGAATTTTCTGCATAGGCGATAACCGCTTCAACCTGGGATTTATGAACCTGATAGCGGTCGGCCAAATATCTTCGGTCAATCAGAAGGTGTTGGGTATCGACCCTGGGTTTAAGGAAAGTCAGCTGGGGTTTGTCAGTTTGAGGGACGTAATTGATGATCTGAAGAAGCTGAAGTTTCTCCAGTATGCCTTCAACATCTGACTTACTGATGCCAAGTCTTTTTGACAGATCAGCTTCCTTTATCGCTACAAACTGATCGAAAACTCCACCATAAGAGCGTAATAAAATTTTTATGAAAAGATCGAATGTAGGCTGTTCAACCTGAAACCGGTAAAGTTCTTCAGGTCCGGATAAGACCTGAACCCTGGAGGGCAGATAAACCGTTTCGCTCAAAGCTATATATTCATCGTGTTCCAGAAATTTAAGGGCATGCAAAGTAATAATGGCATCAAGCTTAAACCGGTTACAGAAATCCGCAATGTCAAATTCTAAGGATAAACCTTCTCCTGCACCATATGCAAGCTGGTAATAATTCCCTAAATGGTGATACGTCTGTTTTATTTCCTCCACTGAAGGGAAATGCTGTTCCAGCTTTTTAATTAGCTGAGCTTTGTCTGAACTATTATAAAGCAGCACCGAATAGGCTTTTTTTTCATCTCTCCCTCCTCTTCCGGCTTCCTGATAATAAGCTTCCAAACTATCAGGAAGGTCAAGATGAACTACAAACCTTACATCTGCTTTGTCAATGCCCATACCGAATGCATTGGTTGCAACGATCACCCTGAGCTCAGATTTTTTCCAGGCGGTTTGTTTTTTCATCCGTACTGGCGTATCCAGTCCGGCATGATAAAAATCAGAAGATACCCCTTCCAAATTCAGGTAGCGGGCGACCTCCTGGGTTTCCCTCCTGTTCCTTACGTAAACAATCCCGGTGCCCTTTACATTTTTTGCAATGGAAAGGAGTTTCCGAAGCTTATTCTCTTCATTATAAACCAGATAACCTAGGTTTTTTCGTTCGAAAGATTTCCTTAAAAGCACACCATTCTTAAACCTCAGCTTTTCCTGAATATCAACAGCAACCCGCTGAGTAGCAGTTGCCGTCAGAGCTAAAACAGGAACTTTAGGGTGCAGATCTCTTAATTCGTAAAGGTGCAGATAAGGAGGACGGAAATCATAGCCCCACTGTGAGATACAATGTGCTTCATCAATTGCAATAAGGTTGACGTTCATATGCCGGATACGTTCCCTTACAAGATCTGACAGCAAGCGCTCGGGGGATAAATAAAGAAACTTTATATCCCCATAAATACAATTATCAAGGGCTATGTCGACCTCACGCTTTCCCATCCCTGAAATAATTGCTATAGCTTTAATACCCTTTTCCTTCAGATTTTCTACCTGATCCTTCATCAAAGCAATAAGTGGTGATACTACAATGCATATCCCGGGTTTAATCAGAGCAGGAATTTGAAAACAAGCTGATTTACCCCCTCCCGTAGGCATCAGAGCAAGCGTATCGTGTCCATTCAGAACCGACTGAATAATATCTTCCTGTAGTGGGCGGAATTTGGAAAAGCCCCAGTATTTAACAAGGATTTGGTGAATGGTCATTTTTTAAAGCACGCATCCTTTGAATAGGATGAGTGGGATCAGCACAAATTTGATACTTACCAAAACTATGAATAATTGCTAAATTGCAACCCAATTTAAAGACATACATGAAGAGATACTTATTAATCGCTTTAAGCATTTTGTTAACGCATCAGGTATTTTCCCAGTCAGCTCCAAAGTGGAACGTTGAAAAACCTACAGGGCCCTCGAAATCATTTACTTTTCAAACCAATGAAGGAACATGGATGAACCTGGACGTAAGTCCGGATGGGAAAGAAATTGTATTTGATTTATTGGGAGATATTTATAAAATGCCCCTAAGCGGAGGGAAAGCAGTTTTACTTGCAGGCGGAATGGCATCTGAAGTTCAGCCCAGGTTCAGTCCGAACGGCCTTTATATTTCTTTTACCAGCGATAAAGAAGGCGGTGATAATATCTGGATAATGAATTCCGATGGATCAGGGAAACGCGCAATTACAAAAGAAACATTCCGTCTGCTTAACAATGCCGTATGGACCCCGGATAACCAGTATTTAATTGCCAGGAAACATTTTACAAGCAGCAGATCTCTTGGTGCCGGTGAAATGTGGATGTATCATATCGCCGGTGGCGGACAGGGAGTACAACTGACGAAAAGAAAAAATGATCAGCAGGATGCCGGTGAGCCGGATGTTTCCCCTGATGGTAAGTATGTTTATTATTCTGAAGATGTTAGTCCGGGACCACTTTTTCAATATAACAAGGACCCTAACGGGGAAATTTATAATATCAAAAGATTAAACCGTGAAACCGGAGGAATAGAAACAGTCGCAGGTGGAATTGGTGGAGCTGTCCGTCCGCAGGTTTCTCCGGATGGTAAAATGCTGGCCTTCGTCAGGAGAGTTAGGCTAAAATCAGAACTGTTTATTCAGGATCTTAATACCGGCGAAGAGTGGTCTGTTTATGATGGGCTTACACATGATCAGCAGGAAGCCTGGGCAATTTTCGGGGTTTACCCAAACTTCTCCTGGACACCCGACAGCAAAAGCATTATTTTTTATTCCCAGGGTAAAATCAAAAGTCTAGAAGTCCGTACCCAGTTTGTATCTGAAATACCTTTTGAAGTTAATGCCACACAAACTATAACGGAAGCTCTGCATTTTGAACAAAAAGTGTTTGAGAATGAATTTGATGTTAAGATGATCCGTCAGCTAACGACTTCTCCTAACGGAAAAACTATTGCATTTAATGCTGCCGGTTATATTTATACAAAAGAACTTCCTAATGCTAAACCTCTACGCATCAGCAGTGGAACTGAGTTTGAATTTGAACCTCAATTCAGTCCGGATGGAAAATATCTTGTTTATGTAAGCTGGAGCGATGAAAGCAGAGGTTCGATCTATAAAAAGGATCTTCAAACAGGTGAAATAAGTAAAATCACAACTGAAAAAGGGTATTATTATGGTCCTAAGTTTTCCAATTCCGGGGATAAAATAGTTTACAGAAAAGGTGTGGGTAATGAAGTTCTGGGTTATGCTTTCGGAAAAAATTCAGGAATCTATATTATTCCATCCGTTGGAGGCAAGCCTAAGCTGATACTTGATAATGGTATACGGCCGGCTTTTAATACCGACGACAGCCGGATCTTTTTCCAGAGCACAGATGCAGGAAAAAAGGCGCTGAAAAGCATGGATGTCAATGGAGGAAATCTTCAGGTACACTATACCTCTACCTATGCGAATGGATTTTATCCTAGTCCCGATGGAAAATGGATAGCTTTTACCGAGTTATTTAATGTCTATATAACCCCCATGACGAATACAGGAAGTGCTTTAGACTTGTCTTCAGGTAATAAATCACTACCTCTTTCCAGGGTAAGCCGGGATGCAGGAACCTATATACACTGGAGCAAGGATTCAAAAAAACTTAACTGGACCCTGGGGCCCCGTTATTTTTCGAGGGAGATTAAGAATTCATTTAGTTTCCTGGATCCCACACCGGATAAACTTAGCCGCGCGGATACTACAGGCCTGGATATTGAATTGAAACTGCAATCAGATGCACCCTCCGGAAAAATTGCAATAACCGGGGCAAGAATCATAACCATGAAGGGCGACGAAGTTATTGAGAATGGAACCATAGTGATAGAGAATAATAAGATCGTAGCAATTGGTACTAAGCTGGCCGTTCCTGCTGATGCAAAAATCATCAATGCCAGCGGCAAAACCATTATACCTGGCCTGGTTGATGTTCACAGCCACCTGAGAGCTAGTTCAGATGGCGTTTCCCCTCAACAGGACTGGAGTTATTATGCAAACCTGGCCTATGGCGTTACCTCCTCTCACGACCCTTCCGCGAATACCGAAATGGTCTTCAGCCAGGCAGAAATGCTGAAGGCCGGCCGGATGGTCGGTCCACGGGTGTACTCAACAGGGACCATACTTTATGGTGCTGACGGGGATTTTAAAACCGTTATAAATAATCTCGAAGATGCTCGTTCAGCACTGCGAAGGATGAAAGCTGTAGGTGCTTTTAGCGTAAAATCATATAATCAGCCAAGGCGAGATCAGCGGCAGCAAATTATACAGGCGGCGCGCGAATTGGAAATGGAGGTGGTTCCCGAAGGTGGTTCAACATTTGTTCATAATATGACCCATATCGTTGATGGTCATACCAGTATCGAACATAATGTTCCTCCCGCCCCACTTTATAAAGACGTTAAAACACTCTGGAATAAGAGCACGACATCATATACCCCTACTCTGATCGTTAGTTACGGGTCGCAGTCGGGTGAAAATTTCTGGTACGACCGCACCAATGTTTGGGAGAACGAGCGGCTGTTAAGCTATACCCCGAGGAATATTATCGATTCGCGTTCCAGAAGAAGAATGACTTCTGAATTTGCTGATTATGGACATATCGCTGTATCACAAGCGGCCAAAGAAGTTGCCGATGGAGGAACCAAGGTAAATGTTGGTGCTCACGGACAGATCCAGGGGATCGGGGCTCATTGGGAATTATGGATGCTGGCGCAAGGCGGAATGACGCCTCTACAAGCTATCAGAAGTGCTACACTGAACGGTGCTGTACATCTTGGAATGGGCAAGGAGATTGGCTCTCTGGAGACTGGAAAACTTGCCGATCTGATCATTTTAAATGCTAATCCGCTTGAAGATATCCGAAATACGGAGCAGATTAAATACGTAATGATCAACGGCCGGGTTTATGATGCAGAAACCATGAATGAAACTATCAGCCGGGAGAAAGCCCGGAATTTATTCTGGTGGCAGATGAGCAGATCTGATAATTTCACTATACCGGCAGGTAATGTTGAAACCTACAGTTTTACCCATCCTGAATGTGATTAATTGTAAATACTTTATCCAAATACTTCGTCATTCCGTTCAGGGCGGCGAAGTATTTGGATAAAAATTATCTCTTAAAGGTCAGTACCAGGATTTCACCCGCATACAGATATAAAAAATCCGCCTTAACTTCATAGCGGGTGGTTTTCTGAAGATTTGTAATGATCTGATTTTCATCATCCATTTTTCCTTCGCAATACATTTTAGTGGAACCTATTTCTGTGAAAGTTACCTTCTGCTTGATCATTTCATAATCGGAAAAAATAGAATTACATACCGCCTTTCCACTGATTTTATTTTCTTTTTCATCGAATTTAATAAAAGCGGCATCGCCATAACTGGCTGGTTTTTGATTAATAGCTGTAAGCTTCCAAACGGATTCGCCTAATTTAGGCAGATCAGCGTCAGGCTCGAGAGCCTTGCAGGAGCTCAAAAATACAATGGCTACAAATGCTGTAAATAATGTGAATTTCATGAGTTAATGGGTTGGTTATTTTGCTTACTGCAAATGCTGCGCCATAACCATTTTACCACGGTTTTTAGGAGGAAAAGGGTGGAATTGCGGGGGATCTTTAGAATTTAATTGTAATCCTTAAACGAATTTGGTATTAATTAGATGGTTTAACAATTACAGGTTCTGAGCAATAACGTATCCGCTTGACCAGGCCCATTGAAAATTATAACCACCCAGCCAGCCTGTAACATCCACACATTCACCCCCAAAGTACAAACCGGGCACCTTCTTAGCTTCGAGAGTTTTTGATGAAAGTTCATCTGTAGCTACCCCGCCGCGCATTACTTCCGCCTTATCATAACCTTTATCACCCGCCGGTTTAACTTTAAAATAATGAATGAGTGTGTTTACCCTGTGAATATCCTCCTTTGTTAAAGAGGCAAGATTCTTTTCAAGGGGCAAAAATTTAGAAAGCGCATCAGAAAATTTTCTGGTAAAGATATCTGCAAGCAAACCAGCTAAAGTCTTTCGTCCATTAAGCTGTTTTTCTCTTTGAATTATATCACTGATATTATTATCAGGCAGCAAATCCATCATAATAGTTTCCCCAGGCCGCCAGTAAGAAGATATCTGGAGAATAGCCGGACCGCTAAGTCCCCAATGAGTAAATAAAATATTCTCTTCAAAACTTATTCTATCATTGGATACACGGCAGAATATTGTGTTTCCTGATAATTGCGCATACCAGTCAGCATCTTTTCCGGTTATTGTTAATGGAACTAATGCGGGGGCGGTTTCTGTTAATTTTAAACCAAACTGACGGGCAATCTTCAAACCAAAATCCGTGGCTCCCATTTTTGGAATGGGTAAACCGCCGGTAGCTATCACCACCCTGGGGACTTTAAGTTCCCGGAGTTTATATGCATGTTCATAGGTGATACTAAAACTGCCATCACTGGTTTTAATTACGGATTTAACATCTGCCCTGCAGATGATCTCCTGCCCCATTTCCGCGCAAAGTGATTCAAAGATCCGGACTATATCTTTTGCATTGTTGCTTTCCGGAAATAGCTGCCCGAGCGTTTTTTCTTTACCTCTGATACCATAGGTTTCAAAAAAACCGACTGTATCCTCCACCGTAAACTGCGAAAATGCAGATTTACAGAAATGCTCATTACCGGATATAAAATTTGCTTCACCTGCATAAAGGTTTGTATAGTTACATCTGCCGCCGCCGGAGATAAGGATCTTGGCGCCCACATTTTCATTTTTCTCCAAAATGAGGGTTCTTTTGCCCATAAAACCTGCCTGTACGGCACACATCAACCCGCACGCTCCCCCGCCTATTATAACTGCATCAAAATTCTCACCGGTAATCATTGAAATCAAAGATAGAACGATATCACGAAAATTTATTCCTTAAAGCAGCCAGTTTGATCGCAATATCTGTTTCCGGCTCAGGCCTGGGTTTCCCCGGCTTCCTGGTTTTAATTTCAACAGGCTTCCTAACCTTGACGTTTTGTCCTTCCTTTTCATCTGTTTTCATGGATAATGCGATCCGTTTACGGGCGATATCTACTTCGGTAACAGTAACCATAACCTTCTGACTTACTTTTACTATATCTTTAGGATCTTTAATAAATCGGTCAGACATCTGACTTAGGTGAACAAGACCATCCTGGTGTACGCCGATATCGACAAACGCCCCGAAGGCCGTTATATTTGTAATGATCCCCGGTAACCTCATTCCGGCATGCAGATCAGCTATTGAATTGATCCCTTCGGTAAAACTAAATGCCTCAAATTGCTCCCTGGGATCCAATCCGGGTTTCGCCAGTTCATTTAAAATGTCATTCAGGGTTGGAAGACCAACGGTATCACTCACGTAATTTTGAAGTTTAATCTGTTTACGTAAGTGATCTTCCTTCATAAGCTCCTCCAGTTTACAGCCAATATCTTTTGCCATTTGCTCAACGAGTGCATATCGCTCCGGATGAACTGCACTGCTGTCTAAAGGATGTTCTGCGTTTCTGATCCGGAGAAAACCAGCAGCCTGTTCAAAAGCCTTTTCTCCTAATCTGGTGACCTTCTTAAGCTCGTTCCTTCTTTTGAATGCACCGTTTTTATTCCTGTATTCAATAATATTCTGTGCCAGTTGAGGCCCCAGACCAGAAATATAGGATAGTACCTGTTTGGAGGCTGTGTTAAGTTCGACCCCAATTGCATTAACACAACTTATAACGGTGTCATCCAGTGATGCCTGGAGCAGATTTTGATCAACATCATGCTGATACTGCCCAACCCCTATTGATTTGGGATCTATCTTAACAAGCTCAGCCAGGGGATCCATTAATCGGCGTCCTATGGAAACCGCGCCCCTCACCGTTATATCTTTATCAGGAAACTCTTCCCGGGCAACTTCTGAGGCGGAATAGATAGATGCCCCGCTTTCATTAACCATTACACTAATGACGCCCGGTAAATGAAGTGCTCCCACGAAAGTCTCAGTTTCCCGGCCAGCAGTTCCATTTCCAATGGCAATTGCTTCAATGCTGTACTTTTCGGCTAAATGCCGGATAGTTTTACCTGCCTCCTTATTAGCTTCATTTCCATTGTGGGGATAAATGTTTGTATTTTCCAGCAGTTGCCCCTGTTCGTCAAGAACCACTACTTTACAACCGGTTCGAAAACCCGGATCAATAGCGAGAATACGCTTCTGACCAAGTGGTGCAGCAAGCAGCAATTGTCTTGCATTGTCAGCAAACACCTTAATAGCTTCAGCATCAGCCTTCTTTTTGGTAAGCAAACGGATCTCCGTTTCTATTGAGGGCCTTAAAAGACGTTTATAAGCATCGGCAGCAGCCAGGCGAACCTGTTCAGCTGATGAATTGGAAGATTTTACAAAATGGCGTTCAAGAATGGAGATAGCATCTTCTTCAGGAACATCTATGTCCAGGCTCAGCACAATATCCTTTTCTGCCCTGCGTAAAGCCAGGACCCGATGAGAAGGTGCAGTTTTAACCGGTTCGGTCCAATCGAAGTAGTCTTTATATTTCTGACCAGTTTCTTCCTTACCCTTAATTACTTTGGAATGAAATTTACCTGTACCAAGAAATAGTTCCCGCATTTCTGCCCTAACAGCGGCCTGCTCTGCCATAAATTCGGCTAAAATATCTCTGGCACCCGAAATGGCATCTTCAATGATCATAACTCCAAGATCCGTATTTATGAATTTTGAGGCTTCTGAGGCAAGGTCGATGGATCCTTGTTTCATTATCAGATCAGCAAGCTTCTGCAAACCGCGCTCACGTGCAACCGATGCTTTAGTTTTACGTTTAGGTCTGTAAGGAAGGTAGATATCTTCAAGTTCAAGCATCGTTTCTGTCTTAAAGATCTGTTCTTTAAGTTCCGGCGTCAACTTTTCCTGGTCGATAAGCGACTTTATAATTGCGTCTCTGCGTTTATCTAATTCATTGATTTGCTGCATCCTGTCCCGAATGGCAGCAATCTGAACTTCATCAAGACTTCCAGTCATCTCCTTACGGTAACGTGCAATAAAAGGAACTGTTCCCCCCTCTTCAAGCAAATTTAGAGTAACCTGAACTTGCTTTTCACTCACTGAAAGCTCTGCAGCGATTTTTTTTGTTATACCTGACGTCATACGATCTATCCTTATTGAGTTCGCGAATTTGAGAGTAACTTGTCAAAAATCAAAAAAAGCTTATCCACAAATAACCGGAAATTAAAATCTCGATATTAAAAAGCCATTGGATGGCTTTAGCTTAATTATTCTTAAATTTGGATCATGGAAGAAGCCTCACAATTAACTGAGTTCGGCAAGGTATTTATTTATCTTGTGATCGGTGTGTTGCTGGTACTCTTTACTTTTTTTCTGGGTTGGCTTGTTGCCCTTAAAAAGCCAAATCCGGAAAAATTAAGCTCATATGAATGCGGGGAAGAACCAACCGGCAACTCCTGGATACAGTTCAATTCGAGATTTTATGTAGTTGCTCTTGTCTTCCTCCTTTTTGATGTGGAAATGGTCTTTATCTTTCCCTGGGCCACTGTATTCGGTCAGGAAACCTTGATTGCAGCTGATGCCCGCTGGGGATGGTTAAGTCTTTTTGAAATGTTTATCTTTATCGGGATACTCCTGGTTGGATTGATGTACGTATGGAAAAAAGGTGATCTCAACTGGATCAAGCCCGACGTTGTTTTACCGGTGGCAATTACACGGATACCTATTAGCGCTTATTCCGGGATAAACAATGAACGCTACCAGGTAAAAAAATTCAGCCCAGCTGATTCTATTCCTGAGATACAGACTATACCTTCAGAAAATAAAATATCAGCAAGGCCTCTTTTCAAACCCCGATTTAAGAAAGCAGAGTGAGTTTAGAAATTCAAAACGAAAATGGTGGCATAATAGTCACAAAAATGGATGATCTGCTCAACTGGGCGCGCCTCTCTTCTTTATGGCCCATGAGCTTCGGTATTGCCTGCTGTGCGATAGAAATGATGGGTTCAATGGCATCAACCTACGACCTGGACCGGTTTGGCGTTTTTCCCCGGCCCTCGCCAAGACAATCTGATGTGATTATTATAGCAGGTACAGTCACTTTTAAAATGGCTGAACGTATAAGAAGGCTATATGAACAAATGCCCGAACCCAAGTATGTAATTTCCATGGGTTCCTGTTCGAATTGCGGCGGACCTTACTGGCAGCATGGATATCATGTTGTCAAAGGAGTGGATCGCATTATACCGGTAGATGTATATGTACAGGGATGTCCTCCCCGCCCTGAATCACTTATCGGAGGCATTCTGGAATTACAGAAAAAAATTGAAAAGGAAAGCCTTTTAAATAGCTGATATTTGAAACCGGCAGATCAGCCCTCAACTGTCAAAATATGATTCCATCTATGATTAAAACTATTACCTTTAATTGGCTATTCTCAGAGATTTCGCCTAAACTTGCAGTCATATGAAAGCATTTTACGGCGATCTTACGCTGGGCATACTTGGAGGCGGACAATTAGGCCGCATGTTGATCCAGGAGTCAATAAATTTTAATGTTAACATCCATGTTTTAGATCCCGACCCTGAAGCTCCATGTAAAGACATCTGCAATAAATTTAAGGTAGGTTCCCTTACAGATTATCAAACGGTCTACGAATTCGGAAAAAAGCTTGACCTGATTACCATTGAAATAGAAAAGGTTAATGTTGATGCACTCGAGCAGCTTGAAAAAGAAGGTGTTATAGTTTATCCTCAGTCGCGGGTTATCAGGCTGATTCAGGATAAAGGTGTTCAAAAACAGTTCTTTAAGGAAAACCATATTCCAACAGCTCCATTCCACCTTATTCAGTCCAAAAAGGAATTAGCATCGGCCCACATGCCCTATCCATATATTCAAAAGCTTAGAAGAGACGGTTATGATGGACGCGGTGTGTATACAGTGAAATCAGAGGCCGATCTTATTAATGCCTTTGAAGCCCCCAGCCTGATTGAAAAGTTGATAGACTTTGAAAAAGAGCTGTCTGTGATCGTTGCACGAAATGAAAATGGAGAGGTGAAAACATTCCCTTGCGTGGAGATGGAATTTAACCCTGAGGCGAACCTTGTTGAATTTCTGATCTCCCCATCCATCCTTGATTTTGAAATACTGCAGCGAGCGGATCAGATAGCTATTAAAATTGCTGAGGACCTGAAAATAGTAGGTATTCTCGCTGTAGAATTGTTCCTTACGCGTAGTGGAGAAATACTTGTAAACGAAATAGCACCCCGCCCCCATAACAGTGGTCACCAAAGTATTGAGGGGAACTATACCTCACAGTACGAGCAATTGTTAAGGGCTATATTTAACCTGCCTCTGGGAGATACCCATACTCTTGGAAATGCGGTAATGATCAATCTGCTGGGTGAGAAAGGCTATGAAGGTTATGCAGAATACGAAGGGCTCGATAAGGCGCTTGCATTAAGCGGGGTTTATCTTCATTTATATGGAAAGAAAATCACCAAGCCATTTCGCAAAATGGGGCATGTCACTATTCTGGATGCAGACCGGGAAAAGGCAATTGAGAAAGCCAGATTTGTGCAGAATACAATTAAAGTAAAAGTTTAATATAATACTATTAATACGCTAACTATTAACTAATTACCATAAATGAGTTCATTAAACGAACCTGAAAAAGCCCAAATCCTGGTTGGAATTATTATGGGAAGCAAATCTGACCTGAATGTAATGCAGGATGCCGCAGATATTTTAAAGCAGTTTGGAGTTGATTTCGAATTAACAGTAGTATCGGCACACCGTACGCCTGACAGGATGTTTGACTATGCAAAATCGGCTTCAAACCGCGGTCTAAAAGTTATCATTGCAGGTGCCGGAGGAGCAGCTCACCTACCGGGAATGATCGCATCAATCACTCACCTACCTGTGATCGGTGTTCCTGTAAAATCTTCAAACTCTATTGACGGGTGGGATTCAATTCTATCTATACTTCAAATGCCAAATGGCATACCTGTTGCTACTGTGGCCTTGAATGCCGCTAAAAATGCAGGGATCCTGGCGGCCCAGATCTTGGCTACTTCCGATAAAAATCTCGCCCAGAAGCTTTTGGATTATAAAGAAGATCTGAAGCAGAAGGTCGAAGAAAGTGCAAGGGAGATGGAAGGGTAATTTTTAGATAGTTACTTCAATTCCATTGTGGATTCTCCGGAAAGTTTACAATATGAGCATATTTTGGTCCCAGACCAATAACAACCTCCCTCCAAAGGTTTTCCTCATCCTGAACAAATAATACTTCCGAATTGAATTTATTGGTTACAAGCCATGAATTCTGCTGTAGCTCAGAATCAAGTTGTCCCTCTCCCCATCCCGAATAGCCAATAAAGAATTTGATCTCTTCATGACTTACCTGGTTGTTATTGATTAAAATTTGAAGCGCTTCGAAGTTGCCGCCCCAATAAACTCCTTCACAGATCTCTATTCCGCTGTTAAGCTTGTCATAACAGGAATGAATAAAGTGAAGCGTATCATTAGCCACCGGACCACCCAGAAATACAGGATGATCGGCCTCCCCGAAATCGCTTAGAATATCTTTCAGAATTAAATTACTGCGCTGATTCAATATAAATCCCAGAGCGCCGCTCTCCTCATATTCAGCCAGCATTACAACAGACCGTTTAAAGTTCGGATCAAGCATAAAGGGCTCCGAAACAAGCAGGCTGCCTTTTTGGGGAATTGTCGGACTTAGCATATGCTTTTTAACATTAATCTTAGAATTCTGTTCTTCTAATTTACAATTAATGCTTAAAAATATCAGAAATGATAGAATACAAAGCACATTTGTTAAGTTTGCATTCAAGAAATATGTGTCCATTTTAATTTGGATTTTTAACAGTATATATGTCAGTAGAAAAAGAAATAATCGAAAATCTCCGCAAGGAATACAGTTCTGAAAGCTTGTCAGAAAAGGATGTTGCAAAAGACCCTATCCAGCAATTTGGCAAATGGTTTAAAGAAGCTCTGGCTTCGGGTACCCAGGAACCCAATGCGATGACACTGGCTACTACAAGTATTGACAGAAAGCCATCAGCAAGAATTGTTCTTTTAAAGGGGTATGAAGAAAGAGGTTTCATTTTCTACAGCAATTATCTGAGTGCAAAAGGAAAAGAAATGGCCAAAAATCCGGTTGTGGCACTTGTTTTTTTCTGGCCCGAATTAGGACGCCAGGTACGTATTGAAGGAACTGTTGAGAAATTAAGTAAAGAAGAATCCGAACGATATTTTTTTTCCCGGCCAAAAGCCAGTCAGATAGGCGCGGTTGTATCCCCTCAAAGTCAGGTAATTGATAACCGGGATAAGCTGGAAAAAAGCTGGAACGAAACAGCTGCCAGATATGAGGATAAAACTATTCCAAAGCCTGCGCACTGGGGTGGTTATCTGGTCAAGGCTCAGGTCATAGAATTCTGGCAAGGACGTGAAAGCCGCTTGCATGACAGAATAGTTTATAAAAAAGCGGATAAACATAGCTGGAAGATTGTCCGGCTTGCACCCTGATCATTGTGTATGGACCAAATAGCTATAAGAGAACTCCTGGTAAATAAATTCGGAGCAGAAGTGATAGTGGATGAACAGCTTACCGGCTTGCAAGGTTCCCTTACTATTCATCCTGATCATATGGTAGAAATTTGCCTGGAACTCAGAGATAATGAAAACACCTATTTTGATTTTTTATCCTGCCTGACAGGAGTTGATTATGGTTCAGAGCAAAGTAAATTTGGTGTTGTATATAACCTCGCATCTATACCCTATAAAACTCAGCTTACTTTAAAAATGCAGCGGGAATATGAGCATTCAGGTAATACTCTACCCTCGTTCCCAAGTGTTTCTTCAGTGTGGCGTACAGCTGAATGGCATGAGCGTGAGGCCTACGATCTTTTGGGGATATATTTTGAAGGAAACCAGGATCTGAGAAGGATCTTATTGCCTGACGACTGGGAGGGCTTTCCTTTGAGAAAGGACTATGTTGCTGCCGAGGAGTATAAAGGAATTAAGATTAAATGATCCTATAAATGCCCTTAGCAAAAACCAGATACGAACAATTAACCGAAAATCTCCACCCCGAGGAGATGATACTTAATATGGGCCCTCAGCATCCATCCACCCATGGTGTGCTCAGGCTTGAACTCATAACAGACGGTGAGATAGTAAAGGAAGTTATCCCTCATATGGGTTACCTCCACCGTTGCTTTGAAAAACACTGCGAAAGTCTTAGTTATCAGCAAATTATACCATTTGTTGACCGTATGGATTACATGGCTTCCATGAACAATGACCATGCATTTGTGATGGGTGTTGAACGCATGCTTGGAATTGACAAGGACATCCCAAAACGGGTTGAATATATCCGTGTTCTGGTATGTGAACTGAACCGGATTGGTTCTCATCTTATTGCAATCGGAACTTATGGGATTGATATCGGGGCCTTCACTCCCTTTCTTTGGTGCTTCCGTGACCGGGAACATATTATGAATATGCTGGAATGGGCTTCAGGCTCACGCATGCTCTATAATTATATCTGGGTTGGAGGTTTATTCTATGATCTGCCCGTTGGATTTGAAGAACGTTGCAGGGAGTTCATAGATTATTTTAAACCAAAACTAGTGGAACTCGATCAGCTGTTAACGGATAATCAGATATTTATATCAAGAACAGCGGGCGTTGGCGTATTACCGCTTGATGTAGCAATTAATTATGGATGTTCCGGACCTATGATTAGGGGATCCGGGTTAAAATGGGACCTGCGCCGGGTAGATGAGTATTCTGTCTATCCTGAACTCGAATTCGAAATCCCGGTCGGTGAAGGTAAAGTCGGCAAGCTCGGCGATTGCTGGGACCGTTATAAAGTAAGGGTAGATGAAATTGTACAATCTGTTTCTATCATAGAACAGTGCCTTGACAGGCTTCAAAAAGAACTAAAAAGGTCGCCAGAGTTTGATCCCCGCGCAAAACTCCCCAAAAAAATCATTCCTAAAGAACAGGATTTTTATGTGCGGGCTGAGAATCCGAAAGGCGAGCTGGGATATTATTTTATAACGGATGGCAAATCGGAGATTCCCCGGCGAGTTAAGGCCCGGGCCCCGAGTTTCAGCAATTTATCCGTTTTGCCTGAGATCACACGCGGTGTCCTGATTGCAGATCTAATCGCTACTCTGGGATCTATTGATATTGTTCTGGGTGAGGTTGACAGGTAAATAGGATTAATAAACCTTAACCATAAATACATAAGGCTGCATTTTCTTAAACTGATCTTCACGGCTTAAACCCGATAAACTGTTTCTTTTACTTAAGGTAAGCTTTTCTTCAAGAGAATCCTGAGGGATAGCTTCCAGAGATTTTAAGATGTAATTAGATTTAATGGCGAAAGCGGCACCGTCTGCAAGCGTCTGTTTACCATTAATAATTCCTACTACATTTCCACGGTTATCAAGCAAAGGACCACCACTGTTTCCAGGATTAACAGGAATCGACACCTGGTAGGCAACTGTATCACCTGCATATCCATTTCTTGAGCTTACGTATCCTTTTCCATAAACCTGGTCATCACGCGGATACCCAATAGTGTATACATCTTCTCCAACGTTTGAGACTGATTTTTTAAAGGTATAAGGCAGGCTTGCAAGTTGTTTAAATTCAGGATCGATAATTTGTAAAACAGCAAGATCGTAGGCAGGATCAACGTAGATCTGCTTAACTTTAAACGATTCACCTTCTGAATTCTGCACATAGACCGAATCTGCATCTTTAATAACATGATAATTCGTTACCAGATAGCCATTTGAGGATAGTGCGAAGCCTGTACCTCCAAACTGACCCGGATCGGCAGGTCCTTTTTTCGCAGGAATTTCATTAATATTTTTAATAAGGGCGTTCTGTGAACGTTTGATATTATTTATCTCTCTGCGTAAAAGGCTGTAATTGGTAGATATAGTTTTAGAAAAATATCCGGTTGAAAGTAGAGTCCCGGCAACGGCGATCAGTGCAACCGTGGCTGCTATAGCCGTATTAATGCGGTACCGCTTCCACATGCGTTTAATTAAAGGTGTTTCAGTAACAAGTTCCTCCCTTAAAGAATAAATATCAATTTCACCATGAATAGCATTCATGTCGGAAGTTAATTGTACCCGCCGACCGTATTCGGATAGATTACGTGTAAGATTATGATGTTCCACAACCTTCAGGTCAAATTCTATGTCTTCACGTCTCCTTTTTTCAAAATCAGCTGCTTCCAGGGCTGTAAGTTCGCCCCTAAAATAGGCATCAATCCGGTCCGTCAATTCTATATCCTTGTTCATTGTTTTTTTATTTTCACTGAAAAAATAATTTTTTCAGTCGCTGCAGGCATTTATACTTTTGAGTTTTTGCATTATCGGAGTTGGTATATCCAAATTTCTCACAGATCTCCTGCATTGATCTGCTATGTAAATAATAATCTTCAATAATTGTTTTACATGGCTCTCCTAACTGTTTAAGCGCCTGTTCCATTATTCTGAACTGTTTATCCTTTTCTTCATGGACTTCCATATCCTCGTCAACAGGCAAAAAATCAGAGAAGTCCTGAATATTTCTTTGACTTCGGCTTTGGGCATTTAAACGCTTAAGCCATAAACGCCGGCACACTGAATATATAAACGTTTTGAGCTTACTGTTAAGTTCAAAATTTCCACTTTTAACTTTATTATAAAGAACAATTACAGATTCCTGAAAAATGTCCTTTGCATCATCCTCACTTCCGTTATTGTTCAGTACCAATTGCAGTACCATCGGGAAATAAGTTTTATATAAGCGGTTTAATATATCTTTAGAGTCATTCAGTATTCCGAGGATTATTTCACTATCTGCTGGAACTGAACTTTTTATCTCTTTTCTCACTCTTAATACTTTTTATGCAGAATTGTAACCCAATGATAGGAAAAATATTTTTTTATTTTTTTTCAATAAGTGGGGTTACCTTTTAAAGGTTTGGGTATTAAGTGTAAATTATTTAAATAAAATTTAACCACCAAACATGAAAAATTCATTCAAATTCGGTTTCTTAGCTTTAGCTATCTCTTTATCAGTTGCTGCTTGTAACTCAAACAAAACTGAAGAATCTACTGCTGATACTATTGATTCAGTTTCAGAAGTAACTACTGATTCTCTTGAAGCACAAATCGATACAGTTGATTCAGCTGCTGATGCTGCTGTTGATTCAGTTAAAAAGTAATTAACCCAAAAATTAAGAAAAGCTGTCTCATTTGTGAGACAGCTTTTTTTTTTGGCTAAATTTTTCTGTTATTGACGGGAATGATTTGTTGATCTAAAGCCTGCCTATCCCGGCAGTACCACTAAGGTTGCGGAAAAGAAGGCAGGAAAACAGACGGATTAAAACAAAAAAAACGGGCCTCAACAACAAAGCCCGTTATCTAACATAAACCAAAAACTAAACCGTTTTAAGGCTTCTTTTTAAACCAGCCTTTTATTCTTTTGGTATTCGAATCTGCGATAAGCAGCATACAAGGAACCAATATCAACGTAAGGAATGTAGCAAAGCCTAAACCGAATATCATCGTCCAGGACAAAGGCCCCCAGAATGCAACGTTATCTCCGCCAAAATATAAATGCGGATTGAATTCGCTGAACAAGGTTGTAAAGTCCATATTCAATCCTACAGCAAGAGGAATTAATCCAAGCATCGTAGCAGTTGCAGTTAAGAGTACTGGCGTCATCCTGGTACGCCCAGCCTCAATAATTGCCTCTCTTACACTCATTCCCTGTTCGATCATAAGCTCCATGAATTCAACAAGCAGGATACCATTTCTTACCACAATACCAGCCAGCGCTACAATACCGATCCCGGACATAACAATAGACATTTCCATCCTGAAAATAGTAACTCCTAGCAATACACCGATTATGCTGAACAGGATCTCACTCAGGATGATAAGTGGCTTTGTGATTGAATTGAATTGAGTAACCAGAATGATCAGGATCAGTCCGAGAGATATCATTAATGCTGTACCCAGGAATAACATGGTTTCTTGTTGTTCTTCCTGCTCCCCGGCCATCTTCACTTCAACCCCTTCAGGAGCATTAAACTCATTAACTTCAGTCTGAATGGCAGCAACAACCTCATTCGGATTATAATCGCCCAGTACATTTGAGGATAAAATGATAATCCTTTTTTCCTGCTTCCGTTTTATACCACCAAAGGTATTTATATAATCAATGGAGGCAAATGAGGATAGTGGAACCTGACGGATAATCCCGCCCATTCCCATGTCACGGTAAGTGATTTTCATGTTTCTTAAGGCATCCAGATTATTACGCTGACTTTCATTTGCCCGGAGATTTATTTCATAATCTTCATCTACGTCACGGAACTTGGAAATTTCCTTTCCAAAAATCGCAGTACGAAGATCCATTCCTATCTGCCCGGTGGAAATTCCTTCACGGTTAGCTCTTTCGCGATCAATATCAAACAGGATCTCCGGCTTATTATTTTGAAAATCAGATTTTATCTCCTCAATTCCAGCAATTTGTCTGGTATCAAGGTATTGCTTCAGGCGCTCAGATGTTTTGATCAGAGAGTCCAGATTATTCCCTGTGATCTCAATACTGATCGGTTTAGCTGTAGGAGGACCCGACTGCTCTTTAGCCACAGTTATTTCAGCCCCCGGGACACCTTTAACCGCTTCACGGATCTTATCAAGATATACAGAGGTACTTTCACCTGTACGCTTCCCATATCCTACAAAGGCAACGGTTATCTTTCCCATGTTCGGGTACTGACCCTGATCCTCACTCTGAGGATCTGTTACTCCAATAGTTACATTGGAAATAATGGAGGACACATCCTTATTATCTTTACCTACCACTTTAGTTACGTCAGCCTCTACCTTTTTCACAATCTCATTTGTCATGGCCTGATCCGTTCCTACCGGCAGATGAATATATACATATACAAAATTGGGATCCCCGCTTGGGAAGAAAACAATTTTAGGCGGAACAAAGGCGATCAGCAGGATCGTAAAAAAGAATAATCCCACCGTACTCCATAACATAGTGCGCGGCCGGTTCAATGCCCATGACAAAACAGAAACATATTTATTCTGCACCCGGGGCCATGTATTGGTTTGAAAATTCTTAATGGAATTGTTAAGATAAAAATGATTGAACAGATATAGCAATGCTATAAATACTACCACGTTTCCAATTCCGAAATCGATCAGATAGGCCAAAATCGCAGCCCCTGCGAATATCATCAGGGTTTTCTTAACGCCTTTATCAAATGAAGGCTTTGCGGAATCATGATCTTCGGGTTTCATAAAATCCACTGCAAACACCGGATTGATTATATAGGCTACAATCAATGAGGCCAGCAAGGTTATAATAAGGGTCATCGGAAGAAAGAACATAAACTCCCCGATAACTCCCGGCCAGAATAATAAGGGCACGAACGGAGCAAGTGTTGTCAGAGTACCCGAAAGCACTGGCATAAAAACTTCTGCAGCTGCAGTTTTAGCCGCGCGCACAATGGGTACTTTCCCATTATCGAAGATCCTGTGGGTATTTTCAATGACAACAATAGCATCATCCACTACAATTCCAAGTCCCAGGAGGAAGGAAAATAGCACCATCATATTCATGGTAAAATTAAAGCCCATCATTGCTCCGAGGGCCGGCATCGCCATAAATGCAATGAACATGGATAAAGGCACCGATAATGCCACAAATAAGGCATTGGTAATTCCCATGAAGAACATCAGGATTATAGTTACCAGGATAAAACCAATAATGATGGTATTGATGAGATCGTGCAGGGTTATCCGGGTTCTGTCAGACTGATCGCCCGTTATGGTTATGTTCAAATTTTTGGGCAGGGAAGTTTCCTTCATCTCCCTGACAAGCGCATTTATCTTATCGGAAGCATCGATCAGGTTCTCACCGCTTCGTTTTTTTACATTCAGGGTGATAACGTTTTTGCCATATAAACGGGCATAACTTTCCTGCTCTTTAAATGAATCTTTTACCTCGGCAACATCCCTGAGATAAACTGAGGATCCTGTCGGGGTCTTGATAATAAGATTAGAGATCTCATCCGCACTGGCAAATTCCTTTTTAACGTTCAGAGTACGGCGAATTCCGTCCATCTTTATAGTACCGCCCGAAATGGTCAGGTTTTCATACCCAACGGCACGTTCAATATCACCAAAGGAAATTTGTGTCGCTGCCATCTTATTTAAATCGGCATTGATCTGGATCTCTTGTTCTAAAGCGCCAACTATATCCACACCAGATATCTCCTTAAGGCTTTCAACCCGATCCTGAACCTGTTCAGCATATTTCTTAAGACTTTTCAGATCGTAATCACCGGAAATATTCAGATACATGATCGGAAGATCTGCCAGATTTATATCCTGTACATTGGGTTCATTCGGAAGGTCAGATGGAAGGTCCTGCCTTGCTTTATCCACAGCATCTTTAACCCTTTGTTTTGCATCCTTGATATCCACACTGGTATTAAACTCAGCCGTTATTATCGAAAAATCCTGGTAGGAATTCGAGGTTATCTTCTTCAATCCGGGGGTGGATTTCAACTGCTTTTCTATCTGTTTGGTAACCAGATTTTCCATATTTGCCGGAGACGTTCCCGGATAGACAGTCTGGATGAATATTTTAGGGATGATGACTTCCGGGAAATTTTCCTTGGGAAGACCCATATATGAAAAATATCCGATAACAGCTATGATAACAGTTAAGACATATATGGCAGTTCTGTTATCTATGGCCCAACTGGAAGGTTTAAATTCTTTATTAACGTCTTGCATTTTTTCTTTAATTATGAAATGAAGAATGATTTAGATCAATTGGATTTTACAATATCCCCGGGACTTAAACCTTCAGTTCCAGCAACAATGACTTTATCTCCGGCTTTTAATCCGGAAAGGATCTCAGCCTGGCCTTCAGACATCCTGCCCGCCTGGATATTCACCCGCTTAGCCTTACCATTTTCTGAAACAAATACATAATCACCAACCTCGGCCTTCTGAATCGCATTAACAGGAATGACTAATGCCTTATCATTCTTATAATCAACAATCTTAAGCACAGTCAGCATATTAGGGCGATAATTGCGGTTGGATGGAAGTCTTATCTCCACATTAAAGCTTCTTGATATGGGATCAATTGACTTTGACGCAAAAGAAATAGTTGTGCTTACTGTATCCGGAACATCCGGTAGAATAACCTGCACAGGATCACCCTGATTAACCCGGGATGCATATGATTCCGCTACCTGAGCCTTTGCTTTTAATTTATTGGCATTAATTACGCGTATTCCTGACATTCCAGGTGAAACAGCCTGACCAACTTTCAGATCCATGGCGTCAATGGTTCCCGATATAGGAGATTTAATTTTGTACATGGATATTTGTGACCTGACGGTTGCAATTCTTCGCTCAGCAGCTTCCTTTTGGGTTTTTGCATTCAGATACTGCACTTCGGTTCCGATTTTCTGATCCCAGAGGTTTTTCTGTCGCATGAACAGGCTGTTCGCCAGCTCAAGCTGCGTTCTAAGCTCTGAAATATTCTGATGGAGGACCTTATCATCAATTTGAGCTAAAACCTGGCCACGGCTTACCGCTTGCCCTATACGTGCATAAACTGCTGTAACTACTCCTGGCACTTCAGGATTTACCTGAACATTTTCTTCCGCATCTATTTTCCCCTGTACTTCCAGATAATTTTTAAACGAAGTTTCTGTAAGTTCCAGAACACTTACATCCCGTACTTCATTAGCTGCAGAAGCCTGCCCCACTTCATTTTCAAGCTGCTCAATCTGGATGTTCAGTGCCGAGCGCTCTTTTTTTAAGGTCTCCAGTTGAGTTTTCTTATCAATAGTCTTTTTGCCGCATGATGCAAGAAAAATTACACAAGAAATTAATACTATCTTTTTCATGATTATAATTTGTTTTTAAAGCTATAATTCCTTTAGCGCCGGGGCATGAATGAATTTACAGCTCTATTTTTTTTGTTTGGTTATGGGTTAATAGTTTAGTCTTCCTAAAGAACGGTCAACATTCACCTTATTGATCAGGAGATCATATAAAGCATTTATATAATTGTTCTGTGCTTCTTTCAAAGATGTTTCTGCCGTGTTTACTTCAATACTTGAACCTACCCCCTGCTCATATTTTATTTCCGTTACCCTGAGTACCTCTTTGGCCAGATCCATATTTCTTCTTTGATTTTCTAAAGATTTTAAGCCATTAACATACGTGGTGCGGGCCTGATCCACCTCAAGATCAATTCCGTTTCTCAAATTCATAAGATCGTTTTCCGTTTTTAATATTTCCAGCCTTGCATTCCGGATCTGGTATAGTTTTATCCCGCCGGAAATCAGGGGAACAGACAGGCGTAAGCCCACCACTGTTGAAGGAAAGCTTCTGTCATACAAATTTGAAAAATTATTCGCCTGAAAACTCTGCGAAGTATTACCAAATGCCGAAAGGGTCGGCAGCAACTGACTTTTATATCTTTTCAGATCCAATTCATTTAATTTCTTCCGGGTTTGAATTAAAGAGTATTCAATTCTGTTCCTGTAGGCTCCGGTATCAGCTGTCACAGGTATCTCGTCAATCTGTAAACCAGCGATGGAATCTTTTAATATAAGCTGACTCTGTATGGGCATTCCCATCTGAAACTTCAAAAGATTAACATTTAATGCCAGAAGCCTGATCACGTTTTCACGTTCCGTTTCAAGATTATTAAACATCACAGTAAGCCTGTCCACATCGATCTTTTCTACAAAACCATTTTTAAAGAGTTCTTTTGTATCATTCAATGATTTTTTTAAGCGTAAAAGGTTGGCATCCAGTAAACTTAGCTGTTCATTGCTTACCAGTACCGAATAGTAGGCTTTGGTTACTGAAACAGCAGTTTCTATCCGGCTTCGTTTCAGGCTTTTGGTTGAGAGTTCCTTGAAAGTTTTAGAAGCCTGCAAACCAACCAGGTAGGTGCCATCGAATAAGATCTGATTCAATTCCAGGCCGGCCGAAGACTGGTATTTAACACCAAACTTTACGGGGACCTGGGTACCGGGCTGTCCGAAAAATTCGCCAGGCAGTAAATTCGTCGGAACCTTTATAAAATCCTGAAAATTAGCATTTCCGCTTAGCTGAGGTAAACCGATACCAATGGTTTGTTTGACCGTATTGGAAGCAATATCTTCATCAATCCTTGCATTCAGTATCGAACTATTATGATTCTGGGCATATTCTATTGCTTCCTGAAGTGTAAAACTTGCGGAAGTATCAGCCTGCTGGGCTTTAACATTAAAGCCTAATCCTATACAAAGTAAAAAGGTGAGGTATTTATAATTCATGGTTATATTATTCTTCTTCAATGATTTCTTTGTATTTATTAATTAATTTGTGACCCTTAAGCGTGCAGATCCCATACAGAAAATGCTCAGTTAATTCAGCCATAACCTGGGCAATACCATACTTGCCATTGGTATATTCTGAGCTGTTAGAAAAAATAAGATCTATCTGTTCTAATCGCATTTGAGTAAGAATTCCAGGTTTAATGTCCTTACGGTAAAGACCTTCCTCTATTCCTCTGATCAAATTGTCGTGTATAGTGATATATAGGTTCTTTTCCCGAAAATTTTTAAAATAAAGCCAGGCTTGCGGATGGTACTTCTGAAGATCATGAAACAAGGTTGGGTTCATGTTAGATAGAAGCTCTTTCATATTTGTTACAGCAAAAAACACCTCATGCACCGCGTTTTCTGCAGCCTCCCTGTGTTCACCGATCAAACATATCTGAGAATTCAGTTTACTTTCAATAACAATATTGACAATCTCATTCTTATCGCTGAAGTGGGTATATATGGTTTTTTTAGACATGCCCAGATGACGGGCGATATCGTCCATGGTGACGCTCTTAAATCCGAACTGACAAAATAGTTTGTCTGATTCATCGATAATATATTCCTTAACTTCCAATCCCTGACTAAATTTAAAGCGACAAAACTATGGAAACTTTTTTCAATTCCAAAGTTTCCGACAGAAATATTTTTAACCGGGTGATTTAAGAATTAAAACTCCTATTAAAAGGGATCGCACTACACGGGGAAGAGGATATTATTCAAAAAACGTAACTTCGCAAAAAATAAACAAATGAATTTATCACCATTATCAGCTGTTTCCCCAATAGACGGACGTTACCATAATTCTACCAAAGACCTTTCCCAATACTTTTCGGAGGCTGCATTAATAAAATTCAGGGTATATGTGGAAATTGAATATTTTATTTCGCTCTGCGAACTTCCTCTGCCACAGCTTAAAGAATTTGATCCCCGTAATTTTGATCATTTAAGATCCATTTATACTGATTTTAACGAAACGGATGCCGGAGCGGTTAAATTAATTGAGCAAACCACTAATCATGACGTAAAGGCTGTTGAGTACTTTATTAAAGACAAATTTTCAGAATTAGGCCTGGATGAATATAAGGAGTTCATTCATTTTGGATTGACCTCTCAGGATATAAACAATACCTCTATCCCCCATTCTTTTAAACTGGCTATAGAAAACTCGTATCTGCCGGCATTGAATGAACTTGTTGCACACTTAAAAGAAAGAATATCTGAATGGGCTTCTGTTCCTATGCTGGCGCATACACACGGGCAGCCAGCCTCTCCTACCCGTCTGGGAAAAGAATTCCAGGTATTCGTTGAGCGGATCGAAGCACAGCTCAGTCAACTTAAAATGATCCCCTTTTCAGCTAAATTCGGAGGCGCTACAGGTAATTTCAATGCACACCATGTGGCTTACCCCGCTGTAAACTGGACTGAATTTGCAAATCGCTTTGTTAATGAAAGGTTGAAGCTTAACCGATCCCAGTACACTACCCAGATCGAGCATTATGATAATTTCGCAGCACATTGCGATGTTTTGAAAAGGATCAATAATATATTCATCGATATGAACAGGGATGTCTGGTCATATATTTCCATGAACTATTTCAAGCAACAAATTAAGGCAGGAGAAGTCGGTTCATCGGCAATGCCGCATAAAGTTAACCCTATTGATTTCGAAAACTCGGAAGGAAACCTGGGTATGGCCAATGCACTTTTTGAGCATCTTGCTGCCAAGCTTCCCGTTTCAAGATTACAGCGCGATCTAACCGACTCAACGGTATTGAGAAATATTGGTGTTCCAATGGCCCATACACTTATTGCTTTTAAATCAACCCTGAGAGGATTTAAAAAATTGCTTTTGAATGAATCAGCGATTCAGGCTGACCTGGAATCAAACTGGGCGGTTGTAGCAGAAGCAATTCAAACTATACTTCGCCGCGAAGGATACGAGAATCCATATGAGGCACTTAAAGAACTTACCCGGACCAATCTCCAGATCAACAAGCAAACAATAGCTCAGTTTGTAGATAAATTACAGGTTTCTGAGCTTGTTAAACAGGAGCTGAAAGCAATTTCACCCTCAAACTATACTGGTTTCTAGGCAGTCATACACATGTCATAACTTTACAGGGACCCTTTAGGAATTTAAAAATTATTAATTTTGAATATATTTTTAAGATTATGAGTACTGCAACTTCAATAACCAATGTATATACAGAGAGTACGCCTAACCCGGCTACCCGAAAATTCCTGGTAAATAAGCTTCTGACAAATAACAGTATCGACTTTCCAACCAAAGAAAGTGCTGAAAAATCAAATTTTGCCCGTGAGCTTTATAAGTTCAATTTTGTAAATGGTGTGTTTTTTGCAAGTAATTTTGTAACGATCACCAAAACAGAAACTGCAGATTGGGAAGATATAGAACCTATCTTAAAAGAGTTTGTGAAGGGAGCCGTTGAATCTGAACTCAATATAGTTGAAAAAGAAGAACTTGCCGGAAATTTTGAAGGATCTGAAACCGAAATTAAAATCCAGCAGATTTTGCATGATTACGTACGTCCTGCGGTTGAACAGGATGGCGGGGCAATTAGTTATAAATCCTTTAATGAGGGAGTTGTAACCGTTGAACTTCGGGGATCCTGCAGCGGCTGTCCTTCATCAACGATCACTTTGAAAGCAGGTATTGAAAACTTGTTGAAGCGTATGGTTCCGGAAGTCACAGAAGTAGTATCCGAAGCATTGTAATTAACTGAACATAAATAAAGAGGCTGTTTCCAAAAGAAGCAGCCTCTTTTTTTGTGAGTATCTTATTCATTCTCCGGCTCCCGGCTGCCAGGTTGTATCTGCGACCTGATCTGCTTTGCCCAGTCTATGATATCTGTTCGCTGTTTATCTGTTAGCCTGGCATTTTCATGAATTAATGCATAAGATTTTAGAGGCATTTCTTTCTCCTCAACCAACTCTTCCACCTCCTCCATCTTTTTATTCGCCTTTTTAGAACTATAAGTGGCAAATTCTGAAAAATTCAACTCCGATTTTCCTTCCTCAATATGATCATTTAACCACCAGGCAACAGGCTGAATTTCAGCGTACCATGGATATAAGGTATTATTGGAATGGCAGTCATAGCATGCCGATCTGATCAGCTGCTTGGTGTTTTCGGAGGTTTGATAATGAGCAAAAATATCATTGGGAGAAGCTGCGGCAGACAGATTTTTCTTCGGTCTAAAAAATTGAATGATGATAAATGCAAACAGCAGTACAAGCAGGATCTTTTTTACAATTGACATAGCCTATAATATGAATAATACTATTGAAATTCTTTCTTAATCACTCCGAGTAATTCCTCAGAAATAAGTCCATTGGTAGCAATAATTTCCCTCTTTGCAATGCTATTATTACCTCCTGAAAAATCGAACACCTGCCCGCCTGCTTCTTTTACCAGAACTATGCCGCCAGCTACATCATAGGAATTCAGATTGTATTCAAAATACCCATCAAACCTTCCGCAGGCAACATAAGCAAGGTCAATCGCGGCAGACCCAATGCGGCGGAGGCCGTGGCATCTTTGCATCAGTACCCGCATTACATTAATATATGCTTCCTGACGGTCAAAGTCATAATAAGGAAACCCCGTTGCCAGTAAAGTGTTTTCGACCCTGGGCGTTTTTGACACAGAAATCCTTTTATTATTCAGATAGGCCCCTCCATTTTTCCATGCTGAAAAGCATTCATCACGGTTTATTTCGTAAACAATTCCGAGAACTAATTCATCATGATGCTGAAGGGCTACACTTATTGAATAGGTAGGAATGCCATGAATGAAGTTTGTTGTCCCGTCGAGCGGATCAATGATCCAGTTATAATTTTCACCCTGAACCGTTTTCGTATTTTCCTCAGTTATAAATCCGGCTTCCGGCAATAGTTCTGAGAGTCCCCTGACAAGATCAATTTCTGCAGTCTTATCTACGTAGGAAACCATATCATTCAATCCCTTATATTCTATGTTCTCCCTATCAAAAACAAGCGCTTCACCGCGGATAAACTCGCCTACTCCCCTAGTCAGGGAAATTACACTGGAAGTTAAATCTGAAAGATTCATTTAAGCCTGTCTAATTTCCGGGTATTTCCTGGTATTGCGCACAGACCATATAACTCCGATCACACCCAGCATGACTAAAATAAAGGATATAAGTTCGGCCTGTGTAAAAGCCATACCAAAAAGATGATATTTTGAATTAACACGAATAGATTCGATTAAAAACCGCTCAATTCCATTTAATATTAAATACAAGGACCACATCAGGCCAGGGGCTTTAATTTTATGCCGGATAGACCATAAAAATCCAAAAATCATTAAACCCATCAGCACCTCATAAAAAGGCGTCGGGAATACCGGAAGGGGTAGTTCATTACAATAATTGCCTAAACATCCAGGTATGGGAACTCCCTCATTAACTACATTATGCGGATATTTAAACCCCCATACCCAGTCAGGAGCCCAGCTTAACCAGGAGGGTTTGGCAGCAAGATTTTCAATTCCCCAATCTCCATCACCTGACAAATGACATCCCATTCGGCCTACCGCATAGGCAAGCATCAATCCAGGGCCGGATATATCAAGCATATGGATCCATTTCACTCCAAATTTATTGGCCTGATATAAAACTGCAGCACCTCCCATGATCAGTCCGCCATAAAATGTCAGACCACTGAAAGAAATCAGCCCGGCTATCGGATCCTTAATGAAATCATCCCAGTATTCCAGGTTATGAAAGATTTTGGCACCAAGAAAACCCCATATTGCCGCCCACATTAACAAGGTTCCCATTATCTCGTGGGGATGAACGGTTTCCTTAACAACTTTAGGTTGTTTTAACTGACCTTTCTTTTTTTCGGTATATGACCAGTAAACAAAGAGTGCGCCCAGGAATAATCCGCCCAGTATATTTCCTCTTCCGGAAAGAATAAAAATTTGCGGATTATCTACAAAATCTGAATAATTAAAAAGGCCTTCAATAAGTTTAAAACCCACGAGGAACCCAAATATTCCATTTAAAATAAGTTCCTGCATAGATGCCGGTTCGCCAATTTTGACTTCCCTGGTAAATGGATGAACGAGGCCTAATTTTTCTTTCCTTTTAAATTCCTGAGAAAGTGCCCAATACCCTGCGGCAAAGGCAAGGGCTACAAAAAATCCAAAAGTTTGTATTGGTAAGGGAATAGTAATACCGGTAAGATATTCTATAAGGTGGGTTATAGTTGGAAACATAGGCTAAATATACAATCTTACTGGAAATATAAAAGTCAAAAATACCGTTTAAGGTAATGCAGAACCTTCTAATTAAGGTCAAGAAAAATTCTAATGAGCAAAGACTACAGACGCTTCACTAACTTCCATATCCCCATCCGGAGCGATACGCTCAAATTTTACGGATCTTAATTCATTAATCATCAGAGGGTCATAAGGCGCCTTCACCTTCACATAGTTTCGGCTAAAGCCATGCATAAATCCATCTTTATGATCAGCTTCAAAAAGCACTTCACCATGCAATCCAACCTGTGTCTCATAGAAAGCACGACGCTTCTTCTCCGAAAGGATATGAAGCATTTTATTTCTTTCAAAGCGAACAGATCCGGCAACTGTTCCTTTCATTTCAGCTGCGGGAGTGTTTTCCCGTTCTGAATAAGTGAACACATGCAGATAGGATATATCAAGCTCATTAAGAAAGTTATATGTATCCAGAAAATCCTCATCACTCTCGCCTGGAAATCCCACAATTACATCCACTCCAATACAGCATTGGGGCATGGTTTCACGGATCGTTCGAATACGTTCAGCATATAGTTCCCTTTTATACCTCCGCTTCATGGCAGCGAGGATCTTGTTAGAACCCGATTGAAGCGGAATATGAAAATGGGGGACAAAACGCTCAGAACGGGAAACGAAATCTATAATTTCTGTGGTTAATAAATTGGGCTCAATAGATGAGATCCTGATCCGGTCAATCCCATCTACCTCATTAAGTGCCTTAACAAGATCGAAGAACCGGTCTTCACGCTGCCCATTTCGTATCCCAAAATCTCCGAGATTTACCCCGGTTAAAACTATTTCCTTAACTCCTGAAGAGGCGATTTCATTGGCCTGTTCGATCACATGCGAAATGGTATCGCTCCGGCTTCCGCCCCTGGCCTGTGGAATGGTACAGAATGTACAAATATAATCGCACCCATCCTGAACCTTTAAAAAGGTACGTGTCCTTTCTCCATGGGAGTAGGCAGAAACAAAATTTATGGTCTCACTTATCGGCTGATTATGAATTCGCGGTTTATCCTGCCTGGTCAGATCACTTATGTAATCAATTATCTGAAACTTTTCAGCCGCACCTAGTATGATATCAACACCAGGTATTTCAGAGATCTCTTTGGGTTTAAGCTGAGCATAACATCCAACTATTGCTATATATGCATTAGGAGAATGTTTTAATGCTTCTTTTACAACTTTACGGCATTTTTTATCTGCATGATCGGTTACTGAACAGGTGTTGATCACATAAACATCCGCCTGATCTGTAAAGGGTACAGCTTCAAAACCCGCATTATTGAACTGTCGTCCAATAGCAGAAGTTTCAGAAAAGTTGAGCTTACAGCCAAGTGTATAAAATGCGACCTTTTTATTCATAACAGGCTGCAAAGATACGAATTACCCCTTAAAAAAATAACCGGCTAAGCCAGGGCAAAAGGGAAATTAGTTAGCTGAGCCCCATCGAAAGGAATTCTGATCAAAGCCTGCCAGATCCAGCACCCGGTTAACCACAGTTTCTGCTACTTCCTCCAGGCTTTGCGGAAGGCTGTAAAATGAAGGACTTGCAGGGCAAATTATTCCGCCCGCTTCAGTAATGGTTTTCATATTATTAATATGAATAAGATTCAATGGAGTTTCCCTCACTACAAGAATAAGTTTACGCCTTTCCTTTAACATGACATCCGCTGCCCTGCTTACCAGATCATTAGATATCCCGGCTGCGATCCGACCCATAGTGCCCATTGAACACGGACAAATGATCAGCGTATCGAAACCTGCAGAACCAGATGCAAATGGTGCATTAAAATCATGTTTTTCATAAAACTTGAAATCAAAATCAGAATAGGCCTGATTCCCAAGTTCGTGCATCCAGACATCTTTGGCATTATCAGACATCACAATCCCAAGATCATGTATCTGGGATTTCAGGACACTTATTTTATCAAATAATACCTTTGCATAGATAGAACCACTGGCGCCTGTTACAGCTATTGCTACTCTTCGTTTATTCATCTGTAAATACTTGGTTTCGGTAACTCAACAGGTAAATAATGAGCTCTGAAAATCATGTTCTGATATCCTCAAATATCCTTCAATTAAACGATAAAAAAAAGGGCCGAATACAAGTATTCGACCCTACATCTACCTATGAAAAACATGCCCTTTAGGAGGGCATAACAAATATAATTATTAAAATAATATGAAACAATTTATTTTCATAGAATATTACGATAAAAATTCATTCAATATTATATACCAAAATCCCCTTAAAAAGCACACAGATGAATGATTATCCGTTTATAGAAGAAAGGAATCAGGACTTAAAAATACCAGTTTAATCAGCATCAATAAACCTATAAAAGAATTTTTCTGTCCTCATTTTACAGGCTTTTTTTATTTCTTAATCGAGCACTTAAAGTGCCTGGCTGCAACTCTGAATAGTTTTTCAATGCGGTAAGCAATGTGAGGTTTAAAACTCGTCTAACTTTTTCCTTTTCAATCCTGATTTTTTTATTTGAAACTACCTCCTCATATATGAGTTTATTATTGGAATTATAGAATTTCACAACCTGTTTCCTTGGAGAATTAATATTGCTTTCTACGACCCATGATCCCGATGGTGCACCGCTTTGTGAACCCTGAGCATAGCCGGTATAGGCTGTGCATGAGAAAAGAAAGATGATTATAAAATTTTTCATACTCTATCATTTAAACTGATATAAAAATCAATGAAAGATTGCGCTTAGTCAAACACAGGTGCCATAAGGCTAAAGGATAGAAATGAGATGTTTCAATATTGATACAAAAGCCTTAAACTTATTAATAAGTCCTCCTTGGGCCATATTATCGTCATGTGTCGACAAAAAATCTAATTATGTCGATTCCTTTAGGATATTTTTGATAGATAGTATTTCCTAATACAAACTTTTAAAAATTGATCCTGTTTAAACTTTAGTCGGATATGTGGTCCAGTTAATTGCCCCAGGTTCTTTCCTATCTGTCAGGGGCTGCGTAAATGGTTACAATACCAATATCTAACTGATCGGCTTCATTATATCGGATCAGTACTATTATTAGAATAAACCATATGTTTTTACAGCAGTATTGGTTATCCTGCCGGAAATGCATCAGCCTCCAGTCATGAAAATAAAAACGATCATAGTTGATGATGAGCCGCATGCAATAGAGATCATTGAAGCGTATCTTAAAAAGTTCAACGATATTGACATCATTGCTAAATGTACCGATGGCATGCAGGCTTTTCAAACTCTTCAGCATAAAAAAGCAGATCTGCTTTTCCTGGATATAAAAATGCCCGGACTGAATGGTAATGAACTCGTGAAAAGTTTAAAAAATCCCCCAAAAGTTATCTTTACAACTGCATATTATGATTATGCCGTGGAAGGCTTTGAATTAAATGCCCTGGACTATTTGTTAAAGCCCATAGCTTTCGATCGTTTTTTAAAAGCTATGAATAAGGTGTATGATCTGTTTGGCGCCAATAATAACCAAGTATCACTAACAGATGGTATTGCATCCAGCAATAAGAATGTATTCCTCTATCTCAGGGTAGAGAGAAAAACGGTTAAAGTTGATGTTAAAGACATACTTTGGATTGAAAGTCTGAAGGACTATATCCGTGTTGTTATGAAAGATAAAATCATAATCTCCAAGCAAAAAATTAGTATCCTGGAAGAATTACTGCCCCATGAAATTTTTCTAAGAATACACCGCTCCTTTATCGTATCCCTTAGTATGATTGATTGTTTTAATTCGAGTTCGGTGGAGATCCGCGGAAAAGAGATTCCTATTGGCCGCAATTATAAAAATGATTGCAGCAAACGGTTAAGGGTTCTTTAGGTTTGGTTAGGCTAATAACCAGCTGTTTGACAATTCATCTTCTCATTGATAACCGTCAACCGGAAAGAATAGTTATATAAGTTCCACTCTCTCCCTGATATGCATTCTGATTAAAACTAAAATTTATTTATTCTTGAATTTCATTTTGGCTTTTTCCCTGGAGCTGTAATTATAGTCTTTTACATTACTTTCTTTCTTGTCATGAAAAGCAGCTCCGGCCACTGGCTGATCCTTCTTCTGAACAGGGGATTTTTTTTCTTTTATGGTCTCAACCATGACAAGGTCAGAAGGCAAATCAACAACAGGAATAGATTTTCCTATTGCCTGCTCAATTTTCCTGACTGTAGCCAGCTCGATATCCGTTGAAAAGCATATGGACAATCTCTCATCCGGGTTTTCTATATTTTTAATTACGCGTCCTATGTAGGTTTCCTTCTCAATTGGCATTTCAAGATGAATGATAAACGGAATACCTTCTAAATTAATGCTTTCCCGAAGGTCATCCGCAACAAGCAATATTCTTGTTGCTTCAGAGCTTTTAAAATCATTAATCAGATCAAATCCCGGATGATCAAAAAACAGGGGCTTATAGATCGCTATTTCCTGATCAAAATATTTAAACAGGCTTTTAAAAACCTTTTCGGCAGTTAGACGAGTATTAACAAAAACAACCGCCTTATTGAAGGTTTCTGAATCTTTAAGAAGCAGATTTAAAAGGTTTACTTTGATCCTGAAATCAGGTACTTTATATAATATCTGTTCACATGTATCTAATTTTTGTTCTCCAAGTTCGCTAACTTCTACCAGTGCAGGTTGATTCATAAACTGATCGATGAGTAGGTGCAGTTTATCATGAACAACTTCGGTAAAAACAAGATGCTGACATTTCACGATGCTTCTCGCGAGTTCAGCTACCGGAAGCTGCATACCGCGTTTAATAATTTCCGCCGCATCATCAACAACGAACATGATAATCTTGTTCAGGTTTAAGCCTAGCTTTAGATAAATAGCCCTTGCCCGGTCAGGAGTAGCCACAACAATATCTGCGCCATCAGCCAGAGCATTCATCTGACCTTCCATTCCTGTCTCAGGATACAATCCCACAATCCGGATTGTTTTATTTCTGTTGAGAACGTTAAACCGTTCAATAACATCCAGAACGTGCTCCTTGTCCGGAACAAGGATCAATGCGCGGGGAGCTTCTTCGAAACCATATTTAAGCCGCATAAGAACACCCAGAATATAAGCGGTTGTTTTTCCCGAACCTTCCGGAGCTAATGCTATTACGTCCTGGCCTCCCAATATGCGCGACATGGTTTTCAATTGAATTTCCATGGGACCTAAAAAGCCCGCATCAGTCATGGATCGTACAAGTGGCTTACTAAGCTTTAATTTATCTAGTAACAAAATTCAACAGATTAATTTATGCAAAAGTAGACAAATGTTTGGGGATACCGGTCAGGTAATGTGTTGCGGGTTGTGGGTTGTGGGTTGTGACTTGTGCAGCAAACAGAGTTACGAACCCTTATTCCAGCAAAAGGGTATCATCCTCATCATCCGTTAAGCTTAATGAAATGGTATCAGCACCTGCAATTCCTTCTATAGAGCCCTTAATACCGGATGCGTTTAAGAGAACCTTGTCCAGTTGTTTCTCCCGAACTTTCCACATTTTCTCCATGGCATCACGTTCTTTATGTATGGAAAGTCGCATGCTCATATAGCCTTCACGAATAGCCTTCCACTGCTCTGAGAATTCTGTGCCGGTGAGGTAATCGTATAACATATGCATTTTATCCCCCCTGTTTTCCTGGGATTTAGTAGCGTTCGAAAGCCTTATGATCCCATCCCTTAAAACAAAGGCTACCGCCTTCACCTCCTCGAAGGAACATATCCATACACCATCCTTCTCTCCAAAGCAATCCATTCCTTTTGGAAAACATTGCGATACAATTACGGCAACATCTACACCTGCACCGCGCATATCTTTCTTGAGTTTATCTATCCAGTCATTGGAAAAATCCTTTGTGCGCTTACTTTCATAAATGATCTTTCCGCAATCCTGTCCGAACTTGTTCCTTACGGTCTGTATGCAATCTGCACCACGCACTCCTTTTCCAACCTCGCCGATCTGATCGAAAGGGAAACTGCTTCGTAATAATTCTTCCAAAATAAGTTCCTGAACTTCACCCTGCAGCTGCATGGATCCCTGCTCAGCCTTACGTCGCATTTCATCGGCGAGTTTCTTCTGATCATCCAGCTGCTTTTCAAGTTCCTTTATCTTCAGCTGATGTTCCGTATCTTTAAACTGACTTTTTTCATGTTCCTGTTTCCTGATCTGTTCCGTAATATGATTCCGTTCACTCTGAAGTTTCCTCTGGATCTCAAGCTCCATCTCTTCTGCCTTAATTCTGAGCGCCTGTTCCTTTTTTATAAATTCAAGTTCCTTCTGTCCTGCCAGTCTTAATTTTTCCTGATTTTCTTTGTCAGCGTTCTGAAGAAAAGTAAGCTTATTTTCAAAATCTGTCGCCACACTTTTCCTGATACCCTCTTCAATTCTGATCCTTTCCTGAGCCAGCTGACTTTCAAATTTCAAGGTCAGCTCTTTTTGCTGTCCTTTGAATTCCTCTTCCTTCTTCTGAAATTCCTCATCTTTTTTCTTCTGCCAGGCAATCATTTTATCTCTGAGTTCCTGCTCATATTCTTTCCCTATTGCTTCCTCCAGTGGAAATGAGTGACCGCAGGAGGGACATTTTACTTCTGTAGACATGCTTAATCGGTTAAAAATTTAGTAAAAATAAGATTCAGAAAGCAGCTTCTGTAATTCGACAATATACTAATATATTTAGTATTTACAGAGCTTAATTCCCTAATAATCATAAAAAAACAGAAACAATGCAAACCCGCTCAGATAAGCTGTATTTTGGCGTAAAATTAGAAAAATTAACAGGCCCTCCTCAAATTTTGAAGGTCCGTTTTTTCAAGATCAGCTTATGGATTTATTTGGAAACGCTTTAAAAGACTATTACGCTGGTCTCAGAGATAATAAATTATGGATACATACTGATTATGGGCAACCAGAAGAAATGCCTGTTGATGTTTACTTTAGAACCCCTGATGAATTTCCTGAGGTGGAACTCCTCGCTTTGAGCATGTGTGAAGGAAGTGTGCTTGACATAGGCGCCGGCGTTGGATCTCATGCCCTTATCCTTCAACAAAAGGAATTCAAGGTTACTGCGCTTGAGATTTCAGAATCTGCCTGTCAGATTATGAAAATGAGGGGTATCCGGAAGATTCTGAATACGGATATATTTCTTTACGATGCTAAAAAATATGATACGCTCCTGCTGCTTATGAACGGGATCGGTTTATGTGAGGATGTGAATGGATTTCATTCTTTTCTTAAGCATATGAAAAAACTTATAAAACCCGACGGACAACTTATATTCGACTCATCAGATATTTCCTATCTGAAAGAAGATCGAAAAATAGTATCGGAAAAATATTTCGGAGAATTTACATACTGCTATGAATATCAAAACATTAAAGGCGATTGGTTCAAGTGGCTCTACATAGACTTTCCAACCCTGGAAGAGGCTGCAGAATTGAATGGCTGGCATGCCCAGTTAGTTTACGAGGATAATATGGACCAGTTTCTTGTCCGTCTGACTCTCAATGAATAGATCTTAATTGATCCCGATGGTATAATCTGCCTCGAAGACGTGACCATATTCTAGGATTTTGATCCCGGGTTTATTTTTAAATTCATTTAGTCCGCCTTCACTATCTGCATAGCCAATCCATGGTTCAATACACACAAAGTTAGCTCCGGGAGCAGCCCATATTCCCAGAGATTCAAAATGAGGGAATGATACAGAAATAAAATTTGGCGCTTTGTGATTTTTTATCAATACCTCCCTGGATATAAGATCTTTAAAAACCAGAGCCCCAGTTGCAAACAAGTTTTTGCTAAGGTTAAGCCTTCCTTCTTCTAAACTGATAAGCTCTGTTTTTCCTGTGAAATAACCAGCATCATTAAGCAGGTTCTTTTTCAGTTTTTCATCCTTTTCAAATTCGATATAATAATCCGCATAGCTTTCATCGCCGTAAAAGGGTATGTTGAAGGCCGGATGAGCTCCTACAGAAAAATAAATAGCCCTATCATCCTGATTTATAACCTTATAAACAACCCGGAGTTCGGAATCAAACAGATCATACAATACCTGAAACGTAAATTTGAAAGGATAAACCGATAGAGTTTCCGGAGAATATTCCAGTGAAAATTTAGCATGTTCCTCTGAACTCTCCACCAAAATAAACTCAGAATGACGTGCGAAACCATGTCTTTGCATAGGATACTTAATCCCATCAATCATGATCTGGTCACTCATGCATGAACCAACCACTGGAAAAAGATTAGGTGCACGAAAAGACCATATTTCAGGGTCTCCCTGCCATAAATGCTCCAGTCCATTACGTTTATTAATAATGGAAGTTAACTGAGCACCCTTCTTATCGACAATAACCTTTAAAAAATCGTTTTGAAGAGTTACCATATCTTAGAATTATGAGAAAATTTAAAATTTCAGTGCTGTCATTAACAGGATTTATATCATGACAAAAGCTTAAAAAGTGAAAGTGTAAATTTACGATAAATTATAAAAAAATTTATTTCCGCGCTTTTAAAAGTTAGAACCCGAAGAATTAATCACAACGAAAGCCTTTGCGAAACTACCGGAAATGGATCAGCAGAAAAAGTTTCCTGATATTCAATAGAAATTTAGTGAATGCAGAGGTAAAGAACCTGCTCTCCATCGTTAAACAGAGATAGATTATATAAAAGACCGGCTCAAAGTGATCTCTGATACCGGTCTGTAATGGAACAAGAAGTCCCGCTTAAACCTTTTTTTTAACCCAGGCTTTTTTATTTCTTCCGTTCCTGTGATTTCCATTCAGGGATGGCCTTTTGACTCCCGGGCTGTAAACCGGACCTTCGCCTAACTCCTCAGGCAAAGTCATGCGTGGGATCTCTTTTCCGATCAGGTTCTCAATGAAAGAAAACTTGCGCTGATCCTTTTCGTTAACAAAAGTAATTGCCGTTCCGGTTGTTTCCGCCCTGGCCGTACGGCCTATACGGTGAATATAATCTTCCGGATCAGGTGGTACGTCAAAATTGATTACCAGACTTATACCTTCCACATCAATACCCCGACTTAAAACATCTGTCCCGATAATTACAGGCAGCTGACGGCTTTTGAAAGCCCTAAGAACCACTTCACGCTGTTCCTGTTCAAGATCGGAATGAAAAGCCTCTGCCTTAATTCCCTCCCGCCGAAGCGTCCGGTTCAGATCTTTAACTGTTTCCTTACGGGAACAAAATATCAGAACACTTTTGTAATCTCCATTTTTCAGCAGAGAACAAATAAGTTTGATTTTCTGATTATCATAGACCATGTAAACCTGCTGGGAAATTCCAACTGCAGGCTGGGAAAGTGCTATATTAATTTGTTCGGGGTCTTTAAGTATAGTATTTGCCAGGGTCCTTATCTTAGGCGGCATGGTTGCAGAAAAAAGCAGGGTTTGACGCTTCTGCGGCAGATTACCAATAATCCTGAGTATATCCTCATAGAAGCCCATATCCAGCATCCGGTCGGCTTCATCCAGAACCAGATATTGAAGATGATCCAGTTTAATTGCTCCTGAGGCAAGATGTGCAATTAATCTGCCCGGAGTTGCAATGACTATATCAACCCCGTCCATCATGGCACGGCGCTGCTGTTCGTAAATCATACCATCACCTCCGCCATAAACAGCAATTGAACTGATGCCGGCAAAATAAGCTAAGCCTTCAACCTGTTGGTCGATCTGCTGGGCCAGCTCGCGTGTAGGAGCCAGAATAAGGGCTTTGGTATATTTCTTATCCCCGATACTGATATGCTGCAATACGGGTAATAAATAAGATGCAGTTTTCCCAGTGCCTGTTTGTGCACAGGCTATAAGGTCTTTATGATCTAAAATGAGAGGTATTGCTTGCTCCTGAATTGGTGTGGGTTTAACATAACCCATGCTTTGAAGACCTTCAAGTAATTGAGGATCAAAGTTAAAATCGCTAAATGTCAAATTGAAAAATTAATTTTTAATAATAAATACAAAAGTAAGTAAAAGAATTTGTTAGTCGCAATTACATGTTGTTAGTTGTCAGAAAATCAGTGTGAGGTCAGGCTTATACTCGCAGACTTTTTTTTTGATCAATAAAAAAACCTTTTCCACACATATAAATTTCTCAACAAATAGTGAGGTTATGGAAAATATTCCTACTTTTGAATCCCGTACAAAACGATGTTTTTTATTGCCTAAAGCAGGTTTAAATCCACTTTAAATAATAAAGAATTCTAAGCAAATCCTTCAGATATCATGACCAAATACATTTTTGTTACGGGCGGCGTTACTTCGTCGTTAGGAAAAGGTATTATTTCCGCTTCTCTTGCAAAATTACTGCAATCAAGAGGTTACCGCGTTACCATTCAGAAGTTCGATCCGTATATTAATATTGATCCGGGCACATTAAACCCTTATGAACATGGTGAATGTTATGTTACCGAGGATGGTGCTGAAACGGATCTTGACCTTGGTCATTACGAGCGTTTTCTGAATGTTCCCACTTCTCAGGCTAATAACATCACAACTGGACGTATTTACCAGAATGTAATAAATAAAGAGCGTGAAGGCGCGTATCTTGGTAAAACAGTACAGGTAGTTCCACATATTACAGACGAAATCAAGCGCAATATGAAGATCCTTGGCGAAAGCGGGGAATTTGATATTGTTATCACTGAACTTGGTGGTACTGTAGGCGATATAGAATCCCTTCCGTTTATCGAGGCCGTGAGGCAATTACGCTGGGAACTTGGGTCAGGAAATTCTCTGGTCATACATTTAACTCTGATCCCCTACCTGGCAGCCGCAGGTGAACTTAAATCAAAGCCTACCCAGCATTCCGTAAAAATGCTTTTGGAGTACGGAATACAACCAGATATTCTGGTCTGCCGTACAGAGCATCATATACCACAGGAACTTCGCAAAAAAATCGCTCTGTTTTGTAATGTAAATATCAATGCAGTTATTGAATCGATCGATGCATCTACAATATATGATGTTCCCCTGCTTATGCTTAAGGAGCAATTAGATAAAACAGTTTTAGCCAAATTAAAACTACCGCATAAGAACGATCCAGACCTGGAAAGCTGGAAAGATTTTTTAGGACATCTTAAAAATCCGACGGCAGAAGTTAAGATTGGACTGATCGGAAAATACGTTGAACTCCCGGATGCTTATAAATCCATAAACGAATCATTCATTCATGCCGGTGCTAAAAATGAATGTAAAGTAAGTATGAAATGCATTCATTCAGAAAGTATTACTGCCGATAATGTGGCTGAAAAATTAAAAGGACTTGATGGAGTTCTTGTAGCACCGGGATTTGGAAGTCGTGGTATTGAAGGAAAAATAGAAGCCATACAATATGTTAGGGAAAACGATATTCCATTTTTCGGGATTTGCTTGGGAATGCAGTGTGCAGTGGTAGAATTTGCAAGAAATGTACTCCACCTGGAAGATGCTCAAAGCACAGAGATGGAGGATAAGGCAAAGAACCCCGTGATCTCTATGATGGAAGAACAGAAAAAGATCAAAAACAAGGGAGGTACCATGAGACTGGGCTCCTATACTTGTGATCTGAAGAAGGGAACTAAGGCATTGGCTATCTATGGAAAAACCAGGATTACAGAAAGACATCGTCATCGCTATGAATTTAATAATCAATACCTTGATCAATTTGAAAATGCTGGCATGATTGCCTCCGGGATTAACCCGGATACCAATCTGGTAGAAATTATTGAACTTAAAAACCATCCTTTTTTTATCGGCGGACAGTTTCATCCGGAATTAAAATCAACAGTTGATAATCCTCATCCGCTTTTTGTTAACTTTGTCGCCGCTTCTTTAATTCACTCAAAAAAGAAGTAATTGCATACAGCAAAAAAGACTATAAGAACATAATGGATAGAAATACTTTTACGGGCCTCTTTTTGATATTGATCATATTGGTCGGCTCTACTTATTTATTGCAACCCTCAGATGAGGATATTAAAAGGGAGAAAGCAAAACAAACACAGGATTCCCTGGCAAGAATAAAGGGCACTCCGGAAGTAAAGCCTTCCACTGCTGATACTGCACAGACTACAATAAAACCCCCAGCAGATACATTACTAATAGTTGCCGGGCCATTTGGAGCGGCTGTTTCAGGAAGCAGCCAGCCTGTAGTTATTGAAAACGAATACATAAAGGCTAAAATAAGTCCAAAAGGTGGCCGTATTGCCTCTGTTGAATTGAAAAACTTTAAAACTTATGATCAAAAACCATTGGTCATGTTTGAAGGTGAAGGCAATAAATTCGGATTAATTTTTGGCGCTGCTGGCAAAAATATCAGTACAAATGATCTTTATTTCAGTGCTTCCTCTTCTTCCTTATCGGTTGCAAAAGGTGATTCGGGTACAGTAACGATGCGTTTAAGTTATTCACCGGAGAAATATATCGACTATATATATACCCTAAAGGGCGAAAGCTATAATGTCGGGCTAAATATTGAAACCCACGGCATGCAGGATGTTGTTGTCCCAACACAAAAACAACTTACTCTTAACTGGGAAAGCGTTCTAAAGCAAAAAGAGAAGGATCTTGTAAGCGAACAGCGATATTCCAGCGCCTATTTTAATCAGGGCGATGAAGGTGCCGACTATTTAAGCCTTTCTGAATCCGAAGAGAAAGAGCTAACCGAAGGAAAAATTAAATGGTTCTCCTTCAAACAGCATTTCTTTTCCAATGTACTTATAGCTAAGAACGGTTTTGATAAGGGAACGCTTGCCGTGACCACCAGCCCCGACTCAGGAATAGTTAAGAGCTTTACAGCCAATATGCAGATCCCTTTTGCACGTCAGGAGGTTACCAGCTTTCCAATGGAATTTTACTTTGGTCCAAACCAGCTGAACATTCTGGAAAAACAGGGTTTTGATATTGAAAAGCAGATTGATCTTGGATACTGGCCATTAAAGTATATCAACAGGTGGATCGTACTTCCTGTATTTAACTTCTTAGAACGCTTTGGCTGGGGCTATGGTCTGATCATTTTAGTTCTTACAATCTTGCTTAAAACAGTATTATTGCCCCTCACCTATAAGTCATACCTTTCTATGGCTAAAATGCGTGTATTGAAACCAGAAATGGATGAGATCAAGGGTAAGGTTGGAGATGATAACCCTACCCTTCTGCAGCAGGAATATTTAAAGCTGTATAAAAAAGCTGGCGTAAATCCCCTGGGCGGATGTTTGCCTATGCTGCTGCAGTTACCGATCATCATGGCTTTCTTCTTCTTCTTCCCTAACCTGTTTGAACTGCGTCAGAAAAGTTTCCTTTGGATGGAGGATCTCTCTACTTTTGATGCATTTTTCCAGCTTGGATTCCAGATGCCTTTCTTAGGTAACCATATCAGTTTGATGTGTATCCTCATGACCATCTCGACATTGATTTATACCTATTTCAATAACCAGGTGTCGGGTGCAACGGGTCAGATGAAATATATTGGCTACATTACTCCAATTATATTCTTTGGTGTATTGAACAGCTATCCTGCAGGATTAAATTATTATTATTTCCTGGCTAACATGCTCACTTTTGCACAGCAATACATCATCCGTATGTTTGTTGATGACGAAAAGATCCATGCCCAGATCCAGGAGAACAAGAAAAAGCCGACGGCGGATAAAAAGAAATCTGGTTTCCAGAAGCGTATGGAAGATTATATGCGTCAGCAGCAGCAAACGAAAACAAAGGAACCTGCAGCCGCTCCAAAAACAATTGGAAAAGGCACGGGTAAAAAGAAATAAATCGCTGTCTGCCCAAGATTAAAAAAACGCTGACAGGTGTCTTAAACCCCGTCAGCGTTTAACAGCTGTTACCTTTGTATAAGTTTGCTCCATTGTAACAAAAACCAATGCTGAATCTGTAATTGTTTTTATCAGGAAAGGAAACTCTCTTTTTCGGCCTCCATCAAGAAATTCAGTATATCTGATCATTCTGCCTTCTAACCTGAATTTTCCATGTGAAAGCTGCTTTCCGCCCCACTCTATGATCAGGTCATTGCTTGGTGAAAAAGTAATGGAAGGCCTTTGAAGTTTAATTTCATTGGTAGTAAGGCTATCTTCAGGATTAGTATTATCAACCCTCACATAATCCCATGTTCCCTGAAGCTGCTCAGGTTTAACAGAACCTGAACAGGAAGTAAAAAGTATGACCGTTAAGATTATGATTGGTTTCATGGCTGCTTATGTTTATTAGCAAGTGTTCCGGTTGTGGCAGTTTAAGGACGAATTAGCTTGACTTCTACCATATAAAAGTTCCAACAGCGCCCGCTGGCAGTTCCGGTGTAACAGATTTTCCATTGTGGGTAATATTGAATTTTTGAGCACTGTTGCCGGAATTTATTACAATGAGGACTTTTTTACCTTCCGGAGTTTTAAAAGCGACATTTTGAAGGGTAGCAAGATTATTTGATTCAATTCTTACCGAGCCCGGCCTGACAAACTTTGAAGCATGGGCGATAATGTAATAGGCAACATTCCTTTTAACAGAATCCGGATTAGCGATAGTTATCGCTCCAAGGCAATTAGTACATCCACCATCCGTATGAGGAAGGTAATTCGGATCTGATGCGAGGTTCCATTCAAGAACATTGCGGCTCCAGTTACGCACAGCCCCAATGATCAGGTTATTCACGTGCCATGAAAGATCTCCGGCAAAATTTCCCGGGCCACCCACCCATTGTTCTGTAAAATAAATTCCTTTGTCAGGATGAGCACGGTGAATAGTGCTCAGATTACCTACATTACCAGCGTACAGGTGAAACGCTGATCCCTCTATGAACTTTTTAGCCTGCGGATCATCTAAAATGGAAATAGGATATTCTGGTTTGTCAGCATTATGATCGTAAATAATGATCTTAGTTTTAATTTCAGCCTTTTCAAAGGCTGGTCCCAGATGGTTCTTGATAAAATCAGCTTGCTCTGAAGATAACATAAGCATACTGGGATTATTCCCATCATGCAGCGGCTCATTTTGAGGAGTTAGGGCATCTATGTCAATTCCTTCGGCCTTCATCGCCCTTATATATTTGACAAGGTATTTGGAGTAAATGTTATAATATTCAGGCTTAAGCTTCCCTCCAACGAAACTCTTATTGGTCTTCATCCAAACAGGCGCGGTCCATGGGGAGGCCATGATCTTAATCTGAGGATATAAGGATATGATCTGCCTGAGAAGGGGAATAAGATCTGATCTTTCCCTGTCAATCGTGAAATACTTAAGATCAGGATCTGCGGCCCCTGAAGGGATATCATCATAAGTAAACGGGGTCATGCTCAGATCAGAAGCACCTACACTTATACGCAGATAACTTACACCAATATGGCTGCTGTCTGTAAGAAAAAGCTCCTTTAATAATTGATTCTTTACTGTGCTGTTAAGCGAATTGATTAGAGAGGCACTTCCTCCGGTTAAAGTAAATCCAAATCCTTCAATTGTCTGATAGTAATTACTTTCATCTATTCCAATATCAGGAAACTTATTAGACAGCTCTGAAAAAAGAAGGGTCGTATTTTGCTTTTTAAATAAGGCGATCTGGTCGGCTTGCGTCAGATAAAATAATACGTCTGATTTAGCCGGCCCGGCTTTGGGTTTTATTTCGGCAGTTTTATCTCCCAAACCCAATATTTTCTTTTGACAGGCCGAATTAAGAAAAGCTATAAAAGAAAGACTGAAGAGCAGTATACACCCGGGTGATTTAAAAATCCGCATTCAAATTATTTTTCAATCAGCTTATATACTCTGACATAATCGATATCCATCTTTTGAGGAAGTACAGAAGGATCTACCCCTTCAGCGGCACCCCAGTTACCTCCGAAAGCCACATTCAGCAGTAAATGAAAACGCTTATCAAAGGGCCACACTCCAGAACCTTTATTTTCATTAAGGAACTGGAACATTTGAACGCCATCGATAAAACCTCTGACAGAATATGGCGTCCAGTCTACCCTGTAAATATGAAAGTCAGTACTGGCGCCCGGGACCATTTTTGCAGCAGTCTTCTGTGTTCCTATAGAATGATGATAGGCTTCTGTATGGACACTCATATGGACTTTATCCTGGTCGTACCCAACATGCTCCATAATATCAATCTCACCCGATTTAGGCCAGCCGCCGTAAGCCCAGTCTGTAGGAAGCATCCATACTGCAGGCCATGTGCCTTTTCCTGAGGGTAATTTTACTTTCACCTCAAATCTACCATATAAAAAATCACCCTTGTCTTTAGAGATAAGACGGGCTGAAGTATACTGCTTCCCTTCCATACTTTCTTTCCTGGCAGTAATAGTTAAAATCCCATTACTAACAGCAGCATTCCTGATACTATTCGTATAATACTGTAGTTCATTATTACCCCAGCCATCACCTCCAATATCATATCCCCATTTGGTACTATCTGGTAAGCCCGAGTAATCAAATTCATCAGACCAGGAGGGACTTGTCTCAAAGGCCCATTCTTTATCAACCGGGATAATTGCTGCAGGATGAAGGCCAGTACCTCCCGGTATTACTGGTTTTGAACATGAACATAAAAGAGCCAGGCAAATTACACTTAGATTTGTTAACATATCCTTGAGGTATTTATCCTAAAAATACTGAATATATTAAACTGATTCTGCTTCAGATTTAAAGTTATAGGTGAATTCTACTCCTGGCAAAAAAAGCCCTTAAAGAAAAATCAAGAACATCCCATTCAGCTGGTCCACGAGGAGGAATGAAAGGAATTGTGTAACTATATCGAGAAAACTTTAAGGTGATGTAAACCATAAAACAAGGCCTGGCCGCATTGCAATTCAAATGATTAAAATGGCCTTGAATAAGGTAAATGATTAAATTAATAATATAAACATGTGAGGATAAAATCTAACTTCCTATTCTGCGCAAATCCCGTTTACGAAGCCAGCCTTTAGTTACCTGGCCCAAATTATTAAAAAATACCACATAGATATAACCATTCTTGTCTTCAATAGCTGTTAATTCTGGCCTGTTGGAACTGATAAGAAAGCTTTTTGTTTGGGAACCTTCCTCGGGGCTATAATAAAAATAGGCGCGATCAACAGAAAGAGTATATTTCCCGGAACTTTGATTATTGGAATTGTCAGGAGGCTCAACTGTTGATCCATTATCGGTATTTCCCTCAACCTGGTCAGGCTGGTTGCCTTCATTCCCTGTTGCTGAGGCAGTGGTATCCTTATCGCTTTTAATTACAGAATCAATCATCGAAGTGATTTCATCATTAAGATTATCCTTAGCAGGAATTGCGGGCTTTGAATCGAGTGTTTCCACTGTATCAACCATAGAAGTATCAGCCTGAGCAGACAAGTTCTGAGAAGTTTCGGGTTCAGATACAAGATTAGAATAAACTGCAAAACCTAAAAGTCCTGTTATGAGCAATAACATAACTGCAAACCAGGTTTTAGAGAGTTTAATAGTATTGTCATCTGAAGAATTCACCCAGGATGCTGAATTATTGATATTTTGAATCTCCTGCTGTTTTAATGCATTTATCTGTGACTTCAGATCTTTGTTTTCTTTTTCAAGAAGAATAATCCGGTTTTCGAGCGTATCATTCGTCCCCACATCAGTGGAGTGACTGTTAATTATAGCTTGATGGAGTTCAACTCCATCGGTAAAGCGCAAGGATGCCTGTTTTTCCAAACATTTTGACAGAATGCCCAGCAACCATTCGGGAACCCGCATTTCCCGTTCGATCCTTTCTTTAGTCCAATTACCAGGCAAATGCTGCCTCCGAACACTCATAACATCCGGAACTGGATTCTCCATATGAGAAAGCATAACCTTATTCCGCGCGGTTTCACCTTTATCATTCAATGGGAATGGGACCGAACCGGAAAGCAACTCGTAAATAATGACGCCAAAGCTGTATATATCACTCTGAAAAAGCATTTCACCTTCATTTTGCTCGGGCGCCATAAATTCAATCGCCCCCGCATGCCTTAAGCTGGTTCGTCTCTGCTCATCAGACATTATTGCCAGTCCGAAATCCAGCAGAACATAATTGCCGGTATGAACATTGAATTTTACATTATTACTTTTTATATCGCCATGCTTAACCCCCACTTTATGGCAGTGGGCAAGAGCACTGCTTAACTGTTCGGCGACTTTTATTACCTCCGGAATACTAAAAACCGGATCATTCGGAGCTTTCAGCAATTCTTCAAGATCAGGGCCCTCAATAAATTCCATTTCGATAAATGGGAAGGAACCACTTTCTGTTAAACCTGAACTTAAAATCTTAACAACATTCGGATTGGGGACTTCATTAACTTTTTTAAGTTTTTCAACTTCATTGTTATAATCCCTGTAATTTTTATCGTTTTTGTCTTCAGTATGAATAGGAGTTGGAAGCAGTTTCACCGCGCTTGTTATCTCCCCTATCCTGCGTCCTTTATAAACCGATCCCTGTCCACCGGTGCGTAATGCACCCATGTTTTCCAGTCCTTCGGTTATCGTAAATATTTTACCCATTATATATAAAACTTAGGCTGGCAAAAAAGTAAATTCAATTACTACAGATTCTCCCAGAATGATCTGATCACCTTCTCTTAAAACATGACCGATCTGCGTAGAGTTAAGTCTGATTGGTGTTTCATTATTCATTGATTTTATTTTAATCTTATTATGCGGAGGCACACCACCCTCATCGGCAAAGATCATAAAAGATCCCGTTTCCGTAACCCAGGAAATATGCGCATGCTGCCTGCTCACATATTTATTTGCTTCATTGGGGCGATCACCAGGGAAAGCAATTGTGTTAATTCTGAAAAATCCATCTGACACCTGCACATTTGTTTCCCGGCCTATATTAATTTTTTCCGAACCCGAGGCTATAATGTATTCTTGCTGCTCAGCTTCGCCATTCAATATTCTAATTCTGGCTTTCGAGGATTGTTGTATTAAATGTTGACGGGTTTTAATAAATAAGGATACATCAAGTTCCGGAACTTTCCTTCCTTCCGGAGGCAGGCTGTTTGCAAAACTGATCTCCAGTGTCCAGCTTTCTGGCAGGTCAATAGCAAAATCATCAGCGATCTTTTGAATTTCCTCCTTTAAACGCTCCTGATCTTCATAATACATCGCTGATTCATAAATATGCCGATCTTCTCCAGAGGCTACAAAAAAATGGAGACCCTTGATATTACGACCCTCTCCACCCTCTGTTTTTTGAAGTTCATCTTTTGTAAAACGTATCAGTGCTTCACGAAAACCTTTCACGTCCTGCGGACTTTCCGGATCACTATTAAATATTTCAAACATATTATGTATTGCTTATTCTTTTATACTTCAATAAATAGTCCAATTTAAAAACTTTAATAAACAATCTTTATTGCTGTTCAGGAAGTTCTTCAATAATTGGCTGGGATGCTACGATTTGCTGCGTGTTTACAGTGCTCCGGATATAATTGGATTTGAGCAGGTAAGGAATAACATGTTGACCTGCAAGCTTTACAGCATCGCTCGACCCTTTGGTCGATTCGATTCGGATACAGACTACCAGATTTCCCGTCCCGGAGGGCCTGGGTGCAAAAAAAACGTACCAGCCATCATTTATCCTTTCGCCCTTCCAAACCCTTTCAGGCGTACCTGTCTTTCCTCCTACCGCGATTCCTAGAGTAGCTTGTTTACCCGCACTCTGCTTTATCATATAATCTTTAAGTAAGGCGGCATATTGGGGATTATCGGCAAGTTTAACTCCGGATTTAACAGGCATTTCTGCATCACTTATCTTTAGCACGTAGCGGTTATCATTTAATACTCCATGATTTGACACACCCGAAACAAGTCTGGCTACTGAAGCTGGAGTGGCAATCAATTCACCCTGGCCCCATGACATACCCGATATACCTTTTGCCCTTGTACGTCTTATATTTTCAGGATTATAGCGGGGACGGGTATTAAATTCAGTTTTTCTCCATAATTCCCGCCATTTTTCTTCCTGGGAATCGTTATTCCCCTGTTTTGAATAATAATATCCTCCCACCCCTCTTAAAAACATACCGGATTTTAAATATAGATTTGCCATCTGCTCCTGAAGTTTCTCTTCATTAGCGAGTTTTATGAAATAAACGTTATTGGATTTTACCAGCGCTCGTTCAAGATCAATTACTCCTGTTTCATCAGGCTCCAGACCTTTTGTCCGGATACGTTCATAAGAACTAACCGTGTATTTTTTTCTGGCTGCATCCAGGCCAAGTTTATTAAATGAAGCCATCGCTGTAAGCACTTTAGCTGTCGATCCTGGCTGGGTTGCATAAGTAAAACCCAGATCTGAACTTGTTATCCATTCGGCCAATTTGTTCTGATCATTGGTTGGCATAGTAATGAGATCCCAGTCATTGACCTTTGGTAAAGGATATACTGCAGAAGCAAGAACATCGCCGGTAACGTCCTCCATAATCACTACTGATACCCGGTTATCTTTTAAGGAATCATCCTTTGCTATAGAGTTTTGGATACTGGTCTGAAGGCCTGCGTCCATAGTTAAAGTCACATCACGGTTTCTTTCCTTGAAAGCTTCCACCTCATCCGAGTTTATACCGGCCAGGAGAAGCGGGGCAAGTGCAGAATAATCCTTCTTGCTGACAGTCATTTCCTTTACTCCACGGGCAAGAAACCTGTCTTCGCGGTAACGATTGGCAATTGTATTAAAACGCGTTACCGGTGTTTCAAAACCCCTGAGTTCAGCTGCATGTTCATATTCAGCGAAATATCCATTTGTACTGCCATTAAAAATGCCGGTATTTGCATCACCGGTCCAGAAAAACATCTGCTCTTCAAATGGGTAATAGCGGTCTAACCTTTTATGCATTGCCGAATCCAGATTATAATCCCCGATGCCTGCATTAGCCAGGAGTTTACCCTGCTGCCGGATCAGTTCGGGCTTACTGGTGGCCAGTATTCGGCCTTTTCTATCGTATAGAGAACCAGCCTGAAGCTTGTTCATTAAAATGGCAATCCGTGGATTGTAACTGAACATCCTCGAACCACTCCTGTCTGCTACTAAAGAGGGCTGAACTACCCATTTATTGTTATTGATGAGATAAGATGAAACATTTGCGGTTAATAGGAGAACTCCAATAAATGAAGCGGCAAGGGCTGGCATAAGGTTGCGATCCTGCTGTTTACTTATGAAATTCATCTGGACCTCGGTTCCCCTTACTTTTGAGGCAGACAGCAAAAACCCGGCTGCCAGTAGATTAGCAACCAGAGAGGAACCCCCATAACTTACCAAAGGAAGCGATACCCCCGACAATGGCAGTGCTCCTGTTGAACCTCCGGCAATGAGCAGGAATTGCACAAAGGTGCTTATACCAATGCCTGCACATAAATAAAAGAGAAAGGGTGTGCCGGTTTGCCTTCCGATTAAAATTGAGCGGTGTAAATAGATCAGGAAAAGAATAAAAATACATACTATCCCAGCCAGGCCAAACTCCTCGCCAATAGCCGGAAGTATCATATCCGTATGGGCTTCGGGAATATTTTTAGCAAAGCCTTCTCCAATCCCCTGTCCTGTTAATCCTCCTCCAGACATGGCCCAAATTCCGTTGGCTACATGATCCCCTCCATATACCTCATTATTCCATGCATCCTGCCAGATAGATTTCCGCTCTACCAATCTCTGTATCGGACCGGGGAACAGCTTATCCAGCATTGGAATTTGATCCAGAAGCAGAAAACCGGAAATGACCATCATAGCCATCATTGCCGACTCACTTAATTGCTTTCTTTTTAATACCATAGCCGCTACAAGCAGCAGGATTGTTATAGCTGTAGCCAGTAACAAACTGTTGAATATCCAGGCTGCCAGTATATACATTACTACCGAAGCGATCATAAACATAAAATCGCCCCTGCTAAAAGAAAATAAGATTATAAAGGTGAAACATATAACCATGGCCGGACCCAAATCCCCCAACACAAGGAAAAGAAGGATAGATAAAAAGATCGCTATTAATGCAAAAGAGAAAAACGACCACCTTTTTCTATAAGTCCGGTATTCGGCGATAAATTTTTCATTTTTAGAAAAGAAGCCTGCCAGAAAAACAATAATTGCATATTTTACAATTTCACTTGGCTGAACACCAAAAAGGTTGACTTTCACCCCGCTTCCCTCTGGTCCGGTCCCAAAAACGATGGTCATAACAAGCAATAAGATTGCAACTATAGCCCATGGCCATCCATTGGCAGCTTTTGATGAATTCTTAAATATATACATCCTGTAAATAGCCGAATCCACAGTAAGCTTCCTCACATTAATGAATAAAATGATACAGAGGCCGACAACACCGATCAACAAATAGAAAAGAGTATCCTTTGCTAGAAAACGATCACGAAGAGGATCCTGCAAACTCAATAAAGTTAAAAAAGACAAACCCGTCAATAACATCAGAACAGGGATGATCAGCTGATCCGCCTGAGGAAAGCGGTACGATAATAACAAATGGACAAGTCCAAAACAAAGTATAAAGCCTGCTGCTATTATCCAGTACCATTGCAGAAATTCTTCCGGAGTACGAACAATCAGGGTTTTCTCTTTTTTGAGAATATTAAAATCCCTGGCTGATAAAAGACGAATTGAATGGACATCCCTGCTGAAATTAAAGGAAACATTATTATCCAGTTCCTGTACACCCTGAGAACTTCCAAACTGATAGCCAGGCTGCAGAGGAAGTACTTGAAATGCCTTATCCCCGGGGAGATTCTGAAAGGAGAAATTTCCTTTCTCATCAGTTCTTGCATAGGCTGTAAGTGATTCCAGCTGCTTTTTTCCCGCTGTATCAACAAGATACTGCTTTTGAAATCCCTGGCCTGTTTCTATTGACCTTCGTTCCACTTCGCTAACCTGATCGCTATAAACGCTATCCTGGGGCAGTACCATTTTTAATCGTACTAAAACGCCAGCTACCGGATTTTTCTCCTCCCTGTTTACTATCTTTCCGGATATGGTTTGCTCACCTAATGCAACATTGGTAAGTGAGGAAAACGGAGGCGGATTTTTAGTTTCCTGCTGATAACGTGTAGAATCGTCTCCTGTAAACCCAAGCAAACCGCGTGATGCATTTACTCTTCTTTTAAAGATTTCCCCACCACTTGAATAAGCTTCTGCGGCATTTACAAAAAATCGTTTTTTATTGAGTTCACCAATATTGTCGATATCCAATTTTCCACTGTCAAACCCTCTGCTTACCACTGATCTGATAAGGGCTATATCTTTCTTATCTTCAAAGTAATAGCCAACCGTTAAAAGTTTTTGAATGCGTTCATCGGTTTTTCCTGCGTTGAGGTTAACCATTGTACCCTCACTAAGTCTTTTGTCGACATCCTCAAAATCATCATTAAGCACCCGGTAAAGACTGACAAATAGAATGGCAAAAACACCGGTAAGCAAGAGTAAAAACAATCGTTCCACTTTCCGGCCACCCGGCCCTGCAAGTTGGCTCATATTAGTTAGTTAAGGTATCTGGTAAGGAATTTGTTCGTAAAAATAATTCGGAAAGACTTCCATTGGCATATTTCTCACCTAAAAGATTAAAGGAATACTGCACCGGGATTTTACAGTTAATGAACTGGACGCCGCGTAAAGTAAGACCCTTACTTTGGCTGGAGATCCCTATATCAAAACCATCAAAAACCAGGTTATCCAGGACCACATGCTTATTCTGCTGGCTAAGGATTAAGGCCGTACCTCTGTAAGCCGAATCGCTTTTAAATACAATTTTACCCCGGGCCAATATATACAGACTATCCTTATTTATCCGAAGTGTATCAGTTATGAGTATAGGTTGAGTAAAGATGGAATCATTAAGAACAAGAGTATCACCCTGTAAAGAATTCAGTGCTTCCTGCAATTGATTTTCTGCTGGATTTTTATTCTTTTTTATTGGTGATATACTTGAAGCTAAAACTATTTTATCCCGTTTCCCAAGTTCCCATAAAAGGTATACAGTAAAAGTGAGAAGTGCAAGGGATAAAAGGGAAAGTAAGAGTAGCGGAAGTCTGCCTTTACTGGTTTTAGACTCCTGTTCAACAATGACCGGCTTCTCCTTTTCCGGTTCTATGATCTCTGAACTTTCTGTTTTAATTATCTTTTTTTTTTCAGTGAAAGCCGGCATTGTGGCTTCCTGTTTTAGAATCGGCTTATCGTTTTTCACAAGTACGGCCGTTATATTATCTTTTCCCCCATTCTTGTTAGCCGTAGCGATTAATTTTGTTGCCTTTTCTTCAAGTGAACTTTCATTAATCAATATGGAGGTAATATCCTGCCTGTTAACCATATCAGTTAAGCCATCGCTGCACAGAAGTATGATATCACCAGGAAGGAAAGGAGAATGTCCTGTTTCAAGATAATCCTTGTCTGTTTTTACCTCACCCCCGAAACCCAAAGCCTTGTTAATTTCGTTTCGCTTGGGATGACGCATGGCAGCATCTTCGGTTAATCGGCCGCTATCTTCAAGGAAGCCAACAAAGGACTGGTCTTTGGTCAGCTTTACAAGTGAACTATCACGAAGCAGATACAATCTAGTATCCCCAACATGGATATAATGAAATTCATTATTTTCTATATCAACAACAGCAAGCGTTAAAACGCAAGCCATACTTTCATGCTGCTTTACTTCCTGTTTTTCAGCATGTATCCTTTCATTAGCTTTCAGCACCGCTTCATGCATCATTGAAGGGATATTAGTAATTGACCTGCTAAAGTGTTCCAGGATACTTTCTTTTGCAAGAGCTGCAGCAACCTCTCCCCCTGAATATCCACCTACTCCATCTATAGCACAAGCCAGAATAAATCTTCCATTTACAGCTGTTTGGGCAATGAAAGTATCTTCATTGTTTACTCGTACTTTGCCAGTATCTGTAATTCCGAAAAATATATCAGCCATTCTTTTTATGAGTGTTTTTAATATCTGTGAAGTGTGCGAATAACAAGGCAATACATGTCAGCAGAAGCACAAGGGATAGAAAATTCGACATGATTAAGGTTTAAAGATGTTAATGCCAATGATACCATTTAAAATCATCCGGGAATTTACGGGAAGGTCAACCCAAACCGGAGAATTAACATTGCTTCTTTCCACCTCCTTCTCATTGACAATGGTTCTTTCGCCAAAGGAGGCCAGATAGAATTTGGAATCCGATTTATTAAATCTAATGCTGAGGTGAGGAGTATTTACCCATTCAGAAGGAATTTTAAAAATATGAGGATCTTCCCTGCTTTCTTCTGAACCTGATACGGTGATCTCCTGATCGTTCATAAAATATTCAACCTTATGACCCGAATAGGCTTTATCTGGCAGAATAGTTTCAAATCGGGCATAAGTTGGATTTTCGGTGTTCCGAACTTTCTTTTCATCCAGTTCCAGCTCGTTTACATATGGCACTTCATAATAACCCTCACTATAAAAAGTAAAGCCCTTTAGATTTTCTTCATTGATGTCGAAAGTTTGGGCTAGGCCGGTTTGACGGGGAATAAACGTTACACGTAAATTTTCTTCCTTTTGATTACTGCCGGGTAATAAGCGACCAATAAAACCTATATCACCACGAGAGTAATCCGGATTCGAAACAAATCTGAAAACCCATTTATTACTTGAAGGTTCAACTGTTCTTAATTCTGTACGGGATTGTGTCAGAATTTCATAAAACTTCTTTACAGTTTCCTGTACGATAAGTCCAAAAATCCCTCTCTTATTATCCATGAACTCATGATAATCATCGGGATTAAAGCATACAATAAATTCATGATAGAAAACTACCCGTTCTGCAAACGAAAGTTCAGCAATTGATACATTAAACTTATCAATTATGTATTTATATACCTGGTTAGGAGTAATTATCTTAGGTTCTTTAGATACAATACCGGTATCACTTAGAAACCAGTTATGGATGCCCAGTCTTTGCCAAAAGGTAATTTCAGATTTCATTTAAATTATTTATAGATCTATTTATTCATGTACAAGCAATGCTTATAAAGATTTTACAGCTTATGCAACAACTATACCTGAAAAGTAATTTGATACATAATCTATCAAATTAAAATCAATAAACAAAAAGGAAAGCAGGAACTGGAGAAATATTTCTTTATTTCAAGCCCATAAAATATTCAGTAAACGAGTTGAAATTATCAAACTTCAGGTCAAAATCCTCTGTTGTACCAAACCCATATGTAAGATAAACAAAAGGGATTCCCGATAATCTGCTTTCCGTGCTGTCGCCCTGAGTATCTCCTATATAAACCGGGCTTTTTAGACCATGCTTATTGATTAATAATTTAATATTGAAATGCTTAGGCTTGGAATTAACGCCATGTGCCATTTCATCAGTGATATAGGCTTGTATATCACACCATTTCATAAATTCCTGAATGAGACCTTTAGGACAGTTGCTCACTATAAACAGCTTATATTGAGTTGATAATTTTATCAGTCCTTCACGCACATGATCATATAGAATTCCTCCGGTCTCGGCAATAATCTCCGAACGGCACTCATTAATTGTTCTGTATATTCTTTCCCTGGTTTCGATGTCATCGTCAGGAAATAAATGATCCATGACTTTCTCCCTTTCCCAGCCCATCACATGGTCCAGATCTTCCCGGGTGATGGTCCTGTGAATATTCTCCCGTTTAAATCCCTCATTCCATGATGCAGTATATGTTTCTACAGCGTCCCACAGTGTGCCATCCATATCAAAGATCAGGCTATCAGGTTTCAGCATAATTTTATAGTCTTGAGATTTACTTTATCCAGCTTAAAAAAACAAGCGGCAGGATAACAAAAAAGTGCGTAATGAAACCACTACGCACTGAATAGATTCAGGTATGGAACCTGGAATTACTTATAACTTGAAGGCCTGCCTTGCAAGAAGTCTCCATTGACCGCCTTCTTTCTTCCAAACCAGAAGGTTACCGATTCGGAGATCTACGGGGCTACCCGCATTGGTCGCCTTAGCTGTGAATATATGTCTCACAATAGCATTCTTGCCGGAAATGATGATTTTTTGATCAGAGGTATTAACGGTTAAAAAATCAAACGAACCATTCAGCAGATCGTTAACGAACTCAGATTTATTCTGAACCTTCCCGCCAGAATGTCCGTAAGATAGTTCCTCGGAAGCAATATTTTCAAGCAGGCTCCTTTCAGGATCAAGGATCCCTTTATTCAAGGTTTCAACGGCTTTAGCCACTGCCTTCTCATGTTTTGACTGTGCGTTCACTCCAAGTGAAGAAAATGCAAAGAATAAAACCAGCCTTAGGATACTTTTCATTTTGTACATATTGATTGTGTGATTTATTTAATATTTAATGAGAACGAACCTCCAATTCTACTGCGGGTTCAACATACCCTTCAGGCGTTTTTCTATGCCAATAAGATGCAAGCATTGATCCTGTAATATTCATTAATGGACCGAACACCGCGGGTGCAAGCCCCATAGTAGCTATTTTTCCCAGAGAATTTGCAATTCCAGACGCAAGGCCACCATTTTGCATTCCGACTTCGATAGCCACGGTTCTGGCATCACGTTCAGGCATTTTGAATAAACGGGCGAACCAATATCCCAGAGTATATCCAAATACATTATGGATTAAAACCACGAGAATTAACAAGCCGCCAATTTTAAGAAGACTATCTCTTCCTGCAGCGGTTATCACTACTATGATCAGCGCAATCCCTACCATTGAGACAATTGGCATTGCATCATCCAGCCACTTAGCTTTTCCACTTAGAAGTTTATTGAAAAGTAATCCTGCACCGATTGGAATAATGATCATTTTGGATATGTCCCACATCATGGCAAACATATTTATCTCAATAAATTCCCCAGCTAATAATTTCATTAACAATGGTGTAAGAACCGGAGCTAGAAGTGTGGCTATAGAAGTAATGGTTAATGAAAGCGCAAGATTTGCCTTTGCTAAATAAGACATTACATTTGAGGCCAATCCACTGGGCGAACAGCCAATAAGAACAATTCCTGCTGCTATTTCAGGAGGGAAGTTAGTTATACTGGCAAGTAAATAACCCATACTGGGCATGATCATAAATTGCGCGACAACTCCTATTAACACTCCCTTTGGAGTTTTTATAACTGCCACGAAATCTTTGCCGCTCATGGAGGTTCCCATACCGAACATAATGATCTGTATGAGTGGTGTTATAAGACCTGTTAGTTTGAATCCTCCTACCTCTACAAAATAAAATGGATAATACATGGCCATGGTAACAGCAGCAAAGATTACAATGGTGTATGAAAAACCTTTGAGCTGATCGTATCCACGGAATCCATAGGACAGCGCAGCAAAAAAAGCGATCAGTACTGGCCCAGCATATTCAATATTGCCGGTGAAAATCATACCTAGAGCAACAAGTAAAAGTAAACCTGCGATGCCGATTGCTGCTGAATAAGAGTTTAGTTGTTTCAAAGTTTTAAAGTTTAGATTTAGTGATAAGGTTTATTGTAATCAGGTTAATAGTTTTTACCAGGTTCTTTTACTCATTAAAACATCCAACTCCGCCTTTGTCATTTTTCCTTCTTCAGGATGCTGAGCCAACCATTTCAGAAAATCAGCTTTGATTGGTTCTGTCCATTGGCTATCAATCTGTCCGGTTGAGTAACGCCCGGTTTTAACCATTTCAAATCCGAATTTATCCTTTAGGGTAACAAATTCAGCCGTGGCTACAACTTGTTCAGCAAGGTGCGCCGGCACAAAGAGAACCCCTATTCTCCCCGCAATTACCAGGTCGCCAGGCAAAACCATTACCCGGCCGATACGAATGGGTGTATTCAGGCCCATAAGTACCATACTTTCCAGAAATGACGGATGAAATTCGCGTACAAAAGCATTAAATCCCGTTATTTCGGCCAGACCCTGAACATCTCTGGCTGCCCCGTCAAAAACTATCCCATTTCCGGATTTGCTTAGGATCGAAGTGGCCAGCGTGCTTCCCATCAAACTCCCTCCTTCAATTTTCCCAAATCCATCAGCAACATACACATCTCCTTTCTGGAGAACATCAATGGGCCATGCATTGGTATTGCCTATTCTACCCTGTTTTGCACCTCTGTCCTTAATATTTTTCTCAATGTCAGGACGTGAAGGCATGTACATGGCTGTCATCGCCCGGCCGGTAACCGGCAGATCATTGACGGTTTTCCAGCCAAGTTCAAACTGATTCGTATAGCCTAAATTTTTCAATACCGTCCAGGCATCATCAATTCCGATTTTTTTAGCTCTTACCAGAAGATCATCGGCTATTTTAGGACGGCCATCAGGGAAACGTTCGCCCTTCCATTCTGAAGTGAGAAAGGTAAGTTCTTCTTTTGACATGGTTTGGGCAAACAGGAAATTCACAGAAACAATGCAAAGGAAAACGGGTAATAAGAGGGAAGTTTTTAGTCTCATAATTTGAATATTACATTATAAATAAACGAAATTTTATTTTAACAAAATACCGGGTTCTGGTATGGCATTTTTTTTATTAACGTTTTTGCTACAGGTCCTGGGGCAGGTCTATCTGGATTTAAGACAATCGAGCTAATTTTAACCGGTCCAGGTCTTTGGGATCTTCCAGGGCTCTCAAAAATATCCGGACCGTTGTAAAAAGAGGATTGAACATACTGAAAAACCAATAAGAATTTCGCGAAAAATCAGGTCCACCCTGGGTTTAAATATTTATTGTTGTTTCCCTAATTCTCTTAAATAGGAAACTAGCTGCCACTTTTGCTGATCTTTTAAAATCTCTTTAAAGGGAGGCATATTACCTTTTCCATTTGTTAATTTCCAGAATAAGGCACCATCCTTTTGCTTAATTACTTTGGGATCATGGAAATTGGCCGGACGTACACTCATCGATCCGCCAGCAGGACCATCACCATAACCTGTATCTCCATGACAGGCAAAACAATACATGTTATACAATGCCTCTCCCTCTGAAATTGTCGCCGGACTTACTGCCAATGGGTTTTTAATCGTATCCGCCCAGGCGGGGGCTATCCAGGGCTCCTGACGCAGGGTATCGGTAGCCGAAATCAGCAATTTTTTTTTATTTTCAACTGCGTCGGAACTGTAATTAGTGAAAGCAGATAATATGAAAATACCTGCACTGCTTAACACTAAAAGGCTATATAAACTAATTCTTTTCATTATGATTATTTGTTTTTCAGTTGGGAAAGACCTTCACTTTGAGAAAGTTATCATTAGGAAAAACCCTCCAAATTCATGAGTCAGTCAGAACATTTCATTGCAAAGGTTACAGCCTTATATCCCCTCAGGAATTTAAAGCCGTAACCTTCTATGTTGATTTTCCTTAGGGGAATATTTTATCGAATTAAATATAGGCTATGCAGTCCATTTCAACCAGTGAATCTCCGGGAACACCACCCTTGGCCACAGCAATTGTAGAGCGTACAGGCGGCTTACTACCAAAGCGGCCTTTATATACTTCGTTCATGCCTTTATAATCAGCGATGTCATTCAGATAAACAGTTACCTTTAAAACTTTATTCATAGAAGATCCTGCTTTAATCAATTCCTTTTCAAGTTCTTTCAACACGATCTCTGTATGCGATTTGATATCGAATGGATCCGTATGAGCTCCTTTACCAGCTATATAAACAATTTTCCCATGTTTGGTATGGCCTGAAAACAAAGGCACATTTTGAAAATTAGTCACACTTCCAACTTCCTTTTCAGGAGCAGTTTCAATAGTTTTTGCGTTTGCAACCAGGCCAAGTCCGGTAAAACCTACAACAGAGGCAAATAACTTTTTTAATACTGATCTTCTTTCTGTTTTCATTTTATTTTATATTAATAGATTTAACAATTATTTGCTTCTTAACATCTTCCATTCGCGACCCGGTTTATCTACCCGGAAGCTTTCGATATTCCCTTTATCCTGCAAAGTGACATAAACGGTGCGTCCATCTTTCCCGCCAAAAGCAACATTACTGGCGAGCTTCCCAAAAAGGGTTATCTCCTGTAAAAGCTTTCCAGAAGGCGAGATCTTAGCAACGGTTCCCTTTCCATGTCTGGATATATACAGATTACCGTCCACATCACATCTCATACCGTCCATTCCAAAATCCGGAAATTCATAAAATAAACGTTTGTTGCTCACCTCACCTTCCGGTGAAAGGTCATATACCCAAACTTTACGCTGAACGGATTCATTCACATATAATAATTTATTATCCGGACTCACTTCAATTCCATTAGCTGTTCCCATAGAATCCAATAAAGTACTTTTCCCATCAGTATCAATACGCCAAATCCGACCAGCTCCAGCTTTCCAGTTTGGGTCACTTGCATACAGCCTGTCCTTATTATCTATAGCGATATCATTGGGCTGGCTCATGCGGGGATTATGTGCAAAAACACTAATTTCTTTGGTTGACATATTAACCTTTAGAATATTATGTTTTGTGTAATCTGCAATCAGCATATTACCCTTGCTATCAAAGCGAATTCCATTTCCAATACTACCTGCTGGAAGTTCCACAAATAAACTGGCCTCTCCAGATGGAGAAACTTGTCCAATAGTGCCTGGTTTACCGAAGTTAACCGCATATAAAATTCCGGATTTACTAACAGCCGGCCCTTCAATGCCGGAAGGAAAGCTTTTTTCAGGTGTTAATCGGGAAGACTTAAACAATTCTGTACCTGCATTCTGGGAACGACAGGACATGGTAAATGCAGAAATAAAAAGACAAACCGTTAAAATCCTGGCTGGTGATCTATATCTTAAAATGTTTGGCTTGTTCAAAATATTAGGGGATTTAAATAGATGAGTAAAAAACACAGGGTATCCCCTATGATTAATTAAAAAATATAATGCAATATATAATTCCTGAAGCGGAGTGCCTTTATTCCCAGTAATTATGTTACACTTTTGAATGTAATTCTAAAGCAGGTTTTTGAAGCATAAAACTCGTAGTTTGAGGTAAACCAAGATCAATAATTACTTTAAAGACAATATATAATTAACCATTGCACGAGCGTCATCATCAGAAAGCGCAGGATGCGGAGACATTGGAACAGCACCCCATACACCGCTGCCACCGACTTTGATTTTATTTATCAGGTAATCCACATTTGCTTTGGTATTGGCATATTTATTAGCCACATCTTTATAAGATGGTCCCAAAAGTTTTTCCTCTATTTTGTGACAGGCAAAGCAATCAGATTTGCTTATTAACACTTCACCTTGCTTGGTATCAACGCTTTTGGCTGGTGTTTGAACAGGCTTTTCTGCAACTGTTACCTTAGCTTTAGTTTGAGGGGGAGTACTGGCCGGGGTAGATTTATTCTGCTGAACAGGAGCTGTAACAGGTTCAGGATTAATTACAACATTACTGGTATCTGCATTAGAAATTACGGGAGTTGTATCAGCAACAACAACAGAACTTGTATCCGTATCAGTTGTTTTTTCAGTTGAACTGCTGCAGGCACTGATAAGGGCGCACAAACCTAGAATTAATATTCTTTTCATTTTTAATATAGATTTTTATTCAAATACAACATTGTATAGCACAATTTTATTCAAAAAAACCGAGATTTTAAATTAAAAATAAGATATCATACCTAATAAAACTTCTCACAGCTAAGGAAATATTAATAAGCGGAATAATTCTGAATAAAAACAGAACCTATAATTAGTACGGGGTTTCAGACTTTTTCAGGAATAAAAAACATCACTGCAATTCATTCAAAACAAATTTAAAGATGTTCAATGCTAACTAATTAAGTTTACTGAATACATGTTCTCCAATTTTACGACCTTCCAGCAGGCCCTCCTCCATTGCTTCTCTATAGTGAATTCCGCCGTACATTCGACTAAGTGCCGCTTCCTCTGCAGCCTGCCATACGTTTTCAAATTTCCTGTCAGGCCATCCCCAAGCCCGTTCTGTATCATCTGTAAAAGGGGTGTTTTTGCCGTAAATCTTTTCCAATATTGTAGCCGATGCACTGGATATAATTGAATGTCCGCTGGTATATTCTGGAAATGGAGGTGTTTGTAAATAGGGCTTCCACGAACTCTCAATAAACTTATTTATATAAGTTTCTGGTCGGATCAGATCATATGTAAATTTAGTATTCCAACAGGAAATAAACGCATCCATCACCCCGAAGGAAACCCCTGTATAACTAAATACAGTTTTTTCGAAATCGGATTTTTGATTTTTACAAATGATGCCAGTAATTCCCATCCAGTGTCCACCAGGTGTCATGGCTTTGGTAGCAAACATTACATGTCCGGATACATTTACTTTGAATCCATTACAATCCCAAAAATCGGCAATAGCTTTTTGCTCATCGTTTAATTGTAATCCTGTTTGGTAAACCTCATTGGCCAGCTGATAGAATTTACTGTTCTTTGATCTGCTGAACGGAGAAGGTGGTCTTGCCATGAACTGACCTGCAGAATCAATTATAACAGGACGAATTTTCATCCAGTTTGGTTCAATCGCAGGCATATAAGCAGGAGGAGTAGGTACCCACCTGCTTTCATCACTGTTATTCACCGTATATTTTACCGCAGACCTCGTTTGCTTATAATTATCCTTTTTACTCCAATCCAGAACCGCATTACTGTATGCAAGTGCGTATTCATTAGAGTTTTCTATCATTTCGAAAGGCATTCCACTATCCTCAGCCAATTGGATATGATTATCAATTATCTTTTGCGTTGAATCTTTAGAAAAAGTTAATTCCTGACCTACATACATAAAAGCAAGCAGGGCCGCCAGCTCTTTATTTATTGGCTTCGCTGTCAACTTAGGTTTAGTAAAATCCTTGAACTTAGCACCAATGGATTTATATTTTTTGGATTTTGATGACATTACCTCATAAGCCGCAAAATTACTATAAGCATATATCCTGCTGGCTACCGGAGGATTAAAAATATCATAAGTAATGACCTTAGTTAATAATCCAACCGTTTCGGAATATAGTTCAGGATCCGCGAAAACAGTTCCATAATCCTTTTTTGGAGAACAGGAATTCAGTATCAGGCCAGTAATGAGGATCAGAAATATCCTTCTCATATCAAAATGTATTAGTTTTAATTTTATTAAAGCAATTGAAAATGCCCGGTTACCTTTTTTTAATATTAAACTTCCCAGTTATTATCTTAATTTCTGGAGTGGAATTAACCTGACAAGAATGCCGGTATCTTCAGTCATAGCATATAAAAACTCATCAGGAGCAAAGACCACTTCCCTTATTCTCCCAAGATTATGCAAAAGTGATTCATCGTGCAAGAAAGTGTCATTCTTCATTACAAGCCGATAAAGCTTTTTTGTTGCCAGACCACCAATGAAAATATTACCATCCCACCCGGGATAACGTTTACCATAAACAAAATCAAAATCAGATGGTGCAATGGCATAATGATGAATCGGGGGTTCAATCCCTTCCTTCAAGGGACTTTCTGAAATAATTGCCCCGTTGTATTCCAGGCTATAAGTTGCAATGGGCCAGCCATAATTGGCACCGGGCTTTAAAATATTTAATTCATCACCACCCAACTCTCCAAATTCAACAACCATCATTCTACCTGTTTTAGGATCGCGCCGCATTCCCTGGTGCATACGATGCCCATATGAGTAGATCTCCGGTAAAGCTCCGGGAGTATTGACAAAAGGATTGTCTTTAGGAATACTACCATCCGGATTCAATCTCATCGTTTTGCCATCATATGCTGAAAGGTTCTGAGCATTTTTTCTGTCGCTGTGGATGCCTACAGAAAAAAACAGATACCCCTTATTATCAAATCCTATTTTACTTCCGAACCAGTCTCCATTATTTTTAAACGGACCTGCCTTATAGATCATCTGCTCTTCAAGCAATTTATTTCCCTGCAACCTGGCTCGCATCAGAGCAGTAAATCCTCCCGATCCAGTACTTTTAACCGGTTCGATAAAATAGGACAGATACACTAATTTGTTATTTTTAAAATCGGGATGGATCTTGATATCACGCAGACTTGAGGGTATATTTCCAGAAAGGGTATCAATCTGGATCCCATCCTTAAACCTCAATATTTTACCACTTCTCTCTGCGATCAATAGTGTGTGATCGGGCAAAAATACCATACTCCATGGTCTTTTCAGTCCTTTGGCAACTGTATCAACCATTAAAGCAAGCTCTTCAGAAGCCATAGCATTAGTTATCCTTTGCGGCAATGGAAAATAAGGGCTGGGAATGGACTTATCGAACCTGTAATTCTTTAAAGGCAAAGTTTTGGACGATAAATTCAGATTTTGCTTTGCAAACTGACGAATATAAGCGATCAGCTGCCAGCGTTTTTCTTCCGTTAAAGCAGCACCATAGGCTGGCATAATACCTTTTCCAGTACTTAATTTCCAGAACATAGCCCCATCTGTCTGATCTGTAACTACCTTTTTATGAAAATTCGCAGGCTCTATTTTATACCTTCCGGGTTGTCCGTCACCGAGACCATTCTGTCCATGGCAATTAACACAAAGCAAATTATAAAGCTTTTCACCCTCCCGTATTACCTGAGGAGAAAAAGGAAAAGGGCTTTTGATTGTATCAGCCGAAGCAGGAGCCTTCCATGGTTCCTGCTGCTTATATCCCGATTTGAAAGAGATAAGAACCAAAGTCCCAATTACAAGGATTAGAAAAGTAAAATTTCTACTTGTCATTTTTCATTAAAAATTTAAAATTTCCCGGAAGGAATTGATCGTTAAAATTCACAATCAAATGCTAACTGTCAAAAGATCAAGGTAGAATTTAAATCAGTCCGTTCATTTCATTTTAAGGGTCCTGACCATGGCATTATTGATACCAAGTATGACCTGAGTACTCGATTTATTGCCTGAACCAATAGTCTGAAGACTTCTTACATTTCCCCGGATATTTAACCCACTCTTCCATTGAGGTACATAGGTAAAATTTCCTTTTCCTGAACCAGTCAATAATGTTCCATTACTGGCCGTAAACTGGCCAAATTTAATCCGGGTCCAGGAATTATTGCCAGCAAACAACAGATCCTTTCTACCATCACCGTTAGCATCGAGAGATCCTATACCATAAACCGGAGCATATTGAACTTCAAGCGGTAAATGCTTTAATTCAAATCCATTTCCTTTATTTTCAAGATAAACAGTTTCAAGGATTTCGGCTTTGAGTACCCGGGCATCATTTAATTGCTCGGATGTGAACAGATCATTAATAGTAGCATTTGAATACTTATGATATTCCAGAAACTTCTTTTTAAGGCCTGGCAACTGATCTGTTAAATCATCCTTAGAAGCTGCAGGATATGACACTCCATCTATGAAATAACAAAAGATGGGGTCAATGGACCCATTGTCATCAAAATCCTTGAAATATATACTCAGCGGTTCCTTTTCACTGGCATGGAACTGGGCATTCAGACCCAGATTACCTATAATCAGATCTTTGTCGCCATCCCTATCCATATCATCAGAAAAAATACAATTCCACCAACCCGTTGAGCCGAATTTTATATATGCAGATGAGGCATCTTTTAATTTGCCACTCTGATTGATAAAAACTTTTATCGGCATCCATTCACCAACCAGTACAAGATCTTCCTTCCTATCCTGGTTCAAATCAATCCATAGTGCATCCGTAACCATTCCAATGTTTTTAATCGCAGGGGCTACGGTATTGGTTCCATCTGTAAAGTTCCCTTTGCCATCATTAATGAGAATTTTACTCTCAGGGGCAGAAGGGTACATTCCGGGCACAACACGACCTCCTATAAACAGATCTTTATCACCATCCCCGTCAATATCCGATGCCTTTACACTACCGGTACTTATCTTCATGGCAGGAATGCCTGTTATTTTTTTCGAAAAGTTTCCTTTACCGTCATTAATATAAATACGATCCTGTAATAAGGGATTATCCAAGGAAAATTCATAACCACCGCTTCCAACATAAAGATCCAGATCACCATCAGCATCTATATCCAGAAATTCTGCTGCAGTATCCTCATACCCGGCATCAGCTTCTAAAACCGTAGAAAATTTGCTTGTTAACTGCCCATTTGCTGCCTGGGTGAATAATGCACCAGCCTGCCCTGCTGCACCCCCAATAAAGATATCTTCAAGGCCGTCACCATTGATATCGGCTTTAGCAATATAGGGCCCCTGCCTGGATAAATAATTCGGCAACAGGGTCTGAACTGTAAAATCATTGAATAGATTTTCTTTATGAGAATAATTTACCTGACTGCCCGCAGCTAAATATTGCTGTGTTTTAGGTAAGGGATAAAATTTATAACCTGGTTTGGCATTCTTTATATCAAGCGAGAGTGTATGATTGGGTTTTATATTCCTTAGTTTTTGACTCCTGTCATCCGGCCAAACGATCAGTAAAGAATCGACAAGGGTATTCGCTCCTAATCCGAAATTTAATACAGGATCTACAGAAGATTGAAAGCCACGAACTGGTATTTGCTCCTGATAGTACTGTTTATCTTTAACATAGACTATTATTTTGGATCCGATACCCTGGGCATTTTGCTTACTACCCTGCAATCTAACCTTCAGATAATTATTTTTATTAAACAGCTCACTGTTATTTTTGTAGATTCCGGCATAATCGTTCGTATTACTTACGATCATATCCATATCCCCGTCATTGTCCAGGTCAGCATAAGCTGCCCCCGCTGAAATTCCTTCCTGATCGAGGCCCCATTCAGAATTTACATTGTCAAAACGATCGCTTCCTTTATTTCTGAAAACATAATTAGGCATCATGATGGTCGGCATCTTTTCTATAAAATCTTTCACGGCTGTTCCTTTTCCCTCCTGCCTTGCCCGGATGGTCTGGTCCATGGTAAATTTAAGAAAATCCATATCCGTATAATCCTTTACATAGCCATTGGTCACGAACAGATCTTTATTCCCGTCATTATCAAGATCTGAGAATAGTGCGGCCCAGCTCCAGTCAGTATTTGATATCCCGGATAACTGACCAATTTCCGAAAACGTTCCGTCTCCATTATTCTTTTGAAGCATATTCCTACTGAACTGATAATAAAATCCATTATTAAAGAGAAACTGCATCTTGTCAAAATTTTCAGCCCCTGAATGCATTTTCTGGCTTTTATTACTTTCAGGAAGCATGTCAAGAGTTACCAGATCCGGCAAACCGTCATTATTATAATCTGCAATATCAGAACCCATGGAATACATGGAAATCTGACTCATGCTTTCAGTTATTTTATCATTAAAGGTCCCATCACCATTATTCATGAATAAATAATCAGGTTCATTGAAATCATTAGACACATAAACATCTGGCCATCCGTCATTATTTATATCGGAAATTGCAAGGCCTAATCCAAAGGTTAATACATTTGAAGTAATGCCCGATACGGTACTGACATCATTAAAATGACCATTATCATTGCGGTACAATTTATTTGCAAAGTCAGGATTCTGCTGTTTTCTTAACTCGATATTCTCCTGAACGCCGGTCGTATATTGCTGTAAAGAATGATTGATGACGAACATATCCAGGTCCCCGTCCTTATCATAGTCAAAAAAGGAAGCCTGGGTAGAATATCCCCTGTCAGCGAGACCATATTCCTCAGCTTTTTCAGTAAAGGATAAATCGCCGTTATTAATAAAAAGCAGGTTCTTACGCCGCGAAGGTTTTACGTCGGCCGAGCGGCATATATAGATATCAAGCTTCCCGTCGCTGTTTATATCAGCCATTGTGGCTCCCGTACACCACCCTTCCAGTTTTGCAATTCCGCTTTTTTCAGTGATATCTTCAAATTTAAAATTTCCTTTATTCAGGTATAAGCGATTCTTAACCATATTCCCGGTAAATAAGATATCCTGAAGGCCGTCATTATTTATATCTCCGACAGATACACCTGCACCGTTATAGAAATATGAATAATTCATTACATTCAGGTCCTCTCCTTCAACCAGCATATTGCGGAAATCAATGCCGGTTCTGTTTTTCCCCATCAAAGTGAAAAGTTTCGATTGATCATCAGAACACGCACCAAAAAATAAAACCAGAAATGAGAAAAGAATTATTCTCCGAAGTAGTTGAAAGTTAATTAACATTTTGTGATTAAGAACTATGCTTAAAATAATCAATCTTTTATATTCCTCATGGAGCCCTTATGGGATTTAATCTGAAACCTTAAAAATACCGGATGGTGTTCCCATTTATGTCTACCAGCCTGTTAATTTCAAAACTCCAATCTTTATAATTTAAATATAAGAAATTAACATTCGAAAATAATTTCAAATCGGATATACAATAAATTCCGGGAACTTTTATTTTAAAACTATTTGAGAAGGCTAACCTGGCCTGCAATTGCGGATATGTTTAAAATAAAAAGACCACTCCGGTATTTCCGGAATGGCCTTTAAAAAAATCAGTTCTTTATTTATTCCACCATAGACGGGTGGCTTCATTATCAGGACCTCCTAATTTAGAAACACCTGTGGCAAGCCCTTTTGGATTTGTTTGTGATTCTCCCACAACGTATGGAGTACGACGGACAACCCCATCCTTGGGCACAACCAAGCTTTCAGAATTAATTCTAGGGTAAAGTTTTGGAAAACCTGTACGCCTGTACTCTGCCCATGCTTCAAGTCCATCAGGCCATAAAGCAAGCCATTTCTGTGTTATAATCTGCTCCAATTGCTTGCTTGCATCCGCCGACCAGGCCACGGGAATATTGGTAAGGGGAGGTGAATTAACAACATCGGTCAAAGCAATAGGTGTAGAATTGCCAGAAGTATATGCAGCTATTGCAGCAGCGTCAGTAATACCCCACTGCCGCATTGAAGAATTTATTCCTGCTTCGTAAAAGGTCTGGGCAGTTCCTGCACCCATATTCCATCCTTTTAAAGCACCCTCAGCTCTTAAGAACCAGGCCTCAGCCGCCATAATTACACCGAAAGGTTGATTTGCCTGATTAGCAGGTAAAAAATTATCATTCACATTGGAAGTAGCCGTACCCTGGTTAGCCGGAAGACCTAATTCAACCTGTGTATAACCATTGCGCAGTCCTTTGAAAGTATTCGTGGTTCCCGGAACCGGGGCAAAGAATTTAGATATCCTTGGATCATTGTAGCCTTTCAAGACGCTTTCCATAGCAGCACTCATGCGGAACTCATTCCAGGCTGTAGCCTGGTTAAAGGTATTGATCGAGTTAGCAGTTACTTTCAGAAAAGCATCGTGTGAATTAGTTGTTAGAACTCCTCCGGCAACAGCTGCCTCGGCATTACTTTTAGCAAGAGCCGGCTCAACACCCGACATACGCATAGAAATACGAAGACGTAATGTATTTGCGAATAAAATCCAATTGTCAACATTCCCTCCATAGATCTGATCGTTATTTCCCAATAGATTTTTCCCTTTATAAGGGGCTAAATCACTTACCGCTTTAGTAAGTAAAACAAGGAAATCCTTATAGATCACGTCCTGAGCATCATAATCAACCTGTTTCAATCCATTTCCAACCTGGGAATATGGAATTGGACCCCAATAATCAGTTCTTGGCAGGAACATCCTCACCTTCCAAATATTGGCTATAGCATAAACACCGGGGTTTTCAGCCTTACCACCTGGTTTGGTGTTATCCAATACTCCCAGTAATGGGGGAATGGCACTTCCATAAAATCCACCCCAGGCACCATTTAGCCAATTACCAACCATCACATTACGGTCGGAAGGAAAGTTTTGGGCTATGTTAGCAAAATACTGGGACTGTAAATCTCCGAAAAGACTCTGATAAGTCTGCCAGCTTGCTGTAAGCCCCCTGTACTGAGCAGCCGCAAAAGCATTACCAACTCCTGATGCATCAAGTTCCGTCAGTTTTGTCGGATTGGTGTTATACTCCTCAAACTTGTCTGTACAAGAAGTAATACTCATGGCCGAAACCAGTAGTAAACCTGTTGTAAGATATATTTTAAAATTTTTCATATGTTTAATTTCGTTAATTAGAATGATAAATTTAAGTTCAAACCTATTTGACGAGTTGAAGGCATGGCGAATGATTCTAAACCAACTGTGGTATTTTGAGCACCAGCAGTCAATTCAGGATCGAACCCTTCAGCCTTATTCAACAGGAAGAATAAGTTACGTCCTACTAAAGAAACAGAAGCCCGCTGGAATGGAGATTTCGCAAGCAGATCATTAGGAAGGGCATAACTTAATGAAACTTCCCTCATACGAATATTAGTTGCATCATAAGTCCAGACCTCGCCTACCGGAGTATTACGTCCCCCTACTTTTTTCCAGTATTTCTCTGATGTAGTTGCTACTGTATTCGGTGTTCCTGCAGCATTAACACCCGGGAAAATATAACTATCTCTGCCGGCTATGGTCTGTTCAACTACTCCATCGGCATAAATAACAGCATTAGTGAATGAAGAAACAACTCCACCAACTCTGGCGCTTATCAAAAAGTTAAGACTTAATTTTTTGTAAGAGAAATTATTACTTAGTCCCCCTATCCAATCAGGTCTTGTATTGCCCATATATACGGTTGTTCCGGGAGTGATTAAAGGCAACCCGTTTGGATCAACCAAAACCCTGCCTTGAGCATCACGCTGATATCCCCTGCTGAATACCTGACCCAATGGCTCACCCTCTAAAGCACGGGAGAAGTTCATAAAGTCACCAGCAAGGTTAAGAACTTTCAGATCAGGAGTAAGTTCAACCAGTTTGTTTTTGTTACGGGCATAGTTCAGGTCCATATCCCAGCGGAAATTATCATTTCTTATTGGTGAACCATTCATTGTTAATTCCAGTCCTGAATTACGTACCAGGCCGGCGTTAACATATTCAGAAGACCAGCCGGAAGCAGGAGGAATAGAAACTGTAAATAATTGATTTTTAGAATTACTATTATAGTATCCAAGATCAAATCCCAAACGATTATTAAAAAACTTCACTTCCAGACCTACCTCCTGGGCAGTAGTTAACTCAGGCTTCAAAGTTGGAAACGGCTTAACAGGATCACGACTGATATAGCCATTTGGGCCACCAGTTAAGAAACTGTAGGTTTGAGTCAGCAGGAATGGAGATGCATCGTTACCAGTCTGGGCATATGAACCTCTTAATTTTGCAAAAGATACTGCACTTGGTAAAGTGAAGATGTTCGAAAGGATTGCAGAGAAGCCTGCAGAACCAAACAGATATGACTGGCTGGATTTAGGTAAGGTTGATGACCAGTCATTACGGATCGAACCAGAAATTGTTAATGCATCCTTGAAAGTAAAATCTGCTGTTGCAAATAAACCTTGCTTTTCAGTAGGTACGATATCCCGGGTATCCGAAGGAGCACGTCCATTTGAAGGAATGAACAAGTTGTCACGATTTAAACCGCCGGTATTGGTTGACTGTGCTAACCTGTCAACATGCTGCAGATTTCCTCCAAAAGTAGCATCAACAGTAAGGTTCTCTAAAAGTGAAGTTTTGTAAATTCCTATCAGATCAAAGTTAGTTTCAGCAACATCCCTGAAAATTGTTGAATAGTTCCCAAAGTCGGCAATGGTATAGGTATCGTTATACCATTTTCCCTCATAATTATCCAGGGTTTTATCAATCCCCGCACGACCCATAAAACTTAATGCCTGAGAAACCTGATAAGTTAATGATCCAAACCCGGTAACACGGTTTCTCTGATCTTCGGACATTATACGATATTTAGTCCAGTATGGGTTTTCACCACCGTTAGACCCCGGATTCCAGTAGTTCTGCCGAAGTTTACCGGTCGATGGGTCAATATAATCGAATTTTTGAGCAGAAGCCAGTGAAATATTTCGAGGAATACGTAAGATATGGCGCTGATTGTTTGAATAGGACTCTCCTGTCTGCTGCCTGTTGTCAACATCTTCTTTCAGATAAGTAACTTTGGAATCATAAGATAACCTGGAGCCCGCTTTACCGCTTACACGTAAATTAAGGGTATTCCTGTCCAATTTGTTATTAGACAAAATACCGGAAGCAGTAACGTTGGTATAAGAGAAATAGGTTTGAATTTTATCACTTCCACCGGAGAATGCAAGCGAATTGGAAAACTGTTTTCCTGTTGAAAAGAAATCCTTGTAGTTATCAGGCTGAGCGGTCAGGCTGTAAACCTTTCCCACATCTGCAGGATCGTTACCCCATAAGGCCACTGACTGTCCTGTCATTTTTGGCCCCCAGCTACCCTCTTCTGCTCTATTATAAATTCCTCCGGCGCCCTGACCATAAATATTCTGGAAATCCTGAAGAATTATAGGAGTTTCTACCTGAGTAGAACTGTTGAAAGTAACGCCGTAGCCTTTTTGAACACTACCCTTTTTTGTAGTAATAAGCAATGCCCCGTTTGCAGCACGGCTACCATATAAGGCTGTCGCCGATGCCCCTCTCAAAACATTTATCGATTCAATATCATCAGGGTTTACACTTGAAAGACCATCACCGCCGTCACGGCCTCCGTTTGCGTTTCCGGGACTATAGTTGGAATTGTCCATCGGTACACCGTCAATAACGATCAGGGCCTGGTTGTTTCCTGTGATCGAACGGTCACCCCTTAAAACAACCCGGGTCGACCCGCCTAAACCTGAAGCAGTCCTGGCAACATTCAGACCCGCCACACGTCCTGACAGAGAGTTTGCTACGTTTAATTCTTTAGCCTGCGAGAAACTTTCAGCATCGATCTGCTGAGTAGCATAGCTCAGGATCTTCTGGTCCTTGGTTATACCCAGGGCAGTAACTACCACCCCTTCCAATAATTTAGTATCAGAAACAAGACGAACGGTTATGTTCGACCGGCCCTGAACTGCAATATTTTGGGTGGCAAAACCCAGGTAACTAAAAATAAGGGTAGCATTCGATGGTACAGAAATTGAAAAATTTCCGTTTGCATCTGTACTGGTACCCTGAGTTGAGCCACTGACTTTAATGCTTACAGCAGGAAGTGGTAAATTTTCAGCATCGGTTACCTTTCCGGTAACACTAATATTTTGCGCAAACCCGTAGGATTGACAAAATAGTAGAAACATGACTAGAGTGTAAATTTTTCCCATTTTGAATCTGTTAAATTTTAATAATCAGGTTTATAATTTCCTATCCCAAAGTGCTCACATATGTATCACTTGGCTTACTTGAAATTAATCAATTTTTAACAAATATTCATCTAAATCGAAAAATTTATGATCATTTAACATATTTTTCGATAAATAATGCCTATATGCCGTTTTCGGCAGGATTAGGGCAATTTTTGAGTTGTAATTTTTTTGTTGTAGTTAATATTCAAGAATATAAAAACCAGAATGCTCCTTAAAGCTATGATTACTAAGCCCTTCATCCGACAGAAAACTTTAAGAATAGTTTGACTATTTTAACTCCAGCCTCATATTCAAAAAGAACAATCTTCTTAAAATGCCTGTTAAAATTTACTTTATTCATGAGCAGAAGCATCATGACTGGATGATCCACGCAGTTAAATGAGGGCTTTTTAGGATTATTTTAAATGCCAGAGGGATCTTAAAGAAAAAAATGTCTGATAATTTAATACAAAAAAGGGGCTGTCCTTTTGAGACAGCCCCTTTTAATTAGATTAATGAATAAATTATTTCATCCAGTAGAAAGTAACATCTTCATTGTCCTTACCACCCAGATGAGCGGCAACGGCAGCGTCATAAGCTGCTTTACTGGAAGCAACTACGGCTGAAGGATATGTCAGTCTCTTGATAAATTTATTTGATCCTGCCGGGAATAATGGATTAGCAGAAGCCATGATATTGTACAATTTAGGATATCCGGTTCTTCTGAATTCAGACCATGCCTCTGTACCTTCAGGGAAAACAGCTATCCATTTCTGGGTAATGATCTTTTCAAGTTTCTGCTCTGCTGTTGCAGCCTCATTCCACTTAACTGTCACATCACTTAAACGCGGGCTGTTATAATCAGCTCTCTTAGGATCCACGTAAGCTAATTGCATGCTTGTACTGTTCAGGTAATTACCTTCAGATGCACCATTTAATTTCAAAGAAGCACGGATACCGGCCTCATATAGTGACTGTGGAGTTCCACCCATATTCCAGCCTTTTAATGCACCTTCAGCTCTTAAGAAATAGCTTTCAGCACCATCAACCTGCTTCATTGGAGTAGTTGCCTGAACATTATATTTTGAATAATTTTCATAGACAGTTTTAGTAGGGCGTTCAACTCCCGGTCTGATACCTCTGTAGCTGCCTGCTAATACAGGGTCAGTTGCAGGAAGTACGTAAAGAGGCAAACGTGGATCACCTAAACCTTCAAGATAAGTTACAACCGCAGCCGAGATACGAGTATCAGACCATGCGTTAGTCATTGTAAAGTGTCCATTAGTTCCGTTAGCACTAAATACACCCCATGAACCTGTAGTCTCATCAAGTAATCCACCGCTGGTAGAAGCAACTGCTTTTTCAGCTTCAGTTTTACCAAGGGCTGCATCAGCAGTTCCTGATATACGGATCGCTAAACGTAAACGTAAAGTATTCGCTAATTTTATCCATTTAGTATACTCACCTGTGAATGTAGAACCATCCCATTTCTTGAAACGAACCTGATCAGCATTCGGATCTGCTTTTTCAGCAGCCTGTAATGCTGTAACAGCCCAGTCAAGATCCTTAAAGAAAGCTGCATAAGCTTCTTTTGGTGAGTCAAACTTTGGCTCAGCAGTACTACCATAGGTAGAGTAAGGATATGGTCCGAAAGTATCAACCAAACGGTGACCCGCTGCAACCTTCAAAATCAGAGCGATCGAATATAAATCGGGATATTTAACATCGAAACCATTCTTTTTCATTTGAAGCCAGTTGTTCATCACTCCGTTAGTGGAAACATTCCAGGAGTTTGGCCACAGGTTCCTTGTTGCATACGTAGTCGTATTTACGTTACCAACAAAGTTACTTGGCGCCTCAAGGTAATTGGCATATGACTCAGCCTGAAGATTTTGCTGAGTTTGCTGAGTTGTTGTCGGATTGTTAACATTCTGCATCATTGTTGGAAGCAGGAAGCCTCCTTCATTTGCATCCTGAACAAGGTCAGCAGCGGGAAGGTATTTCTGATCATTATTCAGCCCTTCCATTTTCTCTGTACAGGCCGTGCCAAGAGACAATAGCAAACCCAAACCTAAAAGTTTGCAGCTGCTGTTTATTGTTGAATTTTTCATCTTATATTTTTAATTCGTAAATTATAATCCTGCTCTAAGTGTTAAACCCCATGATTTCGCAGATGGAATTTGGAAAGCCTCAAATCCCTGGCTTCCGTTACCGGTTCCAATAGCTAATTCAGGATCAAATGGTGCTTCTCTCTGGAAGAAAAGTAAATTTCTACCCACTAATGAAAGGCTCATATTTCTAATTGCACTGTGAAACTGTGGCAATTTGAAACCAATGGCAAGCTCTCTCAAACGGATATTTGTAGAATCATACAGGTATTCATCTGTAAGTGCCCCGGCATCTGCCTTCGCTGAAATATATCCATAGTAAAGTTCAGTATCGATTTTCTTACCATTTACCATAACACCACCTGCATCACGTGCATCACCGGTACGTTTTGATAAACCCTTGTAATCTAACCACTGCTCTGTAGATGAAGATACTAAACCACCAAAACGTCCATCAATCAGGAATGAAAGAGTGACATTCTTATAGCTCAACTGGTTATTAAAGTTAAGCAGGAAATCAGGGTTAGCATTACCAACATACTCATCAGCGGTAGTAGACAATATAGGTAAACCTGTAGTTGCATTATACGTGATATTTCCGCTTGCATCCCTAACATAGGTCTTGCCAAAAAGATCATGATAAGCACCATATTCTCTTCCCTGCAATAAAGGACTTCCCGGACGAACTAAATAAAGATTCGTTAACCTGTTACCTGTTTGTAAGTTAAAACGGTCTGTTGTTAATAAATTACTTAATTCCTTGATACGGTTACTGTTACGTGAGAAATTCAAACTTGGAGTCCAGCTGATTGCACCAAAACGTGCATTATAGCTTGCTGATGCTTCAATTCCCCTGTTCTGAATAGTACCACCATTGATCCAGAAATTACTTGCACCAGAACCGGAAGGAGCTCCAATCTGGAATACCTGGTTTTCTGTTGTTGCATTATAGTAAGTAACATTCAGATTCAATTTATCTTTCAGGAAACGTAATTCAGTACCAATTTCCCATGAACTTGTACGTTCAGGCTGTAAACTGATCGTGTCCGTTCCACTAAAGAAAGGTAAACTTCCGCGGCCGTTAATGTTTTCATTAGCTGCCAGGGTGTAGTTTGGATCTCTCTGAGAAGCTCCGAATGCAAGTCCGCTACCTACCTCAGCATATGAACCTCTGATCTTTGCGAAAGACAGGATATCATTAGCACCTATTGTTTCAGTAAGAACATAAGCTAAACCTGCTGATGGGTAGAAAAATGGTTCATCAACTGATGAACTCCATTCGTTTCTTCCTGTAACATCCAGGAATAAGGTTTCTTTCCAGCCAAATGAAGCCGTTCCAAGAACTGCCTGAGACAAAGTTTTTCTAAGTGATTCACTTGAATTAAAGTTCCCGTTTAAACCGGCAACTGAGAAATAATTCGGATATGACAATGTGTTTGTAGCACCCGCATTTTCATTTACGATATTACGGTCAGTACTTGAAGTATTGCTAAATCCGATTGTTGCATTTAATGTAAGCGATTCGGATAGGTTTCTGTTTGCATTCAATAAGATATCAGCATAAGTATCTTCATTATTGCTGACAGCCTTTGCATATGAACCGTTAGGACCAACATCAGTTGGATCTGAAGAAGCAGCACGGCTTCTTTCTGTATCACCTGTACGCTTGGCGAAAGTTAACCTGCTGGCAACATTTAACCAGCTATTGATATCCCATTTTGCACCACCATTGAAAATTGTACGATCAAATAACTCAGAACGACCATAGTTTTCAGTAAGCCAGTAAGGATTCTGATTTGAACTGTGCTCGTTTTTAACATACGGCCAGTTTTGCACCCACATATTACGGGTTGTGCTCCAAACCGCTCCACCATTAGGGCTGTATTTAGACATATCTTCTCCCATAGGGAATAAATACAGACCAAACATCGGGCTACCGTACCATTGTGAATCGTTTCTGTTCTGGGTATTACCACGGATATAATTAACACCACCGTTTATAGATACCTTATTATTAAAGATAGTCGTATTACCTCTTAAGCTTACGTTATGACGGTTATAATTATAACCTGGCAACATAGCTTTCGCATCAGTATTTGCATAAGAGAAATAAACACGCTGATTTGCATTACCGCTGCTGATCGATAAACTATTAATGTAGTTCTGACCAGTTCTGAAGAAATCCTTAATGTGTGCATCACTGCCATTAGAGATCTTAGGACCCCAGCTATCATTCACAGGAGTAGAAACTGTTACTCCTTTAAGACCCGCACCATAACTGGTCTGCAGTTCTGGCAAAAGCAATGGACTATCATAAGTTGCAGTAGAAGAAAAATCTACAGTAGTAGCACCTAACTTACCCTTTTTAGTAGTGATCATGATCACACCGTTTGAAGCCTGGCTTCCATAAAGAGCTGCAGCTGATGCACCCTGTAACACCTGTAAGCTTTCAATATCTTCAGAGTTAAAATCTGAAAAGCCCATAGGCACACCATCAACAACATATAAAGGCTCATTGGAACCTGTGATTGATTTGTTACCACGAAGAATTATACGCGGAGCTGAACCCGGACCACCTGCTCCCTGAGTAACGAATACTCCAGCAGCTTTACCTGCTAAAGAATTTAATACGTTAGCACCTTTAACTTGATTCAGATCTTCTGCAGAAATGTTGGTAGTGTTATAAGTCAAACTTTTGGAGGATCTCTCAATACCCAATGCTGTAACTACAACACCTTCCAGCATTTTACTGTCAACTGCAAGTCTGATATTCAGGCTTGTACGACCCTGTACGCTCACTGTTTGTGTGGTAAAGCCAATATAACTGAATACCAAAGTACCATTGGTTGGCACAGAAATTGAAAAATTACCATTCGAATCGGTACTGGTTCCCTGAGTAGTTCCACTTACCTTAACGCTTACTGCAGGTAGTGGTAAATTGTCAGAGTCGGTAACCTTTCCGGTAACACTGATATTTTGTGCAAACACGTAGGTTTGACAAAATAGCAGCAACACGACTAATTTGTAAATTTTTGTCATCATAAAACTTTTTTTGTGTTAGATATAATTAATTAATTGAAGCCGCCTGATTGTGTATTGCCAGGGTAAGCAGGACAAATTATTTGGCCATCCTAAATTATACATTTTTTTCATTAGGTCAACTATTAACCTAAGTGAAGGTTCATTTATTGATTTATTTATTAAAGCGATCGTAATTACCTCATAATTAGATAATTATTCATCTCCCTAATAACTAATAAATTTATTCTTATGTAATTTTTTAGGTGAAGAGCAGGAAATACGGATATTAAGGAATGGGTTTTTCAAGAAATTTGCCCTCATTATCCAGAGTTAGCAAAATGCCTGAGGGAGGGATTGGTAGTTGTAAACTGAATTGCCCCGGTGTTGAGATAATTTTAATATAAGGAACATTTTTAATGTTTACCCCGGGGAATGCACTTCTTAATTCATCCGCATTAAGGGCATATATCCCGTTTTTAGTTTTGTATTCCTGCTGGAGGTAATAATATTTCCAGAGACTAAGCTTACTTTGTTCCAATCCCGGATCTAAAAACTTCTCGCTCAGTTCACCGCCAAAACGAACATATCCCCATCTTTCCGGATAGTGAAAGTTTATTATTCCGGGTGGAGCCCAGCAGGTATATACAGGCATGCCGGCTCTTCCGTTTGGACCCTTTTTCTTAATATAAATTCCATTTACAATATCAGTCTCCCACTGAACCCGGGTTAGATTCATTCTCCAGATACTGCCTTCTTTAGGAAATGTATTGTTGCCGGAAAAACGAAAACTTTTCAGGGGAATAGCAAGCTCAATACTCCAGTATTTATCCTCATCATCAGACTTATTCAGGGAACCGTTGACATGAACTGCTTTCTTTAGTCCTTTAATATCCCAATCAGTAAGGTTTAGTCCTCCATTACGGTATGGTTTGGTCATAATTAGGTCCCATACTGTTTCCAGGGCATTGATCTGGAACTCTACGTAATTATGGGTATCCCCGTCAGGATCTATAAATATCTCAAGCGCATTATCCTGAAACACGGACTGATCATGTTCCTTTAATTTTGCCCAGATATGCTTTTCTTCAAATTGTGTGTATACATACAGATAGTCCTTATCCCATAATAATTTAAACCGGGTGGAATGGACTGGTTTTTTTTCTGGTCTCCCTTCAATATCTTCAAATGATTCTGACCAGGGAGCTTGGGCCCAGCCTGCCTCCAGATTTTTTCCATCTATTGTCGGGGGTACGGAGGTTTTAAGTATTGTATATTCACGGGGGACCTGTAAGAGCGGCTCCATCGCCTGATCTGTAGTTTGGGCATTAACCTCACTAATGGTTAAAAATAATAAGTATATAAAACCGAAAGCTCTCATCAATTCAATTATCCCCTGCTTTAACTGTTGACCTTAAGCGCGGGAATCTTTTATACGCAATAAAATTAACCAGCAGAACCAATATTAAAATCCACAGGCCAAAAAACTCGCGTGTTTCCTCGATCCAGGGTGCAGATGCTTTCATACTCCCGGCTATATTTTCGGCATTATGATCCTGAATCCAGCTTAACACCCCGTATTTATCAAAAAAAAGATAAAGCCCGTATATCATATACAGGCCCATGCTTGTAAGATAGGCTATGGGATAATAGCGCTTTTGAGATGCGAAATAACAGAGAATTGCACCATTCAGATAAATTGGTATCCACAGATAGGGATCAGGATCATTATACTGAAGTGCAGCAGAGATTATAAAGAGAGTGCAAAATACAATGTTGAATATCTTCATCGGATAAGGATTATGACCGGATGCGCCTATTTAGGCAATAATTTAGCATCACCCGTTTTTAAATACTCTTCAAACTGTTTCAGCAATGCGGGATCCTTGGGCCGGCCATAAATCTCACTTGATTTGTATTTACCCAGGTCAAATGCGCGTTTCATCCAGAAATCACGGCGACGGTCTCTTATGACATTCGAAATGAGCTTAGGCACAAATTGAGGCGGCACGGCCAGAATACCATCTTCATCACCAATGACAAGGTCACCCGGCATAATGATCGCATTGCCAATACGGATAGGAACATTTATTCCCGAAACGGTTGCATTACTGAGGGCTCCGGGGTAAGTACCGCGGTAAAAAGCCTGCATCCCGCTCTGTGCAATATTTTCTGTTAAATAAATACCTCCGTCAACAATTAAACCTGTTCCCGTAGTCTTCCAGATATAGTACGATAGTTTATCTCCCACATAGGTACCACCCTGAACTTTTCCGAACAAATCGACAACAACAAGATCATCCTTCTGCAGCATATCGATGGTTGTTTGATTTCGTAAGCCCGTGAAATTGTTTTTTTGCGCCTCGCTCTGCATGCCCGCTACCAGATCAGGACGCGAAGGCATGAACTGTACTGTAAAGGCCCGGCCGACTAATTTCTTCCCCGGAATTAAGGACTTCCAGCCATTTTCATACTGATTAGCATATTCACGGGGGATTGAACCTATGGCTTCAACAACCTGAATATTCATCTGGCGTATAGTATCCAAAACTTTCTCCGGTATCTTTGGCCGGCCACCGGGGAATCGTTCATAAGGATTTAAAGCAGTAAAACTCTTCATCTGCTCTTCAGAAAAATTATATAACTGAGCGTTTGCAGAAGACATGGTCAAAGGCCCGAAAGCCAGGGCTCCTATCATTAAGCCTTGTTTAAAGAAGGAGGTAAATAAAGCTTTCATAGATCCTGTTTTTTTTGTTAATCGATTACAATCACTTTTTTGGTTTTTCTGGTCAGTAAATGAATGATTATCCAGGCCAGCAGATAAGTAACTCCACAGATTGTAAATATTAAATTATATCCCCCGGTCAGATTGCCGTTTGTTTTATAAATATCCAGCAGATAGCCTACAAAAATAGGGAACAGTATACCTCCGATAGCTCCTGTCATCCCTCCTATTCCTACAACTGAGCTCACAACTTCCTTCGGGAACATATCCGATGCCATTGTAAAAATATTGGTAGCCCAGGCCTGGTGAACCGCAACCGCCAGACTTATAAGTCCGACCGCAACCCATTTATCCGTAACAAACTGGGCAATGGCTATCATGATAAATAATTCAAGCAGGGCAAATAAAAGCAGCACGCCTTTCCTTGCTTTTAGCGTAGGCCAGCCTTTTTTTATCAGGCTGGATGAAAAATAGCCGCCTGCGATACTGCCAATCGTGGTAGCGGCATAAATGAGCATAAGTTCCGGACTGATCACTTTAAGATCCAGGTTGAAGGTGGATGAAAAGTAAGATGGCAGCCAGAAAAGGAAAAACCAGAATATCGGATCTATGAGGAATTTACCGGTTACGAAAGCCCAGGTTTGAGGGAAAGTGAACAGTTTGTACCAGGAAATAGCCGTGGTGCTTTTTACCTCATCCGATGAATCACCCTTATCACTTTCAATATATTCCAGTTCCTCCGGGGTCAGCCTCTTTTGTTTGGAAGGGATCTCGTAAAAGATCAGCCAGAAAATAAGCCATACAAAACCCAGGGCGCCGGTTATCCAGAACACTTCCTGCCAGCCATAGTTCTGCATAATAAGCGGAACAAGAATTAAGGCCACTACAACCCCGATAGCCGTACCGGAATTAAAAATCCCCGTGGCTAAGGCTCTTTCTCTTTTTGGAAACCATTCGGCAACAGCTTTCATTGCTGCAGGAAAATTTCCTGCCTCTCCAAGTCCCAGGGATAATCGTGCAATGCCAAAACCTGTTACACTTCGGGCTACCGCATGAAACATTCCGGCCAAACTCCATACCACAACTGCAACACTGTAGCCTACCTTGGTTCCAACCTTATCAATAAATCTTCCTGAAAGAAGCAATCCAATTGCATAAGCAAAAGAAAAAGCAGACATGATCTTACCAAAATCAGTTTCTGTCCAGCCAAACTCAAGTTCCAGCGTTGGCTTTAATAATCCTATGATCTGACGGTCAAGATAATTTATAACCGTTCCTGAAAACAATAATCCTACAATGATCCACCGATAATTTTTAATCCCGCTTTTAGCCATTTATGATGTCTTAATTCCTATTTATTCTCTGAAGTAAAATATGCTGAATACTGTTTAAAATGTGTTTCCAAAGCGCTCCAGTTTTGTGTTTTTATGAGCTGTTTATCGAAAAGCTGTCCGCCGATACCGAGTCCGTCGGAACCGGCTTTCATAAAGGCCGACATATTATCCAGTCCGATCCCCCCTGTTGGCAATAGTTTTATCTGGTTGAGAGGAGCCTTAACATCTTTTATATAATCTGGTCCCAGAGAAGTTGCCGGATAAACCTTCACCATTGATGCGCCGTTTTCCCAGGCCTGATAAATTTCTGTGGGAGTAAAGGCACCCGGAAATACAGGAACTCCTGACCTTACACATTCACGGATCACGTTCAGATTTAATATCGGGGTTACGATAAATTGTGAACCTGCATCCATAGCTTTTTCAAGATCTTTTTCATTACAGACCGTACCGGCTCCGATGTTAAGCCGGCCAGCAAATTTATCTCTGGCATAGCGAATGATCTCTCCTGCAGCAGGAGTATTCATTGTAATTTCAAGGGTTGTAAGTCCCGATGCAATATATACGGGAAGGATTTTCTCAATCACCTCAAAGCTCAGATTTCTTACTATTCCAATTATAGGAACCCTTAAAAAGTCAGGCCATGAAAATTCCTTTTTAATCATATGAACTTAAATTTAAGGCTTTGAATATCTGGATCTGCCCGGCAATAGTTGCTTTGTCGATCAGCCCGGAAGGGATATATGTTACGTTTTTATGCAGACCCAGGGTTTCAGCCGCAAGCTTGTAATGATCATACAAATGCATTCCACTGCAAATTACCAGTTCGCTGGCTCCCTTACCCTGGAGCTCCCTCATTTCAGTACCTATTAATAAGCCGCTCAGGTAAAAAGCATCCTGTACCTTGTCTAATTTTTCAAACAGCTGGCAGGTTCGAACAGTGAATAAAGTATGAAGTAAATTAGAAGATCCTGATAGATCCACCCCCAGCTTGAAGGCATAGCGATTTGCAGCAAGGGATAAGCCCGGTTGAGACTCAACTGAAACTGAACTTTTTAAAATACTGTGTTGGCAAAGAATATCATAGATTTCTCCCGTCATATACGTTTCAAAATCAGAAATAAATCCATCCTGAACAACTATATGCTTAGAATGAGTTCCGGGAAAGACGAATATGGCCTTATTGCTATTTTTGATTGTAATCTCAGGCAGATTTAATAAACCTATAAGCTGAGCTTCTTCACCCCTCATTACGTCCTTTTGGCTGCGCACACCGGAAATAAGCACTAGCGGACTTCCAATGCCGTTAAAGTTTTCGAAAACCCTGCCTGAAGCAAGTTTTCCATCGGTTGCAAATGGCAAAGGGGCATATGGAACCTCTTCCATTCCCAGAGATGAGGATGCCATACCCGATACAATAAGGGGTATATCCTTCAGGTCGGCACCATGCTTTTGAGCCAGTTTTGAAATAAGTTCCTTCAGTTTCCCGGAATAAAAGTCAAAACGGTTTATTTCCTTCTGTTCCTGCCAGGCATTAAAGGTCTCTGCTACTCCATCAGCCGTTTGAATTTCAGCGAGTACTCTAAATTCATGCTGATCTACCAATCTTAAACGGAAAGATGTGGTGCCCCAATCACAGCATAAAAAATGTTTATTCATTTATTTAACATGTTTATTATTCTTCAATTCAAAATCAGCGGTTTACCCTTGTTTTAAAGACCTCTCCTGTATTCCCTTTCACAATGGCATTCTCAGTAAATCTGCAGTACAAAATATCCTTCGCGCCGGTCCGGTCTCTGTCAAACACGACATGAATATTCCCGTCCGATGTTTGGTCTGCATCCGGATAGGATACATTTTCGCGGGCATCAAGCAGCAGCTTATGCGGCCATGTCTGACCTCCATCCATTGAAAGGAAAGCGGTCATATTATTCCGGGTTTTGCTGTTATTACTTATCAGCAACAAATTTCCGGATGAAAGCTTGCCGATATAGAACCTGCTTGATGTTGTCGGACCTGATGCCGTAAACGGAGCAACCTCACTCCAGGTTTTGCCAAAATCACTGCTTCTGGTAAAATAAATCCCTTTTGTGGTTCTGACCATCGCCAGAAAATCTCCTTTATCAGAAATTTCAACCAACTGTGGCTCATCATGGATCCGGATCTCATCGGGTATATTGATGGAAGAATAAGGCGCCAGGGACATTAGACGGCCGGAACGGCTATAATCATGCGATAAGATGAATGCTCCATTCGGGGGATATGCAGTGCTTTTACTGTCATTGGCAGGTTTATCAATGTATACCGGCATCAGGGCAATATCCCGGGAGGCTACGTAAACGGGCTTATTACTCATCACTCCATCGCTGATCCGTTTTGGCTGATCATGATTAATCCTTGAACCATCCCATTTCATTTCGACGGTATTTACACCGCCTTTACCATCCCAAAGCAAACTGTCAGCCGAACTCCCGTAAAACAAATGAACCCTGCCGTTCTTATCCCTCCATAAAGCCGGGTCAAAGAAACGCATAGTGGATTTCTTTGGAAGAACGATAAGCTGATCATTAAGCCAGGAATTTCCTCTGTCGGTACTTGCAGAAACCGTTATAAAATTACCCGGACCGGGAGCAGCGCCTCCGGAATACCAGGCAACGTAAATAATTTTTCCATCCGCTGCAGCAGCAATAGCAGGAACCTGCTCAAACTTCCTGTCGCTTGTACGCGGATCAGGCCTGGAGGAACCGGTTAAAAAGCTGGCAGAGGAACCGCAGCCCTGCAGGGAAATTCCGAAACCAGCCAGTAATAAAAGCGAGGTTATAATTCTTGGGGTCTTTCTCAATTTTGTCAGTTAATAGTATAAAAATATAATATCTATGAGAATAATTTCATAACAAGCGCTTATTGTTTCCTTTTAATTGGTGATAGTTAGATTAATTTCTTTTTTTACTGTTCACTGCGATAGCATTGAGGTCGTAAACGATCCTGCCGCCCTTGATAGTCATTTCACACTCCAGTTTTTTTGTTCCGTCCTGCCTGTTATTAGCGATATCTTTAAAACCAAATTTACCTTCACGAATACTTAAAATGGCAATATCAGCAATAGCACCTTCGGATAAATGACCGAGTTCCTCGTGTTTGATCGCTTTGGCAGGTCCCCAGGTACTGCGTGAAATTACACCCGGAAGATCCATCCCCATGGCCATGTGAATAGACATCACATTAAGCTGGTCTTTCATAGCTCCGTTCATACTTCCGGTATGAAGGTCTGTACCCATCAGGTCAGGATAAAACCCGGCTTTTACAGCAGGAATAGCCTGGGCAAATGAGAAACTTGCTCCGCCAAAACCAACATCAAAAAGTATCCCTCGCTTTTGTGCAGGAAGCATAAATGGTCTTAGCTGCCTGGTTTTCAGATCAACCACAGGGTCTCTGCGTTCCAGCTCGGTAAATACATGCGTATAGATATCGCCGGGACGTAAATATTTAAAGAAAAGATCCTCGATCGGCAAATGTCCACCGCCAAAATCTATGATTACAGGCATATTGGCCAGGTTCCCTGCTGCTACAATCCGTTCAACCGGAATCCAGTCGGCATTATTAAAATGGGCCAGTTTAAATCCAACTATATGATCCTTATTATCAACAGCTGTTTTGGCGGCCATTTTCGCATCCATATCACTTATATCCTGCTCATAATCCCCGCCCCTCATTCCTTCACCAACTATATTGAGGAAAGATAATATGCGGGTTTGTGATTGGTCAATAACATTCTTTTTAAACACGTCAAAAGATTTCCATCCCGCTCCGCCGGCATCCACCATGGTGGTTACTCCTGTACGAAAGCTGAATCCATCCGGGGTAACCCCCACAAGCCCGTTACTCAGGTAATGATCCGGTTCGGTACCCCAAAATACATGTGCATGCATATCGATAAGGCCCGGAGTGACATACATTCCGCCTGCATTGATAACCTGTGATCCCAGGGATTCATCGATATTCTTAGCTACTTTGGCAATTTTACCATCCTGGATTGCGATATCCATCACTTCATTAATATTGTTCTTTGCGTCGATTACACGGCCGCCTTTGATAATAATCTTATACAAGGGAGCAGCAGTTTGAGCCTGCAGCGTTAGCGAAAATAAAAATACAGCTAAAAAGAGTTTTGAGATTTTTCCCATAATTAATGATATAATATTGAACTTTCTAAGTTAGAAACCTTCCGGATTCCGAACGTTTTTTTGGTTTGATCTGGCAGGGCTTATCTGCTTATGCGAATTCACAATGCCTTTCATAATTCAGGATCCGCAAAGGAACAATAAAGAATATTTTTCATAATTCTTTAATTAAACAAAATCCTGTTTATCTGGAAGCTGAAGGAGCGCCGGCAATGGCGTTAAGATCATATACCACCCTTCCTGCACGGATGGTCATCTCACATTCCAGTTTTTGTTTGCCCGGCTGCCTGTTACCAGCGATATCACGGAAGCCGAAATTGCCTGTGCGCACACCTAAAACCGCAATATCAGCAACTGATCCTACTGATAGGTTTCCTAAGTCCTCGCGTTTGATAGCCTGGGCTGGTGCCCATGTACTGCGTGAGATGACAGCGGGAATGTCCATACCCATTGCAAGAAAGATAGATAATACGTTAAGCTGATCTTTCATCGCGCCGTTCATGCTGCCGGTATGAAGGTCGGTTCCCATGGTATTTGGCAAAAATCCAGCTTTAATTGCCGGAATAGCCTGGTTGAAGTTAAAGCTGCCTCCGCCAAAACCAACATCAAAAAGGATCCCTTTTTTTTGAGCGGGAAGTGCAAAAGGTCTTAATTTTCTGGTTTTGAGATCAACCACAGGGTCTCTCCTGGCCAGTTCAGTATAAACATGGGTATAAATATCTCCGGGACGAAGATATTGGGTAAAGAGCTTTTCAATGGATAAAGGGGCATGTTTATCACTTCCTCCAAAATCAATTATAACAGGCATTTTAGCGAGGTTTCCGGCTTCGATGACACGTTCAACAGGTACCCAGCTTTCATCTTCAAAATGGGCAAGCTTAAATCCTACAATGTATTCTTTATTAGCCAGGGCCGTTTCAGCAGCCTTTTTAGGATCCATCAGGTTAATATCCTGCTCATACACTCCGCCCCTCATCCCCTCACCTGCAATATTAAGGAAAGATAATACCCTGGTTCTTGAAGACTCTATAATGTTTTTCTTAAATTTTGGAAAAGACATCCAGCCGGCACCACCGCAATCAACCACGGTGGTAACTCCTGCCCGGAAAGTATATCCATCGGGAGCAAGGGCACTGTTTCCATTGCTGTATTGATGATCCGGCTCAGTACCTGCAAAAACGTGTGCATGCAGATCAATAAGACCGGGTGTAACATACATTCCTGAGGCGTTTACAACCTGATTGGCCAGTGCAGGATCAATGTTTTTTGAAACTGCAGCAATCTTGCCGTTCTGGATAGCAACATCCATCACTTCATTGATCTTATTTTTAGCATCGATAACATGCCCCCCTTTGATCAGTATGGTATAAGTTTTAGTCTGGGCCTGAACAAAAAATGAAAGCAGGATAAATCCTGAAAGAAGTAGTAAGGGTAGTCTTCTCATAGTGGTTTGATTTGTATTAAAAAATAGAATTGACCCTTAAAATTTAAAGGTCAATTCTATTCCGGTAAGTATTTTAGCTTAATGCTGCCTTGGCAAGTTCTTCCTGAACACGTCTGGCTACGATTTTATCTTCGCCCTTCTTCAACATAAAGACGGTAATATTGATAGAATTTTCTCCGGTCATAACTTCAACAGAAGGGCTGCCGTTTTGAAGATTTTTAAGCAATTCTCTTGACGTGATCTTTAATTTGGCCGGATCCCAGGCAATTGTAAGTGTAGGCGTATGATTGGCAACAGGCGGAACGTAAATAGTTGTATTCACTCCCTGAACCTTCTTTGCAGCATTTGCAATAAGGGCAATCCGGTCTTCCCACATTTTCCATTCTGCGGCATGATCTGTATTGATGTATTTATCCAACGCAACATACATTCCCAGAATTTCTTCCTTGTTCACTTTCATACCGCGACCGATATTTCCACCGCTTGGAGGTGCGCTTAAACGTGCAGCTGCAATCAGGTCTTTTTTACCCATCAGGATACCCGCACTTTGTGGTCCTGCGATAGCTTTACCCCCGGATACACAAACCAGGTCGAAACCTAAATCATTATACTTCCATAGATTTTCAACTGGCGGAACATCGGCAGCCATATCGATCATTGTTGGAATATTATGTTTCTTTGCGATAGCGATCCATTCTTCGTGCTGAATTTTGCCCATTGGGGCGCTTGAATTCAGGAACCACATCATAGCGGTTTTGCCTGTTATAGCTCTTTCTAATTCCTTTGCTGTTTCAACTTCCACAGGAACGATACCCGTATTGGTCAGGGCATGAACATAACCTACATTATGCGTTTTCTGAACGATTACCTCAGTTTTTTCGAAGCCAGTCAGATCAGGAAGCTGTGCTACCTTCTTCCTGTCCATGCGGGTCAGAACCCCTGCAGTTCCAAGTACCAGTGCTGACCAGCAGCCGGCAGTTACCATTGCTGCTTCAGCTTTACACATGGCGGCAATTTTTTCTCCTACTTTATCCTGAACCTCGTTAATCATAACGAAATGTTTGGATGCCGACTCAATGGTATCCACAACCTCGTCATGCATTAAGGATGCCGTCATAGTTGTATATGTTCCTGCGGCATTAATAAAAGTTCTTAATCCAAGTTCTTTAATTACATCACGCTTACCTTTTGCTGCGGCAGATGCCAAAGCCTGGAATGGAACACCTGTTCCTATAGCTGCTCCGGCAATCGGGGCAACAGAAAGGTATTTAATGAGATCTCTACGTTTCATATTGATTGATTGTTATTTATTTTAAAAAACAAATAGGAGGAGATCGTAAAATCTCCTCCCATTGATTGTAAAGCTAATATCGAGAATGACTGATTGTTTGCATTTTGATACCCGCTTTAAAACATAATTAGTTCTGACCAGTGCCCGGACCAACATCCCACCACATTCTGCCTTGTAAAAGATCTACAGTTTCTTCACTGAAGTTTTGTCTTTTAATAGCTTCAAAGTAATTATCCGGATTTACGTTACGCTCTGCAATCGGAAGTGAAAATCTCCTGAACATTTTTCCTGCGGTAACATTACCCGGATATGCTGACTTGGTTCCATTGGCATTTGTCCAGTTTGCATAATTAAATACAGGGAATTTTGTACGGCGCCAGTTGGACCATACTTCGTAATCATCACCCAGCATTGAAACCCATTTCTGAGTAGATATCTGCTCCAGCTGCTGTGCGAATGTGCCTCCTGTTAAATAAGGATTAGCTGCCAGGTAAGCATCCACAGATGAATTTGGGATAACACCTGAATGCGGTGCAACACTTGGCCATAAAGACCATTGTGACATAGCCTGGCGGACACCGTTATCATATGCTGCTTGTGCAGTGGTTCCAACATTCCAGCCTCGCAGTGCACCTTCCGCTAAAAGCAGATATGCTTCTGCAGGACCCATGGTAATGATAGGCGAACCCCTGTCAAGATAAAGCAAGGAAGGTTCGGAGTAGGTATCAAAATCACCAGGTCTGGTATTGATGCTTCCGTTTAACATTCCACGCTGACTTGCGGGAGTATTATTCGGAGTATATGCACCACCACCTGCCGGAACCCAAACAACCGAAATTACCGGTAAGCGCGGATCATTTGTATTTTTCAGGTGATCAATGAACTTTGCCGCCCATTTGCTGCCTTCTACGTTATCACCGCCAGGACTTGTAAAGTCACCAGCTATATAGGTATTAACCCTTGGATTCATCTGCCCGCTTACATTGGCGTATTTCAGATATGCCATATCCCCGATCGAAGTCATTACGCCGCCTGCGACAGCTTTTTCAACCCAGGTTTTAGCAGTAGCCGGTTCAATATCAGACAAACGCATACCTAAACGAAGCATAAGTGTATATCCGAATTTTTTCCATTTGGCTACATCTCCTTTGAAATACGGATCAGCATTTCCGAAAATATTCGGTTTGGAAGCATCCATAGATTTTAAAGCCGTTTCCAATTCTGTAAGCATGGCTGCATAAATACTTTTTTGAGTATCATACTTTGGCTTCAGATTATCCAGGCCTTTCATGGCATCAGAATAAGGCATATCACCCATCTGATCGGTTTTCTGGTGGAATAAAAGGATACGGAGTATTTCCACCGCCGCTCTTTTGTTTACATTTTCCGCTCCGGGCAATTGTGCTGCAAGTTGAAGAAGTCTGTTCCAGCTGGTTCCGACACTATTATTTGTGCCATTATAGACAGCAAAACTACCATCTGTGCCACCAAAATTATAAAACTTATCTCCTGTTGCAGGAACCTCCTTATAAGAAGAGAAATACTGAAGACCCTGCCCCAATGGTCTGTAATTTTGTCCGGGACCGCTGCCTAAAACAGCTGCTGTAAAGGAATATTCAGGTAATACATATTCAATTGCATCCGGGTTCTTATTCAGGTCAGTTAAAGCCTCCGTATCACACGATGGCATTACCGAAACTATAAGAACTGCTCCGGCGGCATATATCATTTTTAAGAATGTCTTTTTCATGTTCTTAGATTTAAAATTAGAATCTTAAATTCACGTTAAAACCAATATTTCTGGTTCTCGGCATAGAAACGCCCTGACTTCCCTGAGCATTTCCTACAGTTTCCTGGATCTCAGGATCAATACCTGCTTCTTTTATCGCTTTATCCTGGTAAAGAATAGCCAGGTTAAGGCCGGTGATACCGATAGAAGCTTGCTGTACCTTCATGAATTTAAGCGTACTAACAGGAAGATTATACTTTAAAACTGCACGGCGAAGTTTAACGAAGTCTGTTTTATAAACAAACTGACCCGGATAAGCACTTCCAAAATTATTGTAATAGGTATCCAGAGTAGCAACATCCCATAACTTGGTGAACGGTGCTCCTGTCTGATCCACTCCGCTAACTGTAAGACCTGTTTCTCTTCCAGGCAAGGTTACCGGCGTATGACCGAAACGTGTGGCATACTGCATAAGGTTACTGTAACCTACAGCACCAAACTTCGAATCGATATCAACCGTTAAAGAGAAGCGCTTGTACCTGAAGTTATTACCAAGGCCCATAAGGTAAGGAGGATTTCCAACACCTATGTCCTCTAACACTCTGTCTTCATATCCTGTAGCTTTGTTATATACAAGCGTACCGCCGGCATCTCTTCTCATTACGTAAGCACGTACGGTAGAATACGGAAGACCTACTGCATTGATAATTGAAGGACCTCCAATACCTGCACCCAGTGTAAGAACATCTATACCTTCAGCAAGTTCAACGATCTTACTCTGGTTATAACCGAAATTATAATTTACATCCCAGCTGAAATCAGTTTTCTTAACCGGTGTTCCGTTCAGGCTGATCTCCCAACCCTTATTGGTAATTAATCCAAGATTCCGTCGTCCGGCTGAATAGCCTGTAGCCTGCGAAATCGGTGGAGAAAGTATGTCATTACGGGTTCTTCTTGAATAGTAGTTAACATCCAGACCAATTCTGCTGTCAAGCATCTGAACTTCAAATCCACCTTCTACGGTACTTACTGTTACCGGACGGATATTCGGGTTTTGAAGCGTATTCGGATTGGTCAGGGTTGGAAGCCCGTATGCATTTACCGTGTTGATTTCATAGGTCTGGTTAATACTTCCTGCATTTACAGTAGCACTTCCAACTTCGGCCCATGAAGAACGCAGTTTTGCATAATTTAAGAATTTAGGCATTTTAACGACATCAGAAAGGATAAAACTAGCTCCCACGGATGGATAAAAAATAGAATTGAAACCTGGATTTAACACAGAGAACCAATCCTGTCTGCCAGTTACTGTCAGGTACAGGATGTTATTATAATCAATATTGGCTTCTCCAAAAACTGAGTTAGTTCCGTTTCTTGCCCTGCTGATATTTACAAGATCCCTGTTGACCAGGTTTGAAAGTGCAAAAAATTCAGGGACTACCCATTGATTACCATTCGCATCGCTTTCTCTGCTCGAGTACCTTTCACGCTGTGCACCTGCAAGGATGTTTAATCCGATCTTATCGGTCAAAAATCTCTGATTATAATTCGCAATAGCCTGGAAGTTGGTCAGATTTGAATTTTCCTGGTTTGACTGATAATAACCAAGCGGTGTGAAGGCATTGGTTTTAGGAACATAAAAGGATTCATTATAATCGCTGAAATCCCTTGCTGCGGTACCTTTTATAAATAAGTTTTTAAGGATATTGAACTGAACGCTAGCTCTTCCTATTACACGCTGGCGAGAATCCTCATTACCCAGCTGATAAGCTGCATAATATGGATTTACAGCGGCAGGAACAGGATTCCATTCCAATTCTCTACCTGTAGCAGGATTAATACCCGGGCGATTAGGATCACCTTTCATGTATCTTACATCAACCGTATTAGCTGCAAGATATACCGGCCATGCCGCATTGATCTCAGCATAACCAACATTTGGCCTGTTTGTGCCTTCAACAAGATTGTACTGGATGCTGGATTCTACGGTAATAAAATCATTCTTACCCATCTTTCCTGTAACATTCAGATTTGCAGTCTTCCTGTTATATTCAGAATTTGGCTGCTGATCTTTAGCACGAAGGTCACTTACAGATAAACGCATCCTCAGATTTTGATTTCCTGCGTTCAGAGCAATAGTATTTGTTAAATTCTGGCTGGTCTGGTAAAAGTTCTTAATATTATCCTTTACATGAAAAGGAGAATACGGGCGCATTACGCCATCGAACTGCATTACCATTGATCCATCCATCTTGGCGCCATATGATAAACGGCCTGAACTTAAGGCTGCTGCTGCACTGGCTGGTTTCACTCCGTCATTTCCCTGTCCGTATACATACTGGAAATTAGGGAAGATATAAGGAGATCCAAAGTTTGCATCCGAAGTAAACTCAATCCCAACACCTTGCTGGGCTGATCCTTTTTTAGTAGTGATCAGAATAACGCCATTAGCCGCCTGACTGCCATAAAGGGCAGCCGCCGCACCACCTTTCAATACAGAAATCGTGGCAATATCATCCGGGTTCATGCTGGAAATACCATCACCACGGTCAACATTTAATCCGCCTGAACTGGTTACAGGTCCGCGGTTCTCATTATTAATCGGCATGCCATCAACCACATATAAAGGCTGCTGATTACCATTAAGGGAGGTATTACCACGGATAATAACCCGGCTGGAGCCACCCACACCTGAATTGGCCTGAGTTGCATCAACACCGGCAATTTTACCTGTCAGTGCATTGGCAATATTATTCTGACGTGCCTCAGTGAATTCATCACCACGCACTTCCTGAACAGCATAACCTAAACCTCTTTTGGCTTTGGTCACACCCAATGCAGTTACAACAACCTCGCTTAAGGCCTGGCGGTCTTCAACCATAGTCACATTCACACTTGTCCTTCCGTTTACCGCTACTTCCTGGGTTACATAACCTATATATGTAAATACAAGTATTCCGTTTGCCGGCGCGTCCAGGGTAAAACTTCCGTTAACATCTGTTGAAGCACCTGCCTGTGAATCTTTTACACGGACACTCACCCCTATTAGAGGCTGGCCGTTGACATCAATAACCTTTCCGCTGACAGCAACTCTTTGTACTTCGATCGTGTAATTTGTTACCCCTCCCTGCGTTTGACCTGCATGTACTGATTTTACATCACGCTCTCCCGGTACAAGGGAGAATTTAGATACCTCCTCCAGAAAACGCTCATCTTTCCTTTTAAGAATGATTGTGTTTTCTGTAATGGTATACGTTAAAGGCTGGTTCTTAAAAATCTGATTCAAAACATTCTCCAGCGAAGAATTTTTTGCGTTAACAGTAACAGGAACCGTGTTTTTCAGTAGCCTGGTATTGTATAAGAAATCATAACCTGTTTGTTTCCTGATCTCAGTAAACACTTTGTCAAGGTTAGAATTCTTTTCATTTAAGGTAACATTTTGAGAGAAGCCTTTAGCGCTCACCTGCAAAAAAGCTACTAAAATAAAAATGGCAGTTAGCTTCATGATCCGTAACATTTGATTTGAGACGACATTTAATAGTCTCTTATTAGGAAAATTTCCTAATTTGTTAATGCAGCTCGCACTGCATTCACTAAGTAAAACATTTTTCATACTTTTACATTTTTGTTTTGGTTAATTGTTTAAAATTACGTACTCGCGGAATTTCTAAATGGGATTAATCTGAACTTTATCGCTCCGGGCGCAATCCGGAGCGTTTTTTTCATCTGATCCCCATATCCTGTGTTAGCTGCTATCGGTCCTCATGATCATTAATTTAGATTGGTTTATTGGTTTATTGAATTGTTTTAACTTTAACTTTCTTGCCTTTCACGGTGAACTTCACTCCGCCGCTCTGCTCCAGTATTTTTAACACTCCTGAAATCTTGACATCATTCGAAATGTATCCTGTAAATTCATCAGTAGGAATACTTCCTTCATAAACAAGTTCCACATCGTACCATCGCTCGATCTCACGCATGATTTCCTCAATAGGCGTATTTCTGAATTTGAAATATCCATTTTTCCAGGCAATAGCCTTTTCGGTATCTGTATTCTGAATGCGTATGCCCGGTTGAGCAGAATTTGTTAACGATTGCTCGCCAGGTTTCAGGAGCTTGGTATTTGAAAGACTCTTTTTAGAAGAATTCAGTATCACACGTACGCTTCCCTCAAGAAGGGTTGTCTTCGTAAAATCCTCATCCTCATAAGAGTTAATATTAAAATGGGTTCCTAATACCTCTACGATCTGATTATTACTTTCAACACGGAAGGGAACACTTTTGTTAGGAGCAATTTCAAAATAGGCTTCTCCTTTAAGTATAACTTTTCTTTCAGTACCCGAAAACGCGGTAGGATAACTCAGGCTTGAGGCAGAATTCAGCCAGACTTTACTTCCGTCGGGTAAGGTTACCTGGTATTTTCCACCCTTAGGAGTTTGAATAGTATTTATTACTGACCGGCCCGGGTTATCTTCATTTTTCTCATAAACGATCTGACCATTCTCTGTTTTGGTGATCGCAGTATTACCCTGGCTTGCAAGAAGTCCGTTTTTAGCATCATCAAGACTGATGGTTGATCCGTCAGCAAGTGTCAGGATAGCTTTATTATACCCCGGAAGGATATCATTGTTGATGCCTATTTCGGCAAAAGTTTCCTCTTCTGTCTCTATCCGGCCTGCATAAAAATATATCCCTGTAGTTATGGCTAAAAGAAGCATTGCGGCTATAGCGATTTTTCTAAGGTAAAAGCTGCCCCCACTTCTTTGAATAGGTTCATTCACCTGAACTGTTTCAAATAAACGGTCAAGCATTTTATCTCCTAATTGCTCCTTATTCGGAATCTCAGCTTCGTTTGCGGATTTCTTGAAACTTCCGTAAAAATTTAACAGGGACTGTTCTTCCTCAGGAGATGCTTCCCCTGAAATATACTTATCCAGTAATTTTAAAAACTTTTCTTTTTCCACAGTAAAGGTGATTTAAATAAGAGAGTATAAAAGTATGGGTATCCCCTAGTTGGGGGAGAAAAAAAGATTGTGGTGGGTTGTGGGTTGTGGGTTGCGGGTTGGGGCTTGGCAAGCGAAGGTCAAGCATGGTTTCGATTTTCTGGCGGGCACCTGCCTGACGATTGACAGCTATAGAACAACTATAGGAATATCGCTATAAGGTCCCTGTAAGGTCGGTATAATGTCGGTATAAGGCCTGAGATGTTCTGAAAGTAATTGGCAGATGAAGTATCCTTAATATACAAAGAAAATACGATATGGCAAAAATTAATTTTGAATTAAAAGAGCCCTAATGAAATTCTCAGTTGCCTCAGTGCCTTATTCAAATGATTTTCAACGGTTTTTGTGGATATATCCAGTTGTGAGGCAATCTCTTTATGCGATAACTGCTCTTCTCTGCTTAATTTATATACCACCCTGCATTTGGTTGAAAGCTTATCCACAATAGAACTTATTTGGGAAAGCAATTCACGGTGCTCCAGATTGCCATATTCGGACGGGGTTTGTAAACGTTCGTGGATATGCTCGAAAATATCTTCGTGCACAGAACCCTGACGCACCTGCCGGTAAACTTCATAGCGGGCTGATGCAAAAAGATATGCTTTAAGGGAAATCTTAATTTCTATGATCTCTCTTTTATTCCAGAGGTTAATAAAAATCTCCTGGATGATATCTTCGCATGCCTGCTGATCCTGAAGCATGTTATATGCAGAGGAAAATAATTGATTCCAATACTTTTTGTAAATGAGTTTTAAGGCTGTTTCATCCCCCGACCTCAGGCGGTCCATCAATTCCACATCCTCCTTTTTTACTAACTCAATCATGAACTCTAAAATTATTAAAAAAGATTTGAAGTACAAAATGGACAATCAGCCCGATTTTTGTCTTACCGCCGACCCGCAGGCTTAAATATAGGGCCTATTTTAAAGAAATAAGTGTAAAACTTCTGTGATTTATTTATTTATTTAATATCACTAGGGGATAGCCCTGCTTTTATACTCATTAAATATAAATCAAAGCAAAATAGAATCCGGGATCCAAGCGGAAATCAATTAACGCAAATTAAAAACCAGGTACAATGAAACAAAAACATCTTTTAATTTTCTCCATGCTGTTTTTTCTGTGTATTTCATCAAGAGCACAACAAAGCCAGGCGGTACAGGTCGAAAAACCTTATAGTGTTGTTATTAAGGGAGGCCATGTGATTGACCCCAAAAACAATGTGAACGGCCTTATGGATATCGCCCTTAAGGATGGCAAAATTGCAATGGTCGCAAAAAATATTGATGCATCCCAGGGAACCCAGGTGGTGGATGCCAAAGGTTTATATGTTACTCCGGGGCTTATCGATCTGCATGTTCACTTTTTCTGGGGACATGACGGCTCCGGTTATGCCAATGCGCCGGCAGGACTGCCTGCTGATGGTTTTACTTTCCCTGCAGGGGTAACAACAGTTGTAGATGCCGGGAGTCCGGGATGGAAAAGCTTTGAAACCTATAAAAAACAAACCATTGACCGCTCTCAAACCCGGGTACTTGCTATGCTTAACATAGTTAGTGAAGGAATGGACAGCAAGAATGAAAGCGACACAACACATATGGATCCGCGGAAGACTGCGGAAATGGCAAAAAAATACCCTGAACACATCGTGGGAGTTAAACTCGCTCATTTCAGCGGCCGCACCTGGGTACCTACTGACCGTGCAATTGAGGCTGGACGTCTTGCTAATATCCCTATTATGGTTGATTTTGGATCTGCAAGACCCTTTTTACCTTTAGATTCCTTATTCAATGTAAAATTCCGCCCCGGCGATATGTATACGCATGCATTCGGCGGAAATGGCAACACCAGTACGGATGGACGGGAGTCTATCGTAGATGTAACAACTAATAAAGTAAAGCCATATGTGATCAGGGCACAAAAAAGAGGGGTGATTTTCGATGTTGGTTTCGGAGGTTCAAGCTTTCTTTTTAGCCAGGGAACCCCTGCCATCAAAAGCGGTTTCTATCCCAATTCCATCAGTACCGATCTTCATACAGGAAGTATGAATAATGCCATGAAAAACATGCCTAATATCATGTCCTTGTTTATGGCGATGGGTATGGATCTTCAGAGCGTGATCAAGGCCAGCACCTGGAATCCAGCCCAGCAGATCAAAAGGCCGGAGCTTGGAAATCTTTCCGTAGGTGCTGAAGCTGATGTGGCGATCTTTAATCTTCGTGACGGAAAATTCGGCTACTATGCCCGCGACGGAAAAATTGCCGGCAACAAAAGACTTGAAACTGAAATGACCATCAAAGGGGGTAAAATAGTGTATAATTTAAATGCTATTGCTGAACCGAATATTCTTCCAAATCCACCGAGACAAAGGCCCGCTGGTGCCGCACAAAGGCCAGCAAGTAACAGATAATTTAATGCATAATATTTATTCCATGATGCCTTTTCATTTCAGTTTAATTAAAACAGGGCCCCTGGCCCTGTTTTTGTCTTTTTCCCTGGTGGTGAATGCCCAACAGCGGCCAGTCGCACCCGTTAAAACCCCTATTGCTTTACGTCCGGATATTACAATTGAAAAAGTAATGGATGTGGGCATTTTAGGTGTACGGCTCATCAAAAATCCCAAGACAGGTGAATTCTGGTATTCCACATTCGATGGAAATGTATTCCGGATAAGTGATTTTGATACGCCAAAGGCTGCTGAACATAAAGTTTTCACTGCAGAGGACCATGGGATCACACGTTTACAGGGCGCTGCATTTTTAAATAATACACTTTTCCTCTGCGGCAATATCAGCGCCAACGGAGGAAAAGGCACAAAGGGCAGAATGGTCAGATATGATCTTTCAAAACCAAAGCCTCAAATGACAGAGGTATTTAATACGGTGGAATACGGCACAAATGCTACCACCTTCGACCATGGATGGAATGCATTGGAGATCAGTCCTGACAAAAAATTCATCTTCGTAAATTCGGGTGCCCGTACAGATCACGGAGAAGTGCAGGATAATAACGGGGCGTATCCAAATGCAAGGGATAATGGCCTCACATCAAATATTTTTCGTTTCCCTGTAAATGCTGCAAACCTGCTATTGCCATCAGATGCAGCCAAATTAAAAGAAATGGGATACCTCTATGCCGAGGGAATCAGAAATGCCTACGATATGGCATTTGATGGTGATGGTAACCTGTTCGGAGTTGTTAATTCCGGAGATTATGACCAGTCGGAAGAAATGTTCTGGATCCGGCAGGGGCATCATTACGGTTTTCCATGGCAGATGGGAGGTATCGAAAATCCCCAGCAGTTTTCACCCTGGGTGCCAGACCCGGCAACCGATCCTTTTATAAGTCCTGGTTCTCATGCCTGGGTTGTAAAATACTTCCGGAACGATCCGGATTTTCCAAAAATTCCTGAAGGAGTAATATTTTCTCCGGGAGTGCAGAATTTCGGACCTGCAGCAAACGAATACCGGGATGTAAAAAGCGGTAAAATAGTTGACGGCGATATTACGCGAAAAGCCGTGAGTACTTTCAATGCACACTGTGTTCCCCTTGCTTTGGTTTTCGATATCAAAAATAAACTGAGTGAGGAGTTTAAGGGAGATGGTTTTGTTTTCAGATACGGCGGGGGCTCAGACAGGCCCGGCACTAACCTCTTAAGGAAAGATGGCAAGGACCTGCTGCATATGGAGATGACCTACAATAAAGCTGCGGATAACTATTACATGAAAACCACATCCCTGGTAAACAATTTCAACGCACCGGTTGATGCTGTGATTTCCGGAAATAAAATTTATGTTATGGAACATGGTACCGCCAACTCCCTGGGGGGACGGATCTGGAAAATAACACTTCCGAAAAAATAATCTTGATTATATTATTTAGCTTTTTCATCTCCCGGTTCTATGTTTATAACCGGAATCCGGGAGATTTTATATTTTTATACCTTAACATTCAAAACTATTTAATATTTAAAGATGCAAAATTTAACACCTGACCAGAATTTTGAAAAAACCGGACTGAGCCTTCCCCCTGCCCCCGCTCCAATAGGTGTTTATAAACCTTATCTGATCGATGGAAAATATCTATATGTTTCTGGTCATGGCCCGGTGAAGAATAATAAGGAACTCATGAAAGGAAGGATAGGTAAGGAAATAGATATGGAAGAAGGAAAGCTGGCTGCCCAGCAGGTAGGTCTGACCATCTTATCTACGATTAAAACTAATCTGGGAAGCCTGAACAGGGTAAAACGGGTTATCAAAGTATTGGGTATGGTGAATTGCACACCTGATTTTGAAAAACATCCATACGTTATAAATGGCTGCAGCGAACTATTTGCCAAAATTTGGGGAAGTGAGAATGGTATCGGCGTTCGGAGCGCCGTTGGCTTCGGCTCGCTGCCGGATAATATACCAGTGGAAATTGAGGTCCTTTTCGAACTTCAGAACACTCCTCAGGATCCTTTGAAATAGCGCAGAATTTTTTAATTTTTTCAACTCAAATTCTGCTGTTAATCTAAATCCAATTCATACCTTCCGGAGATCATTTTTATCAGGAGCTAATCATTAACTAATCATATTTAATAATGGAACCAGTCTGGCCGCAAAATTACGATCCGCTTAATAACCCCATTCTATCTACGCTGTTTGCGGCTCTTCCAATCATAGTATTACTGGGTTCTATTGCTGTTTTCCATATACGGATCCATCTGGCTGCAGTTTTCGGACTTGCCATCGCAGTACTTGTCGCTCTGTTTGTTTTTCAGATGCCCGGAACAACGGTAGCGGCCACCACGCTTTATGGAGGTGCTTATGGATTATTTCCTATCGGATGGATAGTTCTCAACCTGATCTTTCTGTATCAGTTAACCGTTAACAAAGGTTTATTTACCCTGATCCGGATGCACCTTTCTACCATAGCCCCTGACCCCAGGATACAGGTGATACTGATCGCATTTGCCTTTGGTGCCTTCTTCGAAGGTGCTGCGGGTTTTGGAACACCTGTTGCTATAACTGCTGCCATCCTCATTCAGCTTGGTTTCAGACCACTGGCGGCCTGCGGACTATCCTTGATCGCCAATACGGCCCCGGTGGCATTCGGAGCTTTAGGAACCCCCATTATAGCCCTGGCAGCGGTAACAGATATCGATGTGCTAAAGCTTTCAGCTATGGTTGGTCGTCAGCTGCCTTTCTTTTCACTTATTGTACCCTTCTGGGTGATCTGGGCTATGGCAGGATTCCGGGGGATGATAAAGGTCTGGCCCGCGGCTCTGACTGCTGGTTTATCATTTGCTTTAACACAATTCCTGGTTTCAAACTATCATGGTCCCTGGCTGGTGGATATTTTCGCTTCTATAGCCTCAATAATATCAATAATGGTACTGTTAAGGTTCTGGCAGCCCAAAACCATTTGGGAATTACCAAAGGACGCCGACACAATCCCCCTTGATGCTGAACCCGCTGTGGTTAATAAAAAGGATATGATCAGGGCATGGACCCCCTGGGTGATCCTGACAATCTTCATCTTTGCATGGGGAGTTCCTACAGTAAAGAACAGCCTTAATTCCATTTCCGCTCCCGAATACAAGGTTGCTTATCTCCATAATCTGGTGAAGCGCTCACCCCCTATAGCTCCGCTGCCTACTGCAGATAAACCTGCTAAAACAGAAGAAGCTGTTTTTAAACTGAACTGGATCTCTGCAACCGGAACAGGAATTCTGGTTTCTGCTATAATTGCAGGTTTTGCTATAGGATACTCCTTCATGGAAATGATGAGGATATATCTGCAGACCTTATGGAGGGTGCGCTTTTCCTTAATTACCATTGCCGCTATGCTTTCACTGGGGTATGTAACAAAATTTTCCGGGGCGGATGCAACTCTCGGACTCGCACTTGCGAAAACCGGTGTATTATATCCTTTCTTTGGAACTCTGCTTGGCTGGCTGGGTGTGGCCCTTACGGGATCAGATACAGCTTCGAATGTGCTTTTCGGCAGTCTTCAGACCATCACTGCAAAACAAACGGACGTGAGCCCGATCCTTATGGCTGCAGCAAACAGTTCTGGTGGTGTTATGGGTAAAATGGTAGATGCTCAAAGCATAGTTGTGGCAAGCACGGCCACAAACTGGTATGGCCATGAGGGACAGATTTTACGTTATGTATTCTTCCACAGCATAGCCCTTGCCGCCCTGGTAGGTTTACTTGTTTTCCTTCAGGCTTATGTGATTCCCTTCTCGGATATGGTGGTAAAATAAAATGCTATACAGCGGCGGGTAGAAATTCGCTGAGCCCGGTACATAAAAATAGCCCTGATCATAAACAATGATCAGGGCTATTTATTTATACAGCTGTTCTTTAAACTTTAGTAAGCTCTTCCTTTAAGCGCTTAGCCAAAATCTTTTCTTCACCGGGTACCATCACGAACGTGGCTATCTGGATACTGTTCTTACCGGGGTTGATCTCGATGGAAGGATTTCCATCCCGGAGGTTTGTCTGCAGCTGTGGCGTAGTGAGAGCAATTACTGCCGGGTCCCATGCTACCTCCAGGGTAGGCACGTGATTGGCAATATCCGGAACAAAAACACGGGTTTTTACTCCCGGGATGTTCTTTACCGCATTCTCAATATGAGCGATCTGATTTTCCCATAACTTCCAGTCTTTATCACCATCCTTTATGAATTTTTCCAGGGCAACATACAGACCAAGGATCTCTTCTTTATTTACCTTATGACCACGGCCGATTGTATTTGCCCGCGGGGATGCACTCAAACGTGCTGCCGCAATTAGATCTTTTTTACCCATCAGTATTCCTGAACTTTGCGGACCGCGGATAGCCTTACCGCCTGAACAGCAAACCAGGTCGAAACCCATTTCATTGAACTTCCATAGATTTTCTACCGGTGGCACATCAGCCGCCATGTCGATCATGGTTGGAATATTATGCTTTTTAGCTACTTCCAGCCATTCGGCATGTTTAATCTTGCCCTGATTGGTGTTGCAGTTCAGGAAATGCATTAGTGCGGTGTTCTCTGAGATGGCACTTTCAAGCTCCTGACGGGTTTCAATCCATATCAGTTTCACACCACAATTGGTGAGAGCCTGATTATATCCGATCCCATGACCTTTCTGAATGATCACCTCAGTTTTCATACCTGTTCCTTCCAGTTCAGGGATCATTGCGGCTTTCTTTGCATCCAGACCGGAAAGCACGCCGGCCATACCCAGCATCAAAGCTGAGAATGCCCCTGAAGTTACCGTTGCTGCCTCCGCACGGGTCCATTCTGCGATCTTAGCGCCAACCTTATCCTGAAGCTCATCAATCATGCAAAAAGATTTAGAGGTATTCCTGATCGTATCAATCACTTCATCCTGCATCAGTGAGCCGGTCATAAAGGTAATGGTACCCCTTCCGTTAATAAATGTACGTACCCCAAGTTCTTTAAAAAGATCCCTCTTAGCTGCGGCGGAAGAAGGCAAAACTGCCGCTTCCACTCTTCCTGATAATACACTTCCCGCAAGCGGAAGAATTGTTAAACCTTTAATGAGGTCTCTGCGTTTCATATTCTAATTTTATATAAGTAATCAAGTTCAATCTGTGACCTTATAATGGCCAAAGAATGTCAATATCTATTGTTCTGAACCGACACCGAGGTAGGTTCTTAATTTTTCACTTTCAAATTTATCAGCTGCTTCTTTTTCAGGCCATAGCAGGGAAACGACTATTCCCACGATAAAGGCGCTGGTCATTGAAACAATGGTCGGATTCTTTAAAGGGAACAGGGCCTCTGTATTGCCAAATACATCAACCCAAACCGTAGGGCTGACAACAATCAATACCAGGGATAGAACCGCGCCGGTCACCATACACCATACGGCACCCTTGGTAGTAAATTTTTTCCAGATAATGGACATAAGCAGTGCAGGGAAATTGGCACTTGCCGCAATAGAGAAGGCAAGTCCTACCATGAAAGCAACGTTCTGGCCTTTAAATATAAAACCAAGGCAAACGGCAAGTATCCCTAAGAATATCGTAGCTCTTTTAGCAACTTTCATCTCACCTTTTTCATCAGAAATTCCGCGTTTAACAACGTGAACGTACAAATCATGGGAAATACTTGAAGCACCTGACAACGTTAATCCGGCAACGACCGCTAATATAGTCGCAAAAGCCACAGCTGCTATAAATCCAAGAAAGGCACTCCCGCCGGTATGCTCTGCAAGCAGAAGCGCTGCCATATTGCCCCCTTTATCCAGTCCTTCAATTGCAGATTTTCCAACCAATGCCATTGCCGAGAAGCCGATAAAGAAGGTTAATATATAGAAATACCCGATGAAGCCTGTAGCCACAAAAACTGATTTCCTGGCCGCTTTATCATCAGGAACTGTATAAAAACGCATAAGAATATGCGGAAGTCCGGCTGTACCCAGCATCAGGGCCAGACCAAGTGATAATGCATCGAGGGGATTAGTGATATATCCGCCCGGAGAAAGCATATCCGCACCATACTGACTTTTAACAGACTGGAATAATTGTCCCGGATCAAAGTTAAATTTATACATGGCCAGGACCACAAGAATGGTGGCCCCGCTTAAGAGCAATACAGCTTTGATGATCTGAACCCATGTTGTGGCAAGCATACCGCCAAATAATACATACATGGTCATTACCACACCTACAACGATAACAGCGATCTCATAGTCGAGTCCGAAAAGCGTTTTAATCAAACTTCCGGCACCCACCATTTGAGCGATCAGGTAAAATGAGATCGTAAGTAATGAACCAACGGAGGCAGCTATCCGGATAGGCCTTTGTTTCAGTCGGTATGCGACTACATCAGCAAAGGTATATTTACCCAGGTTTCTTAATGGTTCTGCAACCAGGAACATGATAAGCGGCCATCCAACAAGAAAACCAATTGAATAGATAAGGCCGTCATAGCCCTTTGTTGCAACCATTCCGGCTATGCCAAGAAAGGAAGCAGCACTCATATAATCACCTGCTAATGCCAGACCATTTTGAAAACCGGAAATGTTGCGGCCTGCAGCATAAAATTCAGACCCGGTTTTAGTTTTTTTAGCAGCCCAATAAGTGATATAAAGTGTGACCGCAACGAATACGAAAAAAATTGCAATCGAAACCGGGTTAGCGGTACCCAAAGTTGAGGGTGTGGCTGAGGGGTTGATTTGAAGGAATAAATTTAAAGACATAGTTTAGGTATGGTTGAATTTAATTAAAGCTCTTTTTTAATTTCCTTAACTGCGGCGTCATAGTAATTATTAGCCCAATAGACATAAACGCCCGTAATGAGCCATGAGAATATAATAACACCCAAGCCAACCACTATAGCTAAGTTTAAAGACTCGCCCATAGGCATCTTAAGTGCTTCCTTATTATATGCTACTACTAACAAAAAGCCTATATACACGAACAACATAATAAAGGTGAATGTGAGGGAAATATTCCATCTGTTTTTTACCAGCTTTTTAAACGCCGGACTCTGAAGAATTTCATGTGTTTTTGTACTATTCATAATTTTTCCTGAAGGATGATTAATTTTATTATTTATTTGATTTTGGATTGTATACGAAGATTGCGCTTCTCCGAAACCCCTGAAAACTGAATAAAATTGCAGGGGATTTAAATTAATAAACCAGTTTATAAGTCTATGAAAAATAATTGAATTTTAATGAATATTGTGTTTAAACTTTTCAAACTCGTTAAATCGTTACTTCTGAATAATCTCTGATCGGTGTTTTTTTTTAAATAATGCACTTCTCCATCCCAATATAAAATTCAAATCTTCAGCCTCACTTCCACCGCATTGAGCCAGCGGGTCATAAGTACACAAAGCAGAGCTATAAATAGAGATTTCAGCAGTCCGATCCCCCCATTTATTAATATATCCGGAAATTCAAAACCAGTAGCACGGAAAGCCGCGTATAAAAAAAAGGGCATCAGATAGCAAAGCAGGGTATCCGTTCCGGCAGGTTTTACGAAATTAAACCAGTATGCCTTTTTCCAGACATCGGCGATCCAATAGATCAGGGTAAACGCCAGAAGCGTAAAAGCACTGCATAAAAAAAGCCATGCCGGAGTTGCACCAAGTTTGGCCAGTCCCCAATAAGGCCGGGTAAGAATGGATAAAATGACCAAAGCCACTGCTGATAAAAGGAATACCAGGGTGAGGCTCTTATTATCCTTTTTCTTTACGTAATAGCTAAATACAAATGAAGCAAGTACGCCCCCCATAGTCAGCCCTGGCAGGGTACCGCCCAAAATAGCGGCCGGTATATAGTAAAATATATCCCCTTGGAGCATTCCGGCCTTATTGACCATGCTTAAAACGCTAAAAAATACCCAGCCTGCCAGAAGCCAATAGAAATTGTTTTTTGCAAAAATGGTAATCAGTGAACTGACCAGATAAGCCCATCCGATCAAACCAAGGATACCCCACCAATGCGGCTGGAAGCGTACATCTCCGTTCTCCCCGCCCCTATAATAAATTGCCAGCGCTGTCAGTACCAGTATTCCGAGAACTTTTAAGCTGTTTGTGAGTATCTTATTGAAATTTTCAGGATATGCATTCCAGATCAGTATAAAACACAGGCAGCAAAGCGGCCCCCATAACCATGTCGGAATCCCCATTAGCCCGGCATTGATGCTTTCTCCGTTAACAAAAAACACACCCATAATTAAAAGGGCAATAGTCCGGAACAGGACATGTTTAATAAGCGACAGGTTATCGTCTCCTTTCTTTCTGCGGTTCTGGATGGCATAAGGTAGCGAAAGACCCACAATAAACAGGAAAGCCGGAAATACAATATCAGAAAGTCCGATCCCGTCTACACCCCGCTCAACATGCTTTAACCAGTCTGGAATGTTTTTTAATGACCAAAAGTCATTAACGAAGATCATAAGAACCATTGTCAGGGCCCTGAGAATGTCAATGGAAGCAATTCGCTGTAGAGGTGTGGCGGAGGTATCAGCCTTTGGAAAACTACCCGATTTGATTGTTGTCATTTGAATGAAAAACCATTACCTGATAAGTTCTGTACCCCATTACTGAACTTTAATTCTGAATAAAATAATATAAAACTAAAGTATAAAAATTCACCCGGAATTAGGGATAAGAATATTACTTTTATTTCCTGTTAACACTCAAAAAAATTCAATGGTCAATCCCTAACATTGAACCTCCGGAAAAATAACTCAACAATGAACCACAGATTCCCTATGCTTGATTTTCTTAAACTATCCTTTTGTTCATTTCTGCTGCTTCAGGCATGTGTATCCACTCCTTCCTTACGAACATTCGACAAGGCTGTTGTATTTGATGATGAAAGGAAAAAGCTTTCCATTGAATACCTTAAGACCAGGCATGGCATCATTCAGGAGACGGCAACAATTGTCCCGAAGATCATTGTTCTGCATTGGACTGCCATCCCCACATTACAAAAGTCTTTTGAGGCGATGAATCCCACCCTTTTACCAGGAGCAAGAAAAGGAATAGCGGGCGCAAGCAGTTTAAATGTAGCTGCCCAGTTCCTTGTGGACCGCGACGGAACTATTTACCGGCAGCTCCCTGAAACGGCATTTGCGAGGCATGTGATCGGTCTGAACTACTGCGCCATCGGAGTGGAAAATGTTGGCGGCGGCAAGGATACCTTAACCAATGCACAATTGAAGGCTAATGTAAAACTGATCCGGTATCTGAAAAGAAAATATGCTATTGAATATGTGATCGGTCACCATGAATATAAATCCTTTATCGGCCATCCGCTCTGGAAAGAAACCGATCCGAATTACCTGACAAGCAAATCAGATCCCGGTGAAGAATTCATGAATAATATAAGGGAGCAGATTAAGGATCTGGGGATTAAAGGCGCTCCGGGTAAATAAAATTCCAGAATTCAATAAAGAATAAGTAGTAATTAATGGCATTTATCGCATTAATCTGAAAGATAATATTTTGGATCTGACTGATATTGGAAACTCCCAGGCTTCTTCCGGAGTTCCGATCACTCATAAAAAAAGCCTTTACCACATAATATGCAGTAAAGGCTAATTCTTTTTAAAAATTGAGCTTATTTATCCCACCATATTCTGGTCAGGAACAAATCGGGTCCCTGGGCAGCTATGGCTGCATTATAGTTTTCAGTATTGAGTGATTGCTCCGTTGAAGGGTAGCGTAAACGGCGCTGGATAACACCCCCGGTTTCGTTTCCTGGGTAATTTGTCGGAATTAATGCAGGATACCCGGTTCTTCTCCAATTTGCATAAGATTCAATGTTGTTCATTTGCCCAAACATACTTACCCAAAACTGGGTATGGATCTGGCGCATCTGGTCTGTAAAACTCGCGCCTGAATTATAGGGGTTGGCAGCCAGATAATTAGTCGCAGCAGCAGCAGCATTCGGTATAACCAATGCGGAGTTCGGATACAGGGAAGTTGCCTGGAAATGAGCGTTAACCCCATTATCATAATGTTCCTTTGCTGTACCTGAACCCCATCCGCGTAAAGAAGCCTCAGCAAGCAGGTATTCAACTTCAGCATAGCTCTGAAAAGTAGTTGGAGCCTCCAGATGAGCTATAGTATGAATATTAACCTCAGAAAAATCCCTTTGCATATCAGCATTCCAATTGGGTATCAGGGTTGCAATCGTTGTATAATCATAATCACCAGGAAGCCCCTTCTGAATAGCAGGATTGGAATTTACGGGAAGTTCGGCTATACTGATATTTCCCCGCCAAAGGGTTGCATAGAAAGGTAGCCTGGGATCATTAGTGTTCTTCAAATGATCAATCAGTGTTTTGTTTAATTTGGAAAAACCACGCCCCTGCGCTGATGGCGGTACACCTTCAGCTGTTTGAAGCTGACGTGAATCCCAATTCCAGTTAGTGCCGGATGCAGAAGTATGGGCGAGCTTTGCCATATCTGCATTGCTTTTCATAACGCCTCCGGCAATTGCCTTTTTTACCCAGGCTTCAGCCTTCGCCGGATCAACTTTAGTCATGCGCATTCCTAATCGAAGCATCAGTGAGTAAGCAAATGTTTTCCATTTTGCAGGTGCACCTGCATAGACAAAATCAGCACTGCCATAGGATGGTTTGCTTGCATCCAAAGCCAGAGCGGCTTCATCTAACTCTTTAAGCATATCAGCATATATATCTGCCTGCTTATCGTACTTTGGCTTATAAATCCCGTCCAAACCCTTTCCAGCTTCAGAATAGGGCATATCGCCATACATATCAGTAACCCTGTGCAGGATCTGGATACGCCAGATACGAGCTATATTATACTGGTTAAGTAATTCAGGCTTGCCCTTAGTTACGTTGATTATCTGCTGTGTTTCTTTCAGTTCTGTATTGAAAGCTGTATTCCAAAGGCCATTATTATAATCAGCTTTTCCCTGATATAAATATTTCACGCCCGTCCACTGAAATGCATTCAGGGAGGAAAAATACTGTACAAATGACCCGGCCTGCTTAGAATTGGGATAGAGAGTGTTACCGTCGCCTACACCTGCATGTCTGACTATAGCGGCGGAAAATAAACTCCCGATGACCGGTTCAGTATAGGCATTTGGGTTTTTATTCATCTCTTCAAAGCCTTTATCACAGGCCGACAGAATAAAAACCACTAAGCATGCCATTGCCAGCAGCCTGGTGCTGAATGTTCTTTTTATATAGTTTATCATAATAATTTCAATTAGATAATGAAAAATACTGTCTGTTATTAGAATCTAACCAAAAGGTTAAGACCAAAACTTCTTGTTGGAGGCACACCGAAATTTTCCAAGCCGTAAGAGCTTCCGCTGATGCTATAACTGGATTCAGGATCTACGTTTGGTGTTTGGTTGTAAACCATCCATAGATTACGTGCAACCAGTGAGAGGTTTGCAGATTGGAACGGAGTTTTTGCTACCAGCATCTGAGGCAGGGTGTAACCTAATGTCAGCTGCCGCAGTTTAATAAAATCAGCATCATACACAAACTCATCAGTGATCGAATAGGCTATTCCCTGGAAATAATCCTGCGCAGAAATAACCCTTGAGAAAGCTGCTCCATTCTGGTCGACACCGGTAAGTGAAACACCGCTTTCTCTGACACCATTTTCAACAGTACGTTTATCCAAACCAAATCTGGTACCATAGGCATTTGTTGATGTATATATTTTTGCGCCAAACTTTCCATCAAACAAGAATCCCAAAGAGAAATCTTTGTACCTGAAGCTATTGGTTAATCCAAGTGTCAGAGGAGGAACACCACGTCCCAGAGGAATTATACTTCCCTGAATAGGCAATCCATTTGCATTATTATATACCTTCTTGCCGTTTGCATCTTCCTTTATCCTGTAACCGGCTATCATACCGTAAGGCTGTCCTTCATAATGGTTTACCCGGGCATTTTGCGTACGTGGCTGACCACCTGTCAGACTTGTTAAACCTGGAGCGATCTTTACCACTTCATTATCATTATATGCCATATTAAAACTTAGATCCCAGTTTAATCCTGTAGAGGATCTCAAAGGGACACCTGTTAATAATAGTTCGACTCCACGGTTACGCATTTCTCCAACATTTAGGCTGACTGCACTATAGCCTGAAGTTGTAGGAATTGAAGCGCTAACGATATCGTTGGTTGTAACTTTATTATAAAAGGTAAGATCGGCACCAATGCGGCTGTCCAAAGCCCTTAATTCAATACCAGCTTCAGCTGTTGTGGAGGTAAATGGCTTCAAAGGATTAGGGATAGTGCTTCCGCTGATAGTCATCAATGGCTGACCTAAATGAGAAATAGCCCCTGCAGAATATTGCAGATCAAGGCCATAGGGCCCAGGCATTCCACCACCAACTTCGGCCCATGATGTACGGATCTTACCGTAATCAAGCCAGGATGGTTTAGCAGCCCATGCATCAGAGAAAACAAAGCTCAATCCTACGGATGGATAAAGTACGCTGTTACTTTCAGGGGATAAGGTAGAGAACCAATCCTGACGAGCTGACATGCTTAAATAAAGGTAACTGTTATAGCCTACGTCAACTGAACCGAAAAGCGAATTAATTGCTGATTCTCCGAAATTATCTGTAAAACTCTGGCTCGCACCATTGCTTATAAAATAATTAAACGGAACATTAAGGTTACCGCTGGTCAATCCTCCGGATCTGTTCTGAGTGTACATTTGATTTCCACCGGCAAGAGCATTTACAGTAAATTTCCCGAAGGTTTTGTCAAATCCAAGCAAACCTTCAAGATTGGTTTCGTAACCATTATTCCGGCTGGTACTGTAACTTCCAAAGTTATTGAACTGCTGGCCTGTGGGACTAATATTCCAGCCATTGATATTGAAGTAATCAATTCCAACCCTGGCACGTGCATACAGGAAATCTGCAATATTATAACGTGTACTGAATGACCCAATAAACCTTCTTCTTTCATCCTCATTTTTTGCTTTATTCACAGCAAAATATGGATTGGTAACAAAGGGATCGTCTGCCCAGGCTACTTCAAACTGGTTAGCATCATAACCCGGATCCAATGTCCTGACATCAAGGCTGGTTGCCATAACGCCTACTGAAGCATTGGGATTATTGGTAAAATCAGCAATTGCTGTCCTGTTTTTATTAAGTTCGATATTATATTGTGCACTTCCTTCAAAAACAATCTTTTTAGACAAGTTTGCATTTGCACTCAGGTTAAATGTATTTCGGTTCATGCCAGAATTAGGAATGATTCCATCGTTCTGCATATCCGAAACTGAAAAACGGAAATTTGCATTTTCATTTCCGCCGTTCAATGCAATTGTGTTCGAGAAAGAGGCTCCTGTATTGTAAAAGTTCTTGTTATTGTCTTTCTGAGCACTGTATGGCCTAAGAACCCCATCTAGTTGAATAACTGGGGTCCCATCTAATTTGGCACCCCATGAGGTCCTTCCCATCACACGTGCACTTGAAGCTGAAGTAGGTTTAAGGCCTCTGTCGCCTGAACCATATTCATATTGCCAATCGGGCATGGTAAGAACATTCTCCATAGTGTAGGTTGAATTAAATTCAACTCCCAGACCGCGCTGCGCTGCACCGGATTTCGTGGTGATTAATATAACACCGTTCGCTGCTCTTGAACCATAAAGCGCTGCTGCAGGTCCTCCTTTCAATACTGAAAGTGTTTCAATGTCATCCGGGTTGATACTGATCAGACCATCGCCTCCGTCTCTTCCTCCGAATGTGCCCGGAGTACCATTATTTGAATTATTGATCGGAACACCATTTACAACATATAAGGGCTGATTATCCCCACTCAACGATCCGTTTCCACGGATAATGACACGGCTGGATCCACCGGGTCCGGTTGCTGTACTGCTCGCATTAACGCCAGCGATCTTACCGGATAAGGCATTACCCAAATTATTCTCCCTGGCCTGAGTAAAGGAATCGCCTTTAACCTCAGTTAAGGAATAAGCTAAAGCTTTTTTATCTCTTGTAATACCCAGAGCGGTAACTACAACTTCACTCAGCGATTGAGTATCTTCAATTAATACCACATTGATAGTTGATCTCCCGTTAACAGGTATTTCCTGAGTTACAAAACCAACATAACTGAATACCAGGATGGCATTATCGGGAAAATTAAAAGAAAAATTACCAGAGGCATCTGTAGAAGTTCCAGCAGAAGTTCCTTTTGCTTTGATGCTTACACCCGGCAGGGTCATTCCCTTGGAATCAGTAACCTGTCCCCGTATTATTGCCTGCAGTTGAGAAGCTCGGGCCGATGCCAGTTTAACGACAATTACCTGATCCACAACTTCAAAGGTTAAAGGCTGGTTACGAAGAACCTGGCTCATCACATTCTCTATTGAAGCCTCATGTGTAATAACATTGACCTTTTGGTTTAAATCAACCTGATCAAGCCGATAAAAGATAGAATATTTACTACTTTTCTCGATCTGTTTGAACATTTGTTTTACGGTTGTATTCGTCTCATTGAAATTGAAAGATTGAGAATGCACTTCAGCCCGTAACTGAAAAATCACCACAAACGTAAATAATGCTATAAGTTTCATAGCCCGGATGGTTTTTCGCCGTAATTGCCCGGCGAATTCTGTGTTTTGATAAAGAATAATCATAATTTTGATTGTTTTTAGTTAATACTGGCTTCCCAAAGCATTGGGTATTAGCTATCGATACTACCGGGGATGTTAGCGCATCCCTGGTTTTTTTGAATTTGATTCTTATGTCATAGGCTTTCGTTAATTGGAGTTGTATTTTCATGAATCCTGATGATCCTTCCCTGGATTTCGTAATTTATGTCTGTAGTTTTACGAAGGATTTTTAAGGCTTTTCCAACCTCATCGATATTTTTGAAACTGCCAGTGAATTCATAATTCCTTAATTTAATATCCTCCATTATGATCTCTACATCATATCTTCTTTCCATGATCTTTATGATTTCCTGAAATGTTTTGCCTTCAAATACCAGAAGATCTTCTGTCCACCCTGTATAATCTTCAACCTGCGCCGAACTGATTTTCTGAACTTTTACTTCAACTATATCAGAAAGACGGTTATTTTTCAGAGACAATCCTGCAGGAGGTGCATAATTAAGCTTGAAAACCTGCTGCTTTTTAACAGAAATAGTTTGCGTTTTATCGGAATCAATCAGAACCTTTCCCTCTATCGAAACCTCACCTTCAATAACCGTAGTTTCAAAAGATAAATCGTCTGCATAAGCCTTTACATTAAAAGTAGTACCTATATCTCTTATTGTATGATGTTCAGTTTTTACTATGAAAGGAACAGAACCCTTTGCGATATCAAAGTAAGCCTCCCCACTCAAATAAACTGTTCTGGTTTTTACGCCAAAATCTGGGTTAAATTTCAGGGTACTGCCTGCATTAATCCATACTTTCGTTCCATCACTTAAAACAGTCTTCAAAGTAGAACCTTTGGGCACATTAATCTCATTTTGTACAATAAGCTCAGTGGAATTTCCTGAGGATAAATATGTTTGATAATAAAAGAAACCCAGGCTGCATATAAGTAAAACAGATGCAGCAATTGCTAATCCTGACCGGCTGATAAAACGTACTAAAGGAGCTGCAGGTTTAACAGTGTTAATAAGAAATGAAGAGTATGCTCTTTCCGGATCAATTGAATCCAGATCATATTGAATTGAGCTTTGCCATGCTTCATACATCCCTACATACAATTCTTCATGCTCTTTACTATTGTTAATCAAGTATTTAACCATTGAAGTTTCTTCCGGGCTCGACTGTCCGGTTATGTATTTTGCAAATAATATTTTATCACTTTCGTTCATGTTGCTTTCTTTAAGACAACTACTACCTCCCTATACCCCCAAGAAGATTCATTCTTTTTCTTAATATTGTTTTACACATCGTTTAAAAAGGGGAGATCTGATGATTAAGAAGAGTTTTGTATAAAAACTATAACAGGTTCACCAATACCATAGTCAATATATATTCCAGATTCTTTCGAAGTTTTTCAAGAGCAATTGTGATCTGTCTTTCAACAGTATTTTGAGAGATATTTAATTTTTGAGCTATTTCGCGATTTTTGAGATACTGGAAGCGACTCATCATAAATACCTGTCTGCATCTTTCAGGTAGTGAATCGATTGCTATTCTTATCTGTTCGGATAATTCCTTTTCCTGGAGCGGGTCTGTCAGAAATTCCGGAAGCTCAACGATCAGCTTATTTCGTATCATATAATTTAAATATTCATTTTCCACCTTTTGATGCTTAATATAGTTCAGGCATTTATTCTGAACTGTTTTATACAGATAGGCCGTAATTGAGACACAATTAAGGGTTCGTCGATTTTCCCAGAGAAAGGTCAGGGATTCAGAAACTATTTCTTCTGAAATATCAATATTATTAAGGAATTTATTAGCGAACAGGGTGAGTTTTTGGTAATGTGTTTTAAAAACAATTTCAAATGCTTTTACTTCTTCATTCGTATTTTTTCGAAAACTTCCCTCTTTCATATTGCAAATCCTGCTGGAATTTAATTAATTAACCGAGCAATAAATTTGACCCTAAGATAATGTTAAAGAGACAGGAATTGTTTAAAAATCCATAACTATTATAGCAGAATATTACTGAAGATTTTCTTTAAGGAATATAAGATCTAAGGCTCAGTATTACGTCTCAAAAATTACAGATGGGTTTGAATTACACGGCAAAAGCAGATAGGGTTAAAAGCAGGATTTTGTTGAGACAATTAGGCCTGGTGCTTTAATTTCAAAAAGAGATATTTAAATTTTAATTCCGTTTTTTATGCTGGAACTAGAACTGGTTTAAATTATTTTTTGACAATAAAGGTGAAATTACCGGCCATACCTTATCAGCAATGTTTTTATAACCCAGGGCAGTAGGATGCAGGCCGTCCTGCATATTTAAACGGGATCGTCCAGTGGCGCTTTCCAGGAAGAAAGGTACAAAAGCCATGTTATTGTTTTCAGCGAGCCTGCGGAAGATCGAAGTAAACTCATCTGCAAAAACCCCGGGGATAAACAAAGGCATCTCCATCCCCATTAAAGCAAGTTTTGCCAGGGGATATTTAGCTTTTACTTTATTGATTATTGCCTGAAGGTTATTCATTGTGATTTTGGAAGGAATTCCACTGAACACATCATTAATTCCCAGCTCAAGTATGAATACATTCATTGGAAAGCCTAGCCAATAATCAATCCTGGCCAGACCGCCAGAGGAAGTATCCCCGCTCAAGCCGGCATTAATAATTTGATAAGGCAGTCCGGCTGCCCTGATCTTCTGCCCTATCAGAGCTGGAAATGATTCATCATCAATATTTCCATATCCATAACCTGCCGTTAAACTGTCGCCGAAGAAAAGAATGTTATTCATTAAAACCTGTTTAGGAATAGTATGAGCATTAAAATATTCTGCAGCGTTGTTAAACGTTCTTCTTTTTTACAACATAAACAACTTCAAGGGAGTCCATTCTGGCATAATTATGCACATCTTCCGAATCAATGGATTCAGTATTAATATCGTCATGTGAGGCGTATTCAGGAGTGATCTCAACAGCAGATTCAGCTCCAAACTCATCATCCTGATTAAGAACTTCGGATCTTATATGTGTTATGCCATCAGCTTTCCATTCATTTAAGATCATTTCTGTGAATTTTGTGTATTCCGGTTTCATAAAACTATTGATTAGATTATTCTCCTCTTTAATCACCATAAAAATCTTTTTCATTTTCTGGGATGGTGTGAACCGGATTTCACGTCAAGAAAGAATCTAATTGGATTTGGCCATCACATTCCCGACCCCCGTATTCACCCTATTTATGACCTTATTATAGAACCAAGGTACATACCCGATTGTTTCATAAATTATAAGCAGCTGTCGGATTGATAATCTTGGAATGGATGGATTGACCGACCTGACAGCCACAGGAGAGTTGGGATAAAACACCAGAATTTTTAGGCGTAATAATGCATCAGCATAAATAATATTTGACTGGAATGTTGTAAGCTATCCGGAAAACGGAAAAAGAGGGTACCTAGATATCCTTGAAAGTCGTACCCAGGGCCAGGGCTACGAAACCGATCAGGATTAAGGTGAAGCTATGTTCGGTCAGAACCGGAACACTTGCGAAATGACCAATTATTCCAAGAATACCGCAGATCAGGCCAATTATCCAGGTTATTTGTTTCGGAGCTGAAGGAGCTTTCATAAAGTCTTATTTTTGATTAGTTAGGTATTTGATATCTAGTAAATATATCATTTAAAAACAAATCAAGCCTATTATAAAAGGGTGATTTAAAGATATTTATATCCACTGCAAGAAAAAGATGAGAGAAGATTTTAATTAATAGCTAATATCTCAGGCACTAATTCTCAGTTCCATGGCTAATTCTCTGAACAAATGCAGATTATTTAATCCTCATCAGTCTGATTTTCTATAGCAAGACCGATCTGTACCAGCAAATCAGGATCAACATGATGGTCATCAGCAGAACGCCAGGTTCCCAGCCTGTTAGAAATAAAGAAGCCAGAACCATTTGGATAACTTATCCGAAAACCCAGTTCTGTATTGTGTTTATCCGGTTTAGCATCCAGGATCAGAGGCAAACCGGTTGCAGGGTCTTTAACATTGAGTTTCATGGGATGTAATTAATCATTTAAAGCTAATAGCTAAAGGGATATGTTTCGGGTATTTTATTTCCATCAGCAGGGATATGCATTGGATAAAGTGCCCGGGTTTTGTCCAGGAATAAAAAGGCGTCATACCGCGAACTTAACACCGTAGGTACATAGTTTTTTTCCAATTCATTTTCAGGCCTGTAAACTACACCGATAGCACGGTGGGGCAGCTCCTTGTTAAAACGCTTCTTGTTATCGTTTTTGTTGAATATTAAGAGTTTATTTTCCGGCGATTCATGATGCAGAATTTCTTCTACACTGCCTATGCCTGCAGCAGGCATGGACATAATTTCTATAGGTGAATTCCATTCTTTTCCGGCTACTACGGTCCCCCTATGCGAGCCGAAACCTACCAGAATAACATTCTCTTCGCCAAAACTTTCACGTGCCAGTTGTCCGACATTTACCATTCCCTTGTTTTTCATATTGGTAAAACGGGCATCTCCGATATGGGTATTATGCTCCCAGACTATGGCTTTTGAACCCTGGCCGTGAAATTTCATCAAACGATTTAGGATCTCACTCATGTGCGTATCTCTGAGGTTCCATGCAATTTCATTGACCTGGATATTCCTGTAATACTCTTCTGCAACCAGGGCTATCTGTGCATTTTGTTCAGCATTCCATGCATCTTCAGAATCCTTATTATTCACCCGGATTTTTCCCTGGATTTCGTTAAGTAACTGAAGCAGTATTTCCCTGCAGGTGCCGGTTTCGGAAAGCTGGGAATATCGCTTTTCATCTTCAATATAAGGCTTAAGGCAGAGAATAGCATTTTGGGCAAGTGAGGCTGCAGCAGGATCTGCTTTTTTCAGGTAATCAAGGGTTAGGTGGATCGATTCCCAAAGACTATAAATGTCCAGACCATAAAATCCTATTTTCTTATCCGGATGCAGATCATCATTATACTGCTTCAGCCAGCTGATTAATGATTCAATCTCCCAATTAGCCCAAATCCATGTAGGCCATCTTTTAAATTGCTGCAATATTTCATAAGCTGTTACATCGGGCTGGAAATGCCCTTTGATATATTTGTTTACCGTGTAACAATCGGGCCAGTCGCCTTCAACAGCCAGGAAATTAAATCCCTTCTCTAAAATAAGACGTTTGGTGATAGCAGTTCGCCAGGCATAATATTCATGTGTGCCATGGGAAGCCTCACCTAAAAGTACACAAGGAGCTTCCCCTATTCTTTTCATAAGAGGATCCAGGTCGGCCGAGCTATTTAAGGGAAAGCTTTTCTCCTTGCCTTCAATTGCTGTTGAATTCCATATATCCGGATTTGACGTTACCTGCATAGAAATTATCCATTAAGACTACCCTTATCTGCATGACAAATAATTCGGGTATAATGATAATGCAGACATCCCAGATATACGATGTAGAAAATTGGGCAATTATCAAATTCCGGATATTAAGGCAGATGATTAATTAACAGTTTAATTAGCGGGAGGTTTCAATTTTCTGGAAAAACAGAAATTATTTCAGGGAGATATTATCTCCCTGAAACCCGGACAAAATATATTGATAAAAAAGTTTCTTCTATTTAGAGCCAGACAGATAATACCTGGAAAATAAAGAAAAAAGGATCATGATTATCTTCACCTGATTATAAACAAGCCTGATCTTAAATATCATTTAATATCCCATTCCTTTAAGGATGCCATATTCTAAACCTCTCAATTCTGCCAATCCGCGCAGGCGGCCAATTGCAGAGTATCCCGGATTAGTTTTCTTTTTCAGATCATCGAGCATCTGATGACCATGGTCAGGCCGCATAGGGATAGAAACTCCCCGCTCCTGGGATATTTTGACGATCTGTTTCACAACTTTGTACATATCCACATCTCCTTCAAGGTGATTATCTTCATAAAAATCGCCCCATTGGTTTCTCCGGGTGCTTCTCAGATGGATAAAGTTGATCCGGTCTCCGAATTTTTTAACCATGGCAGGCAGATCGTTATCCGGTCTGACACCAAATGAACCGGTACAGAAGCAGAGACCATTATTCAGAGAGGGAACAGCCTCAATAAGGGTAGTAAAATCATCCGCAGTGCTCAGTACTCTGGGCAGGCCCAAAATTGCATATGGTGGATCGTCGGGATGTATAACCATATTTACCCCGCATTCTTCAGCAACAGGAATTATCTCCTTTAGAAACTGAATTAAATTCATCCGGAGTTTGCCGGCATCAATTCCCTTATAGGTATCAAGCGCCTGCTGAAACTGTTCGATAGTGAAGCTTTCCTCACTTCCTGGCAGACCAGCAATTACATTCCGGGTAAGAAGCTTTTTCTCTTCTTCTGACATCCCAGCAAATCGTTCATTAGCGCGGTTTACCTCTTCCGATGTATAGTCGTACTGGGCACCCGGACGTTTCAGTAAGTACAGGTCGAATGCAATGAAAGCAGCCCGCTCGAACCGAAGAGCTTTGGAGCCATCTTCAACTTCATAGGCGAGGTCAGTTCGTGTCCAGTCGAGTACCGGCATGAAATTATAGGTGATACAGCGGATCCCGCAGGCAGAAAGATTCCGGATGCTCTGCTTGTAATTTTCAATATAGCTGAGATAAGATCCGGACCGGGTTTTAATATTCTCATGAACCGGAACGCTTTCTACCACACTCCAGATCATACCCCCGTTCTGCACTTCCAGTCGACGCTTTTCTATTTCTTCCATGGTCCATACCTGGCCATTGGCAATATGATGGAGTGCTGTAACGACGCCAGTACAGCCTGCCTGTCTGATATCGGCCAGACTTACCGGGTCGGAAGGCCCATACCAGCGCATGGTTTGCTGCATACGGTAAGGATTGTTAAGTGATTCGTTCATCTTATACTCCTCCGAAAATTGAAAATCCACCGTCTACACAGATCATTGAGCCGGTCACAAACTGAGAGGCATCACTTAAGAGCCAAACCAGTGCGCCCTGCAGTTCATCAGGATGACCGAAGCGCTTAAACGGCGTATTTCTGATCACCTTTTCGCCTCTTTCGGTATAGGTACCGTCAGGCATGGTAAGTAGATTTCTGTTCTGCTCAGTAAGGAAAAAGCCGGGAGCAAGTGCATTCATTCGGATCCTGTCACCGTAACGGTTTGCAAGTTCAACAGCAAACCACTGATTATAACAATCCACCGCAGCTTTGCCCATATTATAACCCAAAACCCGGGTTATAGCACGCTTGGAGTTCATAGAAGATATATTCACAATACTCCCTTTCCGGGCAGTTGCGGCAATTGCTTCCCCAAAAACCTGTGTTGGAATTAATGTGCCCCAGGTATTAAGGTCCATAACCTTTTTCATACCGGCCAAATTCATCTTGAAAATATCATCGCCGGGCATCAGAACGCCCTCCGGCTGATTACCTCCTGCGCCATTGACTAAACCATCAATTCTTCCATAAGCATTCAGTATCTTATCTTTTGCCTCAATAAGCTGTGCTTCATCCATGGCATCTGCAATGAGGGCGATGGCTTTGCCTCCACTCTTATTGATATTATCAGCACGCTCCTTCGCTATATCCTTATTTCTTCCCAGAATCCCTACCGTTCCGCCTGCTTTAACAATCCCGTTTATAAATGAATTGCCAAGTATGCCGGTACCTCCGGTGACTATAATTACTTTGTTTTCCAGTGAAAATTCGTCCATGTATTATTGTTTGTAAATTATTTACTGTGGTTGATTGTATTGGCAGGTATAAATATTATAGTGGTTTAAGTATTAAAATTCAAGCTGTAAAGTTATAAGTTTTAGGATTTAAGTTTTCTTTTGAATTAAAAACTAAATTTTGATATTATAACCTACAGCCTGAAACTCCTGTTATTTAAAGCTTATCGTGCCCTCTCCTTCCGGGACATCTACGATAAGGGCTCGTTTTGCGTTGTCGTATACGAAACTACGGGCCGGACTGCCGTTTAAAACGACCGATGATGGTTTTGAAGCCATTCCTATCGTTATCTTACCTGCCTTTTGCATTGCGTATTTTAATCCATCAGCAGACAATTCAAAACTGAGAGGAATATCAGAACTCACTAATCTGTCCTTATTCCGGAAAGTTTTTGCGAGGGCAACAAAAGTCCGGTCGCCGCTCCAGGTGATAGCCGCCGCATCTGTTTCGGTTCCCTCTGTTTTATAAACCTTTCCTGGGCGGGTGTTAAAGGCGAATTTCTTACCCGAGGCTGTACCGCTTACAAATCCATCGCCCTCTTCGGTTACCACATTTGCTACTCCATCAACAGTGGTACTAAGCAGGTTTGCAATCACAAGAGGTTCTTTGTTCTTTGTGGTAGCAGAAACGGTCAGCATTCCTTCCTTCTTAAGAGGTCTGACTCTTTGAAGAGTAAAGAGATAATGCGGAGTTTCTACTGCTTTAGTCTCTACTGCTGAAGGCGAAAGATGCATCACGTTCAGTGTGACCCCCTTTTTAGTGATAGTGGACACATCCTTACCTGCTTTGATATGCTCAAGTTCTTCAGTTTGATAAAGCAAAGTCACTTTTGCATCTTTCTCAGACGGGACAGCTGTATCAAGCATCAGCAAAGTGCGCGGCTTTATGAAAAGCACGTTTCTGCTGAGAGATTTCACCTTATCATAATACAATCTTCCGATCTCTCCGGATGAAAAAGATGCATCCTTACCGTCGAGGAAGTTAGCAATATAGGCATGATCATCAAATCCCGGGGCAAATTTAAGATGATCTCCAGTGCGCTGACTCTGATGGTTATCATCAATAAGGATAGTTGAATGACCTATCGGCTGGATCAGCCATGGCTGATAAAGCGGATCATCATAATATGTCGAGTTTTTAAGATGCCGTTCTTCAATGAAGATCACCCCCCGGTCAGCAAGCCAGAAACTTCCCTGATCAATATGCTGATGATTATAAAAAGCACCGGTGCGCATTACAAATGCAAAGTCGTCCTTCTCCCATCCGCCTTTAAAAACAGTAGTTCCAACCTCACGGAAAACCTTTACGGGATTTTCATCAAAAGGACTATCCTGGGGAATATTTTTGGTATCAAATAAAACATCCTCGAAATTCTCCTTTGTCTTCATGTAATTATAGAACCAGCTCAGACGTGGTTCCCTTCTTTTTTCAAGCAGGAAACTCCAGAAAGTGGCAGGACCCATCTGGCCTCCAGAGTCTCCATATTCAAACCACTGTTTATCTTTGATCAATCCGCCCCAGATAAATTCATTATAACTGCCTACCAGAGGTCCGGTAAGATCTACATGAAAAACATTATCGATGGAAGGCAGGCTATATGCCATATTCGAGAAAGAATAACTGTTATAGCCGTAGCCCTCACCCCATGCGCCGTCTTTCGAGTCGATGACACGGTTAATGAACTTATAGTATTTCATCATAGCACCTGTGAAATAGGGCTCCAGATTCTCTGTTTCGGGTCCGTCGGCATAAATTGCAGCCATATTCATTAATGAACCTCCAAGAATCATGGCAAGCCAGTTGGAAGTAGCTGCAGTGATATCATCATTATAAACATAAGAACGGTGTGCTCCGTCCACAATATTTGCCATAATGGCTTTGCGGATAATGCTGCTTTCTTCTGGTGTCATCAGATCGTAGGTAAGATCATAGGCCTCGGCTACACGATGGGCCCAGCTTCCTGTACGATGCTCACTGTATCGTCCGCGGTTAGTCTGCCATGGATGGGTCCAGTTGGGCCATGCCGAAAGTTTAAGCAATACTTCTTTGACATATTTTCCTGCTTCTTTATCGTTATGGAAGGCATAGGCACGCGCATTCTGCCTCAGGGCATCTCCGCTATGGTAGATCCTTGAACCCCAGGCATCCCAGGTAGGCAGCCAATTCTCCTTTGGGAACTGGTCCAGGTCAAATATGAGACTGCTAACGGGTATTTTCTCCCTTTGAGATTTTGCGCTGACTGTAATATCCTCATAGACCTTTGCAAATTCCGGTTGTTTTAAACGAGCATCCAGCACCTTTTTCTTATTTTCATCAAAAAGCAGGCGGGGGTGTTTTCCGGCCATGTTCTTTGGTGCGATATGAATGGTGAATTCTGTAGATGCCAATTCCTTTGTACCGTTCCAGGCCTTTAGCTTTCCGATATACAAGCCTTCCGGAAAGGAAAGCTTTAAAGGTTTCAATGCCCAATTGGATCCGCTTTTATTTAATTCGCCTTTATGAAATGATTTATTCTCGTCTGTAAAAGAAACTATGTCCAGACTTACTTTTTTTGCATCTACCGGCCACTGCCCGTTCAAAACAAGATAATCCCCGGCAAAATATGGCTGTTTTGGAATGTAAGCCGCATACTCGGGAAGCTTGTGCATTTGCGGGGCTTTAAATTTAAACTCCGCTTCACGCGCCGCAGAAAAATTAATATCGTCTAATCCGAAATAAATAGGCATATCCGGGTCTGCGGAAGGAAACTTTACCATGAATGCAAGTGCATAGATCCTGATCTTGTCCTTACCGGCAATCTTGGAGTTTCCACGCACCAGGTCATCAAAATTAACCGATGCTGTAATCCATTTATTCCTTTCAGGATTTGAAATGACATAGTCAATCTTACCATAATTACCCGCAGCAAATCGTACGGTATAAGATTCTGCCGGGGTATTTGATTTAAGATAATACCTGAAACTTAACTTCGATCCCGGCACCAGATACATATCGAGCAGTTTCTGGGCTCCGGCATAATTGTCCACATTGGTGAATGCGGTGACTTTTTGAACCACCGAAATATTGGGATCACCGGGTACTATTTCATTTGGACGGAAATCCTGGTTATAAGCAATATCCTGCCAATGAGGGTAGGAAGCCCAGGCACCCAATTCGCGATCCTCGAAATTTTCGGTATAGGTGGCCGGTTCCAGCTGCACATCGGGATTAAACCCAGGCTGGTTTTGTGACTGGACGGAAATCGCACTGCAGATGATGGCGGCCAGTAGGAATTGTGCTTTCTTCATATTATGTGTAATTATTTTTTATTCCAAAATCAATTGAGGATATACGGATGCAATTAAAAAGAATATCCGGAATCAAAAAAAGGGTTTCTGATCAACAGAAACCCTGAAATCTTATTTATTAATTTTGAATGGAATTGTCCCGCCGGGTAATTTAACCGTCAGTGTTTTTGATCCTTCCTCATAAGTCCAATCCTGAACTGCCTGTCCGTTAACCAGAACCGAAGATGGTTTTCCGGTAAGTACAAGCTTAACGTTAGCTCCTTTGGCAGATTTAATTTCAGCATCATAGCCTGAGGCATCAAGGGCGACAGTACCTCTGACAGACTGATCCGCACTCAGGGAAATTCCCTGTCCGGAAATAGAACGTCCTTCGAAATAGATTTTCTTCAGAGCCCCTGATCTGTCAAATGATGCCGTAAATCTTTTTGCATCGGTTGTAAAACCAGCGGCCGGACCAGTTTCTGTTCCTACCCTGAACATACCTAGATCAGAACCCTGCATATGTTCCATTTTTGCACCAACCCATCCTGGGGCATCCACCCTGGTAGTTTTTGGAGCTGTTCCAAAATTTCCTGATTCTGATTTGGCTTCCGGCAGCAGAACTGCGAGAAAATGAGCTTCCTTCAAATTATCCTTACTGCTAAGAGTTAAGAAACTCTCGGAATATGAACTATTAGAAATACGGTCACGAACCCTTGCTGCTGCAATGTCAGGTGAAACCACATCTAGCGTAAGTCTGGCATTGGGACGCTGAACAATCATCCGGCGGTCCTTATAGGTAATGGAACTCTTATTGTCCTCATTTACAGGAGCATGGAACAGCCAGTCAAAAACATGACCTTCATTTCCTTTACTTTTAACCTCGTCGAAAAGGAATAATGGTCCGGATTTAGTGTACAGAAGCGTTCGGGTATATTTATCCAGTTTCCCTTTATAAACCGTTGCCAGATCGCTCTCCAAAGCATCGGCATTCTTTCCGATAAATAAATGAAGAGCTCTGGGCCATTCTGTTAAAGATTTAATTCCATTGTCGTAGTGTGCCGGAGCCTGGCTCTCAGGATCGTGATCAACAAGCATAACATTATGAGCAATAGAATTGACGTTATATCCCAGATAATCCAGATTAGCATAATAACCCAGATATCCAACACCCGGATCCGTAAGGAGGGCTTCACCATTTGTAAGGATCTGGAAACTTCCCTGATCATAATGGTAGTGGTTTGAATTTGGTCCTACCCTGGTACTGATTATTGTGGCAGCCTGATCCCAGCCTGAACGCATTACCATACCCTGAGCCGAGAAAAACTTGGAAACAGGAAGAGACTCACGGGATGCAGGAGTAATATCATCTCTGAACCAGAGATAACCCAGATAACCGCCTTTTCCTGATTCCCAGTAAGGCTTAACATACTGATATAAGTATGGATTTTTTGTCCGGTTTACCAGCCATTGAGCATGAACCTGGGAACCAAAATCAACTGAGATCCCCTGTGGCCCTCCGCCATCACCATAATCCTGCAAACGTCCATTGGTGGAGCTGGCCTGAAGAGGGTATTTGTAATAATGCTGAAGATTGGTTGTAGTTGTATAATCAACGCCAAAGTTTCTTTCAAATGCCGCAAGAGCTTCTACAAGGTCTTTGGTCGCCATATTCATATAACCGCTTTTAGGTTCGCCATAACTGCCGTCTTCATAATAAGTGCGGTCAATAAAAGTTTTGGCTTTAGTCATAATTCCCGATAAGTACGGCTCCAGATAAGGATTAGCAGGATCATCCCCATATATAGCTGCTGCCGCTATTCCAAAGCCCGCTGTAAGAACAGCAATATGGTTCGTCTGGTTTGATGGCATACGGTTCATTTCCACCATATCGCGATGGAAAAGCTTCAAACCTTTTTCCATTATAGCCTCTCTTACAAATGCCCTTTCTTTTTCACTTAGCAAATCATATAACATATCATAGCCATATGCCACTGGTTTAATAGTATAACCTACCGGATAGTATGTCCAGAATTTGCGTTCCAGCATCCAGTTTGCATTCCATTTAGAAAAAGAGGACAATTTCAACAGGGCTTTCTTAGCCTGCTCACCGGCGGCTTTATCACCCGTAAATGCATAATGAAAGCTACCTTCTTCAATTACATTTCCTAAGGTACTGTTGGGATTATTCCATTCTCCATAGGCATTAAACCCAACCGAATTTTTCGCATAAGGACCACCAACAAGATTCTCTGCGGTACGATCCACCCCTTCTTTAATAGCGTCAACATTCACTTTCATGAAATCCTTCTCTTCATTTGCATGTTCCAGTATTCGCTTGGCAACTGGCGATTTTTCATTTGCAAGCCGGTCTTTCAACTCAGCTGCGGAAAAGAACAAACGGGGATGCTCATTTACTTTCTTACCCGGCATCAGGAAACGGAATGCCCAATTTGTTTCACTTCCCTGGGCACCTACCCCCTTAAGTCTGATCTCCCACTGTCCGCGGGCATCATTTTCGCTCAATTTATAGATAGCGTCATTCACCCATTCATTTCCACTGCGGGTAAAGGAGATATTATCTTTTACGACCTTTCCTTTGCTGTCAACAAGAGTTGCAGTCACCTTATTCAGTATCACTTTATTTTCAGGGGCAGTTTTAAGGCTGATATTATCCCCATAAAAAAAGTGCTTATTTAAAATAGTAAGATCGAACATCTCAAAATTGGTAGAAGCAGGACTTGTTGCAATAAAACGGGCATCCCGGTCACCATTAATCTGGAAGTCATCCATTAAAATGGTATAGGTATACAGATAATTGACAACAGGATAAGTTCCTTTGAATGTGACAACCTGAATATGTTCGCCGGCTTTCAAAGCCTGGCCTTTAGAAGTGAATGAACTAATCGGTAGATCAATTTCAATCCACTGGTTTGCCTTTGGCTTATCAATCATATGAAAATACCGCTTTCCTTCAAATGTACCGAGTGAAATCTCCAATGATTCCGGATTCCGGTCACTCTGAAAATACACCGCAGCTTTTACCCTGGTGCCTGAATTGGCATAGAGGTTAAGTCGTTTGGTAAAACCCTGATAGAGCTCATTGGTATCATGGGCCTTAAAAGGGCGTGCAAGGGCATATTTGCTATTTTTATACGTCGGCGTTTTGCTCGCATAATAAAGAGCATCAAATGCTATGTCCTGAGCATACGGGTAAGTTTCCCAGCCATAGAGTTCACCCGTTTCGAAATTATCAAATAATTTATAGGGGACCCGGTTGGGTTGCTGTGCAATCGCACAATTAACTATGAGGCAAAATGCCGCAAATTGAATAAGTAATTGCTTTTTCATCCTGTTTAATTGTTATTTGTTTATTAATATTTTATTTTTCATCTGATCGTTTCACTATGATATTATTCATCCCTTTCTCTATTTTAATGCTCAGGCCTTTATTATTCTTATCAAACCTGTAGCTATTGATGGCATGACCATTCAGAAGAACGGATAAAGGTTTTGAGGAAACTGAAATAGTAATTGCAGTCACCTGATCCGAATTAATATCCATATCATATTGCCCCGTGCTTATTGCAATAGCTGCACTTATTGCTTGAGTAGATTTTACTGCTAATCCATGGCCCTCAAAATCACTTCCTTTAAAATATGCATTCACCAGGGTCCCCGATTTAGTAAATGAAGCGGTTAAACATTCAGCATCTGTTTTAAATCCTCCGGGACTGCCGGCTGATGCTGTGCCGCTATTAAAGAACCCAATATAATATCCTCCGCCATGCTCAACCTTTGCTCCGATCCATCCGTTTTCATTCATCCTGGTACTTACCGGCCGTGAAGAATATTCCCCCCCTACAGGTTTAGCCTCCGGCATTATCACGGCCAGAAAATTTGCGGAGCCAAGTTTTTTGCTGGAAAGACTGACAAAGCTTTCTTTATCCTCATTATTATCCCTGATCCTGCCCGAACTGATTTCAGGCGAGATCACATCGAGGGTCAGACGCGCATTCGGACGGTCTATTATTACTCTCGGATTGCTAAAACTGATGGATCGCTTACTCTCATTCTGAGCGGCATGAAAGAGCCAGCTGTAAACATGACCAGCTGGATCTTTACTTTTCACTTTATCAAAAAGGAAGACGGGACCAGACTTAATGTAAAGAAGGGTACGTGTATAGTTATCAAGCTTTCCCTTGTAAACTGATGTCAGATCACTTTCAAGAGCATCTGAATATTTGCCGGTGAAGCTGTGCAGGATCCGGGGCCATTTACGGAGTGCGGCAATTCCATTATCAAAATCGGCGGGTTCCTGGCTTTCGGGGTCATGATCAACGAGCATCACATTATGTGCTATTGCCTGAATATTATATATCAGGTAATCCAGATTATTATAATACCCCTCTGCACCTACACCCGGGTCGGTAAGAAGAAATTCACCGTTCGTCATGATCTGCAGGCTTCCCTGATCATAATGAGAATGGTTTGCATTTGGACCTACACGCGTATTAATAACGGTAGAAGCATCATCCCATCCGGAACGCATGATCATCCCATCTGCGCTAAAGACTTTAGAAAGCGGAAGAGTTTCTCTTGAAACAGGCTTAATATCATCCCTGTACCAGAGGTAAGCAAAATATCCGCCATTACCTGCTTCCCAATGCCGTTTAACATAGTTGTATAGTAATGGGTTTCCGGTGCGGTGTACAAACCATTGAGAATGCAACTGGCGGCCTAAAAATCCATAGTCCCAGTCATCCCCAAAATCCTGCATATGCATACTGGATGAACTGTATCCATAATCCTTCGTCTGGCTGGCGGCATCTGTTGCCTGAACGATATATTTATAAAAATGCTGCACATTTGTTGTCGTCGAATAATCGATACCAAAATTCCGCTCTATTGCCGGGAGCATCTCCGATAATGCCATGGTAGCCATATGTAAATACCCGTTATTAGGTTCTGCATAGCTTCCATCCTCATAGTAGGCCCTGTCGATAAAAGCTTTTGCCTTTGTAATTATGCCAGAAATATAAGGCTCCAGATACGGGTTCTGCGGATCATCCCCGTAAATGGCGATTGCCGCAAGCGCGTGGCCTGCTACGATTACTGCAATGTGATTTGAGTTATTTGAGGGCATGCGGTTCATTTCCACCATATCCCTTTGAAAGTACTTCAAGCCTTTGTCCATGATGGCATCCCTGACAACCTTACGTTCGGGTTCAGTTAAAATATCATAAAGCATATCATATCCATAAGCCACGCGGGTCATTGTTTCGCCTACAGGGTAATATGTCCAGAATTTACGATCAAGCATCCAGCTGTTATTCCACTTGGAGAATGAACAAAGTTTTAGAAGCGCTTTTTTAGCCTGTTCCCCGGATGCTTTATCAGCCGTGAAGGCATATCGGAAACTTCCCCCCTCAATGACGCGGCATAAAGCGTCCATAGTGGATCGCCAGCCGGTTGCTTCACTTGCACCCGGCGAATAAGGCCCGGCACTTAAAGCTTCTCCTGTTTTATCGGCCTGCTCGGTGATCGCATCCACATTCACCTTCATGAAATTATTATTCTGAAGCGCCTTTTCGAGAATACTTTTGGCTATTGCTGACTTCTCATTTGCCAAGCGTTCCTTAAGTTCTCCGGATGAGAAGAACAGTCGTGGATGAGAACTGACCTTATTGCCCGGCATCAGAAATCTGAACGCCCAACGGGTGTCCCTACCCTGTTCATCTTCGCCTTTCAGCCTGATCTCCCATTGCCCGCGGGCGTCCTTTTCACTTAAAGTATATACAGATCCATTTACCCATTTATTAGCATTTCTTGTAAATGGAATATTGTCCCTGACTATTTTACCGCGGCTATCCAGGAGTGTAGCTTTAACATTTCGTAAAGCTGTGTTATCCTCCGGGGCAGTTTCAAGACTGATGTTATCCCCGTAAAAAAAATGTTTATTCAAAACTGATACATCAAACATCTCAAAATGGCTTGATGAAGGAACACTGCTTATAAAACGTCGGTCGCGCTCTCCATTGATCTGGAAATCGTCCATCAGGATCGTGTAAGTGTTTAGGTAATAAACCACTGGGTAGCTACCCTTTATAGTTACAATCTGAATATGTTCTTCAGCAGCAAGTGGTAGACCATTGAGTTTAAATTCTTCCCTGGGGATATCCAGTTCCAGCCAACGGTTTGCCTCCGGCTTCTGAATAGTGCAGGTATACCGCCGGCCATCAAATGTTCCTAATGAAAGTTCAAGTGTACCGGCATTTCGGTCGCTATGGAAATAAACAGCAGCACGAATTCGGGTATCTGCGGTGGTCCACAAATTAAGCTTTCTTGTGAATCCATGATCAAGTTCTGCCGATTCATTTGCTCTGACAGGACGCGAAAGGGAATACTTGCTGTTGTTGTGAGTTGGACTTTTCCTTGTAAAATACAGCGCATCATATCCTTCATCCTGATTGTAAGGATAAGGCTCCCAACCATAGAGTTCACCAGTCTCAAAATCGTTCAACAGGGTATACAGAACCTTACTGCCAGGCTTTTGAGCACTTGCGTGAACGATCAGCAAAAATGCCATAACAGTAAGCAGTACCGTCTTATTCATTCTATATCGTATTTCTGTTCTCAATCCTGATTATTTTGGATTTCAAATTCCTGTTACCTCGTAGCCTAAAGGATTGTCAACTGATTAACAACCCGGGAATAAATTTTTCACTTATTTCTCTCTAAATTTTTAACATACGACGTGCATTACCTGACCAGATTAATGCTTTAAGGGCATCATCAGCCTCTTCGAAAACAGCTACCCTGAGAAAGGGAGAGCAGTAATCTACAAAGGGTGTTTCTGTACCAAAGGCTAGTTTTTCAGGTCCGAAAGTTTTCAGCAGATCCTGAAGACTCTCGCTATTAGGTCCTTTAATGGGAACCCCGCTACCTCTTGAAGTATCGAAAAGTATATTGGCTGCCTGCAGTATTTTAGTAGCCTCCGGGGTTGTCCTTGGTTGATTATCTGTTAATCTGGCATCCAGAACCATATATTTCGCATCGGGAACTTTGCTGACCAGGGAAGCAATATCATTATAACTTAATGCATCATTTACATCCAGCCATGAGCGCTCCCGCAGATCCGTCATCCTTAAAGGAATTGAAACAGCCATACCCCTGTCGCGTGCAGCCTTAACAAGCTCAATACAGCCCGGATCGGTTAACTTATATTGGTGATAAAGCGGGTATAGCCGGATACCTTTCATTCCGAACTTCTCATGACATTCTGCAAGCGAATCTTTCCACCATGGAAGAATGGGATTTATACTTGCAAAAGGTATGAAGCGATTTTTGAACGCTTTATTAGAAAGTACTGCCGCATTTAATTCCTCATTAGCCTGCTGTACATCCACATAAAAGAGGCCATTGAGATTAGCCACAACTGCCATATCCACCCCGAAATTATTCATTCGTTTAAGCATTTCTTCGAGGGTATTCCCCCGAAGTCCCCTGTATGGCCAATTACCTATATAGGAATTAATATCAATCAACATGATTCCCTGCCTTTCTTAATAAATTATTGAAATTTTCAAAGAAGATCTTTTTCCTCTCGATGTCTGTGAGATTAGCCCACATTATTTTCCCTACGCCGGTTTCATAATTGATGTCGGTGGCAAAAAGAAGACGGTCAACACCCAGAAATTTTACGGCCATATCAATCATTCCTTCATCACTAACACTGCCGCTGGTATCTAGGTAAAGAGTAGGGGCATCTTTTAATACCCGGCACATATACTCCCAGTTGCCACCTCCCCCGATATGACCGCATATGATCATTGCTTCCGGGTAGCGATTGGCGATTTCAACAAAATCTTCAGGCACAGAAGAGTTCGGCGGATTTGTGGGTAGGTACCCGGGCCTCCAGTTGCCGAGGGTTGTTACGCCGTGTAACATAAGAGGAATTTTATGTTTAATGCATCTTTCAATGACCGGGTAATACAAAGGATCATTGATTTTTACTGCATCATAGAGTTCGCCTAACATGACCATTCCATTATCCACACAGCGGTCAATCTCCTCAATGGCTTCTTTCTTAAAAGTCGGATTTATATAACACTGGCCCATGATTCGGTTGGGAAACTCCTTCATTGCTTTCAACACACTGTCATTGTTTTCACGGATGATTTTGACCGTTTTACCACCAGGAACAGAACATGCTGCGCGGGTGATCCCCAGTCTGTCACAGCTTTCATTAACCTGTGCTCCATTATTGAACACGTGATTATGAGCATCCAGCTTCCTGTATTTCAGGCCCTCCTGCATCATTTTCTTCCAGCCATCGGGCTGCAATTTTCCTATTTCCGTTTCATCCGTTTTTGCTATCGGGACATTGCATAATACCCCCGACATGGAAGCTCCCAGCAGGGCAATGCCACCCGTGCTAAGAAATCGTCTACGATCAATTCCCGGTTTGGATTCGTTGTTCATTATACTGACTCTTTTGAGATTTATTTTGAATTTATATCACGCTATATACATTCCCGGCTCTTTCATTCATCAACCCCGTATATAGAATAACTTTTAAATTATCTGGTCCATTTCCTCAACTTATACCCCCTGAATGCATAGAAAACAAGGAACATGTAACATGGAAAGAGAACCCAATAGGCTTCGCGTGCACTGGAAAGGTCTACGAAATATCCGTAAATCAGCGGCAGGATAGCGTTGCCCGCCAGACCCATAACCATTAGCGATGCCCCGATCTTGGTAAATCTTCCCAGGCCGTCAAGAGCCAGCGGCCATACACCCGCCCATACCAGGGAATTGGCCAGTCCGAGCATCACCACAAACCAGATAGAAATATCTGTGGTATGACCCAGGAAAGTTACCTGCCCCCTTGCAAAGACTATCAGAAGCGTTAAAATAATCCCCAGAACCGTGCTCACGCGCAGGGCATTCAACTGGCTGAAGAACCGGGGGATAGCAACAATCCCAACTATATAGGCGCAGATCTGTGCCGTAAGCGTATAGGACGGAAATACTTTGGCTTCAATTAAATTCAGGTTCATGGTCGCTGCATAACTGATCACCGTATCAATGGAGATAACCTGGGTTCCCACATGCAGAAATATGGCAACAGCTCCAAGAACCAGGTGAGGGAACTGCGTAACACTGGTCTTATCAACATTGGCCAGGGCAACATCCTCGCTTTCATGTTCGGTATCAATCTCCGGAAGCGGTGAAAAGCGGATGAACATCCCAAGCAGGAAAAGAAAGGTACCTACACAGGCATAGGGAATTATGACCCTCTGGATCAGCTCATGCAATGCCGCATTCTTTTCGGCTTCGCTCATCTGGGCCAGGTTATCAAACATATCACTGTCGGTAGCCCTGAAAATAACCGCTGCAAATAATAAAGGCGCCAGAATACCCGCCCCTTTATTACAAATTCCCATGATACTGAACCGCTGTGCTGCCCGTTCCTTAGGACCCAGAATGGTAATGTAGGGGTTGGCTGCCGTCTGAAGCAGGGCCAGGCCGGCGCCGATAGAGAACAATCCCAGAAGGAACAGCTCATAGGTCATGGTAATGGCTGCCGGAACAAACAGGAAAGCCCCGCCGGACATGATCCAGAAGCCGATCATCATTCCTTTCTTAAAGCCTACATTCTTTAAAAGAAAGGAAGCCGGAACAGAAAACAATAAATATGAGATGTAAAAAGCAAACGTAACCAGGTAGGACTGAACATGGGTCAGCTGGAAAGCTATTTTAAAGTAAGGGATCAGGATCGCATTTATCCAGGAGGTAAAGCCAAACATAAAAAAGAGAAATCCGATGATCAGGACTCCCGTTATCGTATCACGCTTACTTAATGAACCTACAGCTACAGTGGTATTCTTCTTCATATTTAAGTTTTAAAAATTT